>CAVTUV010000001.1:0-430536 GCA_963737995.1 uncultured Verrucomicrobiae bacterium
GCTTCGCCGACGGCGCCTATAGTCGTCCAATTGTCGAGCCTAACGATGCCGGCAACTACACCAGCGCGGAAGACATCAACAATCGGCGGCTCAGTTGTGGCTGGTATTCCGGCAGCGATGGGTTCGCGCACGGTTACTTCCTGGATCACGGTGTCTTCACGGAATTCGATGTGGAGGGCGCGGATGAGACGATCGTCGACGGCTTGAACGAGGCGGGCGACTTTGTCGGCAACTATACCAGCGAGACGGTGTTGGCCGCAGCGTTCTCAAACATTGGGGGAGTTACCAAGGCGATCACGATTCCAGATGATCAGGGCTATAGCTTTGCTTACGTGATTAATCGTTCGCGACAGATCGCAGGTGGCTATTACAGTAATGGCAGCATTCACGGCTTCTGGCAGGATTCAGACGGCACCGTCCACGCTCCCTTTGATCCGCCGCACTCCCTGCAGACACTCCCCTTCGGGTTAAATGATCAGGGTTGGGTCGTAGGAAGATTCACCCGCAGGGGAGAAGGCCAGTATGGGTTAGGGCACGCCTTTATCTACCGACTGGGGAGCCAGCGCTTCTTTGTCTATGATTATCCCGGCACAATCTTCACTTCCTTCGCTGGAATCAACAGCGCCGGGCTCATTTGCGGACGCTACAGCGACGACTCCGGATTCATCCACGGCTTTCTCGCGCAAGTTGTCACCGGACCGTAAGCGGCGCGGGCAACTGTTCGCGGCCCGCGGCGTGGTCGGCTGTTCCGGCTACAACACAACCGCACGATCAGAACAATGTTGTGGACGCCGGCAAATCAGCGTCGCGTTGGGGTGACAGATCATGAGCGATGATCGCTGCCCACGGACCCCGCGAAATCATTAGACCTGCAATTTTTTTGCAGCGTGCCCGAAAAATTTCCGGAGAAAAGGATGAAACCTTATGAAAACAAAACACCTCCTCTTCAGCCTTCTGGCAATCCTTGTCGTCGTTCCCTTGGGCGCATTCGCAGAGGAAGCGCCCAACTCGATCTCCATCGAGGTCATCACGACCTTCGATTACCCCGGTGAGGCGGTACAGACGCTCCCCCAGGGAATTAATGACCGTGGCGACATCACTGGCATTACGATCGATTCGAGCGGCGTCTACCGCGGCTTTGTCCGCTTCGCCAGCGGCGATTTTAGCCCGCCATTTGTCGAGCCTAACGATACCACGGGTCACACCGAGGCGCGGGGAATCACGGATCGGCGGCTGATTTGTGGGTGGTATATCGGGAGCGATGAATTTGCGCATGGCTTTTTCCTGGATCGCGGCGTCTTCACGGAATTCGATGTGGACGGCGCGAATGAGACGATCGTCGACGGTGTGAATGATGCGGGCGACTTTGTCGGTAACTATACCAGCGAGACGGTATTTGCCGCGGCGTTCTCCAACATCGAGGGAATGACCAACACGATCGTCATTCCAGGCGATAGGGGAAATAGCTTCGCCTACGGGATCAATCGTTCGCGACAAATCACGGGTGGCTATCAATTGCGCGGCACCATTCACGGTTGGTGGCAGGATTCGGACGGCACAGTCTACGCCCCTTTCGATCCTCCCGGCTCCCGGCAGACATTGCCCTTCGGGATCAATGACAAAGGTTTGGTCGTGGGGAGATTTTTTCAAAAAGGATCTGGGCGCGGCTTCCTTTACAGATTGGCGACCGGCCAGTTCGTGGTTTTCGATTATCCGGGCGCGGTCTTCACTTCTTTTGCTGGAATCAACAACGACGGGCTCATTTGCGGACGATATGACGATGGGTCCGGTCTGTTCCACGGATTCCTGGCCCAGGTTGTGACCAACCCATAAGCCATCTTCGAGGAAGGGAGCTTCCTCTGTGAAACTCACTTTCCTTGGATCGCTTCTGGTCATTTCGGTGTTCTTTGGGCTCAGTTGGAACAAACAATCCGATCAAGAGAATAAGCCCCCCGAAGATAAGAACCTTTGCACCGAGGTTTGGATCAAGCGCGACGGCCACTGGCAAATAATCCATTTGCCCTGCGATCCTTTGGATCAGGCATCGGCCAGGCAGTTGTCGAAAAGATAGGGTTATCCAAGCCCCCAGGTCGTAGCCGGTGACCGGGCTGCAATTGTGGAGGACTTGCGATCCTGCTCATCGCAGGAACAGTGGGCGTTCACGCGATGCTCACCGTTTCACAAGTCAGCAAATCTTTCGCCGGGCGCGTCCTCTTCGAGGACGTCTCGCTCCAGGTGAACCGTGGCGACCGCATCGGACTGGTCGGGCCCAACGGGGCTGGCAAATCGACGCTCTTTTCGCTCATCCTCGATGAGGCATCGCCCGATTCCGGCGAGGTCTCGATCGAGAAGAATCGCAACCCTCGGCTATCTGCCGCAGGAAACGGCCGCCGCCGGCGACGAATCGGTTCTCGAGCTGGCCTGCGGCAAATCGCATCAGCAGTTGGAGGATGAGCACGACTGGGAAATCGAGCCGAAGGCCAAGCGCATTCTCGCGGGCCTCGCTTTTCGCGAGAGCGATTTCGCGCGGCCGGCGCGCGCCTTGAGCGGCGGCTGGATCATGCGCGCGCATCTCGCACGGCTTCTGGTGATGGAGCCGGATCTCCTCCTGCTCGACGAGCCGACCAACCACCTCGACCTCGAGTCGCTAGTCTGGTTCCAGGAATACTTGAAGAACTATCCGGGCGCGATCCTCATGATCTCGCACGATCGCGAGTTCCTGAACGCGCTCGTCGGCAGCATCGTCGAGATCGCGCAGGCGAAGCTGCTCCGATACCGCGGCAACTGGGACAGCTACGTCGAACAGAAAGCCGCGCGCGAAGAACAGCAGCTCGCCGCCTACAAAAATCAGCAGAAGGAGATCGCGTCGCTCCAGCAGTTCGCCGATCGCTTTCGCGCCAAGGCGAGCAAGGCGTCGCAGGCGCAGAGCAAGCTCAAGCAGATCGATCGCATGGAGAAGATCGCCGCGCCGACCGCGCAGGCGAAGACGATCAAGTTCCGCTTTCCGCAGCCGCCGCGAAGCGGGCTGCGCGCGATCTCGCTCAAGAATGTGGAACACGCCTACGGCGAACTCGTCGTTTATCAGAACTTTGAATTTCGAAGCCGAACGCGGTCAACGCACCGTCCTCGTCGGCCCGAACGGCGCTGGTAAATCGACTCTGCTCAAGCTGCTCGCCGAAGTCATGCCGGTGCAAGGTGGCGAACGCGAGCTCGGGCACAATGTGCGGGTCGGTTATTTTTCGCAGCACCGCGTCGAGACGCTGAATGTCAGGCAAACGGTCCTCGAGACGCGTGCTCGACTCGCCCGACCCGGTCTCGGAACAAACTGCCCGTACCGTCCTCGGCTCATTTCTTTTCCGGGGCGACGATGTCTTCAAGACAGTCGGCATCCTGAGCGGTGGCGAGAAATCGCGCCTCGCGCTCGTCAAGCTGCTGCTCGACCCGCCGAATCTTCTTCTCATGGACGAGCCGACGACGCATCTCGATGTCGGTTCGATCGACGCTTTGATCGGCGCGCTCGCGCAGTACGAAGGGCACGCTCATCTTCATCAGCCACGACGTGCATTTCATCCGCGCGATCGCGAGCACTGTCCTGCATATCAACGCGGGCGAGCTCACGCCTTACGCGGGCGATTACCAATATTACCTCGATAAATCGAAGGCCACCTCGGAGCGTGCCGCTTTGACCGCGGGCGCTGGCCTAACGAATCGGCACGTTGTAGCCGGCCGCGCGGAGGCCGACGGGACCGGGGTCAACGCCCCCGGCTACAACAGCAAGCCCGGAATGCGCGAGCAGCGAGAGCAGAAACGGCGCTGAAGCGGAAGCGCGCAAGGCCGAGGCGAAAGCGCGCCGCGAACGCGAGCAACGTGTGCGCGAATTGGAAATGCATATTGCCACTCTCGAAGGTCAGCAAAAAGAGTTGGTCGCCGAGTTGGAAGATCCCGCGGCCTATGAAGCGGGCGGGCGCGCGGTCGCGATCAATCGCGAGCTGGCCGCCGTGACCGGCGAGTTGGAAAAGCTAACGGCGGAGTGGGAGAAAGCGACGGCAAGCTCTGACCACTGGTTAGGCACGTCTGCGATCGGGTAGCGCACGCGTCTCGGGTTCGCGAACTTTTCGCTCGCGAATCGGCTGGGAAAAGGATGCCTCCCTTGCAAAGTTCGTCGCGGCGGGACGCGTGCGCTACCCAGAAGCTCCGCAAACGAATCGTTAGGCCGTTTGGTACCTATTCGAGCGTCGCCTGCTCGGCGCCGAGACCGGTGTTTGCGCGCACGATCAATTCGGCAAAACGCGACTCCGCTTCTGGTTCACGGCGCAGGAGAGTCCCCAAAATAGCGCCCAGAAATCCGAGCGGAATGCTGAGAATGCCCGGGATTTTCGAGCGGGAAGATCGGCGGACGCTGAATGAGATGGCGCGCCGCGCCCACCACCGTCGGCGGATCGACTTTCATGATGCTCGGGCTGAGCGCGATCAGGAGTAACGACGCCAGCAACCCCGTCGCCAGCCCGGCGACCGCGCCGGTGGTGTTGAAACGTTTCCAGAAAAGGGAGAGCACGATGACCGGCAGATTGGCCGAGGCCGCGACCGCGAAGGCGAGGGCAACGAGAAACGCGACATTGGCGTCCTTGCCCAACAAGATGGCGACGCCGATCGCGATCGCGCCAACGAAAAAGGCGGTGATGCGTGCGACGCGCACTTCCTCGCCCGGACGTCGCTCCGTGCCCTTGTGAATGACCGCGGTGTAAAAATCGTGCGCGAAGGAAGTCGATGCGCTGATCGTCAGGCCCGCGACCACCGCGAGGATGGTGGCAAAAGCGATCGCGGCGATGAAAGCGAAGAAGATATCGCCCGCCAAGGCCTGGGCGAGGAGCGGTGCGCTCATGTTATTCCCGCCGTGTCCGGCAATAAAATCGCGCCCCACGATGGTCGCGGCGCCGAAGCCGAGAAACGTTGTCATGATGTAGAAACTCCCGATCAGCACCATCGCCCAGACGACGCTGACCCGCGCCGTCTTCGCGTCCGGGACGGTGTAAAAACGAACCAGGATGTGCGGCAAACCGGCGGTGCCGAAGACGAGCGCCATCCCTAACGAGACGAGGTCGAGCGCGCCATGGTTGGCCGCCGTGTAGCGCAGCCCGGGATCGAGGAAATTCTTCGTCACCAGCTCACCCTTGTCGTGATAGGTCACATGAGTCACGGCGTTGAAAAAGTTCGTCAGGCTCCAGCCAAAATGCGAGAGCACGAGCAGGCTGAGAAGGATCGTGCCGGCCATGAGCAGGATCGCCTTGATTATCTGCACCCAGGTGGTCGCGAGCATTCCGCCGAAGACGACGTAGATAATCATGAGTACGCCCACGCCGATGACCGCGGCCTGGTAGCTGACATGGGAACTGCCTAACAACAGTGCGACGAGCGCCCCCGCGCCGACCATCTGTGCGATCATGTAAAAGGTGCTGACCGTGATCGTGCTCAGCGCCGCCATGGCGCGGACCGGCCGCGGATTCAGTCGGTAGGCGAGCACGTCCGCCATCGTGTACTTGCCCGCGTTCCGGAGCGGTTCCGCGACCACCAGCAACACCGTGAGGTAGGCAACCAGCCAGCCGACTGAGAACATGAAACCGTCGTAGCCGTAAAACGCGATCAAGCCCGCGATCCCGAGAAAGGAGGCAGCGCTCATGTAATCGCCCGCCACCGCGATGCCGTTTTGCCAGCCGGTGATGCGTCGACTGGCGGTGAAGAATGCCGCCGCGCTCTGCGATTTGCGCGCCGCCCACCAGGTGATCACCAGCGTGATCAACACGAAGAGCAGGAACATCCCCAGCGCCGGCGTCATGCTTTCCTCCTAATCCTAATCCTAATCGTAATCGTGCTCGAAGAATTCCCGGATCGATTACGATTACGATCACGAGCATGAGCACGAGGAAAAGTCATCGGGCGGAGGACTCCTTCGCGATGATTTCGCGCGCCTGGCGATCGAAGCGATTCGCCGCGCGGACGTAGAGCGCGGCGATGATCCAGGCCATGAAAAACTGCGAGAGCGCGAAAAGATAAGCGAGGTTGACCGCGCCGAGGACGCGCTTCTCCATCAACGGTCGCGCGTATCCCACCAGCACCGGGAGCGCAAAATAATAAACGATGAAAACGATCATCGCCGGGATGATGAAGCGCCGTTTCGCGCGCAGCAGCGCCTTAAAGCGCGCGCTGGCCGCGATTCCTTCCCAATCGATCGTGCCGGCTTCCTCCGCGGCGGTCCGTTCGTGTGCTGGTTTGGATCCCGCGTGTGTCAGCGGCGAGATATCAGTCGCCGCGCCGACGATCGGAGTCGGGTCGGGCGGCAATTTCGGTTCGTCCGGCGGCATGCGTTGCGATTAACTGCGATTCCGCCGCCGCCAGCAAGCAAAAGCGAAATTTCGATCTGACTGGTGGAGGGACGACCTTCGCCTTACACCCGCGCCGGCCGTTCTTGAGGAGCGGGAAAGTTTCAAAAGCAGTCGTGAATACCGTGCTTCAGCTCCCACACTCGGAGAGCGGCCAGCAGAAGTCCCGTTCGCATCGGTCTGTGTTCCCCTTCGGAAGCCGGTGGCATTGCGGGCGTAAGCGCCGCTTTCGTTCCAGACGGCGGTTTTCTTTTTCGCGAGCCCTGGTGCGGCAGACGCCCCACGCTCCGGCGATCGCCGAGCTGAAATAGCCCATCGAGGTTGTAAACCGTGCGCGACATGACCAAGCGTGAGAATCCTGCCATCAATCTGGCTTCGATATCTCACCGTGAGCGGGTGGTTGCGGCAACGACCGTTCCGTAACGGTTCTGTTACCATCGCGGACGATGGCAAATACACATTGCGCGGGCGCGGCGGCTCGATGGGCCGGAAAGGACGGCGGCGATATCGCGCCGTCGCCCCGAATCCGATCAGCACATGATCCGAAAGCGCTCGAGCAACTCCTGGCGCAGTTCCATGGCCAGCTTCGGGTGATAGCGGCTCAGCATCTTCTTGCGCACTTCCGGGTCCATCGCGGCGAGCTGTCGCAGGAGATCGTTGCGACTCTTCGCTTTGGCATAACGGCTCCAGCCCAGCCCGATCGCCAGGAGCGCGGATGCCGCCCACACGGCAATGTCCCTCTGCTCGATCACCGCTCCAGGTTAGCCGCTAAATAAGCAAACTTCCATCGCCGCCTTCGTCACAGACTTTCAATCGAAGCGATAAACGCCCTCCCGATCGCTCGTGATCAGGAGGGCACCGAAGGCTCGGCTCCGAGCGGGATGTCTGGCTTGTTATTCTTTGTCGTAGGCGCCGACGCTGGTGAACGTTTTGCCTTTTGCCGTGGTTCCGCTGATCGTGATCGTGCGGGATTTCCCATCAGCAGATACAACGATCCGGCCGGTCGCCGTCACTTTTCCACCTTTCTTGGTCGTGAGTTCCAGGGTGCGGTCATCAATCTTCTTGTAGGACCGCGTGTCGGAGGTCGGGTCGCCTGTCACGGGATAGTCCTTTTCGTCGAACTTACCCGTCCACTCGCTATGCGTGGGCTTACCTTTTGCGTCGATGCCATCCACCGTGACTTTGACGCTTCGGCCAGCCGGCGCATAGATGACGGTGTGGTTCTTGTCCATGCCTTTAGCGAGTTTTGATTTCGCTTGGTTTAACTTCCAGGTGCCCATCTGTGGGCTGGCGAAGCACGTGGCGCCGGCCATAAAACACAGCGCCAGGGTAACTACGACTGCTTTTGTTTTCATAGGGGTCCATCGAGACCGGATTCCAGACCGGCGTCAATAGGAATCTTTTTAGTCAAGACCGCGGGGCGGGGGCGCGATTCTGACGGTCGAACCTCTTCCGGGAGCCAGCGTAGATTTCTGGAACCGGGTGCAAAGCTCCTGTGGCGGCGGTCTGCGACCGTCGAGGGACGCCCCGTCCCGAAGCTCTGCACCGCGCTCACAGAGCGCCGCTACAATTCCGCTCGACTCTTGCGACACGCGCGAGCTTCGAAGATCTCACAAGGAACACCCGCCTTGCGCAGGCGATAGCCGGCGGTGACTCCGGCCGTTCCCGCGCCAATGATCGCCACAGCGTCGCCGCGGCCAACTCGCAGTGAGGAACTCAGCTCGCCGCGCCGCAACCGGGGAGCGCAACCTCGGCAGCCGTCGCCAGCCTGGCAACGCTGAGCAAGCGTACGAAATGGCGACAGGAGACGCAGCTTCCTTCGCTTCAAAGAAAAGCGTGTGGTGTTGCGGATTCTGATTCAGCCAATGCGCCCGCCGCACCGTCTGGGTCAGCTTACGAAAGAGAGGCGCGCGCCCCATGTGGGAGATTCAGCGGACTAGCATAATGAAACGTCAAGTTGTAATTCAGGAATGCCTCGGTTCATCATGGACATGCAGAAGCATGTCCCTCCGGAGGGACGCGCTTCTGCGCGTCCAGTTTCCTCTGTTATACCGTCCATTTGCCTTCACAAGAATACGCCTAACGACGAAAGCCGCATTCGAGAGTAAAGAACTGGGGATTCAGTTTGGCCATTGGTTCCCGAAGCCTGGCCAGTTCTTCCTCCGGGCCGTGAACCTCCAGGCGCGTGAGCTGAGCAATCTGAAGCACTTGTTCGAGCAAGGGACCGATGTTCTCGAGGTGCGCCAGGACGCCCTCGGCGTCGGCATAGCCTTCCCGGCAATGCACTTCGTCGCCAGAAAAGCTAAAGCCGTAGTAAAGACATTTCGCTTCTCCACGCGTCTGTTCGACACATTGCTCAGAAAGGGCTCTTAGGTCGGCCAGTTTATCCGGCGGCACCCTAAAGTAAGGGACAATCGTGCAGCACTTGTCTTGTGTGGTCATTTTTTTGGTCCTTCTTTTCGTTAGAGGTATCAGTGGGGCAGACGTTTTCCAGTTCCGAAAGCGATTCATGGCATGAATGCAGCCAGTGGTTAGTGGAGTTGATTGCGACGGTATGTGGCGACGCGCGCCCTCTGCCCGAGAGAGTTGTCCCGGGGACCTCTCGTCGAGTGAGGGCGTCGTGGCGCGTTCTCCAATCGGTTCGCAGAAAGTCTTCGCTGCGCATATTGGACGAAGGTCCTACTCGCTCGTCGCTCACTCCGCCAGCCAGGCGCGCGCCTCGGACTCGCCCTCCTCAGGAAAAAATTTCACCGGCCCCTTGCGCAGACCCGCGCCGGTGAACGCCAGCACCTGCGCTTCCCAGCGCGGAGCGCCGACGACAGCGATCTTCTCAAAGTCGTTGCGGTGGCTGAAGAAGAAGTCCGTGTCGCCCCACTGCTCACCACGTTCCCAACCGGTGAAGTTTTCCAGCAGCACGAGAAGCTGGACGGTTCCGGCACCGGCGATTTTTTCCACGAACTCGGATTGCACGGCATCGAGTTCGGATTTTTTCAGCTCGCCGCCGACGCGCAGGAGGAGAAGGCGATTAGGATGTTGTTCAAGATTGGCACTCATAGTTTTAGTTGGCGTTTGGAGTTACGAAGGAGCGATCGTTAGGCTGCAGGCAACAGGAACATTCGGATGACGGCAAAAGTGAACACCGCGACGGCGAAGATCGCGGCGGAAAGCCGCACGCGTGGCTGTTCAAATCTTCCCGCCGTGCCGGCAAAGAAGAGGACGGTGGCGAAGAGCACGGTGTTCCCGAGATACTGGCCGGAGCGATTTCCCGCTTCGCGCGCCTCGGCGACTCGCGCCGCGGCGTCCGTCCGCGCCGCGGCCGCCTCCGCCGTGCCGCGGACCTGGTAAAGTTTCGGCACGAATGGGTGCGGGTCGGCGGCGGGATTCTCGAATGGCTTCTGCGCGAGCCATGCGTCATAGGCTTTCTTCACGTCGGGTGGAAAACGCCCGGCATAGAAGTTCGCGAGCTGTTGGTTACCGGATTGCTGGGCCGCGAGAAGCTGCATGAACATCGCGGCGTGAATGATCAGCGCCTGGTTACCCTGCACATCGAGCAGCGAAGCGCGGTTGCGCCTTGGTGTCATCGCCAATTACGACCGTACCGCCATTGGCGATGGAGTCCAGCGTTTCACCGTGGAATAATGAAGCATGCGCGCTCGCGGGATGAAGCAGAACGGCAAGCACGGAAAGCAGGAGGCAGGTGCGTAGCCCGCGTCGGCGACGAATGTCAGGATGCATGGTGAGTTTAGATTTCGATGTCAGCGGTTTCACGATCACGAATGGGAAAGGAAAACGGCGATTGAGTACGACTCCATTGTCCCCGTCAACCATGAAACACGATGAACGTTGGATGGCGGATTCGCCTATTGGACTAAAGTCATATGAGAAAAACGCGGGCAATCCGATCTACTTTGCCGCCCACTCGACCTTGCCGGTGTCGAGATTGTAATAGCCCTCCACGATTCGAACCTGAGAGGCGACTTCACCGAGCTGGGCCTGCTTTTGGATCTTGGCCGCGACCTCGGCGTCATTTTCGTGAATGGCGTTGGCGAGCGCGTCGCCCTCTTTTCCTTTGCTCGCGGCGACAGCGGGTTGAATATCGCGCACTAACGAATTGATGTGGCCGGGAGCGGTGCCGCCAGCAAGCGCGGCCGTCACCGCGCCACAGCGCTCGTGCCCGAGGACCACAATGAGTCGAGTGCCGAGATGTTCTACGGCATACTCGATACTGCCCAAGGCATAATCGTCGACCAGATTGCCCGCGGTGCGGACGACAAAGAGATCGCCGATGTTCTGGTCGAAAACGATCTCAGGCGCGGTGCGCGAATCAGCGCAGGCGACGACGATGGCAAACGGATGCTGCCCCTTTGCGGTTTCCGCGCGCTTCGCTGCGACCGGCTTGCCTTCGCTTACTTTGCTGTCGGCGAACCGCTCGTTGCCGGCCTTGAGACGACCGAGAGCCTCATCAGGAGGGACGGAAGGAGCAGTGGGATCGGCGGCCAGGGCGCAGCTGCTCATCGCGATCGCCGAAAGGAAGAGATTGCGGACGGTTAGTTTCATATTTTGATGGAGAGATTCTTGGGATAAACAAGGGCGCTGACTATGGGACCTTAGGCTTACGAGCTACGCCCGTCTGGCGGCGTTCAATGAGCGTCGAAGCGGGCTTCGATGATCGAGAAATCATCGTCGAGTTGCTGCGAACCGCGGAGGAGTCGCACGTGCTCGATGAGTTTATCCATCACGGTTTCTGCATCCTGGCTCAAGGTCGCAAGATAGCTCACGCATGCGGGCCAATCCCACGCCGCCTCGTGGTCACGCCAGATTTCGAAGACGCCGTCGCTAAAGATGAGCAAGCGCGCGCCGGGCGGGATGAGGCAAGACTTAACCGGGAAGTTCGCGCCGCGCAGAATTCCCATCATCGGACCGGTCGAGGGAAGAGAGACCGAAGGCGGCGCCTCTGGTGCGAAGAGTAGCGAAGCGTGATGCCCGCCTCCGGACCAGGTAAGAGTCTTCTCGGATGAGCAGTAAACACCATACCAGATGGTAAAGAACTTGTTACTGTGCTGCCGTCCCTGGAACGAGTCATTGAGAATTGCGAGAACCTGATCGGGTTGACCCATGTCTGCTCCCGGAAGCGATCCAGAGCGAATCATATTGTTGATGCTTACAGAAAGGAGGGCCGAGTCCAGGCCGTGCCCGGTCACATCGATAAGATAGAGAGCGAGGCGATCTTCATCGATCCAGTGATAGCCGATGGTGTCGCCGCCCAACGTAGAAGAAGGAATGTAACGCCAATCCACCGCAACCTTTCCCTGCATCGGCGGCGGGATGCAGCCACGCACGTAGGCGACCCCGGCCGCAAATTCTTCCCGCATTTGGTCGTCACTCAATTCCTTGAGCAGCGCCGCCGCCTCCACCAGATCGGGAGTGGTGAAGCCCTCCGTGAAATTGCTGCGCGCCGCCGTCATCACTTCATAAGCTTCATGACCGCGATCCTGTCTGTGCCAGAGGCGCGCGAGGCTCGTGGTGGCGCGCAGTTCAAAGGACCTGCTCCGCTGACGGCGCGCCGTCTCGATCGCCCGACGAAAGCAATCCTCGGCCATCGTCTGATCGCCCGACTCGGCCAGTAACAACACACCGTGCAGGCGCAGCAACTCGGCTTCCTGGAAATGCTCGTCATTCTTTTCGATGAGCGCGAGGGCCTCATCCAAAGCGCGATGCGCGTCGTTGAACCTGCGCGCCTGGATGCAGGCTTCGACCAGCAGACTTAGATAGTAAGGAAGCCCGAGTCCGGCGCCCGTGGCGCGATAGGCGGTGAGTCCATTTTCCAAAAGGGACAGCCCTGTTTCCAGCCTGCCTTCCAAGGTCAACCCGGCAGCGCGGTAGAGTGTCCCCGTCGCGTACCAGAAAGGAAAACCTTGATCCGTTGCGATCCGTATTTGTTCTTCAGCAGCCGACTGGGTTTCGGGGCCGAGGCGGCAGAGCTGGTGCAGCCAGGCGCTGTGATGCAGAGCGTATTCGAGACTGAAGGAGTGGTTAACCTCCCGTGCCAGCGTGACCGTCTCGCGGCTCAGTTGCAAAGCGCGGTCCGGATAGCCGAGGTGCCATAGGGCGAGCGCCAAATAACACCTGTTAGTGACCCCGGCGTCTTCGCCAATCACCGTAGCCCAGGAGGCCGTGCGCGCCCGGTCATCGTATTTTGCGATCGAAATATCACACCACTCGTGCGCTCCGGCGAAATCGCCGCGATAGAGCATTGTTAGCCCACGCAAGAAAAGGGCTTCCATCAGAATGCCAGGGTCGTTAAGCCGTTCGGCAAATTCCATCGCCTCCTCCGCCAGGTCGGCACAAAGCCGAAAGTCGCCGCGCACTACATGGAAAGCATAGTTTCCCCACATCATCGCGAAGCGCTGGGGCGTTTGCCCGAGCCGCTCGCAAAGGGCACGCGCACGATCGAAGACCGGGCCGACTTCCGGGTCGGCGTATCCGCGCGATGCGATGGTCGCGGTTCCAAGCAGCCCCAGCAGTTCGAGCTCCTGTGCGTCGCGTTCGTCCGAGAGTTCCATCTTTTCCAGCAAGGCGAGCCCTTTCCTCAAGTGAGAGATCGCCTCGACGTTGGCGGCCCTGTCGCGGGATCGCACCGCCGCCATGAGCCGATAACCAACGGCCTTCCGGGGAAAATCAGCCTCGGCGAAGTGCTGTGCCAGCAACTCGGGCTGCCTTTCCACTACTTCGGGAAATTGTGTTTCCATCGCCTCCGCGATCTTGCGGTGCAGCCGCTTTCGCTCACCTTCGGGCAGCGCATCGCGCAACGCCTCCTCCAGAAGAGTGTGCCTGAAAGCGAACGTGCAATTAGGCGGCTGGCCTTTCACGTAAAGGATCTCGGAGCTCACCAGTTTCTCGAGTTCGACCCGAAGCGTCGGCGGAAGCTTGGCGAAAAGCGCCACCAGGTCCGCGCGGCCCAGGCCAAAGTCGTCGAGATGCCGCGCGAGCCGGTCGAATCGCGCCGGCGCCGAGTCATCCCCGCCGAGATCGAGAAAGCGATCAAAATAATCCGACACCGGGAAAAGGCCGGTATTTTGAAAGCGAAGCGAGCAACGCCACTCGACCACCGAATAATCCGGCAAAGCGTCCACCGCTTGGGTCTTGGCCCCCGGCACCTTCGTGCTTCCTTGTTCCGTGACGATCTGCTTGATCGTGTACACGAGACGCGACTTGCCCAAACCGGGTTCTCCCACGATCAACACCACCTGGCCCATCCCTTCCTGGGCCTGCTCCCAGCGATCTCGGAGCAAGCTGACTTCGGTATCCCGACCGGTCAGCGCAGTGAGCGTGACTGGCGCCGGCGCGTGAATCACATTTCGACCGGCCGCGATCTCCTCCGGTCTCCCAAGTTGTTTGGGCGTATTCACGATTCGAGTAGAGACTAGATCACCGGATGCAGTGTGTTGCACTCACCCAGATTCTGCCGAAGCGCGGGCGGAGACTATTGGACTTTGGTCGTATCGTCGTTCTTGTGTCCCTCAAGCTCGGAACTGCCGTCGGCAAATCCTTGAACCGCTGCTGGACTGGATACTATTTCGTTGCTCGTCGCGCGAGCGAAAAGAAGAAAAACGGCAAAGCCGATCCTGGTGCTGCCATCGGTAACGATCGCTACGTTGTCGGTGAAGTTGAAGTAACTACGGTTTTGAGCCATGGCGTGATCGCGCTATCAATTGCGGGCCTACGAGCAGCCCGCGTGAGTCACGACCCGCTAGTCGGCCAACGCCTTTTTCACTGTGGCCACACGCTGTTCGTTGTCGGCCTCCGCTTTGATCGCGGCGCCGAGGGGTTTCACGTCGATCGTGACTTTGACGATCTTGCCGGTGAAAGAGTTATCGCGTTCCTTGTAGTCCGTCGTGACCGGCGTGGCGTCATCCATGGCCGACTCCCGCTGTTTCGTCGGCCGAGAATATCATCCCCTGCGTGTGTTCGATCCGGCCGCTGGCGACTTTCGTCGCCGTTGACCAGGAGTGTTGGCGGTTCCGCCCTTGCCGATTCCGCCGCCATCATAATCGAAGTCCATCCGGACGGTGGCCTTGCCCGCCGCCAACGCGTCCGGGGCTGCGACCTTGAATTGTTGCAAGCCCAGGAAGTTATAGCAATAGGTCGGCTTGCCGTCCTTGAGATACAGGCTCCAGCCGCCGAACCGGCCTGCCTGGGCAATGATCACGCCATTCGCTCCGCCCTCCGGAATCTCCACGTCCGCCGTGATCGAGAGCGACCGGTTCTTGATGTTGATGAACACGTTTTCGCTCATGCCCGACCATGCCTGCGGAGAGCGTGAGCGAGGTGCGTTCTCCCATCAGGTCGGGCCGGCCCGCGGTCGCGGCGTTGATGCGTTCCAGGACGCGGTCATCGATGGGCAGCACGCGGTATTTGGTCGCCTCCTTCATGAAGAGCGCCTGGAGTTCCTTGAGCTTCGCCGGATTGGAGGCTGCGAGATCGTTAGTCAGGCTGAAGTCATCGTTGCGCGTGTCGTAGAGTTCCCAGATGTCCTCTTGCAGCTTGCGGCGGGGCAACTGCTCCCATGGCGCGCGGTGAATGGTGCCGGCAAACCAGCCGTCGCTGTAAATGGCGCGATTGCCCATGATCTCGAAATACTGGGTCTTGTGCGGTGCTCTTCGCGTCGGGCTGGTCGAAGGTGTAGACCATGCTCACGCCTTCGATCGGCGCCTGGACGATGCCGTTGACGCTCTTGGGCTCGGGCAGGTGCGCGGCTTCGAGCACGGTGGGAGCGACGTCGATGACATGGTGCCACTGCGAACGAACCTGGTTGGCGCTTTGATGCGCTTCGGCCACGAAACGATCATGCCGTTGCGCGTGCCGCCGTAGTTGGAAGGAATCTGCTTGGTCCACATGAACGGCGTATCGCCCGCGACAGCCCAACCCGCGGCCATGTGGGGATAGGTGCTCGGACCGCCCCAGTCGTCGTAATGCTTGAGCATTTCCTGCACGGTTTCTCCGACGCCATTGAAGTAGGTCATCTCGTTGAACATGCCGAACATGCCGCCCTCGGCGCTCGTCCCGTTGTCGCCGATGATGTAGAAGATCAGCGTGTTGTCGAGCTGGCCGATCTCGCCAATGGCATCGAACAAGCCGGCCGATCTCGTGGTCGCAGTATTCCCCGAAGCCGGCATAGACTTCCATCTGACGGGCAAAGAGCTTCTGCTCGTCGGCGCGAGAGCTTGTCCCAGTCCTTGATGGCCTCGGGCTTGGCCGCCAGCTTGGTGCCTTTGGGCACGACACCCAGCTCGATCTGCCGCGCCAGGGTCTCCTCGCGCATCTTATCCCAGCCTTGGTCAAAGCGGCCCTTGTTCTTCTCGATCCATTCCTTGGGCACGTGATGCGGCGCGTGCGTCGCGCCCGGCGCGAAGTAGATGAAGAACGGCTTGTCCGGCGTGAGCGCCTTCTGGAACTTCATCCAGGCGATGGCCTGATCGGTCATGTCGGTCATGAAGTTGTAGCCGGGGTAGTGCGGCGTTTCGACGCGGGTCAGGCCGTCGTAAAGACTGGGTGCCCACTGGTCGGTTTCGCCGCCGATGAAGCCGTAGAACTTGTCGAAGCCCGAGCGCGTCGGCCAGCGGTCGGTCGGCCCGGAAGGGCTAACCTCCCACGCCGCCGTCTCATGGTTCTTGCCGAAGAAGCCGGTGCTGTAGCCGTTCAATCGCAGCATCTCCGCGAGCGGCGCGACGTCGTTGGGCCGTTGTCCGGTGTTCCCCGGAAACGCGGTGGCGATCTCCGTAATGCCGCCCATGTTATTCATGTGGTGGTTGCGGCCCGAGAGCAGCGCCGTCCGCGTCGGCGAGCAAAGCGCGGTGGTGTGGAACTGGTTGTAGCGCAATCCTTGTTTGGAAAGGCGTTCCGCCGCCTGCATCCGCAGAGGTCCTCCAAACGCGCTCGGCATGCCAAAGCCCATGTCGTCCACGAGCACGATGAGCACATTGGGCGCGCCCGCGGGCGCCTTGATCTCGAAGCGCGGCGGAGCCTTGGCGTCGCGCGCGTCGAGCACGGTGCTATGTGGGTAGTCCGGCTCGGCAATGGGGAGGCTTGTCCGGTCTAGTTTGTAGTCCCCGGTTTGCGCCGGAGCCAGTGGAGTGAAGGCCGCGCACAGCGCGAAGCTGGCGAGGAGTTTTAATGTATGGATGGTTTTCATGGGATTTATTTGCTTAAAGACTGAGCTGCCGGGTGCGGGCATTGATAAGTTTCAATTTCATTGGTTTGTTTTGGAAGATGGTCAAGCCGTCATGCAGGGAAGACCGCGCAGGCTAGAGCGAATGTGTGAGTTTGGCTTTCATAGTGGTTTTCTTTCACTCTGGCAATTTGTTCACTCCACCTTCTCAATGTTCCGCATTGAAGGCCGGCATCTAGTCGTTGCCGTTGGCCTTTCCCATGTCCTCCATCTTCTGCATGACCTCATCGAGGTTGAAGCTGGCGGGCTTTTGCCGCGGCGGGAACTCCTTGAAGCTCGCCAGCCACTTGGCGGCGAAGGTCTGCATGGGCACCTGCACGAACGCGCGGCGGAACATCCAGTCGCCATAATAGATGCTCTCCGGGCCGCGCTCGAACGGGTCGGTGCGCAGGTTGTAGAGTTTCGGGAGGCGTAGCTTGGTAAACTGGCCCTGCCATACGCCGACCGGCGCCTCGGGAGACATCTCTGTGTTTTGCTCCATGAACGTGGTTTTCCACTCTTTGTAGCGGATCGCCATCAGGTCGCCGTCGTCGGACCAGTAGATGAATTCCTTGCGTGGCGACTCTTTCGCCTCGCCTTTCAGGAAGGGCATGAGGTTGTAGCCATCGAGATGGACCTTGAACGTCTTGCCATTCGCTTCGTATCCCTTCAGCACTTTCGCGACGAGATCAGGTTCACCCGCGGCGGCGGCGAAGGTGGGGATTAAATCTTCATGAGCGGCGATGTCGTTGACGATGGTGTTGGGCTTGATCACGCCAGGCCAGCGGATGAGGGTAGGCGCGCGAAAACCGCCTTCCCAGTTGGTGGCTTTCTCGCCGCGGAAGGGCGTGGTGCCGCCGTCGGGCCAGCTCACCAGCTCGGCCCCGTTGTCGCTGGTGTAAACGACGATGGTGTTGTCGGCGATGCCGAGATCATCGAGCTTCTTGAGAAGCTGGCCGACGTGCGCATCGTGCTCGACCATGCCGTCGGGATAAACGCCCAGGCCGGTCTTGCCTTCGCTCTCTTTCTTGAGGTGCGTGATGACGTGCATGCGCGTCGAGTTGTAATAGCAGAAGAACGGCTTGCTGGATTTCGCCTGTTTGTCGATCCAGCCTAGGGCGGCGTCGGTGAACTCATCGTCAATGGTCTTCATGCGCTCGATGGTCAGTGGGCCGGTATTCTCAATCTTCTGCCTGCCGACTTTGCCGAATTGCGGATCAACGGTGGCGTCGTCGGCGTCGGTGGCCCAGCAGTGCATGACCCCGCGCGGGCCGAACTTCTTCCTGAACTCGGGTGACTTCGGGTAGTCGGGATTCTCCGGCTCTTCCTCGGCGTTGAGATGATAGAGATTGCCGAAGAACTCGTCGAAGCCGTGAGCGGTGGGGAGGAACTTGTTCAGATCGCCCAGATGGTTCTTGCCGAACTGGCCGGTGGAATAGCCGAGATTTTTCATGAAATCGGCGACGGATGGATCTTTGGGATCGAGCCCAATGTCCGCGCCCGGCAGGCCGACTTTGGTCAGTCCGGTGCGGATGGGAGATTGCCCGGTAATGAACGCCGCGCGCCCGGCGGTGCAGGATTGCTGGGAATACCAATCTGTGAAGCGCGCCCCTTCATTGGCGATGCGATCGATGTTCGGCGTGCGGTAGCCCATCATGCCGCTGTTGTAGCAACTCGGGTTAAACCACCCGATGTCGTCACCCATGATGACGAGGATGTTGGGCTTCTTCGCTTGCGCGAAGGCCGTGCCGCCAAGGAACAGACAAAGCGCGAAGCCGGAAAGGATGCGGACGAGTCTTGTTTTCATGATCGTGAAGACGCGATTGGTTGAAATCGGGTTTCCGGACAATCTGAAAAAACAACGGCCGTCGCTATGGGACTTTGGTCCAACGTGGGAGAAAGAAAACGTTCAACGCCTCAACATCCAACATCCAACATCCAACATCCAACGTCGAACGCAGAGAGTTCCGCTACTGCGCAGGAGGCGGAAAAACAGTTTTCCAATCGTCTTTCATGCTAACAACGGTCCAGCCTTTGGCGGCCGCCTCATCGAGGCCCTTGTCGAGCTGGCCGATGTGCGATTTGCGATCGTAGACAAACTCGCGCGCGGCGTCGTCGTGATGAACGTAGAGACAGAAGCACGCGCCGGGACCGGCGGCAGTCCATTGGAGCATTTGCAGGTCGCCGTCGGAGTTGCCGAAGGCGGCGATGGGACGCCGGCCGATGTGTTCTTGAATGCCGACGGGCTTTCCGTCCTTGTCATTGATAAAATCAATCGCTGGCAACTTCACCAGCACCGGTTTCCCATCGCGCATGTCAAACTTCAGCTTGCCGCTACTACCCACCACTTGCTCGGGCGGGATGCCATAAGTCTTCTCGGCAAAGACGCGCATGAATTCGACGCCGCCGCCCGAGATGATAAATGTCTTGAAGCCGTTCGCGCGGAGGTAGTCGAGCAGCTCGAGCATCGGCTGATAGACCATCTCTGTGAGAGGGCGCTTCGTGATGGGATGCTTCGCGGTCGCGATCCAGTCCTGCACCAGTTTGTCGAATTCCCCGGTTGTCATCCCTGAGTGGGTGACGGCGACGATTTCCATGAGTGCTTTTTCTCCCCCGGACAGTGCACCCTTGAGATCGCCCTTGAGCAGTGAGGCGAAAGGCTCCTTGTCCTTCCATTCGGGATGCTGCGGCGCGAGCGCTTTCACGCGATCAAGCGCGAAGAGGAATTGGAAATACATCGGCTGTTCGCACCAGAGCGTACCGTCGTTATCAAAGGCGGCGATGCGTTCAGCAGGCGGAACGAAATCAGCCGAGCCTTCCTTCGTTACCTTCTCGACAAAGGCGACGATCGCTTTCTTCGGCGCGGTGTCATTCCATGAAGGCAGCGAATCGTCGGCTGCCAGAATGCTGGCACTTCCGAATGTCGCTAGAGCGAGTGTGAGAAACATCAATTTTATTTTCATATTATTCCGTTCGCGAGAGTTGGCGGCGGCCATGGCGAGTCATCGCCGCCGCCATTTATTCTGTCACGTCATTCATTGACGGCTTGCTTTTTCGTTCTGCTTTGATTGCCCAGAAGCTGAGCGACGCACCAGACAGTCATCGCCGCATGAAGGGTGACCGCCGGCCACAAGGCGATGCCTGTCGGCTGCAACTGGATGCCGGCAGCTCCGAGGATGACCGTCGCACCGAAGTTATAGAGCACCATCGCGCTGGCCAGCCCTCTCGCAGCGCAGCTTTGCGCGTCGTAACTCGCGAGCCAGCTTGCCACACCGAGCGCGAAGAGCGCGGCTCCGGCCACCCGACCGAGCGATACCGTGGCGGGCGTGTCGAGCGTGGAACCAAGCAGCAACGCTACCGTCGCCGACGGGCAGCACAGCAGCGCCAGGCCAGCCCCGGCTTCAATCACGGTGGTCACGATGAGCAGGCGTTTCATTGGTGGAACATTTCAGTTCGCTGGTGAAGTCGCGGGCCGCCTCTTGAGAGACGGCCCGCGCGTTTAAACACCGAAGGAAACTGGCGGGCGGCTCCTGCGAGCCGCCCGCCGTAACAGTCATCGGGACTACTGGCTGGGGCCTTTGCTCGCCGCCTCCGCCTGCTGCATCCGCTTAGCCATCTCGGCTTTCACGGCGTCGAGGTTAAAGCTCGCGCCCTTTTGCATCGGCGGATATTCGAGAAAAGTCTGGAGTTCCTTGCCCATGACTTGCTGGACGAAGACAAAGCGCCAGAACTGGTACTGGAACCAACCGAAATAACCCTGCGCGCCTTCCTTGGTGCCATCTTGCGGCCAGCCCATGCGCTCGAAGGGATCGAGACGCAGGTTAGTGATGTAAGGCACGTCCACGTGGGTCTTCTCACCGAGCCAGCCCCGGGGCTGGTCGATGAAGCGGAACTTGTAATCGTCGATGCGAATGGCTCCAACGGAACTCTCGCCCAGGTAGAAGATCTCGTGGCGAGCCGACTTCCCTTTGCCGGTAATGAGGTCCAGCTGGTTGTAGCCATCGAGATGGTTCTTGTAGGTGCGGTCACCGAGTTTCACGCCTTTGAGCAGGTCTTGCGTGATGGTGGTGTTGCCGGCAGCGGCGAGGAAGGTGGGGAACCAATCCATGCCGGAAAAGAGGCCATTCTGGACGGTGTCAGCCGGAACCTTGCCGGGCCAGCGCAGAATGCAGGGAACGCGGAAGCCGCCTTCCATGATCGTGCCTTTGGCTTGCGCGAAGGGCGTGGTGCCGCCATCGGGCCAGGTGAAGACCTCTGTGCCGTTGTCGGTGGTGAAGACGACGATGGTATTGTCGTCCACGCCCAGGTCCTTGAGCTTCTTGAACACATCACCAACGATGTCGTCGATCTGGGCCATGCCCGCTTCCTGCATGCTCCAGCCATTCTCCGAGGTGCGCATTTTCTCATACTTCTCCGAGAGATGAGTCACGATGTGCATGCGCGTCGGGTTCAGCCAGCAGAAGAACGGCTTGCCGTCGGCCTTGGCTTTGTCGATGAACTTCAAAGCGAAGTCGCGGATCTCATCGTCCACGGTCTCCATGCGCTTGGGATAAAGCGTGCCTGCGTCCTCGATCTTTTGCTTGCCGACCTTGCCCCAGCGCGGCATGTCCGTCGGATCGTCCGTGGCCGTGGCCCAGGAGTGGACCATGTTGCGCGGCCCGACCTTATCCAGGAGTTCCTGCGGATAATTCGGATGTGCGGGATCTTCCATCGCATCGAGGTGATAGAGATAGCCGAAGAACTCATCGAAGCCGTGGACGGTGGGCAGGAACTCATTCTTGTCGCCAAGGTGATTCTTGCCGAACTGGCCGGTGGCATAACCCTGCGCTTTGAGCGCGGTGGCGATGGTGCAGGCTTCCGCCGGTAGTCCGGTAGGCGCTCCGGCCTGGCCGACCGTCGTCATGCCCGTGCGAATCGGCAACTCTCCGGTGATGAAGTTCGCGCGACCTGCGGTGCAACTCGCTTCCGCGTAGTAGTCGGTGAAGAGCATGCCTTCCTTGGCCATCGTATCGAGGTTCGGCGTCCGGCCGGCCATCATGCCGCGACTATAGGCGCCGATATTCCACATGCCGATGTCGTCGCCCATAATGACGACGATGTTGGGCTTCTTCGCTTGCGCGAATGCCGCCCCGCTCAGAAAGGTGCAAAGCACCAGGCTGAACAGGAAATGAATGAGTTTGAATTTCATGATTTTGCTCCAGTTGGTTAAACTTGAGCCCTGACAATCAGCGGAAACGCCCGGGGCGTATATGGGACCTTGGTCCTATGAAATCTGCCGCGTACGGCCGCGGATTCAGAAGCACTTTGGGTGGCGCACGGTCAAAAAGAGAAGCCCGCCTGGAGGAAGGGACCGTTCCGTGAAGTCTTGTTCGTGAAGCGAGCGCCGGAGTAGTCATTCTGGAGGAAACGCCAGCCGAGATCGGTATGTACCAACCGCAGCCAGGCGACATCGCCCCGTAAAAACTGAATGCAATGAGGAGGCCGAGGAGTGCGAAGATTGCGCCCTCAATTAAGCCGGGGCCGACGTTCGCCTTTTCACCATACCGCGCCCTTCCTCCACCTGCATGCGCAGTCCCTATCGCGCGGAGAAAGAGATCGGCGTCCAAGAATCCTTGACCAGAATCACGAGCCCTGCCCGAAAGGCAGCGGTGGGGGCGGCCTTGCCTACCGCGGCGGATCCCCCGGCCGGACGCAGCGAAAGCCGAGGTGATTGGTGCCGGTATTGACTTCGCCCTTGCCGCGGGTGCCGACGATGTAGCGCGAGCAGTATTGGGCGTTGCAAAGGAATGAGCCGCCGCGTTGGACGCGCTTCTTCTCGTTTGGCTCGGAGGGGTCGAAGGGAGCGTCCGGGCCCTGGGGATTGGTCGTTAGGCCTCCCGTTTTGGCGAGCTGGGCATAATAGTCGGGCCGATACCAATCGCTGCACCATTCCCAGACGTTCCCCGCCATGTCGTAAAGGCCGTAACCATTGGCCGGAAATTGCGCGACTGGCGCGATCCCGGCGAAACCATCCTCGCCTTGGTCCGCCACCGGAAATGTTCCCTGCCAGGTGTTGGCCATCCACTTCCCGTTAGGTCGAAACTCGTCGCCCCAGATATAGGTCTTGCCCGAGAGACCACCGCGCGCGGCAAATTCAAACTCGGCTTCGGTCGGCAGGCGTTTGCCGGCCCATTTCGCGTAGGCTTCCGCATCCGGATAGGCGATGTGAGCGACCGGGTATTTCTCTTTGCCTTTGAGGTCACTCTCGGGACCGAGCGGATGCCGCCAGTTGGCGCCTTTCAGGTAGCTCCACCATTGCAGATGATCGGTCAGCGGCACCTCGTGGTCGGTAGGAGTAAACACGACAGAACCTGCCACGAGATTTTCCGCCGGCGCAGTCGGGAACTCTTCTTTCGTCGGCGCGCGTTCCGCGAGGGTGACGTAACCGGTCGCTTGCACGAACTTCGCGAACTCCTCATTCGTCACCGCCGTCTTATCCATCCAGAAGCCATCGACGCGGACGCGATGCACCGGCTCGGCGTCGTTCGAAGCCATCGGCATCTCGCACCCGCTGCCGCTCCCGGTAAGGACCGCGCCCATCGCGAACTCGCCTGCGGGGATCCACGCCATGCCAGAACGGTCTTCGATCGCGGCGGCCAGACCCAGTTTGGCCAAACCACTGGGAAAGAAGATCGCGAACAAGGCAATCGCGAACCCGAGCGCAAGACGCAGCCTTGGTTTGGCGGCATTCATATCAATACCTGAATCTGGGCTGGGACTTTTTTCTAAACTATGGGACCTTGGTCGTACTGCCAATGTCTTTGGTGCTCCGAAGGGTCAGGCGACCGGGAGCATTAGCATCCGCACGGCGCCGAAGAGAAAGAGTGCGACCGCGAAGAAAAAACTGGTCTGCCAGCGAAGCGGCTTTCTGCTCCAGGCGTGCGGCCTTTGTCGCAAAGCCACCACTCTCTGCGTTCCATTCCGAGGATTGATAGGAGCACCAGACCGTGCAGAGCGTAGTCAATGCCATCAGGATCGCAGAAGCGGGCTCGAACCACCGGCGCCTGGCTTCGTTCGGATTTGGATCGGCCATTTGCAAGAATCATTCCAAGCGGATGTTAACTACCAGTCAGGTTTGGAGAGCGGAATTACGAGCGTGCCTGCAGCCACTCGCCGTCCCCGCCGTTGGATTGCGTTCTCGGGCAATTGATCAGTCGTCTTGGTTACGCTCGGGTTGGCTGTTGGCCGTATGTGAGTAATCTGACGATCTCTCTATTTGTTTCTTCGCGGACAAAGACTTGGGTTCACTTCCCCCGCTAAAACCTAAAGGTCAGTCCCAACTCCGGGCCGAAAAACCAGCCATTGACACTCCCATTGCCGTTCGGCCCGACATCCTGCCACTGCCCACGGGCGCGATAGCCGACGTCGAGGTAAGTATTACGCCACGCGCGCCAGGCCATTGCCACTTCGAGGTCACAATCCCAGTTGTTCGCCTCGACCACACCGAACCCGCCAACATCGCCTCGCAGGATGCCTTGGAACTTCTCCCCGAAAGCCCAGCTGGTCTTAAAACCAAGCATCGGCTCGGCGATCACTCTATCCCGGTTTGAACTGAATTTAAAACTCTGCCCAATCTCGCCCACGTTTGCCGAAGCTCTGATCGTGACCGTGCCGTCCAAATCGTTGCCGATCCAGTTAATCCGACCGCCACCGTAGGGGATGAAAGAGACGCTGCAATTCTCCCCGAGCGGCGCGGTTCCGAGCTTGAATTCCGGTCCGAAATTGACCTGCCCGGTATCAAAACGGCTGGTCACGCTGGACGAAGTGGTGATATCGACTCTGTCGCGCAGGATCAGGTGGGAATCGCTGCTCCCAACCGTGGACTTGCCAAAAATCCAATAGCCGTCGATAAATCCGCCCCAGCGGCCTTTCCAGGCTTCGAGACGGCCGTCGAGCGAGAGGACATAAAAATCGCTGCCTAATTTGCCTATCGTTTCCCACCACGGCTGATCGACGGAAAAGTCCCCACCGATGGTGTGATTGCCCACCTTGACCGTTGGGGTCGAAATGTTCAGATCAACCGACGGGAGCCAGGCGTAGGGAGTGAAAGTGACCTGCCATTCATCGGGACTAGCGGAGGCCGGTTGCTGCTGAACTGGCACATCCTTTCCATCTTTAGCATCCTGCTGGGCATGGCCAGCCGTTGCCATAAAGAGACATGGGAGTGCGATGAGAAGCGACCGGAATAGTATTTTCATGATGAGTTATGAGTTATCTCTGGTTAAGTGGAATGCGGACTTTTCTTGTTTTGGAGTCGAGGTCGGGTCTGCCCCTCGTTTCACCGACGTTTGCATTAGTCGAGTCTTTTGATCTTGGAACCCTGAATGCCGAGCCCGGCCATGAGGCCTTGCTGGTCGAAAGTGAAGGCGTAAATGCCGCTATGCAGTGTGTCGGTGTTCATCGTGCGAGCCGCCCCTTTATCCACTACGACGAGGCTCGGGGCGGATCCGATGGACCATCCGTGCGCTGCATTTACCCAATCGACCGCCTTCTGATTCATGAAGAAAAGCGCGTAGCCGAATTTTTGGACACCAGCCTGCAACCCATAAGATGCAGCCGTCGTGCGGTAGCGGCCGGTGCGCTTGCCGTTCACGAAGAGGACGCCTTCGCCACCTTGGGCGCCGACGAGAAAGCCGGCTTTGACGACATCCGGAAAAACAAGGACAGCCATCGCATTGGCCGAGACTTTGCGCGCGGCCGGGTTCTGCGCGTTAAGCTGGCGCAATGCTTCGCGCGACTCGCTGGTCAAGTCGGCGGACGCTTTGTGCGTTGGGAGCAAGACAGTGGAGGCGAGCAAGAGTCCGATCGCGAATTTTAATGTTGGTGATGAAGTCATATGGTTTACCTATGCTGTTTGGTTCCTTATCTGGTTGGCGGATGAGTGATTTTATTTGGCGGATGTTCCTGCGACAGGCCCCGGCTTCGGCTTGGCGGTCGGGAAAAGTGGGGTGACAACGAAGCGAATTCCCCAATCGGGCGCGCCACTGGGCCCATTGGCGTAGATTTTCGCGCCCAGGGCCAGGCTCACCGGCAGCTTGCCGACCTTGATCAGCTGGCTGATGGAAGGATTGATCGGGCACAGTCCACTGACTGTTGTGCCAATCGTAGGTGGATTCCGTGTTGATCGCGAAAGTCGTTTTGGTTTTCGTGGTGTAGGAAATGAAAGGCTGGAGGAAGGTGGAGCTGACGTAGTTGCGATGATCGTTGCCGGCGTATGACCAAATTTGGTTGAAGAGAACGCCATAGGTCCAGCCGCCGGTTTGTTTCAGGACGAGGCCGGTCGGACCCGCACCCCATTTCTCCGAGCCGAGGAAATCATTGGTGCCGGTCGGGTAAAGCAAGACCGGGCCGAAACCGAGAATCAGACCTCCGACCGGTTTCTTCGGCGAGAAGAAGAAGCTCTGCGTGGTATCGCCCAAGCCCGGCCTGGCTGGTGCCGGGGATGACATCGTCCTGATAAATGAACGGAACGATCGTGCGGACGATGAGATTGTAGTCTTTGCCTAACGAAATCGGGATGACCGGCTGGAAGTTGAGCGTGTATTTAAAGCCGTTGTCGTTTGGGCCGAGGTTGAACTCAAAATTGTTCTGGAAGGGCACACTGATGAGGTTGGCGACCGGATTCTGAAGTTGCTTGGCCAGCTCGGCGGCTTGATCGCCGCCCGCTTCCGTTCCCGCGACTTCGCTGGTCGCCATTTCCGTTGGCATCGACCTGGCGTCCCGCCCCAAGGAGGGCCTGTACGAGCGGGCAATGGAGAATCGTCGCGGCGGTGAGAGTCATGGCGAGGATTTCATTTTAATCGCATCCCTCGAATCTTGCGAGAATTTCGGAGGAACTGGAATATGGGACCTTAGTCCACGAAGCGTCATGGCGGGGCTCGAGCGGGTCGCGCGAATACGCCGCAGCCGGATGGCTCGTTAGACTGCGACAGCCTTGCGCACGAGCTGGAGCAAGGCTTCGTCGTCGAACGGTTTCGAGAGGAAACCAAAAGCGCCCGCTTCCAATGCGCCTGGCGAACGGAGGGATCATCGCGGCCGCTGATAAAGATGATGCGCGTCTCCGGCGAAACGTTCTGGAGAGCTGATTGCACTTCCAGCCCGTTCATGTCCGGCATCCAAACATCGAGAATTGCCACCCGACACGGCGCCTCGCCGATGCTGGCAAGAAAGTCCGCAGGATGGCTGAACTTTTCCACCTTGAAGCCTTCTGACTTCAGCAAGCGATCCAGGGCCTTGAGCATGGAGAGATCGTCATCGAGCAGGCAGACGGAGGCCTTCTCGAAGGCGCGAATTTTTGAGATCTGCTTCGGCCAGGGCTTTGTGAGGATGAACTGCGGTCGGAATCATATAGGAAGCGGCGATGTCCATTTTCGGACATTGGGGCGGGGAAGCACATGGGACCTTGGTCCCACACAGCCCGGGCGCCCGACAAACGGCGTCGCCACCTTTGAATCGAAGGGGAACATGCCGGCAGACGCGTGCGACTAGGCCGCTTCCGACTTCGCGGCTGTTGCTTCGGGCAGGCAAAGGGTGAAGATCGCGCCGCCATCCTCGCAATTTTCTCCCGCGAGCGTGCCCCCATGTGCTTCGATGATGGTGCGCGCGATCGCCAAACCCATCCCGGTTCCTTCCGCTTTCGTAGAAAAGAATGGCTCGAAAAGTTGATCCACAATTCCGGCCGGAAAACCGGGTCCGCTGTCGCGCACGCTCACGCAGACTTGTTGATTGTTCACGCGCTCGGCTCGGAGAAGGACCCGGCGCGCCTCCGCCCGCACCACGCTCAACGCTTCAAAGGCGTTCAAGGTCAGGTTCAGCAGCACCTGGAGCAATTGCACCCGATCCCCCAGGACGACGCCCGCATTTGCGTCCACCTCGGTGACCAGAGTGACCTGGCGCGCCGTCGCGTCGGCCCGGATGATGCGGAGCAGGTCGCGGATGACTTCGTTCATGCTGATGAGCGGATCGAGTCGCTTCACTTTTGCGCGCCATGTTGCGAATTCCCTCGATCACTTCGCGCGCGCGGTGCCCATCGGAGATGATATCGGCGAGTAACTCCTGCAGCTCTTCGGTTCCCAGTTGGCCGCGGGCAATCATTCGTTGGCCAGCACTGGCGTTGGTCACCATGGCGCCGAGCGGGTTGTTGACTTCGTGCGCGAGCGAGGCGGCCAATTCTCCCATCAAAGCGAGACGCCCGACGCGGGCTAGTTCCATGGATTGAAGTTCGTGATCCAGCTCGGCCTGCTTCCGATCCCCGATGTCGAGGCATGAGCCGATGTAACCGACGAACGCGCCCCCCGCATCGAAGCGCGGCGTGCCGGTGTCGAGCACCCAGCGATATTCGCCATCCTTGCGCCGCAACCGGTATTCCATGGTAAATGGTTCTCTCGCGTCAAACGCTTTCCCATAGACAGAGAGACAATGGTCGAGGTCCTCCGAGTTCACGCCTTCGGCCCAGCCGTTGCCGAATTCCTCCGCCGCGCGTGCGCCCGGTAAATTCCAGCCAGCCTTTGTTGAAAAAATTGCAGAGCTTGTCCGGGCCCGACATCCAGATCATGACCGGCGCGACATCCGCGACGGTACGAAAGCGCGCTTCACTCTCGCGCAATGCTTCCTCGGCCAGCTTAAGCCGGGTAACTTCCGCGTGGGAAACAACCGCCCCACCCTCGGGGGTCTTCAGCGGCACGACACGCGCCAAAAACCACCTGGGTTCGGAAGGCGAATGGCAAGGATATTCGATCTCGAAAAACTCGCTCGCTCCTTCCAAGACGGACTGGACACCTTCCAGCGTGCGGCGTGCGGTCCCGTCTCCCGCTGAGGCAGAGCACCGGCAAACATCCAGGTAATTCACGCCGACGCTGACCGAGGAACCCACACCCCCGTTCATTAAGGCGAATTGCTTCCAGGCGTCATTCACGGCGACGATCGTCCCGGTCCGGTCCAGGATCGCAATTTGATTGTGAAGCGAGGCAAGGACCGTGCGGTTGAGCTCTTCCGAGGTCCTGGTGCTTTCCTCCGCCAGCTTGCGCTTGGTGATCTCGCGGGTGACCCCGCGCATCACGATCGCTTTGCCGTGGGCATCCTCCTCCACCCGTCCGTAGCCCGCGACCCAGCGGATACCTCCCGGTTGCTGCGCGAGCCGATATTCGCCTTCATAATCACCACCGCGCGCGAGGGAGCGCCGCAGGAGCTCCTCCATGTTCGCACGATCTTCGTCGTGGACGGTTTGCAGTAAACGCCCAAGGTCAATCCGCTCGTGGTCAGCGAATCCGAGCAACGCCCGCCCCTTCTTGTTCAACCAAATATCATCCCGCGAGATATCCCAGATCCAGACACCGAGATTGGCCGCCTCGGCCGCGAGACTCATCCGCATTTCGCTCTCACGCAATTCCCGGCCGAGAAGCGTCGCGGCGAAAACTTCCCGGGTCAGCTCGTGCCCCATCGCGATCAGGATGGCGAGATAGAACCAGCTGACCAGATAAGGAGAACGAATGATCTCGCGTTCGATCAGGCCTGAGTGGATGCCGCCCGCGAGAAGAAAAAACACCAGACCGCCGCCGACGAAGACGGCCCGACTGCGGGCCCCTCGGCGCCATAACCGTACCGACGCACCGATCGCGAAGATGAGGATCAGCAGGACCGCAATGTAAGCCAGCGCATTCCATGGATTCGGCACTCCCTCTGCCACGTGATAGGTCGCGCCGCCAAAAGTCGTCATCGTCCTGAGCCCCGTGATCTGTGAAAAGACGAGCCCCGAGCCCGGCCGGAGGTTGCACAGGATGCCCGCCCCGTAGAGGGCAGAGCCAGACAGCGCCAGCCACTTGTTCCCAGCCTTAAAAAAGATCCAGATGAATGCCGTCAGCGAGCTAAGCGTCAGCCAGGCTGCGAAATCCCCCCACTTCAGGAAGGTGAGGTAGCGCGCCGGTGTCTCCGCGCGCATCATCGCCAGTTCCGCCACCGACACCATCGCGACGGCGAAGGCGCTAAGCGAAAAGAGCAGGCGCGCCGCCCGCGGTTTTTCTGCGAAGGCGATGCGCAGGTTGATCAATCCAAGCGTCAGGCAGGCGCCCGTCACCATCGGCCAGAGGAAATTTATCCAGTTCATGAGGACGTGAGCAAGGATCGAAGGTCAACCAGTCCATCTTTTCGTGCCGCGCTTTCGATCATATCAGGAATGCGGTGCGAAGTCGGTAAAAAAAAGGCCAACTCTCCGGACGGGTCCGGGGGGCGGTCCTTCAAATCGCTTGCGACTTCGTTTCCGAAGCTTCTGGCAGACAGACGGTGAAAATCGCGCCGCCGTCCTCACAATTTTCTCCGGCAAGGCTGCCGCCGTGTGTTTCCATAATCGTGCGCGCGATTGCCAGCCCCATTCCGGTTCCTTCCGCCTTGGTCGAAAAGAAGGGCTCGAAAAGTTCCTCCACGATTCCCGGCGGAAATCCCGGTCCGCTGTCGCGCACGCTCACGCAAATTTGCCCATCGCTGCCACGCCCGGCGCGAATGATCACGCGACGCGCATCGGCGCGGACCACGCTCAATGCTTCAAACGCATTCATGGTCAGGTTGAGGAGCACCTGTAGCAACTGCACCCGATCGCCCGCAACCACGCCCGCATCTGCCTCCACTTCTGCCACCAGAATGATCTTGCGCGCGGTGGCATCGGCTCGCACGATCCGGAGCAAATCGTGGACGACGTCGTTCACGCCGATCCGCGCCTCGGACGGCTCACTCTTGCGCACCATGTTGCGAATGCCCTGGATGACTTCGCGCGCACGGTGCCCATCTGAGATAATATCGGTGAGTAGCTCTTGCAGCTCCTCAGTCCCCAATTGGCCTCGGGCCAGCATACGCTGGCCGGCGCTGGCGTTGGTCACCATCGCGCCGAGCGGATTGTTGACTTCGTGCGCGAGCGAGGCGGCCAATTCCCCCATCAAGGCGACGCGGCCGACGCGCGCGAGTTCGGTGTTTTGAAGCTGGTGATCCAACTCCGCCTGCCGGCGCTCGGTAATATCGAGACAGGAGCCGATGTAACCGAGAAACACGCCCGCTTCGAAACGCGTCGTCCCGACATCGAGCACCCAGCGATATTCCCCGTCATTTCGCCGCAAGCGGTATTCTATCGTAAACGGTTTTCTCGCGTCGAAGGCCGCTCCATAAACCTCGAGGCAATGTTCCAGATCCTCCGCATGCACTCCTTCCGTCCAGCCATTCCCGGACTCCTGCTCCATCGTCCGCCCGGTAAAGTCGAGCCAACCCTGGTTGAAGAACGTGCAGCGTTTCGCCGGATCTGACATCCAGATCAAGACCGGAGCCGTATCGGCGACATTGCGAAAGCGCCCTTCACTCTCACGCAACGCGGACTGCGACCGCTTTTCTTCGTCAATCAGGACCGCTACGAAAAGCAGTGGTATCGCGGTGACCAGGAGAAACATTTGTAAGGCAAGCGCATTTTCCGCCGGACTCTGCATGAGGAAGGGGCCGCGTCCATGCATCGTTCCCCAGATTGCCTGAAACGTAATGACCAGCATGGCGGCGCTCGTCCCGCCCAGCCCGAAACGAAGCGCCGCCCAGATGAGGAATGGGATGGGCGCATAGAGCAGAATGGGCGAGGTTCCCGATCCGGCCGGCACGTCGCCAAAGGCAAAGATTCCGACAATCAAAATGCCCGCTCCGAGAAGCACCGCTTCCAGTAGTCGCGCCGGTCTGGCCTTTATCCCCCGAGCGGAGAAATGGTGGATGCCCAAAAGAATTGCCGGCACCAGCACGATCGCCGTCACGGCATTCGAAATCCCCAGGTTGCGCCATTCCACCCAATAGTGCGTTCCAAAATGATTGGAGATCGTGAACGCAGCGCCCCAAAAGGCTGTTCCAAAAGGGACAATGACGACAGCAACAAGAACAAAGACGACGGCGTCATGCAGCGTGAGAGACTTCAGGGGAGATTTGATAAAGAGGCGAAGCCCGGCCGCGACCGATACGTTCTGCACCACATCGAACGCCTCGCACTGTAATGCGTAGAAAAGAGGCCAGTGTGCCTGCTGGGTGGCTAAGAAATGACCGGTCACTGCGGCGAGTGTATAGGCCCACCAGTGCCGGGTGGGGACAACCAGCAGGATTGAAACAAGGACCGCGTGCGGAGGGAAAAAGAGTGAGACTTTGCTGTTGGGAAAACAAAGCGCCCAGGCGATCTGCGTCGCAAAATAGTAGCAGACGCCGCCTAAGAGAACTCGGAGCGCGGTGCGGCCAAGAGATGCTGGACGGACCTCTTGCTTGCTCGCCACGTGGTTTTCACGGCCCATTCCAGCGGCAAACCTACCAAGGAACCGACCGCCGAGCCAAGCTGTGAATGCGGAAGTTTGCTGCTCGTTAGGGCAGGGTGAGAGACTCCTCCGGCACGCCGAGCCATTCCGCCGCCGCGGCGCGCTCCGTAAAGAGTGAAACCTCAAGCGGCGAATAGTCGGTCAGCATCGCGTGCAGCTTGATGTAATGCGTCGTGGCCGGGCTCGTGACATAAAATGCGGATTTAACCGGCGACCTTGGCGCATATGCCAGCCGCCGGTGCAGCGCGACGAAAAAGACGAAGTTGAAGTTCAGGTCAACTGCATCGAGGGCCGATAAGTCCGTGAAACGGTGGAATGGTTTGCTGGTTCTCGCTTCGGCGGTATCGATAAACACGACAATTTCGTTCACGAGCGCCTGGTCCAAAATACCGCGCGGTTGCCAGAGGATAAGAGACATCTCCTTCCGAAACAGAACGTGCTCGGGAAGTTTCAAACTTACCTCCTCATTGCTTAAAGTTTAGGGCGCTCATTCCATGTCAGGTCAACGGGGCTTGTCTTTCCGCAGATGCTCCACATCGGGCGCCTTGGGAACTTGCACTGGTGGGCGGGGGAGGCTGATGCCGCCGGCAGTCAATGGAAAATGCATCCGGTAGAGCGCGCCGAACATTGCGATCGAGTTATCGCTCCACAGACCGCCATGGCCCGAAATGATGTCTTTGGGAACACGCACGATCCAGCATGGCACCCGGGCGTTGCCAACGTAAACAAACTCCCACCTCTGCCAGAGTTCGTTGCCCGTCCCGGGTCGCGTCTCCTCGGGATTGTAGTCCGAGCTGGGGCAAAACTTTTTCTCGTGGCCATCGTTCTTCTCGCTCGTGTAAAAGGTGCGTCCGCGCGGGTTTTCCCGGATGTTGGCCTCAAAGGCTCTGTTTTCGGTCGCGCGCAATCCCGGCGGCGGCGGCGCTCCGCCCAACGATTTGACCTGGTAGTTGACCAGATATTTTTCGTTCCCCGGGGTATGGGTATTGAATTCATTCTCCGATACCTTCTGTCCCTGGCTGCCGGGTACGGGCACTCGGTTCCAGTGGTAGCGCAGCCCGAGGACATTGGAAAGGCCGGTGCCTATCGGGAAAAACTTGCCCGTCGCCTGATCGTTCTCCGATTGCAGAATGATGAGGAGCGGCTGGTTTTCATCGATCGAGCTGCCGGCGTCCGCGCCCTCGGCCCGACCCACATAGGCATGACGGCTGGGATCATACTTGTAGAGATAATCCAGCTCGGACATGAGTTGCCGGGTACTGATCGCGTTGTCGGCTGAATTGAACGCGATCGCCATATCCCACGGGCTGGAATTGCGCTCCCCGCTGCTGTTGGCCGTGAGGAGGGAATGCGAAATGGTGTTTCCCAAAACCAACCCCCCAAAGGAATGCCCCATCAGGACACAGTGATGAGCCTTTTTCCCGGGGGCGCGCGCCGCGATGGCCAACTCGTTAATCGTGGCCAGGCAACTGTTCTGGGCCGCGACTTCGCCCCCCGCCGCTTTGCGACTCCAAAAGGTGAGGAGATTAAGACCCGGAATGGTAAGATCCTTTCCCCGCCACGCGATATAGACTCCGATGACATTAATCTTTTGGCTCGATACTTCCGGGAAGCCGGAGACCTGATCGAGGAAATGTTCAAAACGGCAGACGTCGCGGGAAGTGGCATCGTTTTGCCAGCCATGGATGTAGACGAAAAGGAGAGGGCGCTGCGCTTTGCGAATGACATTAATGGCGGCGGCCCGCTGCGAAGTATCGAGGGCCGAGCCCTGATCGCCGAATTCGATAAAGGCCATCCGATAGCGGCCATCGGCCGGCCCCCGCACCGACTTCTCCGGGTCAGCGGCCGTATTCCCGTGGTACGGCCCGTAGGGGGCACAGGAGACTGACAACGCCAGGACCGCTCCCAGGCAAACTAAAAGGAATCTTGAATTCATGGCGGTTTTCAGCGGAAGAAGATCGCAGCACTGACGCCAGCGAAGACTATCGGAATGATCCAGCGGCAGCGCCGATCGATGACGCGGGCCTGCTCGAGCCGAGCGCGCTTGACCATCCTCGACACAATAACGACCTCGATAAAAGAGAGAAAGACCAGCAGCGTGCCCGCCAGGATGAAAGCATCGAGTCGGGTGAGATAGGGCAGTTTCGGAATGTTCGCTTCGATCGCGAAACGGTAGGCGATAAGCGTCAGCATCGATGTGACAGCGATACTGAACTGGGGACCAATCTCCGTCGGATCGATCCAAAATACCGACCACGACATCATCACGATCAAGAGCAGGGGGAGGATGACCTTGATCACAAAATACTGCGCGTTGCGCGCGGCGGTGAACCCGAAAGCAAAGCCGGCAAGCTCCAACTCAGGCAAGACGCGATAGGGCTTGGAACCGGCGGCGGTGGAAAGCACGCGCCAGTCTTGGAGCGTGAACTGATCGGCACGGCCAATCCCCCCCCGTAACCCGGCCGCCACCGCACCGGCGTAGGGTTCGAATTCGATCTCCTGTGGACGATATCCCGGCGTCACCAGTTGAACGCGGAAAGTTGCCCGATCGAACGGAAAGGCGCGCAGGTCGAGGGAATGGGTGAAGGTGCCGATCAACCGCTGGCGGGCAATCACGCTGCCGTCCGGCGCGACCTCGGCGATCTCAGGTAAAGAGCGCGTGGTTTCCCCGATTTCGTTCACGATCAGGACGGGCGGGTGCCAGATTTCCGCGAGGGCAAACTGCTTGGCGGCTGGACCGGCGTGCCGGAGTTGGGGGTCATGCCAGCGAAGAATGAGCATGAGGTTGGCAGAAAAAGTCTGCGCGACGCTGTCGATGGCAGTGACATCGCCGATCCACACCACATAACTAACTCTCCTCGGCCCAGCTTCCGCGTCCGGGCGCGGCGGTGTCAGGGGCAGCGGCACTGGCGCATCGGCTGCGTTCAAGAGGGACGCGACCGATATCAGCGCGAGCGCGAGTAGGACGAGCAGATGGGTTTGTAGCCGGCGCATCATCCTTGATCCCGCGGCGGCGGAGGGCCGACAAGCGGCGTGCAACAGGCCGGGCGATAAGCACTGACCATGTAAAGCATCCCGCTCATCGGCTCGACCGCGCGCAAGCCTGCGCCCCATTTTCGCGAATCGATTCATGGTGTGGTCGATCGCAGTCGCTGTCAGCCAGTTACCCGGTCCCGACTTCAACCCAATACCTCGCGCCCGCCCGCGCTTAATCCTTTACCAGAGCCGATATGGGTTCATGTTCGGTTCTTTCTGGTTTGGATGTGTTATGTTTTGCTGCCGGACTGAAGTCATGCTTACCGCCAGCCTCGCCCGTAGAAGCCGCCGTAGAGGCCGGGGCCCCAGGCGCGTCCCCAGCCGGACATTGAGTCCTGGTTCAATTGCGCAGCCATGAGGTTGTCGTTGCTCATCTGCTTGGCCAGTCTCAGCTGCTGGTAGGCCTGATATTCCGCCGGCGTGCCCACATAGGCTTGATCTTGACTGCCAGAAGCCGGCTCGACGTAGAACTGCTTCCCTTTCCAAACAATCAGGGTGAGCTTGTCCGGCGGCAGGGTTGCCAGGAGCTGTTGCTTTTCCGGAGTATCAGCCGGGACCAATTTGAATCCTGCCGCGGACAATAAGTCTGTCTTCCCGGTGTTTGTGGCGCAGCCTGCTGCGATCGCCAGGAGGGCAATCGCCCCCAGAACTTTCAATACTTGTTTCATGGATTTTTCTTCTTTCTCTTTCTGTCGTTACGTGGTTGTGGGGAACAAATTGCCCGGCGCCGAAATTATCGTCTATGAGACCTTGGTCCCATGAGCGCGGACTCAAGAAGCGCGACTCCCCGGTCGCAGCCGGAGCTAGGGTTGGCTTTCCGGCGCGAGAGCTTTCCGCACCGCGGCAAGGAATTCTTCGTCGTCGAATGGCTTGATGAAAAACGCGGCAGGACCGATTTGCATGGCCGTGGCGCGGGCCGCGAGATCCTCGCGCGCGGTGATGACGATGACGCGCGGGCGAGGCGAAACCGCGCACATGCGCGCGAGAATTTCGAGACCGGTGACTCGCTCCATCCAGATGTCGGTTAAGACCACCGGGATACGATACTTGGCGGCGTGGGTTAGAAATCTTCCGGATTGTTAAATGGACGCACCTTAATTCCATCCGAAACGAGCAGATATTGCATCGAGCGAAGGACCGAGGCGTCATCATCCACGAGGCAGACTTCGTCTTCCGCCGAGCTGGGAGTTGCGCTCATGCCGCTTGTTCTTTTGATTGACGCCGGACCGCGGGCAGGGTGAAGAAGAAACGGGCGCCCCCATCCGTCGCGTTTTCCGCGCCGATCCTTCCATCATGGGATTCGATGATGGACCGCACGATCGTGAGACCCATCCCCATGTCCTGTTGCTTGGTGGAAAAGAAATAATCGAAGACTTTTTCGGGCTGGTCCGCGGGCAGGCCTTTTCCGAAATCGTGAATGCTGACCTCGACTTTGTCCCGTTCGAGCGAATGCGTACTGATAATAATGCGGCGCTCGGAAACCGGCCGACACTCGACGGCATCGAGTGCATTCACGATCAGGTTCAGCAACACCTGCTGAATTTGAACGGGAACCGCCACGACCTCCGGCAAATACTCCTCCAGGTCGGTCCTGATCACACTTCTGCGCGAAAGGACATCAGAGGCGACCAGCCGGATCGTGTCCGCAATCGTAGCGTTGAGATCGAGTCGGGCGCGGACACCCTTTCCTGGCGCACCAGGTTGCGAATCCCGCGGATCACGTCGCCCGCCCTCTGGCTGTCGGCCATAATGTCGAGGAGCAACTGCCTTAGCAGGTCAGGGTCGAAGTTGTCGCGCTGGAGAAATCGCCGCGCCGCGGAGGCGTTGTTGGAAATGGCGGTGAGCGGCTGATTCAATTCATGTGCGACCGAGGCAGTCATTTCGCCCATGAGCGAAACGCGATTGAGATGGGCCATTTCCTCCCGCTGGATTTGCAACTGGAGCGCGATCTGTTTTTGGGCGCTGACGTCGATCGTTAGGCCGATGAGTTCACTGGTTTTCCCATCCTCGCCCTGCAAACAGCGGCCACGCGCGATGACCCAGCGAGTTCTGCCATGAGGCAAAACGAGGCGGTGCTCGGATTCGAACGTTCTCTGGTTCGCGCAGGCGCGGTCGAAGGCCGTCTCAACCGCCTCCCGGTCGTCGCGATGGACGCGGCCACAGATCAGCTCGCGGCATAATGGCAGCGTGGAATCGAACCCGTAAATCAAGCGCCCCTTGTCGCTCATCCAGGCGGTGTTGTGCTCCGGGTAGATGCCCCAAAAATGCGAGATCGGCTGAGTCGGCCGCGAGGTTGATTCGCGCTCCGCGCTCGCGCAGGAAGAGCACAATGCTTTTCAAAATACCGGGCAGCGGCGCATCCGCCGCGATCATCTCCAGGATTCTGGTCTGGCCGGCGTGGAAGGACTCCATGATTTCCTTTTGCGAGTTCACAGTTCGGCGCGGCGGGACAGCGCGCCTCTCACTGCGTTGAGGAATTTATCATCATCGAAAGGTTTGATGAAGAACGCCGTCGCTCCGGATTCCAGTGCCGTCCGCTCCGCAGTCAGATCTCTCCGCCCTGTCATGATGATGACCCGAGTGCGCGGCGATAGCTTTGCCAGCTCGGCCTGCACTTCCAAGCCGGTCATTTGCGCCATCCAGATGTCGAGGATCGCGACCGCCACCGAGTGTGTTCTTACATGCGCGAGAAAATTTTCCGGCTCGTTGAAAGCACGGACCGCCACGCCGTCGGAGGCAAGTAAACGGCCGATCGAGGTGAGAACGGACTTGTCATCATCGACCAGGCAAACAACATCCGTGGCTGTCTCGTTAGGCGTCATGCGTGGTGCGCGTCGCCCGCTTCCCGGGCAGGTCTAACGAGCAACTCGAAGCTTAGTCTTCCTGGCTCCGCCCGATAGTGGACTTTAGTCCCATGTCGGATCGCGCGGCGGAAATGCCCGCCGATTGCGACAAGCGCACGAGATCGGGGACCGAAGTCAGGCCGAGTTTCTGCATGACTCGGCCGCGGTGAACTTTGATTGTCTTCTCGGCGGTGTTCAGTTCCCCGGCGATCTGCTTGTTGAGCAGGCCCATGATGACAAAGCGCAGCACCTCAAATTCGCGCGGCGTCAATTTGTCGATCCTGCCGCGCGCCGCTCGTCGCTCCATTCGTTTCTGCCGGAATTCTCTGGCCCGCGCGAGCGAACGCTCGACCGCTTCAATCAATTCGCTGTCGTCGAAAGGTTTCGTGAGGAAATCAATCGCGCCGTTTTTCATCGCCTGCGTGCAGGTCGGCACGTCGCCATGACCGGTAATGAAGACGATCTGCTCACAATTTCCGCGCGCTTCGAGGGCATTTTGCAAATCAAGGCCATTCAAGCCCGGCATGCGCACATCGAGCACGAGGCAGATCGGCCCTTCGAACGCTTCGCGCGCAAGGTAATCCTCGGCCGAAGCAAACATTTCCGCGACGTAACCGGCCGATTTGAACAACCGACGCAATCCGCGACGAACCGATTGGTCGTCATCCACCACGCAAACAAGTTCGTTCGCTCTGGTCATGGGTCAGGATCGTTTAAATCTGCAAACATCTCAGGCGGTCGGCAAGCGAAAGAAAAAGCGCGCTCCGTCTTCGAGATTCTCTGCCCCGAGTTCACCACCGTGGTCTTCCACAATCGACCGCACAATGGTCAGGCCCATTCCCATTCCTTCCGGTTTGGTGGAAAAGAAGTGAGTGAAAATCTTGTCCGGATCGTTCTGCGGCAGGCCGACGCCATGATCGCGCACGCTCACTTGCACGAACCCATTGTCGGTGGAAGTGGAGATCAAAATGCGCCGATTGGCCGCGGGCGTTTGCTGCATCGCCTCGAGCGAGTTCATGATCAAATTGAGCAACACTTGTTGCAGATGAATCGGGTCGGCCTGGATCGCGGCAAGAGTGGGAGCCAGATTCGTCTCCACCGTCGTGGCGCGCCCGAGCAAATCGGAATGCAGCAGGCGCAAAACTTCGAGGATGACTGTCGTTCAGATTGACGACTGCTTCGGTTTCCTTCGCCTTTGCGCACGAGATGATGAATTCCGTGAATGATGTCGCCGGCGCGCCGCGCGTCGGTAAAAACATCGTCCAGCAATTCTTTGAACATCTACGATGTCGGGCGCGCCGCTGCGCGAGAAACCGCTTTCCGGCCGCGGCGTTGCTCGCGATCGCGGTCAGCGGTTGATTGAGCTCGTGCGCGAGGGAGGCCGTCAGTTCGCCCATCAAGGCCACCCGGCTCAGGCGCGCCATTTCCTCGCGTTGCAGACGCAGTTCCAGATTCGATTTCACCTGTGCGGTCACGTCCATCGCCACGCCCATCAACTCGCTGAGCTGGCCGCGATTGTTGCGCAAATAACGGCCGCGCGAGATGAGCCAGCGCGTTTCGCCATCCGGTCGCAGCAGCCGATATTCGACTTCGAAGCGTTGCGAACCGGCCCGCGCGCTCTCGATCGCGGCGTCCACCGCGCTCCGATCGTCCGGATGCACCCGGGCAAGAAAAACTTCGCGCGAAAGACGCTCGTTAGGCGCGAAACCCGAAGAGCTCGCGCCCCTTCTCGTTCATCCACGATTCGTGGCGCAGGAAATCGATCGTCCAGAGTGCGAGGTTGGCCGATTCCGCTGCCAGCCCGATCCGTGCTTCGCGTTCGCGCAAGGTCTCCTCCGCTTCGTCGCGTTCTTCGATAATGGCGGCAAGGAAGAGCAGGGGCATGGACATGAAGATCAAGAACACCTGCACGGAAAGGGCATTTTGCTCGGCCGATTTTTCCGAAAACGGACCGTGCCCATGGGCGACACCCAGGATGGCCACGAATGCCACGGCTGAGATGGCCGCCGTTGCTCCAAGTGACCTGAATCGAACCGCGGCCCACGAGAGGAACGGCAACGGCACGTAAAGCAGAGCAGAATCGGCCTCTGCAGCGATCTTATTAAACAGAACAAAACTGATCGCCATCAAGCCGAGCAGAAGACAAATGCCTTCCAGCAAGCGCGCGCCCGGAAAATGTTTCGCCAGGACGCAATTCCTCCTGCCGCCCAGGTGACAATCAACGGCGCAACCGTCAGCGCGGCGAGAACGTTGGAGGTAAATCGAATGCGCCAAATGTCCCAGTAGCTGCCCTGTCCCCAGTGGTTCATGGCGACGAAAGCCGAATCCAAAAACGAAGAGAGGAACGGCCCGAGAAAAACGCCGAAGAGACAAAAGATGGCGACGTTGCGCAGGCGATCCAACCGCACCGGGCCAGCCGATCAAATAACGGATGCAACCCGCGCCGATGAGCGCCTCGCAGGAATTGCTGATAAACCAGCAAAGAATCATGCGCGGCGGAACATCGCTTTGCAGTTGCACCAACCAATGCGCTGAAAATGCCGCGAGGAACAGAATCCACCAGGTGCGCGTTGGCGTCAGCAAAAGAGCCGCCAGCAAGATTGAGTTCGGCGGCCAAAGAACCGAGACCGGATGCGGATGAAACGTCAGCGCGAATCCGATTCTTGCGCCAAGATAATAACCAGCGAAAACCAGCAGAGCGGGAGCCGCAATCCGCGCGCCATCGACCGCGTGCCACCTGGACGATTCGGAACGCAGCCGAACCGGGGTTGTCGTCGACGGCTCTATCCCTTCACGAGTCGTCCAATCAGCCGCAAATTCGGGGTGCGTCATACTTCTTCCTGACAACATGCTCCGTTTGTGAAGAACAACGCAACACTGGTCGGGTGCAAACAAGAGCAAATCGCCGCTCTTCGCCGGCAGACAATATGAAACATTTCCCGGCCCGAATCGGTCAGAATGACTCGCTGATTTGCCCTGTGGTCCATTTCGGTGCCCCAATCTCGATCGTCCCGGCGTTGAGGAACACGATGGGTTTGACGTTGTCATCCGATGGCGCGGCGAACCGGGCACGCCGATCACGTCGCGCGGCCCGGCGGGTGTTGAAGATGGAATTTGCACGTTATGCAGCGAACCGGGATGAGTAATTTTCGTCCTTCACGCGACAATGCTTCGACTGCATGAGCGACGGGGAAAGTGAAACGCACCGCTAGCTCAATTGGCAGAGCAGCTGACTCTTAATCAGCGGGTTGTTGGTTCGATTCCAACGCGGTGCAGTTCACGACGTTTTCTTGCCGTCGTCGCTGCGAAATAAGTCGCCATCGCCGTACTGTTGCGCGATCGGCATGCGGCGGCCGCGGCCAAAGGCGCGGCTCGTTACTTTGATTCCGGGCGCTGCCTGCGCGCGTTTGTATTCATTGAGATCCACCCGGCGTTGAATCCCAGCGCACGGTTTTTTCCTCGAAGCCCTGGGCGATGATCTCGCGCGCGCTCTGGTTTTCCTCGACGTAGAGCTGTAGGATGGGATCAAGCACGTCGTAAGGCGGGAGGGAATCCTGATCCACCTGGCCGGGCTTCAACTCCGCGCTCGGCGGTTTTTCGATGGTCGATTTCGGAATGATTTCGCGGTCGCGGTTAATCCAGTGCGCGAGCTGATAAACGAGAGTCTTCGGCACGTCGCTGATGACGACGAGGCCGCCCGCCATGTCGCCGTAAATCGTGCAATAACCGACCGCGAGTTCGCTTTTGTTGCCGGTGGTCAGGAGCAGGTCTCCGAATTTGTTCGAAAGCGCCATCAGGATCATGCCGCGGAGGCGCGACTGCATGTTTTCTTCTGTCGTGTCCTCCGGCAAGCCGGCGAAAACTTCCTTGAACTGCGCCTTGAAGGTGGCGAAGGCGTCGCTGATCAAATGGTGAAATCAGGTGACGAGAGAGTGTACCAAAGCTCCGCGCCCGTGCTGCTTGCCGACATGGCCGCAAAAGCGTTGGAATCCGAGGCTAGAGCAGCGGAAATGAACCGGCTCAGTCCTCGAAGGACTTACGGTGCCGAGTGGATCCATTGAGCATGCTTGTTCACATCGACGTGATAGGCGCGCGCTGCAGCCATCATCATAGGCCAGTCCGGGCTCTGTTTGGCCAAGTTTGCTACGAACTACTGGAGCGTCCTCCGCAGCTTGGCTCAAGACGTCGCAGGCTTCAGTAGCGAGAGCCAGTGTATGTCCTAATGCGTCAGGGCTCTTGTGTAGAACGCCGGTTCGCAGCAAATAAAGGGCGCCCGTCCCGACGGCAAATAGTTGATCAAGATCCAGATTAGACGAGTTCCAGAATGCTAGAGGTCCGGGTTCCCGAGGACCAGATACTTCGCCGTGCTCGGAATACCGTTGGCAAAGACGGTCGCGATAGCCGGGCCAAAAGGAAAGCCGCCATTCAGCCGGACAGCAGTAAAGCTTGTGTCCGACCAGCCCCTGACCGGATCAACGGGCAGGAAAGTAACCTGGCTGTTGTCGATGCTGCGCAATTGCACGATTGGGTAATTGCTCGATGAATCCTGGGTGTTGCCGCCGGAGGCTTGCGAGATGCCTTGGAAGTGCGAGCCGGTGAGCTGGAGACGGTCCCCGGCTCTTGCGAGAGTGGTGATGCGAGGTTGCCACGCGCTGCTGAAACCCAGGCCGACATCGTAGAGTTCCGCACTCTTGAGGGTGCGCACGAGCGTTAGCCCCGCGCCCAGCAAAATGGGCAACAACGTTACGAGCCGGGAAAGACTGGAGTTGGTTTCATGGTGATCTTGTTTGATCTACCGGTATCGCAAATATAACTACGGAAACTGGGAGTGGAAGTTTCAGAAAATTTACATTTTTCTCGAAATTTCGGTTCTGCCCGCCGAAGTGTTAGAAAGTGGAGCGCAGTCCCCGTCCGCCTAACGCAGACTTTCAACTTGGTGGAAGGATGTCCAGCACCAATTGTTCGAAGAGGGTTGATCCGAAGGTGATCAGTGATTCTTCGTCGCACTGTTGTTGTTTGCGATTGACCGCGACCGATACACATTGCAATTGCACTGCGGAAAGCTAGGGCTGCGATTCAGAAGTCCCCGTAGTTCAACGGATAGAACGAGGGTTTCCTAAACCTTAAATGTGGGTTCGATTCCCGCCGGGGACATGATCCAACGCGCCGCTTGCTGACATGTTTGATATTAGTTCGACGCACCGGTTCGATTGATTCGCTCGCGCGCTCGCTCACCCTGCGGGATTCGTCCATGTCGCGCCGTGCCCGCGCGCTCCATTCCCGCCGGGGACAAATCTATGTGCAGAGGATATTACGAGTGCCGGAGATCCAGAATCTTCGGAATTGCGACGGCGCAGGCGTACTCAGCGCTGCGCAGAGGAACGCAGTGTTTTGTCCGCGGGTTGTCCAGAGCAAAACTCAATAGATCGTTTTCGGCTCCGGTCCGGCGAGAATTTTCTGGAAGCGCGGATTGCCGCGGAGCGAGTCCCACTCCCAGCGTAGACGCAAGTCGGCCAGCGTGATGTTATTCGGATAGTCTGGCCACTGAACCGGGCCGGGAGCGGAGACGAGACGCTCGATCAGCGTGATCGCCTGGTCCGGCTCGCCAACAAGTGCGTAAACCAGCGCCAGATTGGCCGCCCAGGCAGCGCCATGAAAGGCGTCCTTGCTTTCCGGCTCGAGTTCAACTGCCCGACGACCTTCTCGGATGGCATCCTCCTTCCTCTGCATGTAGGCGTAGAGCAATCCGAGTTGGGCATGACGCTCTGCCATGTCGGGATTGTCGCGCACCCGCTTTTCGGTATCTGGCCTCGCCGCGGCAAAATAGCGCTGGGCCGATTCGATGTCGCCGCGAGCGAGGGCGATGCGGCCAAGGTAAAATGTCTTCGGGGTGTCTCCGCCCCCAGGAAAATCTTCAAACGAAGAGTCAGTCGCAATCTTTTCCGCTGCGGCATAATCCCGCTCCAGCATGGCCAGGTCCCAGCGCCCATTACTCAACATTCCATAGGGATCACTTCCGGCCGGAATGTTTTGCAAAATTTTGCCGCCGGCGGCGGGATTGCCGTTACGAAACACTTCGAGGTAAGCAAGGCCGATCTTGGGAACCACGAAATCCGGCGCGATCTCCAGCGCGCGATCGTAACAGGCCTTTGCGGCAGGCCAGTCACGCATAAAAAGGTGATTGTTGCCGGCGAGAAAAGCGACTTCACGGTTGCGAGGATCGAGGGACATGGCGCGCTCGAAGCTTGCAACCGATTCGCGCCAGCGCCCCTGCCGGCGATAGATGCCAGCAACGTAACTGTAGATCTTGGCGTTATTGGGGGAAGTCGCCGCGGCGACCTCGAACTCCTTAAGAGCTGCGTCGTAATTGTTCTCCCCCCAATAGAGGCAAAGGCCTAAAGCCATGTGCGCTTCGCCCAAGGTGGGCGATAAGCGCAGAGCTTCCTCCGCCTGCGCGCGCGCTTTCGCTTTTCGCGCCCGGTCATCGCCGTTACTTGAGATCTGGGTATTGAGAAGGGAAGCTCGCGCGTAAGCCAGGGCGAATCCTGGATCAAGCGCGGTGGCTTGCACGTAGAGTTGCTCGGCCTCGATCTCATCCGATCTATTGACTGCCCCTTCCACTCCCAGCCCCGTCAAGTAAAGCACGTAGGCCTCCGAGTTAGCAGTGGGTCTGGCAGCAAGACGCGCCTTTTCTTCCGGCGCGAGTTTCGCTTCCAGAGCGGCCGCGATCTGCTGGGCGATATCACTCTGGATCGCGAAGACATCCGCCAGGTCGCGGTCGTAAGTCTCGGCCCACAGATGCGTGTTCGTGCGCATTTCTATCAGCTGGGCCGTGACCCGCACCTTGCCGCCAGCGCGCCGCACGCTTCCTTCAAGAACATTAGCAACCCCCAGTTCCTGTCCGATCTCGCGAAGATTCCGATGCGGACCAGCAACGTAACTCGCGACGCTCATGCGCGAGATAACTTTAAGATCGGCGAATTTGGCGAGCGCGGTCAGAATGTCGTCCTGCACTCCCTCGGTGAAAAATGCGTTCTCCTTGTCGGCGCTGAGATTCGTGAACGGCAGCACGGCAATGCTTTTTTCGGGAATGACAATCCTGGCAGACGGAATTGCGGCCGGCGATTCAAGCGGATTTTGCGTTCGGCCGCGCCAGAAAAAGATCGCGGCAACGCTCAGCGCCAGCACGGCTGCGGTCGCCAGCAAGATTGGCCTGAAACTGCGGCTGGCGGCTGGATGATTCGGTTGAGAAACCGAAGCAACCCGTTCTGTCTCCGTCTCTGCGGGTTCGATTGCGGTCTCCGGTATTCTCTGCGGCTCCGGGCCTGCATCCGCCTCCCGTAATGTGACCTCGGCGACGAAACGGTAGCCGCGACCCGGGATGGTCACGATAAAGCGATGCGAACCGGGCGTTTCCCCGAAGACGCGGCGCAGCGTCGAGATATTCTGGGTGAGATTATTTTCTTCGACGATGGAATCGGGCCAGACCGCCTCCATCAAACGCTCCTTGTCGAGCACCGTGTCGTGGTGCTCGACCATGTAGAGGAGCGTCTCAAAAACCCGCGACGTCAGCGGAACCGGCTCATCTTCCCGCCACAAGAGCCGTTTCTCTGCGTCCAGGCGGAAGTCGCCGAACTCGTAAATATGCGCAGGCGGAGAATTCATTGCGGGTTTCACAAAGTTTCAGAAAAAGTCACCGGTCCATTAAGGACTTTCACAACCGTTTGGAGGAAAGCTCGTGAAACGAAGTAGGCATAATTCCCGCTAGTAACGGAAGTAACAATAACAAAACGAGAAAAAAAACACCAGAAAGAACCAAAACAATCATGAAAACAAAATTAGTTAAGAGGATAATGAGCTCCTTGGCCTTCGCCTCCGCGTCGCTGTGCTTGGCTGCTGGCATGGCGCTGGGCACGTCCACTACCGCGCGGGCGGCAGCCGACGAGCAGGTTTCCAGTGTGTGCAGTGTGGGCATGCTAAGGGGCTCGTATGTGTGGACCTTTGACGGGTACACACGCCTCGGTGGGAAGCTGCTACCAAAAGCCGTTATGCAAGGCCTCCGGTTCAACGGAGATGGTACAACGTACAACACTTTCGGCACGGTGAACATCGCGGGCACGGTTATCATCGACGCCACCGGAGGGGTAGGAATCTATACGGTCGCGGCGGACTGCACGGGCACACTGTCAATCACCAACGGTCCAAGCTTTAACATGTACATAGGACCGGGTGCAAAGCAGCTTTGGATCACCCAGACTAATGTAGGTACCGACGACGGCACCGGATTAGGTGTGGGAACGGCGACGCGTCTGCCGCAGTAAAAGCTCCTCGGTTGTTGTGGCGAGACTCGACCTCTGGCCGGCTTTGAGGGTTTGGCGCGTTCCATCCACGCCAAATCCCCATCAATTTTCAAGAAACCGACGTCTTAAAAGTTGAAGGACGTCGCCGATGGGAATCTGCTCTTCTCCCTCTGCGGCATGGCAACGGGGACGCGGTTTCAATAGGCGGGAAGAAGCGGTGACCGCGAACGGCGGCATGATGCCGCCGTTCCATGAAGTCGGAATTGCCAATGAACACAAACAATCCAAGATCGGCCGAAAGGATGACAAACCAGGCCGCGGCCAAATGAGCCAGGCGCAATTTCGCACCTGCTTTATCTCGCGGCACTGCTTTTCCCTCTCACGATGAGCCGATGCGTTGAATGAAGAAGGCAGGGCGAGAACCCGGCAGCTCGGCCTCGCGCGCGGTGGGTCATTCAAAGCGCAGCAGATCAAAGTGCGAATCGAGGAGATGCTGTTCCTGCCACCCGTATTTGAGCGCCACGGTGCACAATACGCCAACGAGCGCCATGATCGCGCGTTAGCGGCTAGAGAGCCGCTTTTGTGGCCCGGTCCTAAACTCAATAAATCCGCAAGGTATTTGCACGGACGTCCACATCAGTGGTGCTCCGGAACACCTTCACCGTCACATAGTAAATATAAGTGTTAAAATCGAAGGCATTGGATGGAAAGTTGCAAGTAATGCATGAGCCTTTTGGCGCATCCACGCTTGTCACATCGCAAATGCTAAAAATCGCGCTCGTGCAAGGGTCGACTCCAAAGAGCTCAGCTTCGACATAGCCCGCGCTCTTATCGAGATATCCCAGTTCAAGTGTGGTCCAGGGCGGGGTCGGCCCGCTCGGGAAAGACGTATTCATGACGCTGTAACGCGCCCTAACGATTCCTGTCTTGCCCTGAAGATGCAATAGCGCGGGGCCGGAAAATCGATAAGTAGTCAAAGACGTTTCTTCGATTGAAGCGCTCGCGGAACAGGCTGTGCTCCAGCCCACCACTTGCGCGAAGCTCACGCTCGGGCCGGTAAGAAGCGTGAGGGCGAGCCACCCGACGAGAAATAGCTTATGACGCGACTTGTTTTCTTCCATGGGCTATCGATGGAATCTAATTGCCGCGTCAAAGTCAATCCTGAATTTCCTCAAAGCACTTGAGGGTTCACTGTGAGTCAATTGAAGCGACGGGTCTACTGTGTTACGGAATGTCGTAGGCTTCGACCAGGGCGACGCCGGTCGTGCCGTTCGCGCCGCGGACGATGGCGGTGTAGTTGCCGGGGGACAGCGTGGTGACGATGACCGATTCGCGATCGTCGCTCGGCGCGAGACCGGTCGCTTCTACTTCCGCCTGGTTTTCCTTCCAGTTGTCGTTCGTCTCCAGGAGCACGCCGTTCGTGGTCGTGCAGTTCCAGGACCGGATCGAGCAGCGGATTGGCTACGCCGGCCGCCGCGAGCGACGGCCCGATGGCGCGGATGACGAGATGGCGGGTGTTGGTGCCGCCAATGATGAAGCCGCCAATCATGACGTCGTCGCCGGTCTGGACAAAGCCGCGGGTCGAGATGTTGACCGGATTGGCCGGAGCGGCGGCGTTGGTCGCGTAAAGCTCCACCAGGCCAATGCCGGTGGCGCCGTCCGCGTCGCTCAGGATGGTGGTGTAGCTGCCGGGCGCGCAGCTCGGCGAGCAAGGCGGATTCCGAGGTCATTGTCAGGCGCGAGGCTGCGGCTGATGATTTCGTCCTTTTGCGGGCTGTCCATCCAGTTGTCGTTGGAGGCAATCAAGGCGCCGCTGCTGTCGTGCAGTTCGAGCTTTGGATTGGGCAGGAGCCGGCGAGCCGGAATGCCAGCCGTCGCAGCGAGGGTCCGATGCCGCGCAGAACGACTTCTTCGTTCGTCGCTGCCGGTGACGATGAATCCGCCGATGAGCACGTTGTCGCCCGTCTCGACTTTCAATCGCGTGGAAAGATTCAGGATGGCGGGCGACGGCCGGGATCGAGCACGATCTTGTAAACGACGCCGCCGCCGTCCCGTCGCCGAGGGCATAGACCTCGCCGTTGTCGTCCTGGCCGAAGCCTTTCAGAAATTCGCGAATCCCCCGTCCGGATCGCCGACGCGCAGTTCCTGGATGAGACCGCCCGTGAAATCGGAGTAGAACAAGCGGCCGCTGCCGTAGTCCGGCTGCGACGAAGTCGCCGAAGACATACTTGCCGCTGAGCGCTGGCACACCGCGTGCCACGCTCGACGAACCCGCCGATGATCGGCCTCGCCATCGTCGTGGCTGTATTCGAGGACGGGATCGGTCAGCGCGGGATCGGGCGACGGGTCGGGCGTGATGGAGCCGTCGCTCGGATTGAAAAGGAAAGAGCCTTCCTTGCGATTCCATCCGTAGTTCTTGCCCGCTTCGACGAAATCGACTTCCTCGATGTTGTTCTGGCCAACGTCGCCGACGATCAGGCGCCCGGTCGGGGCGTCGAAGGAGAAGCGAAACGGATTGCGCAGGCCGTAGGCATAAATTTCGTGCAGGGCGGTGCCGCTGCTGATGAAAGGATTGCTCGCCGGGCACGCGATAATGTCCGTTGGCGCTGACCGGGTCGCGTGCTGCCGGTGGTCAGGCTGGGATCGAGCGGATCGATCCGCAGGATCTTGCCGAGGACGGTGGTGAGGTCCTGGCCGTTGCCGATCGCTGGGTTGTGGCCGTCGCCGACATCGTTGCCCGCGCCGCCGTCGCCTAACGAGATGTAAAGATACGATTCGCCCGGGCGAAAAGCGAGTTTGCCGCCGTTGTGGTTGCTCTGCGGCTCGTCGACCCGCAGCACTTCGCGGCGGGTCGCCGGGTCGGCCAGATCAGGATTGCCGGCCGAGACCTGCCATTCCGCGACGACGCTCTGGTGATCGAAGGCGGCCGGCTTCGGCACCGTGAAATCCGCCGCGCCGGCGACCGGTTCGCTCGTGTAGGTGTAGAATTTCCGAAAGCCGGGGCTGAGGGATCGTTGTAACCCGGGATGAAAAGCGAAGCCCGAGCAGGCCGCGCTCACCGTGCCGGCGACGAGGCGCGCGGAGACGATCGAGGAATGGGGTCGACGAGGAGCGCGCCGTTTTTGACGATGCGGATCTGGCCGTTCTGTTCGTCAACGAAAAGCCGGCCATCGCCGACCGAGGTCAGATCGTTAGGCGCAGTCAGGCCGCTGGCGAACTGCTTGCAGCTCGACCCGGATCGGGCCGCTGGAAATCGCGGCGGGACGCGGAGTCGGTGAAGGACGCGAGGGTGGGCGAGGGTCGGAAGGAGTAGGGGACGGTGTGGGAGGTCGGCGAGGGCGAGCCGGCGACGACGTTCACTGTGCCCGGTCATCGTGCAGCAACTGCCATGGACGCTGCAGTAGTAGGGAAAGCTCCCGGCGGTGTTGAAGTCGTGTGTGAACTTGTGACCCGCTGTTGAGAACGCCGGAGTTCCAGATTCCCGAGGGATTTCCCGGCGTGCCGGAGGTGGTACTGTGGAAGCTGGCGTCCCAGTCCCACTCGATCTTGTCGCCCGGATTCGATGGTGACCGACTTCGGCGAAAAAAGTCGCCGCCAGTCCCGACGTGGACAATCACGCTCTTGGCGAGGGAAGCTTCGCGCAGAAAAAGAGAAAGTCGCACATCCGAGGATGGCAAAGCGAAGAAGTGATTTCATGATCTGGTTCCTAAGTGACGAACCATCTTACCGATGCCGCCGCTCTAAGACCAATCGAAAGGTAACGGCGTTGTTACCTTCCTGCCTACAGTCTGCCGGGATCGGTGATCCCGGCTACAACCGCATCAGAACCGAACCGTGAACTGCGCCGCGAAGGTTCCTGCAGGTCATTCGGAGACAAAATCGCCCCGGGCCAGACTGTATTGCAGTTTCAATTGAGTGTGCGCGGTGAAACGATAGCCGACCGCGGGGTCGATCCGCGAGACATCGTGGCCGGCGGGCCACGGGCTGGCCGGCGGGGTCGCGTCCGCTGTCGAAAAATTCCTGATTCCAGCGCAGCGCGCCGAAAAGTTGGGGCGTGAACTTGTATTTCGCTTCCAGATAATAGGCAAGCACGTCGGCATTCCCGAGTCGCGGAACTTCGAAACGCGACTTCAAAGACTTCCGCCCAGAATTGCCAGTGACCGCGCGCATAACTGACGTCCTGGCCGAGGACGAAATTCGCGGTAATCGCCGAGGTCGCCTTCGCTCGGCAACGGACGCGCCTCCGGCTGAGGATAGGCGCCTTCCGCCGCCGAAAAACCGAAGTGCCAGGCCTCGTTAGGCTGGAGCCCGACGCGCAGATCGACCGCGGGCCGATCAAAGTTGTAGTCGGCCCACGATTCCGGGACGGGAAGCGACCGGCGCGTTTTTCACTTCCGCGGCATATTCGAAAATCCCGATGCGCCGGCGACCGAAACGCCGATCGCGTAAGCCGGTCCCCAGATGAACGGGAAGAAATTCATACTTATCGAAACCCGGGCACGGCGCGAAAACTTTGACTCGTTAGGGGAAGCTCCAGGTCCGAAACGAGGGTGGCGGTTTCATAAGGAAGAGGCGCGTTGACGAACGGATTCTCCCAGGAAAGATGCCGCTCGACCCAGCCGCCGATCACGGTGGCGAACTTGCCCACTTGCAGAGTGAAGCGGCCGTCGCTCCAGGGCGTGACGCGCAAGGCATATTCGTCGGCCCGCCATTGCGCGCCGAGATCGGTCGGATCGAAGCCGGTGTCGACGCCGCGCCTGGGCGAAAAAGTAAACGTGCGGCCCGAGTCTGCGCGTCGAGAAAAAGGCTCAGGCGCGGGGCGAACAAATCGTGTCCGTCGGCCCGGATCAGACCGGGCGGCGGTTGCGGATAATTGATAATATTCGAGATCGAGCAACCCGCTCAGCCGGGCGCGCACCTGATCGTGCGACAGCGCTGATCGTTAGGGCCTGATCGACCCGGTCGAGAAAATCTTCCGGCACTGACCGGCTGAATGGTCGAGGCGAAAAGGCAGGCGCAAAGAAGAGCGCGCTTTCATCGACTTGGCTGCCGGTTGACGCCGGCCGGGAGCGGCCGCGCGAAACAGAGCGCTGAATTCCGTCCATTCCGCATCCGAACGGACGAGGCGCAATTCGCCGCCGTGCAGACGCACCAGCTCGCGCGCGAGATTCAAGCCGAGCCCGTGTCCCGGCGACATCCGTCGCTCGCGCCGGCGCGGTGGAAACGCTCGAAAATATAGGGCTGCGCCTCCACTGGGATGCCGCGGCCGGTATTCGCCACGCGCAGCTCCACCTCGTCTGTTCTCTTCTCGGGCGCTGATCCGGATGGTCCCTCCGCGCCGGTTATATTTGCGGGCATTATCGAGCAGATTTTGCACGACGAGCGCGGTGTATTTTGTTTCTCCGGCGATCTGCAATTGCTGCGGGATATCGCTCTCGATCCGCAGATCAGCCGCTTCCGGAACGGCCCGCAGATCATCGATCCATTCCTCCACCAGATGGGTCAGGTCCATGGTGTGCAGATTGAGCCGCAACTTGCCCGCGTCCATCCGCGAGAGGAGGAGCAGATCCTCGACCACGCCGGTCAGGCGATAGGTCTGGTGAATGAGCGACGGAGATTTCCTCGTAGACTTCCTGGGGAAATCCGTCGCGCGCGAGGAGCGAATCGAGCCCGGCGCGCAGGACCGTGATCGGGCTTTTCAACTGGTGGGAGGCATCGGCGGAAAAGCGCGCCGAGCGCTGCAATTCTTCCGCGGTGGTTTGCAGTTCGGCTTCGGCCCGCTGCCGTTGGGCGAAATTTTCCTCCGAGACGACGGCCAGCTTTTCCACCGGGCGCGAAGGCGCCGGGAAAAGAACTGGCTGACGACAAAACCGCCGAGGAGGAGCGACGCCGCCGGCCCCGAGAATCTGCCAGCGCAACTGCCGCTGCCGTAGCGAGCAACTTGGTCGAGCGGATAAACGCAGACTTCGTAGGCCGGCGGATAATTGGAGTGCGGGATTGAGTCGTTTGAAAAAAAGAAGGTGCGGCACGCCGTCAATCTTCGTGCGCAGACTGTGCTTCCCGGCCGCCGGCTGGCGCGACGTCGCGCTCGACCTCGCGCGCGATTTGTTCCTCGCCGCGCTGGTCGAATGCGGGCAGCTGCAGTCTCCGTCGACCAGGATCCCGCTCCTCATTCCCGTGGCCTCGCCATGGGCGATCGCTTCGACCGGTTTGAATCCGAGGACGAGGGCCGCGATCACTTCGTTCGTCTCGGTGGAACGAATCGGGCACCGCGATCATTTCGTCGACGCGTCGGCCGGCCGGCTTCGTCGCGGCGGGTGAGGTAGCCGGTTTGCATGGTCTGCGGGCACCGTGCTTTGCGCGAGCTGCGCTTGTTCGTTAGGCAAAAGTTCGCCCGCATCATCCGTCGGCGGGGCCAGGACCGCGCCGTGGCTGTCGAGAAAGCGGTAAAAATGCGCGTGCAGCGCGTCGGCCGCGCCGGTCCGGTCCGGGTCCGGCTGCTCCATCAGGTCGCGCAGTTCTTCCCGCGCGCTCGGATACAGGAGATCGAGCGCATTATCTTCGAGCGCGGCGTGGATGCGGGCATTCTGGGCGAGCGATTGCGAACGATCGGCGACGGCCGCATTGCGCAAATCCTGCAGGCGATGGAGCGAGGCCAGCTCGAGTTCGAAGTCGCGCTGCAGATCGGCCTCGGGCATCCTCCGCCGCGCGCTCGCTGTGCGACGTAGATGCCTAACGACGTCAGGGCCAGAAACGACCAGCATCATGGCGAGAAGGAGCTTGATGCGGAAGCGGCGGATGCTCGGCGGCGCGCGGCTTGGCGGCGGAGCTCACGGGAGATCGACGTGCAGGACGGCGCCGCTCTTCAGATCGACCGGGCGCTCGCGCGTCGTCCTGCTGTTCGACCCAGGCCTTGAGCATGAAATGCCCGGCCGGCAGATTCGTTAGGCGAAAGTGGCCCTTGCTTGTCGGTCATGGCGAAATAGGGCGTGTCGAGGACGAGAATGAGGCCCCGCATGTGTTCGTGAATGTCGCAGCGCAGCGTGACCAGCCCGGCTTGTCGAAGAGAACTGGAGGGCGGCGGATTTTCTTCCGGCGGATAGCGCCCAAGATCGAAGCGTTTCGCGGCGAATAGGAAAAGATGTTGTGATAAGTGTCGTCGAGGTTCGGGAATTCCACTTTCGTCCCGACCTCGATGGCGAGGAGCGGCGGGCGGAAGGCGAGATCCTTTTGCGCGACCTGTTTGGTCGGGAGCGATTCGGCTTCGGGAAATCGCCTTCCAGATAAACCACCGCGCGCGGCGGATCGGTCGCGAGCACCCCGGCTTTGCTCACGATCTCGTAGCGCTCGCTCCGCACCGGCGCAAAGTGCGTTTTGGGGAGCTCCACCTTGCCTTCGAGCGTAGCTTGCCCGCGGCACACCGCGGGTGTCATGGCCAGCGCTGCGAGGAACGTGACAATAAAGGGGCGAATCATTATTTCTTGAGTTTAGCAAGATGAGTCCGCGACTGGAATGACGCCATCAATCATTTTGCAATCGATCACGCAAAACATCTGACCGGCCAACAAGCAGGGAACGAAAAGTAACAAGCTTGTAACTTTTGGCTGATCACCCCGCGGAAATGTCGGGTGAAAGCTGCGCCTCGCTTCATTTCCTCGGTTAATAACATCGACGACGCGTTGGCAGGCGGCAGGGAAATCGCTGTGACGATCACGTCGCCATCCAACCTCGATTCTCTCTCGCTCTCTCGATATCTTTCGTGCAAAACCTTCCCCAGGACGGACTCGAGATGGAAACACCGCTCACGCCGATGGAGTTCGCGCGGCGCGCGCGCAAGCTCTATGCCGAGCGCGAAGCGGTCGTCGATGGCTCACTGCGGCTGACCTATGGGCAGTTCTTCGATCGCTGCGATCGCTGGTCGGCGGCGCTGCAGCAGCTCGGCATTGCGCCAGGGCGATCGCGTCGCCTACATCGCGCCGAACACGCACGCGCAACTCGAATCGTTCTATGCCGTGCCGCAGATCGGCGCCGTGCTCGTGCCGATCAACTACCGTCTGACCGCCGAGGACTTCGCTTACATCATCGGCCACAGCGGGGCGCGGGTGGTGTGCGCGCACTCCGGATTATCTCGAGGCGGTCGATGGCATCCGCGGCCAGCTGCCGAACGTCGAGCATTTCGTCGCGCTGGAGGATCGCGCAAAGCCGGCTGGCTCGACTACGAGGCGACTCTTGCCGCCGCGCCGCCAGACTTTGCCCAGCCGGAAATTCGCGAGAACGACGTTCTCTGCGATCAACTACACCAGCGGCACGACCTCGCGGCCCAAAGGCGTGATGATCACGCACCGCAACGCCTGGACTGAACGTGGTCGGCACGCTCGTGCACCTGCACATGACGCTGCGCCGATCGCTACCTCTGGACGCTGCCGATGTTCCACGCCAACGGCTGGACCTTCGTCTGGATCGTCACCGCGGTCGGCGGCACGCACGTCTGCCTGCGCAAGGTCGAGCCGCGACGCCATCTTCGAGCATGTCGCCGGCGAGCGCATCACGTGCTCTGCGCCGCGCCGACCGTGCTGATCGGCATCGCCAACGCGCCGGAAGAGCTGCGTCGCTGCGCGCCGCGGGGCGTGCGCGTGTTGACCGCGGGCGCGCCGCCGGCCGCCGCCACGATCGAGCGCATCGAGGGCGAGCTCGGCTGGGAGATCACCCAGGTCTATGGGCTGACCGAGACGTCGCCGTTCATCACCATCTGCGAGCCGCGGCCGGAGCACGCCGAGCTCTGACGCGCGCGCAGCGCGCCGAAATCAAGGCGCGCCAGGGCGTCGAGCTGGTCACCTCGGGCGAGCTGCGGGTGGTGGACGAGCAAGGCGGCGAAGTGCCGCACGACGGCCAGACGCTGGGCGAGATCGTCGTGCGCGGCAACGTGGTGATGGAGGGCTACTATCGCGATCCGGAGGCGACCGCGGAGGCGATGCGCGGCGGCTGGTTCCACAGCGGCGACGCGGCGGTCGTCCATCCCGACGGCTACGTCGAGATCCGCGACCGCATCAAGGACGTGATCATCAGCGGCGGCGAGAACATCTCGTCGGTCGAGGTCGAGGGCGTGCTGCTGCGCCATCCGGCCGTGCAGGAAGTGGCGGTCGTCGGCATGCCGCACGAGAAGTGGGGCGAGGCGCCGCACGCCTTCGTCGTGCTGCAAGGCCAGGTGCGGCCGCGACCGAGGCCGAGCTGCGGCAGTTCTGCGCGCGACCACCTGGCGCATTTCAAAGTGCCGCAGCGGTTTCACATTCGTCGCGGAGCTGCCGAAGACGGCGACCGGCAAGATCCAGAAATACGTGCTGCGGGGTGGCCGCGCGAATATCTCGCGGCAATGATCAGCCCCGGCGCGGAAGGGCGTGAGGCACAAAGTTGTGGCCGGGCGCGTTGACCCGTCCGCGCCATCATCCCCTAACGAGAGAGCGGAGGTCAACGCCCCGGCTACAACGACGGGGTGGGGTGGAATACGCCGCCGCAACAATGCGCTAAAAAAATGGCAACGGTGCGACAACAGACTCGCGAGCAGGTTGCTAAGATCGGCGCATGGTAAAATTCCGGACCGCCTCAAACTCAATTACCTTGGCGTGTACCAGCGCGACTTACTTTGTCTTCGTAGCGAGGGTCGAGGCGGGGGCTCGTCGCTTCACCTATGTTTACGAAGCCACCTCCGCGGCACCGGAGAATGTGGAATCGGAGAATTGGTCACATCGATGCCGTCGGGCCAGCTTGGCTCTCCCTGCTGGGCGACGTCTAACTAGTAAGACTTGGCCCAGAGGACGCGGCGCGGGCTCGGTTCGCCGGTGATAACACACCGGCCGCTCTCGGGCGGATTGGCCGGATCGTCGAAAGGGATGCAGCGAATCGTGACTTTGAGATCGTTCTTGACCTGCTCCTCGACCGCGCGCTGCCGTTCCAATGGGCGAGCGCGAAGCCGCCGTGGATTTCCGGTTTGGCCGGATTCTTCGGGGTGAAGAAATCGTAGAATTCTTCCTTCGTCTCGATCACGCGAGTGTGCGCGTCGCGGAAGGCGAGGGCGCGATCGAAGAGATTTTGCTGCATCGCGTCGAGTAGTCGCGGCGCTTGCCTAACGAACTCGGCAGTGGGCAGGAAGACTTCTTCGCTTTCGCCCCTTCGATCGCGGCGGGTGACGGCGACGTTGCCGCTCTCCAGATCGCGCGGGCCGAGCTCGACCCGCAGCGGGACGCCTTTCTTGATCCATTCCCAGTTTTTCACTCCGCCGCCGAGATCGCGTTGATCGACGTGCGACTTCGAGCGGCGCGCCGTGCCAGGTGATGCGCGCGGAGTTGCGCGGCGAGTTCGTTAGCCGCGGCGAGGACGGCGTCGCGCGTTTCGGGCTTCGGCGTGACCGGGAGGATGACGATGTGCGTCGGCGCGATGCGCGGCGGGAGGACGAGGCCGTCGTCGTCCGCGTGCATCATGATGACGGTGCCGACGAGGCGCGTGCTCATGCCCCAGCTCGTCGTCCAGCCGAATTCCTGTGTCCCGTCGCGGGTCTGGAATTGGATCCCGCTCGCGCGGGAAAAATTCTGCCCGAGAAAATGCGAAGTGCCGGCCTGGATGGCCTTGCGATCCTGCACCATCGCTTCGATGCAAAGCGTCTGCACCGCGCCGGGGAAACGTTCGCTCTCCGATTTCTCGCCGGTGTAAACCGGGATCGCGAGGTGGTCGCGCGCGAAGGTCTCGTAAACGTCGAGCATCTGCCTCGTCTCGGCCCGCGCTTCGGCTTCGGTTTCGTGGACGGTGTGGCCTTCCTGCCAGAGGAATTCGGTCGTGCGCAGAAAGAGACGCGGGCGCATTTCCCAGCGCACGACGTTGGCCCATTGGTTGATCAAAATCGGCAGGTCGCGATAGGACTGGACCCACTTCGCGTAGCTCGCGCCGATGATCGTTTCGGAGGTCGGCCTAACGACCAGCGGTTCGGTCAGCGGACTGGCCGGAACCATTTTCCCCTCGGCATTCAACTCCAGCCGATGATGGGTGACGACGGCGCATTCCTTGGCGAAACCTTCGACGTGCTCCGCCTCTTTCTGCATGTAGCTGAGCGGAATGAAGAGCGGGAAATAGGCGTTGCGGTGTCCGGTGGCCTTGAACATCGCGTCGAGCGCGCGCTGCATGTTTTCCCAGATGCCGTAGCCCCAGGGCTTGATCACCATGCAACCGCGCACGTCGCTCGATTCCGCCATGTCGCCGGCGCGGATGACCTGCTGATACCACTCGGGAAAATCTTCTGCGCGCCGCGGGGTGATGGCGGATTTTGGAAGATCGGGCTTGGCCATGGCGAGCGCGATACTTAAACCGGCGCACCGGCGAGTTGGCCAGCCGCGGTTTTTAGCCGTAGACGATCGCAGTGCGAAGCGCGGGTCCTGCGTGCTCGACTGAGTACCTGCGCGGGCGAACTTCGAGCCGCAGCTTCGCACAGCGAGGCGCCGACAACCTGGCTCTGCAATCGGCGTACACCGGCCGGCGAAATCGATGCTGCAAACCGTGCGATAACGCGCGTGCGGGCCGATCGCGGCGCCCGCGTAGTTGAAGGCGGGGTTGAAAATATTTTTGCGATGCTTTCGCGCCCGCTGGCCGTCGTCGATGATGAGCGCGATGACGATGTCGCGTGCCGTCGATTTGCCGTAGGAAATATTTTCGCCCCAAAGCCCGCTCCAGATTCCGTGGCGATTCATGCGTTCCCCGGGATTGCTGCGATCGGAACCGCCATGGCCAAACGAGCCGTCCGCCTGATCGGCCACATGTTCCGCCGCGGCCATGGCAATGCCGGGCGAAACGACCAAGCGGCGCGAGCGGACGAGCCTGGCGCAGAAATCGGATCGCTTCGTCCACCGCGCCGACTCCTTCGTGGGTCCGCAAGCATCGTCTGGCCGGGCAGAACCAGAATGTTGCCGTGGAAATCGCGCGCGAAATTTCTCGAGATAACCGGCGTAGATCTCGGGATGTTGCCGGGCCAGATTCATCTCGCGCACGACCGCCATGCCCTTCGCACCGGGGCGGGGCGCTCTCTGCCCTTTGGCCCGTGGAATACAGGCGCCGAGAACCGCAGCTATGATGGCGAGGAAGACGAGCAGTCGCATCGACCACTGGGAAGCAATCGCAATGCCAGTGCTCGCCCGCTCCCGTGACATTTGACACTCGGCAACGGCGCCGCTAATTTCCCCGCCCTTCCCAAGCCTTCGCGATGAAAACGTTTTCTGCAAAAGCCGAACAGGTCGACCGCAAATGGTGGATCATCGATGCCCGTGACCAGGTGCTCGGTCGCGTCGCGGTTAAGGCCGCCAACCTCCTGCGCGGCAAAGAAAAGGCGATCGTTACCCCGCACGTCGATACGGGCGATTTCGTCGTCGTGATCAATGCCGAGAAGGTACGCCTCACAGGAAAAAAAGAAGAGCAAAAAACTTTCATGAGCTTCTCCGGTTTCGTCGGCGGCCACAAGAGCGAAAGTGTTCGCTCTCGCCGGGCCCGGCATCCCGAGCTGCTGGTGGAACATGCCGTGCGTGGGATGATCCCGCACAACAAACTGGGCCGGGCGGTTTATCGGAAGCTGAAGGTTTACAAAGGCGAAGAACACCCGCATGGCGCCCAGCAACCCCAGACGGTAGCCTTGGACTAACGAACGACTTTCATGGCTGAGACACAGGAATTTATCGCCACCGGTCGCCGCAAGACGGCCGTCGCGCGCATTCGTATGACCGCTGGCAACGGCAAAATCGACGTCAACGGTAAGAGCTTCGAGGATTATTTCCCGACCGTGCCGCTGCAAAACACGGTCTTGCACCCGCTCCAGGCGGTCAAACTGACGAACGCTTACGATATCTCGGTCAACACCACCGGCGGCGGCGCCACCGGTCAGGCGGGCGCGGCCCGGCTCGCGATTTCGCGGGCGCTCCTGCAGGTGGACGCTAACCTGCGCGGGACCTTGAAGGCGGAAGGACTGCTCAGGCGCGATCCGCGCATGAAAGAGAGAAAAAAGTCCGGCCAACCCGGCGCGCGCAAGCGGTTCCAATTCTCAAAGCGGTAGGCGCATGTTGTAGCGCGAGATTCCAGCTTGCGCGGTTTGATCTTGCAAGCCGGAAGCTTGCACTACGGCGTCGCCTTCGGCGCGGGCGCAGCCGGCTCGGGCGGCCGGGCCATCGGGATCGACGGCTGAGGACGTGGTTGCACCGGAGCCGCCGGCGGCGGCAGAGAGGCCAGTTCCCGCATCGCTTCGTTCGCCACGATACTGTCGCGATATTGGGTCATGATCGTTTCGCAGAGGTGGCGCACATCGTCGTTCTTGCCCTTGGCTTTCAGGAACGGAATTTCCGCGAGCAACGCGAGCGGGGCGTTGAAGCTCTGCGGGTATTCCGTCGCCAACCTTTGATAGGTGCTGAGCGCCTCGTCCTTTTTCCCTAACGATTCCAGGTTGGCCGCCACCCCCATCCAGGCGGTCGTGATCAGTTCGTGTTTCGGAAATTGCTCGATGAATTTATGCAGGGTCGTGTTCGCTTCGGCGTAGCCCTTTTTCGCGCGTTGTTGCGTGGCGAGAAGCAGGTAGGCGCTGGCGGCCGGGCCGCTCCCGGGATAACGCTCGATCACCTGCTCGTAATCCTGCGGCGATTGCGCTCCGGCCAGGAGCGCCGTGGCCTCGGCGGCACGACGGGCCGTGTAAACTTCGTAACCGGCATAACCAAGCCCGCCGAGCACGAGCACGGCCACGACGGCAATGATGGTGGTCTTGTATTGATCCCAGAAAAGGCTCGTCTCGAGTGCGGGATCGGCGGTAATTTGCGATGCGGTGGCCATGGAAATCGGGAGTTGTGTCTATGCCACGCGAAGGTTTTGCGCGCAAGCCTTAGAAGTTCGATGTTGGACGTTCAGCGTTCGACGTTCGACGTTCTCCCCGTGATTCCACACGACAAGCTTTTCACTCCCGGCCCGGTCGAGGTTTCTGAAAAAACTCTCGCCGCTTTTGCGCGCCCGATGATCGGGCACCGCGGCGAAGCATTTAAGAATCTCTATCGCGAAATTCATCCCGGGCTGCAGGAATTGTTTGGCACGAAGCAGCCGGTTTTTCTCTCCACTTCTTCGGCCTGGGGCGTGATGGAAGCGGCCCTGCGCAATCTCGTTAGGCAACGCGTTCTCTGCTGCATGTGCGGCGCCTTTTCCGACAAGTGGCTCGACGTCGCGCGGCGCTGCGGTAAGGAAGCCGAGCCACTGCAAGTGGAATGGGGCCAGGCGATCGATCACAAAGCGATCGACGCTCAGCTCGCGACCGGAAAATTCGACACCGTCACGCTCATCCACAACGAGACCTCGACCGGCGTGATGACTCCGTTGCCCGAGATTTGCTGCACGCTCGCGAAATATCCCGAGGTCGCGCTCATCGTGGACAGCGTCTCCTCCTTCTCCGCCGTCCCGATCCCGATGGACGCCTACGGCGTCGACGTCCTCCTGACCGGCTCGCAAAAGGCGCTCGCTTTGCCGCCCGGTTTTGCGCTCTTCAGCGTCTCGGAGAAAGGCTTCGCCCGCGCGGAACAGGCAACCGATCGCGGCTACTACTTCGATTTCCTCGAGTTCAAGAAACAGCAGGCCGGCGACATGACCCCGACCACGCCGAGCATCGGTCACATCTACGCCTTGCGTTCGAAGCTCGAGGAAATTTTCGCCGAGGGCCTAACGAATCGCTACGAACGCCACGCGCGCACTAACGCGCTCGTCCACGCCTGGGTGCGCGAGCGCGGCTTCGAGTTTTTTGCGGCCGAAGGTCATCGCGCGCTCACTCTCACCTGCGTGAAAAACAACCGGGACATCGACGTCGCGAAGCTGACGCGCGACCTGCGCGAAAAACATCATCTCGTGATCGATGGCGGCTACGGAAAACTCAAAGGCAAAACCTTTCGTCTCTCCAACATGGGCGACGAAACGGAGGAGACGGTGACGCATCTCCTGCGTTGCCTCGACGATTGTCTTCTTTGAGTCGCGCTCCGTCACCAAACTGGTCATGCGGAAGCATCACCTTCCGGAGGGACGAGCTTCTCTCCGAGCCGTCGGCTCTACAGAGCCAGAGGCCGCTCGTCCAGTTTCATCACTCAGCCCCGGTCCAAGGCCCGACCGACTGCGACGGCCTTCGGCGCGTCGATCTTGCGAAAAATCATCCAGACACCGAGCAGCACGAAACCCGCCCCAAGGAGCGACCAGGCCGATAGCCGTTCGCCTCCAAAAGCCCAGCCGAACGCGATCGCGCCCGGCGGAGTGATGAGCGAGATGGTTTGCAGATTCGTCACCGACATCCGTGGCAGCAGCCAGTAAAGGAGCAGGAAGGTGAACGAAGAACCGATCACTGCGAGATAAAGCAGACTCAAAATAGCGCGCCCGGTCCAATGGAGCCGGAGGGGATTTCCATCCATCGTTAGGCCGAGAATGACGAGCGGCACGATCCCAAAAATCATTTGCCACGCCGCCAGCATGGAAGGTGCCAGATCCATTTTGCGCGCCTTCAGCCAGACGTTGGAGAAAGCGGCGCTGGCCGCACCGATCGTGATCCCGAGCCCGCCGAGAAAAGCCAGCCAGCCGTTGAAGCTGAGGAGCCGCGCGCAGATCACGGCCACGCCGAGGATGGCGACGAGCGCGCCGGTCAGACGCTGCCAGCGGAGTGGTTCCTCGGGCACCATCCAATGGGCAAAGATCATTCCGAAAATCGGAATCGAAGCCTGAATGACGGCCGCCAGGCCGGACGAGACATGCAATTCGCCCCAGAACAGAAGCGTATAATTGAGGGCAAACATGAGCACGCCTGTGACGGCAAGGACGAGATAATCCGAACCGCGCCGCGGCAGGAGATGAGTCCGCCCTAACGAGATCACGAGCAGGACCACGGCCGCCACCACGAAGCGCCAGGCGACAAACGAAACCGGCGGCAAATCCTGCAGGCCGATCTTGATCACCAGCCAGGTCGAACTCCAGACGACGCAGAGCGTCACCCAGGCGGCCGGAATCCGCCAATCTCGGATTTTCGCGTCCATCAGTAAGGCGCGACTCTCGCGGCGGGATCACTCCGCGTAAAGCGATGCCGTTTTCTCGCCGACGTACAAGACGGCGAGAGAACCGCGGATTACACGGATGACACGGATGGGCGAGGAAGAGAACAACCTGTTCTGCGATTCCGCCGGAACTTTACTTCCGATCCGTGCAATCCGCAGCCTGCCCGCCGTGGCGGGTAATTCGTGGTTTAAACCAGAAAGTGGAAGGGCGCCCTCGTTTCCGAGAACGCCCTTCATTTCGATGGCGATAAGCCGAATTCTGTTCCCCGGATTTCTCCGGGGCGATGATCATTTATCTCGCCCGGCTCGCACCGAACGCCCGCAACGCTTGCGCGCCGCGTGATGCGACGATACCCGAGGATTGGCGGACCGGCTGTCCTTCCTCTGTTTTGTCTTGCACCGCATGGGGTTTTTCCTGCCTCGCGCATTGCTGCGCGAGCGGTGAGCTCTTACCTCGCCTTTTCACCTTTGCCTAACGAACAACTTGCGTCGCCCCTGAGGCCGTATGTTTTCTGTGACACTTTCCGTCGCGGCTCCCTTGCGAAAACCGCGCCCGCGCGTTCTGCGCGGCATGCTGCCGTCTGGTGTTCGGACTTTCCTCCCAGCACTTTGTAAATGTCGAACTCTCTCGCGGCTCCAATCTCTCCTTCCGGCTCGAAATCAGGCGGCCCTCCGACACCTACAAAGTGCTGGGCGATCATCTGCCATCGCCTGTACGTTATCATGTTTTGGCATCTGGAAAACCCATGACTGTCCTCAATCGCATCGCCACGGCGTTGCAGTGCCGGGATGAAGCCCCCAATTGCGCGCTGGCCGAAGCAATCGTCCGCACGCGCGATCGAGATGCGGTGTCGGAACTGGTCAAAAATCTGCAGCATCGGGACCGCGACATCCAAAGCGATTGCATCAAGGTGCTTTACGAGATTGGTGCCCGTCAACCGACGCTCATCGCCGCCTATCACCAACAGTTTGGGATATTGCTGGATTCCTCCAATAACCGGATGGTCTGGGGCGCAATGACCGCATTGGATGCGATCGCGGCCCAGGAACCGGGCAGTGTTTACAAACTGCTGCCCGAAATATTGGCTGCGGCAGAGAGCGGCTCGGTCATCGCGCGGGATCATGCCGTGGGCATCTTGATCAAACTCGCCGCGCGCCCGCCATACGCTGCGCGCTGCTTTCCGGTGTTGCTTGAACAGTTGCGGATTTGCCCGAACAATCAGTTGCCGATGTATGCCGAAATGTCGGCCCCGATCGTGACCGGCCGCGTGCAGGGGGATTTCACGCGAATCTTGCGCGCCCGCATGTCTCGCCTCGAGAAGGAGTCTCAGAAAAAACGGGTGATGAAGGTTCTGACGCGGCTGCGAGCTGAGAAATAGCCGGGGCGACCCGAATGGCACTAAGATAAGGAGGTTTAGGGCGTTTCATTTGGGCGACGGTTACGGCGCGGCGGTTCTCTCGGGGTGCCAGGCGCGCGTCGGAGCACAGGCAGCTTGCCTGTGGGGCACATGGGCGGCCCGCCCGTAGCGGAATCCGAAGCAGGCGAGCCGGCTGCTTTCCCCACAGGCAAGCTGCCTGTGCTCCGACACGATTCCGCTTTTCGTCCTATACTCGCCTTATCTTAGTGCCATTCCCGTGTGACCTGACATTCCGAGTCGTTAGGTTAGGTGCTTGCTTTCCCCAGCGCGGGCTGGGGCCACTTTTCTGGGTTCGTTGCGGCCAATGCGTTAAGAAACCTGATGCATGCCGCGCGCGCTTCGGTGAAAAATTCTGGCCGCTTTGTGCCGATCGCGACCAGCGCAGCACGGTGATCGATCCAGGCGGCGTGGAGCGCGGCACTAAACAAGAACTGAAACTGCAAAGACCACGCGGCGCGTTCCGCGGGCAGGAGCGCTGCCTGGATATCGCGCAGGCGATCGAGGTGGAAAGCAACGTGTTGCGCTTCGTCGGCCAGGATGCGCGCGCAAACCTGATCGAGAATCGGATCGCGTGCGCGTCGCGCGAGCATGCGGTAGTAGGCGGTCCCAACCAACTCCGCGATGAGGAGGACCTGGATTTCGAAGTTCAAGCCAAGGGCGCGGCGGGCCGCGCGGAAAAGCAGATGCGTCCAATGGCGCTCGATCAGGCGCCCGCCGAACCGGGTCACTAAAAATTGCAGCAGTCTCGCGTGTTCGGCTTCTTCGGCGACGAATAATTCCAACGCGCTTCGGTAGGTCGCATCGTCTGCAAGTTGCACCGCGGCTTTGCGGAAAAGGTGCCGGCCGCCTCCGCTCTCGCCGAGTTGGAAATGGGACAGGGAACGCGCCAGGCGCGCCCGTAATTCTGGCGCGAGCGGACACGGCGCCAGCCAATCCGGTTCGATGAAGTTGCGGCGATTCTCCTCGAAGTATCGAAGCCAGGATGATGAATTCATGACCTTCTTCTGGTCAGCGTTTTCCGCCTAACGACTCCAGCCAGTGGGTGAGAAAGAACTCTTTCTCGACCGGCAGAAAGTGATCGGAGTGGCCGAGGATCGGCCGCAGCGTGGTCGTCATCTGCAGGCAGACGACGATAAAAATCAGGGCCCAGGTTTTCAGGTGCGCGCTCTCGGTTCCGCCGAGAAAGCGAGTCATCCCGCTGAGCAGGCGCAGCCCGAAGATCATCCCGAGCATCCAGAAAAGGAGATGCAGCGCGCCCATGAAAGCGACGGAGTCGGTCGATTGCGAAAAGATCCACGCGACCGGAGCGAAGCCAATCAGCAAAAGGGAGCTAAGGCAGACAGAGGCGAAGAGCGCGCCGGCGACCGTCCGGATGCGGACGTCGATCCCGCCCAGACAGGTGAAGATGTAAAGACTCGGCAGACAAATCAGAACGGAGAGCAAGGTGCCGAGGGCGAGCTTGGCCGGAGCGATCCACAGCTGCGTTCCGCCGGAGAGGGATCCGACAACCACGCCATAAATGGCCATGCCCGCGAGGGCGAGGATGAGCGACCAAAGCGCGAGCGACGGTCGCCGGTCGCCGTGTAGTTCGTAAATGACACGGCCCGGATGTTTTAGCAAAGTTTCGAGCAGGAGAAGAGGTCCGCTACCGCCGGTCATCGGCTCGAACTGGAAGGGGTCCCGCTTCGGTAATGGCGTCGGAGTGAGTGGTGTTTCGGATGTGTTCATAAGTTTCTTTGGCTGCTGGCTTGTTTTCAGAAAAGGAGATGCCGGAGGGCGCGCCCAACCGCTTCATAGAAGTTGCCGCGCAGCGGATCTTCGCGCAGGAATTCGACTGCGAGACCGGGACTGCCGATGAATGGACGCAGAATCCACGCGAGCTGGCTGCCGAGAAGAAAATTGCCGCCTAACCAACTCAAGAGCACCGTGCGCGCGGTCTGGCGGCTGGCGCTCATCTTCTCCAGCAATCGGTAAAGGCGGCGATTGGCGATGGTCCCGGCGCAGGCGATGAAAAAGACATGCGTCAGGAGCGTGATGCTGTGCCCGAGCACGGTCGCGCTCGAGCTGAGAGGCGGCGTGTTGTAGAGCAGGAAAAGACTCACCGGACAGAGCGCGCCGAGAATCAGACCGGTGAGGGCGAAGCTCATCAGAATCGCGAGCGAGGTCTGACGAAAGGAAAGACCGGAGCCGAGGAGCTGGGCGAGCATGCCGTTGAGGAGTGCGTTCCCGGCGCAGGTGAGAAAGATCAGGAGCGGGAACTTGATCGCGCTGTAAAGCGATTGGAGGGGCGCACGCCAAAGTCCCACCGTGAACCCGTAGAGCCCGCTCCCGAGCAGAATGACGAGCACGCAGGTTGCGCCCCAGCGGATGCCAGGCTCCGCCAGCCACGCGCTGATTTCGTCGGCGTCACCGCGCAGGAGAGCGTGAAGGCGGCGCATCATATCGTTAGGCGAGAGAATTCCAACAGCCGGGCCCGCACGTTTTCCACGGTTTCCGGCAGGGTCGACGTGCCGGCGGTCAGTCCAACGATCTTTACGTTCGCGAACTCCGCGGCCTTCAACTCTTCCGCCCGCTCGATGTGAATCGCGCGTCGCCCAGCAACGCGGCAGCTCTCGACCAGTTGGCGGGTGTTGTTACTGGCTCGGCCGCCGACGACGACAACGACTTCCGCCTCGATGAGCAAACGCTGGAGCGCGCTCTGCCGGTCCTTCGTTGGCTTGCACACAGTGTCGGTAAAACGCACTTCGGCCTCTGGCCGGGCCCGGCGGATTTCTGCAACGAGACGGCGGACACGGTCGATCGGCTGCGTCGTCTGGGAGATGATGCCGTAGCGCGATGCGTCGGGCAGCCTAACGAGATCGGCCATCTCGCTGATCACGACCGCGCCCGGATAATCTTCCGTCAGACCGCGGACTTCGACGTGACCGGCCTGGCCAATGACGACCGGAAAATAGCCGGCGGCGACGAGGCCGCGCAATTGCGCATGGGCATGGCGAACGAGCGGACAGGTGCCGTCCGCGACGTTGAAACCGGCCGTCCGCCACTGCTCTCGCCTGGCGTCGGCCGCGCCATGCGCGGTAATCATGAACGCCGCCGCCGCGCGGCTGCCGGTTTCGGGTTGTAAAAGGTCGAGGGAGCCTTCCCGAATACCTTGGGTTCGCAGCTGTTCACGCACGAGCGGATTGTGCACCAGCTCGCCGAGAATGGTGAGCGGTCCGCGGGTGGCGAGCGCTTCGGCCTGGGCGATCGCGTCGCGCACGCCGAAACACATCCCGAAATGTTCAGCCAGAATGATTTTCATTGCGCGAGGAGTTCATCCTCCGGGGAGCGCACGCGACTCGCGTGCCCTGCTTGGCGACTCGCCAAGCAGCTTCGGGTGGCGCGTCGCAAGCAGAAGAAGTTTTCGGCGGGTCGCCGAAAACGGCACGCGGGTCGCGTGCGCTCCCCATTCCGGAGATCACGCTTTGTGTCACAAAGTAACGGGTCAAAAAAACTCACGCTTTGCCCGCTTTCACGATCTGTTCCAGGACGTGCAAATAATCGGTGAAGGCGTCGCGTCCCTTCGTCGTTAGGGCGTAGCTCGTTTGGGGACGGTCGAGGACCTCTTTTGTGATCGCGACGAACCCCAGCTTGTGCAGGGTGCGCAGGTGCGTGACGAGGTTGCCGTCGCTCATTTTGAGTTCTCCCTTCAAGTCCTGGAACGCCCAGTTCACCCGGCTGGCGAGCAAGGTCATGATCGCGAGCCGGCCCTTTTCGTGGATCGCTTTGTCGAGCTTGTCGAAGTCCGGCATCGTTCATTCCGTGGCCAGAAATTCGCGTGCGCCCGCGCCGCTGCTCGACCAGACGCAAGCCGCATAGATGAGATGGTAAAGCCCGAAGGTCGCGCCCATCACAAGGTTCGGAAACATTTCTCTCGGATCATGCGCGAGCGACTTTGGCCAGAAAAGAATCAGCAGGCCGCTGAGCAGAAACGCCCAACCCAGAAAAACGAGTGAGCGCGGCGCAAAGAGCGCCGTCGCGAGCAAGGCGAGCCCATAGAAGGCGACCCAGACCGCGACGAGTATTTCCCGGTCGATGGGCTCGGCATTTTTGAAAAACCAAATCGTGGTCGCGACCGGAATGATCAGACAAGGCGCGATCGCGCGCAGGGCCAGCCGTGCGCCGGAGGAGAGAAATGGCCGCCCGTCCTGTCGGGCTTCGCGCCTGACGAAAAATGCATTGAGCGCCAGCACAATGGCCAGGATGAGGAGCCAGATTTCCGCAAAGCGTCGGCCGTCGAGCGGCGCCGCCGTGGCCAGGCGGGCGTTGTCCCCGAACCAGAGGACCGCGGTGGTCGCGACCGCGAGGAAACCCCCAACCAGCGCGGTCGGCGCGGAAATGGCGCGATAAATCGTGGCGCGTTCCATGAGGGAGCGGATGACGCGCAAATGTTCTTCCGCTCTCGTTTTTTCGTTCATTGAGATTAACTTTGTATTACAAAGTGAATGTGCCTGCAAGGACTTTTTTTGGCACGCTAGTCGGCGCGGCCCATGGCGCGAGTCGCCAGTGCCAGCACGCGAGTCGCGTGCGCTCCCCAGAACACGCTGCCGCGCTTCTTGAAACTTCGCGCGCGAACGATCAGTCTCCACGGCGATGCTTGAAAAATCGCGTGCTCGGAGTTTTTGGCTTTTTGCTGGAGCCGACGCTGGCCTCGTCTGCGCCGTGATTCTCTGGCCCGACCTCTTTGCACGAACCACCGCGCCGCCAGCCAATCGCCCGATTGTCGCGACCCAAGCCAATTACGTCACTTCCAACACCTGTCGCGCCTGTCATCCCGGGAACTACGCCAGCTGGCACACATCGTTTCATCGCACCATGACGCAGGTGGCGACGCCCACCACTCTCATCCCGACGGCGGAGGAGGTGGAACTGAGCGCGGCCGGGCGGCAATACAAGTTGACGCAACGCGACAATAAAATTTTCGTCTCCGACCGTTCGTTAGGCGAAAAAGACTACAGTCCGCCGCGCGAGGTCGTGCTTCTGACCGGATCGCACACGCTCCAGATTTTGTGGACGGAAACGGGGCAGGGGAGAACGCTCGAGCAATTTCCTTTCGCTTACATCATCGCGGAGAAAATGTGGGCTCCGGTCACGCAGACTTTTCTCATGCCGCCGGAAACGAAAGAGGCCTATTCGATCGGCGCCTGGAATGGCGCCTGCATGGATTGTCACGTCACACAGGGTGTCTCGCAGTTCGTCGCGGGCAACAAGTGGGACACGACGGTCGCGGAATTTGGAATCGCCTGCGAAGCGTGCCACAGCGAAGGACGCGAGCATATCGACGCCAATCGCAATCCGCTTCGGCGCTGGAAACTTCACCTCACGCAAAGCGCCGATGCCACGATCGCGAATGCGTCACGGATGAAAGGGCCGGAGGCAACGTTGGTCTGCGGCCAGTGTCATAGCGTTTGGGCCTTCAACGGGATGGACGAAAAGATCGATTGGAACCGGCAGTGGCGGGAAAGTTTCGTCCCGGGAAGAAAGATCTGCGGGAGCGCTTTGTGGTCCAGCCTAACGAGAACGGATCATGCCGCGCAGAAGGATTTCATTCGCGAAACCGAGCCGGAGTTTTTTCCGCAACCGTTTCTGGGGCGATGGCATGATCCGCGTGACCGGGCGTGAGATCAACGGCGTGCAGGCGTCGCCCTGCTTCAAAGGCGGAAATTTTTCCTGCATCTCCTGCCATGAAATGCACCCCACCACGACGACGCAGCCGTCGCGCTCCAGAGGTGGGCGCGGAAGCGACCAGCTCGCGCCGGACATGGAGTCGGACCAGGCCTGCCTGCAATGTCACCAGGAAATGGCTGCTCGCCTCACGAGTCACACGCATCACGACGGCCGATTCCTCCGGGAGCCGCTGTTACAACTGCCACATGCCGCACACCACTTTCGGGTTGCTCCACGCCATGCGCAGTCACCAGGTGTCGTCGCCTAACGTGCGCGAAAGTCTCGACTCACGGGCGGCCGAACGCCTGCAATCTTTGCCACCTCGATCAAACGCTCGCCTGGACAGCGGACAACTTGCACGCCTGGTATCAGCAGCCGATGCCTGACTTGTCGGAAGACGACAAAACGATTTCCGCTGCCGTCCAATGGCTGGTGAAAGGTGATGCCGGCCAGCGCGCTTTGCTCGCCTGGGGGATGGGCTGGGAGCCGGCGCAAAAGATTTCCGGGCGCGACTGGCTCTATCCGTTTTTGAGTTACAGCTCTGCTCGATCCCTATGCCGCGGTTCGCTTCGATGCCTGGAAATCGTTGCAGACCTTGCCCGGGATTCGCCGACTTCCAATTCACTTACACAGCGGAGCCGGAAGCGCTTGACGGTGCAATGAAACAAGGTCTTCAGAAATGGTGGAGGGAAATTCGTCCCGCGCATCCGAACTTCGATCCAAAAACAGTTCTCGATTCCGACGGGCGTTTTCAGGAAACTTTCCAGCGTCTCCGTCGCGAACGGAACGACACACCGATTGTGCTGGCTGAATGAAATTGTAGGGCGTCTGTGTTAGACGCCGCCTTCTTTTGGCTGGCGTTTTACAGCCGTAACGCAACCCGCCGCGGCGGGCGAGGCCGGGCTTCCCAACGCACTACAAGCGCGATAATGGCGCGGCAATTCGAAGAAGCGTCCGTCAATTCTCGTCGGTTGTAGCGTGCAGAGTCTGCACGCTACAACGCCGGGCCTTCGGCTCTCCGACAATTTGCGGAGAAGCTTCCTTCTCTCGCCGTGTTGATCCAGCCTGCGAGAAAGCGCTTCCTGATTTTAGGGCTAATTGCGTGCCAGTTCCGCGCTCGCCAAAGTAACATTCTCTCCCTGTCCTCCTGCCACCAGGACCGTGCCATCCCGGAGCAACGTTGCCGTGTGATTATAACGTGCGGCGTGAAGGCTGTCTGTGGTAGTCCAGTTCCGGCCCGTCCCGTGATACAATTCGGCGCTCGCAAAAGGAGGATCGTAAACGGAATCATATCCCCCTGTTACAAGAACCTTGCCCTTTCGTAGAAAGGTCGCCGTATGCGCAGCGCGTCCGGTGGCGAGACTGCCGGTGGGCATCCAGATCCCGCTCGCCGGGTCGTAGAGTTCCGCGCTGGCGAAAAAGGTGGGGTAATTATAACCGCCCACGACGAGCACCCTGCCATTGGGCAGTAAGGTAGCCGTGTGCAGCTGTCGGGGATTTCCGAGATAGAAAAACCCCGTCGCCGTCCAGGTCTCGCTCGCTGGATCATAGATCTCGGCGCTCGACAAGGTATAGGTGTTGCCATAACCGCCTGCGACAAGCACTTTGCCGTCGGACAGCAATGTCGCCGTGTGGTGATAACGTAAGGCGGTCATGCTACTCGTGGCGGTCCAGGCGCCCGTTGCCGGGTCGTACAGTTCTGCGCTTGAGAGAGTACCGGAGTTGTACCCCCCGGTAACAAGGACCTTGCCATCTTGTAGCAGCGTCGCCGTGTGATTATAGCGTCCTTTGGCGAGGCTGCCCGTAACGGTCCACGTGCCAGTCGCCGGGTCGTAGAGTTCCGCGCTCGCGAATGAGCTGCCGCCACCAGCAAATCCCCCAACAACTAGGACCATTCCGTTCTGGAGCAACGTTGCCGTGTGATACCTGCGTCCCGTTTGGAGACTGCCTGTAGCAGTCCAGGTCCCGCTGGCCGGGTCGTAAAGTTCGGCGCTCGTGAGATAGGTGTAAGGGTCATCATCGTAGCCTCCTGCAACAAGGACCGTGCCGTTTTGTAGCAAGGTTGCCGTGTGAGACTGACGTGGGGCGTTAAGGCTGCCTGTGCGAGTCCAGATAATACTCGCCGGGGCGGTGACGGACTCATCAGCCAATGCCTGTGCAAATGGAAACACCAGCCAGGCTGCGGTTATTTGGATAAGTAGTTGTTTTGATTTCATTGTTGTTCGGTTGGTTTGTTGTCGTCTTTGATTGGGCCGGGTAGATTTAGGGTCTTTTTTGACCGCGGATTGCACGGATTGGGAAAAAGATCGTGCCCGACTCAGGCCGAGGTCGTCGTGGCTTCTCTTATCCGTGTCATCCGTGGTTTTTTTTCGGGCTCCTCCCCGGCGCTAGCTTGACGAAAGGGCGAGGAGCTGGTCAAGGAAAAATATTCAGGCCGAGAAATATGACCAAGATAGAGGGGCCAGCGCGTGTCTCTCCCTCGCATCCTTATGTGCGCCGGTGGCCGGCCGCGTTTACCGGGCTCCAGAACGATTGTGCAATGCGGGGAATCTGTGGCTATTCTTCGCGATTCAATTCCTTGAATGAACTATTCGACCCGACATCTCCGCTTCGGCTGGTGGGCCCTGGCTATCTACGTAACGCTCGGGATCGTACTCGAGACGATGCACGGGTTTAAGATCGGGTGGTATCTCGATGTCGGAAACGAAACTCGCCGGCTCATGTTCACGCTCGGACATTTTCACGGAACGATGCTCGCGCTCGTTAATATTGCCGCTGGCCTCACGATTCGAAGCGTGGATGGTTTTCAGATCAAACGCCCGGTTTCCTTCGCCCTCATCTGGGCGGCGATTCTTCTCCCGGCCGGTTTTCTCCTCGGTGGCTTCTTCACCTATGACGGCGATCCGGGCACGGGCGTCTGGCTGGTGCCGATCGGCGCGCTGCTCATGCTCTACGGGGTTATCGGCTTTGCGCTCAGTTTTCCGAAGCATGCTCGTCCCTCTGCGGCGCGGCGATCGGAAAAGTTGAAATAATCGAAGGTCACCGATCTTGCCAGCTAATCGCGGCGTGCTGCGACGATGGGCTCTTGCAGAGTTACGCGACTTATGGCGACGTCTTCTTGAAGAACTTGTCGAAGTCCGAAGGAGTCGGGGATCTGCGCGCCCGGGTTTGATGTCGCCACGAACCACCGCAGGGCTTCGCCCACGTGCGGTTGGCAAACCACATGCGCACCGTCGTGAGTTTCCAGCCGTACCTTGCGGAAACCGGTTCGCCGCATCGATTCCTTCACTTCCTCAGTCTGGGCCGGCGTCGCGATCGTGTCCGCCGTCCCACTACTGAGGAAGATTGGCACGGCGAGAAACTGGGGAGGGGACCCTTTGCGCAGCTCCACGCTTGCCATGTCCTGGTTACAGCCCATCATCAGCATCCCGATGAGTGGGTGATGGGCTTTTACTACCTCACCGGCGACGAAAGCTGAGTTCTTTGCGCCGCCGGACATTCCGCCGCAGGCGACGGGCCAATTGGCAGCGCCGGGCCAGACCGCCGCCAGGTAGTCCAGTCCGGCAACCGAGCAGGGGGAACGCCAGTTGCCATGAGCGTCCTTCTCAGACTCGATCGGGTCCGCGCCCATGATGATCCAACCCTCGGCGATCGTTGCGTCCTTGAACTGGTTCATGGCATCGACGTTTGAATAATTCTCCGTGTTGTTGATGACCAGGATCGGCCAGGATTTCGCCGGGTCGAACCCCGGCGGTACGACCAGAGCCAGCCGTGCCGTTGTGAGAGCCGCATTACCCTCCCGCGCCGCGAGGGCGCGGTTAGCCGGCGAAAGCCTTATCTCGGTGACCAACTCCTCGCCCGGCGTGAGCGCCAGACCGGGCGGCGGCGTGCTCGAGAGGATGGTGCCGACCTGCCCGAGGCTTGGTGAAGGCGCAACCTGCGAGGCTGACGAACCGCCACCGGCCGGGAAATTTGGTGACGCTGTTGCCGAAGAGGCTGGCAAACGATCATCCGACGAGCTGATCTCGATCGCCGAATTTTCGATCCCATCGACCGTCTTACGGCTGGGATTGTTCGGATCGAAAAGCCACTCTGACCCGTTGACGAGGAACTTGTAACCATAGGTCCCAGGCGCGAGCGGAATCGTCAAACTCCAGGTGCCGTCGGGTTGCTTCGACATTGGCTGCGCCTGCCAGTGATTAAACTCACCCGCCAGGGCAACAGTGCGCGCATCGGCCCGATCGAGGTGAAATTCCTGATCCTTTGCGGCGCTCTCTTCTGCGTTCACCAGCAGGACAGCCGCCACCAAAGCAGAGAGAACGGTTCGGGAAAACAAAACGGCCCTATTCTTAGGCGTAACCCGGATGGCGTCAACCACGCGCAGCCGTGGGTCGGTTTAAGATCTCCCGTCGTTGCAGAGGAAAGTTTCCCTCACAAGGTCAGCGGACTGTGAGGGTGAGATCGTTGCCGTCGCCACCTTCATAGCTAACCTGGAAAGTATTCCCCTCAGCGACGAGAACTGAGCCGTCGGGCAGATTACGGAACACACCCGCAATCGGGGTTGTCGCGGTATTCCTGATTACGGTAAAAACCGTGCCCGGTGTGACAGGCAATCCTCCGCGATCAATCAGTGAGAACTGCGCGCCACTGATGGTCACGCCGCGGGCGACCGCCTTGTCCGCAATCGCGCTTTTCGTGTTCAAACCTACCTGATAGGTTGCGTCGGAATTGAAGCTCAGCGCGTACTTCGGATGTTAAGAGTGCAAGGATTACCCCCAAGCTTTCCAGGGGCGAGAATAGCTCCGGCGCCATAGCCGGTTCCAACGGTAACACTCCCGTTGATCGTCCCCCTACCCGCAAGTATCCCGCCGAGGACCTGCACGGGGCCATCGCCCGTGCCGGAGCCGCTGCGGTTATTCACCACCAGCTCACCATCTTTGATGGTCGTGCCATTCAGATAGATGTTCGCGTTGCTTAGCACAAGGACGCCGGTGCCAATTTTGACCAGGCTGCCGTCGTCAATGATGCCGGAAAACCTCGTGTTCAGGTTGTTGCTGCCCACCGTCAGGCTATTTCCCCAGAGCAGAACAGTCCCATTTCCCTCGATCGAGCCCACCGTCACGCCCAACGGGTTGCTAATGCTCAGGCTCCCGTTGCCAAAAACCTTGACGCGCGCCGACCCGCCGGTGGAATCATCGAAAAAAAAGATTGCGCCTCCAACGCCGCCGTTCACGCCGCCATTGGCGATGAGGGTGGCATTCCCTGCGCTCGAGCTGCTGTCGAACTCTACTGTACCCCCTCCCGCGCCGGAGAAAGAGCTCGCTCCGTCGCTCATGAAGGTGCCATTGTCCGCCGTCGAGTTAACGCTGAAAATCGTCCTGCCGCCAGTGTCGAAGTTGGCTGCGGCACCCTTGTTCAGGAACGTGCCGTGGCCCGCACTCGAATTGTCGGCGAAAACCGTTCTTCCTGAGGCGCCATCACCGAACTTGCCGGCGCGGTTAATGAAAGTGCCGTTGGCCGCGCTCGAGTCCCCGCGGAAATTCGTGGACCCTCCAGCGTCCTCGCTCCCGCCGTCGTTGAGAAATGTTCCATTGGCTGCGCTCGAGGAATCGAAAAAAGAGATGGCACCTCCAATCGCCTCCCCGCTGCTGCCTTTATTGATAAAAGTGCCTTCGCCTGCGCTCGAAGTGTCAAAAAAATTAATGAGGCCTCCTACCGCATGGACGTCGGGGCTCGGGACGTGTGCATCCGTGACGTGACCGCCAACATTTGTGAAAACGGTCAGGCTGCCCGCAGTGGCGGAGTTTGTAAAAGAGAGCTGAGCGCCATTTTCATCCAGGGAGCTAATCGCGAAATGCTGCGAAATCCCAGAATGGTTTGTAACGCCAACGTTGCTAAGTGTAAACGTCCCACCCTCTATGTTGACCGTGAATCCGCTCGCGGCTGCGGTGAAGACGATCCCGTCCACTTCATCAGCGGCCGACTGCAGAAACACTTGTCTCGTGCACGACGCGTCGAATGTTGCGATGTCGGCCGGTCCGTTAGGCACAGTCGCTGGCGTCCAATTCGCGGCGTAATTCCAGTCACCTCCAGGCGGGTTGAAATCCCATGTGGCGCTGCCTGCCCAGCTGCTTTGAAGGCCAAGCAGCAGAACAAGAGAGCATGGAATACCGGCCAGCAATCCGCCCAGAAAACTCTTCATACTTTAGACCCTCATCATCAAATCGGAGCCTCTCTCGACAGCACCGGCGCGATTCAACTTCTGAAACGGGCCGGAATTCTAGCGGGTTAAGGCAACTCGATTAAACTGATAGATCGAAAATTACGTCAAGATGAATTTTTGGGCGATCGGGAGCCGATCAGATTGGCTACCGGTCCGAACGACAGATATGAAAGCGTCCGGGACCGCCGTCGAGAAAACCTGCGCCATCGGGCGATCCGGGACAGCACCACGTTTTACGCCGCGCTCTTCGCCGGATTGCAGCCTCGGTAATGTTTCGGAGGGGGCGAGAGTTCTCAACTATCGCCTTCGCGGCAGCGGGGGGCTAATTGCCGAGGGTAGGTTATCTTGGCGGCGGTTCGTCGGCCTCGGTATTCGATGCGACTGGCTGCTCCAGGCCGCGGCGTTTCAGGAGCGGCTCGATCCAGGGGTCGCGGCCGGTGAAGTCGTGGAAGAGTTTCATCGCGTCCTGGCTGCCGCCGCGGGAGAGCAGGGTGTCGCGGAAATGGTCGCCGTTCTCGCGCTTCAGGCCGCCGTGTTCCTTGAACCACTCGACGCTGTCGGCGTCGAGTTCTTCGCTCCAGATGTAGCTGTAATAGCCGGCGCTGTAGCCGCCGGCGAAGGCGTGCGAGAAATAGGTCGTGCGATAACGCGGCGGCACCGGCGCGAAGTCGACGCCCGCCTTTCTTGAGCGCGCTTGCTTCGAAGGCGAGCGCGTCGTCCGGCACTTCGGAGGGCTTGAGTTGGTGCCAGGCCTGGTCGAGCAGGGCGGCGGCGAGGTATTCGGTGGTCTTGAAGCCCTGGTTGAATTTTTCCGCCGCCATCACTTTGTCGAGCAGCTCTTTCGGCATCGGCTTCGCCGGTCTGGTAATGCTTCGCGTAATGCTGCAGCACCTCCGGCCAGACGTCGCCCACATCTCGTTGACCTGCGAGGGATACTCGACGAAATCGCGCGGCACGCTCGTCCCGCTGAAGCGCGGATATTTCACGTGGGAAAACATGCCGTGCAGGGCGTGGCCGAACTCGTGGAACGCGGTCCGCACTTCGTCGTAGGTGAGAAGGGTGGGCTGGCCGGCTTCCGGTTTGGGAATGTTGAGATGATTCGCCACGACCGGTTTCATGCCTAACAACTCGGCTTTGGCTGACGTATGCGTTCATCCAGGCGCCGCCGCGCTTCGAGGGCCGCGCGTAGTAGTCGGCGAGAAAGATCGCGAGCGGCTTGCCGTCCTTGTCGAAGACATCGAAGACGCGCACATCCGGCTGATAGACCGGCAGATCGTGCCGTTCCTTGAAGGTGATTCCGTAAAGCCGGGTCGCGGCGTAAAAGACGCCGTCGATCAGGACGTGATTCAGCTCGAAGTAGGGCTTGATTTGCGATTCGTCGAAAGCGTAACGCGCCTGCCGGACCTTTTCGGAATAAAAGGCCCAGTCCCAGGAAGCGAGCTGGAAGCCGCCCTTTTCCTTATCGATCAATTTCTGCATGTCGGCCGCTTCCTTGCGCGCGTTCGCGACCGCGGGCGGCGCGAGCTGGGCGAGTAATTTGTTAACCGTCTCGACATCTTGCGCGGTCTGATCCTCGAGCTGGTAGGCGGCGTGGCTCGCATAGCCGAGGAGCGCGGCGCGTTCCGCGCGCAGTTTCACCATCCGCAGCACGACCTCGCGATTGTCCCACTCGCCGCCGTGGCTGTTGCGGGCGAGCGAGACTTTCATGATGCGCTCGCGCAGCGGCGCGATTTTTGAGACTCGTCAGGGGCGGCTGCTCGGTGGTGTTCTGCAGCGGGAGGACAAATTTGCCTTCCTTCTTCTCTTCTTTCGCGGCCGCACGTGCCGCCGCGAGTTCGGGCGCCGAGAAACCAGCCAGATCCTCTTCCTTGTCGACCACGACGGAGTCGGCGTTTTTCTCCTTCAGAACGTTCTGGGAGAACTTCGTCTGCAGCGCGGCGAGCTCCGCGTTCATCTTCTTCAGCTTCGCCTTGTCGGCGTCGGAAAGTTTCGCGCCGGCGCGCACGAAATCCTTGTAGTAACGCTCGATCAGCCATTGCGATTCGGCGTCGAGCCCGAGTCCGCCACCGGACGGACTCGCCGTGGCGAGCCTGGCGCGATCGTTGTAGAGGGTCTCGATGCGTTTGAAGAGCGGCCCGTTGAGAAAAGATGGCGTCCTGATGCGCCGCCAGTTTCGGCGCCATGTCGGTCTCGGTTTTTTGCAGGGCCGGGTTGGTGTTGGCGCTGGCGAGATTGGAGAAAATGCGATCGACGCGTTCGAGCAGTTCGCCCGTTTTTTCCATGGCCACGATCGTGTTTTCGAAAGTCGGCGCCTCGGGGTTGGAAGCGATCGGCTCGATCTCCTTGAGCTGCTCAGCCATGCCCTGCTCGTAGGCCGGCGCAAAATGCTCGTCCTTGATGCGGTCAAACGGGGGATAATGAAAATCGAGACGAACTTTCTTTCAGCAATGGGTTCTCGGTCATGGGTGCAGCGCTTGGAGCAGGCGAAGGAGACTCATCCGCGGCGGCGAGAGAGATGGCAAGAAGCGGGGTGGAGAGAAGGGTGAGGATGAGGCGAGAGAGTGGCATGGTTTAGGCGATGGAGAGCGGCGTGGAGCTGACCTTTCCACGGCCTTCCTTCGCTGTCATCCGGGTTGTTTGGGCGACGCGGGTGGAAGCAGCACACTGATTTCGCGGCCGGTGTGCAACGTCGCCGCCTATTACTTCGGCGCGAGCGAGGCGACGATTTTCTGGAAACGCGGATTGCTTCGGAGCGAGTCCCATTCCCAGCGCAGACGGAGCTCTGCCAGCGTGATGTTTGCCGGGAAATCAACCCCGCCGACCGCGCCGGGTGTGGAAAGGAGGCGCTCGATCAGCGGGATCGCCTGGTCGGGTTCGCCGACAAGTGCATAGACGAGGGCCAGATTGGCCTGCCAAAGGGCATGTAGGCATAGAGTAATCCCAGATCAGCGTAGTTTTCTGGATCAGCGGGATCGTCGCGCACCCGCCCTTCGAAAACTGGCGTCGCCGCTGCGAAGTAACGCTGGGCCGATTCCTCGTCGCCACGGGCAAGGGCGGTCCGACCCTGGTAGGAGGTCTTCGGAACATCGCGCGTGTGAAACTTTTCGAGAGGTAGGTCGCGCAAAATGTTTTCCGCGGTGGCATAATCTCGCTCCAGCATGGCGAGGTCCCACCCCGCCGAAACCTGCCCTTCATCGGGATCAATGGCGGGAAGAGTGCTCTGCAAAATATTCCTGCCCGCAGCGGGGTTATGGTTTTGAACAACTTCGAGGTAAGCAAGACCGATCTCGGAATCGAGGTCCGGCGTGATCTCCAGCGCGCGCTTGTAACCGGCGGCAGCGGCAGGCCAGTCACGCAGATAAAGGTGATTCATGGCGGAGTTGAAAACGACGCGGCAGTTGCGAGCCACGGGCCCGGCCTTGGAACCTGGCAATCGCTCGGCGGCGGAAGTTACTCGGCGCCTTTTCAATTGTTCAGGTTCAACACCGACGGCACCTTCGCTGGAATCAATCGGATCACGCGTACTATCCAGCTCGCGGCGGACAGGAATAGCTATACCTCCGTCGTCAGCGTCGAGATCTTTGACGCGAATGGCAACCTGATTGGCAACCTCTGCGGCACCGAAGTCGCGACGCGGGAAGTCGATTGATTAAAAGCAGTCAAGCGCGAGTTCGGCGAATCTCTTCGCCGAACTCGCCCGCGCTACAACTTGCGCTAAAACTTTTTCGTTAGGCTGGCGTACACGAAGCGGCCGGTCGCGTCGTAGAGGAAACCGGGGTAATTCGTGGTGGTGTTTGCTCGCGGCGGATCGTGATCAAAGACGTTGTTGCACCCGAGCGTGATCGTGGTGCCGGATAAAAGCCGTTTCCAAACCGGCGGGGCGTGGCTCGCGTCTGGCGGTGCCTCCCGATCAGACTTGGTTTCGATCCGCGCGAGTTTGAAAGAGTAAGTGAGCTGAACGTCGCAGAACCAGGTTTGCTTCACGTAGTGCTCCTGGCCGGAGTCGAGGATTTCATGAAAGCCATCCCGATAGAAAACGGTGGTCGTTAGGTTAAGATCGCGCCACGCCCAACCAAGCCGGGAATTGCCCTTCCATTTCAAATAGCCCTCGTCGGAAAGGGAACCGGGGATAACGCCACTGCGCAGTTCGACTTCGGGCGTGCCGGGGAGTGCGGCGAATTGGAAGGAGTCGAGGAAAGTCGCCTGCGTCAGAGACGTGAACGTTCCGAAGCCCGTGTCAATTTGGTACTGGAGACCAAAATCGATTCCGCGGGCTTTCTGTGAGCCGCCATTCTCGAAGGCCAGTTCAATCGACCCGATACTTCCGTCGGCATTCCGGTTCACCCGTTCGGTCGGGAGCGATTGTCCAGCGACCGCCCGGTCGACAACGTCCTGGACATTGGGCCCGCCGTTGACTCGGCCTGTGCTCTCGATGTCGAAGAGATCAACCACGAGGGTGAGGCCAGGCAGAAATTTCGGCGTGTAAACAATTCCCCCACTGAAAGAACGCGAATCTTCCGGCTGAAGGTTGGGATTACTTCGAAGAATGGTGGCGATTTCCGAGAGGTCTTCGTTCTTTACCGGATCGTGCACATCGGAGAAGAACTGCGATGGGCTGCCGAAGAGCTCAAAGAGCGAGGGTTGGTGAAATCCCTCACCCCAGGTGGCGCGCACGGTCAGCGAATCATCGAACGGCTGCCAGCGCAGGCCAAATTTCGGGACTAGGACGTTCGTCGAATTGTTGAGCGACTCTTCGAAGCGCGCCGCCGCGGTAAATTCCAGCGCATGAAAGCCGGGCGCGGCAAAAGCCGGACTGACATATCGGAAGATCAGCCTCGGCATAAAACGCATAAGTGTTCCGGCTTGCGTCGGTGAAGACGCCGCTGGTCGCGCCGATGATGTCGCCAGTGAGGATGAACTGGTCGGGATTCTGTTGCAGATTTTCGCGCCGGAATTGTCCGCCCAAGGCGAGACCCACACCTCCGGCCGGCAAGTTGAAGAGCGAGGTTGTGTAAAGATTGAAGTCGAGCGTCGCGAGCTTCGAAAGATCTGTCTCACTGGAATGGATGGTGGCAAAGGCAATCGACGATGCGTTCGTCGAGATCGGCTTGCGGAAATCGCCAAAAGGATTGTAAGGAACCGTTGTGCCGATGAATTCGCTTGGATGCGGGATCAAAGATTGGGTCCGCCGCGTTGAGGATGCGGTCAAAGCGGGAGGCGGAAACAAGAGTGCCGCCAAAAGTATTCTTGATCTGGCTGTAGCGAAGGGCTGCATCGTATCCCCAACCGCCGCCGAAAAGCTTGTCTCCCTTCAGGCCGAGCGTGGAAAGGAACGCGTCGGTCTGGGAATTGAGGATGCGATCGCCGAATTCAATCAGACGCGCCAGCGTCCCGCCGGAGATGATTTGCTGAAAGGGATTGAACGGATTGAAGGCGCCCATCGGCACACCGGTCTCTTCGTAGGACGGCCCGCCTAACGTCGCGCCGGTTGCATGCGGCGGAATGGCGAGCGTGACGTTGCCGGGCGTTTCGAAAGCGCCGGTGGCCGACGGTGCGAGCTCATCGCGTGTCCTCACCTTCTGATAAAAAACGTCTGCATAGAGTTTCATGCGCTCGCCGAAGATTTTGTGCTCGACCTTCACCAGGCCCCCATAGCGCTCTGAATCGCCCAGCGAATCGGCGAAAGCATTGAAGTTGAAGTCGGCGACACGCCGCGGCGCGTAATTGTAGTCGGACGCCGGCGCATCACCGCCGGTAAAGAAAGGAGCGCGTCCGAAAAATGTGTCGCCCAGACTCGCGGAAGGATTTCCGCCCGCCGCGATGACGGCCGCGCGCGAGAGCTGAAGATTAGCCGGACTGGTGTTCGAACTTGGCTGGGAAGTGATCGCCGAATAGTCGCGGTCGCGGGTAAAGATCGAATTGCGGCGATAATAATTCAGCACCCCGGTGACCTTGGTGCTGTCGTTGCCGAGCCCGAAGAGCAGCGACGAAGTGAATTCGCCCGAGTCTTTATCGAGCGTGTTGCCGTATGCGAGATTGGTTTCCGCGCCGCGATAATCGTGGCGCAGTTTGATGTTCACGACACCCGCGACCGCGTCCGCGCCATAAATGCTCGAAGCGCTGTCTTTCAAAATCTCGATGCTCTCGATCGCCGCGCTCGGGATCGATTTAAGATCGACAAAACTTTCCGTTCCATTGGCGCCGATGGGATAAGTCGCGACCCGCCGGCCATCGATCAAAGTGAGCGTATCGCTCGGATCGAAACCGCGCAATGAAATGGAGGAGGCGCCGCGTGTAGAGCCGGCGGGGTTGTTCGAAGCTGGCACTCCGTTGGCGCCGGCCACGGTCAGATTCCTGATCAAATCCTCCGCGGTGCGCTCGCCGGATTTCTCGATCGCATCGCGGTCGATTGTGAGCACTGGATTAGGACCCACTTCTTCGGCCGTGGGAATATGGGATCCCGTGACAATGATGCGTTCCGTTTCGATCGTGTCGGATGCGGGAAGTGCGTCCTGCGCCCAAGCGAACGCGACTGGGAAGAGGAAAAGCGCCACCCGTCCGATTGCTCTGCAGCAGGTGGACAACGGTCGCGTCACGGTTGGTCTCGAGCGCTATTTCAGAGCAAGCGAGGCGACGACTTGTTCGAATCGTGGATCGCCGCGAAGCGAGTCCCAATCCGGGTCGAGTTTCAATTCGCCGTAGCTCGGGCCGCCGATTTGGGCCGCATGTGCGCTCAGTAGTTGCAGGGCTGAATCTTTTCCGCCCACCCAGGCATAAATTTTTGCCAGGTCGAAGAGAGGCGCAAGACCATTGGCTGGCTCTCGGGACAAGGGCAGAAGTTCGCAGGCGCGTCGCCCAGTCTTGATTGCTTCTTCCTTTCGCCCGAGCGCCGCCTCGACCCGGCCGAGCAGGCTCCAGGCCGGCGCATTATCGGATTGTTCGCGCACCAGCTTTGCCAGAATGGTGCGAGTCGCGGTAAACGCGGCGCGCGCAGTCTCGAGGCGATTGAAGGTCCGGGCGTTATAGCCTACATACCACTCCCGCGGCCTAACGAGTTCAGGGCTGTCCGCTATTCCCTTTGGAGGAAAAGCCGCCAGCGCCTGATCCGCGGCAGCGGCATCGTGCTCGAGAAGCGCGCAATACCACAAGTCGCTGGCGATCGGAGGAACGTTGTCCGGGTCTTCGGCCAGGATGGTGTTGAGTTCGGTGCGGAGCGGTCGGATATCCGCGCGCTCGTCCAATGGGAGGTAGGCGAGACTCATTCGCGCCCAGTAATCGCGAGGCGAAAGGACAAGCGCCCGGCGGCAGACTTGAGCAGCCTCCGTGTAACGACGCATCGCGTTGTAGGTGCCAGCCAGATCGTCGAGAAAGCCTTCATTGCGCGGATCCAATTCCACGGCGCGCTCGAAATTCCTGAGCGCTTCCGTCCAGCGGCCCTGGCGCCGGTCGACCAGCGCCGTTCCGTGGTAAACGGTCGAATCGTTAGGCGAGGTGCGCCGGGCGAGCTCCAGTTCCTCGCGTGCGCGATCGTAGTCGCGCACGCCAAAGCCCAGGTAATAGTGGGCCCAGGCGAGATGCACTTCGCTGGCTTCAGGCTGGAGCTGGGCCGCTTTCTCCATCGCGGCGCGGGCCATTGCGAGACGGGCCGCGCTGCGATCATAACCGTCGTAATAAAAATTAAGATGCATCCGGGCGAGCGTGCAGTAGGCGCGGAGGAAATGCGGATCGCGTCCGACGGCCTGTTCGAGCAAGCTTACCGCCTTGGGCAGATTGTCGCGTCGCGGCGGCTGGGGTTCGAGCGCCACCGCTTGGAGATAAAGATCGTTGGCGAGCAGGTCGGTCGTCACAGGCTGCGCGATGGCTGCTTTTTCGCCCGCCGAAATTTTCGCCTGGAGTTGATCGGCGATCGTTTGCGCGATCTCACTCTGGAGGGCGAAAAGATCGGCCACCTGGCGGTCGTAGGTCTGCGCCCAAAGATGAGAATCGGTGCGGGCGTCGATGAGTTGGGCGTGAATGCGCAGACGATTGCCCGCTCGTTGCACGCTACCTTCCAGGAGATGAGCTACACCTAGTTGTTGGCCGATCTCGCGTGAGTTACGCGCTTGGCCTGCTTCGTAGAAACGAGCAGAAGTACGGCTGGTTACTTTGAGGTCGGCGATCCTGGCCAGATCGGTGAGAATTTCATCCTGCACTCCGGCGGCGAAGTACCGAATCCGCTTTGTCGTCGGACAAGCTTTCGAACGGGAGGACCGCGATGCTTTTTTCCGGAACCACGGGAGCGGCTTTGGTTGCGTTCGTGAGGATGGTCTTCGGCTCGGGGGCGGCGAGGATCTTTTGGAAACGCGGGTTGCTGCGGAGCGAGTCCCACTCCCAGCGCAGCCGAAGGTCGGCAAGCGTGATGCTAAAGGGACAATCCGGCCATGAGACCGGGCCGGGCGTGGAAAGGAGGCGTTCGATCAGCGTGATCGCGTCGTCCTGTTCACCCACGAGGGCATATACCATCGCCAGATTACCCGCCCAAAGAGCGCCATGAAACGCGTCTCGACTTTCAGGCTCGAGTTCGACGGCCCGGCGACTTTCTCGAATGGCATCCTCCTTCCTCTGCATGTAGGCGTAGAGTAATCCGAGTTGGGCATGACGATCTGCAACGTCGGGATCGTCGCGCACCCGCTTTTCGGTAGCTAGCCTCGCTGCGGCAAAATAGCGCTGGGCCGATTCGATGTCGCCGCGAGCGAGGGCAATGCGGCCTTGGTAATATGTTTTCGGGGCGTCTCCGGCCCGAGGAAAATCTTCCAACGGAGAATCAGTCACAATCTTTTCCGCGGTGGCATAATCCCGCTCCAGCATGGCGAGCTCCCACCGCGCCAAAGTCACACATCGAGATCAAAGCCAGTGAGGAATGTCTTGCAAAATTTTTCTGCCGGCAACGGGATTGCCGTTACGAAACACTTCGAGGTGCGCAAGACCGATCCTGGGATCACGGTCATCGGGGCAGATCTCCAGCGCGCGATTGTAACCGGCGGCAGCGGCAGGCCAGTCACGCACATAAAGGTGATTGAAGGCGGAGTTGAAAACTATGCGGGCGTTGCGAGGATCAAGCGAGACAGCGCGATCGAAGCTGGCCACCGCTTCGCGCCAGCGTCCCTGCCGCCGATAAATGCCACCGACGTAACTGTAGATCCGGCGTTATTGGGAGAAGCCGCCGCAGCGACCTCGAACTCCTTAAGAGCCGAATCGTAATTCTTCTCCCCCAGATAGAGGCAAAGACCTAAAGCCATATGGGCTTCGCCCAAGGTTGGCGATAAGCGCAGAGCTTCCTCGGCCTGGGCGCGCGCTTTTGCTTTCCGCGCCGAGGATTGCTGGTAATTTGCGAGCTCGCTGTTAAGAAGAGACGCGCGCGCGTAAGCTAAGGCGAACTTTGGATCGAGCGTCGTGGCCTGCACGTAAAGTTGCTCCGCTGCGATCTCATCTGTTGCTTCCTTTCCGAGTGCGGTCAGGTAAAGCACATAGGCCTCCGAGTTAGCGGTGGGCTCGACATCCAGGCGGGCTTTTTCTTCCGGCGCGAGGGTCGCTTTCAGAGCGGCGGCGATCTGAGTGGCCAACTCACCTTGCAGGCCGATCGAATCGGCCACAGTGCGGTCGTAGCGCTCCGCCCAGAGATGCCGGTCGTTACGGGCATCGATTAGCTGCACATTGATGAGCACGCGATTGCCCTCGCGGCGGACGGTTCCTTCGAGAACATTCGCCACGCCCAGCGCGCGGCCGATCTCACGGATATTGCGTCCGTTGGGTTTCTCGTAAGCCATCACGCTGGTGCGGCTGATGACTTTCAAATCGTGAATCTGCGCGAGGCTGGTCAGGACGTCGTCTTGAATCCCGGCGCCGAAATCGGAGTTGTCTTTCCTGCCGCCGAGATTCTCGAAGGGCAGAACGGCAATGCTCTTTTCCGGCACCGCCGGCGGTGCTGGCAGGGGCGTTGTGAGAATTGTTGCTGGCTCGGGTCCGGCGAGGATTCTCTGGAAGCGCGGGTTGCTCCGGAGGGAGTCCCATTCCCAGCGCAGACGGAGTTCCGCCAGGGTAATGCTCGAGTGGCAATTCGGCCATGAGGCCGCGCCGGGAGTAGAAAGCAGACCCTCGATCAGCGTAATCGCCTGGTCCTCTTCGCCGACGAGTGCATCAACCAGGGCAAGATTGGCCAACCCCAAAGCGCCGTGAAATGCGTCCTGACTTTCTGGCTCCATCTCGACTGCGCGACGCGCTTCCCGGATGGCCTCCTCCTTTCGGTGCATGTAGGCGTAGAGTACTCCGAGGGAGGCGTGATGACTCGCATCGGCGGGGTCGTCGTGAACCGCCTCCTCGAAAGCGGGCTTCGCCGCGGCGAAGTAGCGCTGGGCCGCTTCGCCGTCGCCGCGGGCGAGAGCGGTGCGACCCTCATAAAACGTCTTTGGACCCTCCACCAATCCCCCCGCAGGGGCATCGGCCAAAATCTTTTCCGCGCCCGCATAATCCCGCTCCAGCATGGCGAGGTCCCACCGCATCGAGATCGGCTCGTAATCGGGGTCAGCGCCCGGAGGAATATTCTGCAAAATATTCCTGCCGGCAGCGGGGTTATTGTTTTGCACAACTTCGAGGTAAGCAAGACCGACCTTGGAATCGGGGTTCTCGGGCGCGCTCTCCAGCGCGCGCTTGTAATCGCCGGCAGCGCCCGACCAGTCACGGATGAAAACGTGATTCATCGCGGATCGGAAAGCGATCCGGGCGTTGCGCGGATCGAGGGAGAGAGCGCGCTCGAAGCTGGCCAGCGCATCGTGCCAGCGACCCTGGCGCCGATAGATGCCCCCAATGTAAGTGTAGATCTCGGCATTATTAGGTGAAGCCGCCGCCGCGCGCTCGAACTCCTTCAGCGCCGCGTCGTATTTCTTCTCCCCCATATAGAAGCAGAGAGCCAGAGCCATGTGTGCTTCGCCCAGGGTCGGCGCCAGGCGCAAAGCTTCCTCCGCCTGGGCGCGCGCCTTTGCCCTCCGCGCCCGGGCCTCCTGGTAGGTTGCTATCTCGCTATTAAGAAGCGACGCGCGCGCATAAGCCAGGGCGAAACTCGGATCAAGCGCCGTGGCCCGCACATAAAGCTGCTCCGCCGCGGTCTGATCCGTTGCTTCCTTCCCGAGTGCGGTCAGGTAAAGCACGTAGGCCTCTGAGTTGGTGGTCGGCTTGAATCCAGGCGCGCCTTTTCTTCCGGCGCGAGGGTCGCTTTCAGAGCGGCGGCGATCTGCATCGCCAGCTCGCCTTGCAAGCCAATCGAATCGGCCACCGTGCGGTCGTAGCGCTCCGCCCAGAGGTGCCGGTCGTTGCGGGCATCGATTAACTGGACGTTGACGAGCACGCGGTCGCCCTCGCGGCGGACGGTTCCTTCGAGCACATTCGCCACACCCAGCGCCCGGCCGATCTCGACGGATATTGCGCCCGTTGGATTTTTGATAAGCCATCACGCTGGTGCGGCTGATGACTTTCAAATCGTGGATCTGCGCAAGGCTCGTCAGGATGTCGTCTTGAATCCCGGCGCCGAAGTAGGAGATGTTCTTTGTTGTTGCTCAAGGTTCTCGAAGGGCAGCACCGCGATGCTCTTTTCCGGCGGCGGTAATTGTGGTGCGTTAACAAGTTGCCCGCGCACGAGCCAAATCACGGCGCGGCCAGGATGAGACAGGCCGTGGAGGCACTGGCGAGGATCGGATTCCGCCGCGCCCAGCGCCAAGTGCGGGCGGGCGCGTGGACCGGGCGCGCGAGAATTGGGCGGCCTTCCAGCCAGCGCTCCAAGATCTTCGGCCAAAGCGCCCGCCGACTGATAGCGCGCCTGCGGATCGCTCTCCAGACAGCGCGCACAGATGGTTTCGAGGTCACGATCGAGTGCCGGCGTAATCGAACGGAGCTTGGGCGCCGGATTCGCTGCGGCCTGCCGGAGGACGGAAAGAACATTCGCGCCGATGAACGGTGGACGATCGGCGAGGAGGTTGAAAAGAATTGCTCCCAAACTATAGACGTCGGCTGCGGGCGTGAGTTCCCCGGCGGCGCTCTCTGCCTGCTCCGGGGCGATATAGCCCGGCGTGCCGAAGGTGGTCAGGGTTTTCGTCAGGTCACTTTTGGCGGTCGAGCCATTTGGCGAGCCCGAAATCGCTCACGAACGGATTCGCCCTGGCCATCGAGCAGGATGTTTCCCGGGCTGGAGATCGCGATGCAGGAGCCCTGGCTGTGCGCATAATCAATGGCGCGCGCGATCCTGGCCATGAGCCGCACGCATTCGTTAGGCTGGGTGCGCAGCGTTGGGGCGGCGGCGCGGAGGCTTCCGCCGGTGGCGAATTTCATACTGAAGAAGGGCAGGCCATCTGCGCTCTCGCCGACTTCGTAGAATCGGCAGGATGTTGGGATGATCGAGCTTCGCGGCCGCTTCCGCTTCGCGCCGGAACCTAACGAGCGCCTCGCGCGAGTCGGCCTGATAAGCCAGGACGCGCTTGAGGGCGACGATGCGTCCGGAATGTCGCTGCCGCGCGCGGTAGATCACGCCCATGCCGCCACGCCCGATTTCTTCCAGGATCTCGTAGTTGCCGAGTCGCCAGTGCTGATCGGGCACTTCCGCTTCCGCGAGGACTTTTTCAAAGGCTTCGGCCGAGGCTTCTCCTTCGCTTCCAATCCCTGCTGGAGAAGACAATTCGCGCAAAGACCATGGCCAACGCGCGCGGTCGCGCCGCAGGCCTCGCACGAACTGGCCGTTCGCTGGAGCCTGTGGGCGGGTTTGTCAAGCCGGCGAAATGTTTCATCAGGCTGAAGGGGAAGCGCGCCGCCAAGCGGCGTGGGACTTCGGCGCGGAAGAATTGAATTAACCCCGGTTTTTACAAGCTCAACCGCGGGGCAACGGAGAGCGGACTGAGTTCTGTCCGTAAAAATTCAGTCGGCCCGGAATCTCTTCGGAACTGCCGAGTCGCATTCCGTAAGAACAGAAAGCCCTCGGTGCTGAAAAATACAAAACAAAAGAAAGACACCACTATGAAAAGACTAATGAAAACGATAATGGGCGCCGCTCCTTCGGCGCGTGCACTTGTCAGCCTGCTCGCCCTGGCAATGCCCTTCGGCCTATCCGGCACCGCGCGGGCGGGCGGCGAGTCGCAAGTTTGCGGCCCGCAGACGCTCGTCGGATCGTATGTATTCACCGCGCGAGGGTTCAACATCGTCAGCGGTGTTGCGCAACCGAAAGCCATCGTTGAAGGCATCGACTTCAATGGCGACGGGACCCTCTCGGTTCCCTTCGCTACGGTCAGCATCAATGGCGTCATTATCGTGAGCCCTCCCGGCGGAGTGGGAACCTACACGGTTGAAACAAGCTGTCAGGGCACCCTCACCTTTACCAACGGCCCGACCTATAACATATTCGTCTCGTCCAACGGCAAGCAGGTTTCAATGATCCAGACCATTGCCAACACCGTGTTTCAGGGGACGGCGTCGAGGGTGTCGCGCTAAAACGCTGCCCGAACCAGTCCATCCATCACCGCAAAGATAACTGCTTCAGGTTACACGGGAATGGCACTAAGATAAGGCGAGTATAGGACGAAAAGCGGAATCGTGTCGGAGCACAGGCAGCTTGCCTGTGGGGAAAGCAGGCGGCTCGCCTGCTTCAGATTCCGCTACGGGCGGGCCCGCCCGTGTGCCCCACAGGCAAGCTGCCTGTGCTTCCGGCGCGCGCCTGGCACCCAGAGGGGACCGCCGCGCCGTAACCGTCCCCCAAATGAAACGCCCTAAAACCTCCTTATCTTAGTGCCATTCAGGTCACACGGTGAATGCGTGTTGTAGCCGGGGGCGCTGACCCCGGCGGGACCGGCAGCATGTTTTAAGCCGGCTGGGGCAGCGCCCGGCTACAACTCAGGTCCCAGCGGCGAGGGCGTGCAAAGATAGCCGGATCTCGTCGTCCACATCGGCCGGATGTTCGACCGTGTGCGCGACTTCATCGCGCAGGAGCGAGCGATAACGTTGTCGCAAATTGTGCAGTTGCTTTTTTACCATAGTCTCCGTCACCCCCAGACTCTTGCCGAGCGTCGCATAAGATATCTCCGCGCGTTCGGCTGTGAGATAAAAGCTCAGGGTCTCGAAGAGCCGGAGGCTTCCTTTGGCCTCGCATTCTTCCCGCAGACGACGCAACGCCTTTTCCACCACCGTCGCGGCCCAGCGCAAATCAAAGAGACGCTCTGGCGGCAAAGTCTTTCCAGGGCCTGGTTTGAGATCGATCATTTGCGAAGGCGCTTCCGCCATCCATTCGTCCCAGGAAACAAATGAAGATCGCCGCCGCGTTTCCGAGTCTGCTTCCTCTCCGCCGCGTGACCGAGGAAATTCTGCACGCGACTTGAGCAGAAAAGAACGAAAGCGACCCCGGCTTGCATCCGCCTGCCGGAGCCAGTCGCTCTCCAGGATCATGACAAAGAAGTCCTGGGTCAGGTCCTGTGCGTCCTCGGCGGAATAACCGCGCCGGCAAACAAAGGAAAAGATCGGGCGCCAATAAGTCCGGGAAAGTTCGGCTAGCGCCTGGCGAGCCCGTTGTTCGCCGTTATCAAAATGGGCGCCAGCGAGCACGAGGCTCCAGCGGGTGGTGACAAACTGGCGCGCTTCGTTTAAATTCTGCATACGGCTCCCAGATTCACTTCGGACAGGTTGGGCATTTTTTGTTTTTGATACAAGCGTAAAAACCCGCTTTCGGTCGGGATTCATCCCATAAAAATGGGAATTAGCCGGAACTTCGCCCTTTTGATTCGTTAGAAGGGTTTGAGGGGAGCTTTGGAAAGCTCAGCAGAATTCACTCAACCGCACTCAACCAGCTTATGTTAACTCCAACAAATCACGGACTAAGGGCTCTCCGCGCGGCGGGTCCCGCAATCTTCTTTTTCGCGATCGCCGGAGTGGCTTCTGCGACAACGTTCAACGTCGACGTCGCACCGGGGGGAAAGCTTATCTTCTCGCCTGCCAGCGTCAGTGTCCAACGGGGAGATAAGGTGACCTGGACTTGGAAGGCGTCCGACCACAGCGTCACTTCCGGTCTTCCAGACGCCCCCGATGGATTGTTTAATTCCGGGATCAAGAATTCGGGAACCACGTTTTCTGTCACTTTCTCTGATCCGGGGACTATGCGCTATTATTGTCAACCGCACGGGTCTTGTTGCGCAATGGTCGGCAGCGTTGTTGTTGCAGGAACAACCCCGACACCGACGCCAACCCCGACCCCGACCACGCTTGGTAACATTTCCACCCGTCTGTCGGTGCAGACGGACGATAATGTCCTGATCGGCGGCTTTATCATTACGGGCACTCAGGCTAAGAAGGTCATCTTACGCGCGATTGGACCTTCCCTGGCGAACGCGAATCCGCCGGTCCCGGGCGCCTTGGCCGACCCAATCTTGGAACTGCACGAACCCGACGGCACGGTCATCACGAACAACAATTGGATGGACACGCAGGGAGCCGAAATTATTGCTTCAACCGTCCCGCCGACCGACGACCTCGAGTCGGCCATCGTCGCGACCCTGCCGGCCAACAATTCCGCTTACACGGCCATTGTGCGTGGAGTCAACAACACCACGGGTGTCGCGCTGGTGGAGGCTTATGATCTCGATCGCACCGTCGATTCCAAGCTAGCCAATATTTCTACTCGTGGCCTGGTGCAGACGGGAGATAACGTTCTAATCGGCGGATTTATTGTCCTTGGAACCAGCTCGCAAAAAGTGATTGTGCGCGCGATCGGGCCATCATTGGCGAACGCCAATCCACCGGTCCCGGGCGCTCTGCCCGATCCGATATTGGAATTGCATAACCCGGATGGATCCACCCTGGCGAGCAACGACAACTGGCGCACCACTCAGGAAGCAGAAATCATCGCCACGACGATTCCTCCGACGGATAATCTGGAGTCGGCCATCGTCGCCACGCTTCCGCCCAACGCCTATACTGCGATCGTGCGGGGGGCAAATGATACCACCGGTGTCGCACTGGTTGAAGTCTACGCGCTCGCGAGCCCGTAACGAAATTGACGCTCATGAAGGGGCCTAACCAAGCCCGCGTCCTTCTCTTTGGCGCCCTCATCGGCGCGGCGTTTGCCTCGCGCGCGCTCGGGCAGGCGCCTTATGGTTTGGATTCGCGAGCGCCGATCGGCCCTTACCTGAATAATACGATGCCGTCCTACGATGGGGCCTTCCCATTTCCGACGGTGCTTGCCGCGACCGGCGCATTCACTGACGTGCCTAACGTCGTTCCGACCGAGGGATTGATCCCGTTTGCGCCGAACTCGCCGCTCTGGTCGGACGGCGCACTGAAGAGCCGCTGGATTGCGCTGCCCAACGATGGGCCGCCTTACACTCCTGACGAACAGATCGGCTTCGTTCCGACCGGTGAGTGGACCTTCCCCAACGGCACCGTCTTCGTGAAGGAGTTCGATCTCATCGTTAACGAACTGACTCAGGAGAGAAAACGCCTCGAGACACGTCTTCTCGTGCGCGACGAGAACGGCGCGGTCTACGGCGTGACCTACAAGTGGCGGGACAATAACAGCGACGCCGACCTGCTCCCGGATGGGCTTAATGAAGACATACCGGTTATCACTGCGACCGGTGACACCGTGATTCATACCTGGACTTATCCTAGCCGCTCCGATTGCCTCTATTGTCACAATCCCCCGGCAAGTTATGTTCTTGGCCAGAAGACCCATCAGCTGAACGGAAACTTTACTTATCCCTCGACGGATCGGACGGATAATCAGCTTCGTACGTTTAACCATCTCGGCATGTTTAATCCGAGCATCAACGAGGCAGACATCCCGAACTATCTGCATTCGACCGCGGTCACTGACACGACGGCCCCGATTCAATTTCGGATGAGGTCCTGGATCGATTCCAATTGCTCGCAGTGTCACCGACCGAACGGCTATTGCCCGAGCTACGATGCGCGCTTCTATACTCCATTGCCGGATCAGAATTTAGTCGATACCTTCGTCAAGTTTCGCGACCTGGCGGATTCGGAGGTTTATCAGCGCGACGACGCGCTCGATGCGACCAAGATGCCGCCGCTGGCGAAGAACCTCGTGCATGAAGCAGCCATGGCCGTGATGCGCCAGTGGATCGCGAGCCCGCTGGAAGTTCTCTCAGTCAACTTCTACCAGGATGCCAGCCACCTGATCGTGAGATTTAATAGTCACGTCGATCCGGCCACCGCGACCGTGGCGAGTAACTATTCGCTCGATCAGAATCAGGTCGTGACCGAGGCGGTCTTGAGCTCAGAGCCAGATACCGTGATCCTGACTTGTTCGCCCCTGGTCGAGAATGCCACCTACTCACTTTCCACCAGTGATATCCAGGATACCGCTGAGTCGGCCAACACCGTCTGGCCGAATCGGGCGACCCCGTTCGTGGCCCAGTTTGCGCCACTCCCCGTTGCGCACTGGTTGGCGAACCTCTCCACCCGCGTCGAAGTCGGCGTCGGCGATGACGCGATGATCGCCGGATTCATTACCAAGGGCGGTTCGTTGAAGCGCATCATGATCCGCGCGCTCGGCCCTTCCTTGGCGGCGAGCGGGATCGAGAACGCGCTCGTCGACCCGGTTCTGGATCTTTACGACAGCAGCGGAGCCTTGATCGCGACGAACGACAACTGGCGCGACAACACCAACGCACAGGAGATCATCGACACCGGGATCTCGCCCACCTCGGACAACGAGTCAGTCATTCTCATGCGAGTGCCCTCCGATGACACCGGCGTCATGTATACCGCCGTGATGCGGGGAGTGAATGAGACAATGGGGGTCGGACTTATCGAAGTCTACGATCTCGATTTGGGCATCGGTCCGAACGTGCAAAACATCTCCACCCGCGGCCGGGTGGATGTCGGTGAAGGCGTATTGATCGGGGGCACGATCGTGCTCGGTTCCAACCCGCAGGACGTCATCATACGCGCTCTCGGACCGTCGCTGGCCGACGCCAATCCGCCGGTGCCCGGTGCCCTGGCCGATCCCGTGCTCGAGTTACATGACGAGAACGGCACTCTCCTGCGCAGCAATGACAATTGGCGGAGCGACCAGGAAGCCGAAATCCTCGCGACCTCACTCCAACCGACGAATGACGCGGAGGCCGCCATCGTCTCCACGCTGCTCCCGGCGCCCTACACCGCCATCCTTCGGGGCGCCGATGATTCCACGGGTGTCGCGCTCGTCGAAATCTACTCGCTTAATTAGGCGGAAATCCGAAAAGCGAGCGTGACCGATCTGGACTCGCCGCGGCGAGTCCCTTCGGAGGGACGAGCTTCCGCTCGTCCAGTTGGCTAGTGCTCTGTCACTCGTGAAGTGATGGATGACCGAACGGTCTGCGCTTGGTTGTAGCGGCGATCTGTGACCGCCGAATCTTCGCTCCGAATCCAGGCCTCGGCGGTCACAGACCGCCGTCACAAAGCGTCTACGACTTTGCTATCATTTCACCACTGACAAAGCACTCTAGAGAGGTTGCCCAAAGAAGCTTCCGCATGGCTACAACTTGCCGGCACAGCCGGAAACCATTTCTGGCAGACGCCATAGACGGATCCGAAAAGCGTGCGTGACCGGTGTCAGACACCCGCTTAGGGTTGTCGCCCGTCATGCTTCCTTCTCGCTCGATTGTGCCCCTTTTCATTGGGCTGGTTCTGGCCGCAGCGCTGCTGTCCGCTTCGTCCCCTGCGGAAACGATCGCGCTGACTCACGTAACGGTGATCGATGCCACTGGCGCGCCACCGCTGTCCGATCGCACCGTCGTCATTTCCGGCCATCGCATCGCCAGCATTAGCCAGGCTCCTCCGCCTAACGACGCCCGTGTGATGGAATGCCGCGGCAAGTTTCTCATCCCAGGTCTGTGCGACATGCATGTGCACATCGCGGGTGTCACGGCCGATCCGAAGTGGAGCAAAGCGACGCTCCTCCCGCTTCTGATTGCCAACGGCGTCACCACAGTCCGCGACATGGGCGGCGATCTGGCGGCGCTGCAAAGCTGGCGGAAGGAAATCAACGCCGGGTCGCTGCTCGGGCCACGCATTTATTGTCCGGGCCCAATGTTGGACGGTGGGAAATCAGATCCGCCGGCGTTGCTCGCGATCTCCGCGCCTAACGAGGGCCGGGCCGCGGTGCGCGACCTGAAATCCAGAGGCGTTGACTTCATCAAGGTGTTGTCACGGCTCGATCGCGCGAGTTATCTCGCTATCGCCGAGGAATCGAAAAAGCAGGGACTGACGTTTGTCGGTCACGTTCCAAACTCGATCCACGCGCGCGAAGCCTCGGCGGCCGGACAGAAAAGCATCGAACATATTTTCTACAGCAACCTGACCTTCGACTGTTCCGCGCGGGAAGAGGAACTGCGTCGGAAGTCGGCCGAAGCGCGCGCCAAGGGTGACAGCGCTGAAGCTGCGCAAGCGCGCGACGAGGCGAACGCCAGCTTCAGCCAGGAAAAAGCCGACCGGCTCTGGCGGACCCTGGTGCGCAACAAGACGTGGGTCGTGCCGACGCTTGTTGCGATGCACGCGATCGCCCGGCAACGCGAGGAGTCGCGGAGCGCTCCGCCGGAGCTCGCGTATCTGCCGCCCGCCGTGCGTCAAAGCTGGTCGCCTAACGAGATCGAGAAGCAGATCTCGCCCGCAGTCGCGCAATGGTATCGCGCGCAATTCCAAAACGACCTGAAACTCGCGCGCTCGATGTACGAAGCCGGCGTGCCAATGATGGCTGGCTCCGATTCGCTCGACCCGTTTGATTTCCCGGGCCCGAGCCTGCATGAAGAATTGAAATTGCTCACCGAGGTCGGCTTCACGTCGTTGCAAGCCCTGCAGGCAGCGAGTTCCAAGTCCGCCGAATTTCTCGGCGCGACCGGTGAAGGCGGGTGGGGGACGATCCAACCGGGCAGGACGGCCGATCTCGTGTTGCTCGAGGCGGATCCACTCGCTAACATTGCCAACACCAGGAAGATCGCGGCCGTCATCCTCGGCGGGAAACTGCTCGCCCGCGATGATCTCGATCAAATGCTCGCCAAGGCGCGCGCGGCCGCCGAGCAGGCGCAGTAGCAGGCCGCCTGGAAAAAATTCAGGCGATCCAGCCGGTGCCGTGATATTCCATGTAGGTCGCTGTCTTCTCCGCCGCGCTCCGCCCGAAATAGCGCTCTACCACTCTCAGCGCCAGATCGATCCCCGAAGATAATCCTCCGGCCGTCGAGATTTTCTCGCCCTCTACAAATCGGACGCCGCGTTCCACCTTCACCTTCGGAAACTTCTTTTCCAGTTGATCAAGGAAATCATGATGGGTGGTCGCCGATTTCCCATCGAGCAATCCCGCTTTGGCGAGTTGAAAGGCACCCGTGCAGACCGACATCGTGACGTCGGCTGTCTCTGCTACTTTCCGCAGCCACTCGTGCAATGCGTCGGAACCTTTTTGCGCGGGGACGACGACGACCTTGCATTCCGGCGCGTTCGCGAACGTGTAATCGGGGACCAACTTCAGCCCGGAGCTTCCCTCGATCGTTTCGGTTTTTCTCCCAACCGTGAAGAGCTGGAACGGCATTTGATCGCCCGCCATGGTGTCTTGAAACACTTCCCATGGACCGGCGAAGTCGATCACCGTCACGCCTTCGGAGATGGCGACTGCCACCGGGATTCGTCCGTCGGACGGCGGTTTCAATTTTGAATTCGGAATCGTTAGGCCTTTCCCCTGACCCTTGCCGGCATTCTCAGCGGCGAGCAGGCCACCGATTCCAGGCAGGGCGGTCACGGTCGCGACCAACCCCGCTGCTTTCCCTAGAAAACATCGTCTTTTCATCGTCATCTCCTTTGTCTGCGGTTCTTGGACTAGGAGGAAACCGAACGAATGACCCGGCCGTGATCTCCGGCTCCAAACCCACGCCGATATCTTCCGGGCGTAATCCGAAAACGGTGTTGAAAGGCCCGGCTAAACGCATCGGCGCTCTTGAATCCGACCGAGGCAGCGATTGCATCGATGGAGACGTTGGCCGCAACCAGGCGGCGCCGCGCCTCATCCAGTCGATGATCCTGAACGAAGGTTCCCGGCGGCTGTCCGAAAGCGTTCTTAAAGCGGCGCACGAAATGCCGGGGCGAGAGGCAGGCGCGCCGCGCCAAAGAGGTGACGGTGAGGTCGGAACTGGGATTGCTCGCGATCCAACTGGCCAGGTCCGTTAGGCGATCGATCGCCTGGGTCTGAAACTGGAGGGGCTCCGAGTATTGTTCCTGACCCCCTTGACGTTTGAGATAAACCACAAGTTCGCGAGCGACCGTCAACGCGACACCGGATCCGAGGTCTTCCTCGATCAACGCCAGGGCCAGGTCGATGCCAGCGGTCACGCCGGCCGAAGTATAAAACTTACCGTCGTTCGAAAAGATGGCGTTAGGCTCCATCCTTAGCTTCGGGAACCGCTTGGCCACGTCTGCCGCGAAGCGCCAGTGCGTCGTTACCCGCCGGCCGTCGAGCAGACCGCTCGCGGCCAAACCGTAAATCCCCGTGCAGACCGACACGATGCGCCGTGTCTGCGGGGCTCGTGCCTTGATCCAATTCGCGACGGCCAGGTTGACTGCCGGTCGACGCAGTCCTCGGCCGCCGGGGACAATGATCGTGTCGAGTTTGGGCGCCGTTTGCAAAGTCGTGTGGGGGTGAAACAACACACCCGATTCAGCCACGAAGCGACGGCGTGATAATCCGATCACCACAACCTCGTAAGGATTTTGGGTAGATTGACTTTTCGCTTCCGGCCGTGCGGTCGCAAAGGCTTCGGCGGGGCCGATCAAGTCGAGCGCACTTAGTCCATCAAATCCAATAATCCCTACCCGGAGCGGCTTCATGAGTTCACTATAGCGAGTTTCGCCTTATGGCACGATGACGTGTTTCCGACAATTTCTGCCACTCGAATTGCGACTTCTTCCGAGCGCAAAGCCAAGTGCTCAAGGGCGAAATTCGTCAGGCCGAATTGGCCATTTCCAGCAAGACATCGGCGTGGCAGGGCTGACCGAGCGGACACCAGCAGGCAAGATTTTTTCCGCGCAGGCAGGCGCGCAGATCGCGCTCATTAAAAGCGTCGCGCGCATACTGGCGATAAAGCGCGACCGACTTAGCCGCGGTCAGCTTTTCACCACCAATCAACTCGGAGCCGACGATAAACGGATTGCCCCACACGCTCGGCCGCCCGACGTAAACCGTGTTCGCCGGCATCTTCCAATTTTTCGCCCGGCGCTGCACCACGCGGTGGGGTTGGCTTCGCCTCGCCTTCACGCCGGAAAAGTCGCCGCCTTCCCGAGCGCCTGCAACGATCGGCCCGTTAGCTTGCTCAAAGCGAAGCAAAGTCGTGTATTGATGACAAGTTTCTGGCGACTCGACGCGATCGCTTGTGGCCCCGAAGGGGTCGGAGAAATTAGCCGGTGGTGGAGGTCGCCCGCAGCGACCGGAACCACCGGGTTGCGTTTCGCAAAAGGGGAGCGCTCCGGCAGGAGCGCGAGAAGCGTTCACCTCCGGCGTCCAGCGCCGTTGCCAAAGATAACCGCGCTGCGGCAGGGGACCCGAAATCAGCGGCTGCGAACGTTCGCAGGCGGTGAGCGCCAGCGCGCCATAAAGGGCGCTCGTTAGGGCATTTTTTTGCGCTGAAAATGTCAGACCCACAGGGTGCGGTCGAAAGTGCGATACTGGATCGCTTCGCTGACGTGCTCCGGAGAAATGGATTCGGCGCCGGCGAGATCAGCGATCGTGCGCGAGACTTTCAGGATTCGATCGTAGGCGCGCGCGCTCAGGTTTAGCTCGGTCATCGCGATCCGGATCATCTCCTGCGATTCGTCGCTTAATCTGGAGTGCGCCTTGATCGCGCGCGGGATCATGCGCGCGTTGCAGTTCGTCTTCTTGTCCCCTTGGAACCGAGCGCGCTGCCGTTCGCCGGCATGCTGGTTGCCGCTGTCTCACCTGTATCAGGGCGCCATCCGGGCGACCAGCGCATCGAGGCGCGGCTTGCTACACAAAAGTAGAGAAAGTTTACTCGTTAGGCGAAACGAAAGACGCTATCACGCGCGCCGCGCAAAACAAACGCAGCGGCAAAATCATTTTCGAGTTTTCATAGGCAGGGGCGGTTCACGGAACCGCCCTTACCCGCGCCTTGCCACCTCTAATAGATTGTCTTTGGTTCCGGACCCGGCGAGGATTTTCTGGAAACGCGGGTTGCTTCGGAGCGAATCCCATTCCCAGCGCAGACGCAGCTCTGCCAGGGTGATGTTTGCCGGGAAATGAGTCCGTCGACCGGGCCGGGAGTGGAAAGGAGACGCTCGATCAGCGGGATCGCCTGGTCCTGTTCGCCGACAAGTGCGTAGACGAGGGCCAGATTGGCCTGCCAAAGGGCACCGTGAAACGCATCCTGGCTTTCAGGCTCGAGCTCAACGGCTCGACGACTTTCTCGGATGGCGTCCTCCTTTCTGTGCATGTAGGCGTAGAGTAAGCCGAGTTCACCATGGTGCTCCGACTCGTCCGGATCTTCGCGCGCCCAAGCTTCGAGAGCTGGGGCCGCTGCGGCAAAGTATCGCTGTGCGGATTCGATATCGCCACGGGCGAGGGCGATCCGACCTTGGAGAAACGTTTTCGGGAATCTCGGCCACGATCCTTCACGATCGTGATCGCTCAGAATCTTTTCCGCGGAGGCATAGTCGCGCTCCAACATGGCCATGTCCCAGCGCGTCAAAGCCACCAATCCATCAGAATCAAGGCTGGCTGGAATGTTTTCCAGAATGCGTCTGCCCCCAGCGGGATTGCCGTTTCGATACAGTTCAACGTGAGCAAGGAGAATTTTGATATCAACATCATTTGGCTCTAGCTCCAGGGCCCGATTGAACCCGTCGGCTGCGGCCACCCAATTACGCGTATTAAGATGATTGCGAGCAGCGCGGAAAGCGACGTGCGCGTTGCGAGGATCGAGGGAGACAGCACGATCGAAGCTTGCCACTGCGTCGCGCCAGCGATTCTGCCGCCGATAGATTCCCCCGATGTAGGTGTAGATCTCGGCATTATTGGGCGAACCGGCGGCGGCAAGGTTGAATTCCTGAAGAGCTGCATCGTATTTCTTCTCTCCCCAGTAAAGGCAAACACCTAATGCCATATGAGCTTCGCCCAAGGTTGGCGCGAGGCGCAAAGCTTCCTCCGCCTGGGCGCGCGCCTTGGCCTTCCGCGCCCGGGGCTGTTCGGAGCTTGCGATCTTACTGTTGAGCACGGAAGCTCGCGCGTAAGCTAAAGCGAACTTGGGATCCAACACTGTGGCCTGCACGTAAAGCTGCTCCGCTGCGATCTCATCTTCCTTTCCGAGTGCGGTCAGGTAGAGGACGTATGCCTCCGAGTTACTGGTAGGTTCGAGACTAAGGCGTGCTTTCTCTTCCGGCCCGAGCGTCGCTTTCAACTCGGCCGCGATTTGGGTGGCTAACTCACCTTGGAGGCCAATCGCATCGGCGACGGTACGATCGTAACGCTGCGCCCAGACGTGCCGGTCGTTGCGTGCGTCGATTAGCTGCACGTTAACGAGCACGCGGTTGCCCGCGCGCCGAATGGTCCCTTCGAGAAGCTTGGCCACGCCGAGTGCCCGGCCAATCGCCCGGATATTGCGGCCGTCGGCTTTTTGATAAGCCATCACGCTCGTGCGGCTGATGACTTTCAGATCGTGAATCTGCGCGAGGCTCGTGAGCAGGTCTTCCTGAATCCCCGCGCCGAAGCCGGACCTATCTCTGTTGTCACTCAGGTCTTCGAAGGGCAGGACGGCGATGCTTTTCTCGGGCACGTCTGGGGTGGCAGTCTCAGGTGCATCAGGCGCCACCCGGGCGAGCAACGCTTCGAAGCGCGGATCGTCCCGGAGCGAGTCCCAGTCGGGATCGAGTCTTAATTCGCCGTAATCGAAGGCCGACGGGGGCTCCGGCAATTCCGCCATTTGCTCGAGAGCCAGTTCCTTATCGCCCGTCCATGCATAAATCCTGGCCAGGTTCCGCAGGTAACGGCGACCCAAAATCGCATCCGCTGAGACGGGCAGGAGTTCACAGGCACGGCGGCCTTCGCGGATCGCTTCCTCCTTACGTCCCAGCGCCGCGTCGACCAGCCCCAACAAACCCCAGGCCGGAGCGTAATCGGGTTGTTCGCCGAGCCGGCGTTCCAAAATGTCGCGCGTGGCGGTGAAGGCAGCAGACGCCGCTTCGGCGTCGCCAAAGGTGCGGGCAGCATAGCCAACGAACCATTCTCGTGGCCGGATGAAATTTTCGCTCCTCAGGGAGACTCCTTCCGGAGGGATGGCGAGCAAAGCTTGCTCGGCCGCAGCGCGGTCGTGCTCCAGGATGGCGCAAAGAAATAACTCGTCCGCGATCTCCGGCGCGGCCTTCGGTTCTTCGGCGAGAATAGCGTCGAGTTCGTGCCGGAGTGGGCGCAGATCGGCCCGTTCTTTCCTGGCATAAGAGGCGCGCAAAATTCGGACCCAATAATCGCGCGGCGCGATGGCCAGAGCGCGAGCTGACAGTTCGCCGGCCTCGGGATAACGATGCAATGCTTCGTAACTCGTCGAGGTTTCCATGAGGAACTGGAGGTTGCGCGGATCTAGCTCCACGGCGTGCCGCAAGGCCCGGATGGCCTCGCTCCAGCGGCCCTGCCGGCGGTCGATGATCCCGATCTCGAAATACATATTGGCGTCGTTAGGCAAGAGGCGCCGGGCGAGTCGAGTTCGCCGCGGGCGCGGTCGTAATCGCGAAAGCCGTGATACCAGTAGCGCGCCGCCGCCAGGTGGACCTCGCCCGCTTCCGGGTCAATCCGCACGGCGTTTTGCAGCGCGGTCTCCGCCAATGCGCGGCGCGCGGGGGTGGGGTCGTGACCGGAGAAATAAAGATCCAGATGCATCCGGCTCAGCGCGCAATAGGCGAGGACGAAGCGCGGATCACGCGCCACCGCTTTTTCCAGCACGGCGATCCCCTGGCGCAGGCTCTGGTCTTCGGGCGACCCGTGTTCGAGCACCAAAGCTTCCTGATACAAGGCGTAGGCCGCGAGGTCTGCGGTCGGCGGTTGCGCGATGGCCGCTTTTTCGCTCGCGGAGAGTTCTGCCTGGAGTCGATCGGCGATGGCGCGGACGATCCGGCTTTGGATGGCGAAAACGTCTGCGCTCTCGCCATCAAAGCTCTGTCCCCAGAGATGGGCGTCGCTCTGGGCGTCGATTAACTGCGCCTTGACTCGCACGCGGTTGCCCGATCGTTGCACACTGCCTTCGAGGAGATTGGCGACGCCGAGCTCCTTTCCGATTTCGCGCAAGTTGCGCCCCATTTTGTCTCGATACGGCATGACGCTGCTGCGGCTGATCACTTTGAGATCCGCCAGTTTGGCCAGGTCGGTCAGGATTTCGTCCTGCACGCCGTCGGCCAAACGCGCGTTCTCCGCCTCCGGACTGAGGTTCTCGAAGGGGAGAACGGCGATGCTCTTGATGGGGGGCGGCGACTTTGGTCGGACGGAAGCGGTCCAATAAAAGCGCAGAGCCAGGGTCACAGTGACGAGGAGCAGGAGGAGCGCGGCGGCCCATCGCCGCCCGTGCCGCCAGGTTGGAGTTGTTTCGAGAACCTCGGATTCGGCTCTCAATTCCAGGCGGCGCCGAACCTTTTTGAGTGTCTCGATCAGTTCGGGTGCATTGGCATGGCGCTCGTTAGGCTCTTTCCGCAATGTTCTGGTCACGATCTGCTCCAGCTCATCGGGGCAACCGGTGAGCGGCGGCGGCTCGGTCTCGAGAATCGAAGTCATCACTTCTTCGGTGTTCTCGCCGCGGAAAGGCGCCTGGCCCGTCACCATCTCATAAAGCACCACGCCGAGACTCCAGATATCGGTTCGCTTGTCGACCACTTCGCCGCGCGCCTGTTCCGGTGACATGTAGCGGGCGGTTCCAAAGATTGACCCGAGGCGGGTCTCCAGAAACGGCAGCCGTCGTCTGGTTCGGCCATCGGCAGCTTCCTCTTCGGCCAGCTTGGCGATCCCGAAGTCGAGCACTTTCACGTAACCGTCGGGCCGTAGCATGATGTTCTCCGGCTTGATATCGCGATGGACGATGCCCGCTTCGTGCGCGGCGACGAGCGCGCTGGCCACCTGGATCGCCACATCGAGTGCTTCCTCCATTTCCATCGGACCGCGCTCAAGACGTTGCCCGCAGGGTTTCGCCGTCGATCAGTTCGCTCGCGATGTAATGCGGTCGAGCGATCTTCGCCGATCTCGTAAATCGTCAGGATATTTGGATGATTGAGCGCGACGACGGCGCGCGCTTCCTGTTCGAATCGCTTCAGCCGCTCCGGGTCGCCGGTAAAGCGCGGGGCAGGAGTTTGAGCGCGGCTTTGCGGCCCGCGGTGATATCGGTCGCGAGATAAACTTCGCCCATTCCCCCGGCGCCGATTCGTCGAGTCAACTCGTAGTGGCCGATCCGTTGGCCGACGAGCAAGTCGGGCGAATTTTCCCGAGAATCTGTTCGCAAGACCGACTGCGGGCGTCTCGATGAAATGACCGCGCTCGCCGATGAGAAGCGAGGAGGAGCTTCAACTCGGCGCGCAACTCGTCGTCACCCTCGCAGGCCGCGTCGAGAAAGGCATCCACCTTCCGGTGCGCTTGGTCCGACGCGGAATGGAAGATTTCCTCGATCGTTTGGAGCCGCGCCGGGGTCATACGCGACCAGTGTTCGAGGGCGACTCGGAGTCTACCGGAATTAGTCCGCGCGGTGCAATTCCGAATAGAGCCAGGCCTTGGCAAATTCCCAGTCGCGCCGCACCGTGATCGCGGAGATTTTTAGCACCTCGGCGATCTCCTCGTAGTTGAGGCCGCCGAAATATTTCAGCTCGACCACTTCTGCCTTTCTGCGGATCGAGTGCGGCCAGTCGTTCAAGCGCCTCGTGCAATTCGATGATCTCCTGCGATTGACCGGGTGAAACGAGCGCGGCTTCGTCCAACTCCACCTTTTGCGCGCCGCCCCCGCGCTTTTGCGCGCGGTACCCGGGGCGTAGTTGACAAAATCTGGCGCATCGCGCGGGCGGCGACGGCGACGAAGTGGGCGCGGTCCTGCCAGCTTGGGTTGGTCTGGTCGGCCAGGCGCAGATAGGCCTCGTTGACCAGCGCGGTCGTTTGCAGGGTGTGATCCGGGCGTTGGCCACTCATGTAATGATGAGCGAGCCGGCGCAGATCTTCGTAGACGAGCGGGGTGAGCTGGTCGAGGGCGTCTCCATCTCCCTGGCGCCAATCGACCAGCAGCTGGGTTATTTCTTGCGGGGAGGCCGGGGGCATATGGATGAGTTTTCGCCGCTTCTTTCACCTAAGAATTTTCCTCTCCGAAAGCTCTCAAAAATTTTCCCATTCCGATGATCACTTCGTCCGGCATTTCTTGTTTATGGGATAAGGGCCAATTATGACAACAAAGACAAAGACGAACATCATTCGATACTCAATTCCGTCACGGCCTCGCTGGCGCTCGCCGTTTCGGCAATCCTGCTCGGCGGGCACCCCGGCGAAGGCGCAATGCACCGAGGTCCTCTCCGGTCTGCGGGAACCGATCGGCAGCCTTCTGACCGATCAGGGCAACCTGCTCATCTCGGAGTCGGGCGACGCCACCCCAGGTTCCGGGCGCATTTCCATCGTCGATCCGAGCGGCAACCGGCGCACCCTGCTCGACGGCTTGCCCTCCGCGCCGGCTGACGTGGGCGATCCATCCGGTCCCACCGGGATCATCATGCGCGGGCGCAATCTCTATGTCCTGATGGGAACGGGCGACGTTGGGATCATGGGGCCGCGGCCGGGGACGACGCTGGAGAACCCGAACGGTCCGTCCTCACCGATCTTCAGCTCCGTTCTGGTGATGCAGTTCAGCGCCGAGACCGAGAACTGGACGACCGGTTTTACCCTCACGCCGGACGACGAGCAGGCGCTCGCCGACGGAGAGGTGGTGACGCTCTCAACGGCGGCGGCGACAGAATCCGAATCCAGTTGCTGGTTGATTTCCCGAACTTCATTCCCTTTCCTTTGCCCGACGTCCCCGACAACATTCAGGTCTCCAATCCCTTTAGCCTGGTGCCGTTGCGGGGGATGCTTTACGTAACCGACGGCGGCCGGAACCACGTCTGGCAGGTCGATCCTTCGACCAGAGCTTTCTCGCCGCTGGTCGCATTCCCGGATATTCCCAACCCGCTCTTCCCGACCCTCGGTGGGCCCTTTCTCCAGGCCGTCCCGACCGGCATTGCCGTCGCCGGCGATCAACTGCTCGTCACTCTCCTCCGGGGTGCGCCCTTCCCGACCGGGACCTCGACCGTCGAGCAGATCGATCCCGCGACAGGTAGTGACACCACATTCATCAACAACCTGACGACTGCGATCGACATCATCCCCGTAAGAAAACAAGGCGCGGCAAAATATTTCGTCCTCGAGCATTCTTCGGCAGGGCCATTCTTTGCCGGCGCCGGGGAAGTGTTGCGTTTCGACGATCCGGCCGGTCCGCCGGTCGTGCTCGCTGATTGCCTCACTCTGCCCAGCTCGATGACATTTGATAAGAGCACCGGCACTCTCTACGTCACTGAGGTCGACGGAAGTCTGGTCGCGATTCCGTTTCGCTGATCGAAGAGCGTCGGGATCGCCGCTCCCGGCTACAACTGGCGACTCGTTAGGCGTGAATGCCCAACCGCCTCAAATCCAGAGCGTGCGATCGAAAGTGCGATACTGAATGGCTTCGCTCACATGCTCGGGTGAAATCGATTCTGCACCTTCGAGATCGGCGATCGTGCGCGACACTTTCAGAATGCGATCGTAGGCGCGGGCGCTCAGGTTCAACTCGCTCATGGCGATGCGAATCAATTCCTGGGAATCATCGCCCAATTTGCAGTGCTGCTTGATCGCGCGCGATGCCGTTCCCGGGCCTGTCCGACCCTTTCGCGAATCGCGATCGAATGTTCTTCCGCGCTCTCACTCGAGATGTCGCGATATTCGACCGCCGGCACTTCGATGTGCAAATCGATCCGGTCGAGGAGCGGACCGGAAATTCGTTGCCGGTAACGTTGGACCTGCACCGGGCTACAGCGGCATTCGCGTTTCAGATCGCCGAAGTAACCGCAGGGGCAGGGGTTCATCGCCATTTTGTAAAGCAACACTATATGGGATTCGTTGCCGCCAAGGACCACATTACATCAACTTAAAACGCTATCCGATGCAGCCAAGGTCAATCGGCGAAGCCATCCGCAAGCGCCGGCTCGATTTGAATCTTCGGCAAGTCGATACTGCAAAGTCAATCGGTTGCAACGAAATGACCATCGTCAATTGGGAAAAGGGACATACTTGTCCCCGCCGTAAGAAATATTCTGCCATCAGAGCGTTCTTAGGCCCGTTGGCGAAGGAATGGCTAGTGTGATTCGGAGCGTAGGAGCTTCGTTACCCATTTGTGAAAACCGCCTCAAATGGCGGAGAAGAGCGCTACGGGACGGTTGATTTCTCCAACGTCGATTCTTGTAATTTTGGAACCAATTCGTCTCGCTCCGTTTGCGGCTCTTCGTATCGGACATGTTTCGGTATTGCCGACTCGAGACAACGATGTGTGATGCAAGAGAGTCAGGCTCCGTCCTTATTTCGAAGAGTGCCTCCGTTTCCTCGGTCGCTGCGTCCTCGCGCCGTTGCGCTCGTACGTGCCATGTCGCCCGGTAGTTGACATTATCGAGAAGCGTGGCGTCAAGTCATACACGTCTTATTTCGTGGCTGGTGCGACTCGTTGCCCGTAACTCCGGTCAAACCGTTATGGAAAAAGATTGCCCTGATGTCAAGTCAACGTCCCGCTTCCTTTCCGTTTTGTTTTCCTGGCGCGCCTTTTTTCTTGCGGCGAACGGGAAAGCTCTGGTAGAAGAAAGAGCATGAAGAGAAAACAATGCTTGGAAGCCAAAATCATAAGCAGCCGTTCGTTTGCTTTGGTTCTCGCAATTGCGCTGAGCAGCTTTTTCGCATCAGTGGGTTTTGCACAAGAAACGGACAGGACCATAATTCAGACTGTGTCTGTGGGCGACCAACCCACCGGCCTTACGTTCGACGGCGTGAACGTGTGGGTAGTAAACACTAGCGACGATACCGTAATGAAATTGCGTCCGAGCGACGCCAGATTGCTTGGTACTTTCACCGTGGGAGCTTCCCCTAATGCCGCAACCTTCGATGGCGTTAACATCTGGATAACAAATGGCGGCGACAACACCGTGACCAAGTTGCGCGCGAGCGACGGGGTGATACTAGGAATATTCCCCGTTGGCGATTTTCCGCAGTACATTCTCTTCGATGGTACCAACATCTGGACATCTAACATCTTTGACGAGACCCTGACGAAACTGCGCGCGAGCGACGGGGCTCTGCTCGGGACGTTTGAGATTAGCAATGCCAGGGGGATGGCGTTCGATGGAGAGAATATCTGGGTGGCGAACGATTTTGATGGCACCGTGACCAAGTTGCGGGCCAGCGATGGGGTGATTGAGGACGTCATTCCCGCAGGACAATTTCCCACGACCGTGATGTTCGATGGTGTCAATATCTGGGTGGCCGCTACGGGCGAGAGTGCCAGCGGCAACAAAGTAACAAAGCTGCTGGCCCGGAATGGGGCCTTTCTAGGCCAATTTACCGTCGACACCGGGCCTAGCGCTATGGCGTCAGATGGTTCTCGTATTTGGGTCAATTGCATCAAGCACGACACCGTCGTCGTCTTGCGGATAAAAGATGGCTCAGCGGTTTCGGACTACCAACTTCGCCGGGGAATATACGATATCCTCTTCGACGGCACCAGCATTTGGGTCACGGCTTTCGCGGATGATAAACTGACCAAAATTTCTCGGACAGGTCGCTGATCGCACATACTCCGGACAGGCGGCTGCGGCGGCCGGCTGGTCTATCCAATATGCTCAGGTATAACAATGGAATCGTCTATCAAACACTGCCTGGACGGCTCCGTTGAAGGATGGCGACAAGGTGGCTAAGACACTCAACAGTAGTCCAAAGGACGCGTTAGAAGGCGCTCTTAACACTTGGTTTAACCAATACCTGGAAACGTACCCCGCAGATATTGATCATGCGAAGCCACTGCAACAAACCGACCCCCAGCCGTGGGATATGGCGCGCTGGAAGGCGGGACTTGATTCGTGGAGCGACTACCTGAATTATCTCTGTGCGACGCCACCATTGGACGCTCCGGCTGGCGTAATGGTGGAACGAAAAAGCGCAAACAGCAACACTGTAAGCTGGTTTGCGTCCTATGGGGCTGCTTCCTATAAGTTAAAGCGCGATCGCTTTCCCCACTGGGAGACTGGACAGATGTAAAAGGTTGTGACCCGCTTGTCACTGTCTGCACCGACACAGCCTACACAGGCTCACAATGCGCGTATCGAGTACAAGCTTTCGATGAAAAGGGAGAGAAAGCATCCACCTGGGCGAACCTGGCAGTGTTCCTTTCCGAAAGCACTACGACGGGTATGTCTCGAACAAAAGCGGAGACTGCAGAGACTTTGCAGCCGACGCGGAGCCTGGCATTCAAGCTGGCCAAGGCACGGACACGGATCTAGCAGGCGTCCTTTCATTCGACACAAGTGTCTTGGGCGAAAAAACGACTGTCGTCGATGCCAAGTTGCGGCTGAAACAATATACCGATAACAAAGGCTTCGATGTGCTCGGCACGTGTCTGGTCGACATTGATAAAGGTTTGTTCAACAGCAACGTGGAGCTGGAAGGCGCAGACTTCAATGCAAAGGCCAGCGCGATGAATGTGATGGACGAAGATGCGCCACTCGTCGGCGTTGACGCGGAAAACTGGATCGAAGCCGAGATGGCGCGTTCAAATGTCGCGTACAGCAACAACATCGACCGAACGCAATTCCGGATCTACTTTTACCATGTGGACGGCGTCAGTGATACCGCAATCGGGTGGTATTCGGCAGCGAGTCTCGATAACGAGCCGCAGCTGCTCGTGCGCTACACCGAGATGGAATAGGACGGTGGCGCTGCCAGCCGAAGCGCTTTTCGTCCAGCGCTGCTCTCGCACACAACTGCTTCGCGTCGTTGATCGTCAAGCTGATCTTCAACGAGGAATTGGATAACTGTCGTGGTGATCGCGTTCAAGATTACACCCAGAGTGTCCGGTCGAAGGTGCGATACTGGATCGCTTCACTGACGTGCTCGGGCGAGATGGATTCCGCTCCTTCGAGATCAGCAATGGTCCGCGCGACTTTCAGAATGCGGTCGTAGGCGCGCGCGCTCAGGTTCAACTCGCTCATCGCGACGCGAATCAGTTCCTGCGATTCGTCGCTCAGTTTGCAGTGCTGCTTGATCGCGCGCGATGTCATGCGGGCATTGCAGGTCGTCTTCTTATCGGCACGGAAACGTGCGCGTTGCCGATCGCGCGCCGCGCCGACGCGTTCGCGGATCGCAGCGGACTGTTCCTCCGCGCGCTCGCTCGAGATTTCGCGGTATTCCACCGAAGGCACTTCAATGTGCAGATCAATCCGATCGAGGAGGGGGCCGGAGATGCGCTGGCGATAGCGTTGCACCTGCACCGGGCTGCAGCGGCATTCGCGTTTGAGGTCGCCGAAGTAACCGCAGGGGCATGGATTCATCGCCGCCACGAGCATGAATTCAGAGGGAAACGTGATCGAGCCCGCGGCGCGCGAAACCGTGACCCGGCCGTCTTCGAGCGGCTGGCGCATCACTTCCAGGGTGGAGCGTTTGAACTCCGGCAGCTCATCGAGGAAGAGGACACCGTTGTGCGCCAGGCTCACCTCGCCGGGCGCGGGAATGGCAGAGCCGCCTAACAATCCTACATCCGAGATGGTGTGATGCGGCGAGCGGAAGGGGCGGGTCGCGACAAAGGAATGCTCCGGCGTGAGCAGACCCGCGATGCTGTGGATTTTGGTCGTCTCGATCGCTTCCTCCAGCGCCATTGGTGGAATGATGGTGGCGATGCGTTTGGAGAGCATCGATTTCCCGGAGCCGGGCGGGCCGATCATGAGAATGTTATGACCGCCGGCCACCGCCACCTCGACCGCGCGCTTGACATGACCCTGGCCTTTGACATCGGCGAAATCGACCTCGTAGTTTTGGTGGCTGGCGAAGAAGTCGCTCAGATCGCCGCGCACCGGCTGGAGCTGGCTTTCGCCCCTGACGAACTGGAAGGCCTGCCGCAGATTGGGCACGGCGTAAATTTCGATCCCCCCGACCATGGCCGCTTCGCGCGCATTCGCTTCCGGGACGATGATGGCGCGTTTTCCCCGTCGGCGCGCTTCGAGCGCGACAGGCAAGACGCCTTTGACCGCCCGCACTGCACCATTGAGCGCGAGCTCGCCGACGAAACTGAAGTCGGCAAAAAGGTCCTCTTCGATTTCCTGGGCGGCGGCGATCATCCCGAGCGCGATCGGCAAATCAAAGCTGGGGCCCTCCTTTTTTATGTCGGCCGGCGCGAGGTTGATCGTTGTTCGCCCGCGCGGCCAGTAATAGCCGCTGTTGCTAATCGCGGTCGTGACGCGGTCCTGACTTTCTTTGACCGCGGTATCGGGCAGGCCAACAATCACGATCTTGGGGTTGCCGCCCGCGGCGTTGACCTCGATCTCCACCTCGTAGGCGTCGACACCGTAAACGGCAGCGGAATAAATTCTGGCGAGCACGGGCGTGAGCGTGTCAGAAGAGAGATGCGAAGTCCAAACCACGCTGCAAAAAAATTGCTCGAGGGACGCCGGGCGGGATTTTTGGCGCGGGGATTAACCCGGCGGCGTTGTAGCCGGGAGCGATGAACCCGGCGGCACGGGACGGATCGACGACGCGCTGGTGATCGGGGCGGAGATGGGCATCACCTTTTAGGTCGTGCGCTCGCACTCTGGGTAGCGCACTCGCCTACGAGTGCTGGTCGCGCTGTTTCAGCGCGACGAACTTTGGCCAGGGTATCGCCAGACGGAAAGGCATGCGCTCGAATTGGACGTTCGCGCCAGGGAAAGTTCGCGACGGTGACACACTGTCGCCAGCACTCGTGGACGAGTGCGCTTCCTGGAGAAGACCTAACCTTACGTCAGGGAACATTCAGTACCGCACCTTATCCGGCTTGGCCATCCATTCGCGGAAAAGTTCAAGGGAATGCTCGCGCTCGATCTGCTCCATGGGCAAGGCGCGGGCCGCGATCTCGAGTGGCAACTGCTCGTAGATGAAGTCGTCATCGAATCCGATCTCGGCTGCGTCGTGCCGGGTGCAGGCATAGAAAACACGGTCGAGTCGCGCCCAGTAGATCGCGGCCAGGCACATCGGACAGGGTTCACAGCTGGTGAAAAGTTCGCAGCCGCTCAGATCGAACCGACCTAAAGAGTGACAGGCCTTTCGGATGGCCATGACTTCGGCGTGTGCCGTCGGGTCGAGCTGGGTCGTGACCTGATTATAGCCGCGTCCCACGATCTTTCCCTCGCAGACCACGACGGCGCCAAAGGGTCCGCCGCCCTCGTGCGTCATCCCCTCGCGGCCTAAGGAGACCGCCTCCTGCATCCAGTTCGCGCGCTGCGCCGACAGATCCTCAGGTTGAAAAGTCACGCTCTGATCTTAAAGAGACGGACGAAGAAGAATCAATACTAACCTGCAAGGGTCGCTCCCGGCGGCCGGCCCTCTTCGGCATCATGCAGATCCACCCAGGTCTGGATATCGTCGCGCCCGCCCCAGCCGGCGCGTTCCTTGGCGGCTTGGAGGTCGGCGGTGCCCTCATCGCGCCAGCCGCGTTTGGCAAGAAACGCATTCCAGATTTCGATGTCCTCTGCGCTCGGGCGCCGGCCGCGGGTGAAACACCATTCGAGGACATCCTCATCCAAGCCTCCCTGAAGCGTCCGGTTCACAAGCTCATCGTAATCAACCCCCAAAAATCGCGTGCAACGGGCGTCAAAGAAGGTCGGATCTTCTACGCCCGACAAAATAGTCCGGCGGCAATTGTCCTGCGGCGTGGAGTCGGATCTTGTCCAGCATGCGAGCGAAATAGATCAGGCCACGCGTCTTTTGATAGTCGCTACAGGGAGTCACCATCACGAGGAAGATCTGGCGCCGCCGCAAGCTGTCAATAGCCACTTGAAGCGAGAGCGGCGGACCACTTTGGATGGTCATAATTATTGGTGGCTGCGAGAGTGCAACTGGTTCTATTTTCAACCGATGCCAGACAAAGGGCCTAACCAGAAGCGGCGGCGCCGCGCCATTGTGGCCTTCGAGATGGTGCGGCTCGATCGGACGGCGGCGGAGCCCCTCCACCAACAACTCTATCGTCAAATTCGCGATGAGTTAGTCTCGGGAAGTTTCAGCCAAAGCTCATCGCGTTTGCCCTCCTCCCGCGCCCTCGCAACTGACCTGGGCATATCGAGACTTACGGTCAATCTCGCCTTTTCGAAGCTGCACGATGAAGGCTACCTGCAGAACCCGAATCGGATCAGGCACCTTCGTCGTCAACTCGTTACCCGAAACTTTTCTCAGTGCGCGGAAAGCCAAAGTGACAACTCCGCTGGAACGTCCGGTTCGGCTTTCTGATCGGGTCAAAAAAATTCCGGATAAACGGGCGGGAAAGCAATTTGACTACGGGATTGCCGGCGGGCCCGGTGTTTCCTTTGTGCCCGCTCTCGCGGCGCTGGACGAATTTCCAATTGCAATCTGGGAACGGCTGAGGAGCCAGGTGCTCGCGAAAAAGGGAGCGCATTTGCTGCAATACGCGTCGAGCCGCGGCGACCCCGATTTGCGCAAGGCGATCGCCACCTATCTTGTGTGATTATCGTGGCGCGCGGTGTCATCCCGATCAGATCATTGTCACGGCCGGGACGCAGCAGGCGATGATGATCAGCGCGATGGCACTGGTCAATCGAGGTGAGATCGCGTGGATCGAAGATCCGGGATTTTATCAAGCCCGGCGGGTCTTTGGATTCGCCGGGGCGACGGTGGTGCCCAGACCGATCGACCGGGAAGGGATCGTGCTCGCGCGCCCGCCGCGAAAGGCGTCGCCCAAGATCATTTACGTCACACCTTCCCATCAATTTCCGCTCGGCATGACCATGAGTCTGGCCCGGCGGACCGCGCTGATCGAGTTTGCGCACGCGCGCGACGCTTACATTTTCGAGGACGATCATAACTCGGAATTTCGCTTTACCGGCCCGCCGCTCCCGTGCTTGCAAGGACTCGATGACTGCGGGCGGGTCATCTACGCCGGCACGATGAGCAAGATACTCTATCCCTCTCTGCGCCTGGGCTATATCCTCGCGCCCGAAAAATTGGTGGAACCGATGATTAAGATCCGGGCGGTCATGGACCAACACTCACCGGCCATCGACCAGGCCACCCTGGCTCGGTTCCTGTCCGAAGGATATTTCCTCAGTCATATCAAGCGGATGCGAAAACTGTACTCCGATCGACGAGAGTTTTTCATTGAAACTTTCAACAAGCTGCTCGGAAAACATTTTACTCTCCAGATTCCCGATGCCGGCTTGCATTTCGTCGCCTGGCTGCGCCGAAAAGCAGACTTGCCAATAATCATGGCAGACCTGCGCGGAGATTGGGATTCGGCCCTCGCCCCTTTCATCATGCTTCATGGCAGCCGAGCTCGATCCGGCGCTGACCTTTGGGTTTGCGGCCTGGACGCCGGCGCAGGTCCGGGAGGGGCTGCGCAAACTCGCTGCGGCGCTCGATCGGGCGCTTTGTTAGGCTTAGACTCGTCGCGCCGAGTCCCTCCGAAGAGGCGCGTTTCGGCGCTCAGTTTCACGCTTTAAGTGGTCTTGATCAGACCTGCCAAGTGGCTCTTTCTGAGTCCGACAGACCTTCCTAGGATTGACTCCATGAAAACATCAATATGGAGGAAAAAAATCATGAGTAGGAAATGCGTGAGTAAAGCTATCCCTCGGCGCTCAGTCTTTCTGATCGCGGTCTGTTTCGGCGTGGCCTTGGCGGCGCAAGCTCTGGCCGAACCAGACGCTTACAAGGTCTATGCCCTCGATTCGCTCGGGGGAACCTCAAGCCGGGGCGACGCGATTAACAACCGCGGCTGGGTGGCGGGCTTTTCCAATCTGTCGGGCAACACGAGCCGGCACGCTGTCGAATGGCGGCGGGGAAAGATGCGCGACCTGCTCACCTTAGGCGGCCCCAACAGCAGCGTGGTTTTTGGAGGGGAGAATGACAAAGGAATCGTCGTCGGCATCTCGCAAACCGACACGCCCGACACCTCGGGAGAAATCTGGAGCAGCGGTTATTTTTATCCGGGTCCGAACAACACTGGCTTTGTGAATCTCGGGTTCGCCTACGAGCATGGGCAAATGCGAGGCCTGCCGACGTTAGGCGGGATCCATGGCTTTGCCGCCGGCGTCAACAATCGCGGGCAGGCGGTCGGCTGGGCGGAAAACACCTGCGTGGACGGGACCTGCGTCCCGCCGCAGATCTATCAGTTCCGTCCCGTCCACTGGAACCTCAAACATGGTGATCGCATTGGTGAATTTCCCTTGTTCGCACCCGATGATACCTCCGGTGCGGCCGTTGCGATCAACGATGCCGGTCAAGCCGTTGGCATCACCGGCATCTGCGATCAGGCGATCGGACGCTACACGGCCATACACGCGGTCCTTTGGGAGAATGGCTCGGTGACTGACCTCGGGAACCTGGGAGCGGAGTTTTGGAATACGCCGACCGCGATCAATCAGTCGGGTACGGTGGTTGGGTTTGCCGGCGACCCCGCTTTCCCGGAAGGCGACATCTTGCACGGCTTTATCTGGACGAAACAAACCGGGATCCAGCCGCTCCCTCCCTTGGCAAACCGCACCCCGGAACATGTCGATAGCGAACCCTACGGTGTGAACGATCAGGGCCAGGCCGTGGGCATTTCCTGCGATGCAGACTTCACCGACTGTCGGGGCGTCGTTTGGGAAAACGGCGAAGCCCACGACCTGAACGATCCGGACAACACCGGTTTTGTTGGCAAGATTGACCAGGCCTTCGACATCAATAACGCCGGAGAGGTCACTGGCCGAGGGATCGATCCGAACACCGCGGAAAAGGTCGCTATTGTGGCGGTGCCTAACCGCTAACCGTTTGTCGGTTGTGGCGTGTGCTGTCTGCAGTGGACCGGGCCGGCGGTCCGCTCTGATCGCGCCGCTACAACCGCTTCAACGGATCAAAGCGCGCCGAGCGCCTGGTCGAGGACCCCGAGGATAAAATCGGCGTCCTGTTGGTGAATGCACATAGGCGGAGAGAAGCGGATCGTCTGACCTTGTAAACCGCCTTTGCCTAACAATAAGCCGAGATCGCGGCAGGTCTCGAGGACTTGCGCGCATTCGGCCTTCGCCGGTTCCTTCGTTGGGCGGTCTTTCACCAGCTCGATCCCGAGCATGAGACCTTTGCCGCGAACGTCGCCGATGATGTTGTGCTTTTCCTTCAGACGCTGCAGGCCCGCCAAAAGGTGCTGGCCCATAGCGAGTGAATTGGCCTGCAGTTTCTCGCGCTCGATCACTTCCAGCACTGCTTTTCCCTGCGCAGACACGACCGGGTTGCCGCCGAAGGTGTTGAAGTGAATCCGCTGCGCCAGCGCGGCCGCGATTTTCGGCGTGGTCACAACCGCGCCGAGCGGGCAGCCGTTGCCAATGCCTTTCGCCATGCAGACGATGTCGGGGATGACTCCCTGGGTTTCGAACCCCCAGTAATGCGAGCCGGTGCGTCCGAAACCGGACTGCACTTCATCCGCAATGCAGACGCCGCCGGCGGCGCGGACGTGCTCGTAAGCGTGCTTCAAATAGCCGTCCGGAAAAACGATGCAGCCGCCCACGCCCTGGATCGATTCGGCGATGAATCCCGCGATCTTGCCCGGGCGTGGCGTAGTCGATCAGGTTCTTCACGTCGGCCGCGTATTTCTTCCCGGCCTCCGGATCATCGTGCCCCCACATCCCGCGATATGGATCGGGCGTGATCGAATGATGAACCCCGAAGCTGTGCGGCACATTGAATTTCCAGGTCGCGTGCGCGGTCAGGCCCATCCCGGAGGCGTTGCCGCCGTGGTAGGCATTGCGCAACGCGATCATGTCGTAGTTGCCGGTGTAAGCGCGTGCCATGAGCATCGCGAGATCGTTTGCCTCCGAGCCGGAGTTAACGAAATAGCAGACTTTCAATTCGCCCGGCATCTTCGAGGCCAGTTTCTCCGCGTACTCGGCGATGTTCGGATGCAGATAGATGGTGGTCGAATGCTGGAGCAGTTCATTTTGCTTCCGCGCCGCTTCGACCACATCGGGATGGCAATGTCCGACGCTGATCGTGACGATCCCGCCCAAGCGCATCGAGATAACGCCGGCCGGATTCATCCCAGACATACTGCATTTTGCCCTCCACGAGCGTGAGCGGCTTCTTGTAGTAGAGAAAAATTCCCGGGTTCAGGAACTCTTTGCGCAGGCGGAGGATCTCATCGGGCGACGGCCCGGTGTAGGGCTGCGGTTGATGAGCGAAGGGCGGCAGGGATGGTGTTTGCATTTTGCTGAATTTTTAAGTCGCGCTGTATTATGAACACGGTTTGGAAAAGCGCAGTAGAATTGTCGCCGCGGCCGGGTAGCGCACGCGTCTCGCGTGCTGGTTGCGGTGTCTCACCGCGACAGGCTTTCCTTTTGCGTTATCGCATCGAGCTTGCGCCCGGCGATTGAGAAAGTTCGCGATTGCGAGACGCACTCGCCAGCACGCGAGACGCGTGCGCTACCCGGAACTCTCATTCCGCGCCGTGATCTTGCGCAGCGCGAGATAAATGGCAAAAGCCAGGCCGAAGCCGACAAACCATGCGTAATGATAGAGGGAAACGAAGAGCGGCGCGACTGCCATCGCCGGTAGGGCCTTGATCGTGACCAGAAAGCCCGGCAAATTCGGGAGCACGCTCAGAATCAGACTCACGATCGCCACGAGGCTAAAGCCGCCAGTATAACCATAACGGCCGGCCGGGTCGTAAAGCGCCAGCACGTCCAGCTTTCGTTTCCGGTAAACAAAATAATCCGCAATCATGATCCCGCCGATCGGGCCTAACAATGCGCTGTAGCCGATCAGCCAGGTGAAAATGTAGCCGCTCGGATCGGCATAGAGTTTCCAGGGAAACATCAGGATGCCGATGATGCCGGTGAGAATGCCGCCGGTGCGGAAGTTTATCAGCCGCGGGGCGAGATTAGAGAAATCGTTGGCGGGCGAAACGACGTTTGCCGCGATGTTGGTCGAGAGAGTGGCGACAGAGAGGGTAATCAACGCCAGGACCGAAAGCACTGGGCTGTGGAAACGCTGCATCAACTGCACCGGATCCCAGATCGCCTTGCCGAAAACCACCACCGTTGCGCTCGTCACGGCCACGCCGATGAAGGCATAGAAAGTCATCGAAAGCGGGAGCCCGAGCGCCTGGCCCGCGATCTGGTCGCGTTGCGAGCGGGCAAAGCGCGAGAAATCCGGAATGTTGAGCGAGAGCGTCGCCCAATAGCCGACCATGGCGGTCAGGCCGGCCGCAAAGACCGGCCAGAAATCGCCTGACGATTGGAATTTGGACGGCTGGGCGAAGATCGGTCCCCAGCCTTTGGCCGCGACCACCGCCCAGATGAGCAAGCCCGCGCCGGTCGCGATGAGGAAGGGCGCGGCAAATATTTCCAGCCACTTGATCGAGTCCATTCCTTTCACGATCACGTAAATATTAATCGCCCAAAAAATGAGGAAGCAAAGAAACTCGCCGGCCGAGATGCCGATCACGGGCAAGGCCGTTCTTCCTGCGGGATCGAATCCCAAAATGATCGATGACATCGCATAAATCGCCGCTCCGCCGATCCAGGTCTGGATGCCGAACCAGCCGCAAGCGACGAGCGCGCGCATCAGCGCCGGAATGTTCGAGCCTAGCGTGCCGAAGGAAGCGCGGATGAGAACCGGAAAGGGGATTCCGTAAGCCGTTCCCGGATGCGCATTTAGCGTCATCGGGATGAGGACGATCAGGTTGCCGAGAAAAATGGTCAGCACGGCCTGGCGCCAGTTCATGCCCTGCTCGATCAGGCTGCTTGCCAGCGTGTAGGTGGTAATGCAGATCGCCATCCCGACCCAGAGCGCGGCGATGCTCCACATCGACCAGGTACGCCGCTCGGCTGGAACCGGCGCGAGATCGTCGTTACTCAGCGCGCTCGATTCGAGCATGGGCGGGCGCGGAGTGGTGGCGGCTGCTTTCGCATTCGGCCGGCCATCCTGCCAGTGGCAACGGTGGCAAGTCGAGCGATTCTTTTGCGTGGACTCGGGTCAGGCTGGAGGGCGACGCTCCGTCGTCGCCGTGTTTGAATCTCGGCAACGACGGAGCGTTGCCCTCCAGTTTCGCTTTGGCCGTTACTCCCTGCTACGGGATGGTGTGGCCTCTGTTGCTTTTAACGATCTGGACGTCGTTGTTCTTGATCCGGCCATCGACAATGATGTCGTCGCGGAAGTTAGCGCTCGTCACCGGTTGATTCAGCTGGCCCTGCACCTGAGTCTGGTCAGGCTTATCCACTCTCCGATTTGCATTCGCGTCGCCAACAAGGAAGCCAAATGTGACGTCGCCATCTTGCAGACCGTCGCCGTTGATGTTCTGGACTCGCAGAACAACGTTCTCGGCGCTCGTGACACCTGTAAGTCGCGCGATGAGGCTATTGCCATTGAAGGAAATTGGTCCAACGGCAGCCGTGCCGCTGACGACTTGCACCTGGCCGGAGGTAACCGGCGCATCGAAGGTGAAGACAGCGTTGTAGGTGCTGGAAGTGCGATCTTCCACCCCCGAAACTCCGGTCAATGGCATCGGAACGTCAAATGTACCCGCCGGGCCGTGAGTCAGGCGTGAGGCTGCGCTCAGGAGTTGGATGCTTCCCCCGGAGCCAGGAGCCACACGCACATAATAGACGTCTTCCTCGGAATTGAAGGTGGCCGCGTAGGCGACATTACCGCCGGTGTTGTCGGATACGATGGTCAGGTAATCACCCAGCTTGTTCTGGTTGGGATAACCAATGAAAGGATTAAAGGCGTTGCTCACCGCAACATTGGGCGACCAGGTATCGCCTCCATCAGTGCTGAAGGAATAGAAGAGTTGTGAGTCCGTGTTATTCGCCGCGTTGCGCGAATCCAGCCAGACACTATCGATCCGGCCATTGGGCGCGACGGACAGAGTGCCGAACCAATGCCACTTATTGTGATTGACAGGGTCATCATTGACTCGCCGGGGCGTGCTAAAGCTACGCCCGCCATCGGTGCTGCGGACGAACATGACATCGCTGCCATTGCTACTGCCGACGGGTTGCGCGCTGGCCAGCATGTATACATTGTTATTCGTGGCCGAGCCCGAGCGATCTACCGCCAGGAAAACCTGCCCGACCAGTCCATCAGGATTTATCAGGCCGCCGAACCCAACGTCGCCCCCCAGGTTCACCCGGGTGCTTTGATCGAAGGTGGGCGTGGCCGCCGGGTCCCTGGCATTGCTTGAGCGCTCGCACCATACCTGGCCCGTGCCCAGGTTGACACCGCCGATAAAAAGGTTGCCGTTCGAATCAACGTCGAGCGTTCCCCATGCAGGAGAGTTAGGGATGTTGACTGGGTCTAACCAGGTGAATCCACCGTCGGTCGAACGGGTAAACTGCCGGCCGCCGTAGTTATTCCCGCTCGTGCTCCAGGCCTGGTATTGAAAGCCGTGACCGGTGCTATTAGTGTTGTCGATCGTGAACCACTGTTTGTCGCCTCCCTTGGCGGGAGCGATATTGGTCCAGGACATGCCGCCGTTGAGAGAGCGCCACATGTTGTCAAAAAAGGTCTCTAAAAGGCTGAGATAGAAAAAGGTGCCGGTGTCGCTGGAACCCAGGACCGGGTCGCTGCGGAAGACGTTGTTTTCGAGCACGCCGGGGAACGTCCACGTCGCGCCGCCACTGCTCGTATATGCCCAGCCGGCTTGCCGGAAATTGGAGGTGACGCTGTTAAACTGCCGCCAACCAATCGTCATCTTGTTGCCATTGGTCGGATCGACACAGATGGACGGTTCGTTCGCGGCGTCGCCGGTGATGTTTTGTCCGTTCGCCGCCACGTTTACCTGGACGCTGGTAAAAGCATCGTGTTGCGAGACCATGCGCGGGGAAAGTCCTGTTCGCCAAAGCAGAGCGGGCGGGTTCTCGTATTGCTCGAGTCCCTCTTGCGGAAGTGGTTTGCCTCCCCCGGTCTGGCCCCATGCGATAGCCAAGCTGGAAAGAAAGACGAAACACACGAAAAATCCCGCTTTTGATATTCTGCAACCAATTGCCATAAAAACCTTCTCTGCGAACGGACCGGCATACGGGGAATGGGGAGACGATGTCAAGGCAAAAGGAGTCGTAGGAGGGCCGGCGAGACGCGGCGCGACTCCGCGTAGTGCGAGTCGATTCTATCTGTGCCATAGTCGCAACGATGACTGATCTGATTTCATCGCTGCTTCGCAGCCTCATCTTATGATCAAATTCCTCTTTGGCATTGTTGTTGGAATCTGCCTCCTGCTTGCGGCTGGTTACGTTTTCGTGGCTCACGGCGGCCTAACAATGAGGACTAAGGGAGGCCCCTTGCCGTTGGAGCGGTTTCTTGCGCAAAAGGCGCTGGCGGCATCGATCGGCCGGAGTTCCCAGGAGCAATCGCCGATTCCAGCCGATGAGGCCAACCTGCTCGCGGGAGCCGACATCTATCGGGAGAACGGTTGCGCCAGCTGTCACGGCCGGCTCGGTCAGGCTGCCTCGGATAACGCGAAGCGATTTTATCCAAACATTCCGCCACTTCTTCCCCCGTCGGAAGGTGTCACCGACGATCCGGTGGGTTCGACCCATTGGGTGGTGAAAAACGGCATTCGCTTTAGCGCCATGCCGTCGTTTGACGGCAAACTTACCGATACCGCCATCTGGCAGGTCAGCCTGCTCTTGCGCAACGCCGACAAACTGCCGTCATCAGTGCAGGATGCGCTGCGCAAATGAGACTCGTCGCAGCAGAGACTGCGAATGCGGTAAGGACTACCTCAGAATAGCGGATTAGCGGCGGTAAGGTGTCCCGTAGTTTTGCAACGGACGCGGTGTCAATGGCCTGAATCTATCAGCCGGAGCCACGGGCTGGCGTAAAGACGGTGGCGGCGGTTTTCGATCGTTGAAGTAATCGCCCTCTTTGTATTGGAAAAAGACGTTGGGTGTAACCATCTGCCGGTGGATTCGTCCGGCGCGATCCCGCAGTTCAAACCTATAAATGCCCTCGATGCCGAGCGAATCGGGAAAAGGTAAAGGTCGAAACTCCTTGCGCACGACTGTCCCTTGGGAAGCGCATCCCGCAAATAGTAGCAGCGAAGTGAGACAACCGCAGGCGGCAAGCCCGGGCAACGTATTCGCGAGATTCCGTCGTGGTCCTGATCTACTGGAGCGGCTCGACCCACCAAAACGCCTCCGGCTACTCTTACTGAGGATGTGATCGCTAAGATTTGTTATTGTCATGCCGTGGGACGTAAGCCTGCCGCTTTTAGATAATTATATGGCTTCAGTCAAGACCAATAATTACGTACCCAGACGTCTCAGGGAGACGGGTTCGAGCCCCTGAACGCTGGCGCCGGCGGGCGGAACCATGGTTCCTGAGGACGGAGGCGATCGATCATCGGCGCATCGGAGGGATATCAACGATAGCCGGCGCGGTTTTGCACCATCCGAGGTCAGTGCAGAATGGCACTAAGTTAAGGGGGTTTTAGGGTGTTTCATTTTGGGGGACGGTTACGGCGCGGCGGTTCTCTCGGGGTGCCAGGCGCGCGCCGGAGCACAGGCAGCTTGCCTGTGGGGCACGCGGGCGGCCCGCCCGTAGCGGAATCCGAAGCAGGCGAGCCGCCTGCTTTCCCCACAGGCAAGCTGCCTGTGCTCCGACACGATTCCGCTTTTCGCCCTATACTCGCCTTATCCTAGTGCCATTCGGGTCAGTGCAAAGTTTTCGCTGGCGCCCGTGTCTTTTTGGATGTCGATTCTCTCATGAGCAAAGTTTCGCTTCTTGCCGTAGCGGGCTTACTCGGTCTTTCCGTTTCGTTGTCGGCTCAAGAACTGCCATTTGCTGGACGAGTCCAATTTGCTCGCTCTTTTAACCGGCTCAGCCCAGGCGGAGGGCTGGACACTCGTCCCACCCTTGGCCAAGCGGATTTCTTCGCCGCGCTGAACAACGGCTGGAATGGCCCTCCGCCATTAACGCTCGCGGATGGACGGATTTTCTCTTTCCCAAGTGCGTTCGCCTGGATGGAAACGGCGCCGCTTGGTCTTATTCCGGCCGCGATATTGGCGGAACCACCGCGAGTGACCCAGGCCGCAATGCGGGCGCGAACTTCGACCAGCACACCGGTGGATCTATTACCAAGGCTTGATTATGTCGGCGGCGAAGTGGGTGCTTTTTACGGAAGATCCACCGGCAAGTTTGGCCTCGAGGTCAAGGGAGGCTATATCATGAGTGACATCATCGAAGGGAATACGCACATCAGCGTCGGCGCATCATACGAGGAATCGAGCGGGCGCCTGCCGCGGTTCGGGCGGTAGACTTCAGCTCCGGGTTCACCGAATGGTTTTTGGCGCCGACGGCGTTGGTGAATCCGTTTCCGGCATCTTCGTGGCCTGCCAGGCAACGGCCTGCCATTTGCCATCGCGTTTAAGGAACGTGCCGGTGTTCAGGTAATTGTTGACTGTTTTTTTCCCGGCCTTGTCGGTCGTCCCGACGAGACGGAAGGCAACGATGGCGGTGTCGCCGTATTGCTGGATACGAATGTCTTCCGCGCTGAAAACGGTCGTCTCGTCGCCCGGCTTGGGCGGGCCTTCCCCGCGCACTTCGCGCAGAATATCGGCCTTGCCGATGCGGCGACCGGCTGACGCGGTATAGATGAGATCGTCGGCCCAGAAACGTTCGTGCATCGCGGCGTCATTCCGGCCGGCGCCGGCCAGAAAATCCTGCAGGAGTTTGGTGAGCTCCGGCGCATCCGGCGCGGGCTCCGCGCCGAGTCCGCAAACGAGCGAAAGTAGCAGCAGGGCAGAAAGTAGATGTCGTTTCATTTCAAGAAGTGATCGGTGACAAGTGACCAGTGACAAGTGAAAAATGGCGACGTCTTGGAAATCGACTCGTCACTTATCACTGATCACTCTTGTTTCTCCGCCGGGCTTCGCGGCGCGCCAGCCAGAGACAAAGCAAGGCGAAGGCAATCATGACCGCGCCCCAAACGAGGTTGATATTGATGCCTAACGAACGCACGTCAGTCGCGGGCGTGGCCCGCAATCCGGCGAAAACGAGAAGCAAGCCGAGGGTGGCGAAGAGCCAGCCTAAGGGCAGTCGGAGATCGAAGACTTTCATTCGAATGTGGTCGGTGATGAGTGCAGAAGCGGAAACCTCATGGCGGAATTACCAAAAGATGATGTTCAGAATCAAAGCCAGGAAAAGCACGAGCGCGCCGAGCGCGGCCGGGCGTTTGTACCAGGTAACCTCAGGTTCAGTCGTGCGCGGCGTGAGAGCGGAGACGAGGCCCCTTAGTTGAGCATCGGACTTTTGTTGTCGAGTAATGAACGAAATAAGGATGGTGACGACGAAGCAGGTGGTCCAGGCAAAAATGGCGGTCCAGAAATTCTGTGCCATTTCGCTGGGATAAACGTGCAGCACGTGACCAAGCCAGCCGCCCTTAACCAGGGTCATCGCGCCATGCGGTTCGGTCAGACCATGATGGAAGGCCGCGGCCACGATACCGCTGATGAGCCCGAAGAAGGCCGCGTGCCCGGTCGTGCGCCGCCAAAACATGCCGAGCAGAAAAGTGGCGAAAAGCGGGGCGTTGACGAAAGCGAAAACAAGCTGGAGCAAATCCATGATGTTGTTGAAGTGCGCAGCGAAATAGGCCGCTGCCACGCTAATCGTAATGCCGGCGACGGTCGCGGCCCGCCCCATCCAGAGCAGGGCCGAGTCGCTTGCGCTCGGGCGCAGATAAGCCTGATAAAGATCGTAGGTCCAGACGGTGTTGAAAGCGGTCACGTTCCCCGCCATGCCGGACATGAACGAGGCCATCAGGGCGGTCAGGCCGAGGCCGAGCATACCGGATGGGAAGTAATGTCCAAGCATCATTGGGATGACCAGATCATAGTTAGGCGAGCCGTCCGGTTTCGCGGGCAGAGAGAAGCCGCTCGCGCCATGATGCTGGGTGAGGGCGATCGCGATCATGCCCGGGAGAATAACAAGGAACGGGAAGATCATTTTCGGGACGGCAGCGACGAGCGGAGTGCGCCGGGCGGCGGCCATCGATTCCGCAGCCATGGCGCGTTGCATAACGAGAAAATCGGTGCACCAATAGCCAAACGAAAGCACAAACCCCAAGCCCATGAGCATGGCGAACCATTCCACGCCCATCGGGTTGGCCGCGGCGCTGCCCATGAACTCCCACGAGTGAGTAAAGGCACCGGGCGCGAACCCCTGCGCGATTGCGACCTCACCGAGACGGGTCTGCAACCCGCTCCAGCCGCCGACGTCACGCAGGCCGAGAAAAACAAGGGGGGCGAAGCCGGCGACAATGAGGAAAAACTGCATCACCTCGTTGTAAATCGCGGAGGTCAGCCCGCCTAACGAGATATAAAGCAGAACAACAATGGCGGAGAGCCAGACGCTGAGATTAAAATCCCAGCCGAGGAGGAGGTTCAAGAGCAGCGCCATTGCATACATGGAGATGCCAGAGGAGAAGATCGTCATGACCGCGAAGGTGACGGCATTGAGCGCGCGCGTTTTTTCGTCGAAGCGCATCTTGAGATACTCCGGCACGGAGCGGGCCTTCGAGCCGTAGTAGAACGGCATCATGAAAACGGCGACGAAGACCATCGCCGGGATCGCGCCGACCCAATAAAAGTGACTCGTCATGATGCCGTATTTTGCGCCCGAAGCGGCCATCCCAATAACCTCTTGTGCGCCCAGATTGGCGGAGAGAAAGGCGAGGCCGGCCACCCAGGTAGGAATGAGGCGGCCGGAGAGGAAAAAATCGGTGCTCGTGCGCATGTAACGCTTGAGCACAAATCCGATGCCGAGGACGAACGCGAAATAGATGACGAGAATTACGCCGTCAATCAGACCGAGGTGGATGGGTCGCATGGCAAATCAAAAAAAAATCAATCGCGCCCTCGAGTGCTCGCCTCCATCGGGCAGAGATAACCCCATCGATCGTGCGCCATTTCGCGCTGGTCGGGATTACTCATTTTGTGGGTCGAGAGGCATGCCGACGGGGATCGGGTCATGAGTTCTCCCAGTCAGGATAGCGCCCGCCTCGTCCCGGCTCTTGCAGGTGAAAATCCGGACGGCCGGTCCGTAGTGAAAGCGGGACATGATCTGCAGCCCGATGTCCCGCCTCGGATCGGGAATAATCCGTACAACCGTACTGACTCCTTTTTCATCGCAGAGTTGCATGATCTTTTCGAGGCCTGGCGCACACGTAACCTCCATTGATTCCAGTGCGATGAAGTCTGCCAGCATGTGAAAGCCTGGCGGCATCTGCCTGAGCGCAGCTCGGATGTCCTCAACGCAGCGCTCGACGTCGGACGGCGCGACGTGGCCCCGGTAACTAATCGTCAGCAAACCGTTTTCAGCGTCGCATTCCACTGTATAAGCGAGGGAGCCGATTCCGCGGACCTCGCTGATCGCTATCCAGCTGCGGCCGTTATCGCACGAGGCAAAATCGTTAGGCTGGAAGACATTTGTAAGAACCGCGGCGCGCAATTCTTCGACTGCATAAGGGCCATAGCGCTGGCCGGATTTCGAAACGTAGATTTGCATCGAATGATGGCGCGATGGGTCCCGTGCCCGTATCATCACTCTCATCCGAATGTGGCCGCTTGTCTGCTCAAAACCGCCATGAAGAGCGGCGACTAGTGCGCTGCCAACGGGATCGCCTTCAAGCCAAACGCGTCACAATTCGATAAACCCGGTTGAACCATCCGCCATCGTTGGGCGAAGCAAAGAAAAACCGCGGGAAAGATTGCTCAACGCGGATCGGCTTGCATCCCCCCAGGTGGGCTTGCTAGCTCTTCAGCGATCTCGGGCACGTGGGTGAATGCTCGCCTACGAATTACGGGGTCTTGATTTCTTTGAGCGCTTCGGCGGAAGTCCAGCCATTTCCCCGCCAGATCTTCACAATCGTCCCCTCGCGGTCGACCAAGGCAGTGGCGAGACCGTGGGAGATGGTAGCGGACTCGGGCTGGACGAGGAGGGAAAAAGCTGTCGTCAGGCTGTGGATCTCCGCCGGGTCGCCGGTTGCGAAAGTCCAGATGGAAGAATCGGCATCTTCACTGTGGGCATATTTTTTCAGGACCTCGGACGTGTCGAACTGCGGGTCGAAGCTGATACTGAGCAGGCGTGTCGCTGCCAGCGAATCGGAGGAAGCCCGGATCGCTTTTTGCAGTTCCGAAAAATTCTGGGACATCCGTGGGCAGAAATTCGGCAGCGGACAGCGGGTAAAGATGAAGGTTACGACGAAGGGGTGACCTTTGAAGGTTTCCAACGTGACCGGTTTTCCGTCCTGGTTTCGCAACTGAAACTCCGGCATTGCGTCGCCTTCGTGCAAGCGGTTGCGCGTCGCGGTGATTGCGGCGGCTGAAAGCGCGGGCTTGGGTGCCGGCAAATGCAGTTGGGCCGGATCGATTTTCGCGACGCGATCGATCCACGAATCCCGTTGGGTTACGTTTAGGCGAAACGAAATCGCGTCACCCATCTTCAGGTCCGCGATCTCGTTTTTGTCACGCGCGCTGAACGGCATCGTCATCGAGGGCATGAAGCCCGGGATGTCTTCGTGCTCGATCTCGATCGTCTTGTGATCGGGCGCGGTGCCGCGGACCAGGCCGCGCGCTTCATAATGCAAGACCGAGTCGCGCGCCGGTTCCTCCTTCTTTCCGCATCCGACAACAAGCAGAGCCGCGGCGATGACCAGCGCAATCTTTGCCTCGTAAAGACCAAGATCGAACGAGCGACGGGTAAAAGGAGAGTTCAGCATGGGCGCAATATGACAAAGAAATCAAAACGAAACTTGATCTGGATCAAGGCTCTAGGCGCCACCTCGAGTCAATCTTCAACGTATGAGAAACAAGTTCAGTCAGCCATGTGCCGTTATCGCGTTCGCTTGCGGCGCGGTGTTGTTTTCCGTCGCGGGCTGTGCCAAGGCGCCGCCAATCCCGCCCAAGACGGTCACGATCGAGGCCAACGACAAGATGAAGTACGACGTGACCGCGATCGACGCGCAACCCCTGCAACAAGTTGTCGTCACGCTCAAGAATGTCGGGACGACCCCGAAATTTTCCATGGGCCATAACTTCGTCCTGCTCGACCGCACCGTGAACGAACAAAATGTGCAGAGGTTTCTCGACGCAGCGTCCACGGAGGCAGCGCATGACTATGTGCCCCCAGAATCCAAGGAGGTGCTCGCTCACACCAAACTGCTTGGGCCCGGCGAAAGCGACACGGTCACTTTCAACGCCCCGCAGGTTCCGGGCGATTACCTCTATCTCTGCTCCTTCCCCGGCCATTACGCGCAAGGCACAAAGGGCATCCTAACGGTAAAGCGCTGATTGTTAGAACCGGGAAGAAACCCAACCAAATGAAAATTAAAATCACAAAAATACTCCCAGTCGCCGCCCTGGCCGCGCTGGCGCTCTTGCCCAGCGCCTGCAACAAAGGCGGGACGAGCGACAAGGCTCAGATGAGCAGCGACGATGCAAAAAACGCCCAGGCTTCTTACGTCCCACCGGGACAGAAGGATGAGTATTATCTCTTTTATTCGGGCGGCCATTCCGGCCAGGTCTTTGTCGCGGGCATCCCGTCGATGCGGCATATCTGCACCATTCCCGTGTTCTCGCCCTATTCGGGCACGGGCTATGGCTATGATACCGAGACGAAAAAACTGATGGGCGATTACACCTGGGGCGATGTTCATCACCCGGGGCTTTCGCAAACCGACAGCGAATACGACGGCCGCTGGCTCTTCGTGAACGACAATGCCAACAACCGCGTCGCGCGGATCGATCTGCGTGACTTCAAGACCAAGGAAATCCTCGGTCCGATTCCGAACTCGATGGGCAACCACGGCTCCTCCTTCGTGACCGAGAACACAGAGTATGTGCTCGTCGCGACGCGTTTCTCAGTGCCGCTGCCGAAAGGACGGGTCGCTGATCCGAATGATTACGCGACGCAGTTCAACGGCATGGTCAGTGGGATCAAGGTCGATCCGAAGAGCGGGAAGATGTCGGTCGGCTGGCAAATCCTGACTCCGCCCTTTGATTGGGATCTGGGTTCCACCGGCAAGGGTCCGAGCAGTGGATGGGCCTTTTGGACTTCCTATAACTCGGAGATGGCGCACACGGTTCTCGAGACGAATGCTTCGCAGAAGGATCGCGATCTCTCTGCGGTGGTGAATTGGCGCGCGGCGGAGAAGGCCGTGGCCGATGGACAAGCCACCATGATGGACGGCGTGCCGGTGATCGATCCAGCGAAGACGCCCGGCGTCCTTTATTTCATCGCGATCGCGAAGTCACCCCACGGGATGGATGTCGATCCGAGCGGCAAATGGGTCGTGGCCGGTGGCAAGCTACAACCGACAACGACGGTGATTAACTTCGAAAAGCTCCAGGGCGCGATTTCGAAGAAGGATTTCGAAGGAGATTTTCGCGGCATTCCGATCGTCAAGCATGACGACGTAGTGGAAGGCGAAGTTCCGGTCGGTCTCGGTCCGTTGCACACACAGTATGACGAGCTGGGCAACGCCTACACCTCGCTCTTCATCGACTCGCAGGTCGCAAAATGGAAACTGCCGCCGTGGACGGATGAAGAAAAGAAGGACCTGACCAAGGTCGTGCTCGATAAAATCCCGGTGCATTGGAGCATCGGTCACCTCGTCGTGGCCGGCAGCGACACCAAACATCCCTATGGGAAATGGCTCGTCGCGATGAACAAGCTCTCCAAGGGTCGTCACCTCGGCGTCGGACCGGCCCAGCCCGAAGACAGCGAGCTGATCGATATCACCGGCCAGAAGATGAAACTCGTTTATGAGACCTTCACCGAGCCGGAGCCGCACTTCGCGCAAATCCTGAAGGCGGACAAGATCCAGCCGATCGAAGTTTATCCGAAGGGCGAGAGCAAGGATCCGAACGCGATCTGGGACTCGGCCCAGGCGGGTCAGACGCGCAACGGCAACGAAGTGATCGCGAAACTCACTGCCATTCGGAGCCGCTTCGTGCCGGATCGGATCGACGCCCAAGTGGGCGACACACTGACCGTGCACGTGACCAATATCGAGCAGTCGCCGGACATGATTCACGGCTTCGGCCTGGTGGAAAACAACATGAACATCACGATCGATCCCGGCGAAACGAAAACCTTCCAGGTCAAGCTAACGAAACCGGGCGTGTTCCCGTTTTATTGCACCAACTTCTGCTCCGCGCTCCACCAGGAGATGCAGGGTTATTTGGTAGTGAAAGAAGCGGGCGCCGCGCAACCGGCGGCGACTCCGCCGGCCTCCGGTGGTGGTAACTAGTGAACTTCCGCAATGAGCCGGTCGAGATGACTTGTCGCGTCCGGCCTGAGCGCGCAACAAGCCAATGAAAACGTTCCTGAAACGTGAGTTCCGCTTCCTGCACAAGTCGCTCAACCTCTGGTCGCGGCTGCTGCTGCTCGCAGCGGCCGTGACCGTGGCCGCGTCGGTCTTTTTTCCCCTCTGGAAACTGCGCCTCGTTGCGCCCCAGTATAATACCGGCCTGACGATGCAGATCTACGCCTACAAAATCCAAGGCGGCGGGATCGACGGCAACGACATCAACGAGATCAACAATCTCAATCACTACATCGGGATGAAGAAGATCGTGCAGGCGGACTTCACCGAGATGCAACTCATGCCCTTCATGTTCGGCATCTTCATTCTGCTCGCGCTCCGCGCAGTCGTTTTCGGAGAGATGGCTGGTGTGATCGATCTCTTCGTCCTCGCCTCCTACTTCGGCGCCTTCTCGATCGCGGCCTTTTTTTACCGGCTCTATTGGTACGGACACAATCTTGATCCGCACGCTCCGGTCCACATTCAGCCCTTCACGCCGCTAGTTTTCGGCACGCAGAAAATCGCGAACTTCACGCAATCGAGTTATCCCGAGTTCGGCACTTATCTGCTCTGGGTTTTCATGGTCCTGCTGATTCTCGCCATCTGGTGCTCGCGCAAAGAAGAGGTGCCAATAACGTGAGACGTGGCGGTGGAGCGGGGAGCGCACGCGACTCGCGTGCGGGTTGCGGCGACCCGCCGCAACAGGCTTTTTCTTACCGGTGCACATTCGCGCAAAAAGTGCGCGATGGCGAGGTCGCCATCGCCGGCACGCGCGGCGCGTGCGCTCCCCGGATTCTACTCTGCGCGTTTTTCGGCCTAACGACTGCCGCCTCGGCCGCGACGCTTCAGGAGCAAATCGACGGAGCCGCGCCTAACGAGTCTATTCAGGTCTCGGCGGGCGTTTACTCCGGTCCGATCACGATCAGCAAACCCCTCCGCCTCATTGGCGAACCGGGCGCCGAGATCCGCGGGAACGCACGCGGCAACGTGATCACGATCACAGCGGACAACGTCACCCTGCGCGGCTTGCGCATCACCGGCTCCGGCCTACGCCTGGAGGACGACAACGCCGCGGTCTTCGTCACCAGCAATCACGCCACGATCGAAAACAATGTTATCGAGAATTCCCTTCACGGGATTTATCTGCGCAAGGTCCACGATTGTCGGGTCGTCGGAAATCACATCCGCGGGAAAACCGCCCTGCTCACTTCCACCAAATCGATCGAGCAGACTCTGACCGCCGGTGTCGGCGAACTCTGTGAAACCACGCTAAACCAAAACGAGCGCGGTAACGGCATCCATCAGTGGAACTGCGAAAACAATTTCGTTTCCGGCAACGACATCAGCGACACGCGCGACGGCATCTACTTTTCTTTCACCAACCACTCGCGCACCGAAAGCAACCGCGTCCACAACGTTCGCTACGGCCTGCACTACATGTATTCGGAGAACAACGTTTTCGAGAACAACGTCTTCGCGCAAAACGCCGCCGGCGCCGCCGTCATGTTTTCGCGCGATATCGTGATTCGCGGCAATCAGTTCATCGATAACCGCGGTTCGCGTGCCTACGGCATCCTCTTTCAGTCCGACGAAAACGTGCGGGTCGAGAATAACGTCATCCGCGGCAATGCGGTCGGTCTCTCTTTCCAACAGGCGATCGGCTTTGTCGTGAGGGCAAACGACATCGGCAACAACTACATCGGCCTCCGCTTTACTGGGAACTCGGACAACGATTCCTTCACGGAAAACCGGTTCACGCAAAACCTGCATCCGATCGACGCCGATGGCGCGGGCGATAACAACCGCTGGGCCGTCAATGGTGTCGGCAATTTTTGGGACGAGCAAGAGACGTTCGATCTGAACCACGACGGCATCAGCGATCTGCCGCATCGGGAACTCGATCTCTTCGGGCCGTTGCGGCGCAACTTCCCGGCGGTTGCATTTCTCTCCGGCAGTCCCGTGGTGAAACTGCTTCGCTTCGCCAATGACCGCGCCGCTCTTCCCGGCCTGCAGGCGATCGAGGACCCGGCCCCGCTGACCGCAAATTTTTGGACGATTCGCGCGCAGCGGGCATTCCGAAATCTCACGCCTAACGACAAATGAACATTCAAAGGCAAAGCGCGGTAGCACGATCCGGGGAGCGCACGCGACTCGCGTGCCGTTTCCGGCGACCCGCCGGAAACTTCCCGGTACCGCACGAAAAATGTGCTCGGCGAGTCGCCGAGCACGGCACGCGGGTCGCGTGCGCTCCCCGACCATGATCGCGACGCAAGATCTACGAAAAAGCTTCGGCCCGAAGGAGGTCTTGCGCGGCCTTTCCCTGCAAGCTCTCGCCGGCGAAATCACAATGCTGGTGGGCGCGAATGGCGCGGGCAAAAGCACGACCATGAAACTGCTCGCCGGACTTCTCGCGGCCGACTGCGGGACAGCCTTCATCGCCGGTCACGATATCATTCACGCCAAGCGCGAAGCGCAACGCGCGCTCAGTTATCTGCCGCAAAACCCAGAGTTTCATCCGCGCCTGACTGGTCTCCAGGTGCTGAACTTTTACGCGCGTCTGCGCGGGGTCGATCGCGCGCGCAGCGCAGCCATGCTCGAGCAGGTCGGCCTAACGAGCGCGGCCCGCGAGCGCACCGGCGCGCTCTCTGGCGGGATGCGGCAACGGCTGGGGATCGCGCTTCTGCTCTTGCCGGACGCGCCCGTCCTTCTCCTCGACGAGCCGGGGCTCAGTCTCGATCCCGGCTGGCGCGCCCGTTTGCAAACGATGCTGAACGAAGAAGCGATCCGCGGCAAAACCGTCCTTATGACCACGCACCTGATCGCGGAATGGAACGGCGTCGCGCAACGCTGCCTGCTCTGTCATCGCGGCCGGATCGAACGCGAGCTCGATCCCTCCGATCTCCCGCACGACTTCGATGAATTCGAGGACGAGGAAGGTCCCTTGCTGGGTAGCGCACTGCCTGCCCGCCCGTGTGCGGGCGTCTCGCGTGCTGGTTTCGTTGTCTCAACGAAACAGGCTTTACGGTCTGATGAGGGCGCTGAGGGAAAGTTCGCGACGGCGGGAACGCCGTCGCCAGCACGCGAGACGCCCGCACACGGGCGGGCAGGCCGTGCGCTACCCGGAGGAGTCGGATGAGCACGCGAGCCCTTTCAACCTTGATCGAGAGTCCGTTGCAAGCGGTGATCGCGCGCGAGCTGCACGCGGCCATCCTCAATCGCTACCTCCAGGTCTTCTGCGTGCTCGCTCTGGCCGGCGGCATCGGAGCTGCGCTTCTGGCCGATTCCGCGGGCGCCGCGCCCATGTTGCTCCTCCAGATGTCGCTCTATTTTGTCTCGCTCTTCGCCCTCCTCATCGGAACGAGCAGCGCGCGCGCCGAGAGCCAGGAATGGCCGCTCCTTTTCGCGCAACCGATCGCGCGCCCCATCTTTTTGCTTGGGAAATTTCTCGCTCTCACCCTCATGTTCGCCGGGCTCCTCGCGCTTTTGTTCCTGCCGTTGCTTTTCGTTAGTCCGCCGGATGCCGCGCTCTTTCTGCTATACGGCCGCACCCTCACGCTCGCCGCCACCTTCATCGCCCTCGGCCTGACCGCTGGGTTCCTCGCCCGCGATCGCGTGCAAGGTCTGGTCCTGGGTGTGAGCGCATGGCTACTTTTCCTTTTCGGTTTGGACCTGGTCGCGCTGCTTGTGGCGCGCTGGTCGCTCCTGCAAGGGGTGCCCGACATCTGGTCGGCCTTCCTGATGCTGAATCCGCTCGACGCCTTTCGCATCGACGCGCTTTTCACCATGGAACGGATCCCGGCCGAAGCCGCCAGTCAGACCGGCCTAACGAGTTGGTGGCTGGCCCACAGCGGACTCTGGTTCGTCCTCATCTCGTGCGCCTGGATGGCGGGATTGCTCGCCTGGACCGCGCGACAACTAACACGCTGGGAGGAATAGGGAATGCCGCTGACCTTCAAAAGACTGGATGTGCGACCGCTGCTCGCGAAAGGGACCGAGCCGTTTGCCACCATCCGTGCGCGAGTGGATGCGCTGCGAGTGGGCGAGGGCCTGACCGTCATCGCGCCCTTTCTTCCCTCGCCATTGATCGAGAAATTGAACAGCGAAGGTTTTCAATCCACCGCACTGCATCAACCGGACGGCACCTGGGCGGTGAATTTCTGGCGCGAAGATTGATCGCGAAGCGGCTCGTTAGGCGTAATCCCTCAGCGGCCGGAATTTTCGCATCCCCCATCATTCAAGAACGCGCTAGAATTGCACAGCAAAACGCAACCAGCGAGCATCGGGCTGGCCGTCGGCTCCTATGCTTGAGGAAACTGTGAAACCCAACCCTGCCGCGCCCGCCCTTCGTCCCAACGGACAAGACATCACTGTCGATTCCGCGCCGGCTTCCAGATCCGATGAGCGCGCCATCCAAAATCGCAGCGCGAAGGCGAACTCCAAGACCTTGGACGCGAATGAAGCGGTCGCGCGCATCGCCTACGCGCTCAACGAAGTGATCGCGATTTACCCGATCACGCCCGCTTCGCCGATGGGCGAATGGGCCGACGCGTGGGCGGCCGGCGGGGTCAAAAATCTGTGGGAGACGGTGCCGTCGGTGATCGAAATGCAGAGCGAAGGCGGCGCGGCCGGAGCGATCCATGGCGCTCTCCAGACCGGCGCGCTCAGCACCACCTTCACCGCTTCGCAGGGACTGCTGTTGATGATCCCGAACATGTACAAGATCGCCGGCGAACTGACGCCGACCGTCTTTCACATCGCGGCGCGCTCGCTCGCGGCGCAGGCGCTCTCGATCTTCGGCGATCACAGCGATGTGATGGCGGCGCGCGCGACCGGCTGGGCGATGCTCTGCTCGAATTCCGTCCAGGAAGCGCAGGACTTGGCGTTGATCGCGCATGCCGCCACGCTCGAATCGCGCATTCCGTTTTTGCATTTCTTCGATGGCTTCCGCACCTCGCACGAAATCTCGAAGATCGATGTGCTGCGACGATGACGTGCTGCGCGCGATGATCGATGAAACGCGCGTCCTCGAGCATCGCGCCCGCGCGCTTTCGCCCGATCATCCCGGTGATCCGCGGCACGGCGCAAAATCCCGACGTTTATTTCCAGGCGCGCGAGACGGTGAATCCGTTTTACGCCGCTTGTCCCGAGATCGTGCAGCGGATGATGGATCAGTTCGCCGAGCTGACCGGCCGGCAGTACCGGTTGTTTGAATATCACGGCGCGCCGGATGCGGAGCGCGTCGTCGTGCTGATGGGATCCGGCTGCGAAGCCGCGCACGAGACGGTCGATTTTCTGAGCGCGCAAAATGAAAAAGTCGGCGTGCTCAAGGTGCGGCTTTACCGGCCGTTCGATGCGCGCCGCTTCGTCGCAGCGCTGCCGCAGAGCGTGCGCGCCATCGCCGTGCTCGACCGCACGAAGGAGCCGGGCGCTCCGGCGAGCCGCTCTATCTCGATTGCGTGAACGCGCTTTACGAAGAGGGCCGGAGCGAGCTCGCGTGGTCGGCGGGCGTTACGGACTGTCCTCGAAGGAATTCACGCCGGCGATGATCAAGGCGGTTTTCGATCATCTCGCCAAGCCACACCGAAAAACCATTTCACCATCGGCATCCACGACGATCTTTCGCACACCAGCCTGGATTTTGATCCCGGCTTCTCGATCGAGCCTGACGACGTCGTGCGCGCGCAATTCTTCGGACTGGGCTCGGACGGCACGGTCGGCGCGAACAAGGAGTCGATCAAGATCATCGGCGAGAAACACGGATTACTTCGCCCAGGGATATTTCGTTTACGATTCGAAGAAAGCGGGCGCGATCACGGTCTCGCATCTGCGTTTCGGGCCGCGGCCGATTCGCTCCACCTATCTCATCAGCCGGGCCAACTTCGTCGCCTGCCATCAGCCGTTCCTGCTCGAGACGCAGGACGTGCTCAAGGATCTCGTGCCGCGCGGGAAAGTTCCTGCTCAACTCGCCCTTCGATCCGGAGCGGGTTTGGGAACATCTGCCCGAGAACGTGCAGCGCCGGCTGCTCGAGCGGCGCGCGCTGGTTTTTCGTGATCGACGCGAACAAGGTCGCGCGCGAATCCGGCATGGGCGGCCGCATCAACACCGTCATGCAGACCTGCTTCTTCGCCATCTCCGGTGTGCTTGCCGCGGGAGAAAGCGATCGCGGCGATCAAGAAATCGATCCGAGAAGACCTACTGGAAAAAGGGCGAGGAGATCGTGCAGATGAATCTGCGCGCGGTCGATGAGACGCTCGCGCATTTGCACGAAGTAGAGCTTCCGAGCGGCAGTCAGCGCCGAGACCGCCGGCGAAGCAATGGTCAGCTCCAGGCGCGCGCCGCGAGTTCGTGCGCAATGTGCTCGGCGAAATCATGGCCGGCCGGGGCGATCGCCTGCCGGTGAGCGCCTTGCCTAACGACGGCACGTACCCGACCGGCACGACCCAATGGGAAAAGCGCAACCTGGCCAGCGAAGTGCCGGTCTGGGACCCGGAAGTCTGCATTCAGTGCGGCAAATGCGTGCTGGTCTGTCCGCACGCGGTCATTCGGAGCAAAGTTTACGAAGCGCCGCTGCTCGCGGCCGCGCCGGCGACCTTCAAATCGCGCGACTGCGCGCCTGCCGGAATGGAAGGGATTGAACTACACACTGCAGGTGGCGGTGGAAGATTGCACCGGCTGCGGGATTTGCGTCGATGTCTGCCCGGCGCGGAACAAATCCGAAGCGCGGCTGAAAGCGATCAACATGCAGCCGCAGTTGCCGCTGCGCGAAAGCGAGCGGGCAAACTGGAATTTTTTCCTCTCCATTCCGGAACTCGAGCGCAGCCGCCTGACGAATGGCAAGCGTGCGCGAGATGCAGGTGGAGCAGCCGCTCTTCGAGTTCTCGGGCGCGTGCGCCGGTTGCGGCGAGACGCCTTACATCAAGCTGCTCACGCAACTCTTCGGCGATCGGCTGCTGATCGCGAACGCCACCGGTTGCTCGTCCATTTACGGCGGCAATCTGCCGACCACGCCCTACACCAAAAACGCCGAGGGCCGCGGACCGGCCTGGGCGAATTCGCTCTTTGAAGACAACGCCGAGTTCGGTCTCGGTTTCCGGGTTTCGATCGACAAGCAACAGGAGTTTGCGGGCGAATTGCTCCATCGTCTTACGCCGCAGGTCGGGCGCGTGCTGGCGGGCGAAATCCTGAATGCGCGCCAGCGCGATGAAGCGGACATCTTCGAGCAACGCGCGCGGGTCGCCGAGTTGAAGCGCAAGCTCGCGTCACTCCAGCGATCCGCATGCGCAACGCTTGCTCGCGCTGGCCGACATGCTCGTGCGCAAGAGCGTCTGGATCGTCGGCGGTGACGGCTGGGGTTACGACATCGGCTACGGCGGACTCGATCACGTCCTGGCGAGCGGCCGCAACGTCAAGGTGTTGCTGCTCGACACGGAAGTTTACTCCAACACCGGCGGCCAATGCTCCAAATCGACGCCGCGCGGCGCGGTCGCGAAGTTCGCCTCCGGCGGAAAGCGCGCCCCGAAAAAAGATCTCGGCCTGATGGCGATGACCTACGGCACGATCTACGTCGCGTCGGTCGCGATGGGCGCGAAGGACGAGCACACGCTGAAGGCGTTTCTGGAAGCCGAAGCCTACGACGGTCCGGCGTTGATCATCGCCTACAGTCATTGCATCGCGCACGGCATCAACATGACGACCGCGATGCAAAACCAGAAGGCGGCCGTGCACGCCGCGCAGTGGCTCCTTTATCGCTACAATCCGGAGCGCCTGCGCCTCGGGGAAAATCCGCTCCAGCTCGATTCGCCTGCGCCGCGCGCGCCGGTGGCCGATTATTTCAAGCTCGAGAACCGGTTCAAGATGCTCGACAAGACCGATCCCCGGCGCCGCGCGCGGAGCTGCTCGACCGGGCGCAGGCGGACGTGCAACAGCGCCGCGCTTTCTACGAATTTCTCGCCACCCGAAACTTCAATCCTACCGCCAACCCATGAACCTAACGACCACTTATCTTGGTTTGAAGCTGCGCACGCCCCTCGTGCCCTCGGCCTCGCCCCTTTCGGAAAAAATCGACAACATCAAACGGATGGAAGACGCGGGCGCTCCGGCGCTCGTCTTCCATTCGCTCTTTGAAGAACAGGTGCGCCGGGATCGGCACGAGCTGCAATATTATCTCGACCAGGGAACGGAGAGTTACGCGGAAGCGCTCACTTTTTTTCCCGAGCAGGCCGAGTTCAAGGTCGGGCCGGAATCCTACCTCGAGCACATCGCGCAGGCGAAAGCGTCGGTCGGCATCCCGATCATTGGCAGTCTCAACGGGACCACCTTTGGCGGCTGGATGAAGTATGCGAAGCAAATCGAGCAAGCGGGCGCGGATGCGCTCGAGTTAAACATCTATTCCGTCCCGAGTGATCCGGAGGAAAGCGCGGAGGATATCGAAGCGGGCTACCTCACGATCCTCGCTTCGGTCAAAGCGCAATTGAAAATTCCGGTGGCGATGAAGCTGAGCCCATTCTTCACAAACTTCGCCCAGTTCGCGCGCCGCGCCGATCGCACCGGCGCCAATGCGCTCGTGCTTTTCAATCGTTTCTACCAGCCGGACATCGAACTCGAGACGCTGGAAATTTCGCCTAACGTTCTGCTGAGCACCCCGATGGCGATGCGTCTGCCGATGCGTTGGATCGCGATGCTCTACGGCCGGGTCGGCGCCAGCCTCGCCGCCACCAGTGGCATTCACCGGGCGACCGATGCGCTCAAGATGCTGATGGCCGGCGCGGACGTGACCATGCTCTGCTCGGTCCTGCTCCGGCGCGGCATCGACCACATTCAAGTGCTCGAGCGCGAAATGCGGGAGTGGATGGAAGAGCACGAATACGAATCGGTCGAGCAACTCAAAGGCAGCATGAGCCAGAAGAATTGTCCCGACCCGGGCGCCTTCGAGCGCGCGCAGTACATGCGCGCCCTCGCGACTTATCCGGTCGCCGGCAGATAGCGGGCGCCGCGCGCTTGAGTTGACTGGCCGCTCAAGCGGTTTCCTCAGGCCCGCTGATCGCCACCTTCGGAAGCACTTTGAGCATCCAGACTAACGATGCCGCCAGCCAGCAAATCGCGCCGGCGACCAAATGCAGGACGCGCACCGGCGGGGCCAGATCGGCGGTGAAGCGCGAGAGCATCGCCAGATAAAGCAGCGCGCCCGTGGTGATGAAAAACCAGAGCCGCTTCGAAAGCAGATCCAGATTGCCGCTGTGACCAAAGACCACTCGGATCGCAACCGTGAACGCGATGAAACTGAATCCGGTGATGAAGACGACATGTAAACCGGCGACGCGATAGATCGGCCAGAGCGCAATTACCGCGAATCCGACGAGAATGGTGGCGATTCCCACGCGCAAACAATTAGCCAGAAACGCGCGGCCGCGGAATGGCATGAGTCTACCGACATAAACGCTGAGGGCGACGACGCGCAGCCCGCCGCCGAGTCCCGGCCAGCCGAAAATGTCGATGGCGAACGAAGCGATCGTGAGCGCGCCGATCAGTCCCGCAAACGCGGCGGCGCGCCTCCATTCGGGCGGAAAAGCGCGCGACTCCGGCAGGTTCGAGTTGGGCAGGTCGAGCAATTTCCCGATGAAAAAAGGAGCGACACCGAGGATCGGCAGGAGCACGAAACATTCGTTGAGGAGCGCGCTGCCAAACTGATAAGCGCGCGAATACTGCGCCGCTTCGGCATAAGCCACGAGGCCGGCCCCGACCACTCCGCCGACCAGTCCCAGGGCAACGAGCACGAAATTCGGCGGCGGCGAATCCTGGCGTTGTCGAAAACGTTTCACGAGTGCCGTCATGAAAACGAGCAGGCAAAACAGGAAGCAAATTTCGCCAGCCCGATGGGCACCGCCGAGGTGCGCCCCGGCCGCGAGCAGGTCGAAGGTCAAGATGCTTAGGAGCTCGACCTGCGAGAGAGGCGGAGTCGAAGTGAGCCTTGGGCCGGCCGTCCCGAGAAATCCAAAAATGAACGAAGCCATGAAGCCTTCGATCATGAGCCGCGCGTGCGTCACGCTCGGGTAGGGGATTCGGGCGCCGAGGTAATACAGAACCCAGAGCGACACCCCGACCATTCCGAGCAGCGCTCCGGTCGGAAAGAAAATTCGGAACGGTTCCTCGGCGAGGGGCAGGCGCGCGCGTTGCGCCGGGCGTGGTTCGTTAGGCATCACGCGTCCCTCCCGTCGAGATTGCTGCATGGGCCGGCGGCACAGCCCAATGTGCGCCAAGTGATTTGCGCGCGCCAAATTTTTAGCGGGACGACGAGCGGCGGCGGCGATAGCGTCGCGGGGTGGCGATCGATCGGACGCAGTTCAAGCAGGCGGTAACCGAAAACACGCTCCACAGTTGCCAGCTTTTCATGGGCCTGCCGGCCGCCGATATCGCCGCGGTGGCGGTTTTTGCCCTAACGAAACACCTGGCAAAGGGCGACTACTTGTTTCGGGAGGGCGATCCCGCGCATGGCTTTTACATCGTGCAGCAGGGCCGGATCAATGTGCACCGCGTCAGCGCCGCCGGGAAAGAGCAGGTCATTCATGTTTTTCGTCCGGTCGAGTCCTTTGCCGAGGCGACGCTGGCGAGCGAGGGCGGTTATCCGGCGGATGCGCGCGCGACGGAGGCGAGCGTGGTTCTCCTCATTCCGAAACGGGATTTCATCGAGCTGCTCCGCGGCCGGCCGGAACTCGCGCTGCGCATGCTCGGTTCGATGAGCCAGCATCTCCGCGTGCTGGTGGGACTACTCGACGACCTGGCGTTGAAAGACAGCGAAACCCGCGTCGCCAACTGGCTCCTAAAGCGATGTCCGTGGCCTTTGCCTAACGACGCGGTTGTGATTCAGCTCGATCGCACCAAGCGCGTCCTCGCGGCCGAGCTGGGCGCGACCAGCGAAACGCTCTCGCGCACGTTGGCGAAATTCCGCGATCAGAAACTGCTCAAGGTCGCCGGACGAACGATCACGATCACGCAACCGCGAAGACTCGACCAACTGCTCCGGCAGCACCTCGGCGAGTTGTGAGTGCCGGCGCCGGCTCGCAAAATTCATGAAAGCTGTTCGCTTCGTCCAACCCGGCCGCCCCCTCGAGCTCCATGACCTCCCGCAGCCGCACCCGGGAGGGGATGACGTCTTGGTGCGGGTCACGGCCGCCGGGATCTGTCGCAGCAATCTGTCCGCGCGCTCGCCCGGCAAGGTCACGCCGCGCTGGCCGGTATCACGGACAAGCTTTCGACGTTTCGCCTTATCACGAACTCATTAACCGGGAAGCGGAAATCATTTTGGCGAAGACGTGCGAGTCGTGATCATGCCCTGAGTTTCGGCACGCTTCTTCGCTTGTAGAAATGTCAATTGCGCCTTGGATTGCTGGCCTCGACCAGGCGACCCGCATTGAGAAGTTGGGCTTCGCCTAAGCGAGGTCCGACTAACTGGAGGCTTGTGACGGGGACATTGGCGTGACGCACTGGGATCGGGATGGCCAGCGCAGGATTTCCGCCAAAATTCACCGCGGAGGTATTTTGCAAGGCCAGGGCGCGCGCTTCCAAAACGGCTGAACTTCCTAGCACTGGAATCCTTAGCGGGAGGGATTGAAGCGTCGGCAGAGCAATGAAATCAACTTTTTGAAAGATCTTATCAAGAGTCCGCCGCCATTCCCTTTGTCGCCGCAAAACAGTTGCGTAGTTCGGCTGCAGGACCTGGCCCAGCAGGAGCGTTGATTTCGTTCTCGCGCTCACTCCAAGTTTGTCCTGGTAATTTCGATCGTTCATCCAGGCGCCGACCGCAGCGACCAAATTCGAGTCCTTCTGCGCCTGACGCCACTTTGCCGTAAAATCTTGATCCAGCGGGATGACTCGAAACCGCGCTTGGGCGAGGGCTTCATCCACGGCCTTGTCAATTCTCGGGTCCGTGCCGCCGGGGGAAAGCACTCTCGGGTCGGTGATGCTGAAAAAGAGATTTCTGAGATCCGTCACCCCAAGCACGAGATTGCCGGGATCGGCCACACTGAGGGCAAGATTTCCCGGATCCGGTTGGTTGAGGTAGAGCCGTCCTATCTTGATCTGCGTGGCCGAAGCTTTGGCGGCGACCGCGGCGCGGTAGCGCGCGGCAAATCCGTCCTGCAAAAGATCCATTCCTTCCGCCACATGAGCGATGTCCTTGCCCATCGGACCGACGGTATCCAAATGCTTCGACTCAACCGGAAAGAGGCCATCCAGCGGAACAAGGCCGAATGTCGTCTTCAAACCAACGATGCCGCAACACGCTGCCGGGACGCGAACGGATCCGGCCGAATCCGTCCCGAAAGCGACGTCGGCCATTCCGCTTGTGATGGCCACCGCCGAACCACTCGAAGAACCTCCTGGGATATACCGGTGGAACCAACCGTTGAAAGGATTCTTCGGAGTTCCGAAGTAGTCGTTAATTCCGGAAGGAGATACCGCAAATTCACTCAAATTCGTCTTTCCGACGATTTGCACGTCTCGCTTCCGAACGATGCTCATGCACTTTGCATCGTGCGCTGCCGGTGGCCTGTTCTTGGCGAGGTATTCCGACCCGGCGGTCGTCACGATCCCTCTCATGTCGATGAGGTCCTTCACCGCCAGGCGCAATTGATGGCTGTCATGAGCAGGCGGCCAGTAAGCGATGAACGCGTGATTGTGCGATCGGCTCGCCGGCTGTCGCAGAGGCAGGGCGCAGGCGCCCAGGAAACTCGTCAGCAACAATCCTGCAAGAAAACGCAGCGCGCAGCGGCAGCGACGGTTCGCCATTTTCAGACCGTCAGGTGGCGAGATCGATTAGACAAGGAGAGTTTGTTCGCTCAGGACTAGCTTTTCACACGGGCCATTATGAGTGAGCGAGGAAGAGGTCGCCCGCGATTTCTTTGCCGCTGAGACAGCGGACGCTAGATGCCGTTAGAAGTGCGATGGCTCGCGCTGGAGGAATTTGCCGCGACCGACCTCGCCGACGAATTTGCCGTCTCGCGCTGCGACTTTGCCGCGCACAGTCACGATGTGGGGGCGGCCTTCGATTCCCATTCCTTCGAAGGAATTGTAATCGAGATTCATCTGGTGCGTTTTGGCGGAGATTTTTCCGAGATAAGTGGGATCGTAGACGACGAGGTCGGCGTCGCTGCCTAACTGGATGGTTCCTTTGCGTGGGAAGAGGCCGAAGATCTTCGCGGTGTTCGTGCTCGCGGTGGCGACGAACTGATGGAGATCGATCCGGCCGCCTTTCACGCCATGGGTGTAATAGAGATTGATCCGGTCCTCGAGCGACGGGATGCCGTTCGGGATTTTGGTGAAGTCATCGCGGCCCATGATCTTTTGGGTCGCAAAATCGAACGGCGCGTGATCGGTCGCGAGCGTAGAAATGAATCCCTGGCGCAGCCCGTTCCAGAGCACTTCCTGGTTTTTCTTGTCGCGCAGCGGCGGCGACATGACGGCTTTGGCGCCTTCGAAGTTTGGTTTCTCCGCGTCGGTCCGATCGAGGAGCAGATATTGAATGAGGGTTTCGACCCAGACGTTGACGCCGCGCTCCGCGCCGCGGGTCGCTTCACGGAGCGATTCCTCACAGCTCAGGTGCACAATGTAAACGTGCGCGCCGGTCATCTCGGCAAAGGTCATGAGATGATGCACGCCTTCGGCCTCCACCACCGGCGGGCGGCTCCAGTAATGCCATTCCGGTCCAGTCTTGCCTTCGGCGAGGAGCTTCTTCTGTAGCTCGGCGACGAGGTCGGCATTCTCGCAATGCGCGGTCGTGATTACGCCTAACGATTTGGCGAGGGTGAGCGTCTGGTAGAGCTGTTCGTCGCTCACCCCGAGCGCGCCTTTGTAGGCGAGAAAGACCTTGAAGCTGCTCACGCCGCGCCTGACGATTTCCTTAAAGTCACACTCCGCTTCATCGTCATAGCGGGTCACGCCCATGTGGAAAGTGAAGTCACAGGCGCTCGCGCCGCTCGCTTTGCCTAGCCAGGTTTCAAAAGCGTCGAGCGGCTTCTCTTCGCAGCCGGGGCAGATCATTTCGATGAAAGTGGTCGTCCCGCCGACGAGCGCGGCGCGGCTCGCGGTTTCGTGAGTGTCCTTCGCAAACGTGCCCATGAAGGGCAGGTAAATGTGCACGTGTGGATCGATGAACCCGGGGAAGACGTACTTCCCGGTGGCATCGATCACTTTCGCGCCGTTAGGCGCGGTGAGATTGCGATCGATCCGCGTGATCGTCTCGTCCTCGCAGAAGATATCGGCTAGGTAGCGTTCGCTCGCGGTGATGATTTCACCACCTTTGATGAGAAAACTCATCTACTTCTTCCAAACATCGCCGACGCCTTCGCCGAACCAGCGAGTGCTGACCACTTTTTGCTGGGTGTAGAACTGCACGCCTTCCTTGCCCTGGATGTGGAGGTCGCCGTAGAAGGAATCGTCCCAGCCGGTGAAGGGGAACATCGCCATGGTCGCGGGCACGCCGACGTTGATTCCGACCATCCCGGCTTTGACCCGATGTTTGAATTCGCGCGCGGCTTTGCCGGAGTTGGTGAAGATGGCGGTGCCGTTGCCATAGCAGGATTTGTTGGCCAGCGCGATGGCGTGATCGAGGTCTTCCATTCGCATGACGTTGAGGACCGGGCCGAAGACCTCTTCCCGGGCGATGGTCATTTCGTTTTGCACCTGGTCGACGATCGTGGCGCCCATGAAGAATCCGTTAGGCGCGTCGGCGATCTTCGCGCCGCGGCCGTCGCAGATAATTTTTGCTCCTTCCTTCTCGCCGCTCGCGACCAGACTCATGACGCGGTCACGATGTTGGGCGGTGATGACCGGTCCCATGTCGGGCTGGTTTTTCACGTCGGTGGGGCCGACCTTGATGGCACGCGCGGCCTCGACTAACGAGGGAAGCAGGTGATCGGCGGCGGTGCCGACGGTGAGCGCGGTCGAGCCCGCCATGCAGCGTTCGCCGGCGCAACCGAAGGCGGCGGTGGAAAGCGCCTCGACCGTGCGCGGGACGTCGGCGTCGGGCATGATGACGATGTAGTTTTTTGCCCCGCCGTTGGCCTGGACTCGTTTACCGTGGCGGGTGCCGGTTTCGAAAATGTGCTTCGCGACCGGGGATGATCCGACGAAGGAAATCGCCCGCACTTTGGGATGGGTGAGAAGCGCATCGACGCACTCGCGACCGCCGTGCACGACATTCAGGACGCCTTTGGGCAGGCCGGCTTTTTCGAGCAGCTCGATCAAAAAATTGGCGGTCAGTGGAACTTTTTCGCTTGGCTTAAGGACGAAGGTGTTGCCGCAGGCGAGGGCGAGGGGGAACATCCACATCGGGACCATGGCCGGAAAGTTGAAGGGCGTGATGCCGACGCACACGCCTAACGGCTGCTGCATCGTCTCGCAATCGACCCCTCGGGCCAGATTCTCGAGCGTGTCGCCCATCAAAAGTGTCGGGATGCCGCAGGCGTATTCGATGTTCTCGAGGCCGCGATAGGCACTGCCGCGCGCTTCCGCGAGCGTCTTGCCGTGCTCGCGCGCGACCATCTCGCAGATGCGATCGAAGTTTTCCTCGACCAATTGGCGGTAACGAAAGAATAGGCGCGCGCGCTCGACCGGCGGCGTGTCGCGCCAGGCGGGGAAAGCGTCGGCCGCGGCGTTGACCGCATCATTCACGACGTCATCGCCGCAGAGCGGCACTTCTGAGATCACTTCACCGCGGGAAGGGTTGTAAACGGGCGAAGATTCCAGGCCGGAGATTTCCTTCCACTCGCCGCCGATGAAGACGGGGCAGGGAAGGAGTGACGGGTGACGAGTGACGGGCGACGAGTTTTTCATGGTTTGGGGAGCGCACGCGACTCGCGTGCTGCTCGCGGCGACTCGCCGCGAGCCTCCTCAGGCAAGGGCGGTGTCTTGTGGTGGAAAGGGGTCGGATCGAAAGTTCGCGAAGGCGGGGTCGCCTTCGCCGGCACGCGAGTCGCGTGCGCTCCCCGGAGTCTGCGCGCCGCACGGGTTTTCAAGACGAAACTCATCGTTACGGATGGGGCGCGAAAGCGGTGGCGTCGCCGGCGGCGAGGCGTGTTTGGTAATCGGCCCAGGCGAGCGGTTTCAAGCCGGTCTCGACACTGACCATCGTGATGCAGCCGTGGACCGGGCAGACGAACGAGCAAAGGTTGCAGCCGACGCACTCGGCTTCCTTGATTTCCGGGATCGGTTTGCCCGGGACGCGGCCCGGGCCGAGACCATAGCTGGCCGGATCGATCAGCGCGATGGCCTGATGCGCGCCGTCTTCGCAAGCGATGTAGCAGAGGTTGCAGCCGATGCACTTGTCGTAATTGATCTCGGCGATGCGCTTGTAGTTCAGGTCGAGCGTTTCCCATTTCTGCACCGTGTCACGGCTTTGCCGATCAGTTCGTTGACGCTCTTCATGCCCTTGGAGTCGAGGTAATCGTTCAGGCCGTCGATCATGTCTTCCACGATGCGGAAGCCGTAGTGCATGATGGCGGTGCAAACCTGCACGGTCGTCGAGCCGAGCGCGATGAACTCGGCCGCGTCGCGCCAGTTGGTGATGCCGCCGATGCCGGAAATGGGGAGGCGCACTTCGGGATCGGCCGCGCAAGATTGCACCATGTTCAGCGCGATTGGTTTCACCGCCGGCCCGCAATAGCCGCCGTGCGAGCTGAGGCCGCCGACGAACGGCTCGGGCACGAAGGTGTCGAGGTTGACCTGCGTGATGCTGTTGATCGTGTTGATGAGCGAGATGGCGTTGCTCCGCCGCTTTGGCGGCGCGGGCGGCGGCGGTGATGTCGGTGATGTTCGGAGTCAGTTTCGTGATCACGGGAATAGTCGCGGCTTCCATGACCCAGCCGACGATGGTCTCGGCGACCTCGGGATTTTGGCCGACGGCCGAGCCCATGCCGCGTTCGCACATGCCGTGCGGACAGCCGAAGTTCAGCTCGATGCCATCCGCGCCGCAGTCGGCCGAGCGCTTGACGAAATCGTGCCAGTTCTCGCGCGTGTCGACCATGAGCGAGGCGATGACGGCGTGGTTGGGCCAGCGCTTTTTCACCTCGGCGATTTCGCGGAAGTTGGTTTCCGGCGAGCGGTCGCTGATCAGTTCGATGTTGTTCAAGCCGACCATGCGCATGTTGCCGAAATCGATCGCGGAATAGCGCGAGGAGACGTTGACGATGGGGTCGCCGATGGTTTTCCAGACGACGCCGCCCCAGCCGGCTTCGAAGGCGCGATGGGCCTGGTAAGCGGTGTTGGCGGGCGGGCCGGAGGCGATCCAGAACGGGTTGGGGGATTTGATGCCGGCGAGATTGATGGATAGATCAGCCATAGGGAGAAGTGATCAGTGACAAGTGACGAGTGACAAGTTTTCCGTTGGCGCGTTGCTTCAGGTTCTCGGCACGCATCACTTGTCACTCGTCACTATTTTTGCTTCCAGTTCGGGACGCGGATCGGCGCGTCGAGACCGGAACCGAAGGGACCGTTAGGCACGCCCCAGCGTGACGGTTGCACGGGCCCGACGACGTTCGTTTCGCAAAACATTTGTGAATGCCGCGCGCAGCTTTCTTGCCTTCGCCGACCGCGTTGACCACTTCGCGGCCGCCATTGGCGCAATCGCCGCCCGCGAAGACATGCGGCAGACTCGTCTGCCCGGTCTGGAAGTCGCGCACCATCGTGCCGTTGCGATTCAGCTCCAGCTCCGGGAAAAGTTTCGTCAGCCAAGCGCTCTGTTTCTGCTGGCCGACCGCCTTCAGCACCATGTCGAAAGGCTCGGTGAATTCCGAGCCTTGCGATCTGCTCGAGCGCACCGCTGCTGTTGAAGCGGGTCTGCACCAGGCGCAGTCCCAGTGACGTGGCCATCTTTTGCCGAGGATTTCCACCGGCGCGTGATGGAAGAGGAAGGGCGCGCCGTCGCGTTTCGCGAGATCGTATTCGAAAGCGTAGGCTGACATGTCGACTTCGCCGCGGCGATAGATGACTACGACCTCGTCCGCGCCGAGCCGGCGGGCCTGCGTGGCGGCATCGATTGCTGTATTGCCACAACCGATCACCGCCACCCGCGCGCCGACCGGAATCCGGTGCAGCGGTTCGGTATGAATCTGCTCGATGAAGGTCAAGCGCATCGACCACTTCAGGCAGATCTTCGCCAGGAATGCGCAGCCGCTGTCCGTCGCCGAGACCGACCCCGATGAAGATGGCGTCAAACTCGTCCAGCTCGGCGCGCGTTACATCGATGCCGACTTCGACTCCGCAGCGGAACTCCACGCCTAACGATTTGACCAGCTCGACTTCCTCCAGGCTGACCTCCGGCTTCATTTTGTAATAGGCGATGCCGTAGGTATTGAGCCCGCCGGCGTTCGGTTTGCGCTCGAAAATGACCGCTGCGTGCCCGAGTTGGGCCAGCTCCGCCGCGCAACCCAGCCCGGCCGGTCCGCCGCCGATGATGCGCGACGCGTTTGCCGGATTTTTTTGTCGGCGGGTTTCAACACCTGGATCCGGTTTTCGGAAACGTGATCGGTCGCATAACGCTGCAGCCGACCGATTTTGATCGGGTCGCTGTCGCGATCGAGCATCACGCAGGCGCCTTCGCACAGGACCTCCGTCGGGCAGACGCGCGCGCAGCTGGCGCCGAGGATGTTGGCGGACAGGATGGTGCGCGCGGCGCCGGTGACATTGCCGGTCATGATTTTCTTGATGAAGGCCGGAATGTCGATCCCGGTCGGGCAGGCCGTGATGCACGGGGCGTCGAAGCAGAAAAGGCAGCGCGATGACTCGACCAGCGCCTGCTGTTCGCTGTAGGGGGGCGCGATGTCGGCCAGGTTGGCCGCGAGTTGATCGGCGTCTAATTTCGGACTCAGTGGCATTGTTCGGTGATCTTCGCAGATTATCGCGCGGCAGGATATCGGCGCGAATGTCGAGAAAATCAGCTTCCGCCCTCTGGTGCAAGCTTTGTCGCATGGGTGCGGCAGTTTGTAGAGCGCCTTCGGCGTTGACACTCCAGTCTCGCCTCATAGCTTAGGCGGGTTAAAGATGGGAGTTGCCACTGCTTATCCGCACAGCGGAACCGATGAAATGCGCGCCGATGCCGAGCGTCTCGCGCACATCATCATGCAGATGCAGCGCTGCTTCATCCTCAACCTCTCGAAAGAACTGGCCCCGGGAAATGTCTCGTTCCCGCAGTTCTTCCTCCTGACTTATCTCGACCAGCAGGAGGTGCTGATGATGTCCGCGATCGCGCGGAAAATGGGGCACACCACCGCCGCTGCCAGTGGACTCGTGGCGCGGCTGCAAAATCTTGGTTATGTCATGCGTTCCCACGCCTCGGATGACCGGCGCAAAGTGATGGTTTGCATCACCCCGCGCGGGTCGGCGCTCGTTAGGCGCATCCGTGAGGAGATGGTTTGCAACCTGATGAAGATGATGGCGCACCTCTCACCCGGTGAGCAGAAATCGTGGTTGCAAATTTACAGCAAGATATACGATTACTGCCAAAATAAATGAATCGTGACCCGGCGGAGGCAGCCGCCTGGCAACGTCCGAGGTGCTCCCGCCGTCCGCGCATTTTTTCACCCGACGCGCCGGAATGCTCCGCACGACCGTCACCAAGAGAGCCGAAGCACAATTTCAAAATGTCCATTTTTTCCATTCCGATGATTCGTTGTTGGTTATTCGCTTGCCTGGGTTTGGTGGCGTTTGCCGCTGGCGCGCTCGGCGGCAGCGAAACCAGTAACTCCGAGTTCCAACGCCGCTTTACCTTGCGTCAGGCGGTTGAGACCGCTTTCCAGCGCAATCCTCAAATCCTGCTCGCGCGGCAGGAGATTCGGCGGACCAAGGGCGTGCAGATCGAGGTGATTTCGCAAGCTGTGCCGCACATCAACGCCGACGCGGCCTGGAATTATACCGACCCGAATCTGCGCGCCGGAACGGAGACCACGTTTAGCCTGACGCCTTATTCTTATAACCTGATGCTTTCCGGCTCCCAGCTGATTTATAACGGCTCGTTCATCCCGGCGATCAGGGGCGCGGGATCTGCGGCTGACGCCAGCCTGTATGCGTTGCGCGATACGATCGATCAGACGATCGCAACTGTGCGCCAGCAATTTTATCAGGCCGTCTTGAATAAGGCCTTGATCGGGGTGCAGGAGGAATCGGTCCAACTCCTGGAAAGTCAGTTGAAGGATCAACAGAATCGTTTCGAAGCCGGCACCGTCCCGCGATTCAACGTTCTGCAGGCGGAAGTCGCGCTGGCCAACCAGCAGCCGTCGCTCATCACAGCGCGGAATAATTATCGGATCGCACTTCTCCAGCTCGCGAAAACGATCGGACTCGATTTCGATCCGCGGCGCGGCGATCGGCCGCCGCTCGAATGCGTTGGGGAGCTGGATTATCTGCCGCGCGCGATGCCGCTGACAGAGGCGATCGAGCTGGGAAAAGAGCGACGGCCTTTCCTCAAGCAGCAACGGGCCAACATTCTCGTGCAGGTGCAACAGCTCAAAGGCGCTTTTGCCAACCTCCAGCCAACATTGAACATGAGGGGCGGTTATTCCTTTGAGAGCTCCCAACTTTCCAGCAGCCTGGACGCTCTCGCGGAAGGCTGGTTCTTCGGGATTACGGGAAGCTGGGCGATTTTCGATGGCTTGGAAACCGTCGGCAAAGTGAAGCAGGCGCGGGCCACGCTGAGCCAGGCCAAGATCACCTACGACGATGCCGTTCGGCAGGTGGAACTCGAAGTGCAACAGGCTTACTCAAACCTGCAGCAGGATCGCGAACTCTATTTCAGCCAGTCGAAGAACGTCGACCAGGCCCGTGAAGCCTTGCGTCTGGCCAGCGCCCGCCTGGGCGTCGGTGCCGGGGTGCAGTTGGATGTGTTGAATGCGCAACTTGCGTTGACCCAGGCGCAGTCGACCCGGCTTTCGGCGCTGGCGGCTTACAATTCCGACCTGGCCGAATTCGATCGCGCCACAGCGACCGACACGATTTATCACGACACCTTCGACGATCCGCTCACGCGCAAACGCGACCACACACGGATGATCAAGACAACCACGACGGAATCGCGCGGGAGCGAGCCGTCGGGCAAATAGGATCGCGGAAATGCGCGCTCCCGCGACCGCCCCGGAATCGGCGGTGGAGTTTTTCCCGGCGCTCCAGGCAAGCGGTGTCGTCAGGCATGCTTTTGTCGGGCGCATTCCCGGGATCGATGTCGCGACCGAGCGCGCCGCAGCGCTCGCGCGGTTGGATGCGGCGCACCGCGCCGTCCGGGCGGAGCTTGGGCTCGCTGGGACGGCGTTGGCCACGGCCGAACAGGTGCACGGGAAGGAAATCGCGGTGCTCGAGAACTCGTTAGGCGAAGATCGGTGTTTCGCGGGCGCGGACGGTCTTGTCACCAATCAGCGTGGCGTTTCGTTAGGCATTTACGTCGCGGATTGTTGCGCAATTTTTTTGGTGGACCAGAAGCGGGGTGCCATTGGCCTCGTCCATTCCGGAAAAAAGGGCACCGAGCTGGCAATCGTCGGGAAGGCGATCGGCAAAATGGAGAAGCATTTTCATTCCGAGCCGCACGATCTCGTCGCGCAGCTTAGCCCCTGCATTCGGCCGCCACATTACGAAGTGGATTTCGCGAGCGAGATCGCCCGGCAATTACGCGCGGGTGGAGTGGCGCAGGTGCACGACTCGGCCCGGTGTACCGCGTGCGATCTGGCGCGTTATTATTCCTACCGGGTGGAGAAGGGGCGCACCGGGCGAATGCTGGCATTGATCGCTTTTCGTTAGGCATCACCTGGTCGTACGGAAGCATGACCCTCCGGAGGGGACGCGTTTCGACGCCTCCAGTTTCTGCGCGACGATAAAGAATTGACGCCTCACCCCGGAGTCTGTTATCGGTCAGAGCAATGAAACGCTGGCAATTCACTGTTCTCATGATCGTCGCCGCGGCTTGTCTCGTCCTAAGCCTGGTCTCGATCGTATTCGCTCGCCAGAATCGCAAACTCCAGGAAGCTATCCAGGGCCAGCAAACGATCATCAACAAGGGCGCGCTCAGCCAACAGATCGGCACCAATCTCGTGCGCGAGATGGCGGCAGCCGCGCAGACGGATGAGAAAATGCGGCAACTTTTACAGGAGAACGGATTCACTCTGACGACGGCGGCGAGCCCTGCACCCAGCCTCTGAAAATGGACCAGGAACCACACATCCAGCCCACCGTGCACCAGCACGCGCCGACCTTTCATGCCTTCTGGCCAGTGCTTTTGCTGGGTCTGAGCCTGCTCCTGGTTTTCTCGTGGGAGATCTGGGTTGACGTTGCCACCCGGCGCGGCGCTCAGGAATTACAGGAACAACAGGTCAAGGTGGTCGACCAGTCGACCAAGGTGCAGGCCGGTCTGGAAAAGCTCGTGCGCGGATTGGTCGATCTTTCCAAAACGGACGAGACCGCGCAGAAGCTGGTCACGAAGTTCGGCATCAAGGTGAACAATCCCACCATGCCGGACGCGACGCCCGCTCCCTAGTGATTAGTCCACGCCCTTTCCTCCGGCAGTCCGGCGCAGGGGACAGATTCCACGGCGCCTGGCGCTCGCGACGAAATCAAAAAACGCTCGCCCGAGTGTGCTCCAGGGCCGGGACTTCGCTTGCGCGAGCGCCTGGCTGACGTTGAGGCCGCTTTCGTAGAGCAGATGAAAAGCGGCTTTGATTTCCGCGCGCTCTGCCGCGCTGAAACCGGCACGCCGCAAGCCGACGACATTCAAGCCGACCACTTTGTTCACGTCGGCTGCGGCGACAAACGGCGGGATATCCTTGCCGAAGCCTGAGTTGCCCTGCGTAATCGCGAGCCGACCGACGCGCATGAATTGATGGAAGACGCCGCCGCCGCCGAGGAACGCACCATCGTCCACCTCCACGTAGCCACCGAGCAGACAGTTGTTCGCAATCACCACCTTGTGGCCGATCGCGCAATTGTGCCCGAGATGCGCGCCGGCCATAAGAAAATTATCGTGGCCGAGGCGCGTAGCGGAGCCGGCGGCCGTTCCGCGATGAATCGTGACGTGCTCGCGGATGATGTTGCGATCGCCGATTTCGACGGAGCTCTTCGTCCCCACTTTGAAACCCAAATCCTGGGGCTGGCCGCCGATGATCGCGCCATGTCCAATCTCGTTTTCCGCGCCCAGCCTGACCGCGCCTTCGATGACCGCATGCGATCGCACAATCGTGCGCGGACCGATTTCCACCTCCGGCCCAATCAGAGCATACGGTCCGATCTCGACCGCTTCGCCAAGGCGCGCGCCGGGATCGACGATGGCTGTCGGATGAATCATCAGAGCGCGCCCATCTCCTTGAAGCTGAAATAAGGCAGCCGGCCCTCCGCCGGCGCGCCGATAATGACATGATCGAGCAGCTTGATTTGCAAGAGCTCGGCCGCTTCGCGCAAGCGTCTCGTCAGGCTGTGGTCCGCCTGGCTGGGGGAGGGATCGCCCGAGGGATGATTGTGCACCACCACGACGGCATAGGCCGAATAGATGATCGCTGGCCGGAAGATATCGCGTGGATGGGCGATACTTTCATTGACGCTGCCTAACGAGACTTCCTCGCTCTTGATCAGCTGATAGCGGGTGTCGAGCAGGATGATGCGGAGCGATTCCTTGTGCAGCGCCTGCAGCTCCGGTCCGAGCAATTCATAAATCTCTTCCGGTTTCTCGATCCGTCGGCCCGCGAAATGCTGTTCGGCCAGGCGCTTGCCAAGACCGAAGGCGGCCGCCAGTTGCGCGGCCTTGGCAAAGCCGACGCCTTTGATTTTGGCCAGCTCCCTGACCGAGCAGCGGCTTAGTCTGCCTAACGAGCCGTATTCTTCAATCAACTGCCGCGCCACTTCGACGACGCTGGTTCCCTTTCTCCCGGTGCGCAAAAGGATCGCAATCAATTCCGCGTCCGTCAGCGCGCCGGCTCCGCGGGCGGCCAGCTTTTCACGCGGCCGATCTTCCTTCGGCATCTCGCGAATTCTTAACTGCGCCGTCATTTCGCTTGCGGGGAAGTCCGGCGTCGTCCGGAAAAGGGTGCTAGCTCCGCAGTTGTTCGAGCAGCTCGTGCAGCGCTTCGCCCAGGCCGAAGAGCGAATCGACGTAACGATTGCTGGCGAGCGGTCCGAGCCCGGTCTGTGCGTCGCGGATCAATTCCGCCGCGGTCTCAATCGAGGCACTGAGCGCGCTGTCGCCAGGTGAATTTTGAAGCAACGCGGTTACCTCTGCGAGTTTTCCGTCCAAGACAAGAGCGCAACAACGTTCGCGATCGAAAGCCGAGGCCGACTCGAGCAGGTTCAGGATCGGCAGGGTCAGCTTTCCCTTGCGCAAATCCGTGCCGAGCGTTTTGCCGGTTTCGCTTTCCGTGCCCGCGATGTCGAGGCAGTCGTCATAAATCTGATAGGCGGTGCCGATTTTGACGCCGTAGTTCTTTAACCGCCTAATGACTTCATTCGGCGCCCCGCTGATCGTCGCCCCCAACTCCGCCGCGCAGGCGAAAAGCGATCCGGTTTTCATCCCGATGATCCGGAAGTAATCATCGCGCGACAATTGCAAATCGAAGCGCCGCTGCGTTTGCATCATTTCGCCGGAACAAACTTCAGTGGCAGTCCGGGCGATGGTGCGGCTGATGTGGGTGTCCTCGAAGTCGGTCGCCAGATTGAGCGCATGCGCAAAAAGTACATCTCCGAGAAGGACACTGAGCGAATTGCCCCAGCGCGCGTTGACCGTCGGCTGGGAGCGGCGACGTTCCGCGTCATCCAAGATGTCGTCGTGCACCAGAGTGGCGAGGTGGATCAGTTCGACGATGACGGCGAGGTCGAGGTGGCCCGAGCCTAACGAACCAGTCGCGCTCCCGCTGAGGAGCGCGACGAGCGGGCGCAATCGCTTGCCGCCGCCGCCGATCGCATAGGCGACGTAACCTTCGATGGCCGGATCAAACGCAGTCGTCTGCGCGGTGATGCGCCGGTCGACCTCATCGAGCTGCGCCTGGACCGGCTCAAAGACGCGACTCAGCGGGCCCGCCAGGCCGTTGGTCGTGGCGGCTGAGTTCGCGGAAATTTTCACAAGCGCAGGATAGAAGGTGGGCTTTTAATGTCAAAGCTACAGGAAGGCGCCGGCGCTGGAGGGCAACGCTGTGTCGTTGCCGAGATTCAAACACGGCGATGACGGAGCATCGCCCTCCAGCGCTCACCACCGGCGCAGCCAGGCGTTAGTGCCATACTTTTCGGCGGCTAATTGCCCCGCTCGCTCGAGCACTCGTGGCGCGATCTCCGCTCGCTCGATTTGGGTGGCGAGCCCGGAGGCAAACCGCTCGCGAAAAGGCAGGGAGAGGTTGGGAAGTTGGATGCTGCCCTGATGGAGAAAACCGCCGCGTGTGCGGCGTTGGGCGGCTCCGGCAATCTTGCGACCGAGCAGCATGAGGTCGTGGCGCACCGGATTGGCAAAGCAGGCGTCGGAGATTTTGGGCGCGGCTCGGGCGGCTAACTCCGCCTCTCTTCCTTCTGCCTGGAGCGCATCGCGGATAGCCCCGTGCAGCGCGGCATATATTGCGGCCGGTCCATGGGAGGAAACGGGATCGGTCGCAGGAGTTACGAGCGAATAAGTCAGGTCTTCGCCATGTAAGACGCTTCCTCCGCCGGTCCAGCGCCTGACGACATCGCGTTGCTCCATGGCCGCGGCGATATCTTTGAATTTTCCGAAATAACCAAAGGAGAGCGACGGCCGTCTCCAGGCGTAGAAGCGCAGGAGCGGCTGCGTCGCCTGCTCGAGCAACGCCTCATCGATCGCCATGTTGAACGCTGCGCTCGCTCGCGAGTGATCGTGACAGACATGCAGGCGCCTAAACAGCATCGGTCGCGATTTGCTCGAGCGCCGCGCGCGGATCCGCCGCGGCCGTGATCGGGCGGCCGATGACGATGAAATCCGCGCCCGCCTTGACGGCTTCCGCGGGTGACAGCGTGCGTTTTTGATCGCCCGCGGGAGACCCGATCGGCCTGATCCCCGGGGTGACGAGTTTGATTTTCGCCCCGTGGGCCGAGCGGAGCGGAGAGAGTTCATGTGGACTCGCGACAAATCCCCGCATCCCGCTCTCCATTCCGAGCTGTGTCAGGCGCAAGACCTGTTCCTTCATGGCCGAGACCACGCCGACTTCACGCAAAGTCGCTTCATCGGCACTGGTCAACACCGTGACCCCGAGAAGCAGCATCTCCGGCGCAGCCGCGCGCACCGCCGCTTCGATCATGGCGCGGCCGCCGCTCAGGTGCAGGGTGAGCATTTCCACGCCTAACGAGCCGGCGCTCTCGACGGCGCGGCCGACCGTGTTTGGGATGTCGTGCAGCTTGAGGTCGAGAAAGACTCGTCCGCCCAGGTCGCGCACCGCGAGCACAACTTCGGGGCCGGCAGCCGTATAGAGCTGGAGTCCGACCTTAAAGAGCCCGGGATGCGGCGAAAGCCCGCGCACCAGCGCAAGCGCCTCCTCGCTGGTTGCGACGTCGAGCGCGATGATTATGCGTTCGCGCGGGGTGATTGCAGCGGCTTGCCAGGTCATGCGGTTCCACACAGGGTTGCGGGAACCTATGCAACTTTTCGCACCCGCGAAGATCAATTTATCATTCAAGATTTTGCACCGGCGCGAGGACGGCTTCCACGAGGTTGACACCTTGATGGCGCCGATCTCGCTCCGCGACGAGCTGACAATCGAGCCTGACGAGTCCGGCGCGGCCCTCGTTTTTTCCTCCGACGATCCAAGTCTGCCGCCGGGTGAGGAAAATCTGGTGGTGCGGGCGGCGCGCGCTTTCTTTGCCGAGATCAAGGAGGAACCGCGAGTTCGGATCGCGCTGCGGAAGAAGATTCCGCATGGTGCCGGGCTGGGCGGCGGCAGCAGCGACGCGGCCACGACGCTGCTCGGCTTGAACCAGCTGCAGAACGGGAGATTAGGGCCGGCCAGCCTAACGAGCCTGGCAGCTGCGCTCGGATCGGATGTGCCGTTTTTTCTGGTGCGGGATGCGGCTCGCTGTCGCGGGCGGGGCGAGATCGTGGAGCCCGTTGCTCCGCTCCCGGCGATCTCGTTACTGCTCTTGAAACCAGAGTTCGGCGTTCCAACCCCGTGGGCTTACCGGCAGTGGCGGGATTCTCGCGAGTTGCCGGGCGTCGATTATTCGCCACAGGCGCTTGGTGATTTGATTTTGCAAAACGATCTCGAGCGCCCCGTCTTCGAGAAGCACCTTTTTCTTGCCCGGATGAAAGGCTGGTTGCGGGAGCAACCAGAGGTGGCCGCGGCGCTGCTTTCGGGGTCGGGCTCGACCATGTTTGCGGTCCTGCACGATGCGATGTCGGCCGATGTGCTGGCGGCTCGGGCGCGGGTGGAGCTTGATCCGATGCTGTGGACTTTCGCAGCCCAGTTGTAAACGCCGCGCTCTGGGAGGCGCGGGCCTGTGCCTCCGTCAGCAGATCAGGGAAGCGGGCGACGTTTCTCCCACGCTTCGCAGCCTCCGCTTACCGCTCGGAGAGAGCGAAGCGTCTACAATCTTAGGCGAGCAACTGGTCGAGATGATCGACGCAGATTTGCGACCACGTTTCCAGGCTTTCGCGCCGTTCCTGCAACTCGGCTTTGCTCAGAAAAGCCAGGTTTGTGATCATCGCTTCGCGCTTTCGTACCTTCGCCTCCGGAAGGCGAAAGACATGCACGACCCCAAGGTGCACGCGACCCACCTCGGTGGTGTCGTCGTTCAAGAGCGCGACGATGCGGTCCTCGAACGGCGTTTCGATCTGCACCTCCTCGTTCACTTCGCGTTCGACCCCTGCGCGGTAGGCCTGCTCGTCCCAGGCGAAGAGCGACTCATCCTCGTCGTTCATATGCCCTCCGATTCCGATCGAACCCTTGGCAACGAGGCGCTGCTCGCCGGCTTTCTTCCCTCGAATGTAGTGCAGGACGCGATTGCCGCAGGCGAGGATGGCGTAGGGGATGATTTGTTTGTGAGTCGGATCGGTTTCCGCGGCATCGCGGGCGAGGAAGTAGTTGTTCCCCCGCGCCAGCATCGCGTCGAGGTAGCGCTGCGGCTCGAAATTCAATCCGTGGAAGCTGCCGAGCTCGTCGAAGAGACTTCGCCTGACGACAAGCACGTTTTCGTTAGGCGTGCTCATTGCCGCGCGTGGGCTAGAACGAAAAAGTCACCCCGACCTGCGGCCCGATGAGGTTGAGGCTTGGGTTCGGATCGGTCTGGCCGCCGTTGGAGAGATGCTGGTAAAGAACGCCCACGTTGATCTTGAAGCGATCATTGACCGGGTAGTCGACCCCCGCCGCGCTCAGGATGTTGAAGGTGAAATCCTGCCCCTGACCCTGGAAAATCGGGTCCGTGCTGTCGATCCAACCAAGGCCGACGCCCCCGGATGTATAAGGCTGCAAACGCCAGCCGGGACGGACAAAGACATGACGGAAGCCCATCGAGAGGCCGAAGTAATGGTTCTCCGGTCCCTGGAAAATCGGCTCAGCCATACCGAGGAGATAGACCTGGTTGTAGCCGCGAAAGATGCTGTTGTCATCGCGGTTAACCCCCCAACGCAGACGGGCCGTGATGAATTCCGCTCCGATTTGGTATTCGTTCGGATTGCCGATAATGCCGAAAAGGTAGGCGGACTCGGCGGCAAATTCCCAATGCGGCGGCTCGAATTCGTTCACGTTCAGAACCGTGTTCTGTCTCCCCTGCGCCTCGACCTCCCCGGCAGGTGCGCGGGCCGCAAGGAAAATGGCGGCGCCGAGAGCCAGGAAAGTGAAAAGATGCGATCGTTTCATGAAAGCGCCGCAGCATATTTCGAGTTCCTGCAATTGCAATCGAGGCAGGCGTCGCCATGCTGCAGAATGAAAAAGTTCTTCATCTTCGTTTTCATAGCGGCCTGGGCCGGGTCACCCAATCTCGTCTCGGCGCAGGATCAACCCGGCGGCGCCGATCAGCTCGCGCAGGCCGTCTGGCAGGCGAGCGGCGGTGAGAATTGGCCGCAGGTGCAGGCAATCGATTTCACCTTTGCCGTGGAGAAGGATGGCAAGACGATGATATCGGCAGAACATCACTGGGACGTCGCCGCGCAAACCGATCACGTGAAATGGAAGGACAAGGATGTGACCGTCAACCTGGCCGAGCCGGCCTCCGACGAGAAAGCGAAGGCGGCCTTCGCGCGCTGGACCAATGATTCGTATTGGCTGCTCGCGCCGCTAAAACTAAGGGACCACGGCAGCAGCGTCGCGAACGAGGGCAATAAGGAAATGGATGGGAAGGCGTGCGATGTAATGCGGCTAAGTTTCGGGAAGGTGGGCCTCACCCCTAACGATCAATATAATCTCTATATCGACCCGAAGACGAAGCTCATTTCTTCCTGGGACTACATGCCTGAGCCGGGAAAATCGATGCACGCCACCTGGACGGATTATCAAAAGTCGGGCGGTCTGACGCTGGCGACGGATCACCAGATGGATGGCGGGGTGCGGATTCGGATTCTGAATTTGAAGGTCACGAGCAAGAAATAGTGCGCCGCGACAATTCGGGGGAGCGCACGCGCCCTCGCGTGCCGTTGCGGTGCCTCGCCGCAAACATCTGCGCGCGGAATTCGCAGGTCGCTAACGAGTGTCCTTCTCCGTTCGTGCAATCCGGCGAGGCGCCGGATTAAGCACGCGAGGGCGCGTGCGCTCCCCGGCATCAGCGGTCCGCGCCTTCTGGGATCCACGACGTCAAATCTTCCGGCAATGAGCTCTGCCAGTCGAACTCTCCCTCGATCCGCAGGCGCGCAGAATGAAGCGCGTGCCGCGGCAGAAGAAGCTGGCGCTGCAGTTCCTCCGTCCAGCCGGTTTCGATGAAGCGCAGGTAGAGCTTCTCGTTTGGCCCGTAAATCTTGTCCCCGACCAACGGGTGACCGAGATGCGCCAGGTGAACGCGGATCTGATGCGTCCGTCCGGTGCGCGGAGTCGCCCGGACGACCGAGAAGGGGTCTGCCCTCCGATCGTTTCGCCTGACGAAACGGCGTTCGACCCGAAATCCGGTCAGCGCCGCCGCGCCTTTTGTATTGATCGTCTGCCTCAGCCAAATGGCCGAAGGGCCATGCGCTCCCTGCCGCGCGAGAGGCGCATCGACGATCCTCGTTTCCCACTCCGGCCAGCCGGACACGATGGCGAGATATTCTTTCTCGATCAGCCGTCGCTCCATCGCCAGGCCAAAGCGGCGCGCCGTCGCCGCATTTTTTGCGATGAGAACGAGCCCGCTCGTCTCGCGATCGAGTCGATTGACAATCGAAACCTGGCCGCCGTTGACCAGTTCGAAGGCGAGCAATTCGCGCAAGGCCGCCCAAAGTGTTGGCGTCCCGTCGGGTTTGCTCGGATGAATAAGCAGGAAAGCCGGTTTGTCGACCACGACGTAATCCTCCGTCTCCGCGACGACGCGGAGTTGCGGCGTCACCCTTGCACGGGGGACGGCGGTGGGTAGATGAGCGGACGCCGGCATGATTTCGCTGCAAAACGTTAACCGTTATTACGAAGCGGGCGAGCGCTCGGTGCATGCGCTCGATCACGTCTCGCTCACGATCGAGCGGCATGAGTTTGTCGCGGTGGTTGGGCCGAGCGGGTGCGGGAAAAGCACCTTGCTGCATCTGATCGCCGGGCTCGACCGGCCGACGGGCGGGGAGATTGTGGTCGATGGCTTGAGCCTGACGACGGCGGACGACGCGGCCTTGACTGATTTTCGCCGCCGTCAGCTCGGGCTCGTCTTCCAGTTCTTCAATCTCCTGCCGACGATGAACGCGCTCGAAAACGTCAGTCTGCCGCTGCTCTTGCAGGGCGTGTCAAATGCGGAAGCGACGGCGCGGGCGCACGAACTGCTGGCGCTCGTTGGCCTAACGAATCGGGCGGCGCACTTCGTGCACCAACTGAGCGGCGGCGAGCAGCAGCGAACGGCAATTGCGCGCGCCCTCGTCCATCGACCCTCCCTCCTGATCGCGGATGAACCGACCGGTAACCTCGACACGGCATCGTCCGAGCGCGTTCTCGAACTCCTGCGCCAGATCGCGCAGGACCAGCTGGCGACGTTGATTCTCGTCACGCACAGCGCGGAAGTGGCGGGGGCGGCGACGCGCCGGATCGAAATGAGGGATGGCAAAATTGTGAGCGATCGTCAAACGAACTCGGTTGGTTAGGCGAACTGGCCTGGCGGGATCGTGCACTCGCCGCGGCGAGTCCATCCGGAGGGACGCGCTTCCGCTCGTCCAGGCTCCGCCTGCGATGCAAGTGCGGTTTCGGCGCCTAGCGATGCGAGAGGGAGGCCTTCTCTGCTAGGTATCGCGGTGCCAATCTATCAACTCGAGCCAAAACAGGTCGTGGCCCTGAGTCGGCTCGGTTGCTGGCGCTTTTTTCCGACCCGCGCAATCTGAGGAAGATCACGCCGCCGGCGATGAACTTCACCATCAAGAGCGCGCTCTCGGAGGAGGTTTATCCGGGCTTGATGATCGAATAGTCTCCCCGTTGTTAGGTGTCCCGTTCTCTTGGCTGATGGAGATCGTAGGTCGCCGCGCCGAACCGTGTCAGCGACGAAGAACGGATCGGTCCCTACCGCGTCTGGCATCACGAACACTCCCTTTGCAAGATGCCTCAAGGCGACACCGAGGTGCTCGATCTGGTCACTTATGTGCCTCCGTTCGGCCCGCTCGGCGCAAGCCTGAACGCGCTGGTCATTCGACCGCAACTGGAGCGGACTTTCGATTATCGCCAGGAACAGCTCGGCGCCGGGCTCTTCCAAGGCCCGGCTTGACCCCGTCGGCAAAACCGCTTTACCTAACGTCTCACCAACCTTGGGAAGGAAGTGCCTTTGGAACTAAAAGACATCAAAGCCATCATCGATCTGATGAGAAAAAACGACCTCTCCGTCTTCGAGATGGAGAAGGATGGCTTCCGGTTGAAGCTGCAAAAGGGTGCCGGGGAACAGACCGTTTTCGCGGCACCGGTCATGCCGCAAATGATTGCAGTGCCGGCTACGGCCGGGGCAACCGCCAATGCAGCCGAAGAGGCCGCGGCCCCGGCGCCGAGCGGCACGCCGGCCGAGACTGCGGCGACCCGGGAGATTGCCTCCCCCATGGTGGGCACTTTTTATCGCGCGGGCTCGCCGGAGTCGCCGCCGTTTGTCGACGTGGGCCAGCAGGTCAACGAAGACACCGTCGTCTGCATCATCGAAGCGATGAAGGTGATGAACGAGATCAAGGCCGAGGTCAACGGAGTCATCGCCGAAGTGGTGGCGGAAAACGGGAAACCCGTTCAATTTGGGCAGGCCTTGTTCAAGGTTCGTTAGGCGAGACTAATCTTGTCATCCCCGAGCGAAGCGAGGGACCTCACATTTGCAATTTGCATTTTCTGATAATGAGCCAGCGGGGATTCCAACTGTGAGGTCTCGCGCCGCGCTGCGCCGGCTCGGGACGACAATCTCGCGAAGTCGTTAGGCAATGTTTGAAAAAGTTCTGATCGCAAATCGCGGGGAAATCGCCCTCCGCGTTATTCGTGCCTGCAAAGAACTTGGCATTCGCACCCTCGCTGTTTACTCGGAGGCCGATGTCGATTCGCTCCATGTGCAGCTGGCGGATGAATCGATCTGCATCGGCTCCGCCGCAAGTGCCGATAGCTATTTGAAAATCGATCGCATCATGAGCGCGGCCGAAGTTGGCGACGTCGATGCGATTCATCCCGGTTACGGATTCCTGGCCGAAAACGCGCACTTTGCCGAGGTCTGCGAGAGCTGCAAAATCAATTTCATCGGTCCGACGCCGGCCGCGATGCGCGCCATGGGTGACAAGAATTCCGCCCGGGCGGCGGCGCGCAAAGCCGGCGTCTCCGTCACGCCGGGAAGCGACGGGATTGTTGCGACGGAAAGCGAAGCGATCGCCGTCGCAAAAAAGATTGGCTATCCGCTGATGATTAAAGCCGTCGCAGGCGGCGGCGGCCGCGGCATGCGTGCGGCGCATAACGAAGTCAGCCTGAAGCAGGGTTTCCACAGCGCGCGCACGGAAGCGGAGAAGGCGTTCGGCAACGCCGAGGTTTACATCGAAAAACTGATCGTGAATCCGCGCCACATCGAGTTTCAGATCATGGCCGATCACCACGGCAACGTCGTGCACCTCGGCGAACGCGATTGCTCGATCCAGCGGCGCAACCAGAAGGTGATCGAAGAATGTCCCTCGCCCCTGCTCACGCCGGCCCTGCGCAAACGGATGGGCCACGCCGCGGTCAAGCTCGCGCAGGCGGTCGACTACACCAATGCGGGCACGATGGAGTTCCTCGTCGACCAGCAGGGTCACTATTACTTCATCGAGATGAACACCCGCATCCAGGTGGAGCATACGATTACGGAGGAAGTTTACGGCTGCGACCTGGTCAAGGAACAGATTCGCATCGCGGCGGGCGACAAACTTTCGCCGCACGTCGCCCGGCCGATGGCGCGCTCGCACGCCATCCAATGCCGGATCAACGCCGAGGATCCGGCGCGCAATTTCCAGCCCTCCGCCGGGCGGATTAATTTCTACTACGCGCCGGGCGGTCGCGGCGTGCGGATCGATTCTCACGCCTACACGGGCTATACCGTCCCGCCCAACTATGACTCGATGATCGCGAAGTTGATTGCGGTTGGCGCGACGCGGGCCTCAGCCGTTGCGCGGATGCGGCGGGCGCTGGGCGAATATCTCATCACCGGCATTAAGACGACCATTCCATTCCACAGCGCCATCATGCGCAATGCCGATTTCCGGAACGGGAACTACGACACCGGATTCGTCGATCGCATGATGAAATCGGAAGCGTTTGAGCTGCGGCCGTCCAACGGCTCCCTGCGCGATTGAACGCGGCGGAAGGAGATGCGTTAGCGCGCTGCTGGCTCTACGCCATCCTTGATCTCAGCTACGTCGCTCCCGCCCAGGCTGAGGAAGCGACCGCGCAATTGATTCGCGGCGGCGCCGACTTGATTCAGCTCCGCGGCAAGCAACAAACGGTCACTGAGCTGGCCCGCCTGGCCGAACAACTGCATGGCCTTACGAGTCACGCCGGCATCCCTCTCATCATAAACGATCATCCCGAAATCGCGCGCGATCTTCCGGTTGAAGGGTTGCACCTCGGCCAGGATGACTGTGCGATTGCCGCGGCGCGGGAGATCGTCAAGCGCGAATGCTGGATCGGGAAGTCGACTCACAGTGTCGACCAGGCGGTCGCGGCCGCGGCGGAAGGCGCCGATTACATCGGCTTCGGGCCGCTCTTCGCCACGCCAACCAAACCGGACTACGAGCCAATCGGGATAGACGACATTCGCCGCGCGCTTGAACTGGTGCCGATCCCGATCTTCTGCATCGGTGGAATCAAACTCGCGAATCTGCCCGACGTTTTAGCTGCTGGCGCGAAGCGTGTAGTCATCGTATCTGGCCTGCTGCAAAGCGCCGATATTGCCGGAGCGACCCGCGCGGCGAAAGCGCTGCTCTCAACTCTCAACTAGCAACTCTCAACTTTCCCATGTCCGTTCTCGTTGTTGGATCTATCGCACTCGATACTGTCAAAACCCCGGTCGAGGAACATACCGATCAGCTCGGCGGTTCCGCTTCTTATGCGGCAGTGGGCGCGAGTTTTTTTGCGCCCGTCAATCTCGTCGGCGTGGTTGGCGAAGATTTTCCCGAATCGGAGTTTGAGTTTTGGAAGACGCGCAAGATTGACGCATCGGGTGTGCAGCGGGTGCCGGGCAAAACGTTCCGCTGGTCGGGCGAGTACGCCTGGGACCTGAACACGCGCGAAACCAGATCGGTCGCGCTCAACGTTTTCGAAAAGTTCGAACCGGAGCTGCCGGACAATTTTCGGGAGACGAAATTTGTCCTGCTCGCCAACATCGCACCGTCGTTGCAATCCCATGTGCTCGATCAGATGCAGCGGCCGAGTTTTGTCGTCGCCGACACGATGGACCTTTGGATCGAGACCACGCGCAAAGATTTGGACGCGCTTCTGCCGCGGGTCGACCTGCTTATTTTGAACGACAGCGAAGCGCGCCAGATGACCAAGGAGACGAGCCTGATTCGGGCCGGCCGCGCCATTCGCCGGATGGGCCCGAAATATGTCGCCGTGAAAAAAGGGGAGCACGGCGCGCTCCTTTTCGCCGAGGACGATTTCTTCAGTTGCGGCGCTTATCCGCTGGAAGACATCCACGATCCGACCGGGGCCGGAGACACTTTTGCGGGTGGGGTGGCGGGTTACCTCGCCGGGAGGTGCGGCGGCGAAGTCGGTTTTGCGCAACTGCGCAAAGCGTTGATCTATGGGAGCGTGCTGGCGAGCTTTAACGTGGAAGCGTTCAGTCTCGACCGGCTGCGTCGCCTAACGAGCGAGGAAATCGACGATCGTTACGAGATGTTCAAGCTCATGAGCCAGTTCGAAGTGCTGGAGTAGCGACCTGTGCGTCGCGTGGCGTCAGATTCCGGGTAGCGCACGCGTCTCGCGTGCTGGTCGCGGTGTCTCACCGCGACGAACTTTTTCCTCGACGCCGCCAGGGCTGGGGGGAGCGCGCTTTGAAAAGTTCGCGACGGCGACACGCCGTCGCCAGCACTCGGGACGAGTGCGCTACCCGGGCTCAGATGCGTGCCATCTTCGCATTTGCCTTTCGCCGCGGCGCGCTCCTATTGATCGCTAATGGGAACTTTGCGTCTCGGCGTTAATATCGACCACGCGGCCACGCTGCGGCAGGCGCGTTACGCGACCATGCCCGACTCGAAGAACGCCGAGCCCGATCCGGTCGCGATCGCGAGCCTCTGCGAACGCGCGGGAGCGGGCGGAATCACAGCGCATCTGCGGGCCGACCGCCGCCACATGCAGGATCGCGACCTGGAACGCTTGCGCGCCAACATAATGACGAAGCTCAATCTCGAAATGGGCAACACGCCCGAGATCATCGATTTCGCCCTCCGCCTGCAACCCGATGAAGTTTGTCTCGTTCCCGAGAGCCGGCAGGAGATTACGACGGAGGGCGGGCTCGATGTCGTCAAGCATGAGCGCGAGCTGCGCCCGACTATGAAACGCTGCAATGCCCTCGGGATCCGCGTCAGCCTTTTTATCGATCCCGCGCCGGAACAGGTCGACGGGGCGGTGGAATTGGGAGCGGACATCGTGGAATTGCACACCGGCGCGCTGGCCAATGCCTACACGGAAAAGGTCGAGCAACAGGAGCTGGAACGGTTGCGCGACGCAGCCATCCGCGCGGCCAACTTTGGCCTGCAAGTCAACGCCGGCCACGGGATCAATTACCGTAACATCACCCTCATCCACAAAATTCCGCACCTCGTCGAGTTGAACATCGGCCACGCCATCATTTCCCGGGCGCTCTTCGTCGGAATCGAGTCTGCGGTGAGCGAAATGGTGCGAGCCATGCAAAACTACCCGGGATGAGCATTGTCGGCATCGGCATCGACCTGGTGGATTGCGCGCGGATTGAGAACTCAATCGAGCGTTTCGGCGATCGGTTTCTGAAACGAATCTTCACCGAGGGTGAGATCGCGTATTCGCAATCGATGAAATTTCCCGCGCGCCATTTCGCGGCCCGTTTCGCGGCCAAGGAAGCGCTCTCCAAGGCGTTCGGGACCGGGATTGGCAAATCGATGGGCTGGCGCGATCTCGACGTTCAGAAAAAGGAGAGCGGCGAGCCGTTTGTGGTCCTGGCCGGCGGCGCGGAGAAAATGGCGCGCGAGCGCGGGGTCGCGAAAGTGTGGATCAGTCTCAGTCACACCGATGTGAGCGGGATGGCCACGATCATTCTCGAGGCCCGCGACGGATGAGTTGGCTCATTGTGCGTGGCGATCGCGTTGTTTTGCCTCGCGACACCGTTAGTTGCGCAGTCGCAACCCGACGCGACGCCGTCACCCGAGCCGATCGCGGAATTATCCGCGCAACGCGCCGCGGTCGAACGCGGCAAGATGTTTCAGGCCGGCCTGGTTTACAGTCGCTGGCTGGATCGCGTGGCCGCGCAAAGCGAGCACAAATTTTTACAGGAGCGCGTCTTCGATCGTGTCACCTGGATGCATCTTTTGGCCTGCGCGGCCGCGCTCGGGCTGATCGCTGCCTTGAGCGGATCGTTCCTCTGGTTCGTTAGGCGGCGGGCCGGCGCGATCGAATCCAATGAAGAGCAGTCGTGGCTCGCGCTGGCGGCCGCGGCGGTGCGCAAACCCCTCGCGCTCCTCGTCTGGGTCATCGGCGGCTTTCTCGCTTTCATGCTGATCGTCGCCGGCATCGCTTCGCACCCGCGCCGGATTATTTTCGCGGATGCGCTGACCGCGCTTCTTTACGCGGGCCGGGTCATCGCCGTGCTCTGGCTCATTTTCCAGGCGATCCGCGCGCTCGAGAAACGAATGGGCCGCTGGGCGCAGAAGACCGGGAGCGTGCTGAACAACGTGCTCGTGCCCGTGATCGGCCAGACGCTCCGCATCGGGGGTGCCGTTGCTGGCGGTGATTCTTTTGCTGCCGTTGCTCGACCTCCCGGAAAAATGGGCCTGAGTGGCGGAAAAGGGCTTTGGCATTCTGCTCGTCGTTAGTCTGGGTTTTCTCATCATCCGCGGGGTGCGCGCGGTGCAGGTCGCCTTGCTGCGCGAGCACAGCCTGGATGTGGCGGATAATTATACGGCGCGGCGCATTTACACGCAGGTCTCGGTCATTCGCAAAATCGTGATCTCGGTCGTGGTCGTCCTCGGGGCCATCCTGATGATGTTCGACTCCGTCCGGCAACTGGGGACGAGCCTTCTCGCCTCGGCCGGGATCGCCGGCATCATTCTCGGTTTCGCGGCCCAGAAGACGTTAGGTAATTTGCTCGCCGGAATTCAGATTGCGCTCAGCCAACCAATCCTGATCGACGATGTCGTGATCGTGGAAGGTGAGTTCGGGCGGATCGAGGATATTACGCTCACCTTCGTGAGCGTGCGCACGTGGGACCTGCGCCGTTTGATTGTGCCGATCACTTATTTCATCGAGAAACCGTTCCAAAACTGGAGCCGCAAATCGGACCAAATTCTCGGGACGATTTTTCTTTATCTCGATTACCAGGTGCCGTTAGGCGAATTGCGCGAGCAGCTGAAGCGCCTGGTGGAGGAAAACGCCAACTGGGACCGGAAGGTGTGCGGGCTCCAGGTCACCGCCACGAAGCCCAATACCATCGAAGTGCGGGCCCTCGTCAGCAGCCTGAACGCCGGCAAGAATTTCGATTTGCGCTGCGAAGTGCGCGAAGGGCTGATTGAATTTCTGCGCCGCCGTTATCCGGAGAGTTTGCCGCGGGTGCGCATGACGTTGCAGAGGCAGGACGACGCGGTCGCCGCGCCACCCGCCGCACACCACGGGGCGGTCGAGGGAAAAGAACACGAGCGCGGCCCGACCGCGCCCGGTTTGGAGAAATCCGATGGATCGGCCGGTTGAGGGGCGGTCCGGCGATTGAATTTCTTGCGCCGCGCGCGGCAAAATTGTAAAAACGAGCATGTTCCAGAAAGACGCGATCGTGCGCCTCTTGCGCGACAACGATCCCGCGACGGTCGGCCTGGTGAAGGAACAACTGATCGAAAGGGGCAGCGATGGGGTCGCAGCCCTGCGCGACCTTCTCACGCTCGATGACGCGGCGGTGACGGCGCACGTCCGCGAGGTGCTCGAAAAAATCGAAACCGGTGAGGCGCAGGACGACATGCTGCTCTGCGCGCATTTGTTTCCGGAGCATGGCGACATCGAGGCCGCCTGGTGGCTCCTGACCCTTTGTTTTGAACCGGATGCGCCGATCGCGAAAATGCAGCGCAAACTTGATACCTGGGGCCGGCGGCTCCGCCTGTTGGTCGCGCCGGCCGGCTCGGCGCGCGAACGGCTCCAAGCCCTTACGACCTTCATGGCAGAAGATCTCGGGTTTCGCGGTAACGCGGAGGAATACTACGATCCGAAAAACTCGCTCCTGAGCGGTGTGATCGAGACGCGGCTCGGCATCCCGATTTCGCTCGCCATGCTTTATGTCATCGTCGGCCGGCGCGCCAACATGCAGATCGACGGGATCAACATGCCGGGCCATTTCATCGCACGTTACGAGCGGATCTTGTTCGATCCTTTTCACCAGGGACGAATCTTATCGCGGCCCGATTGCGAGGCCATCCTCGCCCGACAACGGCTCAAGACGGAGTCGAGTTACTTTGCGCCTGCTTCCCCGCGGGTCGTCCTCATGCGGATGCTGGCCAACCTGGCCTTCATTTTCGAGCGCACGGGCGAGAAACGGAAACACGAGCTGGTCATGAGCTGGCTGAAGGCGCTGGAGCGCAACTGAGCCTTTTTTCAACGGCGCGGGTGGGCGATTTTCTTTAGCCCGCCGCGCAACCGATACGCGAACGCAAACGTTTGACTGGCGAATCGCGCAGGCACCCGCCGATTTCGGCGCCTTTAGCAGCATGCTGCTGGTGGGCAATACGACCATTGGGCAGATTGCTGCCTACAACCCGAGAACCGGCGCATTCCGAGGTTTCCTCCAGGATTCGAGCGGTAATCCGATCGTCTCGGGTCTTTGGGCGATCGCTTTCGGCAACGGGAACAAGGACTTCGGCCCTACGACCACCTTGTATTACAGTGTCGGCGGGGCCGACGAAACCACGGGCGAGTTTGGCGGCATCACAACAAACTGAACGGGAAGAGGAGATAAATCCCTAACTCCAGCCGGCAAGCAGGGCCTCGAGTGCCCTTTGCCGTGCTCGTTCTTCGCGAATCCGCCGGGTTTTCGAGCGCTCGTGGCGGATTCGGTGCTGGAATTTTGGCGCAACCATTTTGTGCCCGAGTTGTTCGAGGGCGTGCGCGGCGGCGCCGCGGAGCGAGGCTTCGGAGTCGCCGCAGACTTCGAGGTCGCGGCCTAACGAATTGGCGAGGAGTTGAAGTGAGGCTGGCGAATGCAGGATGCCGCCCGAGACGATGATTTTCTTCGCGCGGCCGACGGCTCCTTCGAGCAGCTCAAGAATATCGGCGAGACGGTAGGAGATGGCCGCGTTTGTGGCCCCCAAAAGATCTCCCGCGCTGCTGGCCTGAGTGAGGCCGAGGATGACTCCGTCCAGATGCTCCGGCCAGCTCGGTGCGCGTTCACTCGCCCAGAATGGCAGAATAGTAAGGCGGTTCGACCGCGGTGCCTCCCGGCGCAGGATTTTCTCGAGCTCGCCTTCGTCGTTGGGCAAGCGCAATTCGCGCCGGCACCAGGCGCGCAAGTTGCCGGCGTTGCTGACCGCGCCGCCGAGGAGAAAACGCTCTCGATCCACAACGAAACGGAAAAGGCCGAAAGGTAGAGGAGCATCGGTCGTGATAACTGTGCGGACGGCTGCGCTGGTGCCGACATTAATCGCCACCACGCCCGGGGCGAAGGCGCCCGAGCCGAGATTGCTGGCCGCACCATCCCCGATCGCCGGGAACACCATTCGCCCTTCGCCCTGCACGGCGTCGCGGAGCGCACCGAGTTTCGCTCGCGGCAGGCGGGTGGCCGCAAGGAGTTCGTCGTCCCAATCGCGGCGGGCGAGGTTGTACAGTCCGGTGCCGCTGGCCATCGAATGGCTGCACCCGTGGACGCTCCAAATTTTCTGGAAGATCCACTCCGCGGGGGAGACCCAGCGCACAACGTGGCGGAAAAGGTCCGGTTGGGTCCGCCGCAACCAACGCAGTTTGGCCGGCCAGAATGAGGCGCGAAGCATGCATCCGGTGCGTTGCTGGATTTTGTGTTCGTCGAGTTCTTTGCGCAAACGCGCGGCATCCTCCACGCCACGAGCGTCGGCCCAAGTATAGACCGGGGTGAGCGGTTGTCCGGCCCGATCGAGCCCGAGGAGGCTATGCCAGAAACCAGAGCCCGCAATCGCGCGGAGCGGAGCATTCGTCAGAGCGCGGGTCTCGCGAATACATTTTCGGGTCGCACGCAACAGAATTGCGGGATCGAGTTCTGCGCCTTGCTCGCTGGAATAGCGGACTCGGTAGGCCTGGCTGGCGTCCGAGCTGGCAATTGGCTGCGCCCGTGCATCGAAGAGCGCGGTCCGCACGGAGGAGGTGCCGAGGTCGATAGCCAGGACGGCCGGATGGAGCGGGTGGCGAGGAATGAACGATTTAATCGCTTTAAGTGTTGAGCTTTAAGTTTTAAGTGAAGAAGCGAGCATCGCCAACGCCTCCTCTTAAAACCTAACCCTTAAAGCTTAAAGCTTCTTGACGATGTACCAGAAGATTCTTGTCGCACTCGACAACAGCCGGACGGACCGGGCGATGTTTCCGCACATTACCGAGCTGGCGAGGGTGCACGGGTCGGAGCTGCTCCTGCTCCATGTGGCCGACGGCTGGGCGGCGCGAAACTACAATCGCTTCCAGCTGGCGGATTCCGAGGAGATGAAGGACGACCGGGCTTACCTCGAGACGATGGCGGGCGAAGTGCGCGCCCAGGGGATTGAAGTCAAAACTCACCTCGCGCTGGGGGATCCGCCGACAGAAATCCTCAAGACCGCGACGGAGGCGGCCTGCGATCTGATCGCGATGACGACGCACGGCCATCGCTTCCTGAAGGACTTGATCTACGGCAACACCATCACGCAGGTGCGCCACCGCGCCCGAATGCCGGTTTTGCTCGTGAACGCAGCGCAATAGGGACCCCTCGATGAAGACGCTGTTTTTGACAAACGAATACCCGCCCCACACCTATGGCGGCGCCGGCGTGCACGTTGAGTACCTGGCGCGGGAGCTGGCGAGGTTGCTCACGGTGGAGGTGCGCTGTTTCGGCGATCAGCGATCGTTAGGCACAAATCCCGAGGTGCGCGGATTTGAGGTGGAAACGAGCGTCTACACCTGTCCCAGGCCCTTGCATCCGGTCTTCGCCGCCTTGCAGCGATGCCTCGATTTCAACACCACCGCGATCAGGGCCGATCTCGTGCATTGCCATACTTGGTACAGCCATTTCGGCGGGATTCTGGCCAAATTGAACTACGGCATCCCGCTCGTCATCACAGTGCACTCGCTCGAGCCTTTGCGTCCGTGGAAGCGCGAGCAGCTCGGCGACGGATACGACTTCACCGTCTGGCTGGAAAAAACGGCCATGGAAATGGCGGATGCAGTCATTGCGGTCTCCAACGGCACCAAGGCCGATGTGGAGCGGCTTTTCCGGATCGAGCCGGACCGGTTGCACGTCATCTATAACGGAATCGATCTGGACGAATATCAGCCGACCGAAAAGATCGACGCTCTGGTCCGCCATGGGATTGATCCGGCGCAGCCGTATCTGCTTTTCGTGGGGCGTATCACACGGCAGAAAGGGATCATTCACCTCGTGCGCGCAATTCAATTCATGACTCCAAATTTCCAGATCGTACTCTGTGCCGGCGCGCCGGACACGCCCGAGATTGCGGCGGAAATGCAGGTGGCGGTTGGCGAAGCGCAGGCGAAAAGGAAGGGCATCCTCTGGATCAACGAGATGGTGGACAAGGAAACGGTGCACCAGCTCTACGCGCGGGCGGCGGTATTTTGTTGCCCGTCGATTTACGAACCATTTGGGATCATCAATCTGGAGGCGATGGCCTGCGAAACGGCGGTGGTGGCGAGCGCGGTCGGCGGAATCAAGGAAGTCGTGGTCGATGGAGAAACGGGGTTCCTTGTTCCGGTGGAGCAGATGAGCGAGAGCCCGTTCGAGCCGACGAACCCGGAAAGATTTGAGCGCGACCTGGCGGCGCGGATCAACCAGCTGATGGCGGACCCGGAACGACAGAAGAAATTTGGGCGGGCGGGACGGCAGCGAGCGGAGGAGAAATTCACCTGGGCCGCGATCGCGCAAGAGACGAAGCGGCTTTACGAGTCGCTCGTGCGAAAGTAGCGGGCGCGGCACTCGTTAGGCACTGTCGTTATGCGCGGGCCGGTGTATGGTGGCGCCATGTTTGTTGATCGGATCAAGGTGGTGGCGAAAGCGGGCGATGGCGGGCGTGGGTGCGTCAGTTTCCGCCGCGAGAAATTCGTGCCGCGGGGTGGTCCGGATGGAGGCGATGGCGGTAAGGGGGGTGACGTCATTCTGCGCGCGGACGAACACACGGACAATCTGGCGAGTTTGTTTTACGAGCCGTTGATCAGGGCGAAGAACGGCGGCCATGGCATGGGCAAGCAAATGCACGGTCGTGGCGCGCCGGCCAAGATCGTAAAGGTGCCGGTCGGGACGGTAGTGCACGGCTTGGAATCGTTAGGCGGTCCGTTGGCCTTTTTGGATTCGCCGGGACCGCTCGACGGGGCAGCCGCGCCCGATATGGCGCTCGAGCAAATCGCGGATTTGACCAGGCCTGCCGAGACGTTCGTTCTCTGCCACGGAGGCAAGGGCGGAAAAGGAAATGTTCATTTCAAGAGCGGGCGCAATCGAGCGCCGCGCCAGTATTCGGAGGGCGAAGAAGGGGAGGAGGGAACCTTCATTTTCGAATTGCGCACGATCGCGGACGCCGGCCTGGTCGGTTATCCGAACGCCGGGAAGTCGACCCTGCTGCGTCGCATCTCCGCCGCGCATCCCAAGGTCGCGCCCTATCCCTTCACGACCTTGCATCCGATGATTGGGGTGGTGAATTTTGCCGATTATCGTCGCGCAACGGTGGCCGATATTCCCGGGTTAATCGAAGGGGCGCATCGCAATCTTGGTCTGGGTCACGCATTCCTGCGGCATATCACGCGGTGTCGCCTGCTCCTCTTCGTGCTCGACATGGCGGGGAGCGAAGGTCGCAATCCGATCGAGGATCTGCAGCATTTGCGTCGCGAAGTTGACCTTTATGATGCTCGCCTGGCCAAACGCCCCTGGCGCGTGGTGGCGAATAAGATGGATTTGCCCGCGGCGGAGGAAAATCTGGCCGCTTTTGAACGGCGCTACCCGGGGCGCGAAGTGGCGCCAGTCTCGGCCAAAGAGAAAAAAGGCATCGAAGACTTAAAAGAAGCGCTCGACCGTTGGTTGCGGGAAAGCGAACCTGCAGCGGGCGAAGCCGTCAGTTCTTCTTATGCCAAGGCCATCTTTTAAGGAAAAAGCGAATAGAGTTAGACAAGCGGAATCAATGCGCTAAGAGTTCACGACTTTTTGACCTCTTAACGGGAGTTCCCCATTTCTTATGTCGAATTTGGTCGTCGCAAGTTACTGCACAACATTTCTTAAATCCGAGATGCTCCACATCTATCGGCAGGTTACGGCCCTGCGCGATGTGAGCACCTTCGTGATGACGAAGAAATTGCAGAACAGCGAACGTTTCCCGTTCGATGACATTGAGCTCATTCCGGCCCCGCATTTCAATCTTTTCCGGCATGGCTGGCTGAAATTCGTGGAGCGGCGGCCTCCAATTGTCTATCGCGGGGAGTATCAGCTGCTCGCCAACCTGCTCGAACGCCGCGGCGCCGATCTGATGCACATTTACTTTGGTCACACCGGTGTCCATTTGCTCCCGTTTATCCAGGTTTGGGATAAGCCGTGCATCGTTTCCTTTCACGGCGCGGACGTGATGTTGAAGGCGGACAGCCCGGATTACGCGGCTAAGTTGCGCAAGGTTTTTCATGCCGTTCCGCTAGTCCTGTCGCGGTCGCGGTCGCTCGAGCAGCGTCTTATCCAGCTCGGTTGTCCGCCGGAGAAAATCCGCATTAATCGGACCGGAATTCCGCTGGAGCAGTTTCCAGCGCAGCGCCGGGAAGCGCCGAAGCAGGGGCCGTGGCGATTTCTGCAGGCTTGCCGTTTGATTCCGAAAAAAGGCCTGACGACTTGTCTGCGCGCTTTTGCTCTGTTCCGCCAGGAGAATCCGAATGCGGAATTGTTCATCGCGGGGAAAGGACCCCTGCAACCCATTCTGGAAGCGCTCGCGGCGCAATTGAACGTGAGCGAACATGTCCATTTTACCGGCTTTCTTTCCCAGCCCGAGCTGCTCGAGCTCTATCATCGGTGCCACGTCTTTCTGCACCCGAGCGAGATGCCGGCGGACGAAAATCAGGAAGGCATTCCTAACTCGATCCTCGAGGCGATGGCGACCGGCATGCCGGTCCTGGCGACGCGACACGGCGGAATCCCCGAAGCGGTGGAAGAGGGACGTTGCGGGGCACTGGTCGAGGAGCGCGATTATCGAGCGCTGGCCGCGGAAATGAAAAAGATCACGCGCACCCAACATTCCTTTGGCGAGATAGGCGTGCTGGCGAGTGAATCGGTTGCAGCGCATTTCGAGCAGCGCATCCACATCGCCCAGTTGGAAGGTCATTATCGCGAAGCGGTGGAGATCGCGAACGAGGCCGAGGCCCGGGCCGGATCAGAACGCCCGGTGATTGCAGCGCAGTTCCAACAGGAACGCGTGCCCGTCAAATAGCTGCTTTTCGAACCCGGTTTTCGCCGACGTTTCTCCCGGAAAAAAACTCCGGAAAGTCGCTTGTCAGCGCTGGCAACATGCTCTTCTGTATGCGCGTCGTTAGCGGCCTTGAGGCGCTCGCCTGTTTCGTCCGGAACAGGTCGCGCCTGACCGGTCTCCGGAAGCGCCGTTTTCCGACCCGCCCAATGGTCGATCGCTGTTTTCGTTTTTTACCACTTCTGTTGAGCGTCTCCGCTCTCGTCGCTTTCGGCGGTTTTGCCGCCGACGCGCACGGAGAGGAGGTCTCGCCTGCGCCCGCTGCGGCGGTCGAAGAGCATGAGGCGCTTCCCTTAAAGGCCGCGCCGCTGTTCACGCTGGGCAAGGTTACCGTCACAAACTCGATGCTCGTCACCTGGGTGGTTGCGGCCGGGATTATTGCCTTTGCGCAAATGGCGACGCGAAAGATTAAACCAGTGCCCACCGGGGCGCAGAATTTTTGGGAATGGATGGTGGAAGGGCTCTACAATTTCCTCGAGAGCGTGATCGGCTCGCATTTGGTCAAGAAAACGTTCTGGTTTTTTGCCACGATCTTTATCTTCATCTTGTGCCTGAACTGGTTCGGATTGATTCCCGGGGTCGGAACCGTCGGCTGGGGACATCAAATTCCGGCGACGAACGTTTTCCATATCGATCGCCCGCTGCTTCGCGGCGCGAATGCTGATCTCAATCTCACCTTCGCAATGGCGGCGGTTTTCTTTGCCCTTTGGATCGTCTGGGCCTTGCAGGAAAACGGGATTGGCGGCTTCATCATGCACCTCTTCGGGCCCAAGGGAGATTCGAAGGGTCTCTTAAAGGTCCTCATGATCATTGTTTTCTTCATGGTTGGCTGGCTGGAGATCGTTTCCATCTTGTTCCGGCCGATCTCGCTCAGCTTTCGGCTTTACGGCAACGTCTACGCGGGCGAAAACATGCTCGAATCCATGGCCCACCTCGTCCCCGCGCTCTCCTGGCTGATCCCGATCCCGTTTTATTTCATGGAACTTCTCGTGGGTGTGGTGCAGGCACTGGTCTTCATGCTGCTGACCGCCGTCTTTACCCTCTTGATCGCTCACCACGAACCGGCGCAGGGCGCGCACCATTAACAATTTTCGGCTCGGCTGCGGATACCGCGGAAGGGGCTGAAGCAAACCAACCAAAAAGAAAAATATGATATTACCATTACTGGCAGAGATAAGCGGAAGCATTCATGTCGGCCTCGCGGCCCTGGGCGCGGCGATCGGCGTGGGATTGGTCGGCATGGGTGCGTCGTCCGCGGTCGGCCGCAATCCCGGCGCGGCGACTCCGATTCTGGTGCAGGCGATTCTCGCGATTGCCTTCGCGGAAGCGATCGTGTTCTACGCTCTCTTCCTCGTCCACTAAACCGCTGCTGTCTCGAGCCGCATGCTCGGGAGTCGCTCTTACTGAATGAACATTCCCATCTTCGTCGCCGCCGGCGGCATCGCTGATTTGGTCAATTCAACTGCGGAGTCGTTTGGCTTTGACGTCAGGATTTTCCTCTCGCAAGTCATCAGCTTCATCATTGTGGCGTTGCTTTTGAAGCAGTTTGCCTACAAGCCGATTCTGGCGGTGCTGGAGGAGCGCCGGCAACGCATCGCGGAGGGGCTTTTGAACGCGGAGAAGATCAAACAGCAACTGGCGGAAGCGGAGCAGCGCTACCAGGAAATCCTGGCCCAGGGCAATAGCGAGGCGCAAAAGATGATCGACGAGGCGCGGGCCAGCGCCGGCGTGATCGCCGAACGCAGGCAGCAGGAAGCAATCGTCGCGGCCGAGCAAATCCTGGCCAAGGCGCGGGAGGCGAGCGCGCTCGAACACGAGCGCACCATGAGTCAGCTCAAACGCGAGCTGGGTCGGCTCGTCATCGACACCACGGCGAAAGTTACCGGCAAAGTCCTGACCGCCGACGACCAGCGTCGCCTCCAGGAAGAAGCGAGCCGCCAGGTGGCGTCCTAACGGGTTCGACTCAAGCGCGTGAAGATCAGCAAGGACATTCGCCGACTCTCGCGTAAACTCGTGCGCGCGAGCTACGTCGACGGCGCGCTCGATCGGAAGAAAATCAATTCGCTCGTGCAATCGATCATGGCGGAGAAGCCGCGCAGCTACATCCAGCTCCTCGAAAATTATCGACGGCTGTTGCGGCTGGAAATCGAGAAGCGCAAGGCCACGATCGAATCCGCCTCGGAACTCGACCCGGAAGCGGGCCGGAAAATCGTCTCCGGTTTGGAACACAAGTATGGCGCTGGCCTAACGACTGACTTTGTCGTCAATCCGGCCTTGCTCGGCGGCGTGCGCGTCCGCGTCGGGAGCGACGTCTGGGACAGCAGCGTGCGCAACCGTCTCGAACGTCTGCAGCAGAAACTTTAACCTAACGAATTATCATGAGCAGCATTCTGGAAGAAATCGAAACGCAAATCGCCGGGCTGAAAACCTCGACCACCAAGAGCAACGTCGGCGTCGTCCGCGAAGCGGGCGACGGCGTCGCCCGCGTCGAGGGCCTGAGCGAGGTGATGTTGAACGAGATGATCGAATTCCCGAGCGGGGAATTCGGCCTCGCCCTCAACCTCGAGGAAACCGAAGTCGGCATCATTCTGCTGGGCGATCCGACGAAGGTCTCGGAAGGCGATGAAGTCAAAACGACCGGGAAGCTTCTGCAGGTACCGGTCGGCAAGGCGCTTGCTTGGCCGCGTCGTTAACACTCTCGGCCAGCCGGTCGATAACAAGGGGCCGATCCACACCGAGACTTTCTATCCGGTGGAAAAAATCGCGCCCGGCATCATCAAACGCCGGAGCGTCAGCCAGCCGGTGCAGACCGGGATCATGGCCATCGACGCGATGGTTCCGATCGGTCGCGGACAGCGCGAGTTGATCATCGGCGACCGCGCTACGGGCAAGTCGACGATTGCGGTCGATACCATCATCAGCCAGGCGCGCCTGAACAAGGCGGCGGAGGAGGGGCAGCTCAAGGACCATCGTCCGCTCTATTGCATTTACGTCGCGATTGGTCAGAAAAACTCCAACGTCGCGCGCACTCTCGCCGTACTGGAGAAAAATGGCGCGATGCCCTACACCACGATCATTTCCGCGCCCGCCTCGGAGAGCGCGACGAACCAGTATCTCGCGCCCTTTGCCGGGGCGGCGATGGGCGAGTGGTTCATGGATAACGGCATGGATGCGCTCATCATTTACGATGATCTCTCGAAGCACGCCGTGGCTTATCGTCAGGTGTCGCTTGTCTTGAAACGTCCCTCCGGTCGCGAGGCCTACCCGGGCGACGTTTTCTATCTGCATTCGCGTTTGCTCGAACGCAGCGCGCGCGTCACGGAGGAATCCGGCGGCGGCTCGCTCACCGCGCTTGCCCATCATCGAGACGCAGGCCGGGGACGTCTCGGCCTACATTCCCACCAACGTCATCTCGATCACCGACGGGCAGATTTATCTCGAGACCGATTTGTTTTTTCAAGGCATTCGCCCGGCCATCTCGGTTGGACTTTCGGTCAGCCGTGTCGGTTCTGCGGCGCAAATCAAGGCGATCAAGCAAGTGGCGGGCAAGATCAAGCTGGACCTGGCTCAGTTCCGTGAGTTGGCGGCTTTCGCGCAGTTCGGTTCCGATTTGGACGCTGCGACCAAGGCGCGGCTCGATCGCGGGCAGCGGATCGTGGAGTTGTTTAAACAAATTCAATACAACCCGATTCCGGTTGAGGAACAGGTCGCGGTTCTTTGGGCGATGCAAAACGGATATCTGGATCCCGTGCCGGTCGAGCGCGTGAAGGAATTTCAGACGAAGCTGCAGGATTACCTGCAGACACGGAAAGAAAGCGTGCTCGCCGCGATTCGGACGAAGAAGGCGATCGACAAGGATTTGGAGGCCGACCTGGCGACGGCGCTGAATGATTTCAAGGTGACCTGGCAATAGCCGCTTGAGGACATGGCGAATACGCAAGACATCCGGCGCCGGATCAAATCGATCCGCAATACCGCGCAAATCACCAAGGCGATGCAGATGGTCGCGGCCTCGAAAATGCGCAAGGCGCAGCAAAATGCGCTGGCGGGCCGTCCGTATTCGCAGTTGATGAATCGGGTGCTCGTTTCACTGAAGAGCCGGACCGACCCGCTGCTTCATCCGCTCCTGCAAATTCGGCCGACGAACAAGGAACTCGTTCTCATTGTCAGCACCGACAAGGGCTTGGCCGGCGCGCTCAACACCAACCTGATGCGCGAGGTGGCGACCTTCGACATGGCCAAGACTGTTTACGTGACGGCGGGCCGCAAAGCTCGCCAGTTTGTCGCGCGGACAGGGCGCGAGTTGCTGGCGGATTTTGAACTCAAGGACGCGCCCACCATTCTGGAAACGAAAGCCATCTCAAAGTTTTGCATCGAGAAGTTCCTGAGCCGGGAAGTGGACAAGGTGACCGTGCTTTACACTCATTTTGTCAACACGATCAACCAAAAACCGGTCGCGCAAACGCTGCTTCCGATCAGTCAAATTGTGTTCAACGCTGCGCCCAACGGGGCCCGGCCCAACGAATCAACGGCTGATCCCATGCTCGAATATATTTTTGAGCCCAGCCCGGCAAACGTGCTGGATTTCTTGCTGCCGTATTATGTGCAGTACCAGGTTTTCCAAATGATCCTCGATGCTCGTGCCTCAGAACACAGCGCGCGGATGGTGGCGATGAAGAATGCGACTGACAACGCCAACCAGTTTATCAAGGATCTCACCCTCGAATACAACAAGATGCGACAAGCCAGCATTACGACCGAATTGCTTGAGATCGCGACGGCCCAAATGGCGGTTGGCGGCTAGTCGGTCGGAAGGCCAAGGAGAACGGCCGCCCCCTTCGCGAGGACGGCCGCCAAGCCAAATCTGGATCGGTTTATTGGCCGGTCGAAGAACTGGAGCGGAGTTGCGCAATACGGCGCCGACGCAACAATTGCGTCACCGCGACCGCTGCAATCAATCCGATGATGGGAAAAATAGCGTTCCAGGCCGGGCTGAGAGCGAGCATGGTCGCCGAAGGAAGCGCCGCGGTGCGACTGTTTCCAGGCATCGCCCGTTCCGTCGGATCGAAGGTGTTGAACCCTTGCTTTACGGCGTTCGGGCCTGACGCCGCGACAATATTATGGATTCCGAGTGAATTCGACGCGGCGACCGTAGAGGTCGCGGTTGTTGCAAGAAGCGTGGAGATGCAGAAGAGAACAATGAGCACATTCCTGAGGTTTCGAGTCTGGGATATCTTCATCGGGACCTGGGTGCCTTTTATTTCGCTCCGGCCTCTCGTTGCAAGCTTTTTCGTCTTCAAGGCGTCTCCGTTTTGTCACTGTCGATTCTCGAGGTCAACGTTTTTTTGCCAGGCTTGGGCTTCTCGGAAATAACCAGATAAATCAGAATTCCGGCGGAAAAGCGTGGACCATCTTTTAATTCTGGAAAAAATTTCGCGCAAAATTTTAGAGAAAATCCGCCGCGGGGTACGAGAATCGCTGGGTCGTGCCATATGCTCCTAAACTGGGCGAGGTTCGCGAAATTCTTCATTTCCACCGATTCCCGGGTCTTGATCCAACCTCCCGTAATGATTTAATTACCGGGTCTCGATCGACCGCGTTCCGACATGAAGACTTGCCACGGACGAACGCTGGAATACAAAAGGAAGCGACCGCCCCCAAGCTAGAGGACGGCCGCATCCAACCCTAACCTAACGAAAACCTCTTCTCAACGTTCTGAGGCGGCCATGGCTTCCAGTTGAGCGATGCGGCGGCGCCGCAGAAGGCAGGTGCACGCCACGGCGGCGAGCAGACCCAAAACAGGGTAAAATGCTTCCGGGGGAGTTACCGACAAAGGGGTGGTTGCCGCGGCCAAACTTTGTGGACGGAGCGGGGAGGCCAACGGACCCAGCGTGGCATGAGAAGACACTGCGACCCAGGCATAAACTGCGGCGCAGGTTATCCAGCGGAAGGCGCGTCTGTAAGATCGGATGCAGAGGGCGGGCGTTTTCATGTCAAAGGCGGCGGGATGATCAGAGATCTCGCAGTCAGCTTTCATGAAAACTATAATTCTCATAATTGACTCGCAACGTCCATAACATTTTTCATGCCACACTATCGGTATTCTTGCCAACTACTTCAATCGTTCCGCTCCTGGCCGGTTGAGCAGCGCATCAGTCGCAGGGCAGTGTGTTGTTTGCCATCTTGTCGAAGATATAGGCACGGGCATTGCTCCCATATATCTTCGCTATGCGTCGATTCTTTGGAAATCCATCCCTTCAGAGCGGGAAAGGCAGAGAAGGGTTCACCCTGATTGAACTGCTCGTGGCCACGGCCCTGCTCGGACTGCTAGCGGGGAGCGCGATTTGGGCTCTCACCCAGGCGAACAACTACGCTTCCATTGCCCGCCTCTATACAGGGGCTGAGACGGCCGCCCAAAACCAAATCGACCTCATCCTGACGGAGTCTCCGTTCAACCCGCAGACAAATCCTCCGCAAATTCCAGCAGCGTTAGGGCTCGGCATCAGCGCCCCCCAAACCGTCACCCTCTATACCGAACCGGGCGGAGCCAACGGCCAGACGCATACGGTGACCGGTCAGATGGTCACCACCGTAGTCACCAACAACGTCGTGACCCAGGGGCAGAACCTCAATCTCTATTCCGCCACCGTCGTCGTTACCTACACGTACCGGAGCAAAGTTTATCGGGTGCAGTTGAACGCGATGCGGGCGTCCGACGTATGAAATTTATGTCCCCACGTTCATTGCGCGGGTTCACCCTGATCGAAGTCGCCGTTGCGATGGGGATCATGACCATCGTCGGGATGATGATCTTTCTCGTGCTCAACTCCGGGATGGTCCTCTACGCGAAGAACACCGCGGTGAACACCGCTCACCAGCAAGCGCGGGCCGGCGTCGATCAGATGCTGCAAAACATCCACAGCTCGGTTTCCATTCCGCAGTTGGTGGATTCCAGTCTCCAGCCCATTGCGACCATCATCGATGGGTCGGGCAATCCGGTGCAGGCACCGGGCATTTCGTTTCAGAGTTTTGCGGCCGGACCGTTTCCGGTGGTCGTGAATGCAAATGCCACCGATACCTCGATCACCCTGTATTGTCCCGGCTACACGCCGCCGGCCAGCGCGCGACTCAATATCCCTTCGTTCGGTATAGAAAGCGATATCGTGAGCACAGCCACCTCCGGCGCGAACCTTAGGTTCAATTTCGCCCAAGCCATCGGAACCGCGATCAACATCGTCGGAACGGGAATCGAGGGTGGCACGGGAACGACATCCATCATTACCGCGTTCATCACAGTGCGCAAGAGCTACGCAATCGTCGGCAACGATTTGCGCTACTACCCCACGAATGACCTGAACAACTACAAGGTCATCACCCGAAACATCACCTCCAGCACGCCCTTTACCATTCCCTTAACGCCAGGCTCCCCGCCAACCCCACAAAACCACTATGTCGCAGCGGTCGACCTGTCCGCCGTCGACGCGAATACCAGTCGGCGCGGTTATGGCGCGGTCAACATGTTCCTTAGCTCGAAGATTCCTTTTCGCTGCAAGATGACCAATACCCAATGAAAACAAATCACCGCCAGAATCGTCGGCAGGCCGGTAACACCCTTATCGTCACGATAATCACAATGGCGATCGTAGGCGTGTTTATCGATCTCGCCCTGCAGTATACAAACTCCATCGGCCGCAACGTTCGACGCAGCTTGCTCCTGCGGCAGGCGACCAATATTGGCGATGCCAGCACCGAGATGGCCTTTTCTGCCTGGCGCGCGATCTGTCGCACCAATCAAACGAAAATATTCAAGCGTAGCGATTTTGATAACGAGATTCCGACGCCCACGCCAGGTAATTTCCCCGGCGTATCGCAGTATACGCTCACCAATTACGCCATCTATCCGCTCGACTCCAACTGGAACACCAAGACTTCTGGTGCGGCGACCCCTGCTCCCATTGCCGGCACGAGCATCGGCGACCGCAGCTACTACTACCTCGCTAGCGCTGATGTGGTGATTCCGACTCTTGTCACCACTGCCGCGAACCTGAGCAACCCGAACGATCCCGCCAACGTTGTCGCCCGCGTCCGCCGTGTTTTTCAAAAGCAAATCCTTTCGCTCTGGCGCTACGCGATCTTTTACACCGACGACATGGAGATTCACCCCGGAGCCCCCATGGTGGTGAATGGCGACGTTCATACCAACGGCAATCTCTATACCGGGCATGATACGCTCACCTTGAACGGAAATACCACCTACGTGGATCTCTGGTCGATTGGTTTCATGCCGGGAGATAGTCAGCATCCCGAGACTCCGACGAGCCCCCACTGGGCCCCCGGCCAGCCACCCACCAGCGGCCCGGCGCAACAGCCCTACGGCGTTGTCCTGGATGATTACCATGTTTTGATCGATTACACGACCTCAGCGACCGCTCTCGATCCCTACCGATTCCAAACCCAAGCCGGTGCTGTAGTCACGATCGACGCCTCGAACAACGTCACAATATACAACGCTGCCGGTGTCGACATCACCAACGCGACTAGCGGCACGAAGAAGAAGATGGCCACGGCCTTTAAAAACGCCATTACGACCAACCAAACAATCACTGACAATCGGGAAGGCGCCACCACTGGTAACGCCAGCATTCGGCTGGCCACCCTCGACGTCGGCGTGATTACGACCGCCATCAACAACGGCGACTTCGGCAGTAGCTTCAACGGCATCGTCTATATTACCGACCTTAGTGCTGGGTCCACCGGCCTGACCAACAAGCGCGGCATCCGGCTAAAGAACGGTGGCAGCCTCCCTGATGGCAGCTACGGTGCCGCCGGCCTTACCATCGCCAGCGCCAATCCAGTTTACGTCCAGGGTGACTACAACACCGGCAGCACAGCCAGCCTTCAGCCACCCTCCAACTCGGGTGATCCCACCCAGCCTACGGTCGCCGGCTATACCCGTCAGCCGGCCGCCATTATTGCAGACGCCGTCAACATCCTCTCCAACTCCTGGACCGATTCGCTCGCTGGAACCGTACCGGCGGCGACTAGCACCACCGTCAATGCCGGCATCATCTCCGGCGTCGTCCCGAGCGGCAACGGTTACTACAGCGGCGGCGTGGAGAACTTTCCCCGTTTCCTCGAAAACTGGTCCAACAAGACGCTCACCTATTACGGCTCGATGCTCGAGCTCTACAATAGCCAGCAAGCCATCGGTCGGTGGGGCGCTGCCAATGTCTACAATCCGCCCAACCGCGCCTGGTATTTCGACACGAATTTCCTCTCCAAACCTCCGCCCGGCGTCCTCGCTTCCTACGACTACATTCGTTCGCGCTGGTACATGCAGTAGGCGCGAGGACGGTTCTGCCGAGGAGGGGCGAATTCCTCGATTCCAGGGTGCGCGGCGCGGGTCGAAACGGTTTCGCTCCCGGCATTTCTCGTCGGCAGTAGCGAAGCCGCCGCGTTGCCCACTACTCCCAGCGCAGACTAAAAAGGCTGCTGCGAAACGCGCGTTGAAGTGCGTCAAAATCTGCTTTTCGCGCCACCAGTCGTGCACGCAGTTGTGTGTCGCCCAGGTTCGCGAAAAGCACGCTCACCGCGTAGTCCTGACCGAAATAGCTGTAGTTGGCCGTGATCGCATAGCTGGGCTGTTGATCGATCGAGACTGGATTTTGCTCCTCGGCGACCACTTTCGCGTTTTGCGCTTCGCCCGGTATGGACGCGAGCACGACCTTCCGCAAAGAAATCGCTGTCGCCTCGTCAAGAGTCTGCGGTGCGGGCAGCGCAACCTGCTCGATCGTCGCCTGCGCTTGCGAAATATCTGGCGGCGTCAGTTTGAGCTGCGCCGCGCTGCCCGTGAAAGTCCAGTTCCGGGGTTGCTCGTAGCTGATGGCATGACCGTCCTGATGGAATACGAGTTGCGGAAAGACCACGTTTTCGAGCACGCGTTGGCCGCTCGTTGGGGTGAAATCGATCGGCCCAGCGACGCACGGCAAGGCGGCGCTGGAGGCGAGAACCGCAGATAAAAAAATTCGCATTTTCGCAATCGCCGGCCGGACATGCCAGAAAGCAACAGCCATCCTTAAAAAGCAGGTCACATGCCGCCACCTCCCGTCGTAGGCTGACCCGGGGGTTCCACCGCTTTTTTCTTGTCGGCGCGCGCAACTTCGTTACCTTGGCTCTTCCGCGCGCCGGGCAATCGCCCCGCGGGTCGCTCCTTTTTATGAATACTGGTAATATTGTCCAAGTCATCGGTCCCGTCGTCGACGTGGACTTCGCCGACGCCGGAAAACTTCCCGGCATTTACCACGCGCTCGAGATTGAGTACGAAGTGAACGGCAACCCGACCAGGTTGACGCTCGAGGTACAGCAGCATCTCGGCGAAAGCTGGGTCCGCTCGATCGCGATGTCGTCGACCGAAGGCCTCAAGCGCGGAATGGCCGTGACGGACACTGGCGGCCCGATCACCGTGCCGGTAGGCGAGGGGACCCTGGGCAGAATCTTTAACGTGACCGGCGATCCGGTCGATAACCGCGGGCCCGTTTCTTTTACCAAGCGCTATCCGATTCACCGCAAGGCGCCGGAGCTGACCGACCAGGACGTGCAGGCGAACATCCTCGAGACCGGCATTAAGGTCATCGATCTCATCTGTCCCTTCACCAAGGGGGGCAAAGTCGGCGCGTTTGGCGGCGCGGGCGTCGGCAAGACGGTCGTGATTCTCGAGCTCATTAACAACATCGCAAAAAATCATGGCGGCTTCTCCGTTTTCGCCGGCGTGGGCGAACGTTCGCGTGAAGGGAACGATCTCTATACCGAGATGAGCGAGGCGGGCGTGATCGATCAGAAGGATTTGAGCAAATCGAAGGTCGCGCTCGTTTACGGGCAAATGAACGAGCCCCCGGGCGCGCGTCTCCGCGTCGCTCTCTCCGCGCTCGCCATGACGGAATACTTCCGCGACGAACGCAATCAGGATGTGCTCCTCTTCATCGACAACATTTTTCGCTTCTCGCAAGCTGGGGCGGAAGTTTCGGCGTTGTTAGGCCGGACGCCTTCGGCGGTCGGTTATCAGCCAACACTTGCGGCCGAGATGGGTGATCTGCAGGAACGCATCACTTCGACCAACAAAGGCTCGATCACCTCGGTGCAGGCGGTTTACGTGCCGGCGGACGATCTGACCGACCCGGCCCCGGCGAACACTTTCGCGCACCTCGATTCCACCATCGTGCTCGAGCGTTCGATCGCTGAGCTGGGGATCTATCCGGCGGTCGACCCACTCGCTTCGACCTCGAAGGCGCTCGCGCCCGAGGTGGTCGGCGACGAGCATTATGACGTCGCGCGCGGGGTGCAGAAGGTGCTCCAGCGCTACAAAGATTTGCAGGACATCATCGCCATTCTCGGGATGGACGAGCTCAGCCCGGAAGACAAGCTGACCGTCTTCCGCGCGCGCAAGATCCAGCGTTTCCTCAGCCAGCCTTTCCACGTCGCCGAAGTTTTCACCGGCACGTCCGGCCAGTACGTTTCTATCGCCGAAACCGTCCGCGGCTTCAAAGAAATCCTCGATGGCAAACACGACGATGTCGCCGAGCAAAATTTCTACATGAAGGGCGGCATTGAAATGATCAAGGACTAACGATGGCGCGCACGCTGCGTCTGGAAATTGTAACCCCGGAGGCGAAAGCCTACTCGGAGGATGTCGAGATGGTCGTGCTTCCCGGGATGGACGGCGAGCTCGGTGTTTATCCCCAGCACGTCCCGGTGCTGACCACGCTCAAACCCGGTGAGCTGCGCGTTTTCAGGAGCGGCAAGGAAACGTCGCTCGCCGTGGGAGAAGGCTTTGCCGAAATCACGGGTGACGCCATCTCGGTGCTCACCGACATGGCCTTGGAGTGGACAGCAATCGATGAGAGTGCCGCGGAAGCCGCGGTCGCTCGTGCGCAAGCGGCGATGAAAGACGATCTCGGGGCCGAAGAGGTGGCGGCGGTCCAAGCCTCGCTCCAAAAGGCGCTCGCCCAGTTGAACGTCAAGCGGCGCCGCCACCACTAGTAGCGCGTTAGGCCAACTCGGCCGGCGAAAATGCAAACGCCAGAGGCTCTCGGGATCATCGCCGGCAGCGGCGTTTATCCGCTTCTCCTGGCCGACGCCGCCCGTGTCGCCGGGGTGAAGAAAATCATCATCTCCGCCTTCACTGACGAGACGTCGCCCGACATCAGCAATCGCGCCGACGAAATCGAATGGCTGCGCGTTGGCCAACTCGGAAAGCTCCTCACTTTCTTCCGAGGCGCGAACGTCAGGCACGCGATCATGGCCGGGCAGATTGCGCCAGGCAACCTTTTCAGCTTGCGCCCGGACTTCCAGGCCATGTTCCTCCTCGCCCGCCTCAAACGTCGCAACGCCGAATCGATCTTCAGCGCAATCGCCGACCAACTGGCTGAGAACCAGGTCGAACTCCTGCCGGCCACCACCTTCCTCGAGCATCTCCTCGCGCCGCACGGCCACATTGCCGGCCCGAAGCTGAAAGAGCGCGATGAGGAAGACATCACTTTCGGTTTCCCGATCGCGAAACAGCTCAGCGCTCTCGATATTGGCCAAACGATCGTCGTGAAAAACGGCACCGTGCTTGCGGTCGAGGCCTTCGAAGGCACGAACGATGCGATCCGCCGCGGCGGATTGCTCGGCAAGAAGAATGCGATCGCGATCAAAGTAACGAAACCCGGCCAGGACATGCGCTTCGACGTGCCCGTCATCGGCACCGAAACATTGCGCATTGCGACCGACGCCAAGGTGCGCGCCATCGCAGTCGAGGCCGGACGCACGCTCCTACTCGAGAAAGCGGCCCTCATCGATCTCGCCGAGCGCTCGAAGATTACGCTCGTCGGGGGCTGAGTCGCGGGAGCGAGGGACAGCGACTCGCTCGTCGTAATCCGTTATTAATCGCTCGATAACGGCGTGACGATCCGTCCGCTCGGTGCGACTTCTGCCCGTCCGTTATTGTCTTGACAGAAAACCGAAAAATTTAGTAGCCTGCTTTCAGTGTTGATCGTTAGGCATTATGCCGGTCAAGACACTGGAAAAGTCGAAACAATAAATATGATCTGGCCTCGTGAAACAGGGATGCGTCAAGCGAAAATAAGTGCTGCCTTAAATCGGTCTGAGATTGATTTTCGGATTATTCGTTTTCTCCAGTCTGGCCACGATTTCCGCCGCGTCGCCGCTCAGGGCAAGAAGGCTTTCATCCCGGAATATGTCTTCACCTTTGCGTAGCAAGCGTTCGCCAGCTGTTTGGGTCCACCAAGGTTCCTCCTATACATTTAGCTTCTTAACCCCCCAAAAGATCCACGGCTATGATTCCGCCGACTAGTCTGTCCTACTCCATTCCGCCGAACTGCGAAGATGTCACTCCAAAGCGGGGTGATTCCATCTTGGGCCCGACTGCGCCCCTGCGGCCGCCGCTATGGAAGCGCCTTTTTGACCTCGCGTTCGTCGTCGCCACCGCCCCTCTTTGGTTACCGGCAATGGTGATTATCATGTGGATAATCAAGATCGTGTCTCCCGGCCCTGTCTTTTTTCGGCAACAACGGGTCGGCTATCGCGGCCAATCTTTCATGATGTACAAGTTCCGCAGCATGAGAGTGAACGCTGAAACCCGAGGGCACGAACAATATGTAGCGCATTTGATGCAACAGGGCGGGCCCATGACCAAGCTGGATGGATTCGATCCGCGGTTGATTCCGCTCGGACGATTCTTGCGGGCGACAGGTCTCGACGAATTGCCCCAAATCTTCAACGTCCTTTTTGGGGAGATGAGTTTGGTGGGGCCGCGCCCCTGCACAACAGTGGAGTTTGCGCGTTACGAACCGTGGCAGAAGGGACGCGTGAAGGCCCAGCCCGGCGTTACTGGCTACTGGCAGGTTCATGGCAAAAATAAGACCACTTTCGACGAGATGATTGCGATGGACCTTTTTTACGTCGATCACCTGTCGATCTGGCTGGATATCGCAATCATCTTTAAAACGATCCCGGTTCTTATCCAGGAGGGTTTTGCCTTGTTGGGCTCCCGCTGGAGGGCGGGGGAAAAACAACAATTTAATGCCGGTACGTTTAGTCGTCAGATGATCCCGCTCCGGGATGATGAGTAGTCGATCAGTTTCGCTACGAGTTGGTCCACTTCGGCTTCGGACTTTTTTTGGCGATACTACGCCTGAACAACGCCGCCACATGCTAGAAATTCGTCGGATTGCTTTACACTTTGTTGAATCGCGACGTTCGAAAGCGCCGCGCTTCCGAAATATTTCTTAAGTAAGTAAATAGATGGACATCACGGATTTATGATATTGTTGTGGACTTAGAATTTTATTGCCGGTCGACATGTGGCACCGCAATTGCTAAGTGGCTTGGTATGCGAATTTCGAAATCACGAAAATGCCTCTTAATCGTTTTAACGGCGATTGCGAGTTTCGGCTCGGCGCCGTTCGCGAGAGCCTTGACCATTCATGACGCCAACGAGTTGGGCTTCGTCGATTCCGGCATGGCAGGCGGCGACCAGGACCGAACAGATTATGTCAACGCGCTGATTGCCCTGCCCCTCGGTAGTTCCGCGGTTGTCACGACAAGCGGTCAGACCAACACGATTACACGTTCTTTGAATGATTTTGGCACTTTGGCTTCCGCGGTATTTGCGCTCAATGGCACCGGCACAGTCATCAATCTTGGCGCGGGCGGCTATGGTTACCTCTTGGCAACCTACGACAACCCAAAGTTTGGTGCCGAGATCTGGTACGTTGGCGGTCTGAGCGGATCCATCAAAATTCCCATTAAGGCTGGCACCTACGGCCTTTCCGGCTGGACGCTCTTTACCCCCGGGCAATCGGTTCCTGATGGTGGCGCCACAGTGGCTCTCCTTGGGGTCGCCCTCGGTGGCTTGGGCGTAATGCGGCGTATTATTAGGCGCTGAGCTAGAATAGGTAAAAGCTCTTTTCTTAAGGTGGCCGTTCATTTGAACGGCCATCTTTTGCTTCGCTCTTGTATTCTGGTCTTCAGCGACCTTCGCCCAATCACCGGCCCAGCCATTCTGGCGCGTGATCTCCGCCAATCCTGCGAGATCGAACAGCGTCAGGTATCCCAAACTGGGACGATATTGAGCCCGGTCGAGCCCGGCGGCGCTTGGCGAAAGCTTTTGCAAGAGGTAATCCGCTTTGGCCTGGATCCCGCTTTGTTTTCGATCCAATGGGGTGGTTTTCATGGAAAGCACAGACCAGATTTACTTGTTGACGTAAAAACCAGAAATATCGTTAGATCAGGACTCACTCAGAGGCGATTTGTCAGCGCTGAGGGACAGGAAGGATGCAAAAACGTGGTCCGGTGATACAAGGCGATCCACCAAGGGCGGCAGCTTGCCCAAATGCGAAGCGGGGTTCCGTTTCCACTCCAAGGCGATTACCGGTAATCCGTTAAAGGACCTGTGCTCCCAGAATATGCCGGCACTATTTCATAGTGTGGTTTCGGCGAGGCGCTCCCCCAGACTTCTACAAAGGGCGCGCTCCCGAAACGCTTCCGAGGGCTGAATCATCGTCGAACACTTTCGCGGCAACATATTGGGCGTCACATCTCTTTCGGAGGGTTTCTCCGCAATCCGTCGAGCAACTATCACCAGAACACCAGTTGAGCCGACTTCACAAAATGACCGCCAAATAGCTACAAAATGAATCAAACTATCAATGTCGGAGTGTTGGGCTGCGGTTACTGGGGCCCTCTTTTGGTGCGCAATTTCAGGTGGCTCTCGAACTGCCGACTGAAAGGAGTTTGTGACGTAAACCCAACGCGTCTCAAGCATCTTAAATCCCTCTATCCGGAGCTTGAGTTCGGTCAGGATTTTCAACAGTTTCTTAGTGACCCAGGCTTGGACGCAGTGGCCATTGCCACTCCAGTAGCACATCACCACAAACTAGCCAAAGCCTGCCTGCTCGCCGGGAAACACACCTTTATTGAAAAACCCATGGCTTCTTCCTCGGCGGAATGTGAGGAGTTGATCCAGATCGCTCAAGAGAAGGGCTTGGTCTTGATGGTTGACCATACCTTTCTCTACTCCGCCGCGGTGCAGAAAATCAAGGAGATCATTCAGGCCGGAGATATTGGCGACATTCGATATATCAACTCGCGTCGCCTGAACCTTGGACTTTTCCAAAAAGACATTAACGTAGCTTGGGACTTGGCTCCGCACGACATATCGATCATTCTGCACATCCTGGGCGAATCGCCGTTGATTGTGAACTGCTCGGGCAATGCGCATGTTACCCCGAACGTCGAGGACGTAACCAATATGTCCTTTACCTTTCCCGGGAAGCGGTTTGCGACCATCCAAAGCAGTTGGCTGGAGCCGAGGAAAATACGCGAGATGACCATCGTCGGTACGCGCCGGATGATTGTCTACGATGATTTGCAGACCCACGAGAAGATCAAAGTCTACGACGTTCGAGTCGAACGCCCGCCGCACTACGATACGTTCGCTGAGTTCCAGTATTCCTACCATTACGGCGACATATACATTCCACATCTCGAGCAGAAGGAGCCGCTCCAACAGGTCTGCAGCCACTTTATCGAGTGTATCACCCAGGGTGTTCAGCCAATGACCGGAGGACGCGAGGGTTTGCAGCTCGTCCGGATCCTTGAAGCGGCCTCGGCGTCGCTGAAAGCGAACGGCGCGCCGGTCCCTTTCTTGCAAGCACCAGAGATAACGATCGTTCGACCTCCGGCCCCGCTGTCCACGGTTCCTCAAGATCGGGCAATTTCCGCATGATTGGCTTGCCGGTGAATCATCAGCTAATCGCCCCGGACGTTAAACTCGGTCGTAACGTGCGGATCGAGGCATTAGTCAATCTCTATGGCTGCGAGATTGGAGACGAAACCAGGATCGGACCGTTCGTCGAGATTCAAAAGGGTGCGAAAATCGGCCAGCGGCGCAAGATCTCAAGTCATACTTTTATCTGTGAAGGAATCACAATTGAAGATGAGGTTTTCGTCGGTCACGGGGTAACTTTCATCAACGACCGGTATCCCCTGGCTACCACGGCGAGCGGCGACCTGCAAACGGATGCGGACTGGACATGCCAGGACACATTGGTCAAACGCGGGGTTTCGATTGGCTCCGGCGCGACCACGATTGGAGAAAACGCTCTGATTGGTGCTGGCAGTGTGGTGACACGAGATGTCCCGCCAAACGCGATCGTAGCCGGTAACCTCGCCACCATTTTGCGACGCAAGAAATGAGCCGCAGATGAGAGTCCCATTTCTCGATCTAAAGGCCCAGCATGCCCCATTGCGTGTTGAGTTCGATCAGGCGATTGCCGAAGTGATCGATCGCGGAGCCTTTGCCGGGGGACCCTTCGTAAGCGACTTCGAGCGGGAATTCGCCACCTTCTGTGGTTGCGAACACGCGATTGGTGTCGGTAGCGGTACGGAGGCCCTCTGGCTGGTTTTGTTAGCCCTCGGCATCGGCCCTGGAGACGAGGTGATCACGGTGCCAAATAGCTTCATGGCCACGGCTGAAGCGATCACTTATACCGGAGCCACGCCGGTTTTTGTCGACGTCGACGAGCGAACCTATACGATGGATCCCACGCAGTTATCGGGAGCAATTACGCCTCGCACCAAGGCTGTAATACCCGTGCATCTCTTCGGCCAGCCTGCCGACATGGATCCCATTCTTCAGTTTGCGCAAGAGCACGATCTTTTCGTGATCGAGGATGCGGCTCAGGCCCATGGCGCCCAATATCGTGAGCGGGCGGCGGGTTCACTTGGCATTGCCGGTTGTTTTAGTTTTTATCCCGGCAAGAATCTGGGTGCGTTCGGCGAAGCTGGTATGATTGTTACCAATGACTCCGAACTGCAGGAGAAACTCCGTATCCTGCGCGATCACGGCCAGACGCGAAAATATCATCATGCATTGGTGGGATGGAATTGCCGAATGGACGGAATTCAGGCAGCCATTCTCCGTGTGAAGCTGCGGCACCTGCAGCACGGCAATACCCTGCGGCGTGAATGGGCAGATCATTACAGCCGCGCCCTGACGGAAATCGCCGAGATCGCGACACCGCTCGAAGCGGACTATGCCTATCACGTCTATCATATCTACGCGGTTCGGGTACGGGAGCGGGATCAGGTCATGCGCCTTCTCGCCGCCCGGGAGATTGAATGCGGTATTCATTATCCGGTTCCAATTCACCTTCAGGACGCATATCGCGGTCTTGGCTACCCACGGCAAAGTTTCCCGGTCGCGGAGAGGATCGCCCAGGAATTTATTTCGCTGCCCATGTTCCCGGAGCTGAGCATTGAACAAGTGAAATTCGTCACTAACTGCGTGCGGGAGGCAATCAGGCCGGCGCTCGTGTTATGATGCTCCACCGAGAATCCGCTACTCTCCCGGCACTGTTGGAATCCGACATAGATCCCAAAGCAAGGCTACCCTTGCAAATCCAACGGTCGGGCCAGCCAAAGTTTCACGCCCGTTTTATCGATCCGTTTTCATCAGGCACTGAGTGGGATAGAATGGTCACGAAGCATTCCGGCGCGCAGTTCTTCCATAGCGCCGCCTGGGCGCGGGTGTTAGCCCGGACTTACGGTCACAAATCTTTCTATCTCGTCGCAACCAGGGAGGACAAAGTGCTTGCTCTCCTGCCCTTGGTTGAGGTTCGGAGCCGGCTAAGTGGCGTCCGCGGTGTCAGTTTACCCTTCAGCGATTTTTGCACTCCGTTGCTCTTCGGAGACGGAGAGTTCGGAGACGAAGGATATGAGACTGTAATAGCAGCGGCGATCGAGTTGGGGCGTGCTCGCCGCTGGAAGCACCTTGAGTTGCGCGGTAGCGCGGGGTCGGCGATCTCGGCACCTGGCCCCGCATCCTACTACACCCATGCCCTTGATTTGCGTCATTCCGAAAAGGAACTTTTCGAAGGTTGTGCAAATAGTGTACGGCGCGCTCTCCGCAAAGCCGAGAAAAGCTTCCTGGCGATTGAAATTGAATCATCCCGAGGCGCATTACAGGAGTTTTACCGACTGCATTGCCAAACCCGGCGGCGTCATGGCTTGCCGCCGCAGCCCTGGACTTTTTTCGAGCATATCCATGCCGAGATCCTCCAGGCAGGAAATGGATGTGTCATTCTCGCAAGGCAGCAGGGCAGGGCGATTGGGGGTGCGGTCTTTTTCCGCCTCGGAAAACAGGTGCTCTACAAATTCGGAGCCTCCAATACTCAGGCCGGAAGAGTTCGCGCGAACAATCTCGTCATCTGGGAGGGAATTAGATTCTGGGCCCATGGCGGGGCCGAGTTTCTGCATTTCGGCCGAACTGACGTCGAGCACGAGGGACTGAGACGATTCAAGCTTTCTTGGGGAGCGATTGAGCAACCACTTCAGTATTTGCGATTTGATTTTCGGACGGGAAGGTGGATGGTTGTTGAATCGGGGTCGCGGCGTTTTTCTAATCGAATTTTCAGACACCTGCCGTTGCCCCTGAATCGGGTCGCCGGCGCAATGATTTATCCGCACCTCGACTAGTGAAGAGGTCTCAAGTAATGGCCGAACCGCCAAGAAAATCGTCCGACGTGACGCTCATGCGTGGGCCGCAAACTGTTGTCGCCATTCCGCGGCCGCCAGCCACTGCTGAACCGAGCCACGACGGTTTCAATACGAAGGATGCGCTTTTCGCAATCTTTAAGCACAAGTGGTTGATTCTTTTTTGCGCGCTACTCGGTCTCGTGGCAGCCGCTCTTTTTTATCTTTTTTATCCTCCGCTTTACGAATCGCAGGCCAAACTGCTGGTCCGCTACGTTGTGGAACGGAGTGCGGTCGACTCTGTGGATGGCAATTCAGTCGCCTCCCGAACCTCCGACAGCGTGATCGGCTCCGAAGTGGAAATCCTGACGAGCTGGGATCTTGCCGTGCAGGTTGCGGATGCCGTTGGGGCCAATCGATTGTTGCCGCACGGAGGCACTGCGACCAGGGAGGAGGCTGCTGCCAGCGTCAGTCGAGGACTGGAAGTGACGTCCCGACCGGGAAGCAATATCATTTTTCGTCTCCTACAAGAATCATGATCCTCATTTGGCCACGATCGTTTTGGATCAACTGATCAAGGAATATTTCAATAAGCACCTTGAGGTGCATCGGTCCGCCGGTGCCTTCGACTTCGTCAGCCAGCAGATCGATCGGGTCCGGGCGCGGTTGAACCAGACGGAGGACGCGTTGATTCCTCTTAAGGCGAAGATAGGCGTGGTCTCATTGAGCGATAGCAGGGCCACTCTGGGCGCTGACCTGGCTCGCACCGAAGGACAACTCCACGACTCGGAAGCCGAACTGGCCGAGCAGCAAGCCCGGGTAAAGGAGATTGAGCAGTCGAAGACTGGTGGCAGTTCCGTCGCGGCAGCGGACCAAATCACTGCTTCGCCCGCGCCCCAAATGGCGGCCTCACCCGCTTCGGGAGAGCGACCCCAGGCCAGCGAGGCCGAGCGCCAGAAATATGAGATTCTTGTCGCCCGCCTCGCGCAGATGCGTCAAGCGGAGGTGGAAATGTTGGCGAAATACACTCCGGAAAACGAGCAGCTAAAGCAGAACCGGGCCCAGCTTAATCAGGTTCAGCGGGAGAAATCAGAGCTGGAAAAAAAGTTTCCGGATCTTCCTTCGCATCTTCCCGCAAGTGCCTCCGATCGAAACCAGGGACTGGATTTGGCGACGGAGAGAGCTCGCCTTGCCGGAATGGAGGCTAAAACGGCCTCGCTTAGGCAACTCCTTGCCAGCACCGAGGAGCGAATGAAGCGGTTGAGCGAAGCCGGGCCACAAATTGCTGAGTTGGAGCGCCAAAAGGATCTGGAGGAAGCCAGCTACAAATATTTCGAAGGGACACTGGAAAAGGCGCGGGTCGACGAGGCCTTGGATCCGACCAAGATTCCGAACATCAGTGCGGTGCAAAAGGCATCTCCGCCGGTACCAGTCATGAAGGTCCGGATCAAGGTAGCGCTTGGTTTGGCTGCGGGAGGTTTTGCCGTTGGACTCGCTCTCGCTCTCTTCCGTGGTCTGCTGCTTGACCAAACGTTCAAGCGACCAATCGAAGTTGAGGAGCGGCTCGGGACCTCACTTCTTCTCTCCATTCCCTACACACCTTCTGCCAGCGCTCCGGTCATGCCCAACTCACCGCCCGTCCCAGAAACTCCAGCCAAGGGCGCGGGGAGGAGACAGATCGCGCCTTGGGACATGAATCACTTTATCAGGCCATACTGCGAAGCGATCCGGGACCGGCTCGGACTCTATTTCGAGCTGAATCACTTACGCATAAACCGAAACTGGTTGGGGTAACCAGCTTCTGCAAAGGGGCTGGCACCTCAACCATGGCTGCGGGACTGGCCGCCGCGCTGTCGGAGACTGATGACGGCAAGGTGTTGCTGGTGGACGCCAGTTTGGGGCCAGAGGAAGTCCACCCATTTTTTCAGGGCCGTCCCGCTTATTCTCTTACTGCCGCCCTTACCGAAAATGCCTCGATTGATTCCGCAACAGATAACCTTTATCTGGCGCGAGTAAACACGTCTCCAGCCGGCCCCGCGCAGCTCGGATTAAAAAGGTTTTTCGACTTGATGCCCAATCTGAAGGCGAGCGATTTCGACTATATCATTTTTGATCTGCCTTACCTGGACGAGACGAGCCCAAGCTGGGGAATGGCCGCTTTCATGGACAAGCTACTCGTCATCGTTGAAGCCGAGAAAAATCATCGCACGCTGGTCAGCCGTGGTTATCGTAAACTGATGGCGGAACGTGAAAACGTGTCGTTCGTTTTCAACAAGGCGCGTTCCTATGTGCCCAAGCTCCTCGATGGGGAGATGTAACCCACATTTCGCTAAAGCGAGAGCGTTGCCTGGCACTGGTCTAATTCGATAGTGCACCATTTCAGGGCGACCCGCGCTCGATCTCGGGCCGATCCTTCGTTTTTTGCAATTCTCTGCCGGGGAGCGTTTTCGTCGGAGACCAGCGTTTGGTATGTTACGAAATAGGATCTACTTCCGATTAAAGCCCTTCGTCCCGCATGCTTTGCGAACGGCAGTGCGTCGCAGGCTTGCTCTACGGCAAAGGGAGCAGGCTCGCGACACCTGGCCAATCATGCCTGGGTCCGAGCGACCACCGAAAAACTGGCCCGGATGGCCCGACGGAAAGAGGTTCGCCGTTGTTCTAACACACGACGTCGAAGGAAAGGCGGGGTTGGAGAGATGCCGGCCGCTGATGGAGCTTGAAATGGAGCTTGGCTTTCGTTCTTCCTTTAACTTCATTCCCAAAGGCGGCTATCGCGGGTTCGCAAGTCTCCGCGAGGAGGCAGCGAAAAACGGCTTCGAAATCGGAGTCCACGACCTTAAACACGACGGACGCCTCTTTAGGTCCGCCAGCCAATTCCGGAGGCACGCGATTGAAATTAACCGCTATCTCAAGGCATGGAACGCCGTCGGTTTCCGTTCCGGATTCATGCTTCACAACCTCGATTGGCTACACCAGCTGGACATAAAGTATGATCTATCGACATTCGATACCGATCCTTTTGAACCCCAGCCGGAAGGCCGTTATACCATTTTCCCCTTCTGCGTCTCGCGGACGCCGGCTCTGAGTAATTCTTCGCCTTTAGAGCCATTGTCCTCGAAATCCGGCAAATTGCGCTCCAATAGCTATGTTGAGCTACCGTATACCCTGCCGCAGGACTCTACACTCTATTTATTGTTACGCGAGAAAACGGCCGACATCTGGCTGCAAAAAGCGGACTGGATAATAAAGCATGGCGGGATGATATTGCTGGATACCCATCCTGACTACATGGACTTCGATGGAGCCAATCGAACACGTGGAAAGTACCCAATTAGATTATATGCTGAGTTGCTGAAATACATCCGGGCCAAGTATGCGGGGGAATACTGGCATGTTCTACCCCGCGATGCTGCTGACTATGTGTCACAAATTGCATCGATTGGTGGCGGAATCGAAAACGCCCGCTCGTCTTCGGCGTCTCAGGAATCTCTGCCATTACCCGCAGCGATCGGCAAAGGGTCAGCTTCACTCTTGTTTCGTGAGAATAGAGCGGACTCGGTCGGACCCGACTGTAAGCGGCGCGATTCCGAGGACGGAACGCGGCTTCGCGGAAAGCATGCGGCAGTCTTGTTGTTTTCCTATTTTCCCGCCGACCCGAGGCCTTGTCGCGCGACTGAGGCCCTTGTCGCGGCGGGAGTAAGTGTCGAGGTCGTCTGCCTCCAAAAAGACGAGTTTGAACCACGGCGTGAGGCACTCAACGGAGTCCATGTAATCCGCATCCCCATAAAGCGGCGGCGTGGCAGCAAGAAGGAGTATTTTATCCAATATGCCGCCTTCATTGTGAGATCGTTTGGACAACTGGCGGTTCGTTCCTTCGCTCGGAGATACGATTTTGTGCATATCCACAACATGCCTGACGTATTGGTCTTTAGTGCTTTGGTACCCAAGTTGCTGGGAGCAAAAATTGTTTTGGATCTCCACGATCCGATGCCTGAACTTATGCAAACGATCTTCGGGCTTCCAGAAGCGAGCGTTAGCGTGCGCTTGTTAAAGCGTCTGGAGAAGCTAAGCATCGGATTCTCTGATCTGGCTGTGACGGTTAACTTAGCCTGCAAAAGAATCTTTTCTTCACGAAGTTGTCGGGCTGACAAGATCACGGTAGTCATGAATGCCCCTGACGACCGAATTTTCCGATTTCGGGCGCCACAGTTGAATGGTTCAAGTGAGAGTGATACCTCCTGTGCATTTTCAATCCTTTATCATGGTTCCTTGGTCCCACGCAATGGATTCGATCTTGCCGTCGAGGCGCTCGTAATCGCCAGAAGGCGTGTGCCGCAAGCGAGACTGATGGTCTGCGGAGAGCGATGCGCCTTTTTTGAGGAAGTTATGAAATCCGTTGAAGAACGGGGGCTGGAGGAGAGCGTTCAGTACTTAGGCGTCAAAAATCGCCGGCAGATCGTCGAAGCGATTAATAGTTGTGATGTTGGTGTTGTTCCGAATCATCGGAATATGTTCACGCAAATCAATACGCCAACCCGGATATTCGAGTATCTTTCTTTGGGCAAACCAGTGATCGCCCCTCGAACCTTGGGAATTGAGGATTACTTTGGTAGTAACGATCTTCTCTACTTTGATGCCGGTGACTGCGAAGATCTCGCTAGGCAGATTGAATTCGCCTACTTCAATCGTAGCGAATTGGCGCGGATTGTGGAACGAGGCCAGCAAATCTATTTGGCGAACAACTGGAGCCGCCAGAAGCTAAACCTTCTTCGTTCGATCAGCGAATTGTTTTGAGAAGGAATATCTGTAGCGAGACATTACGCAGGAATTGAAACTGTTTTTGTGGAAATCGAAGATAGCTTTTTCGAGCTAAAGGTTGTGTGGAGCTGTTGATCACCACCGATCATCGGGACGTGAAGGAAATAGGGCGGGGGAGACGATTGTTCAGGCGTTTCGTATCCTTGGAAATTCTCGTTCAGACCGCGGGTTTGAAATGATAGGGGTGGCCGCGAGTGGTGCGCAGACCTCTGTCGTTTGCGAATTTTTTGAACTGTTCAAGACCCCTTGGGAATTTTGCCGAGTGGGAGTGGAATACGACGTTGTAATTTGCTCGCAGCCGCATCGACCTAATAACTCCGCATCGTTGACTATCGTTTATGGAAGCGAAGAGCAATCATTCGACGCGGAAAATGGAATTCAACTGGGCGCACGGCATCGGACGGCAATGCTCTCCTACAAGGATGGTCGAATGCCGATCCACGGTAATTGCCAGACCTTCCTGGGTTTGGGTGTTCCGATCGTATTGACGGAAGATGCAGAAGTGGTCGTTTTGGAGTTCACGTCTGCACCGGGAACCTGCGTGCGCGCCGGATTCGATCTTTTTGAAGAAGCAGATGAACTGCTGCGGCGGGGCCAGGCGCCGTCTTGCGCGCATTTGCCGACGCTCGATCTGCAGATTGCTTTGCTCCGTGACTTAATTATCAGCCATTCAATCCCACTTTGTGAAATTCCGCCGATCCCGTCTGATTATCAGTTCATCGTGTGTTTGACTCATGACGTTGATCACTATCGGATCGGAAATCACCAATTCGATCATACGATGTTCGGATTTATTTATCGGGCTTTGGTTGGCTCGGTTCTCGACTTTTTGTACAGGCCGCAGATCGCTCCGGCAACTGGTGATGAATTGGAAGGCGGCCTTCTCTCTGCCCTTCGTGCATATTGGCATCGCGAAGGATTTTTGGAAGACATTCGATCGGTACCGGAAAATTGAAAATGAGCTGCCTTCGACATTCTTTGTTATTCCAAGGAGGGACGACCCTGGGCAACTTATCGGCGATCGAGCTCCCGCATGGCGAGCCGCCCGCTACGAAGTTGCGGAGATCGAGGACGAGATCAAGCGGCTCCTCTCCAAAGGTTGTGAAATCGGTCTGCATGGTATCGATGCTTGGTCTGACGTTACGAAGGGCTGCGCTGAACTCGAAGCAATTCGCGCTGTCACTGGTGAATCAAAAATCGGCGTGCGAATGCATTGGCTCTATTTTGACGAAGACGCGCCGGGTATTCTCGAGAAAGCAGGATTTGCCTATGATTCCACATTCGGTTACAACGAGACCGTTGGCTATCGTGCCGGCACTACTCAGGTATTTCGACCGCTCAATGCGGATAAGCTACGGGAGCTGCCAATGCATGTTATGGATACGGCTCTGTTTTTCCCAACTCATATGAATTTGTCGTGCGAAGCTGCCAAAGTCATTCTGGATGGCTTGATCGCCAACGCGATGCGGTTTGGGGGAGTGCTAACGATTAATTGGCACGACCGGAGCATAGCTCCGGACCGACTCTGGGATCAGCCTTACATCGAATTGCTGGATGATTTAAAGAGCAAAGGAGCGTGGTTTGCGACAGCGAGCCAGGCGGTTGCCTGGTTCGACAAACGCCGATCAACTGCGCTTAAGCAAGCCGACGGAGCCCGACTTAAACTCGCATCGGATCGGTGCAAGGACGACTTGCCGGGCCTGCGAGTTCGGCTGCACAACACGCTCGCAACTTCTGGCCGCGCTCCTGACAGGCCAGTGTCCGAGGTGGTTTTTGGCGACACAAACGAGCTCATAATTCAGCTATTAGATTCGAGCGAGGCAATCGAGGAAGCATGATTATCTCGGCCTAAAATAGTTCCGACACAATGGATCCAAACTCTTTAGTGCTGGCGCAATTCGGCTGCGGGTATTGGGGACCAAACCTGCTTCGTAACTTTTCTTCAATTGCGGGTTGTACAGTCCGCTACGTGGCTGACTCCAGCCCAGAGCGACGCGCTTTTGTTGAGGCAAATTTTCCGCGCACGCGCACGATTGAGTCGAGTGAGATCGCTCTGAAAGATCCAGAGGTTCGCGGAATAGTAATCGCAACCCCTGCGGCAAGCCATTTCGGCCTCGCCCAACAAGCACTCGATGCGGGGAAGCATGTGTTCGTGGAAAAACCATTGGCCACCAAAACCAGAGAAGTGGATGAATTGGCTCGATCTGCGACGGAAAAGGGCCTCATCGTGATGGCGGGGCACACTTTTGTTTTCAATGCTGCCGTGCGCTACGTAAAGCGACTTATTGACGCAGGTGAAATCGGTGAGATTCGCTACATTTATAGTCAACGCCTAAACCTGGGTCGAATTCGCACTGACATTGATGCGCTCTGGAACTTCGCTCCGCACGACATTAGTATTGTTCAATATTGGCTCGGAGATATCGAACCGATCTCGGTTAGCCGTCAGGGAATGGCCTACATGCAGGAAGGAATCGATGACGTTGTCTTCCTGAACCTGGAATACCCGTCCAAGGTTATTGCGAACATCCATGTAAGTTGGCTCGATCCTCAGAAGGTCCGGAAAATAATCGTCGTCGGTTCAAAAAAAATGGTGGTTTACGACGATATCGCTGAGAACAAGATCGCCCTTTACGATAAGGGAATTGATCGCAAAGCCATTCTCGGGCAACACATGGATTTCGATCACCCCCGCCCAGTCCAATTTAACTACCGGAGCGGCGATATTCTTTTCCCTCAGATTCAGTTTACGGAGCCGGTTCGCGTGGAGGCAGAGCATTTTCGGGATTGCGTTCTGAGCAACAGCCAGCCTCTTACGGGCATCGCGCACGCGCGCGCCGTGGTTTCGATTCTTGAACGGGCGCAGCCTTACCGCTCTGATACGAACAACAAGGTGTCATGAGTGAGCCCAATCTTCGCTTGGCCGGTATTGTGGGCGTCGAATTCGGCAAGGACGTCACCGTAGTGCAGCCGGTTAACCTTTATGGATGCAAGATCGGTGACGAATCTTTTATCGGACCATTCGTCGAGATTCAGTCGGGTGTCGTCGTCGGCAGGCGGTGCCGGATTCAATCACATTCCTTTATCTGTGAACTGGTGACAATTGGAGAGGACTGTTTCATCTCCCATGGAACAATGTTTGTAAACGATCTCTTTGCGATCGGTGGCCCTGCTAAGGGCCGACGTGAACTCTGGTGTTCTACCACTGTAGGTAACCACGTCAGCATCGGAACGAATGTTACAGTGTTGCCGGTAAGAATTTGTGATCACGTTGTAATTGGCGCGGGATCGGTTGTGACCAGGGACATCGTCGCACCTGGGATATATGCTGGTAATCCTGCCCGGCTTCTGCGGGTGCTGTCGCCTTCAGATTCATGAACGTCCCATTTGTTGATCTGCACGCTCAATATTTGAGCATCAAAGAAGAAATCGACGCTGCCATCGCGGAGGTTATCGCGCAATCCTCCTATATTCGCGGGCCGCACGTAGAGGTTTTCGAAAAAACGTGGGCCGAGACGCTCGGCGTGAAACATTGCGTCTCATGCGCAAACGGGACAGATGCGCTCTACATCGCTCTGCGCGGACTTGGTCTAAAACCGGGAGATGAAGTCCTTACGTCAGCGCATTCCTGGATCTCAACATCCGAAACCATCACGCAGGCTGGGGGCCGGGTTGTGTTTTGCGACACGGAGGAGGAGACCTTCACGATTGACCCCGCGGGCATCGAGAGCAAGATCACACCTGCGACGGTCGGGATCATCCCCGTACATCTCTATGGGCAGCCGGCGGATATGAACGCGATCATGGCGATCGCGAAAAAGCACAATCTTTGGGTGCTCGAGGATTGTGCCCAAGCACATCTCGCCAAGTACAACGGCCAGATCGTCGGAACCTTTGGCCATGTTGCGACCTTTTCTTTTTATCCTGGTAAGAACCTCGGGGCTTATGGCGATGCCGGATGTGCCGTGACGAATGATGATCGCCTGGCCGCCTGGATGACGACATTCGCTCGACACGGTGGGAAGGGAGATCACGTCATGGAAGGGATCAACAGCCGTATGGATGGATTCCAAGGAGCGGTGCTGAATGTCAAGTTGCCGCATCTGCCCTCTTGGACCAGTGCACGGCAACGGGTCGCGACAAGCTACGATGCACTTCTGGAAGGCGTCGGAGACATTTGCAAGCCGGAAGTCGCTTCGGGTCGCGAGCATGTTTATCATCTCTATGTCATTCGCACGGGACAACGCGATGCCCTAAGGAAGCATCTTAACGATGCCGGCATTGCCACGGTCTTGAACTATCCCAAAGCCCTGCCCTTTTATCCTGCCTACGCCTATCTCGGCCACGACCCAGGAGATTTTCCGGTCGCTTACGCCAACCAGTCGCGAATTCTTTCCCTGCCCATTTACCCTGAAATAGGTAATGAGATGGTTGGCTACGTGGCGAACCGTATCAACGACTTCTTTAATAAAAGTATCACATGAAAGAGCCCTGCTACTGCATAGTTACCCCGGTGCGGAATGAGGAGGAATTTCTGCAGGATACCGTGGACTGTGTGACTGCGCAAACTATCCAGCCCCGGCGATGGATCATTGTAGACGACGGGTCCAACGATGACACGGGTAACATAGCCGACAAAGCAGCTCGACATCACGATTGGATTTCGGTGGTCCACCGGAGCGATCGCGGCGAGCGTCGTGCGGGTGGCGGAGTTATGGAGGCTTTCTCTGATGGTCTTAAGTTATTGAACGAGGAGCGTTGGCATTACTTGGTGAAGCTTGACGGCGACGTGACCTTTGAACGTGATTACTTTGAGCGTTGCTTTGACCGCTTTACGGCCGACACGCGTCTGGGCATTGGTGGCGGCTTGATCTGCACTCTGGCAAATGGCGTTCTCAATCCGGAGTCGAAGTTGGATCCTGCATTTCACGTTCGCGGCGCGACGAAAATTTACAAGTTAGAGTGTTGGCAGGCTATAGGGGGTTTAATCCAGGCTACAGGTTGGGATACGGTCGACGAACTAAAAGCCAATATGATGGGTTGGACGACGCGCACGTTTTGCGACTTGAGAGTTGTGCATCACCGACCGGCCGGCCGGGCTTACGGGATATGGGCGAATTGGATCAAGAATGGGCGTGCGAATTATGTAGCGGGTTATCACCCGCTTTTTATGCTCCTGAAATGCATTTCGAGAGTCCGTCAGAGGCCTCTTGGCGTTGCCAGCCTGGGCTTGGCGGTCGGCTTCTGGGGCGCCTATCTTAAGGGCTTGCCTCAGATTGATGATATTGAGGTGATTCGGTATCTACGGCGAGAGCAGATGAAGAGAGTGCTTCTCAGGCGAAGCTTGTGGGTGTGATCCGTGCGAGAGCCTCGGGATTTGTCAATTATCATTGTGAACTGGCATTCGGCCGAGTTCGTATCGGAGTGCGTCAAATCGATTCGCCGGCAGAAGACTGAACTCACTGTGGAAATCATCGTCGTTGATAACGCGTCCCTTGACGGCTGCGACAGTGTTCTGCGCGAACTCGGAGAACGTGTAATTTACCTTCAGAGTAAAGAGAATCTCGGTTTTGCGAAAGCGAACAACCTGGCTTTTGCCGCGTCACGCGGGGCTAGCATTCTATTTCTAAACCCCGATACCGAAATCGTAGGGTCTGCTATCGAGCGGCTGCATCAGACGCTTCATCAGGTGCCATCGGCGGGTGCTGTGGGACCCAAACTACTGAATGAGGATGGCTCAACACAGACGAGTTGCATTCAATCGTTTCCGACAATTTTGAATCAGGTGTTGGATTCTGAATTTCTACGGAAAAGGACGCCCCTTTGGCCACTCTGGGGCATGGCGCCGCTCTACACTGCGACCCACGACGCCGTGGAGGTGGAGGTGATCTCAGGAGCCTGTTTAATGCTCAAACGAGACGTTTTCGAGCGGGCTGGCCGCTTTTGCGAAGACTATTTCATGTATGGCGAAGATGCCGATCTCTGCCTGAAAATGAGGACGATGGGCTGGAGGAACTACTATGTCCCCGAGGCGACCGTTGTTCATTATGGGGGCAGCAGCGCCCGAGAGGCGACCAGTGGCTTCTCAGCGATGATGACGCGGGAGTCCGTTTGGCGATTTTTTCGGAGGTGGCATGGAGAGCGATACGGCGATTGTTATCGCTGGGCTATGTTGTTCGCAGCGCTGTTCCGTCTTGGGTTGCTCGGAATCCTATTTCCTCTCCAAATCCTGCGGACTCGGCGGGAAGCAGGAATCGGCTCCTTGTCCAAGTGGTGGTCAGTCCTTGTTTGGAGCCTACGGCGGAATTCGCACGTGGTGCAGCCAGGTTAGACAAAATAGCCTCTGACAATCGACGGCGCAGTTTCGGACGAGTGATCGCGGAGGGTAGGTCCCACTGCAGAAGTAATCAAAATATGTGCGGCATCGCTGGAAAGCTTTGTTTGGATGGGCAACAGGCGGTTGAACCCGATCTCGTAGACCGCATGATGGCAGCGATTACGCATCGTGGTCCTGATGGCCAGGGGAAGTATCTTTCAGGACCGGTGGGTCTGGGACATACGCGGCTTGCGATCATTGATCTCAGCACTGGCGATCAGCCGATGACCAATGAGAGAGAAAACATCTGGCTGGTTTACAATGGAGAGATTTACAATTTTCAGGAACTGCGGACGGAATTGCTAAGACGGGGTCACGTTTTTCGTTCGGCTTCGGATACTGAAGTCATCGTCCATGCCTACGAAGAATACGGCCCCGAATGCGTCAACCATTTCCGTGGCATGTTCGCTTTCGCTCTCTGGGATGATGAGAAACAGATCCTGTTCCTGGCGCGAGATCGAGTTGGGATCAAGCCATTGTACTACGTTGAGACTGGAAAAGCCTTCCTTTTCGCGTCGGAGATCAAATCGCTCTTGTGCGCGCCGGAGGTGCGAAGAGAAATTCAGCCCGAAGCGATACATCGGTTCCTTACCTTTCTCTTTTTGCCCGGCGACATGACACTTTTAAAGGTGGTTCGCAAACTGGAACCGGGCCACTACCTGATTGCAAAGGACGGGCGGGTTTCTTGCCACCAGTATTGGGACCTGCATTTCAGTCGCTCGGCGAACGGCCAAGATTTGCGGCAAACGTGCGGCGAGCTGGAGCACTTGCTGCGCGGGACCGTCAAAGACTACATGATCAGCGACGTGCCGGTTGGCGTGCTGCTAAGCGGCGGGGTAGATTCAACAGTTGTCCTGAGTTGCGCCGTGCAGGAAACAAGCAAGCGAATCAGCACGTTCACCATCGGTTTTGGTAGCGAGGAATTCGACGACGAGCGACCATTTGCAAAACTGGTTTCGGATCGTTTCGGCACAAATCACCACGAAATTACAATTTCACCCCAAGATTTCTCCGGGTTTCTACCAACCTACGTGAGGCACATGGAGGAACCTGTCTGCGAAGCGCCAGCGATTGCGCTACATTTCGTCTCAAAGCTGGCGCGAGAGCATGTCAAAGTGGTACTTTCGGGCGAGGGCGGCGATGAAGCGTTTGGCGGCTATCAGACTTACCGAAATCTGCTCCTGCTCGAGCGAATAAAGAAATTGGCCGGACCGCTCAAAGGTCTAATGTCATCCGGTGCGGGTTGGATAGGAGGCATCAATGGTTTTGCTCGCTTCGGGAAATATGCGCCTCTTCTTAATACGCCGCTTTCGACGTACTATTTCAGTCGAGTGAGCACTCCGTTTAGCTACTTCAATTCACGCCGCAAAGAACTCTGCACTCGTGACTTTTTCAGCAGCGCCAATGGTGACAACGAACAATTGATTGCAGATTTGTTTGCGGCGGCGGACCGCCAATCGGTTGGACAGTCTGACTTGAATCGCATGTTGTATGTGGATACGAAAACTTGGCTGCCGGACGATCTGCTTATCAAGGCAGACAAGATGACGATGGCTAACTCGCTAGAATTACGTGTGCCGCTTCTGGACCATCCGGTGTTGGAATTCGCAGCTCGCTTGCGTCCGTCATTCAAAGTCAAAGGCTGGGTCACGAAGCGTATTTTAAAGGAAGCCTTCAAGGACGCGATTCCGCGTGAGGTGATCGCAAGGCGTAAGACCGGTCTGCCAGTTCCGCTCGAACGATGGATGCGGCATGATCTGAAGGACTACGTTAGTGGAATCCTGCTTGACGGTAAGACCCTGGGCCGCGGTTATTTTCGTAGGGAAGCCATTGAGCGGCTGCTACAGCGAAATGCCGACGGTGGCAAGTTAATGAAGGAGGTTTTCGCTCTTCTGACCCTTGAGCTTTGGCACAGGGAATTTCTCGATGTCTCGCCAGCTCGGAGCTGAGTAATCGCTATGGACTATTTGTCTCAGAACTCGAGCAATATTAATCCCGTGGCGATGCTTTTTTTGGTGGCAATGAGCGTTGTCACCTTGCGGGGCCAGCGGCAGGCGGCTGTCTGCGCGCTGTTGGCCATTGCTGCCTTCCTGCCGCTGGGGCAGCAGTTCGTCGTGGCTGGGTTTCATTTTCAATTTTTTCGAATTCTCCTCTTGGTGGGCTACTGTCGCTTGCTGATCAACGGCGAGGGTCGAGGATTCAAGCGGACCCGCATGGACAAGCTTTTCATCGCGTGGGGCCTGACGTGCTTTCTGTGCGGCGTCATAAGGAAACCGGAAGCATGGGCAGGCGCGGATTGTCTGGGCCTCGCGTTTAATGACTTTGGGGTATATTTTTTCTTCAGGTTTTTGCTGCGGGATTCGAGAGACATCCTAGGCCACCTACGTGTTCTGGCGATCTTAGCGGTGGTCATTGGCTTGGCGATGGTTTGGGAAACGACAACCCATCGGAACCCGCTCTATGTTTTCGGTGGAGTGCCTGAGTTTGTAACGGAGCGCGACGGACGGTTTCGCTGTCAAGGACCTTTCCGGCACCCCATTTTGGCAGGAACCTTTGCCGCTACATTATTGCCCCTGATGCTTGGCCTATGGTTTCACGAGGAAACGCAAAAATGGCGTGCATCTCTCGGGATGCTAAGTACCGCTTTTAGCTCCTTTGTCGCTGCGTCCAGTGGCGCCGTGCTGACCGTGTTTGCGGCATGCGTTGGCTTCGCGCTTTGGCCAATGCGCCGGCAGATGCGGTGGTTTCGCTGGGGCATTCTACTGGCCGTCATTGGACTGTCCACTGTTATGAAAGCACCGGTTTGGTTTCTAATTGCCAAGATCAGTGACGTCGTGGGTGGGACCGGTTGGCACCGATCCTATCTAATTGACCAGGCGATAAGGCATTTTACGCAGTGGTGTTGGATCGGCAGTTCTTATACAGCCAATTGGGCCCCATCCGGCCAAGTTCTGGTGGTTGATCCGGACAACATGGATATCACCAACCATTATATCGCCCAAGGCTTGCATGGGGGGTTGCTTGGCCTGGGACTGTTTATCGCGTTGATAGTGACCAGCTTCAAAATCATTGGCCGCGCGGTGCATGCCAAAGGGGATGTGATACTTGATCGCAAGCTGTTGTGGGCGCTTGGAGTCTGTCTGGCCTGCCATTGCACGGCTTTCATCTCCATTTCTTATTTCGATCAAATCCAGGTGTTTTGGCTTTGGCTGCTTGCAGCAATCGCCAGTCTGGCCTCTGAAACAAGACGAGAAGAGCTCGCATTCGCAGCTACCTCGCGATGTGGCGCGGCGGATGTGACAGAGCAATTGATAAGAGTTGCGGCCTTGCCCGCGCAGAAGGTTGCTTCCGTTGCTGCGAGCGTCGCCATCGCAGTGAGAAAAATGAAAGGAGCGCTCTCCCTAAACGCTACTCCGAAAATAGGTTACCGTAGAGTTTTAGACACTTGCGCGCGAATCTGAAACGGCTCGTGAAACATTTGGTGGTTTTCACGCCAGTTGAGAGGAAAAATGTCGAGTTGGACTGGAAAATGCTGCAATAATTCGTAAGGATCATAGTACTTATGGATTACATCTCGATTTCCGTTCCGGCGAATAAAGCATCGAATGAAGGCACAGGTCAACCGCGGCCGTTCGGCGCGACACAAAACAAGCGACTCGTGTCGATGCGGTTGGTTGGCGTCTCCTTTTCTTGCATTTTCCTGCTGTTTTCTTTTGCTGCCAGAGGAGCCACTAGATACGTAGACAGCTCGGTCGCGACTTCCGGTAATGGACAGTCGTGGCCAACAGCTTGGAAGACTGTGTCAAACATCACGGGGTTGGCTGCCGGCGATACGGTGTATTTCAGCGGTGGCAGTTCCAGCCAAAGCTATTCTATCAGTAATTGGACTCCAACTAGTGGAACTTCGGGCAATCCAATCAAGTATGTGGCCAGCGCCGAGAGCGGGAAAGACGGGACGGTTGTTTTCAATGTCAGCGGTAATTTCCTGAATAACGCCTTCAGTAACGTAACAATCGACGGCATGGTCAGCGGCGCAAGGCACATGAGTGTGCAGAACGCAGACTTCATTTGGAAAGTCGGTTCCGGCACATCGTCCAACGATATTATTCGAGGACTGGATTGTCCTTCAATGAAAACGGCGATGTATTTCTACCAGGCGACGATCTCCGCTCTGGAGATAGATAATTGCGCATTCCATAAAATATATGATGGCGGCACATTTAATGACGCTGCTATTCAATATTTAAACGGGACCAGTGGCTACGAACATCGCATCCACAACTGTTATTTTTATGTTCCCGCCAAAAGCGGCAGCTCAGAGGCGGGCGACGATTGTATAAAATGGGGTAGCCACATGGAGGTGGATCACAACACGTTTGAAGTGATCTACGGAACTTATCCCGGCGGCCAGCACAGTGACGTATTCCAAATAAAGGAGAGCTTTTACAAGATTCACGATAACAAATTCATCGGGGTCGGTGAATCACTGGTTTATCACGACCAGTATCTATCGCCCATAGCAGCCACGGATTTGTATTTTTACAACAACCTCTGTGTCAACACGACAACCGTTCAAAGTAGCGTGGCACGTGGTCTTGACTTGCAGCCAGAAGCGAGTGGAGTGGGCACAAGCTTTGCGCGATTCATTGTCGCGAACAACACATGGGTGGATTGGAATACCGGCGTATTTGTAACCCGGTTCGATAACGCGGCAAGTTACACAAACTGTTTCAACGTAAACAACGTTCGATTAAATACTCCCCTTGGGGACTCGATAGCTGGTGGAGTGACCAATGCTCACAACGTTAGTGCAAGCGCCAGTTCATTTGTTAGTTACACGGCCCGAAGCCCGAATAACGACTTGCATCTGGTGGCATCGGCTTCGACTTTAGTCGATCAAGGGCAATCGATGTCCGGATATTTTACGGATGACTATGACGGAATTTCCCGGCCACAAGGAGGTGGATGGGAAATTGGCGCATACGAGTACACTAGCGGAGGTCCCACGCCGACCCCCACGGCGACGCCAACCCCCACCGCAACTCCTACCCCGACGGCAACGCCGACCCCGACCCCCCCGTCCGGTTTGTCATTCAACGCGGCAGATGGGGTCATCACCGCGCCCTTCCTTATCGATGCTAACCGCGATGTTTCTCAGCCACAGGAGACATCGCTGGCAAACGGCGGACAGGCGCTCTATCTCTTCACAATCGTTGTTCCAGGAGACTACGTTGTCTCGGCGGTTGTAAATGCCCCTGATACGTCGACAGACTCGTTTTTTGTCAATATTGACGCTCAACCAACTGATCCCGCGATGATCTGGGATATCATTCCTCTTACCAGTGGGTTCGAAAGCCGTATTGTCGGTGGGCGAGGTACCGGAACGTTCGACAATCCGCAGTATCCTGAGAAGAGTTTCAGCCTTTCAGGTGGCATACACCAACTCTTTATTCGTGGAAGAGAGGCCAACGTTAAGCTGCGTTCAATCACGATTGTCCAAGTCCCAACACCGCCGGAGAATCTTCGGGTGCTTCCCTAGCCCTGGCTGTCGGGCACGAATGTGGGTGAATTGGGTGTAACACGAGGAAGAGGCTAGACTCGTTGCGGCTGATTGGTTGGAGAAGAGAGGCGGCGGATGCCGTTGTCTTCAGCTGGAAACGCAGAGATTCCGGACGATTATGTCGATGGGCAGTCAGACCGATAGCATGGGGCTTTAGTGATGGCATGTGGATTTAGTTGGGCGGGTGCGGCCTGCTTCGGTTGTTCAGAGCGAACGAGGCCACCTGTTTAGACGTATCGATTGGTCGTGGAGGAGCATTGGCAGGTTAAGCCGATTCTATTAGCGAAGACGGAAGGGAGCTGGCGGCTCGAGCGCAGGGCGCGATCAGGGTTGGCTCAGGACATGAAGACTGAGGCTAATGAAAAGCAGATTCGAACGGCGTTTCGCCCCGAATGTGTGTTGTGTGGTGCCATAGGCAACTCTGTCTATTTGAATCTGCAGGATCGATTGTTTGGGGCAGCTGGGATATGGCAATTGAAGCGATGTGCAAATCGCGACTGCGGGATCCTATGGCTGGATCCCATGCCTCTGGCGGAGGATATAGGAAAAGCGTATGCAGATTATTATACACATGTCGAACGGGAAGCGGAAGGCAAAGCGGGCCCGGTGAAACAAGTGTATAGACAAATGAAGCGTGGATATCGCGCGAGCAGATACGGATATAAGGAAAATTGTTTCGTCCGGAGCCTTGGTAAAGCGCTATACCTGTTGCCTCTCCGCCGCAGCGAAGTCGACGCGGAGGCGCGTTTGTTGCGTGCCGTGCCTCAGGGTCGATTGCTGGATATTGGATGCGGTTCCGGGGACTGGCTTTTGTGCATGCGCGAATTGGGTTGGCAGGTTATGGGCATCGATTTTGATGAAGATGCGGTTAGCGCTGCGAGACAGAAAGGTCTGGAGGTGTTTTGCGGCGTCTTGGAAGAGCAAAAGTTTCCGGGTGAGAGTTTTGATGCAGTTACCCTAAATCATGTCATTGAGCACGTTCCCCAACCAATCCAGACACTGGCCGAATGCGTGCGGATCTTGAAAAAAGGTGCAAAGCTGGTCATGTTCACTCCGAACAGCGCCAGTCTCGGGCATAGGTTGTTCAAACAAAACTGGCGGGGCCTCGAACCACCGCGCCATCTTCATTTATTTAATCCGCGTTCGATGAAAACGCTTCTAAAAGCGGCCGGGTTTCATGAACCTTCGGTACGAACAATCAACTCGCGTTATGTGTGGCAACATAGTTATCGGTTGCGGACCCATCACACGCAACACGAGGATGGTGTTTTTGCGCGGGTGTCCTCCAGCGTTGCCTGGAGGGCCCTGAGCATGTTTGAACAGTGCCTGTTGATGGTGGGAATCTCCGACATTGGAGAATGTCTGGCAGTGGAGGCGTATAAGATCTAGGCCTTCCAGAAGAGCGAATGAAGAATCGCGGCGGCCTTATTAGTCAAGGAACGAAGATCTCGGGTGAAAATATTTCATCAGATCCGACCGCCGCAGGATTGCACAAGAAAGATGGGCGTCGGCTTGAGCGAACACCTCGAGTGCTAGTCGCCATCGCCAGCTTCGGGGGTAAGAACCTCCGATTCCTCGAGAAGATCATTGCAGGATACCGAAACATGGCGATGGACGTGGACCTGGTGGTGCAATCGGACGGGCCGAAAAATCTGCACGACAGCGTGAAAGTCGGGGTTGGACTGCCGAGCCGGAATCCTCACTCCCTCCCGTTCGCGCACAAGCGAGTCTTTGCTGACAATGTGGACCGCTACGACCTGTTCATTTACACTGAGGATGACATAGAGATCACTGAGCAGAATATCCGGCTGTTCATGGAGGTGAACATGAACCTGGAATCCGACGAAATCGCGGGATTCCTAAGATATGAGGTCGGGGATGATGAGCAGATCTCTCTCCCGGACGTTCACGGTCAATTTCACTGGAAACCGGAATCGGTCGGCCGTCGCGGCAGCGAGATTGTCGCACAATTCACAAACGAGCACGCAGGCTTTTACATACTGACGCGCGCACAATTGCAACGGGCGATCGCCTCTGGCGGATTTTTGAGGGAACCGTACGAAGGGCGTTACAGCATGCTAGAGACGGGAGCGACAGATCCTTACACGTCCTGCGGGTTTCGCAAGGTTATCTGCATTTCGAGGTTAGATCAGTTTCTTATTCATCACATGCCTAATCGTTACGCGGGCGTTCTGGGTGTCCCGTTGGAATCGTTCAACGAACAGATTCAGACGCTAGTTGACATTTGTCATAATATCCATCCTGCGAGCACGCTTTGCGACGTAGAGTCCAGGTTGTTGCATAATGCCTGGTCGAAAGAGCACTACGAAAAACCCTGCGACGAGATCTTGGCAATGGTGCCTGATGATGCCAAGACTGTTCTCTCGATTGGCTGCGGATCGGGTGCGATTGAGGCAAAACTTCAAAAACGTGGAACTGAGGTAACGGCTTTACCACTCGATTCGGTCATCGGCGCCGTAGCTGCTCGCCGAGGAGTTGAGATGATTTATGGAACACTTACGGAGGGTCTGGAGATATTGAAAGGACGAAGGTTCGGTTGCGTCACGATGACGAATTTGCTTCATTTGCTAGCCGATCCGTGGTCTGTCCTCGAGGAGTGCGCGAAGTTTGTGCGGAAAGGTGGGACGATGGTTATCGCTGGACCGAACTTCTACTCCATTCCGGTGTTGGTAAGGCGAGCAGTCCGTCTCAGCGATTACGCAAAGCTGCGCAGTTTTGCTGAAAGCGGAATCCATGCCTTTCGGATAGCTTCTTTAATTAGGCAGATGAAGCGCGCGGGCTTGGATCTTTGCGCGGTGCGCTGGTTCGATAGCACGCCCCCTTGCAATCTAATTGGGCTTCGCCGACGGTGTGGGCGATTTATGGCAAAGGACTGGGTGGTGCGTGCAGAACGAGCAGTCTAGCGTTCGTGTTCACCATGCCATCTGTTTGCAAAGCGCGGATTAGGCGGAGCGCTCCATTCCTCGGAGCAACCATGGCTGGAGGGCGAGGCAAAACGGTAATATGCTGACAAAGATCAGTGTCGAATCCGGCACGCCGCTCGTGCCTCTGGCCGAGATCCCAGGGGCAGGCCTTCCGGGAAACGATAGTGCGGAGTTGTTTCTCGTCGATCGCAGTTCGACGAGCCTGAAAAGTAAGACGATCCGCGGCGGTGCGGTCACGTTCACCGCGCAGGGAATCAAGGCATTGCTGAATGTGGGCTCGACCATGTTGCTGGCCCGACTGCTGACCCCTGGCGACTTTGGCCTCATAAGCATGGTCACGGGAATCACTGGTTTTGTGGAGGCGTTCAAGGATGCCGGGCTTTCACTGGCAACGGTTCAACGCGAGCATATCAATCAACAGCAAGTTTCCACGCTGTTCTGGATTAACACGGGGTTAAGCGTGATTTTGATGGCGCTGGTTCTGGCCCTGGCTCCAGCTTTGGCCTCTTTTTACCACGAACCGCGTCTGTCCTGGATCGCCGCGGCGATTGCCTGCACGTTCCTGTTGGGAGGTCTGACTGTCCAGCATCAGGCCCTCTTGCGCCGCAACCTAAGATTCAAGGAGCTGGCCGTGATCGATATCATTTCGTTAGCGGCCGGCGTCTCTACCGCCATCGGAATGGCAATGACGGGGTTCCGTTATTGGGCGCTGGTGGGAATGACTCTGATGTCGGCTTTGACGAACGTAGTGGCGGTTTGGATTGTTTTGCCCTGGCGCCCCGGTCGCCCACAGCGTGGCTGCGGAGTCTGGCCCATGATCAGTTTCGGCGGGAACATTATCATGATCCGGTTTCTGTATTCGTTTGTGAGCAATGCTCCGAACGTGTTGATCGGATGGTATTGGGGCGCTGCAGCGGTGGGATTGTATCAGAAAGCTTACTCATTACTGATGTTTGCCATCGACCAGATTCATGGGCCGGTGGCCGCCGTGGCGCTTTCTCCTTTGTCACGCGTTCAATCGGAGCCGGAGCGATTTCCGCGCTACTTCCTCGCAGGATATTCGATTGTGATTTCATTCGCCTTGCCGGTGGTCGGTGTTGCGGCGGTGTTTTCCGAGGAAATCATCCGAGTGGTGCTGGGGCCTCAGTGGGGTGGAGCGATCGGGGTTTTTCGATGGTTGGCAATCGGATCAATTTTTGTGATTCTGTTGAATCCGCTGGGCATGGTACTGCAGGCGACGGGGCGCGCGGCGAGACAGGTGAAGATCACCTTAATCGACTCGGCATTGGTGATTGGTGCCTACTTGGCAGGATTGAGGTACGGTCCGGTCGGTGTAGCGATCGGCTTCGTAGTTTTGCGTGGATTGGGTTACATTCCCATCACCTATGCCATGCTGAAAGGAACCGGGATTGGGCTCGGAAGATTGCTTCGAACCGCCTTGCTCCCTCTGATTGCTGCGCTGCTGGCCACTGTGGCAGGATTGATGCTTAAATTCTGGCTGCTCGGAACCGCGAGCGCATTTTTCCTCGTAGCGCTTGGTGCTTGCCTGATGCTGTCAGTCTATGCGCTGATTCTTCTGGTGATCTTCAAAAAATGGGAGTTTTATCGAGATATTCTGCGGGAACTATTGCCGGGCAAGTTCCTTTCGGTCAGACGACGGACCGTGGAGAAAAAATCATAGAGTTATACGCTCGAAACGGCCGCGCTTCGTTGCGAGCTGGGACGCGTATGTGATCCGTTGGTTTGTGACACATTGCGAGAGGACATGGCGCGGTAATGCGCGAACAACCCGGATTTGGGGTATGTTATGAATGAACCGATGGTCAGCATCGGCCTTCCTGGTGTACAACGGGGAGAAATACCTGACTGCCGCTTTGGAGTCCATTGTCAGCCAGGATTTTGAGAACTTCGAACTTATTATCTCTGACAACGCCTCGCAGGACGGCACTGCTGCAATTTGCAGAGAGTTCTCCGAATCCGATGGTCGGATTAAGTACTCCAGAGTTGATGTTAATCGGGGTGCTGCTCCCAACTATCAGCGCGTGTTCCAGTTGGCTAATGGAAAGTATTTCAAGTGGGCGGCTCACGACGACGTGTGTTTGCCTGGCTTCCTGAAGGCATGTGTCAAAGCCATAGAAGACGCCCCCCCTTCGGTCGTTCTTGTCTATCCGCGAGCGCAAATCATCGACGCGGAAGGCAAGGTGACGCGGGTGGACGATGAATCTCTGGCGAGCAGTGATGCCCGGCCACACCGGCGCGCTTCACATGTCATTCGAAATGTGGATCTGGCGTGGCCCTTGTTCGGTTTAATCCGGTCCGGGGTTCTGCGGGAGACAAGGCTAATCGAACGCTTCATTGGTTCGGATTACGTGCTTCTGGTTGAACTCGCCATGCATGGCTACCTACGGGAAATTCCTCAGATCCTTTTTCAAAGAAGAGTTCATCCTGGAATGTCCAACGTGGTCCATCAAACCCGGAGCCAATGGCTCGCCTGGATGGATACCGCTCAGGTCGACGCCAAATCGCCTCTTCCAGATTTTGTGCAGATTGGCTGGCAGTGTGCGACGTCAGCCTATCGGTTGCCTTTGACGAGCTTGGAAAAGATTCTGTGTTGCCTGACAATTCCATCCGCCTGGTATCTGAGGAATCTGCACAATCTGGGTGGCCGGTACAAGAGGAAATTGATGACAGCCATCGGAATCTGAGACATTCCTGTGACGCGGTGAAACGAAACAGGATGACAGGCTCGATCAAGGATCCTGTAATCTTTTCTTACTCGCCAACCAATCCCCAAACTAAACAATCGACAGAACATTAAATGAGCGACCGTCTAATTCTTCGGGCCGGCGACATTGTAGAGGTAACGCAGCAAAGGGGAGATCCTGACCACCCTGGACAAGGACGGGCGGCTTGAGAACCTTCCCTTTATGCCGCAGATGTTTCAGGACCGCGGACAAAAGTTCAGAGTCTTCAAACGAGCGCACAAGACCTGCGATACGGTCAACAGGCCGGCGGGACGTAGGATGAGCAACGCAGTTCATTTGGAGGGAATCCGCTGCGATGGCGCCGCGTATGGAGGATGTCAAGCGGGTTGCCTGATCTTCTGGAAGGTTGCCTGGCTGAAGCCAGTGTCGATTCCTAACAAATCTCAACCCGATATGTCGGATCCTGACACGGACCAGGGACGAAGAACGAATCTTGGTGGTCGGTGTACTGAGGCTGATGTGTGGGCTGGAACCAAGGCTGCGGGCGATCGTGATAGCGACAACCCGGCGTATGTTTGTCAGATTACGCAACTGCCCGCCGCAACGGAACCTCTTTCGCCCTGGGATGTTCGGCAATACTTGCAAGATTACACTTCTGGCAATGTTAGGCTCGGTGCACTACTGAGCGGTTTTGTATACGCTACCTACAACAACACAATCAATTTGGGGATCGGGGTTGGGGCAGTCATGCGCTGGTTCTACGATCGCTTTCAGACGCTGCGGGGTGGAATACTTTACCCGAGGAGATCGGGGACGATTCCAAAGGGGCAGCCGACCCCGGCAGGCATTCTGGACCTCAAGCCGGGCGAGCTCGTTAAAGTGAAAAGCTACGAGGAAATTCTAAAGACGGTCGACACTTCGAACAAGAACCGCGGCCTCTACTTTGACGCGGAGATGGTGCCATTTTGTGGCGGAATCTACCGGGTAAGAACTCGTGTCAGCCGCATTCTGAACGAGAAGACCGGGAAGATGCTGAATATGAAGAACGACTGCATAATCTTGGAAAACGTCTTCTGTCGAGCCTGCTATAGCGAAGAGAGACACTTTTGTCCTCGCTCGATTTATTCATACTGGCGTGAAACCTGGTTGGAGAGAGTTCCGGAAAAGGACGCCGGCCAGTTATCTGGAGGTCTTGGAGCGATCAATAAGTGAAGTTTTCAGATCCTGCCAGCGCTCTGTGATCGAGTGAGATCCTGGCCAGCACCTCAACACGCTCTGCTCGCATCGTTGCCTAGCGTTCTTCGCGCGTCAGATAGAATTGTTACGTAGATCGGGGATAAACTGTACCGTTTTTGCTTGTAAAAAAATGGCAAACCGCAGTATAAAATTCTTTCGCATGTTCCCCATCGTTTTGGCGATTGTCTGCCTCGGCACCGCAACGTTGGCAGCCTCCGCGCCGAGTGTCGCTATTTTCCCGGTGCACTACAGCGCGGACGAGCGATATTTGGTGGACCAAAACGGTGCGCCGTTTCCGATCATGGGCCGCACGGCGTGGTTCATTACGTCGCTATCTCTTACCGATTACCATACTTTCATCGACGATACCGCGGCACGTGGATACGATGCGATTGAATTTCACGTGGTCAACCATGATCCCCGGGGTAACAACCCTCCCTTCAATGGCAACGGCGATCTGCCTTTCCTCAAGCGACTCGACGGCGCCACCTGGAATGGTTCGCTCATCTATGGGGACATTAATAAAGAAGCGCCTGACTTCAGCATCCCCAACGCAGCTTACTGGAGCTTTGTGGATGGATTGCTCTCGTATTGTGAAACCAAGGGGATACTGGTCTTCTTTTTCCCGGCCTACGCAGGCTTCCAAGGCGGCGACCAGGGCTGGATGCAGGAGATGGTGGCGAACGGCACGACGAAGATGCAGACCTACGGCGCCTGGATTGCAAACCGCTACCGGAACCAGAAGAACCTCGTCTGGATGATGGGTGGTGACATTGGTAGCTTCGACCCTGCTCAGAACAGTGTCGAGAGTGCGCTTTTGATCGGCCTCAAGAGTGTGTCGGGGCAGCAGTCGATCTATTTCAGCGCAGAGTGGAGCTCGGGGATGATCGCAACCGATCAAGCGACCTTTGGAGCGGTCATGACTTTAAACGGCGTTTATTCGTTTACGGGCGACGTGAACAGTATCGGCCGCAACGCCTACGCTCACATTCCGGTCGAACCCGCCTTTCTGCTCGAGGAGCCCTACGACGAGGAAGGGCCAGATGGGAACGGTGTCAACCCGGACGCGACGCAACCGGTACGGCGCTTCCAATGGTGGGGCTGGCTCTCGACCACCGGTGGTTATATCTCGGGCAATGGTTATGTCTGGCCGTTCAGTGTCCCGGATTGGAGCGAACACTTGGATACCCAGGGCTCCCGCGACATGGCGCGGCTGAACGTCTTCATGGGTTCGATCGGGTGGTACAAACTGGTTCCCTCCGGCTTGAGCGGGATGCGGAACCTTGTTACAGCCGGCGGCGGTTCCTCGGTGAGTTCTTACGACTACGTGGCCGCCGGGGCGACTTTCGACGGCACGCTGCTCGTCGCCTACATCCCGCCCGCGCACAGCGGAACAATCACCGTAGACATGACTGCCATGAGCGGTCTGGCGCAGGCGCGCTGGTTCGATCCGACGAGCGGGGGGTACACTGACGCAGGAGGCGGGCTGCCTAACACCGGCACGCGCGTATTCACTCCGCCGGGCAATAACAGCGCTGGTGAAGGCGACTGGGTCCTGTCAATTGAGAGACAACAACCTCCAGATATGGAGCCACCGGCAGTCACGCTCACTGCGCCCAAAGGGGGAACGATTGTGTCGAACAGTGTAACGGTTTCAGCAAAAGCAACCGACAACATGGGTGTGGTAGGGGTGCAGTTCCAGGTAGACGGTTCTAATCTCGGCGCCGAAGTGCTGTCGCCTCCTTATACCACCAGCTGGAACACGCGAAATGTAAGTAACGGGACGCACTCTGTGCGTGCAGTCGCTTTCGACCTGGCGGATAACAGCGCCTCCAGCTCCGTGTCAGTAACGGTGAGCAACGATGCGGTGAGTCTGTTAGTGGCCGCTTATGGTTTCAACGAGGGGTCCGGGACAACAGTAACCGACGCGTCCGGACACGGCAATACGGGAATCATTAACGGTGCTTCCTGGACCAACCAGGGAAGATTCGGCAGTGCACTCAAATTTGATGGAGCCAGCTGGGTAACGGTGAATGACTCGGATACTCTGGATCTCACCAGCGGCATGACCCTGGAGGCATGGGCCTATCCGACAGCGGCACCGGGAACCTGGACGACGATTGCCATGAAGGAAGCTCCTCCCAGTAACCTCGCATATACGATGCAGGCAGATACCTTAAACCAACCCAATACATATATCTCGACGGATCTTGCGGGGCTCCATGGTACTGTGGAGCCACAACCCTTGCTCCTGAATACCTGGACCTATCTCGCTGCGACTTACGATGGCACCACTCTTTCCTTGTATGTCAATGGTGCAGTAGTGGAAAACGCTTTTGTGTCGGGTAACATCATTACTTCCGAAGGACCTCTCCGGTTTGGCGGCAACTCTATTTTGGGAGAATACTTTGTCGGCACGATTGACGAGGTTCGTATCTATAATCAGGCTCGGAGCCAGGCGGAGATTCAAGCCGACATGATTACCCCAATTGTGGCGCCAACACCAACACCAACACCAACACCAACCCCAACACCAACTCCAACACCAACCCCAACACCAACTCCAACACCAACCCCAACCCCAACACCAACTCCAACTCCAACCCCGACACCGACACCGACACCAATACCGACTCCAGCGGCTCAGGCAGTAAACCTCTCAACTCGCATGCGAGTTCAAAGCGGTGATAATGCCGGTATCGGGGGGTTCATTATTACTGGAAGTGCGCCGACGCATGTGCTCATACGGGCGATAGGACCTTCGCTAACAAATTCCGACGTGCCCGATGCCCTGGCTGACCCGGTTCTTGAACTGCATGGTCTTGGAGCATTCGTCACGGTCACGAACGACAATTGGAGAGATGACCGGGTGCAGGAGGCGGCGATCCTCGCCACGGGTGTTTCGCCGGCCAGGGATCTTGAATCTGCGATCAGTGCGACCTTGAATCCCGGAGCGTATACCGCGGTGGTGAGGGGGAAGAATGACACTTCGGGTGTCGCATTGGTGGAAGTTTACGATCTAAGCCCGGACGTCCCGGCGAAGCTGGCCAATATTAGTACGCGGGCTTTTGTTAGTACCGGTGACAACGTTGTCATTGCCGGCTTCATTCTGGGCGATCATAATGGTGGTGACAGAATCGCGGTACGCGGTATTGGTCCCAGCCTGACCGCGGCGAAAGTAGTTAACGCTCTGGCCGATCCAACGCTCGAGCTGCGCGACAGCAATGGAGGGCTCCTGGTTGCGAATAATGATTGGCAAGATGACCCGGCACAAGCAGCCGAATTAACTGCTGCGGGTCTTTCGCCGACAAACCATCTCGAATCTGGCATAACCGTAACGCTGCCCCCCGGTCTCTATACGGCGTTGCTCGCAGGATTTAGCAATGGCTCGGGCGTAGGCCTGGTCGAAATCTACGATCGCGGCGGAGAGCCGTAGCCTCTTAGTCTTCGCTCGCATCCTTGATCACGATGGCCGGCGTGATCATAAACCTAGGCGATAGTTCCTGTGCTTCTCATCGTTTTGGCGATTGTTTGCATGGGGGCCACAACCTTGGCGGCCTCGGATGTCGCTGCCTTCCCGGTGCAGTACAGCGCGGACAAACGATATCTTGTCGACCGGAACGGTGCGCCGTTTCCGATCATGGGCCGCACGGCGTGGTTCATTACATCGGCGTCTGTCGCCGATTATCGGAAGTTCATCGACGATACCGCGGCACGAGGATACGATGCGATCGAGTTGCACGTCCTCAACCACGACCCCCGCGGTCATAACCCGCCATCTAACGGCAGCGGCGATCTGCCCTTCCTAAACCGACTCGACAACCATGCCTGGAACGGCTCGCTTTCCTATGGAGATATTAACAACGAAGCGCCCGACTTTACGACTCCGAGCGACCTTTACTGGAGCTTCGTCGACAGGCTTCTCTTGTATTGCGAATCAAAAGGAATCCTCGTCTTCTTGTTTCCGGCCTACGTCGGATATCAGGGCGGCGACCAGGGCTGGATGCAGGAAATGGTGGCGAACGGCACAACGAAGATGCAGACCTACGGCACCTGGATTGCGAACCGCTACCGGAAGCAGAGGAACCTCGTCTGGATGATGGGTGGTGACATGGGGACCGCTCCCAACAACTTCAGCGCCGCTCAGACGAATGTGGAAAGCGCGCTATTGATCGGCCTCAAAAGCGTGCTTGCGCAACAATCTGTAATCTTTAGCGCGGAGTGGACGAGCGAGTCAATAGGCATCGACCAGGCGACCTTCGGCCCGGCCATGACCCTCAACAGCGCCTACTCGTGGACGGGTGACGTGAACAAGCAAGGCCGTCGCGCCTACGCTCACATTCCCGTCGAGCCGGCCTTTTTGCTCGAGGAACCATACGATGAGGAGGGGCCAGACGGCAACGGCGTCAACTCAAGCGCGACGCAACCGGTTCGACGCTTCCAGTGGTGGGGTTGGCTCTCCACCATTGGCGGTTACATTTCGGGCAATGGCTATGTTTGGCCATTTCGCTCGCCGAGCTGGTATACTCCCTGGCCATTTCGTGCGGGGGACTGGCACAGCCACCTGGACATACAGGGCTCCCGCGATATGGAGCGGCTGAATGCCTTCATGCATTCGATAGCCTGGTATCGGCTAAACCCATCCGGACTGAATGGCATGCGCAGTCTTATCACCGCCGGCGGGGGCTCGTCGGTGAGTTCGAGCGATTACGTGGCTGCCGCGGCGACTTTCGACGGGACGTTGCTCGTAGCCTACGTTCCGCCCGCCCACAGGGGAGGAATCACTGTGGATATGACCGCTCTGAATGGCCCGTCGCGGGCACGCTGGTGTGATCCGACGAGCGCAGCGTACAAAGAGGTTGCGAGTGGGTTGCCCAATACCGGCACGCGGGTATTCACCTCCCCGGGCACCAACAGCGCTGGCGATGGCGATTGGGTTCTCATGATTGACACAGTCGCCGTTGTTCCCGCTCCCACCCCGGCAACCACAGCTACGGCGACGCCGCCTCCTCCCGGGCCGACCCTTGGCGCGACGCTGACACCGACCTCCGCGTCAATGCTGCAAAATTTGGCGATTGACTTTCACGGCCATTGTCGGTGTAATGGGCGCCTATTCTGTGGACGTAATGTCGCGATTCAACCCCTGCGCCAGGACAATTAGGGCGCAAAGAAATTAGCTTTATGCTGAGCAAAACCCTCCCACCTCTGTTAGTATGTACAAGCCACCTTAATCGCGCGCGCGAAGCTTGTATCGCGCGAATAAGGCGAGTAACGGCCATCGCATGGTTCGTGGTCGTGGTGTGGGGTCTTATCCCGCAGAGTCATCTTACAGCCGCGACCGTGCCTCCCGGATTTAGTGAAAGCATCATCGCGGGACCGTGGACCGATGCGGTCGGAATGACTTTTGAGAGCAACGGGCGCATGTATGTGTGGGAGCGGACCGGCCGGGTCTGGTTTAAGGATCCGACCGATAGCGCTCCAACCCTGCTTCTGGACATAAGCGAGGAAGTCGGAGCGTGGAGTGATCACGGGATGCTGGGATTTGCCTTGGATCCGAACTTTCGGGTCAATGGCTACATCTACGTGTTGTATGTGGTGGATCGTTACTATCTTTTGAATTACGGGCAACCGGGTTATGATCCGAACGGCAATGCCTATTTTGACGCGACGATTGGGCGCCTGACGCGTTACACCTGCCGCTCGTCGGACGATTTCCGCTCGATCGATCCGGCCAGCCGCTTGATCTTGATTGGCGAGACCAAGCAAACCGGCTTCCCCATCTGCAGCGACACGCACGGGGTTGGGAGCCTGGTTTTCGGTGAGGATGGGACGTTGCTGGCCACGTGCGGAGATGGGGCCAGCGCGCAGGCATTTCCGGATGATGGAGGGCCCCAAACCCTGAGTTACGCGCCGCAGGCTCTGATCGATGGGATCATTCGGCCCAAGGAGGACGTGGGTGGGTTCCGAGCGCAACTGCTGGATTGTTTGAATGGGAAGATGGTGCGAATTGACCCGGCGACCGGCAATGGGCTCTCAAGCAATCCCTACTATGACGCGGCCAATCCGCGGTCGGCCCGCTCGCGGGTCTGGGCCCTGGGCTTACGCAATCCCTATCGGATGGTGCTCCGACCCAATACGGGCAGTCATTTTCCGGCCGACGGAAATCCCGGGGTGATATATCTCGGACACGTCGGGTGGAATCTCTGGGAAGCGCTGGACGTAGTGACAGGGCCGAGGCAGAATTTTGGCTGGCCGATCTATGAAGGGCTCAGTCTTGAACCGACCTATAATGGCGTCGCCAACACGATCTTCAATCTTGACGCGCCTAACCCACTCTATCCTGCGTCGGGTTGCAGGCAGTATTTTTCGTTCGCGGAGTTACTCAAAGAAGATACGCTGGACCCGGCCGGGCAACCGCCTTTCAACAACCCCTGCAATAGTTCGCAAAAGATCCCCACTTCCATTGCGCAGTTTCTGCACACCCGGCCGGTGCTGGATTGGAATCACGGCAGCGCCATCACGCGGACGCCCACTTATGGGGGATCGGGCCAGGCCCAGACGGCCAATGTGGGAGCTCCCGGTTCGCCCGTCTCCGGCACACCCTTCAGTGGGAATTGTGCCATCGGCGGCACTTGGTACACCGCGCTGGACTTTCCGGCGGCCTATCAAGACCGGTATTATTTTGCCGACTGGGGTCAGGGATTAATCAAGAGCCTGACCTTTGACGATAACGACAGGCCAGTGGCCTTGAATGATTTTGCGAGCAATGCCGGGGCCGTGGTCAGCATTGTGCCACATCCGACCGACGGTAGCCTCTACTACATCAGCTACGATTATACTGGAGCTGCGGTCCGGCAGCTTGCCTACACCGGCAATCGGACGCCGGTCGCAGTGGCATCGGCCGACCGATATTATGGAGTCACACCGGTGACGGTGCAGCTGAGCAGCAGCGGTTCAAGCGACCCGGACGGCCAGACCATCACCTATTCGTGGAACTTTGGCGACGGCTCGCCTGTGAGCACGCTGGCCAACCCCGCCCATACCTTCACGGCCCCGCCCGGAGTGCCGACGGAGTATGTGGTCACCCTGACGGTCACCGACAGCGGCGGATTATCGGCCCAAGCCACGTTGATTGTGGCTGTGAACGACACGCCGCCCAATGTGACGATCACCAGCCCGATCGATGGTTCACTCTACTCACCGTCCGTTCCAGCCACGGTTAATCTGACCGCGACGGTGACTGACGCCGAGTCGAGCGATAGCCAGTTGCTCTATGCATGGGAGGTGCTGCTGCATCACAACGACCATGACCATGGCAATCCGGTGGATACTAATCATGCGACCACGGCTGTGATCTCGCCCACTGGCTGTGATGGGATCAACATTTACTATTATCGAATTCTGTTGACGGTGACGGACCCGACGGGGCTGGCCACAACGCGCGAGGTGAGGCTCTTTCCGGATTGCGGCCCGAACACACCACCGACGATTTCCAGCATCCCGAATCAAAGCGTCCTGGCGAATGGATCGACCGGGCCGATCAATTTTACGGTGAATGACGCGGAGGTGGCGCCGGCCAATCTGCAATTAAGCGCGACGTCATCCAATCCAGGGTTGGTGCCAGTAGGCAACATCGTGTTTGGGGGCGGCGGCACTGATCGCACCGTCACCGTGACACCGACGATGGGACAAACCGGCAGCACGACCATCACGGTGACGGTCAACGATGGACCGAACAATACCAGCACGAATTTTGTCGTGACGGTCAGTTCGGTAACGATAACAACGCAGACCTTTACCAACGCGGCGCAGATCACGATCCCGGATTCAGGTGCGGCTACTCCCTATCCCTCGGTCATAAATGTGAGCGGGATGGGAGGTACGATCACCAATGTGACGGTGAACTTGAAGAGTCTTACCCACACTTGGGGAAATGACATCGACGTCTTGCTGGTCGGACCTACGGGACAGAAATCAACCGTGATGTCAGATGCGGGCACGGGCGCAACCAACAACGCAAATCTGATATTTTCCGATGCGGCCACCGGAGCGTTGCCACAATCAGGGGCACTGCCTAGCGGGACTTACAAGCCGACGGATTATCCGCCTGCGGACACGTATCCGGCGCCCGCACCCGCCGGACCTTATGGGACGGCGTTCTCGACCTTCAATGGCACGAGTGCCAACGGGAACTGGTCGCTTTATGTGTTTGATGACGGGCCAGGGGACCAGGGTAAGTTTGCGGGCGGATGGAGTGTGACGATTACGACGGCGACCATCGCTTCAGCACCTCCGACGATCAGCGATATCCCGAATCAAGCCACAACCGTGAACACCCCAACGCCCGCGATCCCGTTCACGATCGCGGACGCGGATACGCCGCTGGACAGCCTGACGTTGAGTGGGAGTTCGAATAACACGACACTGGTGCCCAACGGGAACATCATCTTTGGGGGAAGCGGAGCGAATCGAACGGTGACCGTGACTCCTGCAGCCAATCAAACCGGCAGCGCGACAATTACGGTAACCGTGAGTGACGGGACCAGTAGCGCGAGCGACACTTTCGTGCTGACGGTCAGTGCGGGGAACACGCCGCCAACGATTTCACATATCGCCGATCAAACAATCAACCAAGATACGTCGACTGGCGCCATTGCCTTCACCGTGGGGGACAACGAAACGCCACCGGGGAGTCTGACGGTGAGCGGAAGTTCTAACAATCTGACGCTGGTGCCCAACGGGAACATCGTCTTTGGCGGAAGCGGAGCAAGCCGGACGGTGACGGTGACTCCGGCGGCCGGCCAGACGGGCAGCGTGACGATCACTGTGAGCGTAAGCGACGGAGCATTAAGTACCGAGTACAAATTTCGTTGTGACGGTCAATTCGGCGGCTATCCAAACGCAGTCCTTTACGAACGCGGCGACGATAACGATTCCAAGTGTGGGCGCCGGGACGCCGTACCCCTCAACAATCAACGTAACGGGAATGAGCGGCACCATCACTAACGCAACGCTGACCCTGAATGCCATATCCCATCAGCGCATGCGTGATATCGACATTCTTCTTGTGTCGCCCGGAGGTCAGAACGCGATAGTGCTGTCGGATGTGGGTCCAAATAGTGCCGAGAGCAATGTGACCCTGACCTTGTCGGACTTGGCCCCTTCATCGTTGGGCTCGGGAACGATTGTTTCGGGCACCTATAAACCGACAAACATTGGAACCGGGGATTCGTTTGCTCCGCCGGCTCCCGTTGGACCCTACGGGACAGATCTGGCCGCATTCAACGGACAATCGGCCAATGGGGCCTGGTCTTTGTACGTAGCGGACGACAAGTCAGGTGCCTCGGGGGGTATAGCTGGCGGGTGGACTCTGACGATTACGACGGCGACCAGCGGTTCGGCGCCACCGACAATCAGCGATATTCCGGATCAAGCCACGACCGCAAACACCCCAACGCCCGCGATCCCGTTCACGATTGCGGACGCCGATACACCCCTGAACAGCCTGGTGGTGAGCGGGAGTTCGAGCAATACGACGCTGGTGCCCAATGGGAACATCGCCTTTGGGGGAAGCGGAGGGAGCCGGACGGTGACCGTAACTCCTGCAACCAATCGGACCGGCAGCGCGACGATTACGGTGACGGTAAGCGACGGGACCAACAGCGCGAGCGACACTTTTGTGCTGACGGTCCGTCGACATTGATTCGAGGGCTGAATCTGACGGTCTTGGCAATTCGATGCAGTCGTTGGCGTCCCTTTTGCAAAGTGATCACGCCGTTTTGAGAGTTTGAACGTGCGGAGTAAATCGGAATAATCCCCACGACGAAGGATCGCGATTCCTTAGTGAGCGCTCCTCCATACAGGACCTCTCGTATCGCTCGACCAGGATGCCCCGCAACTAGAAGAACAACCGGACTTTTAGATTGCGCGAAAGATTCCATAATGGGATGCTAAAAAGCCATGTTCCTGTGGGCCAAGAGCGGACAGGGATCAAGACATAGTCTGATCCAAGACGCACAGAAGTTTGGGGCTCGATCTCGAAAGTGATACCCTCTGCTGGAACGAAATCGAAGCATTAAACGAGGACAAGATCCGGAAACATCTCATGCAATTTACTGAAACCAAACTCAAGGGAGCGTACATTGTTGATCTCGAGCGCAGGCAAGATTCACGAGGCTTTTTTGCGCGCGCTTTCTGCCAAAAAGAATTCGCCGCACACGGACTTAAGCCGGTTATCGCACAGGCAAATGTCGCCTACAACTTGAAGAAGGGCACGGTGCGCGGAATGCACTTCCAATTTCCTCCCGCGGCGGAAACGAAGCTTGTCCGTTGCACGCGAGGCGCGATCCTCGATATCATCGTGGATTTGCGGCCGGAAAGTCCGACCTACCTTCAGAGCATAGCTGTGGATTTGGGCGAGGAGAACGGCCGTGCCCTCTACGTCCCCGAGCGCTTCGCGCACGGCTATCAGGCTTTGCGCGACAGCACGGAAACGAGCTATCAGGTCGGCGAGTTCTACGCGCCGGATTGCGAGAGCGGTCTGATGCACAATGATCCGCGCCTGGAACTACGGTGGCCGCTGCCAGTAGCGGTAATTTCGGAAAAAGACCAAAAGTTCGCGTTCCTGGATGAGATCGAGCCCGAGCTCAGACGGCGCATGACCGTTTGAAATGTAGGATCCACAAAAAAGCGATTCATGATTATCGTCGATAACGCACTGAAAGCACGGGCGGCGCAGGGCAACCCTATCAAGGTTGCGATTCTAGGTGGCGGCTTTATGGCCCAGGGGCTCACAAACCAAATTGTGAACAGCGTCCCTGGCATGAGCATGGTGGCCCTCTACAGCCGCAAACCGCAGAAGGCGATTCATGTCCTGAATTACGGTGGCCTTGAGAAGCCGATCGAAGCTGTCATGCAAAACGAGTTGGACAATGCTATCCGCGATGGGAAGCCAGTCTTTTCTCAGGACGCAATATTGCTCGCGCGCTCGGAGCAGATCGATTTGATAGTCGATACAACCGGGTCCGTGGAGTTCGGCGCGCATGTCTTGCTCGAAGCATTCAAGCACGGCAAAGACGTGGTGCTGGTGAACGCAGAACTGGATGCGACCATCGGCCCGATTCTCCAGACTTATGCCGATAAACATGGAGTCATTCTCTCAGCGTGCGAAGGGGACGAACCAGGCTTGCAGATAAATCTCTACCGTTGGGTCAAGGGCCTCGGGCTCACGCCGCGCGTCATGGGCAATATTAAAGGGCTGCAGGATCCTTATCGCAATCCGAGTACGCAAAAAGGCTTCGCCGAGAAGTGGGGACAAAATCCTGCGATGGTGACCAGCTTTGCCGACGGATCGAAAATCAGCTTTGAGCAGGCGATCGTCGCGAACGCAACCGGGATGGTTGCGAAATCACGCGGCATGTCCCGGGGCGTCGAGTACAAAGACGACGTGATGAAAATCGGAAAGCTCTATGATATCGAAGAGCTTCGCAGGCTCGGTGGAATTGTGGATTATGTCGTCGGTACGCCTTTGACGAAGGTGTACTGCCTCGCCGAGCATCCGGATCCAAAGCAGCAGCATTACCTGAATCTTTACAAGATGGGCGAGGGTCCGCTCTACTCATTCTTTCTTCCATATCATCTGGTCCATTTCGAGGTGCCGAACGCCATCGCTCGTGTCGCGCTCCTGCGGGACTCAGTTGCGAGACCGCTCGGCGGGCCTGTGGTTGAAGTTTGTGCGGTTGCCAAGCGGGATTTGAAAGAGGGCGAGGTGCTGGACGATTACGGGATGTATATGACCTATGGTGAGGCAGTGAATGCGGACGAGATGAATGACAACCGCTACCTGCCCGAAGGCCTGGTTGAGGCCTGCAAACTCAAGCGCGACATTCCAAAAGATACGGTCCTCACATACAACGACGTGGAACTTCCTCCAAACCGGCTGGCAGACCAGTTGCGTGCGGAGCAGTACCGCCACTTTCGCGGCGAGACCTGGCTGGAGGAAAGGATCAGGAGTCGCAATTGACGGCGCGCCTTACTGCGAAAAACCCTGGATGCCTCAAGAACGAGTAAACGCATCATGAAAGTGGTTTTGTTTTGCGGTGGTTTCGGGATGCGCATGCGCGAATATTCGGAAGCTTTGCCAAAACCGATGGTAGCAATTGGATATCGTCCCATCCTTTGGCATGTGATGAAGTATTATGCTCACTACGGGCACAAAGAGTTCATTCTGTGCTTGGGCTACAAGGCCGACGTAATTAAGCGCTATTTCCTCGAATATGATGAGTGCGTTTCGAATGACTTTGTCCTTTCCTGCGGAGGCAAAAACCTTGAGTTACTGAACAGCGACATTCATGACTGGAGGATCACATTCGTTGACACGGGGCTCGCCTCGAATATTGGCGAGCGTCTCAAAGCCGTTCAGAAGCAGGTTGAAGGAGAAGAGATGTTCCTGGCCAACTACACCGATGGCCTTTCAGATGTGCCACTCCCTGCGATGATTCAGTCGTTCACAAATAGCAAGAACATCGCCTGCTTTGTGAGTGTGAAGCCGCGGGCGAGCTTTCATCTGATCGATATGGAGCCGGGCGGAGTGGTAAAAAGTATCGAACACGTGGGCAAATCAGGCGCGAGGATGAATGGTGGATTCATGGTTTTGCGGCAGGCCGTGTTTCGTTACATCCACGACGGTGAAGAATTGGTTGAGGCACCCTTTCGGCGTCTCATCGGCGACGCCAAATTGATGGCTTATCCGCACGATGGTTTTTGGGCCTGCATGGACACGTTTAAGGAAAAACAGGACCTTGAAGACGTCTTCAGCCGGGGCAACGCGCCCTGGACGGTGTGGAATCACCATCACGAAATCAAGAAATGATTGCGGGCTTAAGGACGAGTGGTGTTCGTTAGTGCTGGGGAGATTGGTAGGCGTAGCAGCGTTTTAACGGCGTGTGTTCTTTGGTAAGGCGTTGCGGGATACAAATGTTCTCTTGGCCGAAGATGAAAGCTTGTGACCCGCTGACCAAGGTAGCGTCGTAGTAGAATCGGGAACCCGTTAAGCGGAGTTATTTACCTTATGCATCGAACTAAGGCGGCGAAGAAGACGCGCAAGGAAATGACCATATGTGTGGTGGGTCTCGGTTACGTCGGGCTGCCGCTGGCGATCCAATTTGCGCAGGCGAAGATTACGGTGGTAGGCATTGATATTGATCCGGCCAAAGTGAATTCGATCAACCGAGGCCGAAGTTATATCAGGCATATTGCCTCGAACACGATTGTGGAAGTGCTGAAAGCGAAGCAGCTCAGCGCGTCAACTGACTTCGGTCGAGTGAAAAAGGTTGAGGCCGTAATTATTTGTGTTCCTACTCCCTTGAGCAAGAATCGGGAACCGGACGTGTCGTTTATTTTGGAGACCGGGCGTAGGATCGCTCCGCATTTGGCCAAGGGAACGCTCGTGGTACTGGAGTCGACCACCTACCCAGGAACGACGGATGGCGAGCTGCGGCGCGTTCTGGAGGAGGGCTCTGGAATGGAGGCGGGCCGGGATTTTTACCTGGCATTCTCTCCCGAGAGAGAGGACCCCGGCAATGATAAGAGCAAGGTCAAGACGGTTCCCAAAGTGGTGGGTGGTTATACGTCCGGCTGCCTGGAGCGGGCGGTCGGCCTCTACCGGCGGGCCGTGGACACGGTGGTTCCCGTTTCTTCCTGTCGGGTAGCGGAAGCGACCAAACTACTGGAAAACATCTTTCGCAGCGTAAACATTGCGTTGGTCAACGAGCTGAAACTGGTCTACGCCGCGATGGGGATCGACATTTGGGAAGTGGTTATCGCAGCGAAGACAAAGCCCTTCGGGTTCATGGCCTTTTATCCCGGGCCGGGTTTGGGCGGACATTGCATCCCGATTGATCCGTTTTATCTGACGTGGAAGGCTCGCGAGTTTGGTAAGAACACCCGGTTTATCGAACTGGCCGGCGAGATCAACACCGCGATGCCGGAATACGTAGTGCAGCGCACCGCGGAAGCTCTTAACGCTCAGCGAAAACCGCTGAGTGGCTCGAGGATACTCATTCTTGGGCTGGCCTATAAGCCGAACGTAGATGATGAGCGGGAATCGCCCAGTTACGTCTTGATGAACCTTTTGACTGCACGCGGAGCTGAGGTGGATTATTACGATCCCTATGTGCCCGTCATTAAGCCGACTCGCGAACATTCTCATTGGGCGGGTAAGAAGTCCGTTTCTTGGGATAAAGACACGGTGACGGGATTCGACCTCGTTCTGATCGCTACGAACCACGCATGCGTCAACTATCGCGAATTGGCAAGCTGGGCGCCATGTATCGTCGATACTCGTAACGCAATGGCAGGCTTGGAGGCGAACCCGCGCCAGGTGTGGAAGGCCTAGCTTTCGTCGTTGCCAGCGGAGAACGCATGCGAGACCTCCAACTTCGGGATCGAATAGTGAAGGACGGAAAGCTATCGCCCGCCATCGCAGTCGACAAACCGGCCCGAAGCGAGGCCGTGCAATCGTCTTCCGTTTCCAGTGATCGGCGCAGAAGGCGGTTAATGGCGGGCGCGATCGTAATTTTGATCCTTCTTTTTGCTGGGCCGTTGATCTCCCTCTTTGCGCACGCGGCCGTCTCCGAATTCCATTCTTACATTTTGCTTGTCCCTTTTGTAGCCGGTTACAGCCTCTGGACGAAAAGAGAAATGCTGCCGCGGCATTATACGGCCTCGCCAGCTGCCGCGATTTGCCTGGTGTTGCTCGCGGGCGCCGTTCTCGGGAGTGCAATGATTGCCAGCGCAAGGGAGTCAATTGAGCCTAACGACTGGTTGTCTCTCGTAATTCTCTCTTTGGTCTTTTTTTTGGCGGCGGCTGGCTTCGGTCTTTTGGGTCGTGTTTGGATGACGGCGGCAGCGTTCCCGTTCGCCTTTCTGATTTTCATGGTGCCAATGCCTGATGGCATGGTCAACGCGCTGGAAACTGCATCCCAGCATGCCTCCGCCGCGGCAGCGGAGCTGTTTTTCAGGTTTGGAAATACACCTTACCTTCACGACGGGATGATTTTTCAACTGCCGAACATCACCCTGGAAGTGGCTCAGGAGTGCAGCGGTATTCATTCGAGCTGGGTTCTTTTCATCACGAGCATTATCACGGGCAATCTTTTTCTGCGGACGACTTGGAAGCGTCTCCTCCTCGTTGCCCTCGTCATACCGCTTGGCATCCTGCGCAACGGGTTCCGGATATGGGTGATCGGCATGCTCTGCGTGCACCTCGGACCTCAGATGATTCACAGCCCAATCCATCACCACGGAGGCCCCTTGTTTTTCGCCCTTTCCCTGGTCCCGTTGTTTCTTCTGCTCTTTGGCCTGCGATGGAGCGAAGGTGCGAGAGTGGCCAAGCGGGCCGACGGTGCCCATGCCAACGCATGAGATGAAGAGGGGAAATTCCTGCAAAACCCTCAAAGATTACGCTGGACACGTCCGGAAAATTTGTCCGATGCTTGCCTCTTGCCTCAGCCAATGATCAATTATGTCACCAGCGTCCCTTATTAATCGCGGCTGCCAGCAGCCTGACCAGCCCACTCAAATTCGAATGCTCGCGTTCCCCGGACATTGTGGCAAAGCCAGCTATTGGCTCCACGCTTTTGCCGGATTCTCTCTTCTCTTTTTGTTGCCTGCGTGCGAGTCAACCGTCTCGACCCGCCTGCCGCAGGAAAGCGTCGCGCAGGCGCCAGTGACATTGTCTCCTGGGGATGTTGTCAAAATCACATTCCCCGGTGCGGCGGATTTTAATCAAACGCAAAAAATTCAAGCCGACGGGAGGATCAATTTACCGATGGTTGGACAGGTCGACGCGGCTGGGAGGACAATTGCAAGCCTGCAACAAAAGTTGGAGGCACTCTATCAACCTGAGCTGCAGAATGCCAAAGTCGTTGTCACCCTTGACACCAGCCTTATGCCCGTGGTTGTTGCGGGGGCGGTAAGCAAGCCGGGAAAGTATTTCTTCGACCGACCAACAACAGTTTTGCAAGCAGTGATGGAAGCGGGGGGGCCGGATCAATTTGGAACGCTCGGGAAAGTCAGCGTAATCCGGTTAATTGATGGACAGCAACGGACGGAGCTCATGGATCTTAGGCCTATTCTTAAGGGACAGGCCATGAAGGCGATCTACGTTCGAACGGGGGATGTTATCCTAGTCGGAGAAGGCAGATTCTAGAGTCCAGTTCTCAGCAGGAAGCTCGCGGCTCCGTAAAAGTAGACTGGTGGCAAAACGCTAGCTGGAGAGCGAACGAAGATCGGTTTGGCTAAAAGTTCGGCTGCGACGTTCGAACTAGACGCACATCTCCGGTCGGTTGGCCTGCCGGCTCTTTTCCCAACTCCGTAGAAATGAGTATTAACTCTCTTCTGGCATTCAGCGGGGCGTCGCTCGGTGTCGGCCTGGTTGTGGCAGTCGTGCTTTTCAAGTCGCGGCCGACCACGGCCACTTGGTTTTTCACTGCTGGAATGTTACTCCTCGTGGCGGATAGCGTATGCGAAGGGATCGGATTGGACGCTGGGAAACCCGAGCGCATCATCTACTGGCACAGCGCAGCTTTGCTGGCGCAATCGTGCCTGGTCGGAGTTTGGTTCTGTTTCAGTGTGACCTACTCACGCGGCAATCACGTCGAGTTTCTCCGAGAATGGCGTTTCTTGATCGTTATCGGTTCGCTCCTCCCGGTAGCGTGGGCGCTTTGGTTTCGCCAAGACCTGTTTCAGCTTCTGGCCTACGATGAGCCCGCGTCGGGTTGGTGGCTCAGTTTTAGGCCGGCGGGGAAAGTTTTGAATGGTCTGCTGCTGGTCGGGGCCGTTCTCATTCTGATGAATCTTGAGCGGACATTTCGCGCTGCCGTTGGAACAACACGGTGGCGTATCAAGTTTCTCATCCTTGGGATCGCGGTGATTTTTGGAGCGAGAATTTATACGCGGAGTCAGGTATTGCTTTTCTCCGGGCATGATATTTCCCTAATCGGAATCGAGAGTGGCGCGTTCATCCTCGGATGCATTCTTATCGGACGGGGCTACTTCCGGAGTGGTTTTAATGATCTCGACCTCTACCCATCGCGGGCGGTGTTGCAAACATCGCTGACGGTCCTGCTCGTCGGTGGCTACCTCTTTATCGTTGGGCTCCTCGCGCAGGTGGCAGGCCGCGTGGGCGGCGCCGGCAGTTTTCGCTTTGAAGCGTTTGTAATCCTGGTGGGTGTCGTCTGTCTGGCCGTTCTTTTGCTTTCTGATAAGGCTCGGCAGACGGTTCAGCTGTTCGTCAGTCGACATTTCAATAGACCGCAGCATGATTTCCGCAAGATTTGGACCCAATTAACGGAAGCCACAACCGAAGCCTGGGATGAATTTAGTCTGTGCAAGGCGGCTTCGACATTACTCTCCGAAACCTTCACCGCCTTATCTGTCTCCATTTGGCTCGTCGATGGGCAAAACGGCAAATTCCTTCCTGTAGCTTCAACGTTAGGGCGAACTGGCGAGGCTGATGACGTGGAACCTAACTGGGTCGGAGTGAAAGCGGACGCGGCACTGCTCGGAAGGCTGCGCCACTGCATTGATCTCGATACGCTCAGGGAGGAATGGACGGAGCCGCTGCGTTCCCTTTTGCGTCCCGAAGTTTCGAAGAGGAGGGCACCGGATGTGTCTGCCGCTGCGGACGCACGACAACTGCCTTGGTGTAGCAATTCTGGCCGACCGGGTGAACGGCGTTTCCTACTCATCCGAAGAAGTCAATCTCTTGGAATGTATTGGGGATCAGATCGGGGCAAGATTGCTTGGGCTTCGCCTCATTGCGGAGATTACGGCACGCAAGGAAATGGCTGCATTGCAACAGGTTACCGCTTTTTTTGTGCACGATCTTAAAAACGCGGCCTCCACGCTAAGTCTTATGCTGACCAATCTCCCGGTGCATTTTGCGGATCCAGCTTTTCGGGAAGACGCCATGCGCGGCATCCGAAGTACTGTTGATCGCATCAATCAACTCGTCAGCCGCGCTGGTTCGCTCCGGCAGCAGCGCGATCTCGCTCCGTCACAGTTTGATCTAAACTCAATCGTAGCGGAGACAATCGGAAGCCTGAACGGTAGTCATGACGTGACGTGGGTGAAGAAGCCTGAGCCCTTGCCCAGAGTAACAGCGGATAAAGAGCAACTGCAGAGTGTTATCAACAATCTTCTCCTGAATGCCTGCGATGCGATTGGACCAGGTGGCAGGGTGACGGTCGAGACAAGTTGCCAGGATGATTGGGCTTCACTGGTTGTGGCCGATAACGGCTGCGGCATGAGCGTCCGCTTCATGAGCGAGTCCCTGTTTCGGCCCTTCCAAACTACAAAAAAGAAGGGTCTCGGCATCGGCATGTTCCAAGCAAAGATAATCGTGGAAGCACATCACGGAAAAATATCGGTGACGAGCGAGCCGGGAGTGGGGACCACGTTTCGCGTTCTGATACCACTCACCCTCTGCCATACATGAAACCGAAGCTGCTCATCGTGGACGACGACGAAGGAATTCGCACCCAAATCAAATGGGCTCTTGGCGAAAACTACGAGGTAGCGATTTCTGGCGACCGGAACGAGGGAGTTCGGTGTTTTCGGGAGAAACAACCTGCTGCCACCTTGCTCGATCTCGGCCTTCCCCCCGAGCCTAACGATCCGACCGAAGGTTTTGCCGCACTCGACGATATGCTCTCGATCAATCCGGCCGCCAAGATAATCATATTATCCGGTCAGAACGAAAAGCAAAATGCGATTCGGGCCGTCGGCGAAGGGGCCTATGATTTTCTCTGCAAGCCGGTGGAAATGGATGAGTTAAGGCTTCTGCTGCGGCGCTGCATCTACGTAGTGCAACTGGAACGAGAGTACCGTGAACTGCAAAAAAATGCGCGGACGGATGCCTTCGAACAGATGCTGGGTTCGAGCCCTGAGATGGAAGAGGTTTTTGTCCAGATTCGGAAAGTCGCAGTCACCGACGCGCCGGTGTTGTTGCTCGGCGAAAGTGGGACAGGCAAGGAAGTGGCGGCGCAGGCCATCCACCGGCGCAGCCCGCGCAGTGAGAAGCCCTTTGTCGCGATAAGCTGCAACGGTATCCCCGAAAATCTCCTTGAAAGCGAACTGTTCGGGCACGAGAAGGGATCCTTTACTGGTGCACACATGCAGCGGATCGGTCTGATTGAGACAGCCGCCCAAGGCACTCTGCTTTTGGATGAGATTGGTGAACTTCCTCCCGCCATACAGGTTAAACTCCTTCGTTTTCTTCAGGAGCAACGCTTTCAGCGAGTAGGCGGACGGCAGGAGATCCAAATTGATACGCGTATTGTCGCGGCCACCAATGCGGATCTGAAGCAGGCGATCACAAATGGAAAGTTTCGCGAAGATCTATATTTTCGTCTGGCTGTGGTCGTGATTCATCTGCCTCCGCTGCGCAAGCGCGGTGATGACATCGTCTTGCTGGCGGAGGAGTTTTTGCGGCGATACGCGGTGCAAAACAACAAAAAGAAGATGACCTTCGCTCCTGACGCCGTCCGCGCCCTTTACCGTCATACGTGGGCGGGAAATGTTCGTGAGTTACAAAACCGGGTCAAGCGCGCGGTCATCATGGCAGACGGCAAGCGGCTGAGCGCAAATGATCTGGAACTCATCGGTGTGGGTCTCGGATCCAACATTACGCTAAAAGAGGCGCGCGAGGCCGTCGAAAAGGAAGTCGTGCAGCATGCTCTAAAGCGGCACCGCGGCAAGATTGCCGGCGCCGCTATGGAACTTGGAATCAGTCGCCCCACTCTCTACGAGTTGATGGAAAAGCTCGAGATCCCCAAAGAGTGACATTTATTTCGAGTGATTGCTCCGCTTAATGAGGCATCGGTGCCGAATGCTTAAGAGATACGTGAGATAGATTCTCATGAGGCGCTATTTATCCCCAATCGCTGGTACACTCATTCTTCTCGCTGCTTTGTCCACGCTTGGTTGCTCGCGTGCTGCCAAGAAGGCACGGCTGTTGGATCGCGCGCAGCAGTCTTTTGAAGCCGGTCAGTATGACATGGCGAAAATCGACTACTTGACTGTTCTGCGGTCGGACGCCGGGAATGGGACAGCCATCGCTCGCCTCGGCCAGATATGGTTCGACGAGGGCGCGCCAGTGCGGGCGGTTCCTTTTCTTCTCCGGACACGAGACACGGCTCCGCAGGACGGGGAAAACAGACTAAGGCTGGTGCGCGCTTATCTCGCTCTTGGTCAAACTGCTGAGGCGAAAAAGGAAGCTCTCGCTGTCTTGCAAGGATATCCGGATTGTGGTGAAGCTTTGATCCTTCTGACGCAGGCCGCGCGATCTGCTGGGGATGTGCAAACTGCTGAGCGAGCGCTGAGAAGTTTCCCAAAAAAGGAGACTTCTGATTATTGCGTGGCTGGAGCAAATCTGGCGCTTCAGGGAAACGACGTGGCAGGCGCTCGCAAAGCTTTGGATCAAGCTTTAGTCGTGGAGCCGAAATCGGTTGCCGCTCACATGGCTCTCGCCGTTCTGCATGTGCTGGAGAAGGAACTGCCCCTTGCCGATGAGCAGTTTAGAATCGCAGCCGATCTTTCTCCAGCCCGGAGCCCCGCGCGAATCCAGTATGCCGAATATTTGGTAGATAGCGGCCGTCTCGAGGCGGCCGGCACATTTCTTGTCGACATGACCAAGAAGGCTCCCGACGCGCTACCAGCCTGGACTCTTCTCGCGCGAGTCTCTCTCTTGCGGAAAGAATATGATAAGGCACTCGCACTTCTGGAGAACGTTTTTAGAAGGGACGGCGAGAATCTCGAAGGCCGCCTTCTGCAAGGCGAGACGCTTCTGGCGAAAAACGAAACAGAAAAAGCAATAGGAACGTTGGAGCACTTGGATAAAACCTACCCGGGTGTTATTCAGATCGAATATCAGCTCGCGCGAGCCTATACCCAAAGCCAGGATTTGTCGAAAGCAGCCGCTGTTCTCGAACCGGTGGTGCGAGCGAATCCAGCTTTTGCCGATGCCGTCATTCTTTGGTCTCGGATCAATCTCCAGAGGGGTCATGCCGCCGTAGCGGTTAGCGCACTCGAACAACTCCTGCAAGCGCGCCCCGGATTTCGCCCTGCTCAATTGGTGCTGGCGGATGCCTACCGCGCTGCGGGACGCCTTGACGATGCGGCGGCTGTCGCTCGCGAACAAATTCAGCTCAATCCCGATAACGCGCAACTTTATGCCTTTTTGGGGATAGTTCAACAACAGCAAAACAAACCAGATGAGGCGCGACAATCGTACGAAAAAGCGGCTGATCTGGCGCCCAATGATCCTGGTCCGATCAACGCCCTACTCGGCTTGGATCTGCTGCAAAAGCACTATGACCTGGCATCGAAGCGGGCGCAGCAACTGTTGGAGAAAAATCCCAACTCGGCGGTTGCTTACTACATGAAAGCGAGAGTCGACGTGGCCGAAAAAGACTGGGAGGCCGCCGAAGTCGCGTTGAACAAGGCCATTAAGCTGGATCCCTCGCTGACTCAGGCCTGTGACCTTCTCGTCTCAGTTTACCTCGCAACCGGGAAGCTTCCGGCGGCAATCACAGAGTTGGAAGAAACGCTGAAAAAGAATCCGCAGAATGCGAATGCCCTGACTTTGGTGGGTCTGGCGTATGAAAAGATACAGAATTACGCCAAAGCGCGAGAGGCATACGACCGCCTTCTGGTCCTGCAGCCGGATTACGTCCCCGCTTTGAACAATCTCGCGTATCTCTATTCCGAACATCTAAATGAGCCCGAAAAGGCGTTTGAGCTCGCGCAAAAAGCGCGGACTTTGCAGCCGGCCGATCCTTCGGTCGCTGACACCCTGGGCTGGATCATTTACAAGAGGGGAGACTACCAACAGGCGTTAGACCTTTTTGAGGAAGGTGCTGCCAAGCTAGCGCAAAGTCCGGAGCTGCACTTCCACCTCGGTATGGTCTACTATATGATGGGCCAGGTCGACGCGGCCCGAACCGCATTCCAGCAAGCGCGGGGAGCGACGAGCGATTTTCCAGGCAAAGCCGAGGTTCAACGTCGACTCAATTTGCTTGGGGAGAGCGCGAAGGAGGGGAAGAAAAGAACACTGGAAGAGTTGAAGAGGCTCGAACAGGAACAGCCAGGTGACGTCGTTATTCTCACTCGTCTGGGGGAAGCCTATGAGCAGAATGGGCTTCCGAAAGAAGCGGCAGCCGCATACGAGGGTGCTCTTAAAGTTAATCCCAAGCTTCTTGCTGCCACATTTCAGCTGGCAAAGCTTTACGCAGGGCCTCTGCACGCCTCGGAAAAGGCATTGGCACTGGCAAAGGTTGCCAGAGCGCTAGCTCCCAACAATATCGAGGCAACGTTTTTGGTGGCGAAGCTTGCCTACGATGCCGGTAACCACACTTGGGCTTATGATCTGCTGCGGGAGATAGCGCGGCAGCCCACGACAGATCCAGAAATCTTTTACAGCCTCGGCTGGGCGGCATACGCGCTGGGTCACGTGCCCGAAGCGCGGGCTGCCATGCAGAAGGTGCTCGAAGCGAAGGTTTCCTCGCCGCAGAGCGAGGATGCGAAAACCTTTCTGGCTCTGACGGCCCCCGTTGAAACGCGGGGAAATACCGGTTTAACCGAGGCGGAGAGACTAAAACTGTTAGAAGAGCGGCCGGACTATGTTCCAGTCCTCATGGCGGAAGCCGCTTTTGAGACGGAGCACAATCAGCCAGTAGACGCCGTTAGAATCTATCAAAAGGTGTTGCATCTCTACCCTGACTTTGTCCCTGCCAAAAAACTCCTGGCCGCACTGTATTCAGAGGATTCTAGTCAAATAGAGGAGGCTTATGCGCTGGCAACGAGCGCTCGGAAAGCGTTTCCCAATGATCCGGAACTTGCCCGGCTTTTGGGGAAGGTCAACTATCAGCGGAAGGACTACAAATCAGCGATCCAGCTTTTGGAGGAGAGTGACAGGGGTCGGTCGCTCGATTCCAAGGGACTGTATTACCTCGGCATGGCTCACGTTGCAGCAGGCCATCAGGCGCAGGGCTTGGAGATTCTGCAGCGCGCTTTGGCGGCAGGTTTGCCAGATTCCATCTCGGCAGAGGCGAAACAAGCAATCGGGAAACTGAAAAGAAGCCAATAGGAAGCGATTGTAGCGGAGTGGCAGCGGCCGCGATCAAGGTATTGGACGTTTGGGGGCCTGGCAGCGAGTTGGTGCGTGGCTGCAAGTTCAACTTGATGCTAAGCCGGTGATCGAACTGGTCCGGGTTGAATGACTTTGAAGCGGGGAACTGGCGGTTGCCATGTTAGCGTGAAGTTGTTGCATCAGTGTAAAAAAAAGAGATTTCTGTCGGTCAACTTTACGCTTTGTCATGCTTGGGTTTCCAGACGATTTTTGGGAAAAAGTTGGAAGGGTAGGGAGGATATTAAACATATTACAAATCAGATACTTTTGCATGATATGACCCGCGCATTCAAGGAAACCTTGCTCCGGTTGTGCCTCCAACTTTCCCAAATCCCCGACGTTAAACGCCGTTATCGGGCTGCTTGGCATCGCGTTAGTTGGGATAAAACTGGCGTGAAAGAAGCTCGCACGCCATAGATTAGACCTCGTCTTACTACGAGGAAAGAGTGGAAAGGTTCGCCTCCGAAAGGACGCGGATCTTTTTTATCGGTTTAGCTTGCGACTGCGCGACTGGTTCGCTACAGCTCCATTTGCTTCACCGTAGTCGGCAGAATGGAAAAAAACTTGCTTTTTGAGCGTAAGCTGGGCTCGGCCAACCGAAGCTCCCGCATGGGTCCGATTTTCTTTTCTGCGGTGCAGGCAGCATCGACCGGCGATGCCAAGACGCGTTGGTGCAAATGGATCATAGGCTCTGCTTTGTGGCTTTCCTGGCAGCCACTAGGCGCTCAGGTGGCAGTTGCTCCGGCCGAAAGCATATCGCGAAACAGTGCAGTCTCGGTCCCGACTACAACAATCGCTTCGCTTCCTTTGCGGATTTCCACAAGTTTTGCTGAGGGCTATGATGATAACTTTCGCGCGACCACCAAAGCAGAAGGATCATGGTTCACTAGCGGGCGTGCTTCGCTTTCCTATGCACTTGCCCGGGAGGCGATGGGATTGAGTCTCATAGCCGGCGGCGGTGCAGTTGCCTACACAAGGCAAACGGACTCCGACGGCTTTCTGAACCTGTCCCTGAATTATTCGGTCTCCCGCCGCCTTAAGTTCGACCTCGACCTCAGCGGAAGCTACCAAGTTGAACCCGACTTTGGCTCAGATGCTGGACCCAGTTCCCGCGCCGGAGGCTTTTTCGACACGAGCGACATCTTTTCGGCCACTTACGAGTGGTCGCAATATTGGTCGTCTGTCAGCAGTTATTCATTTCGGTTGATTCGCTACGACAACAGCCAGACTGCGGCAGTGACCGATCGCCAGGAAAACACTTTTGGAGAGCAAGTGCGTTATCAGTGGTCGCGTGCGGCGACACTGGTCGGTGAATATCGCTTCGAAACGATTGACTACGTCACCGCACCGCGAGATTCGGAGACAAATTTCATCCTGGCGGGAGTAGACGCGCAGCTCAGCCGGCGGCTCAAAGGCGGATTGCGAGGGGGTATGACGTTTCGACATTTAGACTCTTTGGGCAACACCAACGACCCGCACTTCGAAGGATGGCTTGATTACGCGGCCGGCCGCGACTCCACGCTCAGATTCACCACTTCGTATTCGGTGGAAGAAACTGGCCTGCAAAATGCCGCGACCCGCAATACTTTTCGCACCGGGCTCCAACTCATCTACGGCTTCACTTCCCGCGTCCGATCGACGCTGAGCGTCGATTACCATCACGATGAAAATTTCCAGCAGGATGCGACCGGGAACTTGGCCTCATCCTTCTCAGAGGATGCAGTGGCTGTTTCCTTCGGGCTCTCCTATCAGATCAATCGACGCCTGGGCGCAAATCTCGGTTTTGATCATTCCGACGTCATCTCGGATCAGGCAGCGATGGGGTATTCGAGAAACCGTGGTTCTGTCGGACTCAGTTTTACTTTTTAGAAGTCGGTCACGGGAGCAGCAAAGTCCGCCTTGGCGTCACGATGGCTTGCCTCCACCCGTTTTTTGGCGAGTCGCGGCAGCTTGTCAAAGGCCCAGGAGGGTGCAATCGCGGGCACGGGTGGTTTTTGCAGGCAGTTTTGATGGATCAGGTCGGAGAAACCGGAGATCCATTCAGTGGAGTTACAAAAGCCGGTTGCGAAGAAGATCACAAATTGGCACCCTAGCCAAACCTTACACAAGTGTAGCAAATTTTAACAGCCAGAGGTAATCGATCGAATCTGCTCTCTCTCTGTGGCGGTGCGTTAGCGAGTCAAGGCACGATTCTTGCTCAAGAAAATGAATGATTTTTACGATAGCGCTCGTTGCCGTTGTGACGACGTCAGTATTCGTTCTGGCGCGAGAGGTACGGCACGCTCCGGAGGGGTACGAAGACAAGGATGGTCTGTTCGTCGTTCGCCAACCTAAGGTGTCGGCAGAACGTGAAGAAGATGATAGTCGTTCCTTGCCGCGACCCCGACTACACGGAGCCGCAGTTAAAGCGTAGAACCTGGCCTGCTAGAACGGCCTTTTCGGGCCTGTTGTCAATTTGGACCAGGGTCGCCCCGTCGCCGCTTTGAAAGAAGTCTGGTCTGCGGGTTGAATACCGTTGCCTTGGAAGGGATTTAGGCGACATCTCGAGCATTAGGCGCCAAAGCAAGCTTTGGCCAATGTGTTAGCTGGGGACAATTCATCGAAATTTCCGATGTGTCACTAGCCCTTTTGCCGCATTTTCCACCGGGACTCTCGCTCTTGTGTCGAGAAGCTACTGATTTCAAAGGGAATCTCTCATCAACTTCCGGGAAAACGCTCCATCATAATTGAATTGAAAGAAAAGAGTATGAGGCACAGACACTGCTTTTACGTCTACAATGACGAGGTTAATTCGAGCAGACAACCTCGGTCTGTTTCTCCTCCGTCAGGCAGTCTTCTTTCTCGTTTGTGGCCACGCCACAGCAGCATCCGTTCTGCTCGCGTGGCAACCAAGCCCCGAGCCGGACATTTCCGGTTACCGATTGAAATATGGGACAGCGAGTGGGGTCTACACTGAGCAAGTTGATGTGCCCAAGCAGACGACAGGCACGGTTTCGGGGCTGAACGCAGGCACTCGATACTTTTTCGTTGTAGCTGCGTTCAATACTGCCGGGCTGGAGAGTCTCCCATCAAATGAAGTGGCCTACACCATCCCGATACCGACGCCCACCCCAACCCCGACACTAACTCCAACGCCCACCCCAACCCCGACACCCACCCCTAAACCAACACCGACGCCTACACCCACAGCAACGCCGACCCCAGATCAGAGCCCAACGCCGGCACCAACGCCCACCCCAGATCAAGAGAACCAAACCTTGCTGAACGTATCCACCCGCGGAGACGTGAAGAATGGCGACGGCGTAATGATTGGGGGCTTTATCGTCGTCGGCGCCAAGTCCAAGCAAGTCGTCGTGCGCGCGATCGGGCCATCTCTTGCGGAAGCGGGCGTCACCGGATTTCTTCCTGACCCGGAGCTGGAGTTGTATGATTCTTCCGGCGTTCTCATTCAGCAGAACGACAACGCGACTGCCATCCCGCCGGCAATCGTCGCCGCGGGCCTGGCGCCGAAAGACCCGGCGGAATCCCTTATCGCGGCCCGATTGGCACCAGGCGCTTACACCGCTGTTGTCAGGGGTGTCGACGGTGGGACAGGTATTGCTCTCTGTGAAGTCTTTGACCTTGCTCCGAGCAACTCTCGTGTGCGCAACATATCAACGCGAGGGCAAGTAAGCGGCGGTCAGTCCGTCATGATCGGAGGTTTCATTCTTGGCGGTCGAGCTCCTACGCAAATCATCGTTCGCGCCATCGGCCCATCGCTAACGGCAGTCGGTGTTTCGGGTGCACTGCAAGATCCGGTGCTTGACCTTCACAACAGCGACGGCTCTCTGATATTTTCCAATGACAATTGGCGTTCCGATCAGGAGGCGCAAATCATTGCTTCGACCCTGCCGCCGGCAGACGACAGGGAATCCGCAATCTTGGCCACTCTCCCCCCTGGGGCATATACCGCCGTCGTTCGGTCGAGTGATAATACCTCGGGCGTTGCTCTGGTCGAGATCTACAACTTGGAACCTTAGCAGGCTTCGAATAGCTGAGGCTTGCATCCGTGCGAGGTTGCTGCCGCCGTGCCGCCGGTTTGGCTTCGTCTGATCCGTCTGAGCCCTCCAGGATCTGCTTGATCGCTCGTTGGAGATTTGACCTTTCGCAGACGGCAACTTCCTCATTGCAAAACCGTCTCGCCCACTCGAAAATCGAAGTTCTCCCCGCGGGGTCTTAGCTCAGTTGGTAGAGCGCCTCAATGGCATTGAGGAGGTCAGGGGTTCGAATCCCCTAGGCTCCAGGATTTCCATTCACGCGCCACCGCGCCGGCCTGCGTCGAGGGTGATCAAATAGTAGATGGTGCCGATCGCGCCGAGGATCGCGGCCGTGGCGAAGTTGACCCCGGGCCCGAACTTCCAGAGCAGCGCCCCGAGCAGCGCGCCCGCTGCTGACGAGAAGGTCGCGCACCAGATAATAGGCGCCGATCATTTGCCCGCGCCGTTGCGGATCGCTAGTAGCCGATGATGAGCGCCTTGCGCGAGGTGTCGCCAAATTCCTTCAGTCCGCGAATCGCAAAAGCCAGCGCCAGCATCGCGAAGCTGCCCGGAAAACCAAAGCGCGACCGGAAAGAGCGTGAACATGATGAAGGTCACGAAGACGAACGGTTCGCGTCCGTATTTATCGGCGAAATAGCGAGGCAGGGATGATGCAGAGCGTCGCGGCCAGCATCTCGATCGTGATCAAGAGTGCCGACCTGTTTCGCATCCGCTGCCGACGTAGTCCATCGCGTAGATGACGACCCAGGCGAAGGGAATCCGTTCGCAGAAGCGGATCAGAATGTCGCTCAGGAGCAGGCGTCGCAGCGGCGCGTTGAAGTTCGTTAGGCTGCGCCAGAAAGTCCAGCGCTCCGGATATTTTCACCGCGGCCGGCGGTTCCTCGCGCAGGATGGCGTTGCACGCCGATCGTCGCGCTCGAGACGACGATCGAGACGAGCAACCCGATGCGCACGCCCGTGATCATGCCGAAGCGATCGATCAGCACGCCGCCGAGAAACGGCGCGATCATGATCGGCAATCGTTTGATCACCGATTGCATCCCGATCCCCATCGAGTGGCGATTGGCTTCGAGCGTTTCGGCGATCGAGCGAAAAGGTCGCCGGGAGTGAAAAGCAGGTCCAGGAGAGGAAGAGGAACATCGCGCAGATCACCGCGCCCCAATGCGGCACGAGCAGCACGATCGCGTAGCCCGACGATGGAGAGAATGTTGAAGGCGATGAAGGCATGCCGAAATCCCCAGCGATCGACCACGAGTCCGCCGGGATAGGCGTAGATCGCGCCGAGCAAGGTGCGGATCGCATCGAATGTGCCGATGATAAAAACCGTCGCGCCCAGCGCCTGGAGATATTTCGGGAGGAAGCGCATCCAGAATTCCTCGCCGGCGCCGATGGCGAAAGATGGCGATGAGCAGAATGACAAGGTTGCGCCGCAGCCCGAAGAATTCCGCGAACGAGCGGTTTTTCACCGGCTACAACTTTAACAGGATCACCTTATAGTGACAGATGCATCTTCCCGCCTCGCGCGCTTCGATCATCGATTGGAACGCCGTTCGCGCTGACTTCCCGATCCTGCAGCAGGAAGTGCGCGGACATCCGCTGATCTATTTCGACAACGCCGCCAGCACTCAAAAACCGCGTGCGGTGCTCGAGGCGCTGCGAAATTTCGATGAGCACGATCACGCCAATGTCCATCGTGGTCTGCACGAACTCAGCTCCCGCGCCACCGTCGCTTTTGAGGGAGCGCGCGAGCGTGTTGCGCAGTTTCTCGGCGCGGCCAGTGCGGACGAAGTCATTTTCACGCGCGGGACAACCGAGGCGATCAATCTCGTTGCTCATGCCTGGGGCGGAAAGTTTCTCCGCGCTGGCGATGTCATTCTCCTGACCGAGATGGAGCATCACAGCAATCTCGTTCCCTGGCAGCTACTGAGCGAACGAACAGGCGCGCAACTCCGCTTTGTTCCCGTGATTGTGGAGGAGGGCACGCTGCAGCTTGATCGCCTCGACGAGCTACTCACACCCGAAGTAAGGATCTTCGCTTTCACGCACATCTCCAATTCGTTAGGCACGATCAATCCCGTGGCCGAGCTTTGCCGGCGCGCCCGCGCGGTCGGCGCGATCACTCTGGTGGATGGCGCGCAGGCGGCCGGACATCTGCCGGTCAATGTCCAGGAACTGGGTTGCGATTTCTTTGCCTTCTCTGGTCACAAGATTTGCGCGCCGACCGGCATCGGCGCGCTCTACGGGCGAGCGGAAATCCTCGAAGCAATGCCGCCCTGGCACGGGGGCGGCGAAATGATCGTCAGCGTTGCTTTGGAAAAAAGCACCTTCAAAAATGCGCCGCACAAATTCGAGGCTGGCACCCCGAACATTTCCGGCGCGGTTGGTCTCGGCGCGGCGATCGATTACCTGGAAGGGATCGGCCGAGACCACATCGCCGAACACGACCAGGGCCTCACCGCTTATGCGCTGGAGAGATTTGGCCAACTCTCCGGCGTGCGCGTGCTCGGACCGCGCCACCACCGCAGCAGCGTCATCAGCTTCGTCATGGGTGCGGCACATCCGCACGACGTCACGACCTTCGCCGATCAACATGGATTGGCGTTGCGGGGCGGTCACCATTGCAACCAGCCGCTCATGCGCAAACTGAAATTGCCCGGCACAGCAAGAGCGAGTTTTTATTTCTATAATACCCGCGCGGAGGTTGATGGAATGATCGCGATCCTCGCTGCGGCCCAGCGCTTTTTCACATGAACGCCGATCTGGAAAGCCTCTACCAGGAGGTCCTTCTCGATCACGCGAAGCGCCCGCGTAATTTCGGCGAGATCGAGCACGGCGCCGTCCTCGTGCATGGTGACAATCCGTCCTGCGGTGACGAGATTCATCTGCATGTGCGTTTTGGTGACGAGGGAAAGGTCGAGGAAATAAAGTTCACCGGCCGGGGATGCGCGATCAGCCAGGCCTCGGCTTCGCTCATGACGTTGAAGCTAAAGGGAAAGAGCCGCGCGGACGCGACCGAGCTGGCCCGCGCCTTTCACGAATTGGTCACTACTGACGTCGCCAAACCCCTGCCAGTGTTGGGCGATCTGCGCGTCATGAACGGGGTCAGAAAGTTTCCGCAGCGAGTCAAATGCGCGATGCTTTCGTGGCGAGCGTTCGAGCAGGCGGCCCAGGGAAATCGCGCAGCCGCCCCGGTCTCGACGGAAGACGATTCATAAACGGCCCGTGGCCCAAAACAACATTCGTTTTGTCGTCCCAAGAAGGTTGCACGAGGAAGACAAGGGCGGCGTCCCGATTTAGCCTTGTTGCCTAATCGGCCGTGACTATTTTTGCGCCGCGGCGCGGGGCGATGTCATCGAGCGCTTCCGAGTTAAACGCGCTGGCTCGACCACGGTGGTGGATTTCTATCGTCCTCTCCTGCATCCGAACGCGAGCGACGGGCACTATCTGTTCGTCTCGAAATTGTGCCCCGCGCTTTTGGGGCCCCGCTTCCCGCAAAACTCCAGGATTGCAAACGATTTGGAATAAAGGGACGATGAACCTATCGAGCGCTGACCTCGTAGTCATTGTTCTTAACCGAAACGCTTCGTCGTCAGCCGAAAAACGGCTCGTGGCGAATTCCGGCGATGCTAGTCGTCGGGTCGCCTTGAATTTCGAAAATTGGATGAAGCCGAAACGCAAAGAGCAACCCAGCGCCCGCACCGGGCGAACAATTGCACGACCGGCTTCGAGCCCGCGATCGTGGTTCATTCGCCCGCCGGTGAAAGCAGGTCGAGCAGGGTGACGGTGGCCAGGTAATTGGCGATGAGATGCGGGTCGCCGGAGTCGAAGCCCGGATACTCCGAAGTGTCGAACGGGCGATACAGATCGACCGCGGCGCGATATTCTTCGTTGCCGAGGATGCCGGTGTGCCGCGGGTAGCATCCGGTGGCGAGAGCGGCGCCGTTGACATTGTTCGAGCTGGGATAAACCGGATGGTTGTTGGCGAAAAAGACGCCGTCGCGTCGGAGCGCGGCTACGGCTTGGAAAAACTCAACTTCGATCGCGAACATCTAGGGCGACCTGCTGTGCGCCGGCAAGCGAAGAGCATCATCCAATCCCACCGCAGCACGATCGTTGATGTCACACCCCCTGCGGCTGCCGTCGCGGTTGTTTATCGCGTGATCAAGGCCTGGTTGCTGTATCCCCGGATTTGACTCCGCGCCTGCCGCGGTATGATTGAAAGACGTTGGCGCTTGGCCAAAACATCAGACATTCATTATTCAAACCTATCCCGCTATGTATTCATTTCGCTCAATTCCCTTACGTCTCGGCGCGTTCTTCGTTTTCACAATCCTGGTCGCTCCTTTGCAGCGGGCGCGTTCCGCTGAGGAAAAATTTCAATTTCCCGCCGCCAGCCAGCACGCCACTCTACGCAGCGGATTGGCCTAACGGATGTCTCGGTCGATTATTCGCGCCCGAACATGCGCGGGCGCGAAATTTTTGGCGGCCTCGTTCCCTACGGCAAAGTCTGGCGCACCGGCGCGAACGATCCGACCAAAATCAAGTTCAGCGACGCGGTCAAAATCGAAGGCAAGGATGTTCCCGCCGGCGAATACGCCTTCTACACCATCCCGAATGAAGACGAGTGGACGGTCATTCTTTCCAAGAACACTAAGCTCTGGGGCGCCTACGGTTACAAACCCGACTCGGATGCATTGCGGGTCACGATAAAGCCGACCACGCTGGCCGACCCGGTCGAACTTTCACGATTAGCTTCGACGATTGAAAGACGACGGCGCTACCATCTCGCTCGAATGGGCGAAAACGCGCGTGCCGGTCGAGCTAACCACCAATACAATCGAAAAGGTGAACGCCGAGATCCCGCAGCGATCAAGGATCCGACATCGCTCAAGCCGATCTTTTATTATCAAGCGGCCAGCTTCTACTACGACCACGACAAGGACCTCGAGCAGGCTGCGAAATGGGTCGACCAGGCGATCGAGAAAGCAGGATCCGGCGCGCTACTTCCTCTATTACAAGAAAGCGCAGATCGAGGCAAAGCTCGGCCACAAGGACGCAGGCCAAAGCCGCCGCTGAGAAATCGATCGAGCTGCTGAAGGCGGAAAAAGAGCCGGACGAAAGGGCGATCCGAAACAGCCAATTGATCATCGACGGTTTGAAGTAACGAGCCGCGAATCCTCACGCGTCGTCCTCGGCAATGTCTCCGAACTCGTGTTGCGTGGCTTTGCTCGCCTTCGTTAGTCTGGCCAGTCCGGCGACCGCCGCGCAAGCGCCGCGAGAGATGGATGCGGCGGAGATTCGCCTCGCGCTCGAGAAGCTCAACGTGCTCGGCCGCGTTCTCTACGTCGCGGCGCATCCCGACGATGAGAACACGCGACCTGATTTCCTATTGGGCGAACGGCGCGCTCTACGACGCGGCCTACCTTTCGCTCACTCGCGGCGATGGCGGCCAGAATCTAATCGGGCCGGAATTGCGCGAACAGCTCGGCGTCATCCGCACCCAGGAACTGCTCGCCGCGCGTCGGATCGATCATGGCCGGCAATTTTTCACCCGCGCGAACGATTTCGGTTTCTCCAAGTCGCCCGAGGAAACACTGCGCATCTGGGATCGGGAAAAAATTCTCGCGGACATGGTTTGGGTGATCCGGAAATTTCGGCCCGATCTGGTCGTGACGCGTTTCCCGACCGACGATCAGCGACACCCACGGGCATCACACCGCCTCGGCGATTTTGGCCGCCGGAAGCATTTCGCGCCGCCGCCGACCCGAAGCGTTTCCCTGAGCAACTCAAGTTTGTGCAGCCGTGGCAGCCGAGCCGGTTACTCTGGAATTCCTGGGCCGCCTTTCGCGCGCAGATGCGGAACGAGCCGATCGACACGACCGGTCTGATCCCCCTCGAAGCGGGCGGTTACCAACCGCTCCTCGGCAAGTCGTATCCCGAGATCGCTGCCGCCAGTCGCAGCATGCACAAAAGCCAGGGCTTCGGCGTCGAGATCGAGCGCGGCGAGCGCAAAGAATATTTCAAATTTCTCGAGGGCGAGACCGATCCAGGACAACGGCGGGATTTTTGCCGGGATCGACACGACCTGGGCGCGCGTTCCGAAGGCTTCGGGGATCAGCGGCAAGATCCGGGAGCTGCTCAAGAAATACGACGCGACCCAGCCTTCCGCTTCAGTCGCCGCGCTGCTCGAGCTTCCGCAAGACACTGCGCCCTCTCGGTGACGATGATTGGGCGAAGGAAAAGCTCTCTGATCTCGACGGAATCATCGCCGCCTGTCTCGGCTTGCATCTTGAAGCGGTGACAGAAAAACGCTCGCTCAGCCGGGCGAAAATCTTGCCATCCAGATCGAAGCGATCAATCGCTCGCCGGTGGAAGTGAAGTTGCAATCGGTGCGCACGCTTGCGGACAACGCCGCCACGATGGTCGAAAAGACCCTCGCGCCTAACGAACTCGTCACGCAAAAGACAACCGTCGCGCTGCCGGCGAATTTGCCCTTCTCGCAGCCCTATTGGTTGCGCGAACCGGGCACGCCTGGCACCTACGCCGTCTCCGACCAGACACTCATCGGTCGTCCGGAGAATCCGCCGGCATTTCCGGTCGAGGTCACGCTGCAAGTCGGCGGCGAAGAGATCACTTACTCGCTCGCGCCGCGTTTTCGCAAAGTCGATCGCGTTGCCGGCGAAGTGAGCGAGCCGCTCGTCATCGCGCCGCCGGCTTTCGTCGGGGTGCCGCAGCCCGTCTTTGTTTTCGGCAGCGCGCAGCGCGAAAACGGTCGAGACGCGCGTCGTCGCTGCGGCGGAAAAGTTCAGCGGCAATCTCGCTCTGGAAGTTCCTGCCGGATGGAAGGTCGAGCCCGCGTCCGTGCCGGTTGAACTCGAAGGCGCCGAAAGCGAAACGAGCTGCCGCCTTCCAGGTGACGCCGCCTCCGGCCGCGCAGCGAAGGCGTACTGCGCGCCGTTTTCTTGACGGACGGGAAGCGCACCGAGGCCTACAGCCGGCAGCGCATCGCCTACTCCGCACATCGAACCGCAGACGCTCATCTCGCCGGCGCAGGCCAAACTCGTTAGGGCGAAAATCGAGAACAAGGCGCGCACTGGTCGGCTACATCCCGGGCGCGGGCGACGCTATTCCGGAAAGCCTGCGCGAGATCGGTTCCGACGTGAAAATTCTCGCCGACCAGGACATAAAAGCCGCCGAACCTGAGCGCGCTTCGACGCGGTCGTCCTCGGCGTGCGCGCCTATAATGTCCATCCGGAGCGGATCAGCGCCTGGTATCCCGAGTTGCTCGCCTACGCCCAGCAGGGCGGGGTCGTCATCGTGCAATACAACACCATGCCGGGCCCCAAGCCTAACGAACTGCCGCATCCGCTCCAGGTTTCGCACGATCGGGTCACGGACGAAAACGCCGCCGTCCGCATCCTCGCGCCCGAGCATCCGGTCATGAATTTCCCGAACAAGATCACGGCGCAGGATTTCGCCGGCTGGGTGCAGGAGCGCGGCCTTTATTTCCCCGACCAATGGGATGCCGCCTGGACGCCGATCCTTTCGAGCAACGACCCGGGCGAACCGCCGCGCGACGGCGGCCTGCTCGTGACCCGCTGCGCAAAAGGGCTGGTTCATTTACACCGGCTATTCCTGGTTCCGCGAATTGCCCGCCGGCGTCCCCGGCGCCTATCGCATCTTCGCCAACATGATTTCGTTAGGCAAAGCGCCCAAATGAAGACATATCCGCTGTCGAGGCGACATCCTGGCCAGGGTGGAGGGACGACCTCCGTGTCGTCCTTGTTAGAATCGAGGACGGGACGGAGCCCGTCCCTCCAGGGTGCGGTCGCAGGCGGGGACGCGGCGTGAACGAACGCCTGACCAGGAAGCGAAAGCAAGCAACGCCGTTCCGCTTTTCGGCACCTGGCGCAGGGCTTACCTCGCGGTCGTCGTCGTCTTCGTTCTCGAGGTCTCGTTCTTTTATTTCGTCAGCCGCTATTTCTCGTGAGCGGGATCGACTATGCGGTGCTCTTCGGCACCCTCTTCGCGATTGCGATTTACGGCTGGTGGAAGACGCATTCCGATCACGATCTCGGGCATTATCTGCACGGCGACTCGAGTATTCGCTGGGGCACGATCGGCCTTTCCGTCATGGCGACGCAGGCCAGCGCGATCACTTTTCTTTCCACGCCCGGGCAGGCCTACGAAAGCGGAATGGGTTTCGTGCAGAATTATTTCGGCCTGCCCTTCGCCCTCATCGTCGTCTGCGCGGTCTTCATCCCGATTTATCACCGGCTCAAGGTCGTCACCGCCTATGAATATCTCGGCCAGCGCTTCGATCAAAAAACGCGATTGTTAGGCGCGTTTCTCTTTCTCCTCCAGCGCGGCCTCGCCGCCGGGATCACGCATTTACGCGCCGGCCATTATTCTTTCCGCGCTCCTCGGCTGGAATCTGCGCCTAACGATTCTGCTCTCCGGTCTTTTCGTCGTCATCTACACGACCTCCGGCGGCACGACCGCGGTCAGTCACACGCAAAAATGGCAGATGGCGGTCATCCTCGCCGGGATGGCGGTCGCCTTCGGCATGATTCTGCATCGTTTGCCGCCGGACGTTTCCTTTCTCAGGCCGTTTCCGTTGCGGGCAGAATGGGCAAGCTCGATGCGGTCGATTTCTCGTTCGATTTGCAGCGGCGCTACACCTTTTGGTCGGGACTGCTCGGCGGCTTCTTTCTCGCGCTCTCCTATTTCGGGACCGACCAATCGCAGGTCCAGCGCTACCTCGCGGGCGGCTCGCTCGGCGGCAGGCCGCTTCGGCCTTCTCTTCAACGCCGTCCTCAAATTGCCGATGCAGTTCTTCATCCTCCTGACCGGCGTGATGGTTTTCATTTTCTTCCAGTTCGAAAAGCCGCCGCTCTATTTCAATCAGCCCGCCTACCAACGCGCCACGCAAAGCGAAGCAGGGAGGCAGGCTGGCCGCGCTCCAGACCCGTTATGACGCGGTCTTCGCGCAAAAACAGACGAAGATTCGCGCCCTAACGAGCGCGCTCGATGCGCATTCCGCCGCCGGCGATCGAGGGCGCGGCCGCAGCGCCGTCCGGCAGGAGCAGAAGCAGGTCGACGCCATTCGCGATGAAGTGAAGCAAAGCCTGAAAAGCGGCCGATCCGAAAAGTGAAACCGGCGACGCCGACTACGTTTTCATCACCTTTGTCCTCAATTATCTTCCGCATGGCGTGATCGGGCTGCTCATCGCGGTGATTTTTTGCGCGGCGATGTCGTCCAGCGCCTCGGAGTTGAACGCGCTCGGTTCGACCACGGTGGTGGATTTTTATCGGCCGCTCCTGCATCCGAACGCGAGCGATGCGCATTACCTTTTCGTCTCGAAATTGCTCACCGCCGCCTGGGGCGGAGTCGCCATTTCTTTCGCGCTCTTCGCCAACCTGGTCGAGAACCTGATCCAGGCGATCAACATCCTCGGCTCGATTTTTTACGGCAGCATTCTCGGGATTTTTCTGGTCGCCTTTTTTCTTCGCTTCGTCCGCGGCTCGGCTGTTTTCGTCGCGGCGCTCACTTCGCAGACGTTGGTCTTGATTCTCTTCTACAGCACGAAGATCGGATATCTTTGGTATAACTTGATCGGTTGCGTCGTGGTCGTCTCGTCCCTCTTCTCGCTCAGTGTGCCTCAGAGAAGACACTGGTCTTTCGAGCGACCCTCCGGAGGGACGAGCTTCCGCACGTCCAGTATGGCGCTAGCCCTTTGACCTCACCCATCATTTGTTTCGGACAACAGCCGTGCGGGATTTTTCCGCGCCGTTTTCTTTTCTCGAAAATCCAAACCGCGCGCCGGCTGCAACGCGAGATCGGGGGCGAGATCGTTTTTTTCTATCACGACAGTGATCACGATCCGCGCGAGACGATCACGATTCTTCGCGATCTGCGCAGCGGCGAGGAGACCCGGCTCAATTTCAAGTTCGCGAACAAGCTGCAGAAGCAGTTCTCGCCGCTCTTCGCCAAACGAGTTTTGCCGGAGTGGCAAGAGAAGACCGCGCGGCAACTTCCCGAATCTGCGTCCCGGAGGCGCTGGTCGAGAGTTTCAAGAAAGTCGGCAGCGGAGAACGTGGCCGATTTCTGCCTCGAGATGTATCGCCGGCTCGGCTTGCTCGAGGGATTGCGCGTGATGCGCTCGGGCGATCCGGAGTTTCGGCGGCGCGCCGTCGCGGTGGAGGATTATTTCGTCGATGTGAATTACGAGGGCGAGTTGGTGCGGGCGCGGATCAGCCCAGACGGGCTGCTCCTGCACAAGGGCGGGGGATCGTTCTTGAAGCTGCCGCTGTCGCATTACGACGCCACCCAGATCAGCCCGACGCGCGACACGCGGCTGCGCTGGATGCAATCGGTCATCCATTGCACCCATTACGTGGCCGGTGCGAGCGAGGTGAAATATCTGAACGCGGAGCGAAGCGCCCGGCGTTCAATTCATCACTCGCGACGAAATTGCCGACTCCGATCGCGCCTGGGTCCCGTGTAGCCGGGATCGCTGATCCCGCCGGTCTTGCGCGAGATTTCACTCTCTTCTGCCGGGATCACCCATCCCGGGTACAATGGCACCGGCTTGCACTACCTTCCCGATGACTGATTCGAAACTTCGCATTCTCGCCGTCGGCGCCCATCCGGACGACATCGAGTTCGGCTGCGGCGGGATTCTCCTCGGTGCAGCGGCGCGCGGGAGCGAGATCGCGCTCTGCCTCTGTTCGCGCGGGGAGGCCGGGAGCAACGGCACGCCTGACGAGCGCGAAGCAGAAGCGCGCCACGCGGCAGGGTTTCTCGGAGCGACGATCACGTTTCTCGAGTTTGGGTGGCGATTGTCATCTGGAGGTTTCGCCGGTCAATAACATTGCGATCGCGCGGGAGATCCGAGCCGCGCGCCCAGACATTCTGCTCGGTCCCGTCGCTTCGCCTGAGCAACATCCCGATCACGTCGTCGTTAGTCATCTTTGCCGCAACGCGGCGCGCCTCGCGCGCTACGGCGGGCTGGGGGAACTGCGCGATCTCCCGCCCCACGCGATCAAGCATCACTTGGAATATGCGATCACGCCCGGCGCCGAACCGGCCGACTATAGGCGCGCCTTCCGGGTCGATATCAGCGAACATTTTGCGCGCTGGATGGAATTGATGGAATGCCATCAAACGCAATTGCGCACCCGCCGTTATATCGACTTGCAGACGGCCCGGGCGCGGCTGCTCGGTCTCGAAGCCGGCATGGAATACGCGCAGGCGCTGCATCCAACGGCTGATTTCGTAATCGAAAGCCTGGAGGATCTTCCCGCGCTGGTACGACTTTTCTAGGATCGATGTAGTACCCAGACGCGAGGTGGAGGGCAACGCTCCGTCGTTGCCGAGGATGGAAACACGGCGATGACAGAGCATCGCCCTCCAGGCCAACCGTTTTCTGATAGGGTTGCGTATGCAGGGCTCTGAACCGCTCAAAATCGGCATCACTTGTTATCCGCTCATCGGCGGGAGCGGCATTCTCGCCACCGCCCTCGGCTCCGAGCTCGCGCTGCGCGGGCACGAGGTCCATTTCTTCAGCTCGGCGCGGCCGATTCGGCTCGATCTCAGTCAGCCGCGGATTTCGTTTCACGAAGTAGTGGTGAACGAATACGACCTCTTCACCTACCCCGATTATACCCTGCCGCTGGCGGTGCGGATGGCGCAGATCGCGCGCGAAGCGGAGCTCGACATTTTTCATGTGCACTACGCGGTGCCGCACGCCACCGCCGCTTATCTCGCGGTGCAAATGCTGGGCGACTCGATCGCGCGCGTGCCAAAGATCATCACTACGCTGCACGGAACGGATACGACCCTGCTCGGCCAGGATCCAAGTTATCGGCCGGCGATCGAGCACGCGCTCTCGCACTCGGATGCGATCACGACCGTCTCGGAAAGTTTGCGACGAGAAACGCTCGCAACTTTCCAGCTTGATCGACCGGTCGAAGTAATCAGGAATTTTTTTGTGCCGTCCGGAAAACTGCGCTCGCGTGACGAGATCCGGCACGAGCTTGGCCTAACGACCGATGAATTCCTCGTCGTTCACATTTCCAATCTGCGCCGGCTGAAGCGGATTGATTTACTCCTGGAGAGCTTCGCCGCCGCGCGCAGCTCACGGCCGTTGCGTCTTTTGATCCTGGCCGGTGGTCCGTTTGCTCGCTACGAGCCGCTCCTCGACCAGCTCGGATTACGCGAGCTTGTGATCGTGAAGGAGCAGGTGCGGGACGTGGAAGAATATCTGAATGCCGCGGATGCCGGCCTCTACACCTCCGAGAGCGAGAGTTTCGGGCTTAGCATTCTGGAGACGCTTTTCCACAGGAAGCCGGTGGTGGCATTCCGCGTTGGTGGCATTCCGGAAGTGGTGATCGACGGTGAGAATGGATTTCTGCATCCATTTGGCGACGTCGCCGCGCTCGCGCGTTCGATCGCGATTCTGGCCGATTCGGCCGAGCACGCGAGCACGCTGGGGCGGGCGGGCCGGGAGCGGGCCGAATCGCATTTCACCGCCGCGCAGATCGTGCCGCAGTACGAAGCGCTTTACCGACGTGTTTTGGCGAGAACGGGAGTGGATTCGTCCGGGTAGCGCACGCGTCTCGCGTGCTGGTCGCGCTGTTCCAGCGCGACGAACTTCATGCCCGGTGCGCGCTGGGAATTGAGATTCGCGTCTGGGAGAAAGTTCGTCGCGGCGGCACGCCGCGACCAGCACGCGAGACGCGTGCGCTACCCGGAGGAGAGGCCGATTTAATTATCCCGGCAGTCGTTAGGGCTATGGTTTGGCCTTTGGCGTCAAAGGGATTTTGGGATTCGGTGGCGGCGCCGACGGCGCGGGACTCGGTTCGGTCTTGATCAGATCGCCGCGATTTTTGAGCAGCTGATCGATGCTGTACTTGTTGACCAGAAAAGGCCGCCCTTCGAATTTCTTTTCTTTCGTTAGCTTCTCCTCCAGCGTCTTTTTGCGGGCGGCGAACTCGTCAGCGAGCTTCTTTTTATCTTCCGCCTTTTCGTTAGGCACGGCGGCCCGTTGGGCGGGGAACGCCGCCGTGATCGAAACCGTGACCGGGTATTTGTCGGTCGTCAGTTTGCCAACCTTCAGGGCATAGGTGATCCCATCGAAAGTCTCGACCGTCACGGTCCACGGCTTGTCGAGACCGGTGGACTCGGGGGTCGCCTTCGGATCAAGCACGTCAGTGAAGCTCATGTTCGAGAGCGTGCCGGTGAGGCCGGAGATTTTGGTCTTGTCCACTTCTTCCCCCTGTTTCGCGTCGGCAAACTTCCAATCGGCGAACTCGGTGTCGCGCTGGATTTTCCATTGCTGTGGCGCCGTCGCGCCAGCGAGCGCAATCGTCTTTGGTTTCTCGATCTTGACGAAACCGTGGTCCAGCCAACGCTCGGGCTTTGTGACCAGATCCTGGAGTGGATCGGCGACGAGGAAAACGCGCTTCGAACCGTCGTCCGGCATGACATAGCGGCCCGCCGGGAAGCCAGCCGGAGCGAAACTTTGGTTCGATTTCTTGAGGTATTGTTTCCCGGCCAGGAGCGCGGCAACTCTCTTTTCGTCTTTGTTTTTCAGATCGAGCAGAGTGCCGCCCTTTGTCCCCTTGGCCGGTTCGATCAGATCCAGCCGGGCGAATTGCGTCGGCCCGACCTGGAGAGTTTGGACAGGTTTCAGATTCCAGATTTTCTGGAGGAGGCGGCTCACCTGCTCGAAATTTGCGGGATAATCCGCGCGCTCGGCCACCACCCAGCCGTCCGCCTTGTTGAGCAGATTCAGTTCGCTCGTGTCGTCCTTGATCGTGATATGCGTGACATCGTTGAGTGCAAACGGGAGCACCCTTTCGTTGCTGGAAATCGGCGGATTCTCCCAGGAACTTGCACGGCGATGAAAGAAGAACCACCCGATTCCCCCGAGCACGAGCGCGACCACGAGAAGGAGACTGAGCTGGCGAGCATTCATCGCGCGGCGGACTGCCGGCGTTTAACGGCGGCAAAGATTAGTCCCGTGAGGGCGACGAGCGCCGGCATGCCGGCGATGTCGAGCCATTTGATCCGATTCTCGAGCGAATCGATGTCGGTCCGCAGCTTCTTGCGCACCGCTTTGAGTTCGGTTTTTGCAGCGGCCTCTTTTTGCCGAAAATTCGCCAGCTCCTCCTGCTGCTGCGGTGAAAGAATGAAACGCTGGCCCTCCTGTTTGCCGCTCTGCAACTGGCCGATTTTGCGTTGCGCATCGGCCAGGCTCTCCTCCAGTTCCTTGATCTTGCTCCGATAACTCGACTCGGCTTCGGCCTGCATCTTTTTCACGACCGTGAAAGGCCGCTCGCGTGAAGCCCGGCTGCGCACCGTGATCAGGTTACTGTCGCCGGTCAGTTGGTCGATGACGTTCTGGGCGAAGGCGAGGTTGCCATTCGCCGGCATGACGAGACGCTGGCCTAACGGATTCCCGATCTGGCGCACGGCCACCTGGTCTTGAATCATGTCGCTGTCTCCGATGAGCACGACGGTCGACTCCTGTTTCGACTCTTTCAGGCCTGCCTCTGGCGCCGGCGTTTCTTTCTTCTCGTTAGGCTCGGTTGCCGCCGGCTTTGGCTTCCCTCCCGGAAACGCCGTCTTGAACTTCCCGGTCAGCCGAATGGCGAGAGGATACTCGGTCCCGGAAGGAGTGAAGGAATTCGCAATCTGCTCGCCTGAGATCCGCGCCATCATCGGATCGACCAGTTGCGAGTCCTTGGAGGAGTGGAGGAGCACCGTTTCCTTCAATCCTTGCGCGGGTCTCCCGCCAAAAACTCCGCTGAACACCATGAGCAAATTCCCGGCATCCGCAGTGGCGATGTCGTCTTTATTCATCGCCTTTTCGTTCAGCGCGAGAATGGCCGGGGCACGTCCCTGGGCGGTGCGCGCCAGGAAATCCAGGTCAGCCAGGACTTTCGAATCTTCGAACGTGATGCCCCATGCGCCAAGGAGTTTTTCGAGACTCGACTTGCTTGGAGGCGAACCAAAGCCTCCCGATGCGGTTTGCGGGTCCAACACCGCCACGGGATCGAGGAACGCGATCAGCTTGCCGCCGCGCAAAACAAACTGATCGAGCGCATATTGCATGGTCTCAGAAATTCCTTTGGGATGAATGACCAGCAGCACCTTGACGTCATCCGGGATCGCGGTCGCGTTTGCCTCGATTTCCTTCACGTTGAAATCGCGCTTTAGCTCCTCGATCAAGACCCAGGGCGGTTCGCCCCGTTCCTGCATCGGCATCGTCGCGCCCATCCCCATGACCGGCAGCGAACTCATCACCCCGATGACAGGTTTGTCCGGTGTGATGACGCGCGTGATGGCTCGCGAAATGTCGTATTCGAGCAGTCGTTCGCGCTCCGGGCTGAGGAACGGGATCGCTTCTTTCTGGTCGAGCAGGCTGACGCTGAGCCCGAGATAGATGCGATCACCGTTCGAAAGCATTTGCGGCTCGACTCCTTCGAGCTTGGCCGAATCTTCTGCATCGGAATCCGGCTCGGGATCAAGCTTTTGGATCTGAATCAGACCACGCGAATTCTGCCGATACTCGGTCAGCAAATCATCGACTCGTTGCGCGTAGGTCTTCAAGATGACCGGCATTCCTTCCGCGCTTTGCGAGCAGTAGAACCGGATTTGCACCGGGGTATCGAGCTTGGCCAGGATCGCCTTGGTGCCGGCGGAAAGCGTGTAAGCATGCTCCGCGGTCAGATCCACGCGTTGTTTGACGAGGCCGGCGATGAAATTGATTGCGACCAGGATGAGCAGCATCGCCGCGACGCCGATCACGGAGAAAAGACCTGTCTGAAGCGTTTTCTTTTTCATCTTGGCATAAGCTCAGCCGGCGCGATGCGCGCGCAGGATCACGCTGGTGGTGAAGAGAGAGAACGCGATGACGGAGAGGAAGTAGAGAATGTCACGCGAGTCGAGCACGCCCTTCTGGATGGCGTCGAAGTGCGTCATAACGCTAAAAGCAGAGATCGTCTGCACGAACCAGGGATTCGCCCAATGAACGAGCAGGTCGGTCACGGGCGGCCAACCGGCGAGGATGAGGAAGAGACAAAGCACGACCGAGAGAATGAAGCTCACCACCTGGTTGCGCGTCATGGCCGAAGTCATCGCTGCGATCGAGAGATAGGCGCCGGCCAGCAACGCGCTCCCGACGTAGCCGGCGATGATGATCCCGTTATCAGGATTTCCGAGATAGTTGACCGTGATGATGAGCGGAAAGGTGAGCGCGAGAGCCAGGACGAGAACGAGCCAGGAGGCCAGAAATTTTCCAACGATCGCCTGCCACGGCGTGACCGGCATGGTGAGGAGTAACTCGATCGTGCCAAGGCGTCGTTCCTCGGACCACATCCGCATCCCGACGGCCGGGACCAGGAAAAGATAAAGCCAGGGATGCCAGGCAAAAAACATATCGAGGCTGGCCTGCCCGCGGCCGAAAAAGTCGCTCACCATGAACGTGAAAAAGCCGGCGAGCAGCAGGAAGATGACGATAAAGATGTAGGCCACCGGGGAGGCGAAATAACCAGAAACTTCGCGCTTTGCGATCGTGAGGATATTGCCTAACGAGGATCTCTTGGCGGGCTCCTCTCGTCCGGACATGACTGCTTCCGCCGGCATCGTCTCAGTCATTCGGCTTTCCGCGGCGTTGTTTCCGGCAACGTGATCGTCCGGAAGACTTCGTCGAGCCGCCCTTCCTCGGTGTGCAGTTCTTCGATTTGCCAATGCTCCCGGGCGGCGAGCTGTCCGATGGCGGCTGCGAGCTCGCCGCCGGCGGAATCGTTGCGTGGGTAAATTCGCGCGGCCGCCGGGGCTTCACTCAGCATCGTCAGGCGTTCTCCACCGCTCAACTCGCCCAGCTTCGTCTTGACGGCGGAGGCGTCGCCATTGACGAACCGGACTGTGACCGCGCCGGCGTGGGTCGATTTCTGTTTCAACTCGGCCGGGGTGCCGTTGGCGACGATCCGGCCGGAATCGATGATGATCGCGCGCGAACAAACTGCCTCCACCTCCTCCAGGATGTGCGTCGAAAAAATGATCGCCTTTTTTTCTCCCATCTGCCGGATCAGTGTGCGCACTTCGTGCTTTTGGTTGGGATCGAGCCCATCGGTTGGCTCGTCCAGGATGAGCACCGGGGGGTCGTGAATAATCGATTGCGCGAAGCAAGTGCGGTGGCGAAATCCTTTCGAAAGGGTTTCAACGCTCTGATGCAGAACGGAGTTGAGAAAACACATCTCGACCACGCGATCGACCGCGCGCGATTTCCCCGCTCCGCGAAAACCGCGCAACTCGGCCGCGAAATTCAGGAAGCCCTTCACCGTCATGTCTGTGTAGGAGGGTGCGTTTTCCGGGAGATAACCAACCAGCCGTCGGGCCGCGATCGGGTCTTTCTCGACGTTTAATCCGCCAACGACCACGTTGCCTTCAGTCGGCGGGATGAAACCGGTGATCATCCGCATGGTGGTCGACTTCCCGGCCCCGTTCGGGCCGAGAAATCCAAGCACTTCGCCTCGCCGCACGCGGAACGAGACGTCGTTTACGGCCAGCTTCGCGCCGAAAGCCTTGGTTAGATTCTGAACTTCAATCATGCTACGGAAAGCCGTTTCAGGCTTTGTATGACACTCATTTTCTCGAAATGTTCAAGTGTCATGTGCATTTTGCCGGAGCCAAAGGCCGCGCGCCGGGAAACAGGCGGCAACAGGATTTACAGGATGAACAGGATTGCTGCGCCGCTTCTTCCCATCCTGAGAATCCTGTAAATCCCGTCCTGCTTCTTAAGCTGCGCCATCACGGAACGGGCAGCCACCGCTTCATGAACGCTTTCCTCCGTTCTCCGGGACGTCGGTCTGCCCTTCGAGAAGCCCCGATCAAGGCACGACTGTGAGGGTGAGATCGTGCTGTCGCCACCTTCGTAGCTGACCTGCAGTTTGTTCCCCGCCGTGGCCGAGATGGTGGAACCATCGGCCAGGTTGGCGAAAGTGCCGCTGATCGGCGTAGCCGCGGTGTATTGATGACGGTAAAGACTGTGCCAGGAGCAAGCGTTTGGAAGCCCTTGGGCAGGAAAACAAATCGCGCGCCGCTGTCGATGATTACTCCATTGGCAGTCACTTGATCGGCTTTGGCCTGTCCGAGACTTAGATCGCACTGGTAAATTTCATCCGCTTTGAAGGTGACTAGCTTACTCATTGTAAGTGTGTCCGGCCTCTTAACTCCGGGCGCCAGAAAGGCACCGGTTCCGGTGCCGACTGTAAAAGCGCCGCTGATGGCGCCCTTGCCAGCTAAGGGCGCCGGCGTTGACCTGTACTGATCCGCTGCGGTGGCGGAGTCGGTGCGCGCCGGGAAGATAAGCGGGCCGCCGGTGACAGTCGTGCCGCCGCCATAGGTGTCCGCGCCGCTTAGGGTTAACCTGTCGCTTCCGGTCTTAACCAAAGAGCCGCCCTGACTAATGAGACCGCTAAACGTCGTGTTCTGTCCGTTGCCACCCACGGTGAGCTGCTGGTTGGGCAGGCGCACCGTGCCACTAACGTCGCGCGCCAAAGAACCAATCGTCATCGGCGCCGTGTTGGTGTGCCCCCTCAGGTCGAGCAGGCCGCCATTGACCAACTCCACCCGCGCCAGTTCGACGTGTTACGGCTCTTTCTTCGGCAGGCGGCGGCCGTTTCCCTCGAGAAAATATGTGACGTGAGCTACCTTCGTTAGGCGCAAGGTCTGGCGCCAGACCGAGTCACCGAGATCGCGCTGACTTTCCATTGTACTCTCGCTGGCAGTGGGCTCGTTAGGCGAGCCGCGCAGCGCTTCGGATAGGACGCGCCCGTCCATCGGGTGCGGCGCTTTCAGGCCGAGGATCCAAAGGATCGTCGGCGCGACATCGATGTTGCCGCTCGGGGTTTCATCCGTCCAGCTGCGGCGAAAATTGGGGCCACTCGCAATCAAGGTATTGTTCATTTCGTGCGGACTGAAAGTGCTGTGCGTGCCCTGGCCCACATTCCGGCCGATATCGGAGGCGATCTGTCCGGCGACTCCGTATTCGTTGGGCTGATTGTTCCAGCGGCAGGCGGTCATGACGTCGGGCGCTGCGGGCGCGTCGATTTGTGCCTGGGCGAGCGGAAACGTTCCTTCCTCTGCGGTGCGGCTCAGGATCACACCGGCAAAGTCCGAACGCTGTAGAAAATCAACCAGCCTGCGGATGACCTCGTGGTCGTGATCGACCACATAAAACGCGACACTTCCACCGAGCGTGACGACAAGGATTTGGCCCTCCTGCGGTTTGTCGTCGAGTTCCCGGAGCGCGCCGAAACCGGCCGCCCGCAAAAGCGCTGCCACGTCGACCGCGAGATCGACGGTCGAGAAGCCGTGGTCGGAAACAACGAACAGGTCTGTGGTCGTCAGGGCATGTTTCTCTTGGAGCGTCCCGAGGTACTTTGGCGAGGTTTTCGTCGCTGCTTTTCATCGCGGCGAGCGAGGTGGGCGAGCCGGGTGCGGTTTCGTGCTGCGAGAGATCGGGTTCGCTTAACCAGAGGAGCGAAAACTTCGGCACGCCATCTTTCCAAAGGACCTCGGTGAGGGCGCGCGTGGCCCAGGCGTCTTCCTTGTCGTTTGGGAAACCGGTCCGCTGCGGAAATGGTCCGATCGCGGCCGTGATCACTGCCTGGGCGCTGACCGGAAGGACGCGTTTGCGATAGACCACGACCGATTTCCGCGCCGCGGCCGTTTCGCGATCACGCGCGCGATCAGCCAGTTGCGCCACGGGCTTCGACCCGGCGATCGCGGTGCGGTCGCCGGCTTTCTGGACAATCTCGGCGACGGTCGGAGCCGCGATAAATTTGTCGGCGACGCCGGCCTCGTCGAGCGCCGGAAAATCGGAGGAATCGAATGCTTTGTGCGGGTCGATCTCCGGGCGGAACTCCTGGTTTGAGATGATTCCGTTGTGCGCTGGTGTATCGCCGGTCGCGAGGACGACGCCGTTGACATTGGTCGAGCTGGGATAGGCCGAGTGGTTGTTCTTGAAAAAGACGCCATGGCGCGCCAGAGCCGCCAGCGTGGGGGTGTTCTCGTCGTTGACGAAATCCGGGCGCATCCCGTCCCAGACCACGACCACGACATGCTTCGCGCGACCGTGTTTCTCGCGCGCGAAGGAAGGCTGGGCGAGGGCGAGAAGCGCAGCGGCCACGAGGATCCTGAGAAACATTGGCGGGAAATTTGCACGGTCGCCGACCGAATTCGAGAGGCGAATCGTGACGATTCGGTGTCGGCGGCGCGGAAGGACCTTCCGCACTGTGTTAGGCTGCCTGACCGATCGATGAGCGACGCGCCTAACAAGACCCTGCGCTTCCGTTTTCCCGCGGACCGGCGAATAAGATTGAGCCGCGACTTCGCGCGTGTGCGCGCCGAGGGACGCACCGTGCGTGGTGGGCTGCTCATGCTCGCCGTGTTGCCGGTCGAGGGGGAAATTCCTCTTCGGGTCGGGCTAGTGACTTCGAAACGAATCGGGGGAGCGGTGGTGCGGAATCGGATACGGCGACGGCTGCGAGAGATCGTGCGACGTCATCAACACGCACTCGAGAAAGGACATTGGCTGGTGGTGATCGCCCGTCCGGCGGCGGCGCGAGCTGATTTCGCCACGCTGCAAAGTGAATGGCTGCGTTTGGCGGAGCGAGCGGACTTGCTCCGCTCGTTGTAGACGCTTCGCTTTGCGAAGGTATGTGTTTCGCGAAGTCGCCGACGAGACCAGTCGCGCCTGGCCATTGGCTCGCCGGCGACAATGAAGCCCCTGTGCAGTCTGCCAACACTCGCGCCGCCCGGAGGTCGGCGTCTGCAAATCGTGCGCCTGCTCTCGGTCCGAAGGGAAGATGAACATTTGCGCCTCGTGCAGCGCGCTTCTATCCTACGCCTCTGACGATGGTTTTGCTCGTTCGTTTCCTCATCCGCGCCTACCAATGGACGCTTTCGCCGCTGCTTTCGTGGCTCGGCGGGCCGTCCACCGGTTGCCGGTTTCATCCGACCTGTTCCGCCTATTTTATCGAGGCGGTGGAGCGCCACGGGGCGTTGCGCGGGAGCTGGCTGGGAGTGAAACGCCTCGCGCGCTGCCAGCCATGGGGCGGGCAGGGGGAGGATCCGGTGCCGGCGCGGTAAGGATTGTCAGCAGGCGCACGGCTTCGCTTGTGAATAAGCAGGCCGCTGTTTATGGACAGACAAGCCTGGATTGCCATCGTTCTTTGCATCATCGTGATCGCGGCTGGCAGGTCTATGTGGCGAAGCATCCGCCGCCCGCGCCAGCAAAGGCTGCTCGCCTCGCCCGAGCCCCTCTGAGGCGGAACTCCGTCGAACCGGGGGCGAGCGTGCTCCGTCGTCAACAGCCGTTCCTCTGCAAACCGCCGCTGCGCCGGGCTCGACGGAATCTCGTCCCACCGAGGCGGCGACACCGCCTGACGAGGCGACCCCGACCCCGGCGCCGTTCGTCGAGAAGACGACGACGCTTGCGCAATGCCGATCTGCGAGTTGCTCCTGACCAATCGTGGCGGCGGCATCGCCGAAGCGATCCTGCCGAAACACCGGGGCGAGAACGGCAAGCCGGTGCAAGTTAAACGCGCGGCCAGCGCTTGCCGATCGGCGCATCATGGAGAAACCGGCCGCGCCGGTACTCGAGCGAATTCACGATCGTGCCGGCGGCAGCGGGAGCGTGCAGTTCGAGCGCGCCCTGCCCAGACAGCGTGACCTTGCGCAAGAAGTTCAGCCTGCCGGCGCCGCCTAACGAGAAGGACAATTACGTCGCGCAGCTGGAAGTTGATTTCCAGAATACGCGGGACGGCGTGCCTACAAGAATCCCGGTTACTTCGTCGCGCTCGGTTCGGCCGCGCCGATTCATCGCAACGATCTGCCCGAATTACACCCGCGTCACCTGGTGCATCAACGGCAAGGCGAAGTACGACCGACGTCGGCTGGTTCGACGCGCAGAATTATCCGTTCGATCGGCGAAGGAAAAGCGCGCCGCTCAGCAGTATTTCGACGAGAAAATGAAGGGCGCGGAATGGCTCGGGGTGAGCAACCAATTTTTTGTCACCCTCATCACGCCGTCTGAGGACGAAGGCGACGCAGGTCTGGGCGGACGCGCTTCGAAGCCGGCACGCAGACGAACGGCAAGCCGGAATACGGGATCGAAGGCGCGATGGGCATGCCCGGTTTCGAGCTCAAGCCTGGCCAGACCAAGACGCTGCAATTCCAGCTCTACATCGGTCCGAAGCTTTATCATCGCCTCGCCCAACTGACCCACGACGAAGCCGAGATCATGGACTTCGGGCTCTGGAAACTGGTCAGCCAGGCGCTCCTCAACATGATGAATCTCCTGCATCGGTTCTTCGGCAAATTACGCGCGTCGCGATTCTGGTTCTGACCGCGATCATCAAGCTCATCCTCTGGCCGCTCCAGACGAAGGCGAACAAGTCGATGCGGCGCATGGCCGCGCTCTCGCCCAAGATGCAGGAGCTGCGCGAAAAGTACAAGGACGACCCGACGAAGATGAACGCCGAGGTCATGAAGCTCTACAAGGATTACGGGGTCAATCCGGTCAGCGGCTGCCTCCCGATGATGATCCAGATCCCGATTTTCTTCGGGCTCTTCACCATGCTGCGGCAGGCGGTCGAGCTGCGCAACGCCAGCTTCCTCTGGGTGCACGATCTTTCGCAGCCCGACACCGTCGCGCACATCCCAGGCATCGGATGGCCGATTAATATCCTGCCTCTGATCATGGCCGCGACCAAGCTCTGGCTCATGCGCCTCACCCCGAAGAGCGGCGACGCCACCCAGCAGCGCGTCATGATGTTCATGCCGCTGATTTTTGTCGTCTTCTGCTACAATTTTGCGGCGGCGCTCGCTTTGTATTATACAACTCAGAACCTGTTTACGATTCTGCAGCTGTATCAGAACCGGAACCAACCGCTGCCGAAGCTGGAAAAAGTGAATCAGCCAGCAAAGCGCAAAGGAAAGGGACGTTGATGAGCACCGAGGCCCAGCCGAAAACCAACGCGAAGGAACTGCTCGATACGATGCTCGGTTATCTCGGTTTCGTGGTGCAGATCGAGGAGACGAAAAGCGAGGGCGGCAGCCCGACGCTGCAGATTTACACCGAGGAAGCCGACCGCCTGATCGGCCGCGATGGCGAGACGCTCGATGCGATTCAATTTCTCCTCAATCCGCGTCCTCCAGGCGAAAGATGCGGACGCGCCGAAGTGGGTCGTCGATTGCGAGATGTATCGCTCGATGCGCGAGGACAAGATCGTGCATCAGGTGAGGCAATTGGCCGAGCGGGTCCGCCTTTCCGGCCGGCCCGTTGCAGCTCGAGCCGATGAATTCCTACGAGCGGCGGATCGTGCACGAAGCCTTCAAGGACGATCCCGAAGTCGGCGACCTGGAGTCCGTCGGATTCCGCCCGGATCAAGCAGATCACGCTCATCCGCCGGCCCGCGAAAAAAGAAGCGGGCGACCGCCGAAAGACGCGCTGATATGCTCGGGGCGGATGCTCTGTTGGCCCTCTCCTTGCGATTGTCATCCCGAGGCGCGAGACGGCGAGAGACCTCGCGAGCGGACAATGGCTCATGGCACGTTCTCTTGCGATCGCGACGCGATGCACCGTCGGTTTTGCGAGCCCGGCTCTCGGCCGTCTGACGCGGCGCGCTGCGGCAATGCAGCGCGAGACTTCGCACTGCGCGGGATCCGCCAGTCCCCCGATTTCTTGAAGCTGCCCGTTTCCTAACAACGCAAAAGGCGCGCAGCCCGAAAGCCGCGCGCCCAGCGCACCAACAGACGAAATTTATTCAAATCCGGCGGCATCAGGACGGTGTCGATGACGTGGATCACGCCGTTGGTCGCGGCGATATCGGTCTTGATCACGTTGGCGTCGTTCACCATCACTTTGCCGTCATCCACCTTGACGTTGAGCTTCGAACCTTCGGCGGTCTCGGCTTCCATCGTCTTGACGTCCGCCGCCATCACTTTGCCCGTGAGCACGTGGTAGGCGAGAATCTTGCCCAGCTTCTCTTTGTTCTCCGGTTTCAGAAGATTCTCGAGCGTGCCTGCCGGGAGCTTGGCAAAAGCTTCATCGTTCGGCGCGAAAACCGTGAACGGGCCCTTGTCTTTTTCCAGCATTTCCTTCTTGCCAGCAGCTTTGAGAGCCGCGGTCAGCGTGCTGAAGGTTTTATTGCTGGCCGCGGTGTCGTAGATGTTCTTTTCGTGATCTATCTTGTCGCCGGCATAACTGCTAAACGTGAATGCACTCATCACTGCGAGTGCGACTGCTAATTTTTTCATTTGTTCTTTCTTGGTTGTTTCTAACGACAACCCCGAATCCGCACTTTGCGGGTGAACATCGTGTTGCTGTCTGATGATCCGTTGCCTCCCCGCCGGCGGATGCATCCTGCACTGCCGCGCCCGGCTGCCCGGAGCTTGAAATCTGCCCGGGCCATGGCCACGATCTTCCTCTGGTGAAGACTCGAGGAGTGGGAGCGCGTTCTGCCCGACCGCGGCAGCTATTGGCTGACGCGCTTCGTTATCCTTCGGCTGCTCGGCTTGATTTACGCGATCGCCTTTCTCGTCGCCGCCAATCAAATCCTGCCCCTCATCGGTTCCGACGGACTTCTCCCGCTCGGCAATTTTCTCGAGCACGTTCGCGCGGTGCTCGGTGGTTCGTTAGGCGGATTTCTCCGGCTGCCCGTCGCTCTTCTGGCTCAATCATTCCGACACCGCGCTGGTCGCGACCGCCTGGTTCGGCTTCGCTCTCTCCTGTGTCGTCGCGTGCGGCTACGCCAACGCCGTTCTCCTCGCGTTCTTCTGGATTCTTTACATGTCGTTCGTCCACGTCGGCCAGGACTGGTACGGCTACGGCTGGGAGGTGCAGCTGCTCGAAACCGGCTTCCTCGCCATTTTTCTTTGTCCGCTGCTCGATGGCCGGCCGTTTCCGACGCGTCCTCCGCCACTCATTGTCATCTGGCTTTTTCGCGCGCTCATTTTCCGCATCATGTTCGGCGCCGGCATGATCAAGATCCGCGGCGACGAGAGCTGGCGCGAATCTGACCGCGCTCTATTATCACTTCGAGACGCAGCCGATCCCGAACGGGCTGAGCCGCTGGTTTCATTTTCTCCCGCGCGGCGCTTCTGCGCGGCGGGACATTGTTCAATCATCTCGCCGAATTGGTCGCGCCATGGTTTGTCTTTTGGCCGCGCCTCGCGCGCAATATCGCCGGGATTGTGATCATCGCGTTCCAAATCGTGATCATTCTCGGGGGCAATCTCTCCTTTCTGAACTGGCTCACGATCGTGCCCGCTCTGGCCTGTTTCGACGATCGGGCCTGGGGAAAAATTCTGCCGCGGCGCCTGACGAAACGTGCTGGGGCAGCGCCAAGCCGCGGCGATCACTTCCCGGCCAATGCTTGGTGTGACCTGGGGAGTCGCCGCGCTCGTCGCCCTGCTCAGCATTCAACCGGTGGTGAACATTTTCTCGCCGCACCAGATCATGAACACTTCCTTCGATCCGCTCGATCTGGTCAATACATACGGCGCGTTCGGGTCGGTCGGGAAGGAACGTTACAACGTCGTCTTCGAAGGCACGGAGGCCGAGTTCCCTAACGACAGCACGGATTGGAAACCGTATCCCTATAAAGGTCTGCCCGTCGCACTCGACGAGCGGCCGCCGCAGATCGCGCCCTACCAGTTGCGGCTCGACTGGCAGATGTGGTTCGCCGCCATGGGCTCGCCCGGCCAATATCCCGTGGACGCTCAATCTCATCTGGAAATTGCTCCACAACGATCGCGGCGCGGTCGGGTTTGTTTCGTTCCAATCCGTTCCCAGGGAAACCGCCGCGTTTTGTCCGGGCCGTTCTCTACCGCTACTCATTCGTTAGGCCAAATCCGCAGGGCCTCTGGTGGAAACGAGAAAGGCTGGGTCTCTGGCTGCCGCCGCTCTCGACCGACAATGTGGAATTACAAGACGTGTTGCGTCGAGCTGATTGGCTGGGTAGTGCACGTGTCCCGCGTGCTGGCGATGGCATTCTGCCATCGCCAACTTTTCTTGCCCGCGTGGGTGAAAAGAGCGACCGGCGCTAGGTTCCGTCACCCCAAAAGTTCGTCGCGGCGGAACGCCGCGACCAGCACGCGAGACGCGTGCGCTACCCGGATCGGCTGCGAAGTAGCACCCTTCTTCAACGCTTTTTCGTCGGCAGACCCTTTCGCTTCGTGCTCGCGATATCTTTGAGCTGCTTCGTGCTCATCGATTTCGCCATGCTTTTCGACGCTCCTCGCAACGACGATTTGCTTCGTTTACCCCGTTTGGCCGCGAGCGCGGCCCCGGCCGCCATCTGCTGCTTTTTGGATTTTGCTGCCATACCGAATACTTCGTAGGCGAGGGGGAAAATGGATTTTCTTTTTATGTCGCAAAAGGATTTTGTTGCCGCCGTTGCCTGAATATCCCATAATCCGCTCCATGTTCGCCCGTTTCAAAGTTGCTGCGACTCTCGCTCTCCTTTTTACCCTCACCCCCCTGGGCCTGGCTGCCACCGACTGGCAGATCGTCAAGGTCGGCCCGCGCGAATATCTCTCCCTCGACAACGTCGCGAAATTCTACGGTCTGCCCTCTGGTGTCGTGCCGATCAACAAGCGCATCCGGCTCGATAACGGCAAGAACTCGATCGAAGTCCAGCTCGACAGCCGCGACATGATGATTAACGGCGTGCGCAACTGGCTTTGCTTCCCGATCGCGGAAAAGGACGGGCAATATCTGATCTCGCGGGTCGATCTTGCCAAAACCCTCGAGCCTCAGCTCCGTCCGCAGATGATCACCAATCTCGGCCAGTTCAAAACCGTCGTGCTCGATCCCGGCCACGGCGGCTACGATAAGGGCGCGGTCAGCAGTTACGGCTGCGAGAAGGATTTCGCGCTCGATGTTGCCCGCAACATCAAACCGCTTCTCGAGGCCAAGGGGCTGACCGTCAAAATGACGCGCGACAGCGACATCTTCGTTCCGCTCGAGCTGCGCGCGCGGATCGCAAATGCGAGCAAGGACGCCGTCTTCGTCAGCATCCATTTCAACGCTACCGATGCGAATCCGGCCGCGAACGGTTTCGAGATTTACTCACTCACACCGCGCGGCGCGCCGTCTAGCCAGGACGACGCGCTCGCGCTACGGTTTATGAACATGGAGGCCGGCAGCCCGGTCGACGCCCCGAGCCTCGCGCTCTCGATGAGCGTCTTCCACTCGGTCGTCGGGCATTTCTCAGAGTTCGACCGTGGGATTAAACGCGCCCGCTTCGCTGTTCTGCGCCTCACGAAAATCCCGGCGATTTTGGTCGAGGGCGGATTTCTGACCGAGCGTGCCGAGAGCCGCCTCATCGCGCAAAGCGCCTGGCGCGCCAAACTCGCGCAATCGATCGCCACCGGGATTATCAATTACAAAGGGCTGGTCGATAACCATAGGTGTCCCATGATGGTGGCGGATTATCGGCGCGAATTTGATGGCCAGCTCGTGTTGAAAGACGCGAGCGCTTCCGCCAAGCCCGAAGCGTCGCCCGCTTCGGTCGTCATCCCGACGAGCAACTAGAGCAGGGTAACGGCTGAATCAGCTACGCGTTGTAGAATCTGGACGAGCGGAAGCTCGTCCCTCCGGAGGGACTCGCTTCCGCGAGTCCAGAATCTTGTGTGGTTGATTTCGATGTTACGGTGCACTTGCCGCAATTCCCCCGCTCGCCGTGCGAGGGTGTAGCGTCCGCTGTCTCAGCGGATCTGTTCTTTCGCAGCGGACCGACTTTGCGCTGAGACAGCGCACGCTACAAATCACTGTCCCTCCGTTTCGGAAACGAGCACGCAGCGAAAACCGTAAATCACATCGCGCTCGTTGCGGTCGACCACATTGCGGTAGGAGGTGAGCAATTCGGCCCGCCGGTTATTCGCCCACGAACCGCCCCGAAGCATACCCCAGCGGCTGCCCGGCTTGTAAGGATCCAGACACCACTCCCAGACGTTGCCGCCCAGGTCATAAATGCCTGACGAATTCGGCGGGTAACTGCCGGTCGGCGCGGTGGTGGCGAAGCCGTCGTTGCTGCCCTCGACCGCAGCCGTAGTTGCCTGCATTGCGTGGCGGGGGCCATTGATTACCCCAGGGAAACTGATCGCGGATTCTCCCGTCACGTTCTTCCGGCGTCGCGCCGCTTTCGTTAGGCAAACCGGCCGCCGCGCTCCACTCCAGATCGCTCGGCAGGCGGTAGCTCTCGGCTTCGTCGAGGAAATTTTCGCGCCGCTCTTTCTCGGTCAGCCATCGGCAGAATTCCATCGCGTCCTCGCCAGTTTACTTTCACCACCGGATGCGTCTCACTGTCTGCGCGAAGTCAGGCCGCACCGGACGACGATTGGTCGCGGTGCAAAACGCCGCCCAGTCGCGCACCCGCGTCTCCCAGGCGCTAATGTGCCAGGCGCCGATCGGGACAAACCGCATCCCGAGCGAATTTTGCCAGACTTCGCCGCGCACCGGACTGAGCCGCCGCTCGAGGCGCGCCGCCAGGAAAGTCTGCTCGTTAGGGTGGACCGCGCCGTGCACTTCGCGAACCTTTGAAACCGGCGAGTTGCAATTGATAGCTGACCTGGCCCGGTCTGACGTCGTCAAGAAGCAAGGGCGTCTGCCGAGCTTCCTTGCTGCCTAACGAGACCGTTGCGCCCGCCGGCGCGCTGATGATTTTCACACTGCCATTGGCGAACCGGAAAGTTTTGAACGCCACCTCGCCTCGCTTGATCTCGATCGTTTCCTTCAGCTCCCAGTTCCCCTGTTTCGCGACTGACGTCGTAGACGCCGGTCGGCAGTTCGCTCAACACCGCAGGCGTTTTGCCGTGCCGGATCGGCTTGCCCGCCTGCCGTAATTCAAACTCCGCGCCTGCTGGCACCGAGGAAAGCTGAGCGGAGCCTTTGCTGCGCACCAACCTCAAGACGGGCGGCCGCCACGTCTGCGCCGGTCCGACCGACACATCCGTTTCGATTGCGATCGTAATCCGGCAGCATGACCCGCAATGGATATTTGCCCGGAGCGAGATTGCGGAAAGTCGCCGGACTGCGCTCCATTCGATCGCCCAGAATGACCATCGCGCCCGCCGGCTCGGTCGTTAGGGCGACCGACGCCGGTCCGGCTGGCGGCGCTTTTCGCGGCGTGAAATGCTGGATCAGCAATAGGGCTGCATGCGACGAGCACTGCCGCGATTCCAAGCGGAATCGCAGCACGCGAGACGGGACGGAATCTGGTCTTGCCCGCTTCGAATCCGCACCAGATCACTGGCGCAACTCGTCCGCGCTCTCGTAACGCCGCGCCGGGGCTGATGCGCGCAGGCCTTGAGCAACACTTCATTCAGTTGCAGCAGTCGCTCCTTGTCCTCGCGCTCATCGAGATTGCTGCTCAGCTCCGGGAAAATCGAGCCGGTCTTTTCCCATGCTGATTTCGTAAAGCACCTTGCCCGAGACTGTAGATATCGGCCTGCGGCGTGCCCGGCCCTTCCGGCGGGACGTAGCCTTCCGTCCCGACATACGATCGCTGGCCGCTCGTCGCGACCAGCCCGATATCGGCCAATTTCGGAACTCCGCGCACGAAGATGATGTTCGAAGGTTTGATGTCACGATGCGCCAAACCCTCGCGATGCAAGGCGCTCAGCGCCTCCGCGAGCAGCGAGCCCGATGCGGAGACATTCATCGGCCGGCAAGGTGTGACCCAGCTTCGCCTTGAGCGTTTTTGGCGCGTAGCGCGTGATCACGATCTCGGCCCCGCTCACCTGATCGTCGGCCAGTTCCATCACGTAATAAAAGAAGCCGCCCGCGACGCTCCGGCCGACATGGAGGATGTCGACGAAACCATCGTGCGCGCGCGAGATCGGCTCGAACGCCGACATGCCCTCGAACTCGCGATTGAATGTGCGTTCGCTTTCGAACGAGTGTCGCGGTAAACGACCTTCACCGCCCGCAGCGCCCCGGTCAGGCTGCGCGCGAGCCAGATCTCGCCATAACCACCGCGCCCGATGATGCCGAGCATTTCATGATCGGGAATCGCCGGAATGCGCACTGCTTTTCGTTATACCTGCATCTGGCGTCGCGGTCTACGCGCACGTCCATCTTCCCAGACCGCAGCTTGCGCAATTCCGCCTACCGGGCTCGCTCTACTCTCTTCACCTCCTTTTTCAACAACGCGCTCAGCCGGTGTTTCGCCAGATAAACCTGCGCCACACTCACCCGCAGTTCCTTTGCGACTTTCTGCACCGGCCATCCCTTCAAAACGTAGCAATCAAAAATCTGGTATTGCTTCGCGCTCACTTTTTTCTTCACCCGCGCAGTGGCCGCCTCGCGCAGATTGGCCCGCCATTCCTCGTCCCAGGCGGCGTCGAGATCGAACCCCGCCGGGTCGGCAATCCGTTCGATCGTCGCGGTCAGGCGGCTTCATCGTCGCGTCGCGTTTTCGCGTTCTGCTCGCCGCCTTTCTTCCGTTTCCGGAACTGGTCCGCAATCCGCCAGCGCGTGATATTCAGGAGCCAGCCTTTGAAGGAGCCCGAGCGCCGGGTCGTATTTCAGCCGGCCGATTTTTTTCGCGACCGTGATGAGCGTTTCCTGCACCACCTCTTGCGCTTCGCTCTCCGTCAGCCCGGCCTTACGCGCGGCGCGATGGATCAGTTTCCAGTAGGAATCGAAGAATTGCTGCCAGCGTTTTCCGTCGTTCCAATCGCCCAGCCGATCGACCAGGCTGCGGCGGGTGACGAGAAATTCGGTGCGGGTCATTTCTCTTCGGTCTTATCGTATTTCACGGTGGTCCGCGAAATTTTTCGCACCTACGCTGAAAGAAGTGGATCCGTCGCGCCTTGACGGACTCCTGAGCGGCAGGCCCTTCCTTCTGCATCCAAATGGAGTTGACCGCTTTGCGTCCGCTGTCAGGTTGTTAGGCAACAACCACCGAAAGGAACTCTGATGAAAAAACTGATTAGCTGCACAATGATTGCCTTGCTCGCGACGATCGCCGTCTCGATGGGCACGCCCAACAAGGCCGCGATGATGACAAAGGAAAAAGCCGCCTGGCAGGCATTCAAAGACAAGGACGCCGCCGGCTTCCAGAGCTGTCGTCGACCACGACATGATCGGCGTTTACGCCGAGGGCATCTCCGACATGGCGAAGGAAATGTCCGACATGAAGAAGTGGGACATGAAATCGTTCACGATCAGCGATCTCAAAAGCCACTCCGATGAGAAGGACGTCGTGGTCACCAACTACACGGTCACCCTCAAAGGAACCTATGATGGCAAGGACGCTTCCGGCACCTATTACGCTGGCTCCGTCTGGAAAATGGAGAATGGCAATGGCTGGCCATCTCACTCCAACGTAAACAGGCCGCGCAGAAGAAAGAATACGGCCGCCTCAGCCGATTTCCGGGGGCAGCGCGCCGATTCCGGCGCGCTGCTTTCCGGAGTTGCGTTGACTTCAGGGCCAGCGGCCTCTATTCTGAAACCGTAGAAGCGGGGGAGCCATTGGCTGAGAGTTCGGTAACGAGCGATGTGCATCGGAGACCCCTTAAACCTGATGCGGGTAATGCCGCCGTAGGGAGCGAGGAGTTCCATTTCGGCCATGCGTTTCCGCGCATGGCTTTTTTTATTGAACCAGAATCTCTGAAGAACCCATGAAATCAGGAAAGACTTATGTCATCCAATTCCTGCGTTCCTGCTTTCCTAAGCAATCGCCTTTATGATCGCATCCAAAGACTCACTCGAACCGAACAGGGTATCGCGGGCGACCCGCCCGCTAGTCGGCGCGGAACGCGCCGACGTATCTTCCTCCGACTACGTGATGCCAAATTCGCAGTCGCGTTTACGTCGAGGGCGAAATCCATCCCGAAGTGCGCGTTCCGTTTCGCGAGATCAGCCTCGCGCCGACCAAGGATTTCAACGGCAACCTCGAGCCTAACGAGCCGGTCCGCGTCTACGACACGAGCGGCCCATGGGGCGATCCCGCGCAATCGACTCGATTCCATCCACAAGGCCTGCCGCCATTGCGCGAGAAATGGATCTGCGGGCGAGGGGACGTGGCCGACTACGAAGGCCGCATCGTCGAGCCTCGCGACGACGGTTACCTGACCGAAGGCCATCGCGAAAGCGACTGGGCGCGCCGAACATTCCGGAATCCGCGATCCGCAATCCGCAGTTCCGCAATTGCGAAAGGCCGCTTCGCGCCTCAGCCGGGCATCCCGTTACCCAACTCTGGTATGCGCGCCAAGGCATCATCACCCCCGAGATGGAGTTTATCGCCATCCGCGAAAACGGCCGACCGCGCCGTGGCGGCCTCAGAATCGGGGAGCGCACGCGGCTCGCGTGCCCCGTTTGGCGACTCGCCAAACGGCTCCGATTCCGAAGTCGCCCAAACCTCCCTCCAGCATCAACACGCCGGCGAATCATTCGGTGCATCCATCCCCGCAGAAATCACCCCCGAATTCGTGCGCGCCGAAGTCGCCCGCGGCCGCGCCATCATCCCCGCCAACATCAACCACCCCGAGCTCGAGCCGATGATCATCGGCCGCAATTTCCTCGTCAAAATCAACGCCAACATCGGCAACAGCGCCGTCGCCAGCTCGATCGAAGAAGAAGTCGAGAAAATGCGTTGGGCCACCAAATGGGGCGCCGACACCGTCATGGACCTCTCCACCGGCAAAAACATCCATGCCACCCGCGAATGGATCATCCGCAACTCCCCCGTCCCCATCGGCACCGTCCCCATCTACCAGGCCCTCGAGAAAGTGAACGGCCGCGCCGAAGACCTCACTTGGGAAATCTTCCGCGACACCCTCATCGAGCAGGCCGAGCAAGGCGTCGATTACTTCACCATCCACGCCGGCGTCCTCCTCCGCTTCGTCCCCATGACCGCGCGCCGCATGACCGGCATCGTCAGCCGCGGCGGCTCCATCATGGCGAAATGGTGCCTCACCCATCACCGCGAGAGTTTCTTGTATGAACATTGGGACGACATCTGCGACCTCATGGCCGCCTACGACGTCAGCTTCTCGATTGGCGACGGACTCCGCCCCGGCTCCATCGCCGACGCCAACGACGAAGCGCAATTCGCCGAGCTAAAAGTGCAGGGCGACCTGACCGAGCGCGCCTGGGCGAAGGGCGTGCAAGTCATGAACGAAGGCCCCGGCCACGTCCCCATGCATTTGATTCGAGAGAACATGGAAAAACAAATCGAGTGGTGCCACGAAGCGCCCTTCTACACCCTGGGCCCGCTCACCACCGACATCGCCCCGGGCTACGACCACATCACCAGCGGCATCGGCGCCGCCATGATCGGCTGGTACGGCTGCGCCATGCTCTGCTACGTCACCCCGAAGGAACACCTTGGATTACCCAACAAAGACGACGTCAAAACCGGAGTCATCACCTACAAGCTAGCTGCGCATGCTGCTGACCTCGCCAAAGGCCACCCCGGCGCGCAGTACCGGGACAACGCGGTCTCGAAGGCCAGATTCGAGTTTAGATGGGAAGACCAGTTCAATTTGTCGCTCGATCCCGAAACGGCGCGAGAATTCCATGACGAGACGCTCCCGCAGGAAGGCGCGAAGACCGCACATTTCTGCAGCATGTGTGGCCCGCACTTCTGCTCGATGAAGATCACAGAAGACGTCCGCAAGTATGCAGCGGAAAACGCCATCGACACGGACAACGCGATCGAACAGGGTCTTCGCGAGAAGGCTGCAGAATTCCAGCACAGCGGAGCAGAAATTTATTCTAAATCATGACGAATGGAGCCGACCGGGATGAGGCGACATAGACTGATCGAAGATCAGCCCTTCAGGGCGAAGCTGATGGGCAGCAGCTTCGTCAAACGCTCCCGCAGGAAGGCGCGAAAACCGCACACTTTTGCAGCATGTGCGGCCCGCATTTCTGCAGCATGAAGATTACTGAAGATGTTCGGAAGTACACTGCTGAGCAGGGGATCGGCGAGTCTGAAGCTCTTGAATCAGGTATGCAGGAAAAGAGGAAAGAATTCGTGGAGCAGGGCGCCGAACTCTACGCCAAGGCGTGATCCTATCTGGGGAGCACACGCGACTCGCGTGTTGGTGACGGCGACCTCGCCGATACGAACTTTGAAAAGCCATCTGATATGAGCGAAGAATCATCAGCCATCCCATTGGCGGATGTTCTGCGCGCGGCCAATGAACTTGTCGCGGCCGGCCTGATCGAGGACTACGCGCTTGGCGGCGCCCTTGCCGCCATTTACTACGTCGAACCATTTACAACCTACGACGCCGATATCATCTTCGTCGCCGCCGAGAAAGGGCTGACCGCTGGCATCCCTGCGATCTATGCGTATTTGCAGGAACGCGGCTGGCGCGTGGAGCGCGAGCATCTCCTTGTCCGCGGATTCCCAGTTCAGTTCCTCGCCGCCGCTGGCCTCACCGAAGAAGCGGTCCGCGAAGCACGAATGATCGAGTACGAAAGCGTGCCCGCAAAGGTGTTCCGCCCTGAGCACATCGTTGCCATTGCTGCCAGTGTCGGACGCCACAAGGACCTGGCCCGGATTGAGCAGCTCTTGGAGCAGACCGAAATCGATAGAACGTTCTTGGACGACATCCTCCGGCGATATAACCTGCAACTCCCGAAGCCATGAAGACCGATATGCGCCGCCACCTGGCTCGCCAGCCGTTCGAAGAAAAAATCCGCAAGGTCGGCGAACTAATATCGCTTTCTCGGAAGGTTAAGGCGCACCGCCTGCGCGAAGATGCGTCCGACTATCCGCGCTCCGCATTCCGAATTCCGAAATGAATCCGACGTGCGGTTCGCATTTCTGCTTCATGAATACGGCTTCGAGCGGGAGCGGCCGGATAGACGACCTGCAAGGTCGCCCGCAGGGCGAGATTCGCGGGCAGACGAAGCTCGTCAAGATCACCGAGGATGTCAGAAAGTATGCTGCAGAAAACGCCATCGACACGGATGAAGCGCTCGAACAGGGTCTTCGTGAGAAGGCTGCAGAATTTCAGCACAGCGGAGCAGAATTGTATTCTCAACCACGATGAACGGAGCCGAGCGGATGATGAACGTGCGCTAAAGTAAATGCTGCGGAGTTGAGACACTGGACGACTGCTCATAAAGCTTTATCGATTTCCGCTCCACATCAGCGCGAAAGGCCGGATGAAGTTGCGCGCAAAAATCCACCTTGTGACCGAGAATCGAACTGAGGTCCTCGGCAAAAGCGAAATAGCGCAGTCCCACACCGCGAAGAGCTCCGGGCGCAAATTCCGCAAGGACATCAACATCACTTCGCGCTGGATCGAAATCTTTTCGTAAGACCGAGCCAAACAGCGACAACGAGCGAATGCCTCGCTCGCGACAAAATTGGGCGATCACGTCGCGATCGATGGCTATCGGCAAATCAGCCGTATTCATCCAAAGCGAAGTTAACATCCGCGCAGAAAACGGCCAATCCAAACTCTGATTCTGTCGCGCTGCGGCTCCTGAGCCTCATCCTACTGCTCGCGACGCAATATCCGGTTTCCCGCCCTATTTGTCATCGCCAAAACTTAGCGCACCGCGCGACCTAACGAGTTACAGTCGATGGTGGAGCCTAGGGGGTTCACTCCCCTTGTGTCGTATTCGGCTAAAATGAGAAGACTTCTGCGTAAGAAGTGAGGCTTTCGCGAGGTTCGGATCCCCCACCGAGACCTCTTTGTGATTCACTCCTTGCCCTTCATGTTCGGCCAAAAAAAATGCATCAGAGGGGTCGCCTCTCCTGGGTCGAACCCCCTTCGGACCCTTTTGTCATCTGACTATTCACCGGACGCCAAAGGTTGCTGTGGATAGCACTGGTTTTCCGTGCTAATTTCGCTAAAGAGAGGACCGCAAAGAGTGCGTGCCTTTCTCTTCTTGCGGAATGCCAGCTTCGCGTTCAGCAAGCGCAGCGACGCCAACGGACGGAATTCCACTTCCCGAATTTTGCCAGAGCGCTACTATCAGCGCTATTGGCGATGAACCCGCCCAACCTCTTCGCCGAACTGAAGCGGCGCAATGTCTTCCGCGTGGCGGGACTCTATCTCGTCGGCGCATGGCTGCTTACCCAGGTTGCCAGCACCGTCCTCCCGACATTTGATGTGCCGGGTTGGGCGTTGCGCGGACTAATCATCACGCTCGCGCTTGGCTTCGTGCCAGCGCTGATCTTCAGTTGGGTGTTCGAGCTGACATCCCGAGGCTTAAAGCGCGATGAGGATGTCGCGTCCGAAGAATCGATCGCGCCGCAAACCGCGCGCCGCATGGATCGCATGATTATTATCGTGCTCGTACTCGCGCTGGCGTACTTTGCTTTCGACAAATTCGTGCTTGCGCCCCGCCGGGCCGTCCCTAACGACTTAGCTCGACAGAGCGAGGCGGCTACAAGCTTTACCGATCGGAATTCGATCGCTGTCCTACCGTTCGCCAACATCAGTGGCAAGACAGACGAAGATTCCTTCTCCGATGGCATGACCGAAGAGTTGTTGAACGTGCTCGCCAGGGTGCCGCAACTGAAGGTCGTCGCACGCACCTCGGTCTTTCAGTTCAAGGACAAGAGCGGCGACATCCGCGAGATTGGGCGCAAGCTCGGCGTAACCAATATCGTGGAAGGCAGCGTGCGGCGCGACGGGGAGGAGGTGCGGATCACCGCGCAATTGGTCCGTGTGTCCGATGGCTTTCATATCTGGTCGGAGACATACGATCGCAGACTGGAGAAGGTCTTTGCGCTCCAGGACGAGATCGCGCAACGCATCGGCGATGCGCTCAAGCTCTCGTTGGGCGTTTCCGTTCCGGTCGTGGCGCGGGCGCCGATTGATCCCGAAGCCTACGACGAATATCTCAAGGGCCGCGCGCTCTTGCGTCAACGCCACGACTTGCCCGCCGCGATCGCGCACCTGAAGGCGGCAGTGGCGAATGCGCCGAAGTTTGCGGCGGGTTGGTCGTCGCTGTCGCTTACCTACGAGGTAAGCTTCTGGCACAGGGAGCACATGACCCCGGCTATTCAAGCCGAGCTGCTCGCCGCGGGGGCCGCAGCGGCGGAGCGCGCGGCCGCGCTCGAACCCGATGCAGCCGCCACCGAACACGTGCTCGGCAATGTTGCCCGCTCGCAGTTCAAATACGCTGTGGCCGAAGGGCATTACCTGCGCGCGATGCAAATCGATCCCAGTTACCCGGATGTGCGCGAAGATTACACGGAACTCCTCTACCAGGTCGGCCGGACGGAGGATTCGGCGCACGCGGCCCGGCAGTTGGTGACGCTCGATCCCTACTTCGGGATCGGCTGGGTCCGCGTAATCGACGCTGCGACCGCACTCGACCGGCGCGCCGAGGTTGAGGAGGGAGTGCGACAGCTCCGTGGCATCACCCCGGTCCACTTCAAGGGCAAGTTCGGATTGCTCGACTACGCCTTGGCCTACGGGCGCGCCGATGAAGCCAGGAAGGCGCTCGTGGACATTGAGACGCGCTGGCCAAAGGAAGCGGCGTTCGCGCGGCAGCTGCTGTCGTGGGCGTTGGGAGAGTCGGGAATTGACGCCCGCAATCTGGGTGGAGCGATTGCGGAAATGCCAGCAGACGAGGCCAGCTCTTACTTCATTGCGCAACAGGACCTCGATGGTTACAACGCATATTTCGAAAGTGGCGGAGCGATCTTCCAGGCCTACTACTTCGCTAATCTCTACAGCAGCAGACCCGCTGGCCACGCGATGCTGCGCGATGCGCGGGTCAAGCCGATGTTAATGCGCTACGGCTTCCTAACCTATTGGCGCGAGAAAGTCTGGCCTGCCGGCTGCCGTCCGCTCGGCGAGACGGACTTCGAATGTGGCCCGCCATGAACAACTTCTTCTCCGAATTAAAACGGCGCAATGTCTATAAAGTCGCGGTCGCCTACGCGGTTGTCGGCTGGCTTCTGGTTCAGATCGCGACACAGGTTTTCCCGTTTTTCGAAATTCCGAATTGGGCCGTGCGGCTCGTTGTGCTCGCAATCGTGATCGGATTTCCGATCGCCCTTGTTATCGCGTGGGCGTTTGAACTGACGCCGCAGGGAATCAAACGCACGGAAGATATCGACGGGGTTACCGCGGCGCGACAACCACGAAAACACGCTTGGGTTTTTGTCGTGATCATTGCGGGAGCGATATCGCTCGCCTTATTTTTTCTAGGTCGCTACACGGCTAGTTTTCGTGAAAATGGTCGGCCCAGCGGTCCGTCCCTCCCACAAAAATCGATCGCGGTGCTGCCGTTCGATAATCTCAGCCGCGACCCGGATAACGCGTTTTTCGCCGAAGGCGTGCAGGACGAAATCCTGACACGCCTGGCCAAAGTGGCCGATTTAAAAGTGATCGCGCGCACTTCGACACAGAAATTTAAGAGCGCACCGGAAAACTTGTCCGAGATCGCGCGGCAACTCGGCGTTCTCAACATTCTCGAAGGCAGCGTTCAGAAAGCGAACGATCAGGTCCGCGTTAACGTGCAATTGATCAACGCGAAGACCAACGCGCATCTCTGGGCGGAAATTTACGATCGCAAACTAACCGACATCTTCGCGGTCCAGAGCGACATCGCCAAAACCGTGGCCGACGTGTTGCAGGCAAAGCTGACCGGTACCGAGAAGCAAATGATGGCTGCGCAAGCGACGACCGACACGACTGCGTACGAGCTTTATCACAAAGGCCGTTCACTGTGGGAAAAGCGTTCCGGCGACAACATTCCGGAAGCGATCGCCTTTTACGAGCAGGCGATCGCGCGCGATCCAAATTATGCGTTGGCCTACGCTGGCCTGGGCCAGGCCTATATCCTACTCCCGTTTTACACTAGCACCGATCGCCGCGCCGTGATTCCGAAGGCGAAGGAGGCGGCGCTCAAAGCGCTCAGCCTTGACCCAAGCGTCGCCGAAGCGCATCTCGCACTCGGCAAGGTGCTTTTCTTTGGCGAAGTAGATTTGGCCGGAGGCCTGCGCGAATACAGGCGCGCGGTCGAGCTCAAACCCAATGACGCAATGGCACATCATTGGTTAGGCAACGACACCCTGGCTGCGCTTAGCCGCTTTGGGGAGGCTATCGCTGAGAGCAAGCGCGCGGTTGAGTTAGATCCGCTCTCGCCAATTATTAATGCGGATTTGGGCACCACCTTTTACTATGCCCGCCGCTACGACGAATCCGTCGCGCAATTGCGGAAGACGCTCGAGATCGATCCGACCTTTTTTTTCGCGCACTACAGTCTCGGTATTGCCCTGCAAACGAAGGGCGACCTGTCCGGCGCGATGGCCGCATACGAAAAGGCAAAGCAATTGAGCGGCGACAACTTGTTAGTATTGACGCTTTGCGCCCAGGCCAAGGCCTATGCCGGTGACAAAGATGCTGCGCGGCGAATGCTGAGCGATCTCGATAAGCTCAGTCAGCAGCGCGAGGTGGTTGGCTACTTGCGCGCTTTGCTTTATCTCAGCCTGAACAATAAAGATGAAGCGCTGCGCTGGCTCGAACAGGGTTTCGAGGAACGCGATGGCTCCAACATCTGCTGGATCAACGTAGATCCGCTGCTCGATCCGCTCCATGGCGATCCGCGCTTCGAAGCGCTCGTCCAGAAAGTAATCGGCGAAAAGAAATGAAGATCGACAATTTCTTTTCGGAACTGAAGCGGCGCAACGTCATCCGCGTCGCCGGGCTCTATCTGGTGGGCGCGTGGCTCCTCATTCAAGTTGCAGGTCCATGTTGCCGGCGTTCGAAGCGCCCGCCTGGATATTGCGCACGATCATTGTCACGCTCGCGGTCGGCTTCATCCCGGCGCTGATTTTTAGTTGGGTTTTTGAGCTAACCCCGCAAGGGCTCAAGCGCGATGAGGAAGTTCCGCCTAACGAATCGATCGCACCGCAGACCGGACGGCGCATGGATCGCATGATCATTGTCGTGCTCCTACTGGCCGTTAGTTATTTTGCTTTCGATAAGGGCGGTGCGTTCGGGGTCAGAGTGGGGTTGCCCTGATTTGACGGACAGTGGGCTTAGGGTCAAGAACCCGAGGAACCCACATGAAGACACAGATCAGCAAACCGGCGCGTGAGAGGACGCGCTACACACAGGAATATAAAGAGGAGGCGCTCTCCTTATGGCGGGCGAGCGGCCGGAGCGCGGCGAAGGTGGCGGCGGAACTGGGAATTCGCCCGCCGCTGCTCTACCGCTGGGCACGGACCGATCGGGTGCCCGACAGGCTTGGAGCCGGAGGTAAGTCCCGGCGCAGTCTCGAGGAGCTGGAGGCGGAGAACCAGCGTTTACGGACGGAGAACGCGAAGCTTTAGAACAGCGTGAAGTCTTAAAAAATCACTGGGCATCCTCTCCGAAGTGCCGCCCAGAGGTATGCCCGGATCGACGCGATGAGCGGCCAATAAGTTCGGTTTAGCCCTGATAGCAAACGAGTTGTGACGGCATCTGGCGACGGCGCACGGGTCTGGGATGCGCTGAGTGGCAAGCCCTCTGAGTCAGCCAATGAACCACGGAAGAATTGATTCCGCCCAATTCACCACGGATGGGAAACGAGTGATAACGGCGGGCGGCGGAGCAGCGCGCATTTGGGATGAAGAAACAGGGAAGCCGTTGACCGACTTGATGAAAGATGACGCTGTTGAAGTTTTAGAGTTCGCCGAGTTGAGTTGGGACGGCAAGCGGGTCATTACGGCAGACGTCGACGGATCTGCGGTGATTTGGGATATCTCTCCCATTGCCCGACCTTGTCCCGAATGGTTGCCCCGGCTCGCCGACGCGATAGCAGGACGGCATTTGAACGAGCGCGGCTTATTTGAGCCGCTCAACGAAGATGCGATCAGCGTGCTGAAAGAAATCAAAAATCAATTGGATCGTGAGTCGACGGATAATGATTGGGTCGTCTGGGGGCGTTGGTTTCTGGCGGACCGGACGACGCGCACGATCTCGCCATTCTCGAAAATCACCGTCCCTGAGTACATCGAGGATCGCATTAAGGAAAACACTGCCGAATCGCTTGCCGAAGCGGAGCGATTAGCTGTCGGCAATGGAAGACTGCTGGAGCGTATTAAGAAGAGGTGAGAATCGCTCCGGTCAGGTGCCCAGTCCTAGACTCCCGGCGCGATGCACCACGAGCCGGAGCGAACGATGCGGCCGGAAGCGCAGCGCTGGCTCGGTACCCAGACGATGCACTCCCAGCGGCGAAGACACGATCGGGGTCAGTCCTAAGGAAGTGCTCATTTCTGGCGTGCAGCGGATGGCGCTTAACAATTCTCGCGGGCAAGAAATCTCCTTTGGATAACTTGGTTTCATCGGCGTTTGCGATTCTGGCCGCGGAGCCGGCGCCCCGCCGGCGGACGATCCGTTCGATGACTGTGATGCAGGTGTCTTGGTCGTCGTCGACAGCCGCCGTGGCTGGTGGGAGTTGCTCCGTACCGGGTTTGTTCACGCCAGGCAGGCCTGCGGTGGAGCGGCGCTGGTCGCAGCCCGCTTTGCCTTTGATTCTGTGGGTGGTGAGACCCGGAACCACGCGACATAGAGTGCCGGCAGGAACAAAAGCGTGAGGAGTGTGCCGACGATGATGCCGCCCATCATCGCGAACGCCATGGGAGCCCAGAAGCCTTCGCGGGAAATCGGAATCAGCGCGAGGCTGGCGGCGGCGGCGGTTAACATGATCGGGCGCGTCCGGTGCATCGTGGCGTCCAAAACCGCTTCCCAAGCCGCCATGCCTTCGCGCCGGTGCTCCTCGATCTGCACGATCAAGAATGACCGAATTTCGGATCAGAATGCCGATCAGCGCGAGGACTCCAAGAATGGCGACAAAGCCCATCGGCGAATTGCTCGGAAGCATGGCGGCGACCACGCCGATGAGACCGAGCGGGGCCACCGCGAGGACCAGGAACAATCGTTGAACACTTTGCAGTTGGATCATGAGGATCGTGGCCATGACGAAGAGCATCAGCGGGACGATTGCCGCGATCGGTCCTTGCGACTTGGCGCTTTCTTCCACCGGACCACCGATTTCGATGCGATAGCCGGCCGGCAGCGTGCGCTTAAACTCGTCCACGCGCTTGCTTAACTCTTGCACGATGGTGGCCGGTTGCGTTGGGCCGACGATGCCTGCCCGCACCGTGACGGTGGGGAGTCGGCTCCGTCGCCAGACGATGGGCTGTTCAAGCTCGTAGCGGAAGTTTGCGACCGCGGCGAGCGGGATGGCCTTCCCGTTTCCGGCCATGAGCTGGAGGTTCTGCAGTGTCTCGATCGAGCCGCGTTCGGCGTCACGCGCTCGTGCGACGACATTCACGAGATAAATGTCATCACGGACTTGAGTGACTGTGGCGCCGCGGACAATGCTGTTGAGAGTCTGTGCAATGGTCTCGGAAGTGACCCCGAGTTCCCGCGCCTTGTCCTGCATCACTTCTACTTTCACGACGCGCGCCGGCTCCATCCAGTCAAAGCCGACATCCTCGAGCAGGGGATGCGAGCCGATTTTCGCCGCCAGTTGCTGCGCGAGTTCCCTCACTTTCTGAATGTCGGGGCCGCTCACGCGATATTGCACCGGCCGTCCGGCTGGAGGCCCGAGCGGCAAGAGCTCCACTTGAATGTCGACGCCGATGAACTCGTTGTGCGCGATCTCCTTCAGTCGCGTCCTCAGGCGATCGCGCGCTTCGACGTTCTTAGCCACGATGATGATTTGCCCGTAGTTTGGGTTAGGCATCTGCACGTCGAAAGCGAGCACGAAACGAATCGCGCCCTGTCCCACATAGGAGGACCAACTGTCGACATCGCTGTTACCGGCGAGATGGCGTTCAAAGCGGTCCATCGCGGCTTTCGTGGCGGCAATCGAGGCGTTCTGCGGCAACGTGAAGTCGACGACGAGTTCACTCCGTGCCGATGGCGGGAAGAACTGCTGTTGGACGAACTTCAATCCAAGAAGTGAAACGGCGAATAAGCCGACCGAGATCGCAACCGTCAGCCACGCCCGCCGCATCGCGAGGTCGAGCAGTCGCCGGAAGGTCGCGCTGACGCGGCTCGGCTTCTCGCTCGTGTTTCTTGAGCGCTTTTGGCAGCAGCGTCACGCCGAGCAGCGGGGTAAATATCACCGCGACGAGCCACGACAGGATGAGTGAAATGGCGATGACAACGAAGAGCGAGAAGGTGTATTCACCCGCGTTGCTGCTGTTCAGCCCGATGGGCAGGAAGCTGGCCACCGTCACCAGCGTCCCGGTGAGCATCGGAAATGCAGTCGAGGTGTAAACGAAAGTTGCCGCTTTATTCAGCGGATCGCCCACTTCGAGCCGGCTGACCATCATCTCGACGGCAATCATCGCGTCATCGACCAGCAGTCCCAGCGCAATGATCAACGCACCGAGCGAAACCCGCTGGAGCGAAATGCCGAGATACTCGAGCGCGACGAAGGTCATCGCGAGCACCAGCGGAATCGCCAGGGCGACCACCAGGCCGGGCCGCAGCCCGAGACTAACGAAGCTAACCGCAAGCACGATCGCGACCGCCTCAAACAAGGCATGCGTAAACTGACTGACTGATTCCTCGACGATGGCCGGTTGATCAGACACCTGATGCACTCCGACCCCGATCGGCAGCTCGCCAATGATCGTGTTCATCTTCTCCTTCAAAGCCTCACCGAAATGCAGAACGTTCGCGCCGGTCTTCATGTTGATCGCGAGTCCGATGGCTGGCTCGCCATTCACCCGAAAGAGCATCTGCGGAGGGTCGGCGTAGCCGCGCTTGATGGTGACGAGATCACTGAGGCGAAAGAAGCGATCGTTCACGCGCAGATTGATCGAACGCAGACTCTCCTCGGAAATGAACTGGCCACCGACGCGAAGAACGATCCGCTCCGGTCCGGCTTCCACGACGCCCGAAGGGACAACCGCGTTCTGCGCCTGGAGCGTGCGCAGGATATCCTGCTCGTTGAGTCCGAGCGCCGCGATTTGTCGAACCGAAAATTCAAGGAAAATGACTTCGTCCTGCGCGCCGATCAGGTCCACCTTCCCGACGTTGGGAATCGTCAGCACCTCTCTCCTGACGCGCTCGACGTAATCACGCAATTGCCGCTGACTGAGCCCATCTGAGGTAAAGGCATAGATGTTGCCGAAGACATCGCCGAAGCGGTCGTTGTAGGCTGGTTCCGTCACGCCCGATGGGAATTCCGGACGGATGTCATTGATCATGTTCCGCACCCGCAACCACGTATTGGGAACGTCGCGCCCTTTGGTTGAATCCCGCAGGTAGACGAACACGATCGTCTGACCGGGCGTCGTCATGCTCTTGGTGTAATCCAGCGCTCGAGCTCCTCGAGCTTGCGCTCAATCCGCTCGGTGACTTGCTTCGACATCTCGTCCACGGAGGCGCCCGGCCATTGCACCTGGATCAGCATCGTCTTGATCGTGAACGACGGATCTTCTTCGCGCCCGAGATTCAGGTAGGACACCACGCCCATGACGGCGAAGATGGCCATGAAATACCAAACGAGCGATCGATGCCGCAGGGCCCATTCTGAAAGATTGAAGTTTGTTTTCATGAGTGTGTGTCTGCAATTTTCACTACTTGGTTAGGCGAAAGGCTGTGCACGCCGGCCGTGACGACGCGAGTGCCGGGCGCGAGTCCTTCCACGACTCGGAACGAATCCGCGTCGCGTGCGCCAAGCTTTACTTCCCGGGTCGACGCTTTGCTCGTGGCTGGGTCAACCACCCAGACGAAGGTCTTGCCATCGCGCTCCAGGAGCGCGGACGAAGGCAGCTCGATCTCCGCGCCGGCATTCGTCTCTGGCACCGCCTTCACGATGGTTCCCAACCGGAAATTCAGCGGTGGATCGACCAGCGTGATGCGGACGCGTCGCGTGCGAGTCGCCAGGTCCGCCTGGGGCGCGATCTCGCGCACCTGTCCCTTGACGCGCGTGGCGGGATTCCGCTTCCGAGGTAACCATGAAGCGAATTCCCGGACGAAGGTGTGCCGCGATATGGTCCGGCACATCGACCACCGCCTCTCGCTCCTCCGGTCGAACAACCCTCACCACTTCCTGCCCCGGCTGAACCACCTGACCGACTTGCGGCTTTGGTCGCGGCAATCACGCCGTCGAACTCGGCATGCAACTCCGCGTAGCCGAGGTGTTCCTGCGCCAGACCTACATTCGCCTGCGCCGCTGCGGTGGCCGCCTCCGCACTTTCCCACTCATGTTGCGCAGCCTCGAACTCCGCTTTCGCGGTCACTCCTTCGCTGAACAACTGGCGCTGTCGCGCCGCATCCAGTTTTGCTTCCTGCCGGTGCGCCTCTGCCCTTGCCAGGTCAGCTTCCGCATCCCGCAGCGCGAGTTGGAAACGGGGTAGGATCGAGCGCCGCGAGTCGCGCGCCTTTCTCGACCTTGTCACCGACGTTCACATCGCGAGCGATTATCCGGCCGAGCACACGAAAGCTCAGGATGGATTCGTAACGGGCTTCAACCGTTCCGGCGAAGGCCGCTCCTCCTGCCGCTTCCGGCGCGACAATCATGCTGAGCACCGGCCGAATCGGCGGTGCCGGTGCCGCTGCATGCCGGTGGCATGCCGTAAGTCCGGCGACCGCGCCTAACAAGAGAACCCAGGATATTTTCATGGCTAGTGCACCTCCGCGATGGCGACCATCTGGTTCGGACTCATCTTCTGCGCGTCGCGCGTGACCACGAGGTCGCCCGGCCGCAGCCCCGCCGCGACAATGACTCGGTCTGTTTCGTATCGCGCGATCGTGATCGGCCGCGCAGAGACCGCGCGCGTGGCGGGATCGACGATCCACACACCTGGCTGCCCCGCCACTGATGCGAGTGAACCTGGAGGAAGCGTGATCGCTTCTTGCGAGCTCAGCGGCCCTTCGCCAAAGACAGCCGCTCCCAGCGTCATACCTGGAGGCGACTCATCCAGCCCGACTTTGACCGCAAGCGTTCCACCCGCGCCACTCAGCGTCGGCGTGACCTCGCGCACCTTGCCGGTGGTATGGATGCTCGGATCAGTAACGAGTTTGATCGCAATCGGAATGTTTCGATCGACGGGCTGGTTGCCGAGCACCGATTCGCTCACATTAAAGACCGCATCGCGCGGACCGTCATGGGCCAGCACGAAGACGGGTTGCGCCCCCTCCACCACCTGACCGATCTCCGCGTTTCGTGTCGTGATCGTTCCGGCGTTATCGGCGCGAAGTTCTGTTTGCGCTAAAGCGTCACGCGCCGTCCCAAGGTGAGCTTTTGCGGCCTCGAGCGCGCTTTGCGCGGTGCGGAACGACTCCTCCGCGCGATCGTACTCCGATTGCGGAGTCGATTTGCGAGAAAGCAGAAATTTCTGCCGTTCCAAATTAGAGGTCTCATTGCGCAATCTTGCCTCAGCGGCGCGAACATCGGCTTCCCTTGCCTCGACCGTGGCTTGCTGCTCGTGCGGATCGAGCTTTGCCAGGATCTGGCCGGAAGACACATGGTCGCCAACATCCACCAGCCGTTCCGTGATCCGACCGCCGACGCGGAAACGCGAGATCCGACTCAACCTGCGCGCGTATCTCTCCAGTTAAAGTCATCGTCTTCGCTGCCTCGGTCAGCTCGACGCGCTGCGCTTCTACTTTGACCAGCGATCTTTGCGGGAGCGTGGTGGCCGCACGCTGAAAGGATGCCGCAAAGCGATGCCGCCAGCAGGCATCGGCTAATCCTCCAATAACAAATTTTCATGACGGAAGTATCCGCCCGCCGCGAGCGCTCTGTGAAAGACTATGTTTCTTGCCTCAGCATATCCGGCAGGCATGCTCCACCTTGGGGTGAAACTGCGTCGTTGCGCCCGGGCCAAAGGCGTTAGGTGCGCAGCGTTAGAAATCCAAGGTTTGCGAAAAACGCGCCAGTACCAGACTGCCCTAACGAGTTCGCGACTCTTTGTTATACAAAAAAACTCCGGCGCTCAAATGCTAGGTGACCACCGACAAATTTGCTCCGTTCCTCAGACGAGGTCGTAATCACACCGGAGCAAGCGGCGGAGTCGGCAAAAGCAGCCCCTTACGGAGCCTCTGCGGCCCGTTCTTGTCCCGGAAAGACGCGCACCTGCCGACGTTTGGTCAGAAACGCCAGTAGCCATTGCAGCATGACGAAGAACCGGTTCGCGAACCCGATCAGGAAATAGATGTGCACGACCGCCCAGACAACCCACGCCGGAAAACCCGCGAAGCGAACCATGCGAAGATCGGCGAGCGCGTAGGTACGCCCCGCGATCGCGAGATCGCCCTTGTCCCGGTACCGGAAGGGTGTTGGCGGCGGCTGTCCCGCCACGCGCCGTCGAATCACGGCTGCCACGTATCTCCCTCCTTGAATGGCAGGCTGCGCAACGCCTGGCATGACCATCGGCTCGTTAGACTTGATCCCCAGCAAATTCCGCGAAGGCGCAACGACGTGCGCCGTGTCACCAGTGGCAAAAATCTCGGGATGACTCGGCACGGACAGGTCGGAGCCGACGATGATTTTCCCCGACTTATCCATTTTCTCGCCTAACCAGTGACCCGCTGGTGAGGCCAGCACTCCGGCTCCCCACAGCACCGTGCTCGACCGAACGCGCTGGCCGTTAGCGACAATTCCGTCGGCATCCACACTGGTCACTCGCGTGTTCGTGTAAATCTTCACGCCCAAGCTCTCGAGATGACGCTGTGCTTTCGCCGACAGATCTTCGGGAAATGTTGGAAGCACGCGCGGTGCCGCCTCGTAGAGGAGGATCTGCGCCTGGCGCGGATCGATGTGGCGAAAGTCATGCGCCAACGCCATCCGCGACATCTCCGCCAGGGTGCTCGCCATTTCCACGCCCACCGTACCCGCGCCGACGAGCACGAAGGTCAGCAGTTGCCGTATACCCTCTGTATTGGCGTGATCGAGCGCAGCCATCTCCTCGGCGCGCTCGAATGCGAGCAGAATCTTGCCGCGAATCAGGTCCGCGTCATCCAGCGATTCGAGCCCGGGTGCCACGCGCCGCCACTCATCGTGTCCGAAGTAGTTGTATTGAATGCCGGTGGCGAGGACGAGGTAGTCGTAAGAGATCGAATGCTGTTTCAGACGAACCAGGCGCTTGTCCTTATCGACGCCGCTGACTTCGTCCATCAGCACCTCTGCATTGGCCTGTCGGCTCAGGATCGAACGCAGCGGCCCGGAAATTTGGTCGGCCGATAACAAGCCGGTCGCCACCTGGTAGAGCATGGGACGGAAGAGATGGTAGTTGCGCTTGTCGATCAGCGTCACGCTGACGGGAGCACCGGCTAATCCACGTGCGGCACAGAGTCCGCCAAAACCGCCCCCAATGATCACCACGCGAGGCTGATTATTCACTCAAGAGCTGACTCCAACTGGTGATTTTATTTGGCGGGTATCAGCACCGGGGCGCCTTTGTCCTTCACGAAGAACACGACGAATTTCGCCGGGCTGGTTTGGCTAGCGTTTCGTCCGACGACGTGAACATCCTCGGGGCCTTCATAGAAGGTTTGCCCAGGTGTCAGAGTCACTTCTTTCCCGCCCCTGACCTGCATTACGATCGAGCCTTCCAGCACATAGATAAACCCGTGTGCGTTGTGGCGATGTATTGGGTCCGAGTTACCTGGAGGATACTCAACCATGAGCATCAGACCTTCCTTGCCAGGAAGGTCCGTCAGATCTTTCGAAAAGAGCGTCGTCACCTTCGCCTCCTTGGGTTCCATCGTGGCGGTTCACCTTGGACAGAGCGGCGAAGACAATTCCGCAAAGGAGCAGAGCGCCCACTTTTGCCGCCTTGCCTGAGAGATTTGATGCGGTCGCCGACTGTTTCTCAGGCGCCGTCTTCTGAGTAGTGCTACGGCTGAGCCATTCGGCGAAATGCGTCGAACCGAGGCGGGCGTTAGCGCCGGGGACCAGACTTTGATCGTTCACCTCTATTCCGAAGTAACCCGCATCGGCGTCGGCGACCACCTTTCGCGCGTCGCCCGTCGCAGTTAGATACTGCCGGACAAGTTCGTCCTGCCGGATCTTGTCAGGCCCAGCTACTTCGACCATTGCATTCATCGGTTCCCCGAGAGCTACATCTGCCACCGCGGCAGCGACATCATCCGAAACCATCGGCTGCATAAGAACTGGCGATAACCGAATGGTTGAGCCACCAGTCGCCGATTGTAGGATGCCCTTCACGAACTCGAAGAACTGCGTTGCGTGCACGATCGTAAACGGAATCCCGGAAGCCTTGATCAGATTTTCCTGGGCCATCTTTGAGCGGAAGTAACCACTTAAAGAGCCGGGACCACTTCCAAGCAAACGATCCGTACCGACTACCGACAGCGCCAGGTGATGTCTCACGCCCGCGGTCTTTTCCGCGGCAAGAAGGTTGCGACCCGACGTCTCGAAGAATTCCAAAGCAGGCTTGTCTTCGAAAGAAGGTGAGTTCGCCACATCCACCACGACTTGAGCGCCTGTCAGCGCTTCCGCCAATCCCTCACCTGTGAGCGTGTTCACGCCGGTGGAAGGCGACGCCGCCACAACCTCGTGACCACGCTGGCGAAGGTTGGTTACCACTTTTGATCCAATGAGGCCGCTGCCTCCGATGACTACGATCTTCATTTTATTATTCATATGTTTTTCTCTTTTTGCTTTCTGTTTTGTAGCGGGCCCTATCCAAAGAGGTTCTCATGCTAGCGCACGCGATGTCACTGATTCCCCCGCTGCAGCGGTGACGAACCGATAGCTTCGATACCGCGGTGCGCACATTCCTCGTCTTGTTCATCTGTCGGTGCACCACTGACTCCAATGGCGCCTTCAACTTCTTCTCCGCGCTTAATAGGTAAGCCACCTGGCCGGCGAATTACAGCCAACCCATGGGCCAGGACACCAGAAACCGAAGATCGTTCCAAATCCACGTCGGATTCTTCTCCGCTTGGAATTCCCAGACCGGCTGAGGCGATAGCTTTCCCTACGGAGCCGTAGCTGGAAAGGGGAAGAGCGTCGTCCATTCGCTGGTGAGCGATAAGATGGCCCATCGAATCACATACTGTGACGCTAACGGAGTACCCGTGATCGCGGGCATACGCTTGCGCGGCGACAATCGCGCGGTTGGCTTCGGCAAGCTTGAGCATCGACTTTCAGCTATTCTGCCCGATGAGGTTCACCAAGCGACCGGCGTAGGCGCTCATCTAGTGCGCTCTTCGGCTTGGCGTCAAGATTTGGGTATAAATCGTGAGGATGCTCTTCATTATTTTTCATATCGGGCTCGTCTGTTCTCGCTCACACATCATTTTTGCCAAAGTATTCGATCCTCCTCCAGCGGGACCGCCACGCTTGGGAAATTCGGCACAATTCGCAGCGTATAATCGGTATCAGGTCGAAACGGTGGCACGCTAGCACTATATAAGAGATCAATCACCTCAGTAATTTTCCAGCGAGCCAGTAATCAACACTGAACTTTCCCGGACCAGAGCAGAGCAGCCAGATAAAGACGAGCACGTACAGAACTTCCGGAAGGAAGAGGAAATCGTCGAGCCAGTTAAGAAGCGAAAGTCCTTTAGGCATGGTGAAAATCTTGGTGGTCAGAATGGCGACAACCATATCGACCAATAAGGCCACGCAAGCCAGACTCGAAAGAAACCCCGCGGCCACCAAGGATCCGCCAACGAACTCGACACCCGACACGAAATAAGTCATCAGGTGGGGAAACGGGACTTTGGCCTTAACGAGCGTTTCGTACATCGTTTGCCTGCCACCGGCGACAAACAATTTATTCGCCCCGGAGATGGCGAAGAACAGGCCGATCGAAACGCGTATCAGCAGGATGGCGTATTCTTCCAAATCACTGCTACCGAGCAGCCCAAACTGGACTAACCGTTTCCAATCCATGTCTTGTCCCTCCAATCGTAGGATGTGCTGCAACCATACGCCATATCAAACAGTTCGACGTCTCCGGTGACCGCGTTAATCAGGGCGTAGCGGAGCGATCGCATCTGAAATGATCGAGGCCAGCTAGTGCAGCAGCGATTCCCAATCGGCTGGAACTTTCCCTGCCGGTCCAGGTGTGGTTGATCCTCCGGATGGGAATGCGGCGGAAGCAACTCCACACCCTCGGTCATCCCCCGCGTCTCGTAATCGAAGAACCAATCCTCACCCGGCTCGAAGCTGGCAATGATGGGATGCCCTGTCGCTGCCGCATGCCTGGAGGTATGCTGGCTCGGTGAACTGTCGCAACAACCGATGTGTCCACACTTGGCACATCGACGAAGATGAAACCACCAACCTTTCGGTGACGCCAGGCATTCGACGCACCCATGGCCGCTCGGCTTCGAAGCGGGATTGATTCCGCCTGGGTCTTGTTTCACAGATGATTTTCCTTTCGTGTCTTCTGTTCGCAAAATAATCTCAGGGCACCAGCAAGATTTTCCCGATACCGCCCTTCTCTGCCCTTGCTTGAGCCTTGGCCGCTTCACTCAGTGGCAGTTTCAGGCTAATCGGGATGACTAGCTTGCCGTCTCGCACCGCTTCGGCCATGAACTCGAGCGTTTTCCTGTCGAATTTCGAGAACACTTTCACCACCTTTACAGATGAGTACTCCGCGGCGTTCTGCGGTTCCCCGACAACCGATGCGTAGACTCCGCCCGGCTTGACCTTGGCGATGAGTTTCTCGGCGATTCTTCCGCCGACCGTATCCGCCACCGCATCGAGCGGCGGAAGATTCGCAATCGCGGTGTCGTCGTCGGTTGCGACGAGCTGATCCGCGCCGACAGTCTTCGCGTCCTCGAATTGCCTCTTCAAAACGCCGGCGAGCACAGTCGCCCCGCATGCCTTCGCAGTGAATACCGATGAACGCCCGACACTTCCGGCAGCACCTACGACGAGAACCGTCTGGCCCGCTGTGATTCCCGTAGCTGAGAGGAGCTGGTTGCCAGTCATCGTCACCAGCGGCAATGCGGCCGCCTGGATCAAATCGAGCCCGTTGGGAACCTTCGCCAGATCCGCGGCTTTTACGGCACAAAGTTCGGCGTAAGTACTGTCCGCCATCGAGAAGACCTGGTCGCCGACAAAAAAGCCTTCCACTCCCGGCCCAATCTTTATCACAGTGCCCGCGATATCGACTCCGATAAGCCCCGGGAACGTCATGGGGTAAAAATCTTTCGTTAGTCCGGCGCGTCGCTTGTAGTCGATCGGATTAACGCTCGTGGCGGCGACCCGCACCAGCACCTCGCCCTCGCCCGGAACCGGGTCAGGGTATTCTTCGAACTTGAGTTCTTCAGGACCGCCATATTGGTAAACAACAATTGCTTTCATCTTTTATCTCCTTAGCTCGTAGCGGGTTCCCTTTCTTTCCTCGGATCGTCATTTGAGTTCAGGTATTCAAGGCCTAACGGTCCGATCGCCGTCACCTGCGTGATGTACTCGCCGGACTTAGCCCAGTGAAAGTGGGAAGTGTTACCAGGTAGAATGATAACACTGCCTGACGGATAGGCCTGTAACTTCTCGGCATCGAAGTTATCACCTAACCCAATATAAAAGATGCCGGAGATAACTGTGTAGACCCGGTCCTCAGGATGCTTGTGAGGCATCAACTTTACGCCTCGCGGCACCTTTACTCGGATGGTGTACGGCCCGTCCTGAGCAGGTTGACCAACAACAATCGCCAAGCGCACCGAAGCTGGGAAGGCCGCGAACGGTTTCCAGTCGATCTCTTCCGACAGAATACCTCTGAAAGCAGATTGGCCGGGTTGATGAGTTCGGGCCGTTTCTTTCTTTGCATCTTTGTTAGGCGTGTTCCTCTTAGCTGACATAGCAAACCTTTCTTCTGTTGGTGTTTCTTAAGCGGCGAATGCCTTGGGAAGAGCCGGTCACAATGACAGTCTTGTGCGGACTGGCGATTCTACGCTCCTTTCATTAGCCTTTTCTTTCGGTTTAGGATGTTTCCGGCCTAGCGCGGGATTTGGCTTAGGTAGTATCCGAGTCGATTTTCGACATCCCCCGGCTTGTGGAAGCCACGGGCCATTAGCGCCTTGATCCCATTCTGGGCAGCGGGTCGACCGAGCGAAGCGATGCATGCGTCCCACCCGGCGCCGAGCTCGACGTCCGCCGGCAGGCTGGTGTTGACGAGGCGCTTGGTGTTGGCGATCGCCCATTTGTCGAATGCGGCGATCCGGGTCGCAAGCGCCTCTACGTAGGCGTCCAGATCGGCGTCGGGCAGGGCGCGATTAATGTAACCGTAGGCTTCGGCCTGATCTGCTCTTATGTCCTCCGAGCTCAAGAGCACTTCGAGAGCGCGGTTTCGGCCGATGAGACGCGGAAGCCGCGCCATCGGGCCGCCGCCGGCGACCATCCCCACGCCCACCTCCCATTGCGAGATGATGGCCTTTTCGCGGCTAGCGAAACTCATGTCGCAGGCGAGGGTGATTTCGCTGCCGTTTCCGGTGGCCCGACCACGGATGAGGGCGATGGACGCGACGGGCGCGCGGGTCAGACGGACGAGAAAGTCTGGCCAAGGCGGCAAGCCTGTGGGACCGGCCGGCATTGAGGTCAGATCATCGAGTCTGGCCAGGAAATCGGAGTGATTCAGGAAGTAGCCGTCGACCGCGCTGTCGAAGACCACGACCCTGACATGTTCGTCAGCCTCGAGCGCGTCGATGACTTCCTGGAACTCGCGGACCATTTCCGGGCCCATCACGTTGATCGGAGGGTTGTCAATTGTCACGCGCCAATAAGCGGGCGACCGCCGAGTCACGCGAAGCTGTGCGGATTTCGTAGGCGCGTTTCCAGTTGTCATAGAGTTCTCCTGTATTTGTTAGTTTCAGAAACCGGTCGATTGCCGCCAATTCTTTTTCTCGGAGATGGGGATCATTTGTTGGTCGCCGAAAGTTGGTTAATTACTGCCGCGCCCGCCTCGCTGACGATCTCGTCCTGGGAATCCGTGCCTCCCGAAACACCAATTGCGCCAATGATCGAGCCTTTCTCAATCAGTGGAATGCCCCTCGAGACGCGATGACTCCATCGAATCGAGAAGATAGTTAAGATGCATAAGCGGGATGCCGTCCTCGAAGATCTTAGTGGGGCGCCGGAAGGTCGCGGCTGCTCGCGCCTTGTGTTCGGCTATCTGAATGGAGGCAAGCATCGCGCCGTCCATCCGTTGAAAGGCGACAAGGTTGCCGCCGGAATCGACTACGGCTAGGTTCATCTTCCAATTCCGCCTCTTCGCTTCTGCCACGGCGGCATGAATAACCGCCTGGGCTAGGTCTAGTGATATCGGTGGCCCATACGGAATGTCGAAAGGAATTTTGTCGGGCACAAAATCGAGAGGATTTGTTTCCGTGGGCTGCAGCGCTCGACTCGCACTGGCGGCGCTTCCTGGTTTCTCATTTGACATACCTTTTCGCACTCCCTCTGACGCGGTAATTCCAAGGACCATCAACAATTTCTTATCGTTATCGGAGAAATCCAGTGCCCAATCGTTACGTTTTTGTTACAACGATGTGCGGTGGGCCCAGGTAGGGAAACTCACCAAGAAAATCGTCGTGAGGCCCAACGTTATCTCCCGTCACCTTCCCGTTAGTGAGAATAGCGAGGAAGACATCACAAACATCGTCGATCAGCGCGCGGCCGTTGTCCGGGAAGGACGCGGGGCGTTTGGGGTCATAGCGCAAAACGTCCGGCAACAGTTTTCCTGCCGCCCGCGTTGCTTCCTCCGGTGAATATCCGCCGGTGTGTTCCAGAGCGTGCGCGAAGACAGGAACGAAACGGGCATCGTCCGCTGGCTCCCCAGCGAGGTAAGCATCGTTCTGCTCGCCGGCAAGAAAGGGAGTTTGGTTAGGCCGCGCCCCGCGATCCGCCTGAATCCAGCCCCCACCCGCGCTGTCTGCTGGAATCAACGTGCGAGCCCACAGGCCAACCTCTTTCGGCCCAAGAAGGGAGTTGGGCACTTCCAGCACAATGCTGCAAATATCTTTGTCTGCGAAAAAATCCCCACTGGTGAACTGGAATTCGTTGAGCGTGCCGAGGACGTCGAAGAAGAAAGGATCGCTGCGCCAACCGGCAAAGAACCGGTGGTCACCAGCCTGCGTCACATGTGCCTCATGGCCTGTCGAGACCGGCACTCCCTCAACGATCACCTTTCCGTCCGCGCCTGTTTCGGCGGCGTGTGCGCCCTCAACACGGCGCAGCGTCGCGCTCTGTTCGCCGCCCTCAAACGACGAGAAGCGCACCTCGTAACTAATATTGGCGACGGCATCGCCGTCCGTATCGATCATTAGCTCGTACCGGGCCTCGGGCGCGAAGGGCTCGGCCGTAGTAGGTCCCGGCGGATTAAGACCGGCGGACGGATGAACGTTCATAATGAGGATCGACCTGCCGGGGTCTCCTGGCTTGGGAAAGGCATACAGATCGGTCAAGTCGAGACGCGCGTCCCCGCGCGGGAATCCGATGTTGGGACCGGAGTAATGGTGTGACATCGTCTATCTTCTCCTATGTTTGCTTAACCGAACATCCGTAGCCTTTAAGTCCGCATCCCTCCGGGCCGAGCGTTAACCGTACTTGAGGTCGGTGCTCTGCCCGACCTCGATAATATAACCGTCAGGATCGCGGATGTAGCAGCGAATCTCGCCGTACTTAGGGATCGGCTCGGTGATGAATTCGGCTCCTCGACTTTTCCATAGCTCATAGCACGCTTGAATATCCGCAACGCGGATATTCATAAAGCTGTTGATGTGATTCGGGTCGGGCACGCTGAGCGTTACCGACGGCTTGTCCTGGGTCGGCCCACCCCCGACGTTCAGAATCATCCAAATATTTGCAAGCTGAAGGTACGGAGGCGCGTTGCCGTCACCCATGGTCAGAATACGAGCGCCGAAGACCTTTTCGTAGTAGCGAGCTGATCGCTCGACATCAGCAACGGTGAGAAAATGTGCGATGCTCATCCCTTCCTGCGGGGGCATCTCATAGCTCTTCTGTTCGATTTGGACGCTGTTCGTTGATGACTCCGATCCACTCATCACTTTCAGAAGCGCCTGAGCGGCGGAGGTCGACGACGCGGGGTTCTGCCCGGTAACAAGTCGGCCATCAATGATGGAAAATGGCTGCCAGTTAGCCTTCTTCTCAAAGGTGGCACCGAGCCGGAGCAGTTCATCTTCGACGAGGAACGGCACAACCTTGGTCAGCTTAGCCTCCTCCTCCTCGCCGTTCGTAAAGCCGGTGACACGCTTTCCCTTGACCAGAGGTTGGCCTTTGTAGGTGACATGGCGGAGCACACCAGGCGAGTGGCAGACCAGCGCGATCGGCTTGCCGGAGTTGTAAAACGACTCGAGCAGAGCAATCGAAACGGGGTCTTCGGCAAGATCCCACATCGGGCCATGCCCACCTGGATAAAACACGGTGTCGAAATCTTCTGATTTCACGCTCGAGAGCTTGACTGTGTTAGCGAGAGCTTCCTGTGCCGTCTTATCTTTCTTAAACCGGGTCATCGCATCAGTTTGATTTTCCGGCAAATCGCTCTTCGGATCTAGCGGTGGCTGTCCGCCCTTCGGCGACGCGAGTGTTAGTTCGACGCCGGCATCTTTAAAAACAAAGTATGGAGCAGCAAACTCTTCCAACCAGAACCCGGTCTTGCGGCCTGTATTGCCGAGTTGATCGTGTGAAGTTAGTACCATCAGTATCTTCATGTTGTTTCTTTCTGTTTAGTTGGTCGTGCGTTAATTGACATTATATCTCCCGAGACGGTGCTATTTCATGAATTCTCGGACGAACGCCGCGATTTGGTCGGCTTTAGTGTCCAATGCGAAATGACCAGCGTCGAGGACATGGACCTCCGCTTTCGGCACGTCCTTGCGGTAGCGTTCCGGCTCGCCAAGATCGAACGAGAGATCGTGTTTGCCCCAGATGACAAGAAGCTTTGGTTGCGTCTTCTGCATCCAGGCTTGCCACTTCGGATAGACATCGACGTTCGTTCGGTAATCGTAGAACAGATCGCTTTGAATCTGTGCCTGCCCCGGTTGGTTGATAAAATAAAATTCGTCGGTCCACAAATCAGGATCGTAGCGTTCAACGTTTGGATCGTCGCCGACATGGCGCGTCTTTGTCGTCTGCAATGAAAGTAGATTCGTGCGAAGCGCACTCTCGTTAGGCGCGCGATCCTTCCAAAACTCGCGGCGCGTTTTCCAGTTCGCACCGAGACCTTCGTTGTGCGCAACTCCGTCTTGCACGATGAGCGCTTCCACGCGCTCCGGATGCGCCAGCGCCATTCGAAAACCGACCGGCACGCCGTAATCCTGCATGTAAAGCGTGCAGTGCGAAAGCCCGAGGGCTTCCGTGAAATGATTCATGATCTCCGAGATGTGATCGAACGTGTAGGCGAACTTTTTAGGATCCGGCCAATCACTGTGACCGAAGCCCGGATAATCCGGCGCGATTAAGTGACAACGATCGGAAAGGCGAGAAATGAGCGGTTCAAACATCCGCGACGAAGAAGGAAGTCCGTGCAAAAGCAGAAGCGTGGGCGCGTCTTTCGGTCCGGCCTCTCTATAAAAGATGGAGAGCCCATCTACCTGAATCGTGCGATAAAAAGTCGGGTGTTCCATGGTGCGTTCCTTTCCTAGAGCGAGCAATTGCGATGAGGCGAGCATCACCGCCACGATTTGTGCTGCGGCATTTTTTTGCATGTGGAGTATTTCCTAGTTCGCTACTTCAAAAATAATTTCCAGCTCGACCGGGACGCCGAGTGGAAGACTTGCGACGCCGTACACCGAGCGGCAAGGGTTCTTCTCTTTTCCGAAAATTTGTTGGAGTAAGTCAGAAGCAGCATCAGCGACTCTTGGATGATCGCGAACATCTCCCGAAGTGGCGACTGACACGCCGAGCCTGACGACGCGCGTGACTTTATCGAGCGATCCCAGATGTTTTCTCACGACAGCGAGGACATTCAGCGCAGCGAGGTGAGCCGCCTTGCGCCCCGCTTCCACATCGAGCTCCGCGCCGACGCGTCCTACGAATTTCGCCCCGCGGCCTTCGGTTGGAAGCATTCCAGTCAGAAACAGCAGATTGCCTGTCTGGACCGCTTCCACATACGTGCCGAACGGCTCCGGTGGCGTGGGCAACGTGATGCCGAGTTCCTTGAGCCGCTGCTCGGCGCTGGCCGGGCGAGAGTCTTTGGGCGTCACCATTTTCCAACGTGCGCACCACCATCCACGTGCAACACCTCTCCGGTAATCTGGTGAGCTTCCGTCAGATAAACGACCGCGCCGGCAACGTCCTCAATCGTCGTGATCGAAGCCATTGGGGTAAGCTGGGCCAGTAACTCCGGCGCAATTTCCGCGTGAAGGGGGCTCCTGACGACCCCTGGCGCGACCGCATTGAACCGAATGTGCTCTTTCGCGTATTCAGAAGACAGGCTTTTCACTGCCGCGTTCAAGCCGCCTTTCGTCATCATCGCAACGGACGCGGGACTGCCTGCAATCGGATTGTCGGCTAGCGCCGCAGTAATGCAGACGATGCTGCCTCCCGATTTCTGTGCCTGCATCTGTTTGACCGCCAACTGTGCGATGTAAATGAAGCCTTCCAGATTAGTGGACGCGAGCGCGCGAAAATCGTCTCCTGTGTATTCAGTGAAAGGTTTCACCAAGTAAATGCCAGCGTTCGAGACCAAAGCATGGATGGAGCCGAATCTGTTGATCGCAAGCTCTGCAGTTTTCTGTGCCGTCTCGAATTGACCTATGTCCCCGTCGACCACAGCGAGGCGCTCGGAAGCGGAAAGCTCTTTGGATTTGGTCGCATGGCGCGCTGTTCCGACAACGTTGTATCCCCGCTCCAGAAACGCGCGAACGATACCGGCCCCAATGCCTTGGGAAGCGCCGGTGACAATAACAGTCTTGTAAGTACTCGCGATTCTACGCTCCTTTCATTACATTCCTGGGCATAAGTGAAAGACCAGCCGTTCGCCGTGGATACTTGGCTGAACGATTTCCAAGCTGGCTGATACGCACACAGCGGTTGCCGCAAAACCATCTGACGCAATGAAACGTCGCCGCGAAATGTCGAGCGATTGTCCGCTCATGACTTACGCTTTGAAGAATGCGAGCAGGTCGGCGTTGATGATATCTGCTTGCGTCGTGATCATACCATGCGGGAAGTCCTTGTATGTCTTCAGCGTGCCATTCTTGAGCAGCTTGGCTGAAAGTGGACCGGCTGCCTGATAGGGCACGATCTGGTCGTCCTCGCTATGGATGACGAGGACCGGCACCGAGATCTTCTTCAGATCTTCCGTGAAGTCGGTCTGCGAGAACGCGACAACGCCGTCGTAATGCGCCTTGGCGCCGCCCATCATGCTCTGGCGCCACCAGTTCCAAACGATGGGCTCGATCGTTTTCACGCCCGGACGGTTGAAGCCGTAGAACGGGCCAGCCGGCAGGTCGTAATAGTACTTGGCCCGGTTGGCGGCGAGCTGGGCCTGAATATCGTCGAACACCGATTTGGGCGTGCCTAACGGATTGGCCGGAGTCTTCACCATCAGCGGCGGCACGGCGCTGATGATCGCCGCCTTCGCCACATTCTTATCGCCATGACGGCCGAGATAACGCACCACCTGGCCGCCGCCGGTCGAATGGCCGACGTGAATCGCATCCTTCAGGTTCAGATGATCGGTGACGGCCTTCAGATCGTCGGCATAGTGGTCCATGTCGTGTCCGCCGCCGCTTTGAGTCGAGCGGCCATGTCCGCGTCGATCAGTCGCAATGACGCGGAAACCTTTGCTAAGGAAAAAAAGCATCTGCGGGTCCCAATCATCCGCCGACAGCGGCCAGCCGTGACTGAAGACGATGGGCTGTCCGCTGCCCCAGTCCTTATAATAGATGTCGATGTTAGCTTCGTTTTCTTTTCCAACTGTAACGTATGGCATTGTAATCTTTCTTTCTATGAGCGGCTCGGTTACCAAGTAGAGAAATCGCGCGGCGAACTCCTGTCCTTCTCGAGCTGTTCGCCGGGAAATTCGAGGATCAGCGGCGGTCGAAAGTTGAATCGGACCAGGCTGTTGATGAGGAGTGGATTGTGCCTGTAGCTCGAGGGCCTGACAAATGGTTGAACGATTCGACGAAGCTGGAGGCCGAAGGGTTGCTTTTTCATCTTAATGCAAGGTGTGAACTAACCTGGCCGGCTCAACCGGCGTGACGTTGCGCTCGGTTGCGAAACACCGAATGAGAGAATCCGAAAGGCCCCGGGCTGTCTGCCGGCAGCGGCGGGCCAACCGGCCGAAAGTGCCGACCGCGAGGTCGCCCAACAACTCCTGTCGAGTATCCTCCGGATCGAGATTCATCAGCCAGCATACGTTTAGGAATGAAAACGGCCAGCCGGAATCGTTCGACATGATCCAGCTATAGGCGTCGAAGTAGAGTTCCCGGTCGATCGTGGAGTTTGCACCGTAGAAGCGCCGCAAATCCTGCGCCGCTTGTTTGAGCACATTGGCGGCCAGCTCGCGTTGTTTGGATTCGGACAAATGAGTATCGGTAGCGTTCATGGTGTTGCGTGACACCTCTATTTCCCGATTTTGCGGAGCGCCATTTCAGAAAACTTTAAGTTTTTTTGCGCCGGTCCCTCCCGACATTGCTCTGCCTCGCGATTACTTCACAAACGGACGGGTCGGAGGCGCTTCACGAGCGCTTCGAACCGTGGGTCGTTGCGCAGCGGGTCCCAGAAAGGATTAAGCTCGAAATCTCCGTAGGTCGGCTGGCAAATGGTGTGACTGCTTGCCGGGCGATCAATCAGTTTATTCAACTCAGCAAAAGCGAGATCGGTCTCTCCGGTCCAGGCATAAACCACGGCCAAATTGCAGCCGACGGTCGTGGCATCGAGATTGTTTGCCTGGAAGGAACTTAGTTCGCAGGCGCGTTTTCCTTCGTCGATCGCTTCCTGTTTGAGCCCGAGCCCGGCGTCGATGATGGCCAGGATACTCAGCGGCACGCCTTCGGCGGGCGAAGAAAAAGTTCGCTTTACCATCTCAGAACGGGCGGCGGTGAAGGCTGTCATCGCACCGGCGTTATCTCCGCGCATGCGGGCGGCAAGCGCTTCAAACCATGCGTCGGGATATGCGATTCCGTTAAAGCTTGCTTCAACATGTTTGCTTGCGAGGAAGCGCGAGATCGCATCCGGATCATGTGACCAGACCGCAATATTCATCTCTGCCGACGCCTTATCGGCATCGTCAAGCTGATGAGCGGCTGATTGCTCAGCAAACGCAGCCCGCAACGGAGCGATGTCGGCGGAGGATTCGAGTCGGCCTAGAGCTTGATGGAGAGGCAAGAAGCCCAATTTCTCCGCCGGTGTGAGAGCGATTGCGCTGGCCATAACTCGATCGAAGTCTTCGTAATGCCGCATGCAGCGGTCGGTGTCGGCCAAAAGGATGCGCAAGCTGACATCACGCGGTTCGAGCGACACCGCGCGTTCAAAGCAATGTAACGCTTCCGGCCAGTGATCTGCGCGACGGGCGACGCGGCCGGCAATCGTCTCCACTTGAGCGTTGTTAGGCAAGGTCTGACGCGCCCGCTCGATCTCATATCGGGCGCCTTCGACATCACGATTGATCTGCAACGCGTGAATCGCGCCGGCTAAATGCACTGCGCCGGAGTCGGGGCGCAATCGACGCGCTTTTTCCAGGGCTACTTCGGCCAGGCTTCGGTGATCGATTGCACGTTCTTCCGGAGGACCAAGGTTTCGCTGGAAGTAAAGCTCATCATGCCATCTGGCCAACTCGCAGTAAGCAAGCGCGAAGTTCGGATCGCGGGAAATGGCTTGGTTGAGGAGTGCAATCGCGTGCCGGCCGTCGGAGAATATTTGCGAGACTGGAGGGTCCGACCTCGCCAACGAGAGGCTGCGCGCGCGCAGATAAAGGTCATAAGCCTGTGAGTCAGTCGTTGGTGGAGTGTTAAGCGCCGCCGACTCGCTGGACGATATTCTTGTTTCTAGCTGAGCCGCGACCACGCGCGTAATTTCATTCTGTAGCGCGAAAACATTCTTGACCGGTCGGGCGTACGATTGAGTCCACGGATGCGCCGGATCGCGCAGGTCGATCAGGCGAAGCAAGACGCGCATCTCGCCGTTGGCACGCCAGACACTGCCCTCCAGCAAATGCCTGACCGATAGCTCGCGGCCAATCGCAGCGAGATCGCGGTGCATCCCCGGCAGGTACGAGCGCGTGCTATCCGAGCCGATCGTTTTTAGATCAGCAAGTCGCGATAGCGCAGCGGCGATTTCATCCTGAATGCCGACGGTGAAAAATGCATCTTCACTGTCGGGGCTCAGATTCTGGAAGGGAAGAACCGCGACCGATCGGTCTCTCTCGAACGAGGCTCGGGTCCGGTGGTAAATTAAGTAAGCAAGACTAACGAGCGCGAGGGTAAGCCCCAATCCTACCGCGGCCAGAATAAGGCGCCTGCGCCGTCGCCGTGCGATGGGCTCGAAGCGAAGGTAAGAGCGATGGACGGCAGTAAGCAGTGCCAGCGCCGTTGGCGGTCGCTTTGCGGGATCAACCGCTAACATCGACTTTAGCAACGCGACGACCTGGACCGGGGCGTGTGCACCCTTCAGTTGCGCAAGGGGGAGGTGCTCCCCCTGCCTTGTTCGGATTTCCTCAATTGAGTGTCCGGCGAAAGGTGTCCGTCCGGTCAGCAAATACCAAAATGTCGTGCCTAGCGAGTAAATGTCGGAACGGGTGTCGATGGGCTGTTGACCTGCTTCGTTGAATTGTTCCGGACTGGCGAAGGCCGGGGTGCCAACGAATCCAGCCTGGGTTTGGGTACCTCATCGGTAGCCATTACCTTGGCGACGCCGTAATCGATGATCTTGACCATCAGCTGCCCGCTTTCGTCCGACTCAGTCATCAAGTTGGACGGCTTTAGGTCGCGGTGGATCACGCCGCATGCTTCCCCGGCGGCAAGACCGCGGGCTGTTTGTTCCACTACTTCAAGCGCGAGGTTTAAAGGAAGCGGCCCGCCGCGCTGCACCCTGGCTTCGAGAGTTTCGCCGTAAACGAGCTCCATCGCGTAAAAGCATTCCCCATCCTGCTCACCGTAATGAATCACTCGTGCAACGTTTGGATGGTGAATCTTGGCCGCGGCACGTGCCTCGCGCAGAAACCGGGCACGCGCAGTCGGATTTTCGGCCAGCTTCCGACTGATAACCTTGAGGGCGACGGTTGAATTGAGAACGGTGTCGCGCGCACGATAAGTTACTGCCATCGCGCCGGCCCCGAGGACATCCGGAAACCCATCGACGTTTACTTCGATTTCGAAGTGAGCATAACGCAATGGACCGAGTCTGGTTTCATTGTCCCTACTTGGCCGCTCGACTTCCTGATCCTCAGCTAGAAAACCGAAGGTAACGAGACAACGTACGCACTCGCCATCGGGTCCTGGGTGAGTAATTGATCGGCCACAGCGCGCACAAACCCCCGCGCCAATTCCTTGCTGAGGATCGGCGACGTTCATCCCGTTAAGATGAGGTAGAGGTAGTGCAGCTCGTCATCAATGTCCTTCGGATCGGAAACCGTGCTCGCCACTTCGGCCCGCAACGCGTGGCGATACGTTTGACGCAATCGTGAAAGCGAGACGCGCAAATTCTCAACCGATGTGCCGAGCCGCTGGGCCGCTTCCTGCTGATTCGGCGCGGTCGCTGTTCCGCCGGCTACGAACGGCCTTAGCTCATTGACCCATTCCCGTTTGCCTTCCGCAGCAAATCGGTCGCGCACGTTTTTCCAGGCGCGCGTCACGACGCTGGAGGCCCACGCGATATCGAAGGAATTCACCTCGCCCAAATGAGACGTCGCTAGCATCGCCGCTTCAGCTTGCGGCACTAGTTCATCGAACGACACGAACTGATGTGATCCACCGCGTTTGATTGCGCGCATCCGTTCCCGCTGCTTCAACAGAAAATTTTCCATCGACCCGAGCAGGAACGTGCGCAGCCGTCCTTTCTCCTGATCGGCCCGGTTCAAGCTTTTGTGCTCAAACAAATGCTCGAAAAAACCCTGGACGATATCTTGCGCATCACCCGCCGAATAGCCGCGACGACGCGCGAATGTATAAAGCGGCGGCCAGTAACCCTGGCAAAAATCAGCCAGCGCGTTCCTCGCGGCCTCATCTGATTGCGACCCGCCGGCCTGCAACACGACTGTCCAGTGCGTCGTCTGAAACGGCGCACCACCCTCCTGCAGCGTGCCGGGAATCGCCTTCGTAGGTGATTACCATAAGCCTCAGAAAGCGTTCTAGAAAAGCCAGATTTGGCTGCTGGAAGCTCTCGGTACTGGCAGCGAGGAAGAGCGCGAAAACTATGTTTCTTGCCTCAGCATGCGTGGGCGGCATACTCTCTCGCGCAATGGAGCTTCGGCACCTGCGTTACTTCGTCGCCGTGGCCGAGATGGAAAACGTCTCGCGCGCCGCGATGCAGCGATTGCACGTCTCGCAACCTTCCTTGAGTCGGCAGATCCGCGATCTCGAGGATGAAATCGGCGTGCAGCTACTCGAGCGCACCGCGAAATCGGTTCGCCTAACCGACGCCGGGCGCGCGTTTCTTGACGAAGCGCGCGCGATTCTGAAACAAACTGAAGACGCGGTCGGGAAAGTGCGCGCGATCGCCGGCAAAGGCGATATGGAACTGCACATCGGCGATTGGCCGCTGGCGACCGGCCGGATCATGCCCGCGCTTCTTCGTGCGTATCAAAAAGCGATGCCAAAGGTAAAGGTGAAGATACACGATTGGCAGGTCGAGAAGAACATTGCCGGAGTGCGCGATGGTCGCTTACAGCTTGCGGTCATTCTTCCTCCGCTCAAGGCACACGCGCTCGATGAGCTTCGGTTCGAACCATTGTTCACCGCGCGTGTTTGCCTGGCGATTTCATGCGATCACCCATTCGCGAGAAAACAGTCCGTTTCGTTAGCGGACGCGGCGCGGGAACCTTTCATTGGCCTCACGCGCGAGGAGTACCCCCGTTACAAAGAATATCTCGATGCAATTTTCGCGCGCGTGAATGATAAGCCGCGCCTGGTGGAGGAGCACGACGGGTGGTCCGGTGTTTTTTCCGCGGTCAGTGCCGGCACAGGGGTCGCGCTCGCGGCGGAAGCGTTCGATTACGCGTTCAACGATCGCATCAAGCTCTTACGCCTGACGCCTGAGCCGAAGCGCGTCGCGATCGGAATGATTACGCGAAAAGCAAGACTTAGCCCGGCGGCGGAAAAATTCTGCCAGTGCGCGAAAGACGCGTTTGCCGCCGTCCGTTAGGCGATCGGATACCGTCGCGGGTCGACGCGGGCTGCACTCAATTCAACGGTAGGTTTTTAGAATCCGCTCAACTTCTCTGATGGCCTGCGGATTACGCTCAGCCGCATGGCCAGAAGGAACGATCAGTTCCGATCTGGCGCCATCGAGGTGAGAACTCCAATAGGGCACCACTCCATCCGAGCTGTTGAGCGCGCCGCCTCGCCCGCGATCTCCCATGATCGAGTGATAGGGAATTCCCGGCGCGATCGGCAGCTTGTTTACCGCTCGCACAAATCGGTCGTTAGGCTCCAGGGTATCGACACTATTCGGCATCCGATTAAATGAAGAGGCGGTGGGATCATTCACGAGAAGCGGTTTCATCTCTTCGTAAATCGGCCTGAATGATCGCGGATTGTTGACCAACGACGCGCCGGTGCGTCCTATCCAGCTCGTGGCCAAATCGCTGCCGCGGTGCGGCGTTGAGATAAATACCACGCGCGCTACCTCGGGACGATGATTGCAAACGAACGCTTCTTTGAGGCGACGATAGGACTCGGCGGTCAACGCAGTCCGAGCTGGAGGCGTTCCGAAAAAATCGCGCCAGATTTTGTCCCCCGCATCGGTAACCATCAGTCGGCAGATCATTCCACCCATGCTGTGACCGATCAGGACGACTCGTTTATGATCGGGGAACGTGCGTTTGATTCCATCGAGGTCGTGCCGGAACAGTGCCGCAGAATAGGGATAGGGGTAACCGCTGGGATAACTGAAGAACCAGAACTGATAGCGAGCTCGTATCACGGGATCATTCCGCAGGGAGTCGATCATCGGCGCCCAACTCGCGCCTGTGTCCTGCAAGCCGTGCACAAAAATCACCGGCGTGCGAGCGGGATCGTACTGTTGCAGCTGACACAAGCGCGCCGTGTCCGCGTATTTTTGCGGGTCCACCAGGCGCGCAAATCCGAGTCGTTCCGGATGTTCGCGCGCGATCAACATCGCGGTGGGTGCGCTAAGATCGACAGCCAGTGGAAAAGTGCGCCGGCCCAAGGCGATTCGCTCCGACTTCATGGGGTCGACAAATTCGAGTTCCGCGTTTTGGCCGGAGAATCGGATTGCTGCTGTGACCGGTGCGTAAACTCGCGGCAGCCGGTACTGCTGCCGGAACTCTGGATTTTGTGAGCGGGCGATCGCAACCAATGGCGCGCCAACGCCATCGACACGCGATCGCGTTTTGAAAAATTTGCCGCCAATCTTCAAACTATCGGTCGGAAGCAGATCGTATCGGCTCGGATCATGGGCCGGATCGGCCGGCTTGGGAGTGGTGAGCGTGTACTGGCTCCTGGCGCCCACGATGTCGATCTTACGCTGCCAGGGTTGAATCCTGGCGCGTTCAACATTTTCAACGGCCCGTGCGACCGAGAAGTTGTAGATGCTTTGGGCCGACGAGTCGCTCGGTCGCTGTTCCAAGATACTCAGTGAGAGTTTGGCGGCGGTGAGGTCCTCGCCTAACGACACTAACGGCTGTGCTCGCTCCGCCGTGGCCAAGTGTTGTTTCGCTAGTGTGAGTTCGTCGTCGCTTGCCGCGATCGTTGGAACGGGCGGGTCCGTTGTTTTGACCGTCGCGAGATGGGCGCAACCGCAAGACGCAAAGAGAGTCAACGTCGTGGTAATCGTGATTCCGAATCCCGATGTTCCCGCAAACGCTGAAATCCCGATTTTCATCACATGTGACTTCGTCGCGCTATCGTCCGTGAAGCTGTAATACCTCGGGCGCGATCGAATGAATTATCACACTCGTTAGACCCGCGATCACGAATTGGACGCCGATCGAGGCAACGAGCAACCCAAGAATGCGCGTGGCGATGCTTAGACCGACATCGCCCAACAGTCGTCGCAAGAATCTGCCCGAAAGCAGAATCACGAGTGTCAGCAAGGAAACCCCCACGGTCACGCCAACCAATCCCCAAGCGAGCCTGGCGCTCTTTCTTTGCCAGGCTTCACCGGCGTATAGAAGTAAGTTGGCGATCACGCCTGGTCCAACCAGTAGCGGCATCGCAAGAGGGACAACGATCTGGCCGTAGACAGACTCGGCCTCCGTGAGCTCGCCGATCTCCGATGCGACGGTGAGATCTTCGCCTTGTTCGCGGGATCATGTGCAACCGTGCGGATGCCAATCAGCAGTAAAAGAATACCACCGGCGATGCGGAAAGCGTCTAGCGTGATGCCAAAGAAATTGAGCAGCGCGGTGCCCGCAAAAAGGAATAGGAGCATCAATCCCAACACGGTGATCGAGACGAAGACTGCCAACCAGCGTTGGACGCCGACGCGCATGTTGGTGGTGTAGCCGATGAAGACCGGAAGCATCCCAAGGGGTTGAGAAGCGCAAACAAGGTGGCAACGAAAGTGCCAAGAATACTGATTTCACTCGTTGCAGTCATGGGATGCACGTTATCTCCTTGGGCGGCTGCGTATGGCGCGGATCGAAAATACGGCACACGTGTGCTTTCACGACTTCATTCTGCGGTCCTCGATTCGACTTGGGCGTGCTCGGGCCAGATGTAATGGAAGACGAAGGCGGTGACGAGGAGTCCAAGTAGAATTCCAACAACGCGATCGCGGACTTTATCGAGATCGGTCTCGGGCGCGTATCCCTGAAAGACGCTAATGAAGAAAGCGAACGCGATCTGGAGCCCAGCGTAACTGATCCGTTCGCTTCCGGTCGTGACCCAGCCGGCGATGGCAGCGGCACAAGCGACAAGGACAACGAGCGATGCGATCGTTTCCATGTGCGGCATCAGAAACACGATGGAAGAAAGGGCGAGCGCTCCGCCGATGAGGCAACCGACGATTCGTAACGTTCCTTTGTAGAGCGTCGCCTCGGTGCTCTCCAGCGCGATGAACATGCAGGTGATAAAAGCGGTGTGGATTCCTGACCAATCGATCGCCGAATAAAAGATGTAACAAAACATCGAACTGAGCGTGACCTTGAGCGCGAAGCGCACGTGTTCGGGATTCGTAAACGCGTCCGGCACGAACAAGCCTTTTGGTTTCGGCCGATGTTCCGCTGCGCTCGCGGAATCGGGCAAGAACAGAAGGTGCAAAAAGACGGTGAGCGCGGCGGCGTAGGCAAGGGCTACCCACACCCATAGAGATCCGCGAACCAAAATTCAGGTGAAGGAACCTCTGTCACCAATGGACTGCGTGTAAGCGACGAGAAAGCCGATGATAAACCCAATCGGCCCGATCACGAGAGATGCGCGACGACCACATTCCAAGGAAAAGCGCGATGGCTATCCCGGGAATACGCAATTCGGGATAGCCGTAAGTGAACTTGTAGAGAAGGAGGCTGGCGGCGACGCAATGGTACGCCAATGAGTGCGCTGACTCCGGTCAGGGTCGTGAGAGGCTTGGTCTCCTTTGAAACGAAAAAAACAATGTAGGCGGTGACCGCCAGTTCCGGCACTTGCAACGCCATCGAAATGATCACGCATAAGACCACGCCACCGACGAGGATCGCCGTGCGGATTTCACGTGCCCGCGTCGGCGCCAGTTCGCGTTTCAACCAGCCAATCCAATCCGAATCACTCGGACGTGCTTCAAGAAATGTCGCGCTCATAGGAATTATTTCCGTGGCGGACCTTTGATGATCGCGACTGCGGACGCGCCCATGCGGAAAAGATCGGGATCCGGGATTTTCGACTTCGATGCGAACCGGAAAGCGTTGCGCGACCCGCACCCAGTTCAATTCGCGCTTCACATAGGGCACACCGGCGGGCGGAAAATCGATCTCGCCTTCCGGCTTCACCGCCCATCCGATTCCCTGCACTTTTCCGCGGAAACGTTGGTTAGGCGCGGACGAGAGATAAACAATCGCTTCGCTACCCGGAGCGATATGCCGGATTTCTGCTTCTCGAAAATTCGCGACTACTTACCATCTTCGCGTGTCGACCAATGAGAAGACGGGAATACCGACACTGGCGTAGGCGCCCGCGGAAATGTTGAGATTAACCACGCGACCGGTGAACGGCGCTTTGACTTTGCAGTAGGAAAGTTCGAGCTCGGCAAACTTCACCGCCGCGACCGCGCCGGGCCGCTGCGCGAGCAACGTTTGTAATGTGCTGAGTGCAGTCTTGGCCTGATTCAGTTTTTGTTCCGCAGCGGCCAATCCCTCGGCCGCGACCCTTGATCCGGTGGTGGCCTGGTCGACCTGTTCCGCGGTGGCAAAACGTTTCGGGAGTAGTGGCTCGAGCCGGTGCAAAGTGTCGTTAGCCTGCTTCGCCTGCGCCATGGCGAGGGCCACACCTGCTTCGGCGGCTTTGACGCCAAACTTCAGTTCCTCATCCTGCGAACGTCCGATCGCGATTTGCTCGTCCAACGCAGCCAGCACTGATTTCGCCTTCTCGAGCGCCAGCCCGTAGTCGTCCGGATCGATTTCGAAAAGCAGGTCGCCTTCCTTGACCAACTGATTGTCCTGCACGGCCAGCCTAACGATCTGTCCACGCACTCGTGGAACGATTCCGATCACATTAGCGCGCGCAGCCGCGTCATCGGTCCGAGGATGTCGTTCGATAATTGACCAAACGTAAAGCGTAATCAGAACGGCACCGGCCACGAGCGCGACGCCGACAACTTTGCGGACGAAACTACGCTGTTCCGCGCGATCGTCCGGTGGCGTTACGGCGTCTTGTTCGTTCGAAGGAGTGGCGGGTTCATGCATGTCAGTTTTGGTAAAACAAAATCCACGTCGCGAAGGTGAAGATGATCATCAGGCACGAATAGATCAGCGGCGCCGGACCGAGGTACGGTTTCAGATTGCGCAACTGCACGATCCAATGGGCGATGAAGAGTCAGCGTCAGTCCGCTCACGATGCAGACCATCCAGGCCGGAAAATATGAGCCGAGAATGTCGACAGTCAGCGAATGGTGACTAGAAGTTCACCGCGACGAACGCGAAAAAGAGAAGCGCGCGACCGCGGCGACGAATTTTCCAAAATTCGACGCCTTCATCGTTCTCGCGATCTAACGGCTATGATCGCACGGCCCGGAGGGCCGCGCCAGGTCGCCAGTGCTCAATGCGAGCGCGGCTGCGGCCGTGAAGATCGCGGCCTGCGTGTCGTGGCTCACGCTGCGCGCGGACGTCAGATTTCGTTGCGCGCTAAGGATCTCCGGATAGGTCCTGAGCCCGTTTTTGTAAGATTCGAGCACTGCGTCGAAAGCATTTTGCGATGCGGTAACCAGCTTGGCCGCGGAATCCTGTTTGCGGAGCGCGGTCTTGAAATCAGTGTACGCTTTCCAAACTTCGCGCACGGCGGAGTCGCGCGCGCCGGCCAGCTCGTTCTCGGCCGCATGCAATTCGGCCTCGGCTGTTTCCATTTTGTGACGACGAGCGAAACCGTCAAAGATCGGCACGCTAACGGTCAGGAAGGCGCCGAAAGTCGGCTGGTTGATCTCCAAAATACTTCGAGCCGGCAATGCTGACGTCGAGCCCCGTCTCGCTCGCGTGCGCGTCGATCGCCACCTTCGGATAATACTCAGCGCGAACTTTTTTGATCTCATGCTTGCTTCGCGTAAACGTTGGCGAGCTTTGCCACCAGGTCGGGCCGTTGCGACAAGGCCCGCGCAATCAGTTCGTCGACCGAACCGTTCGTCTCCTCCGAGGCCGGTCTTTCTCCCAGATCGGCAACATTCAGCTGCACTGTGGGCAATAATCCCGATGCTCTCGACCAACGCAACTCGCGCGTCACTCTCCAAGACCGGTTGTCGCTTCAACATCGAATGCCGACTGCGCAGTCTGCTGTTGTGCTTGGAGCCACTCGGGCTTGGTCGCAAGACCATTATCGATCCGCGCCTGCACCGCTTGCTCGACCGTTTGCGCGGCTTCGAGCGAGCTTCGCGCTACCAGAACTTTTTGGCGCGCAGTTCCGAGTTGATAGAACCGCTCGGTTACTTGGAAAACAATCTTCTGATGCGTCGCGTTGAAGCCAACATTCGCCATCATCAGTTGTTCTTTGGCCGACGCGACCACGGCGCTTCGTTCGCCGAAATCGAGTAACAACCATTTCGCAGCTTAGCTCTGCTCGATAAAGGCGCGACTCGGTAACGAGCGAGCCGCCGCCCGAGATCTGCACAGCGGCCAGAGGGATTGGTCAGTAATTCGCTCCGGTTAACGCTCAATGTGGGAAATGGAATAAAAGCGCGATCATAGCCGGCGGCGGCAGATGCGACGATGAACGGATAGTAGGCGCTTTCGCTCAGACCGACCGCCGCAGCCGCTTGTCTTGCGCGTTCCCACGCCGCCCGCGTCTCCGGATTATTGCGTTCGGCGATGTCGATCAACTGCGCGAGGTTGTAGGTTTTACGCGGATTGATCGGAACACGCAAGCCAGTTTCAACTTCGCGAAAACGTTGGCTGGCAAGTTGGTTTTCGTACTCAGAGAGCTTCGGCGGCAGCCAAATTCTGGCGGAAGTCGGCGGCACGTCGTTGCGTGCCTGCGCGACAGTGATCGCCAGAAAAATTTGACCCACAAGCCACCGTAACGTCCACCCGCCGGATTTGGTGTCCTTCATTCGAACCTCCCATCGGTTTTGTTAAGCAAGCCAGAGACAATGAAAAATGTCGCGCCGATTCGGAGTGCGGTCAGAGCGGCGGGATTGATCAACGCGATTAGTTAATTTCATGGCGAAATTATCCGCCCGGGCCGCCGCCTTTTGAACTATTTTTCTTGCCCTCGGCGTTGGATTTCGCGGCCCTGGAAGTCGTTAGTCAATCCAGAGTTCGACCCATATATAGAGCAGACGAAACGTAACGACGAGCCACGGAATGCCGAGCACGACCGCCTGTAACTGGCGAACCGCGGGGCGGTCGCCGGTGACGGTCGCATCCGGACCGAAAAGTTGTCGCCGGTGACGCCAGGCCCAGGCGCCGGCGAGTAGATTGACAATGAGAATAAGCGCTCCGGCGACTCGCAATGCCGGAAGAGCTGATGAAACAACTGCTGCCAGGAATATTGTTTTCATAAGCAGACTATCGAATCGCCCGTGGCCGTTCCGGAAAGACTATGTTTCTTGCCTCAGCATGCGTTGGCAGGCATACTCATTCGGGGCGTGGAACTCAGGCATCTGCGCTACTTCGTCGCCGGTCGCCGAGATGGAAAACGTCTCGCGCGCCGCGCTTTGTGAGTCTCGCCGATCAACACTGCGGTTGACGCGCTTTCCACGGATGAATTTGCGGAACGAGCCGCGCTAATTCACGAGCGAGAGAATCGCGCTTGAGATCAACAAATAGACGCCGACTTTGCTGAAGGCGGTCGACTCTCTGCGATCGCAGAGGAAGTGCGCGCCGATATTCGTGCTGGCCGACTGCAGAATCTGCCGCGATCGGCAGAACGAATCGTCGATTCTGGAAGCACTTCGACGCGCTGCCTTCAAACGTCCAGAACTAGCGCGCGAGAAATACGCGCTCTAGAAGAGTGATCCGCAATCTTGCGAGTTCACGGAGAAGGGGCAGTAGCTTTACGCGAAGGGGTGATTTTCAGTTTTTTTGCCTGCGACACAAGCGCTGGAACATTTTGTAAAAATCAATTGACAATCTCGCACTAGTAGTGCATATACACACCATGTCCAAAAAACTGGATCTGGCGGCGATGGAGAACTGTGTCTGCTTCAACTTGCGTTGGGTGACGCGGGCGGTGACGCAATTTTATGACGCGGAAATGCGACGTCATGGAATCCGCCCGACGCAGGGAACGATTTTGGCGTCAATCGTGACCAAGAACAGTTGGAACATGGCGGAGTTGAGTGATTGGCTGGGGATGGAGCGCACGACGCTTGTGCGGAATCTCCGGCCATTGCAGCGGGATGGTTTGGTGCAGATCAATGGCGGCGGGCGTGGCCGACTTGTGGAATTGGCAATTACTGCCAAAGGCCGGAAACAGATTGAGAAACTCGCGCCGGCTTGGAAGTCTGCTCAACACGCCGCGGTTAAAACTCTCGGTGACAAACGTTGGTCCGCCATCCTCTCCGATCTGGAAACTGCGGCGTTGGCTCTGAACAAATAACCCTGAATACTCGCAACGGCGATAACCAAACTGTGTATATGCACACTTCATTAGCAAACAAGACGTGGGTTCTCATCACGGGCGCATCGAGTGGCTTCGGCGAGGAGTTCGCCCGCCAATATGCCGAGCAAGGCCATTCTTTGGTTCTGGTGGCGCGCCGGCTGGACCGGCTGCAAAAACTCGCGGAAGCGCTACGCCAGCAGTTCCGCATTGAGGTGGTCGTTGAGCAAGTCGATCTTTCAGATGTCGCGGCAGTCATCCAATTGCATCAGCGGCTCCGCGAGCGGGGCATTGCGATTGACATCCTGATCAACAACGCCGGGCACGGACTGCAAGGCCCGTTTCTAGATGGTCAGTTGGACGCGGCGCTGGCAATGGTGCAGTTGGATGTCGCGAGCCTGACTGCAGTCACCCACGTCTTTGCTCAAGATATGCGGACACGAGGACGCGGCAAAATTCTGCTGGTCGCGAGTCTGCTGGCCTACCAGGGCGTGCAGAACTTCGCCGTCTATTCAGCCGCCAAAGCTTACGTATTGCGCCTGGGTGAAGCCCTGCATCGCGAATTCAAGCGCGATGGCATCACGGTCACGGCGCTTTGCCCAGGCATGTCGGAGACCGGATTCGCCACCGCGGCACAACAGAAGATTACGCCCGCGTTGAAGCTGTTGATGATGCAGCCGGCACCCGTGGTGCGGGCCGGGATCCGCGCATTGGACGCTGGGCGCATCAGTGTCGTGCCGGGTTTGGCCAATAAGGCCATGGTGATCTTTACCTGGGCAACGCCACGCTGGTTGCAGCAGACCATTTTCTCTCGTGCCATGAATACATAAACCGCAAGGACCTATCATGAACACACCGCTCAAGAACCATCCAATTGTCAAAGCGCATCAGCAATGGCCGATGCCACAGAAAGCATCCGGACGTCCAGACGCAGTAGGGTCACGCCAATCATGTGTTGAAGCGAGCGCGGATGAAGTCAGTTGTGGGAAAATTGATCGTCGGTCGTTGATGACCATTGGTCTGCTTGCGGGATGGCTGACGATGGTCTTGATGGCGGGCGGATGTTCCAAACCGACCGTGAAAGATCCGCGCCTTCAGTCTCCGAGAGTGGAGGTTTTCAAGGCGGAATCGGCTGGCGCGAATAGCAGAACCTTTACCGGGATCGTGGAAGCCCGAGTGCAAAGCGACCTGGGCTTCCGAGTCGGGGGCAAAATCCTGGAGCGATCCGTCGATGTGGGACAGCGGGTTCAGAAAGGCCAGATCCTCATGCGGCTTGATCCCGAGGACCTCAAACTCTCCGCTGCCGCGCAACTAGCAAACGTCGAGGCGGCTCGGGCGAAATACACACAAGCCAAGGCGGATGAAACGCGGTCAGCCATGCTGGTCAAATTGGGTGTGATTTCGCCGCGGGAATATGATCAAGATCGAGCCGCGCTGGACAGCGCCAAAGCACAGTTGGAAGCGGTGGAGGCTCAGGCACGAGTCAGTAGTAACTCCAGCGAGTATGCCGTCTTATTAGCTGATGCCGACGGGGTAATTGTTCGGACGTTGAGCGAACCAGGTCAGGTCGTGGCCGCAGGACAAACCGTGATTCAGTTGGCGCATGACGGTCCCCGAGAAGCCTTGATCAATCTGCCCGAGGGCGTTCGACCTGATCTAGGAACGATCGCCTCGGCCCGACTTTATGGGCAGGATCAAATGTATCAGGCCAGGCTGCGCCAGATCTCCGATGCGGCGGACCCGGCGAGCCGAACCTTTGAAGCCCGCTATGTGCTCGAAGGTGAAGCCGCCTCGGCGCCGCTAGGCTCGACCGTCACGATCGCATTGGTCACCAAGCAAACGTCCGGTAACAAGTCCGTCCGGGTGCCCGTCGGGGCCGTCTATGATCGCGGTAGCGGACCGGGCGTCTGGATCGTGGACAACAAGTGGGAAGTGAAGTTCCGCTTCGTTCAAATTGCCTCAATCGGTCAGGAGGAAGTCGTCGTGTCCCGCGGAGTCGATGCCGGTGAAAAAGTGGTGGCGCTCGGAGCGCATCTCCTCCACGAGGGACAAGTCGTTAACGCGGCAAACGAGGAGAAGATGTCCTATGCGAAGTTTTAATGTCTCCGCTCTGGCGGTGCGGGAACGCGCCATCACTCTGTTCTTCATCTTCGCTTCGGCAATTGCCGGCACCTATGCCTATTTTCATCTGGGACGAGCGGAAGATCCCTCCTTTACGATCAAAGTGCTTACGGTGACTGCGGTGTGGCCCGGAGCAACCGCCCAGGAAATGCAGGATCTCGTGGCCGAGCCGCTGGAGAAGAGACTCCAGGAGTTGCGCTGGTATGATCGGGTCGAAACCATCACGCGACCGGGGCTGGCGCTGATGACGCTGCAACTCATCGACAAAACTCCCCCGAAAGAAGTTTCCGAGCAGTTTTACCAGGCGCGAAAGAAACTCGGGGATGAGGCGCGCAAATTGCCGCAAGGCGCGATAGGACCTTTCATTAACGACGAGTATTCGGACGTTTCATTCGCACTCTACTCAGTGGAGGCTCCCGGTTTTCCGCTCCGCAAACTAACTCGGGTCGTCCGAAGAACTCCGGCAGAGATTTCTGCACGTTCCAGGAGTCAAGAAAGTGGATATCGTGGGGGAACAGCAGGAGAGGATATTTGTCGAGTTTTCTTATTCGGAACTGACGATGCTGGGCATCCCGCCAGCGGACATCTTTTCCGCTCTCTCGCGACAGAATGCGGTGACTCCCGCGGGGTCGGTTGATACCGATGGCGCACAGGTGTTTGTCCGCCTCGATGGGGCATACACCGACATAGATAAAATCCGCGATACGCCGATCGTGGCCGGCAAGCAAAGCTTCAAGCTATCCGACATCGCGAAGGTCACGAGGGGCTACGAAGATCCGGCGACCTTTGTCATTCGGCACAATGGAGAGTCTTCGCTGTTGCTGAGTGTCGTCATGAAAGAGGGCTGGAACGGGCTGGATTTAGGCGATGCCCTGCGGAAGGAAAGCGACAAAATATCCTCCAGCCTGCCCTTGGGAGTCAGTCTGAAAAAAATCACCGACCAAGCCGTCAATATCAGCTCGGCGGTCAACGAATTCATGATCAAGTTCGCGATGGCGGTCTGCGTCGTGATGCTGGTCAGCCTGCTAAGTCTAGGATGGAGAGTGGGAATCGTCGTGGTAGCAGCAATCCCGCTGACCCTGGGCGCGGTATTTGTGATCATGATGATCACGGATCGGGTTTTTGATCGAATTACATTGGGAGCGCTGATCATCTCGCTGGGGCTCTTAGTGGACGATGCCATCATCTCCATCGAGTCCATGGTCGTGAAGATGGAGGAGGGAATGGATCGCATCCAAGCCGCGGCTTATGCCTGGAGCCACACCGCCGCGCCAATGCTTGCCGGGACGCTGGTAACTGTAATCGGATTTCTGCCAGTAGGCTTTGCGCGCTCGACCGCGGGAGAATATGCCGGAAACATCTTCTGGATTGTCGGATTCTCTTTGATCGCCTCGTGGATCGTAGCGGTGGTTTTCACACCCTATCTGGGAATAAAACTTCTACCCGAGATCAAAGCCATAAAAGGAGGCCATGCGGGGATCTATTCCACTCCGAGATACCAGCGGATTCGCTCTTTTGTCACCTGGTGCGTGAGGAAAAAATATACGGTAGCCGGCATTGTAGTGGGGGCGTTTCTAATGGCGAGCGGCGGGATGGCTGTCGTGAAGAAACAGTTTTTTCCAAATTCTGACCGGCCTGAATTGCTGGTTGAGGTCCAGCTTCCATCGGGCACCAGCATCGCGACGACCAGCGCAGCGGCAAAAAAGATCGAACACTGGCTGTCGGAACAACCCGAATCGAAAATCGTAACTTCCTATATCGGAGCGGGTGCTCCCCGGTTTTTCTTTTCCTACAACCCGGAGCTGCCTGATCCCTCCTTTGCCAAGATTGTGGTTTTGACGCCGAATGCGAAGGCAAGGGATCACCTGAAATTGGGGCTGCGCCAGGCGGCCGCCGATGGCCTGGCACCGGAAGCGAGGATTCGCGCGACGCAGTTAGTATTTGGACCCTACTCTCCCTTCCCCGTTGCTTTTCGGGTGATGGGGCCTGACCCGGCAAAACTTCGGGAAATCGCTCGCAGTGTCGAAGAAATCATGCGCAACGATTCGAATATGCGCACGGTGAATGTGGATTGGGGAGAGCGCGTTCCCAAGTTGCACTTCGTTTTGGATCAAGAGCGATTGCAGCTCATCGGGCTTTCACCCGAAGAGGCAGCGCAGCAGTTGCAGTTTCTCCTAAACGGTCAAACTATCACCCAGGTTCGTGAGAACATTCGCGCGGTAAATGTTGTCGCGAGAAGTGCGGGTCCCGAGCGATTAGACCCAAACAAGTTGGAAAATTTCACCCTCACGACCCGGAATGGAAAACCGATTCCTTTGAGCCAGATCGGACGCGTCGAAATCCAACCAGAAGATCCGCTCATCAAGCGGCGGGATCGCGTTCCCACAATTACGGTGCGGGGTGACAATATTGAGACGACGCAACCGCCGGATGTCTCTTCCCGGATTTGGGCCAACCTTGCGCCGCTTCGAAAGGCGCTACAGGAAAACTATCGCATCGAGATGGCAGGCTCGATTGAGGAAGCAGGTAAAGCCAACTCAGCACTGGCTCCACTTTTCCCCCTCATGCTCCTGCTCATGCTCGCCGTCATCATCATTCAGGTGCGCTCTTTCTCGGCCATGTGGATGGTGATGCTGACTGGCCCGCTCGGACTGATCGGCGCAGTGCCCGCGCTGCTGATTTTTCACCAGCCTTTTGGATTTAATGCCATCCTCGGCCTGATCGGTCTGTCGGGTATCTTGATGCGGAACACACTCATTTTGATCGGTCAGATTCATTCCAATCAAGCAGATGGCCTTGATCCGTATCATGCGATTATCGAGGCCACCGTCCAGCGGTCGCGACCAGTCATCCTGACCGCACTGGCCGCAGTGCTGGCATTTATTCCGCTCACGCATTCAGTGTTCTGGGGATCCATGGCTTATGTGCTGATCGGAGGCACTGCCGTTGGCACGGTCTTGACGCTTGCCTTTCTTCCCGCGCTCTACGCCATCTGGTTCCGCGTGAGCTATGTCGAACGGAATCACACCGGACATCGGCAGGCGGACGCCCCCCCATTAGCAAGGGCCGTTGCTGCGGCGTTCTAGCACAGCAAACAATCTACACGAAGACGTCGCATGGCTGAAAAAGCGCGACGCAAGAAACCTCATTTCCGTCTATGACCGCATTTGGCCTGATCGCGAACCCGAGCCATTTCGCACGTGAAACGCCTCAGAGGGGCAGCGCAGCAGTTGCAGTTTCTCCTAAACGGTCAAATAATCACCCAGGTTCGTGAGAACATTCGCGCGGTAAGTATTGTCGCAGAAGTGCGGGTCCCGAGCGATTAGATCCAACCAAGCTGGTCAGAGCGCGGGACGTGAGAATATTTTGGCCTGACGAGTTCCGCGCTAGACGGTTGATAGCTCCTTGCCTCAGCATGGGTTGGCGGCATACTCTTTTGCGCAATGGAGCTTCGGCACCTGCGTTACTTCGTTGCGGTGGCCGAGATGGAAAACGTCTCGCGCGCCGCGATGCAGCGCTTGCACGTCTCGCAACCGTCCTTGAGTCGGCAGATCCGCGACCTCGAGGAAGAAATCGGCGTGCAGTTGCTCGAACGCACCGCGAAATCAGTTCGCCTAACCGGCGCCGGTCGCGCGTTTCTCGATGAAGCGCGCGCGATTCTGAAGCACACGGACGACGCAGTTGGAAAGGTGCGCGCGATCGCCGGCAAAGCGGACACCGAGTTGCACATCGGCGATTGGCCGCTGGCCACGGGCCGGATCATGCCCGCGCTCCTGCGCGCCTACCAACAGGCGATGCCCAAAGTGCACGTGAAGTTGCACGACTGGCCCGTCGAGAAAAACATCGCAGGAGTGCGCGATGGCCGACTGCAGCTCGCCATCCTGATTCCTCCGCTCAAAGCAAGTGCGCTCGAGGAGCTACGGTTCGAGGAACTGGTGACGGTGCGGGTGTGTCTGGCGGTGGGATGCGATCATCCCTTCGCCCAGAAACGATCGGTTTCTCTGGCGGATGCGGCGCGCGAACCGTTCATCGGACTGACGCCCGAAGAGTATCCCCGTTACCAGGAATACCTCGCGGCGATTTTCGCACGCGTGCATGAGAAACCACGAGTGGTCGAGGAACACGACGGCTGGTCCGGTGTTTTCTCCGCCGTCAGCGCCGGCGTGGGAGTAGCGATTACCTCGGACGCGTTCAGTTATGCGTTCGGCGATCGCGATCAAATGCGTACGCCTGACGCCAGAACCAAAGCGCGTCGCAATTGGAATCATTACGCGAAAAGGAAAACTTGGTCCCGCGGCGGAAAAGTTCTGCCAGTGCGCGAAAGAGACCTTTGCGGTCGTTCGTTAGGCTAAAACGGCTGCACTTCTAAACCGAGGCGTGCATCGACACCAGCTCTCGCCGGCAGGCTGCGCTGAATGCTTTGAGCGGGTCGATCCCGCCGTCGTGAACGCGTTCGTGAAATTCTTCGATTGAAACATTCGGCGCGAAATATTGTTCCATGATGAATTTGACGAGCGCTTCCGCTTCAGCGAGAACTGCGTCTGAGGCGGAAAGCCGGATGCGATTGAGCAAAGCGTAGATCGACAACAACGTTTGCGGCTTGTCGAGATTCCGCTCGAGCGAATCCATCACGCGATTTGAACATTCGTTGATGAATTCACCGTAAAGCGCCTCGCGCTTGTTGAGCTCGGCCCGAATTTTTGTGCGCTTGCTGTCCGATTTCTGCGTGACCCAGGCCGTCGCAAAACTTGCTGATCCGCCACAGACAGATCCGAAAATACCGGCCAGGGCGGTAACGATCGGCGTCTCCATGGTTATGCCACCTTTTGTTGTGAGACAACGCTCGCCGCTTTTCCCAAATCCGGCGGCGAGGAGGTTGTCCGAGCGCCGCGGATGCGCGCCCATCGCTCACTCAGCTCTTCGACATCGCGCAACGTAATCATCTGTTCGATGTCGCGGCCGAATGAAAGCTCGAGGGTCCACGCCATCATGACGCGTAGTTTCTTCACCAGGCGCGGCAGCTTCATCAAATAAACTGAGCGCCACATCGCCCAGGCGATGAAACCGGAAAACTTGAATCCGAAGAAACTCGCCACGCCAGTCTGATGGCCGATGCTCGCGAGCATCCCCATGGTTCGATATCGAAACGGCTTTAGCGGTTGGCCGAGAATGGTGCGCTCGATGTTTTTCGCCGCCACCAACGCCTCGCGCATCCCATGCTGCGCGGTCGGCGGAAAATAGATTCCCGTTTCGTATCCATCGGGAACTGCCGCGCAATCGCCCGCCGCCCAAAGCCCGGTGAACCCAGGAACCTGGAGATATTGATCTGCAAGAATCCGTCCTTTTTCTTTCGGACACGGCAGAGTCGCGACCACTGGGCTCGGTTTCACCCCCGCCGTCCAAATGAGTGTCGCGGCGGGAATCGACAGGCCGTTGTTCAGCGTGACGACCCATCCATCGTAGCTCGCCACGCGTGCGCCTTTGATCACTTCCACTTTGCGCTCGCGCATTTTTCGCTCGGCATAACGACCGAGCTCTTCGCCTAACTCCGGCAACAAATAATCTCCCGGATGAATCACCACGACGCGAATCTCCTCGTCGCCCAGACCGGGGTAGAATTTCGCGGTCTCGCGAACGAAATCGTTCACTGCGCCGGCCGTTTCCGCGCCGGCAAATCCGCCGCCCGCGATCACGAAGGTGAGCCACTGCCGGCGCGCGGCGGCATCGCGTTCCAGGCTCGCTTCTTCGAGAAAGGCCACCGTGCGATTTCGCAATAGGGCCGCGTCGCTCAGATTCTTCATCGTCACCGCCCAATCGCGAATACCGGCGTTGTCGAAGAAGTTGGTCTCCGAACCGAGCGTGAGCAGCAGGTGGTCGAACTCGAACTCGAGCTCACCGCGGTCGAGTCCATGCACGCATCGAACCTTGCGCGCGCCGAGATCGACATCTTGCACGTCGGCTTCGATCACGTTGACGTGGCGCAGAATCCGACGCAGCGGATTCACGATGTCGGCAGGCGCAAGATCGCCCGCCGCGACTTCGTGCAGCATCGGCGTAAAGAGAATGAAATTCTCCCGAGCGATCAGCGTCACTTCGATGTCCGGCCGCCGCGCCAGATGTTTGTCCAAATATTTTGCGGCGTAGAGCCCGGCAAATCCGCCGCCCGCGATAATTATTTTTGTCTTTTTCATTGTATGTCATGCGTCGTAGCGACGCTGTTAAGCGTATTGGAATTCGTATTGAGATTGATGAGTGTTGCCCTGCTTCAGTCCCCGAGGCCGCGTGGGCAGCGATTGGATGAGCAGCTCGGCGAATCGCGCGTCATACGAGTCAAGGGTAGGAGAATCGCCATTCGGTAGAGTCCACTCCGGATGCTGCACGCGGAGCGCATCGTGTATCTCGCGCTGAAGCGCGACATACGCTGGAGCTTCGACCGCGGGACTGGGAAGAGAGGTCGGGTTCATCACTCAGCACCAAACGTTCTCCCGCTCTGGAATCGGATTGAAGATCCGGTTCCAACTGCTCCCCGAATTAAAGATCGACATGCTCAACACCAGCATCGGGTCGTGCCGACGCCGGCGCGGGCGAAACCATTTTCTCGATTTCTTCTGATTGATTTTTGTCATTTTCATAATGCTTCCTTCACTGCGCGAGGGGAAAAACTCCGAGCGCTCCTAACAACACTCCGGTGATTGGACTGAGGACTGCGAACCACAGCGACCAATCCACGTTGCCGATCGGGAAAAATTTCGTGGGCATGGTGATTATTTCGTTTCGTTAGGCTGTTCGAGCTTGATAGAGAACAGCACCAGCACCAACGCCCAGAAGATCGAGGTCACAATCATGGCTGATCCCTCCTAACCGGCCGCACTCGCGGTTATGACCGACTGCGCCGGCGCGAGGGTCAATCGCAACTTTCGAAGCGCATGTCCGGAAAGTGTTTCTGGTCCGCGTTGCTGCCATTCGGCAATCATTCTGGGCGCGGAAGACTGAACGACCGCGGGTATTGTTCGCGACATGAAGTAGTGCTCAATAGTGCCGCTTATGTTATTGGCCCGATCACATGATGTTTGCATGAGAGACTATCGGATCGCGGATGTGATTTCGGGAAAGACTATGTTTCTTTCCTCAGCATGCCTAACACGCATGCTGCACTTCGGGCTGGAACTGCGCACCACCTGCGCCGTAACCAAACGCGGTCGCGCGGCTTCCCGCGGAGCATGGCCGGACAATGCCTTTTAAGGGTGCAACTACGAGATATAAGATTGACCCCAAATGATCGTGCACCTCATCGACGGCACCTACGAGCTCTTCCGTCACTTCTACGGTTTGCGGCGGTTTACCAAAGGCAAGGATCGGCCTTACGGGGCGGTCGTCGGCGTGCTGCAGACCGTTCTGCAAATGATGGAGAACGGCGACACCTACCTCGGCGTCGCCACCGACCACGTGATCGAATCGTTTCGCAATCGGCTTTGGGCGGACTACAAGACCGGCGCTGGCATCGAGCCCGCGCTGCTCGCGCAATTCCATCCGCTCGAGGAGGCGCTTGCGGCGATGGGAGTTGTCGTCTGGCCGATGATCGAGCTCGAAGCCGATGATGCGCTCGCTTCGGCCGCGCATCTCGCATGCAAGGACAAGAAGGTCGAGAAAGTCGCCATCTGGACGCCCGACAAGGACCTGGCGCAATGCGTGCGAGGGACGCGCGTGGTGCAGTGCGACTCCCGGCGTAAAACGATTCGCGACGCGGCTGGGGTCCGAGAAAAGTTCGGCGTCGATCCGCCCCTCATTCCGGACCTGCTCGCGCTCGTGGGCGATGCGGCCGACGGCTACCCCGGTATCGCTGGGATCGGCCCCAAAACCGCCGCCCAGCATCTGAACCGCTACGGTCCGATCGAAATGTTTCCGGCAATCATTCTCGGCGCTCAGCGCGATCTCGCGCTCCTCTTCAAGAATCTCGCGACCCTGCGCACCGATGCGCCGCTCTTCAAAAAAGTCGAGACGCTACGCTGGCGCGGTGCGACGCCGGCATTCGCGGCCTGGGCGGAGCGGATGGAAGCGCCGCGGCTACTGGAGCGTTGCGAAAAGGCTGCGGGCCGCACATCGATTCGAAAACGACGAGGGGCACAAACCGGCTAGCGATCGGCGCGGATCTTGTCGCGCTCTAGAATGTCGGATGTATAGAGGCGAGCCCGACCAATCTTCGTCATGTTCGCACATGACTGTCACGTCGAACCGAGGTCCGATAGGCGCGGCCGGGGACGGGGGATTTGATCGCGTCACGGCTGCTCGGGGGGGTTGCCCTTGAACAAATCCAGCACTTTTAGCGGCATGGTGATCCCGGTCTTGATTACGTCCACCGGCAGTTTCGCCGCGCCTTTGACGACGCCTCTCACCGGTCCCTCCGGTTGCACGCGAACCTGACCGATCGGCCCGCTCACCTTCATGTTGAGCATCGAGGTTACGGGGCTGGTGGCCAGGCCCGCGATGCCGCGCGCCTGGCCCGTGGCTTGAGCCGAGATTTCGCGCCGGACCAAATCGAGGGTGCCAGTCGCCGTGACCTCAACGGCGTCGCTGCGGGCGGCGAATTTGGAGATCGTGACGACGCCATCTTTCACCGCGAATGTGGTCTCGAGGCTGCCGGTGCCGGCGCGTTTCAATCCGAGCCGAACGACGGAGAAGAGTGCGTAGGTTTGATCGAGCAACGGCATTTTCACGATCGGCGCGTTTTCCAGTAGCACGTCGCCGACGCCGCTCAGTTGCCTTGGCTTCGCGCCGAGGGCTCCCCTATAATCCACGGAAAGGAGTGCGTCGCCGAGCGAGGCTGGCGGAGCATCCGTCCACGGGCTGAGTTCTTTGAGCCGCACCTTGGTCACCGCGATGGTCGCGTCGCGGAACGTGTCGCCTTCGTAAATTCCATCCAGCGAAAATCGGCCCCCAAAGCTTTGGCCGGCTACTTTGGAGAGGCGCCACGTTTTTCCGTCAAACGCGCCGAGGCCGGTCAATTGGTCGATCGCCAATGGGCGTCCATTGACGGCCAAGGTGATACTCGCCGGACTGCGCAATTGGAGCGAGCCGATGCTCCAGCGCTCGGGTCCCTTACTCGTCCGGTAGGAGAAATCTTCGACCGCCAGATCAGGAAAGGTGCGGAACTGCAAACCCTTCGGGAGCCGCGCCGCGATGCCGCGAAAGTTGGACGCGATTTCCACGAGGTTCGCCTTGCCTGCGAGAGCAGCGAGGCTCAGCGCGCGAGTCTGGGCATCGTATTGCCCGGAAAAGCGATCCACGAGGCCGGCCGCATCGACGGCGCTGCCGGTGAAAATCCATGCGGCGGGTTGCTTCGTTTTAGTCGAGCCCGCGAGATCGATCGAACCTTTGGCAAGTCCGAACCTCGATTCGAATTTCACCTCGCTGGCGGCCAGTTCGCATTTCACCTTGCCGTTACGGGCCGACAGGTCGCCCCAGGATAGACGGCCGCTCGTGCCCTGAATCCGCCAGAGCCCGTCGCTGCTGCTGGCCCGAGCTTTCACGCCATCGATCGTGAGCAGCCGGCCTCCGAGCGTGATGGTGACATCGGCGGGAGTTTTGAATTCCAGCGAGTCCACAGACCACGTTCCCGATGGATCCTGGGAAGACCACCGTATGTCCTTGGCGGCGATTTCGGGAAAAGTGCGGATCTGTATTCCCGTCGGCAGATACGGGAGCAGGCCGTGGAAATTCGTGGCGAAGGTGGACAGGTCCGCCGCACCATCGAGTGCCGCGACGACAAACCCGCGGGATGGTGGGTTGTAGCTTGCTGAAAATGTATCGGCGCGTCCTGCGTCGTCAGCGAATTCGCCAGCGACGAGCAGCGGCGAACTCCGCCAGCCTTCGCGGGAAACCGCGACTTTCGCGGAGCCTTTGGTGAGCTGAACGTCCGGCGTGATCTGCATGCCGGCCTGGGACAACTTTCCATGCGCGGTGGCGGCCCGGAGCGGAATGCCTTTCCATACCACCGCCTGTCCCGTTCCAATCAATTCAGCCTGCCACTTGGGTGCCGCCTGAAAATCCATGGAAACCGTCCCGTGGATATCGAATGGACCCGCGTCGGGCTTGAAATCCAACCACGCAAGCACGGTGCGAACGATCCGGGGGTTCACGGCGAAATCACGCGGTGGCGACGGTTTCGGTTCGCCCGTCCTTGCTGGATTATGTTGGGCCGGAGCCCTGAGAGTAATCTCGCCCGTCACATCACAGGACACGGATTGATGACGAACTTTCAATTTCCGAATCTCGAGCTGCTGCCCACTCAGCACGATGTCGGCGGTGATGTGATCGAACGCGATGGAACCTGCCGAGTCGTGGAGCGTGAGGGTCGCGTCGGCCGTCTGCCATCGAGAGATCACGTCGCGCTGCTTCCAAATTTCCGTCCACGGCAATCTTACCGTCAGGCTGCTGAGTTCGATGACCGGTTCGTTTTCCCTGGCATCGCGGTGCAGGACCACGCGATCAAAACGAAACCCCCGCCACGGCAGCCACAAACGATGCGCGTAACGTGGATACACACCGTGTTCATTCAACTGGCGGATCAATCCCGCTTCCAGCTTCGCGGTGATCGGTTTCCATGCCGCCCAAGCTGCCAGGCAAATGACCGCGAGGGCCGCGACAACCCAGACGAGCCGACGGAGAAATTTTCGGCGGGTTCCAGAGCGACCCGGCGCCATCGACGTCGTCCCTCTCGCCGGAGAAGAGTCATCTCGCTTCTTCATGTTGAGAGCATCGTATCAGTCGCGCACGCCGTCGGGATACAACCAAGGTCGTATGAGGTAACCAGCGGTCTTAGCTCCGTCACGACACTATTTCAGCGTTTCAGTTTTCAGGTTTTGATTCCTTCGCCGCCTGGCTCAGTTACCCCTACCTCGCGGCCTCCCGTCTATGTCGCGGCTCCCCAGCTCGCTCCATTGATTCGCGCATTTCCCATGCGCTCACCCTCCGGGCTTCGTCCATCTCGTTCGCCCCACTCACTCGATTCAGCGTTTCAGCATTTCAGCATTTCAGATTTTCAGAACAGCGGGTATCGTCGCCCCCATGACAGCTTCCACCGTGGCCCAATACCTCGCCGCACTCCCGGCGGATCGCCGCGCCGCGCTCAGCGCCGTGCGCAAGACGATCAATGAGAACCTGCCGGACGGATATGAGGAGGGCATGCAGTTCGGGATGATCGGTTGGTATGTCCCGCTCTCCCTGTATCCGGCGGGCTATGGCGAGAATCCCAAAGTGCCGCTGCCATTGGTTGCGCTCGCCTCGCAGAAGTCGGGCATGGTGCTGCATTTCCTTTGCTTCTACGGTCATCCCACTCTCTCAAGCTGGTTCACCAGCGCATACAAGAAGAGCGGCAAGAAGCTCGACATGGGTAAAGGTTGCGTCCGCTTCAAAAAATTGGACGACCTGGCTCTCGACGTAGTTGGCCGCACCGTTGCGCGCGTGTCCGTGGAGGAGCACATGGCGAATTACCGGGCGGCGAGGGCGCTCATGGGCAAGGGAAAATCCAAAAGTGCAGGAAAAAAGGACTGAACCCACATCCCCCTCTGACTTCGGTTCACTGATTTTAGCGTTTCAGCGTCTCAGTTTTTCAGCTTTTTTCCCTGTTCGTCCGCGGTGAAAAAGGCGAAACCAAAGAAATGAACTGGGTATGCGGAAACGCAACTTGTCTGCTGAAACCAAAACGGTAAACTGGCTCTAAGATGAAACGTACCTGTTTTTTTAACTGTGTTGTATTGGGCAGGGTTCTTGCAATTGCCGTGGTAGCCATGACTGGCGAACAGGCCATTTCGCAAGTTGCGAACCCGCCCGGTTCAGTCGCGGCGAACGGCGAAGCTACGCCTAACGACCTTCGGGCGCCCGTTCGGGAAACACCAGAAAAGCTGGTCGCGGCCATCCAGCAAGGCGCGCTCTGGCGGACCCTGACGCACTTCCAGACCATCGCAGACCAACATCCCGGGGCGGACGGGCACGGCAATCGCGATACCGGCACCTCCGGCTACAAGGCTTCGGTGAACTACGTCGCGAACCAGATGAGGCGGGCCGGTTATACCGTTACCATCCAGACTTATTCCTATCGCGCACTTCAGGTCGTTGGCGTTCCCACGCTTAGTTTGGCCGGCCAGGATTACCCTGTGGAAAAGGATTGGGTGATGGCAAGGCTATCCGGCGGCGCAGACGTCACCGCCCACGTTCGGCCAGTGACCGGCTCTGGAACCGGTTATTCGGCTGAAGAGTTTGCGAATTTCCGACGCGGAGACATCGCCATCCTGCGGCGTGGCGATGCCACCTACGACGCGCAGGTTGAGAATGCACAACAAGCCGGCGCATCCGCTGTCATTCTCTACGACCTGCCGTCCCAACCGCAGGCTCGCAGCGAGCAAGACCGCGCGATCGAGGGCAGCGGGATTCTACGCCCGCGTCTGCATCACCAGGCCAAGATTCCGGTTGTCGCCGTCGCCTCTAGCGCACTCGCGACCGGCCTTCTCGGGCGGAACGCCGCGGGCGAGTCTCCCATCGCCCATCTCCAGATCCGTACGCAGACAATAACTGGAGCGGACTACAACGTGATTGCTGACTCTCCCTTTGGCGATCCCCACCACGTGGTGGTGGTGGACGCTCACCTGGATTCCATCTTCGGCCCCGGAATGCTTGATAACGCATCCGGGTCTACAACCATTTTGCAAATCGCCTTGCAGATGTCTGGAACGCCCACCGTAAATCAGTTGCGTTACATCTGGTTTGGCGGTGAAGAACTTGGTCTCCTGGGGTCTGCCTACTACACCAGCTCATCTTACTCAGGACGAGCGGAACCTCATCGCCTTCGACATCGACGCGGATGTCACTGCTACTCCTAACTATGACTACGAGGTGGCCGATCCGGCATTTGCTTATAACGTCCACCAATTCCCGCCCAACGTGGTCCCAGACTCCCAGATCGGTAACCAATTCTACGCGGATTATTTTAGTTCCGTCGGTGTGCCATCACAGTCTGCGCCATTTGGAAATTTTGGCACGGACTCCAATTCATTCGCTTTGATTGGCATCCCCAATACCGGCATTCTGACGCGACAAGACTGCTGCAAGGGATCAGAGGAGGTCGCTCTTTGGGGTGGATATCTTGGCAACTACGAAGGCAACATACCCAGCTTCGATGGCGGCTGCGTGGACCGGCCTAACCTCTGGTGCGATGACCTTTCTAATAACGACCCGACGGTGCTGGCGCTCGCATCCAAGGCAACCGCCTACGTGACCTTCCAACTCGCCAACTACGCCTTTACCGCCGGAAAGTGATCGGCGCGGCCGTGCGCAAGGTGATCAATGAGAACCTGCCGCACGGATATGAGAAGGGCATGCACTCCGCGCTTGCGCCCCACCAGGAAATCGCGCGACCGAGATTTTATTTCGGCCAGGCCGCGCGCAGCTTCGCTGCTATCGCGTCATAGCATCTGGGAGCTCCGTTCTGGGGGAACAGCGCGATCGCGCGTTGCTGTCCAAGAAACTGGCGACCCTGCGCACCGATGCGCCGCTCTTTAAGAAGGCCGAGACGCTGCGCTGGCGCGGTGCGACGCCTGCGTTCGCGGCCTGGGCGGAGAAGATGAAAGCACCGCGGCTGCTGGAGCGCTGCCAACAGGCTGCAACGGCACTGTAGATCAAACCGCCGTGAATATGGGGTACTTACTCAAGAGCCACAACACCAACAAGGCGCAGAGTGTCGAAACAATAATTCCGGCAGGATGATAATTCGCCTCGGGTTTCGGACGGTCAAACAGGTGCGTTATGAATCCGCCCAGAATCGAGCCGACGAGACCGAGCACGGTCGACCAGAGAAGCGTCATGTGCAGGTGCAGGACCGAGTTGGCAACGAACCCGGCGATCAAGCCAACGATGATGTACCAAAGTAAATGAAGCATGGTGATGTTTCCTCTCCGAAAAAAGTAGCGTATCGCGCAACACGCCCAAAGCGATAGCAAAATCAGGGAGACAGACGTGGCCAAAGGCACAGTGATACAAATTGCGTAAGCATCCGACGCCGTTAGAGTCTCGGGTCGATGTCGAATATTGATCGTCGCGATTTTGTCGCTTCCGCTCTCGCGTTTGGAGCGACGGCTGTTTTGGCGGGTCCGACCGCGTTCGCGTCGCGGGCGAGTTGGTCGGAGCGCCGCGATTTATATCCCGAGGGCGTTGCTTCGGGCGATCCCGAGCCCGAAAGCATCATCCTGTGGACGCGGCGCCCGTTTGCCACGGGGAAAGCCCACCGCCTGGTGGTCGAGATCGCACTGGATTCCGATTTTACCAAAGTCATAGCAACCAAGCGTGCGCCGGTGCTCGCTACATCGGATTGGACCTGCCGCGTGCTCGTCGGCGGATTGAAGCCCAGCACGGTTTACTGGTACCGTTTCAGCGACGCGACGGAACTGGCAGCCGCATCGGCCGCACGATCACAGCGCCGCGGCTCGACGACGATGCGGACGGTCCGCTTCGCCTTCGTCTCTTGCCAGAGCGTCAATGAGGGTGCGCAGAATGCCTACCGCCGCATGATCTGGGAGGATGAGCGCGCGCCCGCGGATGAGCGGCTTGGCTTCGTGCTGCACCTTGGTGATTTCATCTACGAGGTGGTTGAGTATCCCGATGAGGTGCCGCACCGCTACGACCGGACCGTCTTTGACATCGGCAAGATCCCGGACGCGCGCAAGGTGGGCAATTTTCACGTCCCGACCACGCTCGCTGGTTACCGCATGGTCTATCAGGCCCACATCCGCGATCCCGACGTCCAGGACGCGCGCGCGCATTTCCCGTTCGTGTGCATCGGCGACAACCACGAATTCTCCTGGCAAGGCTGGCAGAGCTTCATCCAATATGGCCCCAAGGTAATAGAGCCGGCCCAGCCGCTGCGCGTCGCGGCCAACCAGGCGTGGTGGGAATACATCCCGTCGCGGGTGGCGAAGGCTTCGGGGCCGGGGCTCGATCAGTTCGGGCCGCCGAAGGTGGTGACCGCGCCGATCACAAAGCTCGACGATCACGGCTTTGGCGACGAGGCCAATAACCGCACCGCGGTCGGATCGATGACGGCCTACCGCGCGATGCGATACGGCAAGCATGTCGATCTGATCCTGACCGATCTTCACAGCTACAAAATGCAGGAACCGACCGCGCGGCCCGAAGCGAATGACCTCGACTCGGGCGATACCCCCTTCATGGTCCCGGAAAGCTGGATGCAAATCCTCGATGCCGGCCGGGACTATGCCGGGGGTAAGCCGCCCGCGGCGATCATGGTGGGCGACAAGGCGGTGCCTAACTTCCGCAAGGACGAGCCGCCTTTCACCGTGCTGGGCCGCGAGCAGAAGGCGTGGCTCAAAGAGCGCCTAACGACATCGAAGGCGACGTGGAAGATCTGGGGCGCGACCAACGGCTACGCTCGACATGCGGAGCGATCCTCAGAATTTGCCCGCCGAGCTGAGCAAGAAGCTCAAGAAGCCCTGGCCAGGCACCGAATATGGCAGTTTCGGCGGGGGCGATTTCAGTGGGGCGTTGACCGAGCGCGCCGAACTCTACGATTTCATCCGCGACCAGCGGATCGACGGCTTCGTCATCGTATCAGGCGACCGTCACAGCTTCTGGGCCGGCTACGCCGCCAAGGCGCTGCCACCCCAAAAGTTCGAACCGGTCGGGGTCGCTTTCGTTACCGGTTCCATCTCCGCCCCCGGACTCGCCGAAGCGCTCGAGCACGGTCTCAAGGACCATCCGCTGCGCCCGCTCTTCGCCGTCGAACGTCCGGGCGGCAAGTATGAAAACACGATCAATCTGACGCTGAAACACGGAGTGAAGAGCGCGCTCGAATATTCCAAGTCGGGCGATCTCGCCGCCGCGCACCAGGTCAGCAATCCCGACAACGCACCGCACCTCGAATTTGTCGACATGGGGGGCCACGGCTACGCCGTCGTCACCGCCGGACCGCAGGCGGTCGAAAGTGAGTTCGTCTGCATCCCACGCCCGATCGCGCGCGCGACCACGCCCGATGGAGGCCCGCTCCGCTACCGCGTCAGGCATCGTGCGAAACTGTGGGGGAAAGGGGAAAAACCGGTGCTTACGTTCAGCAGGTCGTCGAGGGAAATGCAGACCTGAGCGTTTAACAGCGGTTTACGCAGGCAGTAACGAAAGGGGAGCGGGCCCGCTCGATGCCGGCGCCGGTCTTGTAGTCCGCCCAAAGCCGATTGCGAAACGACTCGATCACATTGATCGGTCGCGACGCCAAACATGGGACCGCGTGAGGCGAAGCCTTTTACGCGGTTACGCGGATTCGAGTTGTGCGAGTGCAGCGAATCCGTCATCGTCGTCAGGCTTACCGCTGACCCCATGACTTTTCTTCGCGCAATTCCCTGTCCCGCCGTCTCGCCACGTCATAGCTTTTCAGCGAAGATGGGAGCCTTGGCCAAGGAGGATGCTCCATGTGTGGACCCCATTTTTGTTCCATGAAGATAACGGAGGACGTCCGCGAGTACTCGGCCGAACAGGGGCTCAACGAAAAGGAAGCGCTGGCGAAGGGGATGGCCGAAAAATTCGAGGTATTCGTCGAAAAAGGCTCAGAACTTTACGCGAAGGCCTAACTAAGACACACGTTATGGCTGGCCAATGGACCCCTGAGCAACTCGAAGGCTTCCATGAAGCGGCTGAATCGCTGAAACTGTACCGGCGCGCAGATTTGCACGACCCGGAGGACGGAAGTTCTCTAATCGCCGATCTTTACGTTGATCCACTGCCTCACGATCAGGCTCTTCGAACCGTGCTTCGGCCGAATACGACCTTTATCATCGGACGAAAAGGTACAGGCAAATCGACGCTGTTCCAGAGGCTCCAGTATGAAGTCAGGCAAGAACAAACCCAGACCTCTGCCTACATCGACATCAAGACATTATTCGAATCCTCGCAGGTGGATCCCGCTCTTTTCGCGAAACTTGCGGACACCAAAGAAGCGATGTCGCCCAAGGAGTTGGAGCGTACCCTGTTATTTCGTGAGTTTCTACGGTCGGTTATCACTGAGATCAAGAGTGAGCTCCGGAAGCGTGTCGAAGGCTCCCGCTGGGAGCGGCTAGAAACAATATTTTGCTCGGTAGGTACGGCCGAACTCTTCGAGGGGCTCGACGCGATTCTTGACGATGCCGACGACGCTCAGTTCATCAGCGTTTTGGGCGTTAAGACCATTGCTCGACGCACGGCGGCGAGCGAAAAAACGGCCGAATCGATAGGCGACAAGCTAGGCGTTGAAATCAGCAAGAAACCGAAGATCAGCTACACCGCCGAGGACAAGACCAGCACCGAGTCGACCGTAAGAGACCAATCAGCGTATAGCGATGTTTTGGTACACAGCTTTAACATCAAGAACTTCATCACGCGCCTCAAAGACGTGCTTCAGAGACTGAAGATTCGAACTCTGTTTGACCTATCGATGACTTTTCAGAACTGCCGCCGGACGCCATGAAAGTGGTCGTAGACGTCCTGTTGGCACCTCTGAATAACTGGTCGGACGAGTTCGTTAAGTTCAAAATCGCGGCCTATCCGGGTCGCGTTTACTACGGAGCGATTGATAAACAGAAGTGCGATGACCTATACTTGGACTTGTACGATCTCTATGGTTCTGGAGACGTTACAAAGATGGAAGATAGCGCGATCGACTTCACGAGACGGCTCGTAGAACGCCGACTGACGTATTACTGCAAATCCGAGGCAGCCCCCTTCTTCGAAACAGAATCAACTGAGCTCTGGCGTCTGTTGTTCTATGCAACAATGGCGAATCCAAGAAATCTCGGATGGCTACTCACATATCTACATGAATCGAATCTCATTGGCGGGCGAAAAATCGGCGCCAGAGCAATAGGGGACGCTGCCCGTCGTTACTATGATGAGAAGGTCGCCTCGTACCTTAAAGCTCGGGAAGTTTCTCCACGAAGACTTTAGAGAGCGATCTTCAATCTACAGCCTCAAGGAATTGCTCGAGCAAGTCGTTGCTCGAGCGAAGGAGCTCCGATCGCACGAATCAGCGGTAATGGCGAAGATTCATGGCCGTCCGCCGACTAGTCATTTCCATATCTTAGATCAGTTCGAATCTTTGCTCTCGACGCTCGAACTAAACTTTTTTGTTACTCGGTAATTTCACATGAGCGATCGAGATGGTCGCAAAGTGACGATCTATGCATTAAACTACGGGCTTTGCCAGAGGTATACGATCGGATTTGGTCGGCCTACCGGTGAGCGTGAGTTCCGTCTGTATTTTGTAGAGCGTGTCTTTGACTACACGCCCATTCTTCAAAGTTACTTGGCGGAGAATCAGGAAATTGCCTGCGACTCATGTGGCGCACTATTTCCGTTCGAGAGGCTCGAAGCGCTAAAGCTTTACGGTATGAAGTGCCCAGAATGCGGCAACGGAATCTGCCATATTTCGAATCTTTCCAAAAAATATGCCGAAGAACTGGAGCGGGTAAATGCAGAACTCTTGTTGCCGCAAACCGAACTGGGAATCTTACAAACGCTGCATACGGAACGTCAGGCGTTGCGCGCAACAACGATCGCAGGCGAGCTTGACTGTTCTTACCAACTCGTTGGTAAACGTGGTAAAAACTTATTCGAACGTGGATTAGTCAATCGCGCGGAAAACGACGAAGGCAAACGGACTTTCGAAATTACGAGACAGGCGGAACAGACATATTTCCCCGAAACGGCGGCGGATCCCTTAGACGTTCCAGAGGAAGAGGCAACGGGGCTCTAAAAGTTCCCCGCGATCACGCAACGGGGTCACGCTTAAGACGGAGAATGCAGTTACCTCTTGTTCTGCAAAAGAGCGCGAACAAGATCGGGTCGTGTCTAAAACGTTTGACGTTTGGAGTCCGGTCCGGCGATTCTCCATTTCTGATGTTGCACCTGTAGGCTCTTACTTTAATCCGTGAGTACTCTCGTTTCCTTCAACTTTTTAACCGCGGACGGTATGTCAGCAGCCGTTCAATTGCTCGCAGAGAGTCAAAGTCCGAATCGCCACAACAGAAACATGAAAAATAGCAAATAGGGGTCAGCTTCATAATTTCGCTCTTGCCGAAGGCTGAGGGGCCTTGGTAAGAGGGGCGGATGGCCCGAAAAGCGCGTGTGGAGTTTGGCGGTGCGCTCTATCACGTGCTCGACCGGGGGGATCGGCGAGAGGCGATCTTCCGCGACGAGGAGGACCGGGAACGTTTCCTCGCGACGCTGAGCGAGGCCTGCACACGGACGGGCTGGCGGGTTCATGCTTTCGTCCTCATGAGCAAACTACCACCTCCTGCTCGAGACGCCGCAGCCGAACCTGGTGGCGGGGATGCGCTGGTTTCAAACCACATCGACGGCGCGCTTCAATCGCCGGCATCGGCTGAGCGGACATCTCTACCAGGGGCGCTATAAGGCGGTGCCGGTGGACCCGGAGGAGGCGGGTTACTTCGCGCTCTTGAGCGATTATATTCATCTCAATCCGGTGCGGGCGCGGATGATCGGGCTGGAGCAGCGGCTTTTCGACTATCGCTGGAGCAGTTACCGGCACTACGTGTCGGCGAAAGATCGGCCGAGATGGTTTGAAGCGGAGCGGGTGCTGGGCGAACTGGGGTTGGGTGATGATGCGGCTGGGCGCCGAGCGTATGGCGAGCGGATGCGGGAGCGCGCGGTGGAGGAGTTGGCCGGGAGGCAATGAGACGGCGGAGCGCGGGGAACTGCGCCGGGGATGGTGTCTGGGCGGGGCGAGTTTTCGCGAGCGGATGTTGGGATTACTCGATCTGGCGGCGGAGAAGCTACCGGGGGAACGGCGCTCGCGGCGAGATGCGTCGGTGCAACGCGACCGGGGCGAAGAAGGAGCGCGGCAACTTCTGGCGGAGGGGCTGCGCTGCTTTGGCCTGGAAAGCGCAGAGCTCGCTCTCTTGAAGAAGAACGATGGGCGCAAAGCCGCTCTGGCGGCAACGATCCGCGCCGGCACGGCGGTATCGAATCGTTGGATTGCGGAGACGCTGCATCTGGGCCATGTGAGCCGCGTAAGTCACTGCACGCGCACCGCCCCGGCGGCTTTGCTCAAGCAACTCGCCGACGTGATGCCGGCGAAAAGAGCGAGATTATGAAGCTGACCCCTTTCTTGGCTCCCCTTTTCTGCGGGCGCTGAGCAATCTGGCAACCAGATGGCATGCGAGACGAGGGTTAACTCTGCCGGGGCGGTTTATCAGACTGAGATTGCAACATGCACGGAGTGGGGTTGCCCTGAATTGACGGACAGTGGGCTTAGGGTCAAAAACCTGAGGAGTCCACATGAAAACACAGATCAGCAAGCCAGCTCGGGAGCGGACGCGCTACACCGAGGAGTATAAACAGGAGGCCTTGGCGCTTTGGCGCACAGCGGTCGCAGCGCAGCCAAGGTGGCGGCGGAGTTGGGCATTCGCCCACCGCTGCTTTATCGCTGGGCGCGCCTGGAGCGTCTGCCCGAGGCAGACAAGAGCGGGCGCAAGCCCAGACGCAGCGTGGAAGAACTGGAGGCGGAGAACCGGCACCTGCGAGCGGAGAACACGAAGCTTTTGGAGCAGCGCGAAGTGCTAAAAAAATCGCTGGGCATCCTCTCCGAAGTGCCGCCAGAGCGGTATGCCCGATAGAAGCCATGAGCGGCCTCAATAAAATAGGGGTCGGTTCTTGATAATGGCTACTTCCTGCCCGCTTTGCGCTGCCGATACAGCAGGTGGTTCACATGGCCGCGCGTGCCCATCCCCAAGCGCTCCGCGATCCAGCCCACCGTCATCGTCGTCTCCGCCCGCAAGCGCGCCGCCAACGTCACTTTCGCCGCATCTCCCTTGGGCCGCGTCCTGAGCTCGGCTTCCTTCCACCGCCGCCGCTTCAATTCCTCCGCGATGATTCGTTCCGCCTTCGCTTCCGCCGTCTCCGCCCGCTCCTCCCCGTAATGCTCCGCCCCCAGCCGCTCGCTCATTTGCGCCAGCAATTCCTTCCGAAACGTCTCCTCGCCCAGACACCAGCCGCGCCGGATCGCTTTGAACTCCCTCGTCCTCCTCCGCGCCGCGCCGTTCCTCCAGCGCCTGCTCCAACTGTTGCCGCCCCGCCGGGCTGTCCTTGGGGATGCCCCATTCGCCCAGCAACCGGTCCACCCGCAACCACGCCGGACGCTTCGACGGCGCCTGCAAATACGCCGGCCAACTGCTCCACGCAAAATTCCGCAAGGGCGCGTCCGCCGCCACCAGCTTCGGCCCGCGCCGGATTCAAATGCACGTAATCGCACACCGTCTTCAGATAGCCGTTGCCCGTGCCGTCCACGATCAGCGACTTGTAGCGCCCGCTGAACAGGTGGCCGAACAGCTTGTGCCGCCGGTTGAAGCGGCTGGTGTAAGTGCCCAGAAACCATTTCATCCCGGCGACCAGATTGGCTGGGGCGTCTCGACCACCAGATGAAAATGATTGGGCATGAGGACATAGGCGTGAACCTGCCAGCCCGTCTTGGCGCAAGCCTCGCCCAGGGTCTCGAGGAAACGCTGGCGATCCGCGTCATCCTGGAAGATCGGTTCGCGCCGGTCGCCGCGATTCATGACGTGATAAATCGCCCCGGGATATTCGACTCTGAGCTTGCGGGCCATGACGCGAGAATGGCTCGCGCTGCTGCCACATGCTGCGATATTCAAGAACCAAGCCCTTCCACACTCCCAAACCTGGCTGTGCGTCGTGCGGATCAGCGTCTAGGGTGACCGATGCCACCGGCATCCTCGCCGGCCAAGGCTGGCTCTATCTGGTCGCCGTCCTGAATCTCTGCAGCCGGCGCGTGGTAGCTGGGCCATGGGGCTTCTCCTCGATGCTCCACTCACTATCGCCGCTCTGCGCATGGCGCTGCGCCAACGTCAGCCAGGAAGTAGCCTCATCCTCCACTCCGATCGGGGCAGTCAGTTCGCCAGCGCCGCTTACCGCCAGATCTTGGCTGAACATGGTCTGCTCGCTTCCATGAGTCGTCCCGGAAATTGCTATGATAACGCCTTTATCGAATCGTTCTGGAGCAGCCTTAAATACGAGCTGGTCTATCACCACCGCTTCGCTACTCACGCCGAGGCCCGCACCGCCATCTTCGACTACATCGAAACCTTCTATAACCGCACCAGACTGCACTCCAGTCTTGCCTACACCAGTCCGATCGCTTTTGAATCCAATAACCAACTAACAAAATTGCCCTTCCTCACTGTCCGAAGAAACAATGCAAGCCCAAACTGACCCCTTTCTTCTCCGCCGGCCAGTTGAGCACGTTCCCCGCGGATAAGCGGGCGCATCTGCTCCAGCATTTTAGTGCTTGGCAGGTCCCAGCCGCCCCGGCACAATCTCGCGCATGACGTCGTTTTACCCGGATTTGTCCTCTGCAACGAACCCAATAGGGGAAGCCCCCGTTCATATGCTTTCAGCTAGGCGCGGCGACGAAGCGCTACATATCCCCATCATAAGATCTGTCCGAGGAAGCCTCATAGCGATTGTCGTCGCTTGTTCAGGTGTTTGCCTGTTTCAGGCTCGGCACAAGGTCAGTTCGTGCCTCGGTTACCCGCGCGTGAAGTCCCGGCGACGCCGGTCGCCGTGGAGATGGGATCGAACTGCGATTCGTCGGTAGCCGTAATGCGCAAGGCATTCAAATATACCGCGACGGCAAAAAAATCGGCGGAGAAATGATGCAAAGCCACGTTTCGAATGTCCTTTCTCAAAAAGTGACGGAGGACGGTTACTGGTACAACATTGCGTTGTTACGGCACGGATAGCATCTTTATAAGGCCTTTGCAGTAGTCGGCGACAAAGTGGTGAAATTCCGGAATTAGGAACACTGCGAGAAGGGAGATACGAATATTCCCGCTCGTTGGGAATCGCCGGACCATCTTGCAATCGGAGGTTCGCAACCAAACGCGCTTGAGTTCGATCCGATACGCAACAAGTCGGAAACAGGCCCACCCCAATAGCCCGCGTTCCCACCAAGAAGGCTGGGGCATCGGGAGGGTGGTCGTCACCGTTGTGACAGGGGGGCGAGCGAGGTCGTGCGTCAGACCCCCGATGTTGTTGCAAGGACCCTGCCGGTCAATCCCAAGCAAACCGTTGGAAACATTGATAGCACGGTCGACAAAGCGGCGCACGACTTCGCGGTCGGAGCGCCGATAGTCGTTAAGCAGATCCAAAAGGCTGTTGAAAAGGGGGCAGAGGATTTCGGCAACACCGCGGCCAAGACGATCGATGACACCCCCGGAGCCGTGGGCGATCTGGGGACTGCGATTTACCGGATTCGCCGAGAAGCAAGCTCGCTACGAAGGACGCCAATTAACGGATCTCCAAAAGCGCGCCTTTTCAGGCGACTTGGGGCAATGCGGTCTACCACCTCGGAGTCGACCACTTTACGAACGATGAAGTCAATGCCGCACAAGCCGCTCAGAAGAGCCTGATTCTGAGGACCACCGGCCAAATCGTCGCTACGGTTTATGGTGGCGCCTATGGCGCCGCAGCTTATGCCGCTTGGTATACGTATAATGTCACCAAGGACCCGGCTTTATCGATCAAGGCTGGATTGATCGCGGGCGCCACGGCTGCCGCGAGTAGCGGCGCCACGGCAGCAATCGGGAAACAGGGGGTCGCAAATATCACGGCTAACGCGATCGCCAATCGCGCCATCGCGGGCGTCGCCGCAGGCGCGAGCGGAGGAGATAAAGAAGACATTTTCAGGGCCTTCGCCACTGCTGGAACCAGCGTCGCAATCCAAGGCGTTTACGAGTCCACCACGAAACACCAGCTCGATCCCGCCCTTCCAAAGGGGAAGCCTTCACGAAGAATACTCCTGCAAGCTATAAGGAAGCTGGGCTTAATTCTCCTCTCGATCGACTTATTTCAAGAACGAGGACGGAACTCTCTACTTAGACGCCAAGCACCTTCCTCATGTCGATGTGAGGCTCCTGAGAGTGGCCGTCCCATGGTGGAATCGCTGCAGGCATAACCGATCACGGTTGGATGTACGAAACAAGCCCCTTCATGACGACCGTCTCTCGGGTTCCCGTCTTCCAGGCTATGAAGCGTACTGCATGATGTCCTAACCGAAGGATGGCATCTGGAGACCTTTGCAAGTAGGGCGACCATTCTGCCGGCGCTGATCGTCACCTATTACGGCACACAGGCTCCAACGATGGAGCTTCTGCTGCAGGATATCCAGAGAAAGCGGGACATGGGGGTCCCCTGGGAGACCGGAGTCGGATGATGGCCGAGCACCGAAACCAAAATCGCCGCCGCGTAAGCCGCAAACACGGCCCCGCGCCAAGGGGTCGAACTGACTCGGGAAAACGCTTCGAGGCAACGGGGTCGCGTCTATATACATTTGACATTTAGTCGGCGACGGGCGCGTCCGACTACCGAAATGTCGTCGCGATGTCAAATGTACAGATGGCGACTCTCAATTCTGCCAGACGCGCCTTTCGTCCCTGCCCGAGCCCTAATAATCCGGTAGCTCCAAGTGATCGAGCAGGCTGCTGCCCATGATCCATTTGGCGACAAACGGAATCCCGAAGGTCTACTGATTGCGCAGGAAAATCCCCCAGCCAGGTCTTTGGCGTAAACGATCCGGCAAATTTCTCCGCGGCCTCCTGCTTGCCGAGAGATTTTTACACTCGCCGGTTCAACAATCTTCGCTCTTGCTGACTCGACCGCATTAAGCGGTCAAGTGACCAAAGCGCGGACGCCCTCCCCCTGCCGCGGCCTGGGCGTGTCTCGGAAGTCGTTGAAAAGCTTTCTGCATTCGAGACCTCGACCGCATAAAGCGGTCAACCATGGAAGCCCCGTCCGCGGCCCCCGCGGCTTGCCAGCAAGGGGCACATACGTAAAGCATGTGCGCAGGTTTTTTTTGCTCTCGCCGGCCCAGCGATCTTCGCTCACGCTGACTCGACCGCATTAAGCGGTCAAGTATCAACAACAAGTCCGACACCCTCCCCACAGCACATCGGGGCGTGGCTCGAAAGTCCCTGAAAAGGTTTCTGCATTCGAGACCTCGACCGCATAAAGCGGTCAAGCCATAGAAGCCCGTCCATTGCTCCCGCGGCTCCAGCCATGGCACATACGTGAAGCATGTGGGCGGGGATCTTTTTGCTCTCGCCGGCCCGGCGATCTTCGCTCTCGCTGACTCGACCGCATTTAGTCGGTCGAGTATTAACAAACGCGACCCGGAGGGGACGGGGCACTATGGGGCCTTTTACCGAAGCGTCACGAGCCTGGCGCGATCTATCGTGTGCTGAATCGCGGCGACCGGCGGGAAGCGATTTTCGTGGACGATGAGGAGTGCCAAGTATTCTGCCGAGAAGAAAACGGCGAGTATGAACGCGTAAGACAGAGTCTTCATTCTCATAACAGAGGCTTTCGCCTTGCTGTTAACCCCTCCTCCGACTTCAGTGCGACTTGCTCAGTCTCGATCGCTCTCAGCCAGGGCTTGACCTTGGTCACGCAGGTCATTAACTACTCCAGGCAGGTGTCACAGATTACGGAGAAGAACGCGGGCGATGAAAAGTTGCCGGTGCCATCTCCCAGAAGGACTGAGATGGTGCCATCTGTTCTGTTGGAATTAATCAGGTCGATATGGCCATCCTTGTTAACGTCCGCGGCGATGACCGTGTGAGGCTCCTGTCCGACAGTTAAGACGGGCCCAGCTGCCAGGCCTCCGATACCGTCGCCGAAGAAAAGAGGAATGGTGGTGCCGTGCGCTGCACCCTGACTTTCCTCAGGAAAAGCTACGTCTAGCTTTCCATCCTCGTTCAAATCCGCCAACGCAATCTCGCCCTCCAGGATGCCCGGTCCCAACTCAGTTGTCTGCTTGAGAGCGAAGTTACCCGTACCGTCACCCAGGAAAGTAGAAACGAAATTGCCGGTAGAATTCTTGGCAAGCGCCCCCGCGACTACAAGGTCGAGAATACCGTCGCCATCCAGATCGCCGGCCTGCAGGCTTTCCGGATCCCGTTCGATTGGGAATACCGCGCTCATGGTGAAGCCGCCAGCTCCGTCTCCGAGCAAGATATTGAGGTGACTGCCAGGATCAGCTCCCTTAATTGTGCTTGTGGCGGCAGCAATATCCAGGTTCCCATCGCGGTTAAAATCGCCCGCAGCAAGGCCTAAATCATGAGGCAAGTCCTCGAATTCCTCGGGTGGGTTCGCGAAGTTGCCTTTGCCGTCGCCGAGAAAAAGAAGGATCCTCTCCTCACTCGGGGCGTTGACAGCGATATCAAGTCGCCCGTCGTTGTTGAAGTCTTTTAAGCGAAGACGGGTAGGCTCACCATCGCCCTTCAGTTCGTTATTGAAACTGAACCCGCCTACACCATCACCCAGAAAAGTCTGCAAGGTGTAACCCCAGTCATTGGATACCACAAGGTCGAGGTTTCCGTCGCCATCCATGTCTGCCGTCGCAATACCTTTGTTAAGAGTATCAGTCCCAATATGTCCCTTCAAACTGAACGAGCCCTGCCCGTCCCCGATAAAAATGGCGACGTTGTCGAACCCAGTGAGATTAACTGCCAGATCCAAGTTGCCATCGCGATCAAAATCGCCGGCGACGACCAACTCCGGCAGTGCGAATGAACCAGATCGATGATGTCCGTAAGCAGACGGGAGAAATATTGCGCAGAGCGCGAAGCAACCCAGGATCGCGATGCGGAATGTTTTCATGTTCATGTTTTCCCTTCTACTGGATCTCAATTTGCCCAATCTGGAGATGAGTTTCGACATCGCCGTCGTCTCCCACGATGTCCGTATTTTCGTAAGGCGTTCCGATTATCGGAGTGGGAGTACCATCGCCGTCCAAATCTGCTGCAGCTAAAGCGGACCCAAAACCGGCGAACGCTTGCGGCACTGCACTCGTGCGAGTCTGGAACGGTTTTCCAGTTGCGCCATTGAAAATGAAGACCTCACCAGCGTTAATTAGACCGGCGAGGTCCTGATCAGGAGCGCCCACCAGAATGTCTGGCCGGCCATCGCCAGTGAGATCTGCGCTCAAACATATCGCAGCGCCAAACCGGGCGAACGTTTGGGGCGCCGGCGTGTGGAAGTGTAGCTTGCGTTGCAGGGTCCCATCGCTGCCGTTAAATATATAGACTGCTCCTCGAGAGTGCTGTTGGAGCGGGGCGCCAACCGCAAAGTCAGGAATCCCATCGTTATCAAGGTCTTTACCTCCTGCGACCGTCGAACCAAAAGAAGGTTGGCGCTCAGCGACGCGGTTGTTAACTTTAAAGATAAGGACGCCCGTCGCGCCGCTGAAGACAAACGCTTCGCTTCGTCCGGGCGCGCCGATGAGAACGTCGGAAACGCCATCGTGGTCAATATCGCCAGCATTGTCGACGGCTGAGCCAAACCGGGCATTTAGTTCTTGAGTAGGATGATTGACCGTTCGGAGGAGGCTGCCATCTTTTCCGCTGAAGATATAGACCAGCCCTACTGCGATCAAACCGTCCTCTTCGTCACCAATATTCTTGCCGGGGACTCCCACCGCCAGATCTGGCACACCATCGCTGTTCACGTCCCCCAAGCCAGCAACAGCGTAACCGCCCAGCCCGCCTTCCTGCGGTGTTGGGTCGTCAAGAGTTAGAAGAACACTGCCATCTGCACCACTGAAAGCGAAGGCTTGGCCAGTGTTATTGTCACCTGAGACCGCATCGACGTGGTGGGGAACACCCGCGAGGATATCCGGCACGCCGTCGCCGTTTATATCGGCGACAGCAGATACGGAAGTACCGAGCTGACCACCGAACTGCGGGGTGGCACGCTCCACCTGATAGTGGGGGTCCTCGAGCCTAAATAACACGCTTAGCGTGGCGCCGCTGACAACCCAGACCTTTCCCACATTCTGCGGCTTGCCAAACCCAGGGGAGCCAACAAAATCCCCATCCTGAAACGGCGCCCCGACTGCAAGATCAGGAACGCCGTCAGCGTCCAGATCACCAACCACAGCGATCGCGCGTCCAAAGAGCGTGGTGGAATCTTCCGGTCGCGGGTCGAGGAAGGTTGTCGCCTCAACCGCTGTGGGAAAGAGCGCCGACAACATCAGGATAAGTGCTGGCAACCCCATGCAGGAATGCGCCAGCAGACGGCACGGCGATGATTTAGTCCTATTTCCTGAGTGTGGCCTCATAACTCCTCCGATTAGTTTTCCGCAGCCACTATAGCCGGAACCATCCGCGCAGGCAACCGCCCCGAGAATCGAAAACGCACGAGCGGCCCCCGAAGCTCCGCCGCGGCCTGCAGCCACCTCGATCTCCGATATGGACCCTGCACGCAAAGTCTAGGAGAGGCAGAGACGATTTTTTACCGCTAGATCTTCTCTAATCCAGCATGCATTTCGGCATCGCTACGCAAGACTTGTCGGGCGACTCGAAGTCAGTCCTGAGGGGTCGGCCGGGGTCAGTCCTCACTTTCGACACAAAAGGACTGGGCGCGACCGGTTTCAGAGTCTCCCAAAAATAACGGACTCAGCAGCAGCCAAACCGTTTACCATGCCCATTTTCACGTCGTGCCTCTTTCGGGGGAAAAGCACCGGGATCCCCCGCGCCGAGGAGGGAGCTCCCGGATGCGGCGTATGACGCGATAGCAGCGAAGCTGCGCGCGGCTTGGCCGAAATAAAATCTCGGTCGCACGATTTCCTGGTGGGGCGCAAGCGCGGAGTGCATTTCGAGAAGTGCAACTTGCGCGAAATTAAGATTTATCGGGTGGGCTTATCTCGACCGCTTTAAGCGGTCAACATCAACGTGCCGGCCGTTTGTTGATGGGTTCTTGCCAGATCAATATACGGAACTAGGGTCAGTCCGTGAATCGCGGCATTCTGTTCCGCAGATTTCCGAGCGGAGTTCGCTGATCCGGAACGAAATTTGCCGAGATTCGCGGACTGACCCCACCTCCCCAATAATGCGCGTGCGGGAATGCGCTCCGGAGTGAGCTGCTGCCGGTTTTACGGACACCGAGTTAAGGTGTTTGGGATGAGATCCGGAGGCGGACGATGGCCGCCCAAGGTTCGCACGATCAGGAAGGCCAGCAACGGAATGAAGATCGCGTAGATGTATTGCGTCCGCGAAACCCCGATGCCGAACGGAAACCAGATGCCCGGTACGCCGATCGGATCGAGCAACTCGTCGCCGAAGAATGCGACGGTTATCAATGCCAACGTGATCAGGGCGAGAATCCGCATCGCTCCGCCGCGGACGATGCGCGCGCCGATCATGACAAAGAGGGCGATGGATCCGAGACGGCTGACGCTGGTCACGCTCGCCGAGTGAGTCACGGCGCCGACGATCTGCTGCGACCATGATCGCGAGAGCCAACACATCGATGGTTCGCCACGGAGGCTGGCGCCAGCGATTCCAGGCCAGCGCCCAGGCGGCCACCGTGGGCATCCACATGAACTTCGCCAGCAACGAGTAGGTAGGCAGATCCATCAGATCGGTCCAGGAGACGAGCGCATTGTTGAGGCGACGGGCTGCCGTCAGCGCAAGCGCGATGCTGGCAAATATCAGGAAACCCTTGTGGCTGCTGCGAGGCCAGCACCAGAGCGCGAGGCCGATGAGCGAAAACATCGCAAGCGGCTCGATCGCATCGACGATGTAACCGGCGATAGTTCGCTCCCATTGCGCGCGGTGAAGCCCATCGCTGATTGGTCGGGGCGCCAGGATGGGCGCGCTGTGCATGCCGCCCCCGGTTGCGCTGGGTCCGGGCCGGGGAAGCATGAATACGCGGAGAGCCAGGACACCGCGCGTGCCTGCCGCATCAGCGGGAAGGGCAAATCGCAGCGGTCGCGTGCCGACGACACGCGGATGCGGCCCGAGCCTGCCCGACCCGCCTAACAATTGCCCGTTCCAATAGAGTTCGTATCCGTCCTCCACGACCGTCGGCCCGAGGATGTCCCACGATGCGCGCCCGGCCGGCACGTTCACCGCGCGCCGGTACCAGGCGTAGCCGGTGTAACCGGGATGTCCGTGCGCCATCCATCCGCTGACATAGTCAGGCAGACCGACGTCGCCGTCGTGGCTGCCCGGCTGGGCGGTCAGATCGATGGTCTCCCAATCGCTATCGTCCGCGCGGGCGTCGGCCCAGTGCAGGTCATCGCCGGTGTGAAATCGCCAGCCGCCGTCGAGCAGAGTCGCCGCGGCGCGCAGCGACGGCGGATCAGCCCGGCCTCCGCGCGCCAGATCGCCGATCACGATGGCCGACGCCAGCAGGGTCGCCAGGATGATCAAGACGAACAGCCTGCGTTGCGTGGTGTCGATCGATTTAATCATCGCGCAAGCCGGTTACCAGCCGAACAGGAACAAGGCAACCAAAAAACCCAGAAGCGTCCGCCTCCCGGTAATCGGCCACGTGCAATGAAAAAGTAGAAAGACTAAAGTGAGAAGCCCGCGCTGCTCCAGTCGAGAGCCAAGTCCGCCGCCAACGCCATATCGGCCTAACGATTGGGCGCGATCCCAGGCGGCTTTGGCCAGGTGGGCAATGATCGCATCCCGCGTCTCATCGTTGGCGGCGGAATCGGAGACGAAGGCGGCCACGGCCAGGTGGAGAGCGGGAAAAAGGATGAAGGATGCCGTAACCCGTAACGCAGCCAAAGGCGAGGCCGGGCTTTCAAATGCGCAGCAACGGCCGGGCTTTCCATTATGAAGTCTTCGCGCGCTTTTTGAGTTGGCGGGTGTGTGAACGAACGCGAAAGCGAACCGTCAAATCGACAGTTTTGCGTCACCCTCGACCACGCGCTGCTCTAGCTTCGGGCGTTCGTCCGCGCGCCACCGCTCGGCGCGGTGCGTCACGCGGTAGCGGAGCGGGCCTCCATCGGGCGTCGTCGCCCGCGCGATCGGGCGGGGGATGCAGACGAACTCGCTTTCGACTGCCTTCGGGCCGGCAGTGACAACGGCGTAGCCGTGGCCGCCCATGTCGACAAATTCGAGGTGCGGTGCGTTGTCGGGATTGCTGAGTTGGCGCGCGGCGGCGAGGTCGCCCGACTTGGAGTATTCGAGCGCGCTTTTCACTCCGTGCTTTAGCGTCAGATTGATCGTCGCTTCATACTTGCCGCCCGCACGGTCGGCGACAAAGAGCGGGCGCAGCGGATGGCCTTTGAGACCGTCCTCGAGTGCTTCGGCGAGTCCGATGGCGGAGATGGAACCGCAAACGAAAGCGACGCCGACCGGCTCGAACTTTTGCGGTGGCAGCGCCTTGGCGGCATAGCCGGCCCAGAAGCTGTGACGGTCGCCTGATACGATGACGAAGCCGTCGATCCGCTGGTCGCGGATGAAATCGTAGAGCTCGGCGCGCTCGTGCAGCGCCCCACTGAAATCGCCCCCGCCGAAAGTGCCATATTCGGGCCACACCCACGGTTTCTTGATCAGCCCGGCGGGCAAATTCTGGGGATCGCTCCGCATGTCGAGCGTGCCGTTGGTGGCGCCCCAGATCTTCCACGTCGCCTTGGACGTGCGCAGCCGCTCCTTGAGCCACGCTTTCTGCTTCCGGCCCAGCGCGGTGTAAGGCGGCTCGTCCTTGCGGAAGTTGGGCACCGCCTTGTCGCCAACCATGATGGCCTCGGGCGGTTTGCCCCCGGCATAGGTCCGGCCCGCATCGAGGATTTGCATCCAACTCTCCGGGACCATGAAGGGGGTATCGCCCGAGTCGAGGTCCTGCGCTTCTGGCCGCCCGGTCGGTTCCTGCATCTTGCAGCTGCGAAGATCGGTGAGGATCAGATCGACATGCTTGCCGTATCGCATCGCGCGATACGCCGTCATCGATCCGACCGCGGTGCGGTTATTGGCCTCGTCGCCAAAGCCATGATCGTCGAGCTTTGTGATCGGCGCGGCCACCACCGCCGGCGGCCCGAACTGATCGAGGCCCGGCCCCGAAGCCTTCGCGACCCGCGACGGGATGTACTCCACCACGCCTGGTTGGCCGCGACGCGCAGCGGCTGGGCAGGCTCTTTCTTGCCGCCATATTGGATGAAGCTCTGCCAGCCCTGCCAGGAGAATTCGTGGTTGTCGCCGATGCACACGAACGGGAAATGTGCGCGCGCGTCCTGGATGTCGGGATCGCGGATATGGGCCTGATAGACCATGCGGTAGCCAGCGAGCGTGGTCGGGACGTGGAAATTGTCCACCTTGCGCGCGTCCGGCATCTTGCCGATGTCAAAGACGGTGCGGTCGTAGCGGTGCGGCACCTCCTCGGGATATTCCACCACTTCGTAGATGATATCGCCAAGGTGCAGCACGAAGCCGAGCCGCTGCGTCCGCTGGGGCGCGCTCATCTTCCCAGATCATGCGGCGGTAGGCGTTCTGCGCACCCTCGTTGACGCTCTGGCAGGAGACGAAAGCGAAGCGGACCGTCCGCTCGTCGTCGAGTCGCGGCGCTGTGATCGTGCGACCAATCCGGCTGCCCGCTCCGGTCGCGTCGCTGAAACGGTACCAGTAAACCGTGCTGGGCTTCAATCCGCCGACGAGCACGCGGCAGGTCCAATCCGATGTAGCGAGCACCGGCGCACGCTTGGTTGCTATGACTTTGGTAAAATCGGAATCCAGTGCGATCTCGACCACCAGGCGGTGGGCTTTCCCCGTGGCAAACGGGCGCCGCGTCCACAGGATGATGCTTTCGGGCTCGGGATCGCCCGAAGCAACGCCCTCGGGATATAAATCGCGGCGCTCCGACCAACTCGCCCGCGACGCGAACGCCGCCGGACCCGCCCAGACAGCCGTCGCTCCAAACGCGAGAGCGGAAGCGACAAAATCACGACGATCAATATTCGACATCGACCCGAGACTCTAACGGAATCGGACGCTTGAAGGCAATATGGTTAAGCTTTAGAGAGCGGGTGCGGCCATCGCATTCGGCGTCGAAGAGTTCAGGCTGACCGGCAGTCGCCAAGACTACTTCTTCGGCTTCGCCTTCTTCACCGCGGACTTTCCTCCTGAAAAGCTGAATGGAGCGAACGGGGCGAGCGACATAGACGGGGTGCTGCGAGGGTAGCGGAAGCGAGCGGGTGCGAGCGCATCAAAACTGAACAGCTGCCCCAAACGGTCACGGATGGAGAGCGGCACATTGGGATTCTCGCCATAGCCCGCCGGATACAAGATGTCGGTCAGCTCGCTCCCAGGAAATTGCGCCGAGTACCCGGACGGCAACGTCCTTGCTGAAATACATCACCGCCCACACGTTCTTTCGGGTAAAAAGAGGCCCTGTGCCGGAAGCCGAAGACAATCTCCACCTGGAAATCGGGCACGTTCTCTTCATCGACATTGTCGGTTACTCCAGGCTCTTAATAGAGGAACAGAAGGAGCGGCTAAATCAGCTGACTGAGATCGTCCTTGCTACCGCGCCGGTGCGCGAAGCGACCGACGAACAACTGGTCAGGCTGCCGACCGGCGATGGAGTGGCGCTGGTCTTCCGCCACAGCGTGGAGGGAACCGGCCCGATGCGCGTTGGAGATTGCCGAAGCGCTGCAGAAGCATCCGGAACTTCCGGTGCGGATGGGGATTCACAGCGGACCGGTGAGCGAGGTGACCGATGTGAGCGGGCGCAGCAACATCGCCGGCGGCATCAACATGGCGCAACGGGTGATGGATTTATCGGTTAATGGGCGATCAAAGGGCGCTACAGTTAAGGTGAAGAAATGGGGTCGAGTCTTAAATTCTTTGACGATTCCCAGCGGCTCCATTGCCAGTCCGGTCCATTCTCGTTAGCTATATGCCAATGCCATTGCTCGCTCCTCAAGACTACACTGGTCGCGTGGCGATCGTCACCGGCGCGGCGCGTGGCCTGGGTCGGGCGGTGGCCGAACGGCTGCATGAACGCGGTGCCTCGGTTGCGATCAACGTGCGCGATGCGGAGCGCGCGGAGCGCGTGGCGAGGGAGATCGGCGAACGGGCTTTCGCCGTTCCGGGAGATGTCGCCGCGCCCGACGCGCCAGACGACATCGTGCAGCGCACGCTCGAGCGATTTGATCGCATCGACATCCTGATTAATAACGCGGCGCTGCCCCTAACGACCCGATTCGAGACAATCACGGCTGACGAATGGCGCCGCGCGCTCGAGGTCAATCTCACCGCGCCGTTCCTTCTCATCAAAGCCGTGCTACCAGCGATGAAGGCGCAGAAATACGGGCGCGTGGTCAACATCTCATCGACGGCGGGACGCATGGTGAGTACTCTCGGTGGCGCCCATTACACAACTTCCAAGACAGGGCTCCTGGGTCTTACACGCGCGGCGGCAAAGGAACTGGGATCTTTCGGCATCACCGTGAATGCCGTGTGCCCGGGAATGATCGACACCGAACTCACGCGCGAAAGCGCCGCACCCGAAGTGCTGGAACGCCTTGCCCGGAGTTACCCGGTGCCACGTCTCGGCACGCCGCTCGAGGTCGCCGATCTGATTTGCTTTGTCGCATCGGAAGCTGCGAGCTACATCACCGGTGCATCATTAGACATTAATGGCGGCGACCTCATGATGTAAGAACCTTATGAAAGAAAGCACGCAGGTTCTCATAGGACTCGGGGTCGGTCTTGCAGGTGGCCTAGCTATCGCGGCGACGCATAACCCGTCGCTGCTTCGCGCCGCCGATGCCATTGCCCCAGTGGGAACTCTTTGGGTGAACGCAATCCGGATGACGGTGATTCCGCTGGTTGTCTCCCTTGTCATCACCGGCGTGGCATCCGCATCCGACGTCAAGGCAGTCGGACGACTTGGCGGCCGAACGCTCGCCGTCTTCATAGGTATGCTTGCGTTCGCCACGATTATTATGATTCCGCTGGCGATTGCTATGTTCGCGTGGTTGCCGCACCTGATTGCGGTCAGACCTCCGCTTCCACCAGGCGCAGCGGAAGCGGCCCATTCGCTGACATCGGAGGCACCGAGCGTCGGTTTTTGGAGCTGGCTGACATCGCTCATTCCTACCAACCCAGTGAACGCGGCAGCCAACGGGGTGATGCTGCCGCTGATTCTCTTCACGCTCTTGTTCGCGCTAGCGATCGCGAAGTCTCCCACCGTCGCGCGAACGACGCTGCTCGGATTCTTCAGCGCTGTTACTCAGGCGATGCTTGTGTTGGTGCGATGGATCGTGCGTCTGGCGCCAATCGGCGTTTTTGGTCTTATGCTTCCGCTCGGCGCGCACGGCGGTGTGGGACTCGCGGGCGCGGTCGGGTTCTACGTCATCGTGTATTCGGCGGCGAGCATACTCTTCGTTTTGTTGTTATACCCGGCGCTTGTGATGGTGGCGCGAGTGCCGGTAAGAGTGTTTGCGCGGGCCGCCCTTCCGGCTCAGCTCATCGCTTTCTCCTCCAGCTCTTCGATCGCATCATTGCCCGCGTTGGTGGAAGGAGCGGAGGAAGGACTAAAGTTGCCGAAGGAAGTGACAGGGTTTGTACTCCCGCTCGCCGTCTCGATGTTTAAGTTCGCTGGACCAGTGGCGTGGCCGATCGGTTCGCTCTTTGTCGCCTGGTTTTATGGAGTGGAACTGCACATGCCGCAATATCTGACGATCGCGCTTGCTGCAATCTTTCTCGGATTCGCAGCGCCGGGAGTGCCGCGGGGCGCGTTCCTGATGCTTGCGCCACTTTTCCTGGCGATCGGACTTCCCTTGGAAGGCATTGGCATCCTGATTGCCGTCGATGCGATCCCGGATCTCTTTGCCACTGTCACGAACGCGACGGGCGATCTGGCGGCGACGGCACTGGTAGCGCGATTTTCATCATCGACCGATTGAGCACAACTTTCGCAGATTCACGCGGATGACGAAGAAGAGGGGTCAGACCCTTGAGATCGTCAACTCTTGACGAGGCGCTCCGGGGAGAGGCGATCAAGTTCGTGAAGGCGAGGGCGCCTTCACCAGCGCCCGCGGGCGGGCGCGCTCCCCGGACAAGGAAGCTGAAACGCTGAAAACTGAAATTAAGTCGCTTGAACCAAGTCAAGCGGATGGGGTGGGATCACGTTCTCGCGTCCTGCACGATTTGATCCAATCGATAGCCGTCGATATCAGTCTTTATCTGCATCCAGGGCGTCTTGGTTCGGAGCGAAGAAAAGGCTTGCCCGTCGATGCCGGTGGAATACAAACGGGAAAAGGCCTAAAGCAATGAAATTCGCATCAATCATCCCAGCATGTCTGCTCGTAGTGTTGTCTCTCGGTGGGTTTGCCTCACCCAGCGTTGCGCAGGAATCTCGCTGGGGATCGCCGGAGGAGGAGACGGTGAAGTTCATCATTGCGGCCGAGGCGAAGTGGGCCAACTCGGCCTGTAGCCCGCAGCCGGATCTTAAGAACGTAATTGCGGACGACTTCCAAGGGACATCGCCAAGCGGACGGCGCTACGGCAAGGAGGAAGCGACCACCACAGATGCCAAAGCGCTCGAGCGCGACTGCCAACTGGGCGAGGTAAAGGTGAGATTCTTCGGCGACTCCATCGCGATAGCGTATGGAGCGGAAAGCGCGGTCGCCAAGGCTAAAGATGGCAAGAAGGCAAAGCATTGCCTGATCTGGAGCGACACATGGCTCAAACGCGCGGGGAAATGGCAGATCGTGGCTGCGCAGGATACGAACATCCCATGTAAGCCTTAGGCGGTCGCGCTAGCTCTCGAAGAGACGTGACGGGGTCGCGTCAGCGCAGCAGAGCGCGATTCTGAAGCTGACTCCAATTCCCAATCCGTTCCTCCCCGCTTAGGAAGGTGTCTTTTCAGGATTGCGTTTTACCCTTACAGCATTTTACACCCTAATCGCGTTACCAACGCTTCCCGGAAGTGACACCAAGCAATCCCAAATTTGGGAAAGCAGATGCTTCGAGAAAAAACGTCTGTGCGGTCCAAGCGCTTTGCGCACTATCTGTTACGTTCGCGATACCAAAACGGCACATGTTGTGCACTGTCGGATCGTAGCAAACAGGTAGTTATCAACAATCAAACCATGGAGGTATCGTAGTTATGATAAGAGTAATCGTCAGTATTGCCTGCTGCGCACTGATTGCTCCGCTGGCCTTTGCGGAAGGTCCGAAGCCGAGAACGCAGACGACCACTGCTTCAGAACAAGGAATAACGGTAACGGGAACGACTATCATTATGGTTGATAGATGCGAGACGGCTAGTTATCAGCCTTCCAACACTCTCCTCGTACGCAATGACGCGGACCCGGCTAGGTACGTTCTGGACGGCGCCGGTCATGTGTTAAACAGAAAAGGAGAAATAGTCCGGAGTGCAGTCAGGCCCGGCGCTAGCGTGCATGTGTATTTCGCCAGCACGGGAGGCGTGAAGACGATTGATCACGTTGTGGTGGACTGAGGGCCCATACTCTCATTAGCCATCAATAAAAGCCGCAGGCCTTCGAAAGCCCGCGGCTTCCGGGGTCGTCGAACGCCTTCCAGATATTCGATATATCCGACCCTGGAGCTCCTGTCCCGATCAGTCAGAGCAACCTGGCCAACGGTGGCAACGGGGTCTCGACCGACGACATATGGGTTACACACGGCTTCGCTTTTATCGTCGAGGGAGGCGGCACTGTGAATGCGCTCCAAGTATTCGATGTTACTAACCCGGCCGCGCCAGTGCTCGTCGGCCAGGCCAACCTGGCCAATAACGCCGGCGACCGCCTGTTCGTCCGGAATAAGTACGCCTACATTGTCGAGGGCAGTAGTTACGCCAACAGCTTCGAGATATTCGACATATCGAACCCGGCAGCTCCGGTCCGAGTAAGTCAGAGCAATCTCACGGCGTTCGACCAGGCGTCCATTTACGTCCAGGGTTACTACGCCTACATCGCCATCGGCGGATTTGGAATCCAAGGCTTCGACATCTTCGATGTGTCGAACCCGGCGGCGCCGGTCCTTAAGAGCGCGACCGACCTGAATTATGGAGTCCCGGACGATGGCATATTCGTCTCAGGCCATTACGCCTACATCGCTGAGGGGGCGGGAACGATCAACGCGTTCCAGATCTTCGACGTTTCCGACCCGTCGGCCCCGGTCCTGGCAGGCCAGGCCGACCTTGCCAATGCGGGCAGCATTGACACGGGCGGCGGCGACGCTATCTGGGTCAAGAAGGGCTTCGCCTACATAGTGGAGGGGGCAGGAACGACCAAGGCGTTCGAGATATTCGACGTCTCGAACGCGGCAGCTCCTTTGCGCGTAAGCCAGAGCCCGCTGGCCCACAGCGGCCAGCCGGACGATATCTTTATCGCGGGCAAATACGCTTACATCGTTGAAGGCAGCGGCACCACGAACGCTTTCGAGATATTTGATATCTCGAGGATTGGCACAGGAATACGGTGAACCGTGGGGAAGGGGAACGGGGTCGCTCTATACATTTGACATTCGGCTCGCGAACGGCGGCAGAATGGCGCGACCATCGGGGTCATTCCTCCGCGCGTGCAGTCGGCGGTTTAGGTGCGTCCAGGTTCCCATTCTCAGTTCGGCTGCGATCCACTTGAGCGGCCTGGTTGTCTCCTTCCGCAAGCGCGCGGTAATCTAACAACTGAAGCTGCCTGTTGGCGATTCGGTAGTTTAACGGGATTCGAGGATTGGAAGCGTAACCTCCTTGGTCCGACCCAGCTTGTAGCCCCGGCCGCGTTGCAGAGTCATGACGGCCGTCTCAGTGCCTTCCGTGATCTGATCAAGCTGCGAGGTCAGGATAACGGTTGCAGAAGACTGACCGGCCGGGATTCTCACCTGGTTTGGTTTGCCGCTGAGTGTGTAATCGGTGCCGTTAGTAGCGGTGCCACTCATGGCATAGCCAACGGTGATCGACCGAGTAAGTGTCGCGGAAGCAGTCACGGTGTAAGTGGCGCTTTCGCCTTCGCTGATCTCCATTGGACTTACGGAAACATTGACCTTTATCGGAGGCGGAGGTGTAGGTGTGGGTGTTGGCGTAGGCGTCCCGTTTGTCGTGACAGCGGCAAAGACATCAACTCGCCCCCAGCCGTAAACGTTGTTTGGCGGTCCGGGGTCACCGCAGTCGTTCGAGCTGATATGGACCGCGGCGTTGTTCAACGTCCCTTCGGTGGCATCCAGATCGGATCGAAGCCCCGGGCGCGCGGACCAGAGCAAGGCCACACTGCCTGCAATGTGCGGCGTCGCCATCGAGGTGCCGCTCAACAAAACATAGGCATCATCGGCGGTGTTATAGCTCGAGCGATTATTTGTTCCCGGCGCGGTGATGTCCGGTTTGACGCGATTGCTGCCATCAACCGTAACCGGGCCGCGGCTGCTAAAGAAGGCAAGGGTATCAGTGCCGGTGTTCAACGCCCCCACCGTGTAGGAGGCGTCGTAAATCGCAGGCGGGTATTTTACGCCGCTGCAGTCTCCTCCATTGTTACCGGCGCCCGCCACCATTTCAATGCCGGCAGCGCGTTGGCCTTCGACGGCCGATTGCAGCGTGTCCGGCGAGCAACCTTCATCCTCCGGGCAGACCCAGGAGTTAGTCGTCAGGTCGGGAGCTTTTGCCGGGTTGCCCTGACTTGGGTCACCGCCAACCGGGTATGGTGCGAGAAAAAACTCCATACACTCGATGTATCGCGCAGGTGTGCCGGCACCCTCATCCATGTTGCGGCAACCGATACACTTCGCACCGGGCGCCATGCCGATTTGATTGCCCGCGCCGTCATCGCCGATCGCGAGCCCGATCGTGTGCGTGCCATGACCGGTATCGTCGCAAGGAAAGGGTGAATCGTTGCCGCAAGGATTACCGGAGCTGTCATGAATGGAATCGTGCCAGTTGTAATTGTGGTGGGCGGTCACCCCGTTCCAGCCGCGGTAATGCGGCTTGATTGCGTTATGGGTCCAGCGAAAACCGGTGTCCGCTCCGCCGACTACGATTCCCTCGCCGGTGTGGCCGAGCGCCCACACTTGCGGCGCATGCGTGTAGACGATCCCCGGCTCAACAGTCTCCGGCGCATTTGCCTGCGAAGGCACCGGGACCGCAGCCAAACCTTGCGGGAAATTCTGGATGCGCGGGTTGCCTTCTACACGCGCCACATCAGTGCGTGCCGCTAATGCTTCGGCTACGGCGCGATCGCCTTTCACCCAAAGCGCATTCACAATGTAAAAGGCACGATGCTCGATCCCGCGGTCCCTCAACCATTGCAGAATCGGACCTTGTGTCGTCTGAGCCTCGTTCCACAGTGTGTCACGAACGAAACGGCCTTTGTCCATCTTGGCGCGCAGCATGGCGGCACCGCTTAGGTCGGCCTGATTCGCCAGCACGACGATGAACTCGGCCCGTTGTCCATTCGCGGTGTGATCGACGACCCACGGCGCGATTTTGGTCGAGTCGTTTTGGTTAGACGAGCCGGCCTGATCCGTCGCACGCGAGGAACTGATCGCGGCTAGTCCTGCGAGAGCAGCGGCGGCTAACAGGAATGAGAAAAAAATCCGCCGCGAGCGCGGCGTCACGAATACGAGACCTGGTTTCTTAATCATAGGAATCGGAATTGCACCTCCGATCGACAGGCTGAGCAGTTCGTCGCGATGTGTCGAGCTTTTCCGTGCACTGCCATTGTTGAAGTCTGTGCGCAATGCTTCGGCAAAATGGGCGTTGGCTCTCCGAGAAGGGGGAGGGGTCGCGTCTAGCATTTGACATTTGCTGGCGAACGTTTCATCGCGCTGGATGACATGACCGCATAAAGCGGTCAATCTAAACGTGGCTTCAACGCCGTCTTGGTCGTCGGTGACCTCTTGCTCGAGGCTGGGGTTTCGCGTGTGAGGCCGCGCGGACGACAAGCCTCCGCAGCGTGGCATAGAGCGGGTGCTTCGAGTCGGCGCGGTAAAAGCGTTGGTAGCCGTTGCTCCGGCTGGCAATGAGATGAGCCGCTTCCAGCTTGGCCAGCTCATCCTGCACGGTCTGAAGCGAGAGATCGCTTAAGCGAGCGAGTTGACGCACATACAACTCCGTCCGCGCATTCGTGAAGAGAAGCCGAAGGATTTCCGCGCGCACCAGAGGGAATAGTCCATGCAAGAGCGTTCTTTTCATTGTCGCATGATTTTGTATCGACCGCTTTAAGCGGTCAACACTGAAAAGAGTAACGCCCTTCTGTTGACGGCTTTCTTCCGGAATCGATTCTTCGTCGGTGCGCGGGGTGCCGGAGGCGTACGCCCAGGTCAGCACGGACTCATCGGTCTCGCCAGCGAAGGTGCGGCTCCGGATCTCGGAGTAGGGCACGCCGAGGAAATATTTCATCTCCCCCGGTTGAGTCCAGCATTGCTCCCGGCGGGGGAGGTAATCGCGACAAAACGCGGGAATGGGCTCGAATTCGACACCCCCGAAATTAGGTATGCAATCCTAGCCGGCTCCGATAAAAATGGATCGTGCAGCCGGATCCCGACGATAATCTCCGCTTGGAAATTGGGCATGTCCTGTTCATCGACATCGTCGGTTACTCCCGGCTCCTGATCGAGGAACAAAAGGAGCGGTTCAACCAGCTCACGGCGGTCGTGCTCGCCACGACGCCGGTGCGCGAAGCGACGGACGAACAGCTCGTTAGGCTGCCGACCGGCGATGGCATGGCGCTGGTCTTTCACGACAGCGCGGAAGAACCGGCCCGTTGCGCGCTCGAGATTGCGGAAGCGCTCCGGAAGCACCCGGAACTTCCGGTGCGGATGGGCATTCACAGCGGCCCGGTGAGCGAGGTGACGGACGTGAGCGGGCGCAGCAACATCGCCGGGGCCGGCATCAACCTGGCGCAACGGGTGATGGATTGTGGCGACGCCGGGCACATCCTCCTCTCCCAGCACGTGGCCGACGATCTGGTGCAATACCGGCAATGGGCGCCGCGTTTGCACGACCTGGGTGATTGCGAGGTCAAACACGGGGTGCGGCTTCATTTGGTCAACCTCTATGCTGAGCCCCTGGGCAACGGCGCTCTCCCGCGGAAATTTCAGCAGGCCGCAGAAAAGCAGGTTGTGGAAAAACCACCGCAGCGTTTCGGTTTCGGCTGGATCGCCGTGCTCGCGCTCGCCGCGGTCCTGGCGGCCGGCGCTGCCTATTATTTCACTTCCCATCGAACAGCGCCAAAGAGCGCCCCTATTCCCGAAAAATCGATCGCGGTGCTGCCGCTGGTCAATTCCACTGGTGACCCGGCGAACGAGTACTTCTCCGACGGGATGTCGGAAGAATTCATCTCTTCCCTCTCGCGCCTGCCGGTCCTGAAGGTCGTCGGACGCACCTCCTCTTTTCAGTTCAAAGGCAAGGCCGACGGCAGCAAGACGATTGGCGAGAAGCTCGGCGTCTATTATCTGCTCGAAGGCAGCGTGCGGAAGTCGGCCGATCGGGTCCGCATCGCGGTGGCGCTGATCAAATCCAGCGACGGCGCCAATGTCTGGTCCGACACCTACGACCGGGAACTGAAGGAAATCTTCGCGGTGCAATCGGAGATCGCCGATGCGGTGGCGAAGCAGCTCAAGGTCGCGCTGCTCGGGAGCAACGGGCAGGCCGCGCGGTTGACCACCGCAGCCACGCCTTCGAACCAGAACATCGAGGCCTACAACGCCCTCTTGCAGGGAAATTTTTACTCCAATCGCCGCACCGCAGAGGATACCCGCAAAGCGATCGGCTACTACGAAGAGGCGATCCGGCTCGATCCGCATTACGCGTTGGCCTATGCCAGGGGCGCGTCCGCGGAAGTGAATCTGGCCACCATCTACGGCAGTACTATGAACAAAGAAGGCCAAGGGACGATGGCAGAAGCCCGCGCCTCGGCAAAAAGGGCGCTTGAGCTGAATCCCAATCTTCCCGAGGCGCATTCGGCACAAGGCCTGATTCTAAGGGTCGTGGATTTTGATTTTGCCGCGGCGGAAGCCGAATCCCGCCGCGCCGTCGAGCTGGCACCGCAGAATGCGGCGATGACGTCTAGTCTCGCGGCACTGCTTTCCTCGCTTGGCCGACTCGACGAAGCGGTCGCGCTCTTGCAGCGCGCGATTGCGCTGGAGCCTTTACGCGTCGCATCCTACTCCAACCTCTCCACCTATCTCGCCTCGCTCGGCCGCTACGACGAGGCCGAGGCGGCGGTGCGCGAGGCCCTCGCGCTGCAGCCGCAGTCCGCCCAGACCTACATGCAACTGGCGGTCATTCAGATTCTGCGCGGCAAAGCCGGCGCCGCGGTGGAATTGGCGAAACAGGAAACTGATCCGTTTTGGCGCACCTACGCACTGGCGCTGGCCCACTTCGCCAACGGCGACCGCGCCGAGGCCGACGCCGCGCTGAAGAAACTGATCGACGAAAACGCCGACGAGTCCGGCAGCCAGATCGCCCAAGTCTATGCCCTGCGCAAAGAACCGGAGAAGATGTTCGAGTGGTTGGAGCATGGCTGGACGACGAACGACCCGGGCGTGACGGAGTTGCTGAGCGATCCGTTCCTGCGCGCCTACAAGGACGACCCGCGCTTCATCGCCTTCGCCCAAAAGATCGGGGTCATGCCGAAAGCCGCCGCCAAGCCATAAGCCCCGTCCGCTTAGATTTGTTCCCAACTCCGCTCGGCGACGGGATCGCGCCCTTCGTCGAATTCGATGTGGTCGATGAGGGTCTCGATCGGTTTGCCGGCGGGGCCGCTTTCCCGGATGCGCTCGGGGAGGACGTCGCATCTTTTGGAAAAGCTGAATGGAGCGAGCAGGGGAGCCGCGACATGGACGGGAGGCCGCGAGGTAGCGGTAAATGACCGTGGCGGCGAGGGTGCGGCTCTTGATCTCCGAATAGGCGACGCCGAAGAAGCGGCAGCAGCGCCCGTCGAGGGTGAACGGGTGTGGCCGGGCCAAGCTCTCCACAATATTCCTTCCTTCCGCCGGCACCTCGAGGAGCTGCAATGTTGCCCCTCGCCCGCCAAGTCTTCGCCCGAAGGGTGGCCGATCTTGGCCGCCGCGGCGGCGTTGCTCGTCGGTCACAGATCCGTGAAGGATATTCTCCTCTTCGCGCCTTGCCGCCACTGCCAGGGGCGCTGGATGGATGACTCGACCGCATAAAGCGGTCAACCTAAACTTGGCTTCGACGCCGTCCTGCTCGTCGTTGACCTCTTGCTCGAGGCTGGGGTTTTGCGTGCGAGGCCGCGCGGACGACAAGCTTTCGTAGCGTTGCATAGAGCGGTTGCTTCAAGTCGGCGCGGTAAAATCGGTGGTAGCCGTTGCTTCGACTAGCAACGAGATGAGCCGCCTCCAGCTTGGCCAACTCATCCTGCACGGTCTGAAGCGCGAGATCGCTCAAGCGAGCGAACTGACGCACATACAATTCCGCTCGCGCATTCGTGAATAGAAGCCGAAGGATTTCCGCGCGTACCTGAGGAAACAACCCATGCAAGAGCGTCTTCTTCATCGTCGCATGATTCTGTATCGACCGCTTTAAGCGGTCAATACTAAAGAGAGTCACGCCTGATCGTCGGCTAGCCGGATCGAATTCATCCGCACTGGAACTTGACCGCATAAAGCGGTCAATCTGAGCGTTGGCTTCAACCCCATCCCGCTCGCTGAAGGCAGTCGCCAGGATTACTTCTTTGGTTTCGCCTTCTTCATCCCCGACTTCTTGGCGGCCTTTTTTGCGCTGCTCCTTCCCTTGTCCATGAGCGCCCTCGCCGCCTGGTAATTGGCCATGTGTTCCTCCACGGGCACGCGCGCAACGGTGCGGCCGACTATGTCGAGAGCCAGGTCGTCCAACTTTTTGAAGCGGACGCAACCTTTACCCATGTCGAGCTTCTTGCCGCTCTTCTGGTATTCGCTGGTGAACCAGGTGGAGAGAGTGGCGTGACCGTAGAAGGACAGGAAATGCAGCACCATGCCCGACTTCTGCGATGCGAGCGCAACCAATGGCAGCGGCACTTTGGGATTCTCGCCATAGCCCGCCGGATACACGGACAGCGGGACGTACCAGCCGATCATCCCGAACTGCATGCCCTCGTCGTATCCGTCGGGCAGATTTTCATTGATCACCTTGCGCACGGCGTTGAGCGCAACGCGGCGATCCGCGGGGAGTGCGGCGAGGTATTGCGCCACGGTGGAAGCTGTCATGTTGGCGACGATATCCTCTGAACTGTGCGGCGGACAAGCCTCATGCCCCGCACCAAGTTAATCGGAGCGCGGGTTGCTCGAGGCGTGCAGGCGAATCTTGTCCAGCATCCGCCCGAAATAAATGAGGCGGCCAACTTTGTCGTAGCAACTGCGCAGGCCCGGAATGTTTGGCATGAAGAAAACGAGCGAAGAGCTGAGAATTTATTATCGCCAGTTCGCAACGAGGACAAGCCTCTTGAAGCGCATGGAAACTTCACCGCGGGAGCGCGGGAATTGGGATCAGGCTCACTATCGACACCTGTGGTCGCTAGTCCGAAGCATTTGCAGTCCGCCACCTTCGCGAAGCGTTGGCCTAACGGTCGGCATCGGTCATTTTAAGGCTATCGAAACCAGCGTGACCGTCCGGATGGTTATTGCCACGCGCGAACGCCCGTGCCGCAGCATCTCCACGCCCTGGCTCAGCAAAGCTATCTCGCCTCGTCTGTGGCGGGTCTTACTTCGTTACCGTGATATCGTCCGTCTCGAAGCCGCTTCCGTAGAAGGCGGCGATGCTGACGACGGTGTCCATCTGCACCGGGAATGTGGTGACGGTAAAGTTCGCCGAGGTTTGCCGCCCGGAACGCTCACGATCGCCGGGACCTGCGCGACGGCATTGTCGCCCGAGGAGAGGGTAACGAAGATCCCGCCTGCCGGCGCCGGCGCGTTCAGGGTGACGGTGCCCGTCGCGTTCGTTCCGCCGGGCACGCTGTCCGGAGTAATGGTGAGTGATTCCAGCAATGGCGGGTCATCCGGATTTGGTCTGACGTTGAGAAAGACTGACTTCGTGACGCCGCCGAGAGTGGCGTCGATGCGCACACCTGTTTCGATCGACACCGACCCGGTCGTGATGGTGAAACTGTTCGCGCTGTTGCCCTGGGCGATGCGCACCTTCGCGGGCACCTGGACGACGCTCGGGTTCGCGCTCCTGAGCTTAACCTGGGCGCCGCCAGCCGGGGCAGGCGCGAAAGAACCCACGGTGCCGCGGACGGTGTCTCCCGCGGTGACAAGTGAATCGGAAAGGCCAAGAGCGAAGACGGTCGGCGGACCGGGCGGGCCTGGATCGATCTCGAGGGTGCTGGCCTGACTACCATTGAAGGTACCGTATTCGCCCTGGATCACGACCCAGTGCGGCTCGAGAACGGGCGGAGTCGTTATGGTGAAATTGGCGCCCATGTTCCCCGCCGGCACGGTCACATTTGGCGGCACGACGACCTGACCTTCCAGGCTTCCACTGAGTGGAATCACGGCGCCACCGGCCGGCGCGGGACCAGTTAGTGTCGCAGTGCCCGTTAGTGGCCGCCACCGCGCACGCTTGGCTGACTGAGCGTCAAGGAAGCAAGGCTCGGGGGAAGAGTTGTGCCACCCGGAGGCGTGAGGATGACGAAAATCCGCGCGGCACGGAAGCCGTCGCCGTCAGTACCTGAGTCCAGCGCGACAATAGTCGACTCGCTCACCGCTCTGGTTGCGATCGGGAAGGTCGCGCCCGTCGCCCCTGCGGGAATCGAAACCGTCGCCGGCGGCCGCAACAAGCTGGTGTTGCCACTCACGAACCGGACGACTGTGCCACCCGTCGGCGCCGGACCGACAAGCGTCACTGTGCCGTTGAAGGAATTGCCTCCGACCACATTCTCGGCGCCGATCTCCGTGCCGAGGAGCAGTGGAAAGAGCCCGATTGAGCTTTGTTGCAGGCCGCCGCCGTAGGCCGCGCGCAGAGTGCCGATCGTCGCGCCTGACACCGGCTCGGTCGTGATCGGACTAACGACGGCATCAGTCTTCCCCTGCGGAATGAAGACGCCGCCCGGCAGATTCGCCTGCGGGAAATCGCTCGCCACCGTCACGGTCGCGCCGCCGGCTGGCGCGGGCGCGTTCAGAGTTAGTCGCGCCTGGGTTGGATTGCCGCCTGCCGTGGTGCTTGTGAAGCGATCAGGTGGAAGGGGACAAGACCGTCCGGCGTGGGCGGTGCCTCGGTCACGTTGATGGCGCGCCCAGCCGACCAGGGACCGGCGACCGCGCCATGAAGCGCGCGGATTCTCCAGAAATAATTTCCGGGCGGGAGGTCGGACGCGAGCATGTCATCGGAACGCGAGACGCCTTGGATGAGGAGGACGCCGAAGCCGCCGAAATTTGGATCGGTATCGACATCGAGATCATAACCGACCACCTGCGGATTGGCCGTGTCGGTCCAATCAAAGGTGAACGGGAGCGAAACTGTCGCGCCCGCCGCCGGTGCAACCTGGCTGGGCGAGGGCGGGACGGGAGCGTTATTTGTAATGCGGATGACGACCGTTTTGGAAGGCAGCCCGCGCACGTTGTTCGCTGAGACCGCGCGGACGCGGTAATAAATATTCGGGATCGGGTTGCCCCAGCCCGCTTCGAATCGCGTCCCGAAGGTCAGCGCGTCAGTCGTTAGGGTAAGCGGATAGGAGAAGGTGGGCTCGTCGTCCGCTTCGAGCAGGTAGTATTGCGCGTTCGCTACCGCCGACCAGCGAATGGTGAATGTTTCCAGCGCGTGGAACTTGCTGTAGTTCGAGGGAGTGGTGATGGCCGGCCTCCCCGGGGCGGGCCCGAGGCCGGTCACCTGGAAGCTGCGCACGGTCGACCAGGCCGAATCGCCCCCGGCGAGGGAGGTCGCTTTGACTCGCCAAAAATATTGTCCGTTAGCCAAACCGCTGACCAGGTGATCGGTCGCAGCCAAAACGCCGTCGAAGAGCATGTTGGTGAATCCTTCGAGCACGACTGTACCAAACGCGGAACTCGTGCCGACCTGCCAGGTATAGCTGCCGATCGGACCATTGGAATCGACCACGGGGTTCCAGTCGATCGTGATCGGTTGGCTGAGGGATGCACCGTCGGCCGGGGCGACGAGGACCGGCGCGGGCGGCGCTGCCTGGGCCGCCGTCGGAGCGGCCAATCCAAGTGGAAAAAAAGCAGCAACTACGAGAGCAAGGCGTAGTGAAAACATGGTCGCGTTTATCACGACAATCGACGCGAGTCGATCACGCAAAGGTAACACAATTATAATAATTGCGTGCTCCGCGCGACCACCAATGAGATGAGAAACGCACAGCTCTGCCGCGCTCGCTTCCCCAGCTTCGCGAAGCGTCGGCCTAAGGCTTCGTCTGCTCCCGCAGTTGTTTTATCGAATATCAATAAAGTGCTTGTCGAATATCAATGTATAGAATATTGTTTATCAATATGAAACTCACCGAAAGGCAAACGCTCATGCGCCAGCCAGTACCCGCCTCCCTCACCGCGTCGCGGATCGCGCTGCACATCCTCATCATCGTCAATTGGCTTTATGGCGCTGCGATCCTCGTCCTTCTCGTCGCCAGCTTCACCAACGAAGTGTCGATAATGGCCGCGCTTCACGCAACCAAGCCACTATTCTGGGGCATGAAAGCGGTAGCGCTCCTGGGCCTTGTCAGCATTCCGTTGTTTTACGTGATTCTGAGGCGCCTGCTGGATATGGTCGAGAGTGTGCGGGGGGGCGACCCGTTCGTGAGGCAAAATGCTTCCCGGCTTGAGACAATCGCCCGGGCAGTGCTGGGCCTTCAGCTTCTCAGCCTGGTGATTGCAGTGATCGCCAAGGTCGTGTCGACTCCCGACCATCCGCTGCGTCTCAACGCCGGCTTCTCCACCAGTGGCTGGCTGGCTGTGCTCCTGCTGTTCGTGCTGGCGCGCGTCTTCGCCGAGGGCGCGCGCATGCGTGACGAGCTGGAAGGGACGGTCTAACATGGCAATCAACGTCAAGCTCGACGACCTGCTTCACGCACGGCGGATGACTCTGACCGAGCTGGCCGAGCGGATCGGCATCACCCTGGCCAACCTGTCGATCCTCAAGACTGGAAAGGCGCGCGCGATCCGTTTCTCGACCCTCGAGGCGCTATGTGAGGCGCTCGGTTGTCAGCCCGGCGACCTGCTCGAATTTCAACTCGACTCAACCGCGGCTGGCGATGAAGCGCCGGTGGGCGTCGCATCATCGGAGAACTAACCGATTCCCTTCAAGCGAAACCTTGCGTATCGAAATGAGCAACGACAACCCGGCCAGCCGGCGATGAATTGCGCAAGAATGCCACCCTCGCGGTCGCGAGTATTAGCCCCATCGAGGCTTTGCGCGCACCTTCGGAGCGAGGAAACCCAGGCAAGGGAGTGTCAGAAGGGGTCGCGTCTCATCAACATTGACATCCCGATCAACTTCTCTTGGAAGAAGCCCCAAATCGTTGGCAGCTTTGCGGCAGCAGATCCACCATTACCTGGTTGTCCCGATCCTGGATCTGCGGGTTCTGTCGCCAGAGGGAAATTCCACTCAGCCTTTTCTTTCCCAAAACTCAGCAAGGTGGGCGCAGGCGGTTACGGCTGACTCCATATCCTGCACCGCCACCCATTCGAGCGGCCCATGCGCGTTGTGCTCACCGCAAAACAGGTTTGGGGTCGGCAGGCCCAGCTCGGTCAGGCGCGAGCCATCGGTGCCGCCACGTACGACGTGGTCATACGGTTTGAGTCCCGCGGCCACGAAGGCCTCCCGCGCCAGCTCCACGGGGCGCATGTCCTTGCGCAACCAGTAAGCCATGTTGCGATACTGTTTTCGGATCTTGCAGCGGACGCGCGCCCGCGGCTCGGTGGCTTGTAACCCTCGGCAAAGGCCGCGTAAAATTTTGCCCTTCTCCGCCAACCCCTTCAGCTCGAAATCGCGCAGGATGAATTTCACGATCGGCCCGCTCTGTCCGGCCCTCGACATTGATCGGGTGAATGAAGCCCTCTCTCCCTTCGGTTGTCTCCGGCGCGCAGCGTTCGCGCGGCAGCGCTGCCAGGAGCTTGCCCGCGAGATAGGCGGCGTTCACCATGCCTTTGGCCTTCGCCTCCATGGTATGAGTGGTGATGCCATCGATGATGACCTCCGCCCCATCGCCGGAAAAGGTTTCCCAGCAAATCTCCCCCGGCGCACCGCCGTCCAGGGTGTAAGCGACGTCCGCCCCGAGCATTCGCAGATCCAGTTTGTCCACGCCCCGGCCGATCTCCTCATCAGGCGTGAAGCAGACTCGAATCAGCCCGTGCTTCCGCTTCGTCTCCCGGAGCAATCTCTCGACCAAAGTCATGACCACCGCCACACCCGACTTGTCGTCGGAGCCCAGCAATGTCGTGCCGCTGGCGGTCACGATGTCTTTGCCCAGGGCCGTTCGAAGCTCCGGCGATGTCGCCGGATCCAGAGTCAGGTCAGGTTTATCCGGGAACTTAATGACGCCGCCGTCGTACTTGCGATGAACGATCGGTTTCACGTTTTTGCCGGAGCAGTCCGGCGCCGTATCCACGTGGGCGAGAAAGGCCACGGTCGGCACGCGGGCTTTGCGCGTGTTGGCGGGGATGCTGGCCATGACGTAACCGTGCTTTGTCATCTGCACGTCCGCCGCGTCCAGTTCACTCAGCTCCTGCTTCAGCATCTCCAGCAGCACCAATTGGCCGGGCGTGCTCGGAAACGCGGCGCTGGTCTCGTCCGACTGCGTATCCACCCGGACGTAGCGCAGGAATCGTGAGAGGAGGTTGTCGCTCATGCCCGGACTCTCCGCGCCGAGCGTGAACTCGCAACTCTCTCCTGGGAACGACCGGGATCAGAGCTTTGAATCTTGCAAAGTCATTCCCGCATCAACCTCTGTTTTGACCTGAATCCAAATGGGCAGGTGGCGGAAGAAAGGAAGAGGTAAGAAGGCAGAAGAAAGAAAAACTGAAAAAGCTGACGACTGCCGGAACGGGTTGCGAAGCAAATGGCCGGGGCTTTCAAAGCTGAAATTCTGCCGTGACCCGTGACGGATTCGAATGAGCCTGGGGAGACGAAAAGTCGTGAAGGAAATCGTAGGGTGGTATCGTGACTCCCGTCATTCGCATTCTGCTGGGTCTCATGTTTCTCGTCTTTGGCCTGAACGGCTGTTCCCTCTGGTCTCCGAAAGCGAGCAAGCCCGTAGCTTCAAAATCCGCCATGCTGTTATCATTGCGCGACAGTGGGTCAGTTTGGAATATAGGTGTGGCGTTTGACCCAAGATTTTGGCCGCTCGAATCCAGTGCCCAACCGCGTACCCAAACTGGGTCTGACCCGAATGGCACTAAGTTAAGGGGGTTTTAGGGCGTTTCATTTTGGGGGACGGTTACGGCGCGGCGGTTCTCTCGGGGTGCCAGGCCGACACGATTCCGCTTTTCGCCCTATACTCGCCTTATCTTAGTGCCATTCGGGTCTGACCCAAGTTCTTTGGTCCAGCATGTTTGACGGTCACGGTTGCAATTCGACCAGCGCCGGCCCGCCGTTCAGAAGATCGGCTTCAGGACCATCCGGCCGTACGCGATGAACGCCATGAGGAGGCGAGGCGGCTCTGAAGTTGAAGATTTCCAAACGCACCCTGCAGGAGTGGGAACATGGCTGCGCCGAACTGCGCCCATTTGGCGATGGAAGCTATCGGGGCGGTGGTTGGTCGCTAACGGCGGGCGTCATGTTCGAGCAAGTCTCTTATGGCATTTCGAAATGTTATACGTGATGCGCGTATAGCAGCGCTGCGCAAAAGCGGAGGGCGAAGTTTCAAAGCCCGGTCGCTCTTGAGCGCTACGGCAAACACTGAATCGTGGGTGGGCCCGGCCTTCGCGATCTTTCGGCGGTCGCCAGGCGCCGCGGCAGGCTTGTCTGAGCGTGGCCGCCTCGACATAATCGTGCGCTGACGATGCACGCGTTCGATTTCATTCTGGTGCTGTTCTCGTTCGTCTATGCGGCGGCGGTGACGCATGTGCTCTCGACGGCAGGCGAGATCATCATCGCCTCCAAGCGCATCCGGCTGTCGTGGTTCAATGCGGGCTGGATGTCGATCGCACTTCTCTTCACCTGCGCGTGGTGGATCGGCCTTTGGGATTTGCACGCGGTCACGACCTGGGACATTGGGGCGATCTCGTTCTATTTTCGGTTGCGGCCGGCATTTATCTGAACGCGCGTCTCGTCTCGCCACGCATTCCGGAAAGAGGCGAGATCGACCTGCAGCGCTTTCATTCCGAGGAAGGTCGAAAATATCTCATCGCTTACACCATTCTTGGCGTGGTCACGGTGGTGACCAATGCCAGGCTTGGCCAGGCCGCCGGCGCGTCGCAGTGGCCGGCGCAGAACCTTGTCATTGCTCCGATGACCCTGGCAGCGGGCGTGGCGGCCATTTTCATCAACAGCCGCTGGGTGCAAACCCTGGCGCTGGCGATACAAATTGGGGGTTGGATCTGGTACTTTGCCGCACTCCAGACGGCGTTATCGGGATGATTTGGTGAGCCGAGGGCGGTAGGACAGACGGAGCAAAGAGATTCCGTTTCGCTGGAAGAGTCTTGCCACAGTAGTTTACATTCGGCGTGGGCGCCGGATACGAATTTCCGGGACACGTGAGAATGAAGTTCGGTCTCGGTTGAGCTCTGGTGGGGATCGCGCTCGGGTTTTTGAGAACCGGCGCCGTAGCGGCGACCAAGGATGATCCGGAGTTAGATTTTGCGCGGGACACGTTCGCCTTTCCGAACGAAACGATCTTCGATTATCACGCTGGCGTGGCTAACGCGCGCCCGCTTGCGCCGGGCGGGCATCGGCCGAAGCGCTGCACGTCGCGTTGTTTCGGAAGAAGGCGCAACGCGTGCGCGAGCGGCAACAGAATGGGTGTGGGTCAGTCAACAAATCTTGACAGACAAAACGTGGCGCCAGTTTCTCCAGCCGGATCTGGAAGACTAACAATCCGTCGTAAAATTTAGACCTGCGATAGACAAATCGACCGCGCGCCGGCGTTACAATGTTATGGGACACCTCGGCAGCCTGATTCAAACTCATCGCGTTCTTCTCGTCGCCGCCGCGGCAATTGTCCTCCCAGGCTGGGTTGGCGCGACGACCCTGCAGGAGGTGATCGACAATAACACCAAAGCGATGGGCGGACGCGAAGCGGTCGAGGCGGTGCAGTCGGTCGCGGTGCATCTGCACATCGTTGATCCGGACTTTACGGCCGACGGAACTTATTACGCGGCGCGTCCCGGTAGGATGCGCATAGATATCAAGGCGGACGGCAAAGTCGTTTATGTCGAAGCGTTCGACGGCGAGCGCGGCTGGCAATGGAAGGGCGAAGGTGACGCGGTCGATGAATCGCCCAAGGGGACTGCAGCGCTGCGGCATGGAGTCGAACTACCGGGCCATCTTTACGGCCTGCGTGAGGTCGCGCAGCGCGGCCACCAGCTCGAGTTGACCGGACGTGAAAAGATCGACGGGACGGATTACTACGCGCTGCGATTGACCTTGAAGGATGGCTACACTACCACGCTCTACGTCGATCCCGAGACGTGGCTGATCACGCGACGGCGCGACGTGCGGCCGTTGCATGTGGACGTTGATCCGACGCCGACGACGATCGAGCAGAAAATGACGGACTTTCGCAAGGTCTCTGGGGTGATGTTCTCCTTCGCCAATACGGAAACGGATTTGAAGACTGGCAAGGTGCTGGAAACGACGACGACGCGCACGGTCACGGTCAATCCGAAGATCGACGAGGCGCGCTTTCGGAAGCTGTAAGTGATCCCGGCAAGCCGGTCGATCACCGCTATTTCTCGAACGGATCTCGCATCAGGTCTTTTCGAGCGTGGCGCTCAGGGGAGTTGATCCAGTTCACGGTCTATCTGCGTCGCCGGATCAGCCGATATTAGACAGGATTATTCAAGAAAATTCCGAATCACGGTCGCTCCGTTTGGCTTTCCGTTTTCGTCTTTCAGCTCTCATGGAACTTCATCCATCAGATAGCGCGGTTTCGCCCGTTAGATCAGTCTCCGCGGCCGCTATGGTCGGATTCTTGTCCTTCCGGTGAGTGACATTTTGCCTGTCAATCGAGCCCTCAAGGGCTACGGTCCGCCGCATGAGTGTGTCCTTTGTTCTCAGCATCCTCGTAATCGTCGCGGGAAGCATCACCACTTCCGTCGCGCAAACGCCAGCCACGCCGTCGCCCTCGCCGGCCCCGGTTACGCTCCGTGCGCTTCTCTTGTCGGAACTCCATAGCACTCATGATACAGCGGAATGGTTCACCCCGATGAAGGCCGCGGTCGCCGGGCTGACGGCCGAACAGGCGAAGTGGGTGCCGCAAAACGCTCACGGCAAGCTCGATCCCAACGCGAATCACTCGGTCGGGATGCTGGCTTATCATCTCGTCTTCTGGAATGAGAATGCGCTGGCGCGTTTGCGAGGGGAAACGCCCGCTAATCCCAGTAACAACGACGCGACCTTTAATGACTTCGATGCGGCGCATTGGGACGACATCGTGCAGCGGCTCGATCGGGTGATGCAAAGCCTGGAAGCCGAGGTCGAGAAAATGCCGGAGGAGAAGCTGGCCAAGGCGGCGCCGACTATTTCTCACATCAGCATGCATAACGCCTATCACACCGGGCAAATCCTCTATGTGCGCAAGTTGCAGGGATCCTGGAACCCGGCGAACGGCGTGAAGTAGGCTGAATCGCAGGATTAGCACACTTGCGTCGGCTGAATTTGCGTCCATCCGCCTTAGCCGCCGAAGGAGGCGAGGCTAGGAGCCAGTCTGTGACAGGTTGTTCGCGGTCCGCGGCGACCATACAGTACCGCGTGATTTCCAATGTCCAATCCACTGGCGGCCCCGGCGTTCCGCTTTACCAGTTAAAGATCAACCTCACGGGTTCCAAACCGTCTATCTGGCGGCGCGTGGTCGTGCGCCGGGACATCCGCCTCGACCGGTTGCACAAAATGATTCAGGTAGCAATGGGGTGGAGCAACAGTCATCTGCATCAGTTCATCACTGGCCGGCGCGCCGAGAGCACATTTTATGGCGAGCCCGACCCGGATGGGTTCGGAACTGAGACGCTAAACGAAAGGCGTTACACCGTGGCCGATCTCGCGCCGGGGGCGAAGCAGAGATTCATTTACCAATATGATTTCGGTGACGGCTGGGAGCATGACCTGGTGGTCGAGAAAATCCTGCCGCCGGACGCGAGCTGCAAACACCCGCTTTGTCTGGCAGGCGCGAATGCGTGCCCGCCGGAGGATTGTGGAGGAATTTGCGGCTATTACAGACTGCTCGAAATCCTGGCCGATCCAAAGCATTCCGAACATATGGAGCTTCAGGACTGGATCGGCGGAGAGTGGGACGCGGCGCGGTTTGATCTGGATGGGATCAACGTCGAATTGGAACGGCTGAAAGCGTAAAACATTCTCACGCGGCGGCCTTCACTTAGGCAAGGCGCACTCAGGCCTTGTCTGCCGGGGTGATCCATGCCGGCTCGGCACGCCCGTGGTCGATATAAAGTCAGCGTCGACCCGTGCCGACGACTGATGGACTCGGCGGTTGAATACAGTCCCATGCATTCAATCAAAGGTTATCACCTGATCAAGCCGGAAGACCTTTCCTGGCGGCCCTCCAATCTGATGCAGATCCCGAACGCGGACTATCTCGAGCACACCGGGAGCGAGAACATGGGCGCGCGGCTCTGGCGATTGCCGCCGAAAAGCGCGAACACATTGCACAAGCATATTCGCGCGGAGGAGTTCTATTTCGTGCTGGAAGGCACGGGGCGACTGCGGGTCGGCGATGAGACGTTGACTGTGCCGAAGTACGGCGTCCTGATCGGGCCGGAAGAGTTGCGCCAGGTCTTTAACGACACCGACGAGGCGGTGCTGTGGTTGATCGTGGGCGCGCCGGAAGAATTGGAGTTTCTGCAAGGCTCGAAGTCGCAGATGGACCTGTCGCTCATCTATCCGGTTGATCCGAAGCAATTGCCGAACGAACTCGCCGGCGTCGCATGGCCGCCGGCGGAATGAAGGGAAGAGGAGTAAGAATGTGGATTTTGTCTTTGACGGCCCGTTTCTTTCTCGCCATAATATGTCGCTATAGCATATATGTCTTCACCAAGGCTCGATCGTGAACTGAAAAAAGGCAGCGCGGAATTGTTGATTCTTTCCCTGGTGGAAGATCAGCCGCGGCACGGCTATGACATCGGACAGTTGATCGAGCTGCGTTCGCGGGGCGTGCTCCGGTTCAATGTGGCGTCACTTTATCCACTCCTTTACCGGCTGGAGAAGCGCGGCTGGATCCGGGGGCGCTGGGTCGAAAAGGCGGGACAACGACGGCGCCGATATTACCGCCTGACGCCGGCGGGCAAGAAAGTCCTGGCGGCGCAACGCGATGGCTGGCGGGAGTTCGTCGGCGCGATCAATCGCATCACTGGAATTGCTCATGCCTGACTTCAAGGAAGAGATCCGGAAACAGCTGGCGAAACTGCGCCTGGCGCCAACGCGCGAGAGCGAAATCGTCGAGGAACTGTCGCAGCACCTTGAAGATCAGTATGACCAAGCGCTCAGTCTCGGGGCGAGCGAAGAAGAAGCCTGCCGAGCAACCTTGCAGGCACTGGCTGAGAACGATGTGTTGGCGCGCGAATTGAAGCGCGTCGAGCGAAGCGTTCAGGAGGAGCCGGTCGTCCTCGGAAATGAAAGGGCGAATCTGTTGGGCGATCTCTGGCAGGACTTGCGTTACGGGCTGCGGATGCTGGCGAAGAATCCCGGGTTCACGATCGTGGCGGTGATCGCGCTTGCCTTGGGCATAGGCGCAAACAGCGCAATCTTCAGCGTGGTCAACACGGTCCTGTTGCGGCCGTTGCCCTACAAGAATCCGGAGCGGCTGGTGATGGTGTGGGAGGAAAATTCGAAACAGGGTTTTCCGCAGGACACGCCGGCGGCCGCGAACTACGTCGATTGGCGCGACCAAAATCATGTCTTCGCAGCCATGGCCGCGATGACGGAGATCAGTTTTAATCTGACCGGGGTGGGCGATCCGGAACGGATTGACGGCCAGCGCGTTTCGGCCAGCCTCTTTCCGCTGCTCGGGGTTGAGCCGCAGGCAGGCCGCGCCTTCCGACCGGAGGAAGACAAGCCGGGCGCCAATCACGTGGTGATGATGAGTTACGGCTTATGGCAACGCCGGTTTGGCGGTGATCGAGCGATTGTCGGCAAGCCAATCAATTTGAATGGCGAAAGTTTCACCGTGGTCGGGGTGATGCCGAGACAATTTCAATTTCCGAGCCAGAACGACCAGCTTTGGATCCCGATTGCGTTCGACTCAAAGGAAGCAGGGGACCGCGGAAGTCATTACCTGAAGGTGATCGCGCGAATCAAACCCGGCACGACGTTGCCGCAGGCGCAGGCGGAGATGACGACCATCGCGGCCCGGCTGCAGCAACAATACCCCGCGACCAACACCAGCATCGGCGCGGTGTTGACTCCGCTGCACGAACACGTGGTGGGCAAGATCAAGCCGGCGTTGCTCGTTCTGCTCGGCGCGGTCGCGTTCGTTCTTCTGATCGCGTGCGCGAACGTCGCCAATCTTCTGCTGGCGCGTGCAGCCGTTCGGCAGAAAGAGATCGCGTTACGTCTCGCGCTCGGGGCCAGTCGCGCGCGCTTGATCCGTCAATTTCTGACCGAAAGCGTTTTGCTCGCGTCGTTAGGCGGAACCGTTGGGCTATTGCTCTCGCTGACGGGACTCGATGTGCTGAAAGGATTTATTCCGCCGAATATTTCGCAGGCCCAGGCCATCACGATCGACACCAAGGTGCTGATCTTTACCGTGCTGGTGTCGCTGGCGACGGGATTGATCTTCGGAATCGCTCCGGCCTTGCAGGCCGCCCATTTCAATCTCAACGACACATTGAAAGAAGGCGGACGGGACTCAGCCGCCGGTAGCCGCGGCAATCGAATTCGCGGATTGTTGGTCATCAGCGAGGTGGCCATCTCGTTTATCCTGCTCATCGGGGCCGGACTCTTGATCAATAGTTTCCTCCGCCTGCGCAATGTCGATCCGGGATTTCGGGCGGAGAACATACTGACCATGAAAATCGTGCTCCCGGAGGTAGGATATCCGGACAGGGGACGCCGCTCGGTTTTTTACGACGAGCTGATCCGTCGCGTTGAAGTTCTGCCCGGCGTCACCTCGGCTGCCGTCGTGACTAATCTTCCGTTAACGATCAATGGCTGTTCTGTTGGAGTAAGCATTGAAGGTCGCGCCGATCCTGCGCCGGACCGGGTTCCGATCGTGATCACCCGGATGATCAGTTCGCATTACTTCAAGACGATGGCTATTCCGTTGCTAAAAGGCCGGGAGATTACGGAAGGAGACAAAGCGGAGTCGCCCAGCGTCGTAGTCATAAGTGAAACGACCGCCCGGCTGTTCTGGCCGGGTGAAGACCCGCTGGGAAAGCGTATGAAGGTTGGGGGGTCGAGTTCGGACAATCAATGGTTAACGGTTGTGGGCGTGGTTAAAGACGTGCGCCAATTCGAGCTTGGGATCGAGCCCAAGCCACAGATGTATCTGCCGCATGCGCAGAACGAATTCTTTGAACCGCGCGCGCTGGTCGTTCGGACAAATGTGGACCCGCTCAGTCTAGCGACAACGGTCCGGCGAACCGTTTGGGAGATCGATAAAGACCAGCCGGTCTCCGACATCAGTTCGATGGAACGAGTCGTTTCCGAATCGGTGGCGCGGCAGCGTTTCAGCATGCTTTTACTCGGCGTATTCGCCGGCCTGGCGCTGGTTTTGGCGTCGGTCGGAATCTATGGGGTGATGAGCTACGCGGTGGCGCAACGCACACGCGAGATCGGCATCCGCATGGCGCTCGGCGCTCAGAGAAGCGATGTGTTGAAGTTGACGGTGGGCCAGGGATTAGAGACTGGTCTTGGTTGGGGTTCTGGTTGGCCTTGCCGCCGCTTTCATCCTCACGCGCGTAATGGCGAGCCTGTTGTTCGGAGTTAGTCCCACCGATTCGATGACGTTCATCACGATCTCGGTCGTGCTCATCAGCGTGGCCGCGTTGGCCAGCTATATTCCCGCGCTCCGCGCGACGAAGGTCGATCCCATGTTTGCGCTGCGGTATCAGTGAGTTCGCAGTTAGAGATGTTTCGGTGAGCGATTTCGAACTCCAGCCGATAAAGGGAGTGGATCAGGGTTTGCCGGCGGAGGCAAAGTCTCCGTAGCGCCTGATCTGTTCGCCCAGGACGGCGTCGACGCCTTTCGAGATATCCTTGAAGTCGTCGGCGTCTATCCGCCCACCGCATAGACGACCGAGACGTGCGTGCCTTTGCCCTGGGCTTGGAAGCTGACTTTCATCGAACCCGCGACTCCCATGAACTGCAGCGGCCCGAGTCCGCCATTGAAAACCAGCAGGGCGCCGGGATTGGCATGGACGACGGTCATGTGTTGCACCGAGCCGCCATTGGGTAGCGCCTCGCACCAACAGCCGCCCGCTTTTGGCTCAATCGAGATGTTTTTCGCGGCGCCCGAAAATGAGTGGGCGTCGTTCCACCAACTGCCGATCTTGACGAAGGCGTCGTAGGCGGCTTTGGGATCGACCGCGACATCGGCCTCGTGCGTGACCACAAACCCGTTGGCGCTTTGCGAAACCACTTTCGCGTGGGCGGCCGCGGCGAATAACAAAGCGATCGCGAGAACGGCAGCGGCCTGGAGAATGCGTTTCATGATTGTTTCCTCGAGTTGATCAGCATAACGAGATTAGCATCGCTTTCTGGCAAAAGCAGGTTTATCCCGATCGTTTCTGCAACGAAGGTCATTCCCCCAAATTCTGTCAGTTTTTGCTTTACAGGGTCGGGAATAGGCGCGCAGACTGACATCGCGCCAAGTTCGTTAGACGTCTGCTCCACAAGCTCTGCCTGACCCTCTTTGCGCAGGGTGACCGCAAGCAAGACGGTCGCTCGCAGATGCAACGAAAGGAAACAAACTTCATGAAAACGAACATCAGATCTGTCTTTTTCACGTCCGCAGCGATAGCGCTTGCGTGCTTTGCGCTTTCGCCGGGAGCGCAAGGAGCCGCGCCTGAGCCGGCTAAAGTTGATCAAGCAACGCAGGCCCGGGTCAGCGAAAGTTACGGCAAACTTCCCCTCAGCTTCGAAGCCAACAAGGGGCAGCAGGACGGACAAGTGCAGTTCCTCTCCCGAGGCAGCGGTTACAATCTCTTCCTGACCAACCGGGAAGCCGTGCTGGTGCTGAGCAAGCCGGAGAAGCCTGCACCGCGTCCTGCCAGGAACGCGACTCGCGCGATTTCTTCACCGGAGTCGAAACCGACCGCTTTACGCATGCAGCTTATTGCTGCAAATCCAGCAGGCAAAGTGACTGGGGAGGAGGAGCTGCCAGGCAAGGTCAACTACTTCATCGGCCACGATCCCGCGAAATGGCGCACGGATGTGGCGACCTACGCCAGGGTGCGCTATGAAGAAGTGTATCCCGGCGTTGACCTGGTTTATTACGGCAACCAAGGCCAGCTGGAATACGATTTTGTGGTCGCGCCCGGAGCCGATCCTTCTCATATCCGCCTCAAGGTTGCCGGCGCCCGGAAAATGTATGTAAACGGCCAAAGCCAGCTCGTAGTGCAGACCGCGGGAGGCTCTGTGCGCTGGAATAAACCGAGCGTTTACCAGCAGGCACACGACCAGCGTCACGCGGTCGAAGGCAAATATGTTCTTCGGCGCGACCATGAGGTAAGCTTTGAAGTGGCCGCCTACGATACTGCCAGGCCGCTCATTATCGATCCGATACTCGTGTACTCCACTTATCTTGGAGGCAGCAATTCCGATTACGGCGGCCATGGCATCGCGGTGGACACCTCTGGCAACGCCTACGTTACGGGACAGACGTATTCGAGCGACTTTCCCACCACGCCCGGGGCTTTTCAGACGACCAAAAACGATGATAAACACTTCTCCGAGGCCTTTGTGACCAAGCTCAATCCCACCGGCACCGGCCTCGTTTACTCCACCTATCTCGGAGGCAGCGGTATCGATTACGGCTATGGCATCGCGGTGGACACCTCGGGCAACGCCTACGTTACGGGATACGCGGGGAGCGACTTTCCCACGACCCCTGGGGCCTTCCAGACAACCTACGGTGGTGACACTGATGCCTTCGTGACCGAGCTCAATCCCACCGGCAGCGCCCTCGTCTACTCCACCTATCTCGGAGGCAGCACTGGCGATATCAGCGCTGCCGATTACGGTTACGCCGTCGCGCTGGGCACCGCCGGCAACGCCTACGTTACGGGAAAAACGTATTCGAGCGACTTTCCCACTACCCCTGGGGCTTTCCAGACGACCCACGGTGTTTTCGAGGATGCCTTCGTGACCGAGCTCAATCCCACCGGCAGCGCCCTCGTCTACTCCACTTATCTCGGGGCAAGCGGTTCCGATTACGGCAACGGCATCGCGGTGGACACCTCGGGCAACGCCTACGTTACGGGATACACGTATTCGAGCGACTTTCCCACTACTCCCGGGGCTTTCCAGACGACCTTCGGTGGTGGCTTTACCGATGCCTTCGTGACCGAGCTCAATCCCACCGGCACCGGCCTCGTTTATTCGACTTATCTCGGAGGCAGTGGCAGCGGTTACGACCGCGGGCAGGCCATCGCAGTGGACACCTCCGGCAACGCCTATGTTGCGGGAGACACGGATTCGAGCAACTTTCCCACTACGCCTGGGGCTTTCCAGAGGACCAATGCTGGTGAGGATGATGCCTTTGTGACCAAGCTCAATCCCACCGGCACCGGCCTCGTTTACTCCACTTATGTCGGAGGCCCCGGCGTCGATTTCGGCTTGGGCATCGGGGTGGACACCTCCGGCAACGCCTACGTCGCTGGATACGCGTCTCTCGATTTCCCACCACCCCTGGGGCCTCCCAGACGACCTACGGTGGTGGCACCGATGCCTTCGTGACCGAGCTCAATCCCACCGGCAGCGCCCTTGTGTACTCCACTTATCACGGAGGCAGCAGTTACGATTCCGGCTTGGGCATCGCGGTGGACACCTCCGGCAACGCCTGCGTTACGGGATGGACGGAGTCGACCGACTTTCCCACCTCGTCTGGAGCTTTCCAGAGGACCAGCGGTCGTGGTCCCGACGCCTTTGTGGCGAAGTTTGATACGGATGGGATTGGGATTGTGCTCACCGCCTCTCGGCACAGGATGGGGGAGACGGCGGTGGTGCGTCTTGTTTGGACTGGGACGAATTCGCCCAAGGTTGACATCTACCGCGATGGAGTTCAAATCGCGAGGGTGCCGAATACCGGTCGCTATCGTGACTCGCTCACGGCCCACCAGATCTACACCTACGGAGTCTGCGAAGTGCGAAGCACCACAAACTGTTCGAACGAAGTGACGGTGAAAGGCCCGTAGGGGATAAAGCAGGACTAATTCAATCAAAGCGACGTCGCGTAAGCGGCGCCGCCTTTGCCTTGAGAAAAAGGGTCAGGTAATATAGGCATCTAACATTTTAGCGTCGGTTGCCGCCTCACTCTAACCGCATGAGTTTGGATGAATCGACGGCAAGCGCGCAGAGCTGGAAGGGTGGACGCGGCGCTGCCCAGCAGCGCCATCGGCAGCACCGCGACGACCACGACTACTGGCAGGCGAACGGTTCCTAGAAGTGCTGGCCGATGTACTCCCACATCTGGTGATGCCAGTAGGGCCATTCGTGCCCGCCTAACGGGCCCCAATCGTCCAGATGATGAGCGATGCCGCGGTTCCGGAGCACCTCGGACATTCGATAGGTCGGCCCACTGTTCTCCCACGGGCCCGTGCCGGTCGCGAGATGGATGTCGCAACTCGCGTATTGATGGAGGAACCAGGGGTCGTTCTGGTTGGCCATGTAGTCGATCGGGTTATTGAAGTAGAAGTTGTCGTCGTACATCCCGTCCATCGAATCGCGCATGTCGTAAACGCCCGAGAGTGCGTAGCAGCGCTTCACGTGGTCTGGATGCTTGAAGAGTGTGTTGGCCGCGTGATAGGCGCCGAGGGATGCACCGTAGGTGGTGATCGGGATGCCCGGAGTCTGACAGACAGAATCAATGAACGGGAAAACTTCGCTCGCCACATAGTCGTCGTACTGCGCCTGCAGCCAGCTCCGATGGAAAGGGTGCGCTCCTTTGTTATTAAACGAATCGCTCTGGACTCCGTTGATGCAGAATATCCTGATTCGCCCCTGGTCGAGGTACGGACCGAGGGTGCGGATCATCCCCTGACCTTCCTGCTCGTGCTCGTCGCCGCAGCTCGTCGGGAAGGCGAGGATCGGCATGCCGTAATGGCCGTAAACCGCGACGCCCATGTCGCGATTGAGACGGTGAGAATACCAACGCTGATAGCCGCGATGCATACCTTGCGAGGATAACGGGGTAGACGGTCGGGCTCAAGCCCGGTTCGCCGATCGCGTGCGCACGCACCCGCGACCCTCGAGAGGCAGGCACGGAGGAGATTCGGGCTGTGATGGCTGCGTAGTTCGGATGACATGCAACTCGACCGCTTTAAGCGGTCGAGTTACGATCGCGGCACCCCCTCGAACACTCCGGTGGAAAGGTATGTGTTTAGCGTTGCTGGCACTGTTTCATTGTAGCCGGGGTCGCTGACCCCGGTCGGTCTGGCGTCTGGCCACGCTTTCCCTCAGCGGGGTCAACGACCCCGGCTACAACTGGCGCTTTTGCCGCGGTTCTCGCTCCGGCACGCTAAGCACGTACGTGGAAAGCGACGGCGGCATTTTGCATCAACACTCCGCGTTGCCGGTCAGCCCTGCGGTTTTCCGAGCGCGGCGTTCAGGCGTTTGAAGCTGGCCTTGGGCCAGAGCTTGCGCGTGTCGTAGGAATCGCGGAGCGACGGCGTTCCCTTTGGGAGCTTGAGCCACTTCACCTTCCAGCGAGTGAAGATGTGCGCGTGGGGCTTCAGCGCGCTCGGATGGTCGAGGGTTCCGACCCGCACGAATCGGACATTCGGCTTATGCCCGTAGTCGCTCCAGACGGCGGTCTGACACTTTCGGCAGCGATAGATGTCGTGCGGCCCGTCCTCGCGCGGCACCGGCACGGCCACGGGGTTGCCGCGGAGCAGCTTGGTCGCCTTGGTCTCGATTATCGCATTGATCACGAACGCGCTGCCCGTCAGCCGCTGACAGTCGTCGCAATGGCAGCAGTTAACGAACATCGGCCTGGCGAGGAGTTCGTAGCGCACGGACCCGCAGGCGCAGCCGCCGGTGAGTTTCTTTGCCATGGTGACAGGTGTCGTAGCTTCCTTCGATCAGCAACCGAAAAACTGAAGGCAGCGACGTGAAAACGTTCACCGAGGGCCTCTCCTGAGAGGAGACGCCGCCACCCGCGGGAGCATCGGGTGTCCGCAAGATTCGCCGACTGACCTGAATCGCACTAAGATAGCGCGAGTATAGGGCGAAAAGCAGAATCGTGTCGGAGCACAGGCAGCTTGCCTGTGGGGAAAGCAGGCGGCTCGCCTGCTTCGGATTCCGCTACGGGCGGGCCGCCCGCGTGCCCCACAGGCAAGCTGCCTGTGCTCCGGCGCGCGCCTGGCACCCCGAGAGAACCGCCGCGCCGTAACCGTCCCCCAAAATGAAACGCCCTAAAACCCCCTTAACTTAGTGCCATTCTGCACTGACCTCTTATTTCTTCCGGGAAAGAAGATTGACATGGCTCCGCGGTACTGAGAAAGACGAGCCATGAAACTCGCTCGTCGCACACTCGGAATCAGCACTCTTGGTATCATCCTGATCATTCTTTTGGTCCTCGCCCTCGGTGGCGGCGGTTATGCGGGCGGCGGTTACTACTATGGTCCCGGCGGACTGCTTCTCATCATCCTCATCATCCTACTCGTGACGGGCAAACTGTAGACAAGGCGGCCGGCGAAAACGCACCGGCACGAAAAGGGAGTGTCGGTGCGCTCAACAGCGAGCGGGGCTTAGCCCCCGCGCGACTTCGAATCTCCAAGAACAGCGGATGCCGCTGTCTCGCCGCCTTCCTTGCGCTTTGCGGTCAGGTCGTTTTTGCAGATGAAGCTCTGTCCGCGGAGCCGAAAGAGCGACCGGAGAAGGTGCATGTGCGGGCAGAGGATGCTTCGGTTCCGATGCTGGATCTTGGCGGCCGTCCGATGGTGGAAGTGAAGATCAATGGCAAAGGGCCTTTCCCCTTTATTCTCGGCACCGGCGCCACGCACACGGCGATCGGATGGCGAGATTGAGATTGCAATAACTGGCGGCGCATGATCTGATTTTCACCGACGTGGTGGCGCACCCAGGTGCGAGACCTCAAGGACTGATAGGCTACGAGGCGTTGCGGGACTTCGCCGTTACGCTGGACTTGGCCAACCGCCGGATCGAAGTTCGCCAAAGCCGCGAGCGCATCGCCCGCGGCCGATAACTGATTTTTCGTGACGAAGGCGCTGCCATACGTGATTCACGCATAGCAACAGTTCCGAAGGCGCATTCCAGCTTTCAGCGTTTCGGTGTAATCTCTAAGGAACTTAGGAGCAACGGATGCGAAGCAACGGCCAGGACATTTAAAGCAGGAAACGAAGCGAGTAACGGATAGAGGTCAGAGCTTGCCTTCCAGGATCTTCTTGAGCGATGAGCCGTCGTCGTAGTGAACGTCGCTGATCTTCCAAAGGTTGGCAGTGCGGCTGAGCATGTATACGACCCGCGTCGGTTTGCCGAAGTTCTTGAAATTAACCGCCACGCGCGCTTCTCCGCCGGCCATCTCCGGCGCTGAAACGGAGAAATCCTTGATTTCAATGTCTTGCGCATTGTAGAGCGGATCACCGTCGAGGCGGCCGACTTCGCCCATTGCCTCGCGTTTGTCGTTCAGGTACAGCTTTACGAGCGCGGGGTCGAAATAGCGGCCAAGCAAGGCCGTTTCATCGAGCGGGTCGTGTTTGGAGCGGTGTGCCTGGTAAAGTTGCGCGACCAGATCTTTCGGTGACAGGCCTCCCGCGACCGAGATCGCGGCAGTGAGAACGGTAACGAGCAGCACGAGCATAGCACGCATGCACGTTCTTACGTGAGAGCTGACGCAAGGCAAGTGGGCGCAAAAACGAGAAGTCGCTAGAGCGATTTCGGCCACAGCCAGCCGAACGTTGTCGCTGTCAGCAGCGCGTAGATCACGCTATCGAAAAGATGCTTGAGCGTGACCACCCAGCTTCGGCCGCTCCAAATCGATTCCTGGGCGTGGGCTGCGCCGTATCCGAGGAAAGCGACCGTGCCAACAACGCGGAGTACCTGCAGGAATGTGGTCCCGGCCGCCAGCAGGCGGCCGGAAAGACAAGCGGCAAAGATGCTGATCACCAGACAATACAAAAACCATTGGACCAGATTCTTTCCCATCGCCGGCGGGGCGCTGGGCAGCACGGTCAACAAGCCCACTGGTCCGCGTTTCATTTTCTCGATCACGGGGGCCGATTTCATTTCCTCGAACGGAAAATACGGAAAGAAATAGGCGGCCCCTGGTGTCACGCCTGCACCTCGCATCGCGTCGGTCACACGATCTTCATCTGGCAGTTTGCGGTAATCACTTTTGTGGTAGGAGAGCACCATGTGCATGATGAAGCTGGCGAAAAAGACAATCACTGCCGAAACCAGAATGGGAAGCCACAAGGCAGTTAGCGGAATCATTCCTGTGCTTTTACTCCTTGCCTGGTTCGAATGTCAAAACAGAGATTCGGGACGGTGGCGAATGGCAACGGGGTTAAATCAGTTCGCAGGCGAGCCGCCTTTCCATCACAGAACCGCGAAGTCAGAGATCGGTTCGATAAATCTGGTCGCTTTCGACGTCGAAAACGCGGTTCCAGCGCGCGCGATAATTTTCAAAGGCGATTTGCGCGCTCAGTTGCATCAGTTGTTCTTCGGAAAATTGTTTGCAGAGACGGGTGTAAAGATCGTCGGAAATATCGGATGGCGCGGGCGCCATCGCGTCCGCCAGTTCAATCACCAAACGCTCGACATCGTTGAAGATCGAAAAGTCGTTGCCCAGAACGGCCCGGAGCTTCTCATCTTTCAGGCCGGCTTTTCTGCCCACGACAGAATTGATGTCTATTCAGAATGGGCAGCCGATCCGAGCGGCGGTGCGTACTTTCCCGAGCTGAATATGGCGCAACGAAACGAGCCGCTTCCGGCCAAGAGCCGCCTCCATGGCGATGCCGCCCCAGACAATTCCGGGCACGCGCATTTGAATTTTCGCCGGGGTAAATTCTTTGCCGAACATTTTGCGCATCACTCTGTAGAACCAGCGCAGATGCCAGGGCGCCTGATTCCTTTCGAGGCCAAACGTTCGTGCCATAGCGGTACCCCTCTTAATAGATCGCCGTCGCCAACCTGCTTGGGCGGATTTTTTTATCCGAGATCGCGGTTTCAAAGGGATCGCTGGGTTGGCCGACAATGGTCTACCCGAGATTGTTGTCGCTCCGCGACGGGCTGCGCACCGTTACCTGGCGTTGGCGTTCACCGGTGCGGACACACCACTGGAAGTTGATAGTTGAGACCTGAGAGTTGGAGGTCTGAGGGCACCGGTCCTGCTTCTCGACTTGCGGATATGCGTCGCCAACCGGCAATTTCCTACTTCGATCCCGTGAAGGTCGGCACCCTCGAGATTGACGTTCACCCGGACGAAGTTCCCTCGATCGACGTCCTTCCGAAAGAAGCGCCCCGGCCCGCCCGGAGGGTTTTACTCCTGGAAGATCGGGATGATTTCCGGGAAGTCCTTTGCGATCACCTGATCTTCCGCGGTTTTCAAGTAACCTCGGTCCCGAGCGGCGTCGAGGGCCTCGGCGAGATCGGGAAGGGTGTCTTCGATCTCATCATTTGCGACATGATGATGCCGCGGAGCGGGGGCGAGATGTTTTACTGGGCGGTCACGCGCATACAGCCGGCCTTTGCTCGGCGGTTCATTTTTTTTACCGGGCACCGAAACGATCCGACTATCGAGTTTTTCTTCAAGCGGGCGAACGCGACCGTGCTCCTCAAGCCATTCACGCTCTCGGCGCTCGACTCGACGATCAGTGATGTTTTTCGCAGGCTGGTCTGATCCATTGGTGAAATCTTACATGCTCGAGGTTGGCCTAAGGCCAAAGCTGAAAACTGAAATTCTGAAGCGCTGAATCGTGTGCAGACCCGCCTTCGCGATCTTTCGGCGCGGATGCGCTGCGGCAGGGAACGAAAGGCGCCCTGGACGCGCTTGTCTGAGCCTGGTCGCTTCGACACAATTGTTCGCTAACGATGCACGCGTTCGATTCCATTCTGGTGCTGCTCCTACGCGGCGCTGTGACGCATGTGTTTTCGACCGCCGGCGAGATCATCATCGCCTCTAAGCGCATCCGGCTATCGTGGTTCAATGCGGGCTGGATGTTGGTCGCACCGCTCTTCACCTGCGCGTGGTGGATCGGTCTCTGGGATTTGCACGCGGTAAGGTCTTGGGACATTGGGTCGATCGCGTTCTACTTTTCGATCGCGCCAGGCATTTATCTGAACGCACGTCTCGTCTCGCCGCGAATTCTGGAAAGAGGCGATCGATCTGCAGCATTTTCATTCCGAGGAAGGCGAAAAATACCTCATCACCACACCATTCTTTGCGTGGGCACGGTCGTGACTAATGCCATGCTTGGCCAAGCTGTCGGCGCCGGGCAAGGGGCGGCGCAGGGAACAAATCCGGTATTTGTCTCGACAATGCCTCCGTGACCGGAGCAAAAATACGGTGGGGCGGTCGCCTTTGTCGCATTGCCTCTTCAAAGTCGTCAATTAACATCCAAACCGACCGTCCATGAAACGCCCATGAAAAATCCATTACTTTTGTTAAACGAGATAATGACAACCGCATATCCGCCGACACCATCACGGCGCAGTGTTGGCCCGCAGGCCAGAATGGTCACATTACGACTCGCCTTCCTGGCGTTTCTAATCGGCGCCAGCTTGTCGCTGGTTCCGCCCTGCGCTGCCCTTCCGGGCTCGTGGGCACCCACCGGAAACCTCAAGTCCGGACGCGCCGCACATCGGGCGACCTTGCTGACCGACGGCAGGGTGCTCGTCGAAGGCGGCCTCGGCAGCAGCGTGGTCATGCCGAGCGCCGAGATTTACGACCCGGCTCATCGCAGCTGGGTCACAACCGGCAGCATGAATGTCGCCCGCGAGCTGCAGGCCGCGGTCTTGTTAAACGACGGCCGGGTGCTGGTGGCGGGCGGTTATAACACTCCTAATCGCCTGACGAGCGCGGAACTTTACGACCCGACTCGGAAAACGTGGACAGTCACCGGCAGCCTCAACGTCCCTCGTTTCTCGCAGACGTGGACGTTGCTGCCTAACGGCAAAGTGCTCGTGGTCGCCGGGGAGGAAGGTGGCGGCACCAGCGCGGAACTTTATGACCCCACGAGCGGCACATGGACGCTGACCGGAAGCATGGCGGACTCCCGCGCAGGGCACGCCATGACCCTCCTCCTCGATGGCAGGGTGCTCGTCGTAGGCGGAGCCGGGCCGGCGTTCACCACTTTGGCGAGCGCAGAACTCTACGACCCGGCGACCGGACTTTGGACGCCGACCGGTAGTCTGAATTTCAAGCGGCAACAGCACACCGCGACCTTGCTGGCCGATGGCAGGGTGCTCGTGGCTGGTGGAAAGGCAGTCAGTAATGTCGCGACTGCAGAAATTTACGATCCGGCGACCGGCACGTGGACGACAACCGCGAATTTGATCACGCCGCGATACCTTCATACAGCGGTATTACAGCCCGATGGCAAGGTCCTCGTCGCAGGCGGCTATCAAACTGACCTCGTGAGTACCCGAACTCTACGATCCGGCGACCGGCGCCTGGACGGCGACGGGCGCCATGGCGAACGAGCGCCATTCGCACACGATGACCTTGCTGCCCGACGGCACCACGCTCGTCGCAGGCGGAATTAAAGAATACAGCGGTGCGCTTTACGACGCGGAGATATATACCCCGGGCTTTGCCGAAGCCACCTCCGTCTCGGGGCAAGGTGCCATCACGACTGCTACCGGGACCGCGACCTTTAACATGGACCTGAACCTGCCGGACGGTCATCACCGGCCTACAGGCTATTTCCACTTCACCGATGCGACCGCCGATGTGATCATCTCCAAGGCGCGATTCCGCCGCCTCACCTTTAGCGGGAACACGGCCAGGATCAGCGGCAGGGCTAGATTGGAAAATGGTGGTGGGAATGCCACCTTCAGCGTCATCGCCATTGACAACAGCACCGACGGAAGCTCCGACACCTTCAGCATTACGCTGAGTAACGGTTATTCTGCCAGCGGCGTACTCGTCAGCGGGAATATCGTGCTCGAGTGAGACGGGCGTGGATATTGCGTCCAGCTCATCCGTGTTAGCGGATTCCAGCTGGGCGAGAAATGCGCGTTTGTTCATGATGTGATTTCTCCGCGACCGTTGCCGGTCATCGTGGCGAAATCAGACCGCGCAAGTCAAGGCGCGAATGCGCGCTCTTCCTTATCCAAGGGCGGATATGATGGGCTGCATCTTCTTCCGGCCTCAAGAAGACGGGAAAACCCTCTTAGGAGACTGTGAACTACCGGAGTGGGTCGCGCGTAGAGGCAGACGGGCGGAGGGCAAGGAGCGAGCGAGGCGCATCCCCGCAGCGGGCTGTAAGGAGAGGGCGACGACGCCCTCAGCCTGTCTGTCTCGCGCCGTCGGGTTGCGGTGGCTTTTGGCTCGGGCCGGGTCGCCGCGGCGACCTCCTAGGCTTGACGCCTGCCCGGCGATTCGAGACTCTCGCTCGCCATGGCCCAAACCAATTCATCCCTGCAACGCTGGGAGCCGGTCGTTCTCAGCATCCTCCGCATCGTCATCGGCCTGCTTATCCTCGAGCACGGGATGCAAAAGTTCTTTCACTTCCCGCCACCTGATCATCCGATGGGCGGCCCGGGCGGGCTGCCCCCGCTCATGATGGTCGCGGCCGGGCTCGAGCTCGTCGGCGGCCTCCTCCTCGTGCTCGGACTCTTCACCCGGTGCGCCGCCTTCATCCTGGCGGGAGAAATGGCCGTTGCCTATTTCATGGCGCACGCCTCCGCCAGCCTTTACCCGATCAAGAACCACGGCGAACTCGCCGTCGCGCTCTGCTTCGTCTTCCTCTACATGGCCTTCGCCGGTGGCGGGCGCTGGAGCGTGGATGCGGTGTGGAGAGGGTGACACGTGGCCCCGCCATTTCGCTGCTGATGATATAGATTTCGTTCGGTAGTTGATTGAATCATGCAAGCGAAGCGAAAGACGAACGGCGCAACAAAGTGCCTGCATTCGTGACCCGCGCGGAGCGAGCGTTCTGACCCGAATGGCACTAACGCCGTGAATGATTCTGGATAGAAGCTCTTGCGCGGGGTAGACTTTCGCCGCATGGCGCCGCTGCACCAATCCGACCCCGTTATCGCCGCCTATCGGCAGCACGTCGATCTCTCCCTGCTGCGCGAGAATCTCAAGCTGACCCCGGCGCAGCGCCTCGCCAAGCTGCAAAGCGCCCTCGCCTTTATGGCCGAGCTTCGTCAGGCTGGCGGGAAAGCGGCGACCTCTCTGCCGCTGCCCCCACAGCCCTAACGGCCAATGGATCCGGCCTTCGACAAGTTGCTTCCTGTGCTGGTCCACGCTGGAGTGAATTTTGTTCTTGTCGGCGGAGTCGCAGCGGTCATCCACGGCGCTGCGCGCGTCACCTACGATGTCGATCTTGTCTACGGCCGGTCGCCCGAGAACTGCGAGCGACTGGTCAGCGCGCTTCGCCCCTTTCATCCTTATTTGCGCGACACCCCTCCCGGGTTGCCCTTTGCCTGGGAGTCGCGCACCCTTCTTCACGGGCTCAACTTCACCCTCACCACCGGCGCGGGCGACATCGACTTGTTAGGGGAGATCATTGCTGGCGGCGCCTACGAAGAACTGCTGCCGCACACCTCCGAATTCGAGGCCTTCGGGGTGAAATTCCGGTGCGTTACCCTGCCCAAACTGATCGAACTCAAACGCGCCGCCGGACGCCCGAAAGACTTCGAAGCCCTCGCCGAATTGGAAGCTTTGCGCGATGAAGCACAGTCCTGATTTCCTCTCAGATCCCCGGGTAGCGCTCGCTGCGGTCTACCTCATTTCCAATCCGCAGCCCGCCCCGCCGCGTCCGCCAACGGACGGACTCGCCGTGGCGAGGTTCAAAGTTGCAGGAAACGCCTCGCCACGTCCGCCGCTCATGGCATAGATTCTGTCCGGGATTTATCGAGCTATGAAAACGAATCGAAAAACGGACGGCGCAACGAGAGTGCCTGCATTCGTGGTCCGCGCAGAGCGAGCGTTTGTCCGCGTCAAGATTCTTAGCCTGACCCCCAAATCCCCCAAATCCCTCCATTAGCCTGACCCCCAAATCCCTCCAGAAGCGAAAGGTGGGGCCATGTCGTTAGCTGGCGGTCTTATTCTCCAATAATTGTCACCAGCATGCGCTTGTGGCGGCGGCCGTCGAATTCGCCGTAGAAGACAGGCTGGAAACCGAAAGCTGCAACGCTGAAATCCAGCAACAGCGGCTCGGGCCCCTTCTCCGCGACTTTGTCTGCCAGCTGCGCGGAACGTCGGCCTAACTGAGAAATATTCTGAGAGGCTGAAAATCTGAAACGCTGCAATTGAGCGGGAATTGCTCGATCAATCAGTATGCTGCGCGATCTGGGTCAGCTTGGCGAAGATTTTGGCGTTGCGCGGATACCAGGCGGCGTTCAAATCCGCGCCCGGCTGTTCCTTCTGGTCTCCGCAGGCGAGCAGGCCGTCGTAGAATTCGTCGTGATCCGCGCGGACCTGGGCCGGCTCGTTCATCTGCGCGAGCAGGAGCCGAAGAGGTCGTCTGAAAATAAATCGCCCATCCGCAGCCCATCCTGCCGCGTCCGCCAACGGACGGACTCGCCGTGGCGAGGTTCAAAGTTGCGCGAAACGCCAAGTGTCCCTGCCCGCAGAGGGCCAATCCGAGGCTAGACTCCCGTTCGGCCTCGGCAAATGACGAAGTTGGGCTCGGAATTGAGGAGCGCCGCCTCACCCGTGGAGCCTGTTGAAAAGCTGGAGTTCCGCCGGCGACCCGAACGGCGACGACTTCGCAGCCCATGATCTGACGCTTGAGGTGGCGTCGTCTTGCTTCACGACTTTCCGGGCCTCATAATCAGCGATGGGCGAGGAGACCTTCCACTCTGTGGCGCGGATAAGGCGGGCCAGTCTAATGATGACGGTGTTCCTGGCCTTGCTTGGTCCAGCCGGCGAAATCAGGAGCGAAGAACCCGCGTCAGCGACACTCTTTGTCCACGTCAACGTCGTGCCGATGAATAACGAGCAAGTGCTGCGGGACCAGTCGGTCCTGGTGGAAGGCGGAACGATCAAGGCAATCGCGCCTGAGCTGGCGGCCTCTAAAGATGTGCGCGTGATCGACGGCCGCGGGACGGAATTTCTGTCGCCAGGCCTCGCCGACATGCACACGCACTCGGATACCAGCCGCGACATGGCGGTCTTCCTGGCCAATGGTGTGACGACTGTCTTGAACATGGGCGACGCGTCCAGCGGTTTTATAGCGCAGACGCGCCCGGCAGTGAACCGCGGCGAAAAGCCCGGGCCACACATTTATGCGGCCTTCCTTCTCGACGGCTCGCCCCAGTACGGCCATCTCGTGGTGGCGAACCCGGCCGAAGCCCGGGCCATGGTGGACGTCGCAAAAACCAACGGCTACGACTTCATCAAGGTCTACAACAACCTCTCGCCCGAATGTTTTCAGGCGCTGGTCGAACAGGGACGCGCCGCTGGCCTGCCGGTGGTCGGGCATGGAGTGACCAGGGTGGGCATCGAGCGCCAGTTGGCCGCGGGGCAGCTGATGGTGGCGCATGCAGAGGAATATTTTTACACAGTTTTCTTCCCGCCGGGTTCCGATCCGGGCAATCGCGCGCCGGACATCGCACAAATGAAAAGCGCAATCGATTTTACCAGGCGCGCCGGGGCGTTCGTGACCGCCGACTTGAACACCTATGCCACCATCGCGCAGCAATGGGGCAAGCCGGCCGTACTTCAAGCGTTTTCTCCATCGGCCCGAAGTCCGCTATCTCGATCCGGACGATCGCGTGCTCTGGAATTCGAGCCCTTACACCCATCGAAGCGGCAACCTGGCGGCGCGTCTGGAGTTCCTGAAGAAATTCAACAAAGCGCTGTCCGATGCGGGCGTGCCGCTCATTACCGGGACCGACAGTCCATCCATCCCTGGTCTGGTGCCGGGATTTTCTCTCCACCGGGATTTGGGTGCGTTGGAAGCGGCCGGATTGAGCCGTTATCAGGTCTTGAGCGCTGCGACGCGCACGCCGGGCGAGTTGATCGCGAGAGCAAAGCCAGCCGAAGTGAAATTTGGGACTGTGGAAACAGGCCGGCGTGCTGACCTGGTTCTTTCGGCGGCGAATCCGCTCGATGATCTCACGACGCTCGAGAAGCCGTTAGGCGTGATGGCCAACGGTCGCTGGTATGACCGTTCGGAGTTACAATCCCTGCTCGACGGAGTGGCCACTAAGTATGAGTTGGCCGCGCACGAGCCTTAAGGCGGAGGCCCAAACCGGGGACGAAACAGGAGAAAAGGTGTCAGTCTGACACCTTTCGGCCCTGCCCCCGGAAGCGCGGCACAGCCAGCCTGACGATTTTTGTGAAGCCGGAGAATGGAGGCAGTGAAGCGCGGTCGAATCGGATCGTCCGGATCGTAGGGCGGCCGCCCCGTCTCCTTGAGTTGCGCCTTGCTTAAGCCAGCCTGCACCAGGTCGAGTTGCCCGACGAACGCGTCGATGAAGCGCACCAAGTTCTCCGGGCTCAGATAATCTTCCAACGCCTCCGGCATGAGCAGCACCTGCCCACGATCGCTTCCTCTGATATAATTCATGCAAAACCGAGCTTGCCAGAACGCCGCCCCCTTGATACAAGAAAATCATTCGCCCAAGAAAAACTTTTCACACAGCCTCGCGATCGAGCCAACCGCGGACCGGCGGTATGCCCAGATTTCTCTGTTTATGAACGTCCCTCGTAATTCGCGCGGTGGCTCATCTTGTTCTCGTTAGGCGATTTCGCGCATCTGTTAGTGTCAGACCCATGACTCCTACCGCAATCCATATACTAGTGGGTGGGATGTGGGGGTCAGGCTAAGAATCTGGACAGCATTTGTCTTCGGCATCCGCATTTTAGACATCCGACACTTGGCGGAGGGAGACCAAGTCGCGCTTTACCCAGAGTTGACCCGAAGCAATTGCCACCCTTCCGCGCAAGGATCTAACGGACGGATCGGTTCGTTCGTTCGCCAAGAAAAACTTTTCACACAGCCTCGCGATCGAGCCAACCGCGGACCGGCGGTATGCCCAGATTTCTCTGTTTATGAACGTCCCTCGTAATTCGCGCGGTGGCTCATCGTGTTCTCGTTAGGCGATTTCGCGCATCTGTTAGTGTCAGACCCATGACTCCTACCGCAATCCATATACTAGTGGGTGGGATGTGGGGGTCAGGCTAAGAATCTGGACAGCATTTGTCTTCGGCATCCGCATTTTAGACATCCGACACTTGGCGGAGGGAGACCAAGTCGCGCTTTACCCAGTTGACCCGAAGCAATTGCCACCCTTCCGCGCAAGGATCTAACGGACGGACTCGGTTGGTTCGGCCAGACTAAATCGGGCGTGTGCTGCGCGAAGTGGCGCAGCCAGAAGGCGTGCCCCGCTCCGAAGACGCTCGACCGCCGGGGCTGCGCGATCTGGGTCAGCTTGGCGAAAATTTTGGCGTTGCGCAGATACCGAGCGGCCTTCACGTCCGAGCCGGGCTGTTCCTTCTGGTCTCCGAAGGCGAGCAGGCCCGCGGCGTCAAAATCCGCCATGCTTTTGTCATTTCGGAGGTCGTAGTCTCGGGATTTGGGATGTGGGGGTCAGGCTAAGAATCTGGACAGCATTTGTCTTCGGCATCCGCATTTTAGACATCCGACACTTGGCGGAGGGAGACCAAGTCGCGCTTTACCCAGTTGACCCGAAGCAATTGCCACCCTTCCGCGCAAGGATCTAACGGACGGACTCGGTTGGTTCGGCCAGACTAAATCGGGCGTGTGCTGCGCGAAGTGGCGCAGCCAGAAGGCGTGCCCCGCTCCGAAGACGCTCGACCGCCGGGGCTGCGCGATCTGGGTCAGCTTGGCGAAAATTTTGGCGTTGCGCAGATACCGAGCGGCCTTCACGTCCGAGCCGGGCTGTTCCTTCTGGTCTCCGAAGGCGAGCAGGCCCGCGGCGTCAAAATCCGCCATGCTTTTGTCATTTCGGAGGTCGTAGTCTCGGGCGACTGGCGCTATACGTGAATGTACGTATAGTCACGCGAAGACCAAGCGCACGGTTTCAGAGTCCCAGCCGCCACGCCATACCCATCTGAGGGGCGTTAGGGCTATACGTGAATCACGTATAGCAGTGTTCGCTCGTTTTCCAGAATCGAGGCGGCGTGATGCGGGTCGCCTTGGCGAAGATCCTGGCGTTGCCTATCCGCGACGCCGTTCAAGTCCGCGCCGGGTGGTTGCAATCTCCATCTTCGCCGCGCCGCTCTTACACCGCCTTACTGAGTTCTCTCCGAGGTGCGGAGCGATCCCGCGCGTCGCCGGTCGCGCGGACAACCGGACGAGTTCATCTTGCCGGATCGGTTCGGGCCCAGCCAATTCGATCATGCCATTGATCGGTTCCGCCAGGGCGACGTCGGCCAGCGAATTCACAATGGTGGCTCTTCTTCTGCGGACTCTGATTGAGCGGCGCAAGCGCAAAAACGGTGCATGCAGCCAATGGTGCTGGCCGGGGCTATACGTGACTCACGTAGAGAGAAAAACCGCGCTGCACTCCAATTCCCAATGCGAGAAGGGGGTTGAACTAAAGAAAGAACCGCGCTCCCATTGCTGCTGGTCGGTGCTATACGTGACTTACGTAGAGAGAAAACCGCGCTGCACTCCAACTCCAATGCGAGAAGGGTTTGAACTAGAGAGACCGCGCTCCAACGCACAGCGCGAGACGGATTGACCCAAAGCGCGATTCGTTAGGCGGTCGACCCACGACGAGCCCTGCGCGACCAACACTGCCAGGGCCGAAAAACAAAATTCCAGGTGGGACTTGATGCTATAAGTGAGTCACGTATAGCATGGTTTCTTGGGCGATGGCTTTCGGGACACGACCTCATCACACGCGGCATCAGCGTCTGGCAGCGCAATCGTTTCCGCTCCGGCTGCGCGCGTGGCGGAAGAGGAAGAACCTTTCGCAGAGTGAGGCGGCGTTGAAGCTGCAGATCTCGAAGCGAACGCTGCAGGAATGGGAACAAGCGCGATCGGCACCGCGTGGTTTTGCGCGCACCGCGGTCGAAAAGGCGATTCGTGCTTAGCGAATCGCTGGATGCTCCGAGAGCGTATTGCAGAGGCAAAACAGCTTTGCCTCTATACGTGAATCACGTATAGCAGGCAATGGAATTTGGGGAATTGGGATCAGGGAATTCGGCCAGTGTGCAAATAGGAATAGGGAGTCGCGCGCGACTCTAGCCTCCAAGCGTGGCGCGGAGCGTGCGGATCGAATATACGGGGGCGTTTTATCGCATCATGGCGCGGCCATGGCCGGCCAGCGACTTTCAAGATGAAGATTCAGGTGACTCGCGAGTCTATTCGCTGCGACTTGATCTGTCAGCTTCGCGGAGCGTCCGGCCTAACGGAGGAACTCGTTTGGTTCGGCCAGTCGAAACCCGGGCGTGTGCTCCGCGAAGTGGCGCAGCCAGAAGGCGTGTCCCGCTCCGAAGACGACTAGCACCCGATCGCCGGGCTGCGCGATGTGGGTTAGTTTGGCGAAGATTTTGGCGTTGCGCAGATACCAGGCGGCGTTCAAGTCCGCGCCGGGCTGTTCCTTCTGGTCTCCGAAGGCGAGCAGGCCGTCGTAGAATTCGTCGTGATCCGCACGGACCTGGGCCGGCTCGTTCATCTGCGCGAGGAGGAGGCGGATGAGGGTGGTCTTTTGCGCTGCCTCCTCGGCTTTCACTTTTTTCTCTACCTTCTCCTGCATGCGATCGAGCGCCGCGGTCTGGTGATGAGCCTTCGCATAGGCCTGCACTTTATCGAAGGGGAAATAATCGATGGTGTCGCTTTGTTCATCGATGGCATAGACCGTTTTCTGGCCGAGTCGATGGGCGAGGCGGTAGGCGATCTGCACACGCTCGTCCGGGTTAGTGGTTAGTTTCTCCGGCGTAAACTCCGTGTATTTCTGCGAGCTGTAATCAGGTCGATCGGAGAGCGCCTCAATCGCTATCCTGGTCGGCTTGAATTTCGCGAGACGCGCGGCGATGTCGTCGAGTTCCTGCTGACGCTCGGGGGTGAGGACGTTCTCGGCTTTCATGTTGTGCATATCCAGCCCCGGATTGCCGAAGTGGTAGGTGCCGAGAATCATGAGCTCAGCCGGGGCGGGCGTGGGCGACGGACTCTGCGCCAGCAGCGGAGTGTTGGCGGCGAGGAGAGGAAGGCAAAGCGAAGCAAGGATCTTCATGTGTGAATGAGATGCGGTGGCCGCCGCAGGCAGATTCATCTTTTTGGAGCGGGGCGCTCTTTTGCAGCGGGACCCCGGTGGTCGCCATCAAATCAGCGTCGACCCGTGCCGACCAATAATGGGCGTGAAGTTCGGAAAGTCGGAGGTCAACGGCGGGCGGAGCGGGCTAAGGTCCTGGTGAGGGCTCTGGATGCGCGGCTTTGTATTCGTTGCAGGCGGCGATACACGCGGGGCAAACATAGATTTGCGTTTTCCCTTCGTCCTTCGCGTCCATGACACAGCCGCCAATAGCGAAGTCTTGATAGTGGGGGAAGTGGCGATTTATTTCGCGTATTTCTGTAACGTGCTCGCGGCGGACGGCAATCACTCGTTGCCGGAAGTCGTCTTCCATCATGTCTCCCTCGTCGAGGTGCTCGCGGTCACCATGCCGGTGTTCTCGATCGGCGGCGCCAAATCGTTAGGCAACGAGCTCGCCGCGCAAATGAAGCTGGTCACGGACAACGTTAGCGTCGTGGTCTTAAAAGACACCGGTCATGGATCATGGAGAAGCGTCCGAAGGAAACGAGCGACGCCCTGGCTAACTTCACCGAGAGCTAGCGCGGTCTCCCGCCGCGGCACCGTTACTCCCGGAGGGACCGCCTGCGACCTGTCCATGTTCACTCAGTCGCTCGAACTCGAAGCATTTTTCGAAGGGTGACGGCAACGTCAGCCTCCCGGCGCCGGAATTGCGCTGGCTTTTTGCCGTGGGCACCGGACTTTGTGCCGGAAGAGGAAGGAGAAGCATGCCGATCCACTGGGAGCAAATGATAGCCGAGTTCGAACGCATGAATGACTTTGACCAACTCAGAGCGATTACGCGCGAACAGATGCAATGGCTCACTGAAGTTGCCGGCAAGGTGCCTTGCAAAGACGCCCTCGATCTGGGCTTCGGCTGCGGCTTTTCTGCCGTCGCGATGACGCGCGGTGGTTGTGAGGTCACGTGCGTCAACAACGAGGCTTCGAATGTGCCGCGACGCACTGAGGCCGAGCAGCGCTACGAGAGAATGTGCGGTGAGTCTCCCACTATCATCGAAGCGGCGACAGACAGCGCCTTGCCTAGGCTGCGTGATGAGGGAAGGAAATTTGGGTTAATCTTTGTCGATGCCGGTCACCGCCTGGACGATGTTTTTATCGACTTCTATTATGCCAGGGAACTTTGCGTGCCGGGTGGGATCCTGGCGCTCGACGACACTTACTATGGCGCGATCAGAACGGTCGCAAACTGGGTCGTTTCGAATCTTGGGCACATCTGGCAGCCATACCAGATCCTCGGAAACACAATCTCGTGGAAACGCGCCGGGATAGAAGGGGATGATTCCAGGCTAGGCCTAACTCATAGGACTCACGAGGGTCCGCCGATCCGATTTGAGATCGCAACTGAGAACGCGGAAGAATTTCTCCTCTATCCCGGGCCAGTCGAGGCAGCTAAGCACGGCTTTGAGACTTGGAAGCCAAATATGAGATGAAGTTCATCCGGCCGCCCGCACGGATAGAGATAAGCTAACGGAAGCGATTCAGATGGAGAAGCGTCACTTCCAGGCTCAGCCTGTGGCCGGTAAGTGTCTCGGCCACGAGTAGTCCTGTGATGGGCGTCAGCGTCAAGCTCAGCATGGCGGGCCGGGAGAGGAGGGTCAGTCCGAGAATCTCGGCACTTTGGACGCTGAATACTGGCGCGATTGGGCGAGACCAGCCGAGACTCGCTTCGCGACCTCAATCGTTCCCGTTCGCGGCAGAGCCACATTGTCGAGATGGGCGGCCGATTGGTTCCCAGGCGCATCCCGGACACCGATTTAATCGGCCAGGAACTGCGCTTTCAGCCGGAGCGCGAGCGAAGGCATCGAGGCAAGAAAGCGATCGATCCTAAGGGCGAGCCACAGTTCGGCTTGGTCGCCGAGGAAGCGGCCAAGGTAGATCCGGCTCTGATGGTCACCGATGAGAGAGGCAAACCATTCACGGTTCGCTACGAAGTGGATGCGATGCTTCGGAACGAATTCCTCAAGCAACACCGACAAGTGACTAACCTGAAGAGTGTCTTCGAGGAGCAACAGCAGCAGATTGAAAAGCTGACCGTTGTGCTGGAAAGGCAAGCTCGCCAAATCCAGCAAGTGAACAGCAGACTGGAAGCGAACCGTCCCGCGTCGCTCGTGCAGCGGAGGACTGAACTCCAACTGTCTGTTGTCTCGGCAGCTAACCGAGATTACCGCTGAACGCGCGCTATCCGGAGCCTTGAGATTTGCAAAAGAAGTGGGACAGCGTGCTGCTAGTGCCCGTAGCTAACGATGCGTGAGGTTTTCCAGGTGTCGCCGGTCTTACGCCAGATGTGCAGGAACTTAAAGGTGCCGGTCTCTTCCTTTCCGTTCTCCGTGTGGGTGAAGCGGTGGGTGCCGATCTCGATCGCGCCGTAGTCCTTGATCGGGTAGATTTCGAGCGTGCCGGGGACGAGAGCGCGCCGGATATCAGGCGCACTGGCGAAGAGCTTTTTGAAGTTATCGGCGGTCTGTTGGTAGTCAGTCAGGCCGCCTTTGTCGTGGTAGAACTCGAGGTCTTCGGAGAAGAGCGCCATCAAGCCGGCTGTATCGTGCGCGTTGAAGGCGTCGAACATCTGCGCGTCCAATCGAGCCACCGTCTCGGGCAGTTCGCTTAAGTCCGCGGCCGGTCCGAGCGTTTGCGTGAGGGTAGCGGCAGTGCTGGCAATGAAGAGGACGCAGATGAGTAGTTTCATAATGTTGGAAAATAGCCTTCAGAGCGTGGAATCTTACACGTTATTCTCCAATGATCTTCACGAGCACCCGCTTGCGGCGGCGGCCGTCGAATCGCCGTAGAAATGCGGAGGAAAATGCTCGTGCCTTCTTCTTGCGGCCCATTTCCGGCAAGTTGGCTCATCTTTGCTTTCGATCTCGGGGTCTGTTAGAACAAGCCGCGATCGCAAAGCGATGAATCTGCCCAAGACAAAATATGCGCGCAGCGGCGATGTTCGCATCGCCTATCAGATCACGGGCGCGGGAGCGTTCGATGTGGTCTGGGCGCCCGGTACCATGTCGCATCTCGACCTGGATTCGGAAATACCGCAGCGCGCTCTCTTCTTCGAGCGCTTCAGCAAGTTCTGCCGGCTCATTCGTTTCGATAAACGCGGCACCGGCCTCTCCGATCGCCCGGTGCACATGGCGACACTCGAGGAAAGGACGGACGACATCCGCGCGGTGATGGACGACGTCGGAATCAAGAGCGCCAACATTATGGGCGTGTCGGAGGGCGGCTCGATGGCTTGTCTCTTCGCCGCCACTTATCCGGAGCGGGTGGAGTCACTCATGATCTGGGGAGCGCAGGCGCGCTGGATCGCGGCGGAAGATCATCCCTGGGGGCAGACGCAGTAGGAGCACGACGCAATGCTCGTGATGGTGCAGGAAGACTGGCCGTCGATTCCTTACATCATAGGGTCTGGCGCCGGCATGGGACCCGCCGCGCCGCCGGAAGCGGTGGAAGCGGTCGCTCGCTACATGCGCGCGGCGGCGAGTCCCTCGACCGTCTATGCCTACGAGGTGATGAACGGTCAGATCGATACGCGGCCGATCCTGCCAGCCATTCAGGCGCGTACTTTGGTGATGAATCGCACCGGCGACCGGACGTCGTGCTTTCCGACATTCACGAATTCATAACCGGCGAGCGACCGATCGACTCCTTCGATCGCGTCCTGGCGACGGTCCTTTTCTTCGATATCGCCTCATCCACCGAACGCGCCGTGGCCATGGGCGACACCGCGTGGCGCAATCTCCTGGACTCTTATTACGCCGTCGTGCGCAAGGAACTGGCGCGCTATCGCGGCAAGGAAACCAACACCACCGGCGACGGCTTTCTCGCGACGTTTGATGGTCCCGCGCGAGCCGTGCGCTGCGCACTCGCGGCCGTGCTCGCGGTGCGCCAACTCGGAATCGACGTCCGCGCGGGCGTGCATACCGGCGAGTGCGAACGGATGGGGGACAACATCGGCGGGATCGCAGTCCATGCCGGCGCGCGGATTATGGCGAAAGCCGAACCTGGCACCGTGGTCGTTTCACGGACGGTGAAGGATCTTGTCGCCGGTTCAGGAATTAATTTCCAGGACCTCGGCCTGCACGAGTTAAAAGGCGTGCCCGGCGAGTGGCGACTCTTCTCTGCGAGCTAGGTCTTTTTATAGAAGCAAAGCCTTGCTCGACCCAACCGGCTATCCGGATCGGGCCCATTGGCCGCGAGAATTATCGTTGCCAATCTGCGGCATACCTGGACAAGATGACATGCATGAAAGGTTTGGCATGGAGTGTGGCCCTCGCGGTTGGATTGATCTCGCCCGCGGCGCCGCTACATGCAGAGACGACTCCGCCGGCCGATGTCACGATCACGGGCGAAGGTCCGGATGACGACTTTGGATGGCAGGTGGCGCCGGCTGGCGATGTAAATGGTGACGGCGTCGCCGATGTGATTGTGGGCGCGCCGTCTAACGATGCGGTCGCCGGGTTCGCGGGTCGCGCTTATCTTTTCTACGGCCCGTTGCAGGGCGCGATCAATGCCGCGAATGCGGACGCGATTATCTCGGCGGAGGCTTTTGGCGATAACCTCGGGTTCTCAGTCGCGTCGGCCGGCGATGTAAATAATGACGGGTTTGACGATCTATTGATCGGCGCCCGGAGTAACGATGGAGCCGGTATCCAGGCGGGCAGGGTCTACCTTTTTTATGGGCCGGTGAGCGGCAATCTCGCAGCGACCGACGCGGACGCGATCATCTCCGGCGCGGCCTTTGCCGAGCTGGGGCGATCGGTCGCTCCCGCCGGTGACCTGAATGGCGATGGTTTCGATGATGTAATTCTCGGGACCGATATCGCCGGAGCGGGGTTTGAGGGGCAGGTGTTTGTCTTCAACGGCCCGCTCGCGGGTGCGCGCATGGCGGCAAGCGCCGACGCCATTCTTACGGGTAGCTTCGCGAATGAGTCCTTCGGCGCATCGGTCGCCGCGGGAGATATGAATGGCGACGGCATTAACGATCTCATTGTCGGCGCACCGCGGTTTCCACTGGATGGCAACGGCCCCGGACGGGCCTATGTCTTTTACGGTCCTGTATCCGGGTCGATCATCGCAACGGCGGCGGATGCGATTCTTTTCGGGGAAAACTTGAATGATGGCTTCGGAAGCTCAGTCGCCTCGGCGGGCGATGTGGATGGGGGCGGGCGCCCCGACCTGATCGTGGGCGCCAACCAGCTCTTCAATCAGGGAACGGGCAAGGCCTATCTCTTCCACGGTCCGCTCGCGGGACAAATCCAGGGTGCTGACGCGGCTGCGATCTTTATCGGCGAAGCGGCGCAGGACCTCTTTGGGACATCGGTTGCAAGCGCGGGAGACTTCAATGGCGATGGCCTAGCGGATGTGATCGTGGGAGCCCCGGATAATGGTGTGGCTGGCACGCGAGCCGGCCGGGCCTATCTCTTCTCTGGGCCACTAAGCGGGACCATCGCGGCGGCGGACGCAGATCTTATTGTTACCGGGCAAGCCGGAGACGAGCTCGGTATGTCGGTGGCAGGCGGCGATGTGAACGGTAACGGCGCGAGCGACCTGATGGTCGGCGCACCGGGCTTTACGGATGGTCTTTCCGGTTATGCCGCGATCTTCTTCGGCACTCCCAGGACTGCAAATGGAATTCGGCTGACCATCAAGCCGCGGGGCGGCCCGATCGTGATCCCACCCGCAGGCGGCACTTTTCGCTATGATCTCGACGTCGTAAATGCGACGAACAGCGCGCGCACCCTTGATATCTGGGTGGCGCTCGTCGGCGAAAGCGTGAGCCGGACGCTGGAGCGATTCACGGGGACCCTGCCTGCGCACGGCAAGTTTCATCGCAGACTCAGGCAGACGATCCCGGGCGGCCTGCGCGCAGGATCGTATGAGGTAAATGGCAATGCCGGAAAATTTCCTCGTGCGCGAGTGAGCGATAGCTTCGAAATCGTCAAGCACTAGGTATCCGGCCGCATTTGGCGATCTGTTGACTGCCGTCCTTGCGTTCGCAGCAATTCCACTCGTATTGCGCGGCTCTGGTTTGGCCAAGCCGGCGGTATGGATTTTCAATATCTTCGGCACCGTCGACCTGGTGGTAGCGACACGTTTGCCACTATCTATAATGCACCCGTGACGATGAGGCCGGCCTACTGGATTCCGGCTTTTTGGGTTCTGTTGTCATTGGTTACTCATTACGTGACTTTTGCTCTACTCAGTCGGCGCTGGGAGTCCTGACTCGATTTAGTTTGCGACCCTCTCAGTGCCGAACTCATGCCTGCATCGGCTACGCGTTATCAAGAATCTTCACGACTTTTTCGATCGTATTCCAATTGCGTGTGGTGACCGGCACGCCGAGGATCTTCTCGATCTTGCCCAGATAACTGATCGCTTTCATCTCCCGGCGATACAGGCCGAGGACGAATCTGCCCTGGATCGCGATGATCTTAGCCAGCCAGTCGTCGTCCGACGGCAGACCGAGAGGAAGAGGAGGCGGCTTGCGAAGTGGTTCGTGTAACACATTCACGAACCGAGTTATGTTCGAGCCCGACGGTTGTTGTAAGAATGGATCCTGCGCTGCGAGTTTGATGATATCACGCTCGGGACAAATCATGATCTCGCATTTGAATGGCAACTTTCGCACAATCGCGGCGCGGAGAGTCGATTCGCCCACGTCTTCGCGGACCAGAAACGTGCCGACCGCACCAATATTAACGACACCGAACTTCGCCAACTGTCTGGCGATTAGCGCCGGCCGGCACCGATTCGCCCCGCCGACGTTTACCGCACGAAGAAATACCACCCAACGCATTAGAGATTTGCCTGGTCGAAACCGGCGATGTGTTTGGTGATGGAATGATCACCTTGCTTCCGCATTTTCGTTTTCGATCTCATTGTTCGACAACTGCTGGCTCTTAACGATTTTCCATTTCTCCCGCCTTCGAATTTCAGTGTGAAGATAGGCCGATACCAACTCATAGAATACCCTGCGTTACCCAGAGTAAAAGGGGTTGAGAGCTTAGGCGACGATGCGCTCGATGCAACCGACCTGATTCTCCTGGCTTCACGCGGGAATGTCCTTCGCTCGGATGGATGACGAGCCGATCGGCACGCCGAGCGCTTTCCAGATATGCCCGCAAGTTTGCCGGTGATGCCTTAAGAGTTGTTGAGACTTCATAGAACACTTTCGCAGGCTGGAAGATCCGTATCTCCAAGGCGATAGGTAGGTGGCCGGTGATTGAGCGATCGACCGAAAAGCGGTAGCTATTTTAGATACTTGTCGAACCAGGCGACCGTGCGGTCGAGGCGATTAACCTGATTGCTGCTAGATCAAGTCCAAAGTCGGAAGGCCAGGGGCGCCATCCCCGGAGGTTGCTCTTGCTGGGACGTTGTACGGGCCGAGGTGAGATGCCCGCGATGCAATTCGCTTTTCAATTGCGGCTGCCATGGCGCATCTTCGTCGCATGCCGCGCTGCCCGTGGGCCACGATTGAACCTGCCATCACCTATCACGATCAGGAATGGGGCGTGCCGGTGCACGACGACCGCGTGCTCTTCGAGTTCCTCATTCTCGAAGGCGCTCAGGCTGGCTTGAGCTGGATCACGATTCTGAAGAAGCGCGGAAATTATCGAAAAGCCTTCGATGACTTTCGCGCGCAAAAGATCGCCCGTTACGGTGCGCGTGATACCAGACGGCTGCTGCGCGACGCCGGTATCGTGCGCAACCGATTGAAGATCGCAGCGACGATCCAGAATGCGAAAACGCTCCTCGCGCTCCAGGGAGAAACGACTTTCGACACTTATCTCTGGAGTTTCGTCGACGGCCAGCCGAAGCAGAATCGTTGGCGGCGGCTGTCTGACGTTCCCGCCCGTAGCGCCGAATCGGACGCGATGAGCCGCGATCTGCGCGAGCGCGGCTTCAAGTTCGTCGGCTCAACCATCTGCTACGCCTTCATGCAGGCGACCGGCATGGTGAACGACCATCTCGTCACCTGTCCGAGACACGCCGAGCTGAGTTGACGGAACCGGAAGCTGTGGCGCCGATCTTTTTCTTCGCGTTGCGCAGATCGTCGGCCGGACTTACCTAGACGATCGTGAAATGACCGCGCCACGTTTTCTGCCGTAACCTTTCCTTTTCTTCACCTTCCCATGGCCATCCGAATTCTCGTCACCGGCGGCACGTTCGATAAGGAATACAACGAACGCACCGGCCAGCTCTTTTTTAAGGACACCCATCTCGCGGAGATGCTGCAGAGAGGGAAGTCGCGCGTACCGGTGACCATCCGCACCGTCATGATGGTCGACAGTCTGGAAATGAACGAGGCGGATCGCGCCCTCATCGCGCAGAACTGTCTTCAGGCCGAGGAAGATCGCATTGTCATCACCCACGGGACCGACACGATGACGGACACGGCCGCCGCGATCGCGCGCGCCGTCTCTGGCAAAACCGTGGTGTTGACGGGAGCGATGATCCCGTGGGCCTTCGGCAGCTCCGACGGCCTCTTCAATCTCGGCAGCGCGCTTTCCTTTGTGCAGGTGCTGCCCGCCGGCGTTTACGTAGCCATGAACGGCCGATGGTTTCCGTGGGACCGTGTCCGCAAGAATCGCGAGCGCGGCGAGTTTGAGGAGATTCCGTTAGCGTAGCGTCGACGCAACGGCACTCCCAACGCGTCAAAGAAAGATCAACAGCGCGTCGGTCATCTCCCTGGGGCGCTCCTCCAGAATCCAGTGCCCCGTATCTTTGAGCACGATCACCTTCCGCCAAGGCTGACGCCGAAGATCTGCGCATTATCGACGCGTGCCGCAGCCACGAGCCCGCAGTCGATTTCCGCTTCTGCACCTCCATCACATTCAAGATGACATTCATCCGTCGGCTAGGCGGGTGGACCGTTGCAGCATTCGTCAATCGTCAGGTATCCCGGATTCGATCCATCGATGTTTCATCGCATAAATATCGCGGCGGATTGACGTCGAGCGGTCGTTGAGATGCCGCGGCACGAAGATCATCCATCCCACCGATTTTGCTCTTTCCATATTATGAACAAATCGCTGGTCACGCGGACCCCTGCCTCTTGAAGGGGCTACAAAATGGCGTGCTTCATTCGCATCTGTGGGTATGCTTTTTGAATGCGACAAATATTGCTAGCTCTCCACACCGTGGCTCTTGCCGTTACCATTCCGTCCCTCGCCTTTGGCATGGATCAGACGCCGGATGGCTCTGAACCCCAACCGGGCGAACCCGGCAATTTGCGCCGTCCGCCCCCGACGGTGAGCGCGACGCCCGCGATTGTCATTGTGCAAGAGCCCTATAACGTGGGGCAGGCGATCTACAACGGCACCTATCGATTCAAGAAACCTGCCGCCACACACGTCGCGGAAAAGGCGCACCGGCTCGCGATTCTGCGCCCCGGCCTGCCGGCGGCCGAGCAGCAAAGAATCAATCCCAAGGTGCTGGCAAATGAGTTAAGCGACCGCGAGATGAACGCACTGGAATACTACATTCAGGTGCATACGGGGAGATACGTCACGGTCGCGCCATCCTGGGCCAAAAAGGAACCGCCGATAAAAGTCGCTCACGCGAAGTAAATTCCGCTTCTTCCGGACGCGGTTCGCTCCGACGAGTCGCAGGCTCTTGCGGCAAGAGAGGCAGCGACTTGCTTGAGTTGTCGCGCTGGTTTGAACTACCGGCCCGGTGGGTTGGTAACATCTCTGGGTCACTTGCGGCCATTGCCTTTCCATCCGGACGGAGCGGGCAGAGGGCTTGGCTCAGGCCATGATAACGAAATGCCCAGACCGCATGGAATTCGCCGGAGGCCAGCATAGTTTGGCGGATGACTTTCATCAATCTCGAGCAACTGCCCTTCGTGGGAATGTCTCATGAGTTCGTCGGCGAAATTCAAGGCACGCCCTTTTCGGCCTACATCGTCACGGCCAATCCGGGACAAGGACCGCCTTTGCACACCCATCCCTACGTAGAGGTCGCCTTCACCATCGAAGGCTCGGCTACGATCACGGTGGGAGATGACACGTCCGAGGTCAAAGCAGGCGGAATTGTTATTATTCCGGCGGGCACGCCGCACCGATTCGTCGCCTCGGGCAACACGACCCTGCGTCAGATCGATATCCACGCCAGCCCGAGATTTATCCAGACGAATCTCAAGATTTAGTGAAGGCCTTCTTCGATAAATATTTGCGCGGAGCAGACGCTGAGATCTCGACGGCGACGATCAATTCGGACAAACCCTGAAGGACCGCAAAATGCGGCCAATTGATCCCCCGAGCCAGCCAAATGCAACAATGGCGTGACATCCCGGAGGTTTCGTCATTAAATCTCGCTTCCATTCGTGAGCCTGCCAATCGCAGGTGGAGGACCAATTATGAAGCTAAAGACCTTGAGGAAAAAAATCCGGCGGCTCGAGAAACGTCTGCGAGAGGGTCCGGCGAAGTTGGCCAGGCTGAAACGGAATCTGGAGGCGATGGAGGCCGAAAAAAAAGCAGCCGTTCGAGTCGCAGCGGCTGCCGACAGCGCTGGAAAATCGGCACGAACTCGACAGAAGAAATCTCCCGTAACAGCCAAGGCTCCAGCCAAACCGGCAGACAGGAAGAGACCAAGCGCTCCAAAGAAAGCGAAGAAAAAACGCAACCTTTCACCTGAGCGTCGTGCCCAACTCGCAGCGGCAATGAAGGCTCGGTGGGCGGCTAAGAAAGCCGCCGCGAAAACGATATTAAATGTTGTTTCGGCTCCTCAGGAGACTGCGCCGGAAGCAACCCCGCAGTCGGCAGAAGGCAGCGCCGGTTTATCGCAGCCGCCTGACGAGATCAGTGTGGGAACTGAGCATCATTGAACGGCCGACGGTTTTGGTCGCCTGCGATCGCGTTGCCGTGGGGGGCGCGGCGCCTCGGTAAACTGAGGGTAGGCTGACGCGATCCTCGCCGGAATTACGAGATCGATCCAAAGCCGTCGCAGGCGGCCGGAAATGCCGCAGATAAAGGCAAGGGCGTGGTCACGGCCTGGTAAGGGAAAGGGCGTAAACTTTACGGAAAAAGCGCTGGCGGGCATTCTCCCTGCTATATGGGCGGGTAAGCGACGTTGAGTTTAGTCTCCCGGTCAGGTCAGCGAGCTGCGGGAGGTGGCTCCAGCGTTTCGACCATGACACCTGCCACACCTACATCCAACGAACACGAGCGGCTTGCCGCGCTGGAACGCTATGAAGTTCTCGACACCCCTTCGGAGGCGGACTTCGACGACCTGACCTCCCTGGCGGCGCAGATCTGCGGCACGCCTATCGCGCTCATCTCCCTGGTGGACGCGCACCGGCAGTGGTTCAAAAGCAAGGTCGGCCTGGACGCAGCAGAGACACCGCGCGAGGTATCTTTCTGCGCCCATGCCATCCATGGCCAGCATGTCATGGAGGTGCCCGACGCGCTTGGAGAATTCCTTTTCCACGACAATCCGCTCGTTACGGGCGCCCCGGAGATCCGCTTTTACGCCGGCATGCCGCTGGCTACACCCGACGGACACAATCTCGGCACCCTGTGCGTGATCGACCACGTCCCACGCCAGCTCACGACCACTCAGCGCGAGGCGTTGGCCCGGTTGGGGCGCCAGGTGATCAATCAAATGGAGCTGCGCCTAACGAATCGGCATCTGGCTGCCGCCCGCCAAAAGCTGCGGGAGATGGAGGAACACACCCGCCTGGTCGTCGAGGCCGTGCCGAACGCGATCGTGATGGTGAACGACACCGGCCGGATAACGCTGGTGAACTCCCAAACGGAGCAACTGTTCGGTTACGGGCGGACGGAGTTAGTTGGTCAGCCGGTGGAAATGCTTCTGCCGGAACGTTACCGGACGAACGATCCCGCAGACGGCGCCGGCATTTTCAGCACAGGCGAGCCGCGTGCGCTGGGCGAGAGCAGCGAACTGACCGGCAGGCGCAAGGATGGGACAGAAGTTCCGATCGAGCTCCGCTTGAATACGATCACGACAGTGGCGGGCATGTTGCTGCTCGCCGCCATCATCGACCTGACCGCGCGCAGGCAGCGAGAAGCCGAGCGGGACCGTCTCATCATCGAGCTCCGCGCGGCCTTGGACGATGTGAAGACTGTAAGCAGCCTACCGTCGATGTGGGCATGGTCGAAGGCCGCGGGCGACGACGATGGCTATTGGGACGAATTGGATCGGTTTTCGCCTAACGAGGCGGAAGCCAACGGACTGGCAGCGTAGATCGCGAGTGCTCAGGATCCTTCCCTGTCGGGACCGACAGAATATCTCCAATCGTCGGACCGGAACACGAATCGCCGTCCCGCCAGCGAATTGAGAAAACTTCCGCGCCCGGAGCCGGGGGGTCGATCTTCGCCGCAGTCACCACTTGCCTAACGATAATGCAGATGGATCAGCTGCGGCCGTTGCTCGAGGACAAGAATGAAAAGATCATCGTAATCTTTATCCGAGAGGGTAACAGCCGCGGTCACGCCCAGGGCTTTGATGATCTCCGGCACTGTGTTGGAGTGCCCGACGACGAGCACGTTGCCGGCGCCCCTTTTTATTTTTGTGATCAGCCCGGGGACGTCCCCGGCCCGAAAAACCTCGATTTTTATGCCTAACGAGTCAGCGAGCGGCGCGGCCGTTTGCTGCGTGCGCTTGAATTCACTCGCGTAAATGGCGCGGATCCCGGCCGCGCGCAGTTCTTTCGCCAGGGCTTCGGCCCGCGCCTGACCCTTTTTGGACAGTCCGGGATCAGCTTGGGCGGCCGCGTTCATGTCCGCGCGCTCGGCGTGTCGCACGAGAAAGATGGCAAGCGGCGCGGCCGCGACCGTGGTTGCGAGAGCGCTCGTGAACAGACCGAAGAAGAGCAGTTGTTTCATCAATCCTGATCGATCGCCCTTTCCCGGGCGGCCGTCTCTTTGCGCTTCGCCACGGCTTGCCGGAGGAGATATTCGACCTGCCCATTCATGCTGCGCAGCTCAGCCGCGGCCCATTTTTCCAGTTCCTTCCAGAGTCCCGGCGGGAGCCGGAGCAGGAACGGTTTGCGTTCGCCGCCAGCCATCCGGGTTAGTTGTAAAGCGTGCCCGTGTTCACGACCGGCGTCACTTCGCTTTCGCCGCAAAGCACCACCAGCAGGTTGCTCACCATGGCGGCCTTGCGTTCCTCGTCCATCGTCACAACCGCCTTTTCGGAGAGCTCCCGCAATGCCATGTCGACCATGCTGACCGCGCCTTGCACAATCTTGGTGCGCGCGGCGATGACTGCCTCGGCTTGCTGACGCCGCAACATGGCCTGCGCGATCTCCGGCGCATAAGCGAGATGGGTGAGGCGCGCTTCATCCACGGTCACACCGGCCTTGGCAAGGCGCGCCTGCAATTCATTCTGCAAACCTTGCGCAACTTCATCCGCGCTGTCGCGCAAGGTCGGTTCGCCGTCGTCCTCCGCCCGATCGTAACTGTAAAGGCTGGCGATGTGACGAATGGCCGACTCGCTTTGGATTTGCACGTAGCTTTCGAAATCATCGACATCGAAGGCTGCCTTCGCTGTGTCCTCGACTCGCCAAACGATAACAGCCGCGATCTCGACCGGATTCCCGCGCTTGTCGTTCACCTTCAATTTGTCACTATTAAAGTTGCGGGCGCGCAACGAAATTTTGCTGTTGGGGGTTTGCGACGGACTAACGCCCAGGCCGCGGCGTCGTCCTCCATCCGTCGCGGCTCCGCCCGCGCGTGTGCGCGAGTAAAACGGATTCGCCCACGAGAAGCCACTGTGTCGCACCGTTCCGTGGTAGGCGCCGAACAAGATGAGCACGCGGGCTTCGTTAGGCTGGAGGGTGAAAAGTCCGCCCATCAGGATGACGGCCAGAATCGGCAGTGCGATCCCGAGGATGACGAGCCAGTTAATGCCGAGCTCTCCGCCGCTCCCCTGCAGCTCGCGCACAAGGAGGGCGATGCCACCGAAGAAAAGAACGAGGTTCAAGACGAGCATGAACCAGCCGTTGAAGGCGGACCGGATAATTTCGCGATTACTGCTGTCGATTCGGGTTGGTTCAGTCATAGGACGAATGCTTGGATATCAAAATGATATCGTAGCGATATTAGCGCTGTCAAGCGAAAAGGCCCGGGTGGTTTCGAGCCGGAAATCAACCCGATTTGCGCTAGCTTGGCCAACCGATGCCATCTCTTGCCGGACTTCATCACATCACTGCCATCTCCGGGCCGGCGCAGGAGAATCTCGATTTCTACGCCGGCGTACTCGGGATGCGGCTCGTCAAAAAAAGCGTTAATCAGGATGATCCCGGCACCTATCATCTTTTCTACGCCGACGCAGTGGGCCACCCGGGGACCGACCTGACGTTTTTCCCGTGGGCCGATCTTGCGCCGAGCCGGGACGGATACGGATTGAGCACGGAAGTAGGCCTCGCCGTCCCGCCGGGGAGCCTCGACTTCTGGAGCACGCGGCTCGCTCGCCACGGCGCGCGCGTTTTTGCAGTGGAGACTCGTTTTGGCCAGCACGTCCTTCCGCTGGCTGATCCGCATGGCCTGCGGCTCGCCTTGACGGAAAGCGAAAGATCGCTCGCCACTTTCACCCCATGGGAGCGGAGTCCGATTCCGGTCGAGCACCAGATCCGCGGGCTGGAATGTGCGCGCATGGTAGAGCGGGAACTTGAGCCGACGGTTTTGTTTCTGGTCAAGAGCCTCGGGTTTCGAAAGATCGAGGAAGAAAATGGATGGCAACGCTACGGCCTGGACGATGCCGCGGGCAATCCCTCCGGTCGATACGTCGATTTGCAAGCGGCGCCGGGAAGCCCCCGTGGCGCGTGGGGGACCGGCAGCGTCCATCATCTCGCCTGGCGTGTGGCTGACGAGGCGCATCAGCTCGAGGTGCGTGAGCAGGTTTTGCGAGGAGGCGCGCACCCGACGCCGGTGATCGACCGCTTCTGGTTCAAGTCGGTTTATTTTCGCGAACCGGGCGGAGTGCTATTCGAGTTGGCTACCGACGGTCCCGGTTTCGGTGTCGATGAATCGATGGCGTCTCTGGGCGAAACGCTTGTTCTTCCGCCCTGGCTCGAGCCCAACCGTGACGCGATCGAAGCCGTGCTGCCGAAGCTGAAAAACGAATTTCCGCCTAACGATCAAGGTGGGCCTTCATAGCGGCGGTCTTCGCCGGCGCGATTTTCGGCGAATCCGGGTTGGACGGGTCGGGCCTCGCGTTGAAAGTTGCCGGGCCGCACCACTTCATGCTCACGGAAATCGATCGTCTTGCTGCCATCCGGGAGGCTCGCCCCGAGGAGAGCCTCTTTGCCGAAAAAGAATGGCTGATTTCGCCCGAGCCGTTCGCGCTCGAGGATAAGCTCCGCTCCGACCTGGAACGCCTGGGGCACCAGCTTTTTGTTTTTCAGCGCGCCTGCAATCAGCTCTACCAGCAGAGCGTCAAAGGAAAGCAGCCGGCCTGGGTCGCGCGTTACCTTGATCTCGGAAAACCGCTGCAACTGATCGAGTTTTCGCGCGGGAGGGAGTGTCGCGATGCGCTTCCGCGTGTGATTCGGCCTGACCTGATCTTGACAGATGAAGGTTGGACGATCGCGGAAGTCGATTCCGTGCCGGGTGGAATTGGCCTGACGGCGTGGCTGAATCAGACTTACGTCGCGCTCGGCGAGGAAGTGATCGGCGGCAGCGAAGGGATGCTGGATGGCTTCGCAACGGTATTGCCGAATGGCGGCGATATCGTCATCTCGACAGAATCGGCCACTTACCGACCAGAGATGGAGTGGCTCGTTAGGCAACTGAAACCGCGTTATCCCGAGCGCTCTTGGCAGGTTGTTTCGGCCGAAAACTACGAACCGCGGGATGGTCGCGACGTCTACCGGTTCTTTGAGCTGTTCGATCTCCCTAACATTCCCAGGATTGAAGATCTGATGGAAGCCGCGGGCTGCGGCGAGCCCCGCGTCACGCCGCCCTTTAAACCCTACCTCGAGGAGAAAATGTGGTTTGCGTTTTTCTGGCTCCAGCCGCTGCGCGATTTCTGGCGGCGCGAACTGGGCGACAAATATTTTCGCCAGCTGCAGCGGATGATTCCCTACACCTGGATCCTCGATCCGACGCCGCTGCCGCAACATGCCGTCATCCCGCGGCTTGAGATTCAGGATTGGCGCGAGGCCGGGAAGTTCAGCCAGAAAGAGCGCGATCTGCTCCTGAAGGTAAGCGGTTTTTCGCCGTTAAGCTGGGGGAGCCGCGGCGTTGCGCTCGGCGCCGATTTGCCGCACGCCGAGTGGCAGCAGCGGATCACCGATGCGCTGGCCGGCTTTGAGCGCGAGCCGACGATCATGCAGCGGTTTCACAAGGGCCGCCTCTTCGACCATCCCTACTGGGACGTCGAAACTGAGGAGATGAAAACAATGCACGGACGGGTGCGGCTCTGCCCGTATTATTTTGTCGAGACGGAGGGAGTGACACTGCGAGGTGCGCTGGCCACCGTCTGTCCGGCGGATAAGAAGCTTCTCCACGGCATGCGCGACGCCATTCTGGTCCCGAGCCGGTTTGTCTAGCCGCGGCTCTCTCCGTCACGCCGCCGCTGCCTTGAAAAATGGGAGAGGCGGACGTATCGATCTCTCGTGGTCATCACCTCCATTCGCGAATTCAACCGCACCGTACCCTTCGTGCCCTACGAAATTCGCACAGCCAACGGCGAACGTTATACGGTCCCGCATCCCGACTTTATTTCGATTTCGCCCAAGGGTTCGTTTGTGGTGATCATCGACGCCAAAGACCGCCCCCATCATCTCAATGCGTTGTTGATCGAGCGCGCTTCGCTCAACGGCCAGGAGCGGCGGAAGAATCGCAAAGGATAATCGTCTACAAGCGCAAACCGCGCGGGATCAGAAAGCGATCGAGCAGGTCGAATAATCCCTGGACGAGAAGGGCGAGGAGCGCGGCGGGAATGGCGCCTTCCAGAATGGTGGCGTTGTCGTTCAGATTGAGACCGCTCAGGATCGGCTCGCCGAGGCCGCCGGCGCCGATCAACGCCGCGAGCGTGGCGGTGCCGATGTTGATCACGGCGCTGGTTTTTATCCCAGCCAGGATGGTGCGCGAAGCGAGCGGAAGGTAAATTTTGCGCAGCTGCGCGCCCGGCTCGAGACCGAGCGCCGTGGCAGAGTCGCGTAGCGCCGGCGGAATATCCTGGATGCCGGTAGCGGTGTTGCGGACGATCGGCAGGAGCCCGTAGAGGAAGAGCGCGACGATTGCGGTCGTGGCACTAATCCCGAGAAACGGCACCGGCACGAGGAGCGCGAGGAGCGCGAGGGAGGGAATGGTTTGGATCATCCCGACGAGGGCGAGGATGCCCTGGCCCACTGCGCCACCGCGACTGGCAGCGATGCCTAACGGCAGTCCGATCAGAATGGAGAAGAGGAGGGAGATCCCGGCCAGTTCGAGATGACGGGTGATCCAGCGAAAGAGCTTCGGCGCGAGATACTGGTGCGGGATAGCATCGTTAGGCGCAGGCTGGAAGAAGAGCGAGGCGGCGTAGGCGTAATTTTTTGTCCGCTCCGCCGTGGCATTGAGCGCGGTCATTTTCGTTTCGTCGATCCGGCCGAAATGGTTCAACGCGCGGATCGCGCGCGGATCGAGTTTGAGCCGATAAAGAAAAACCGCCTTGTACTCGGGAAAAAAACCGAGATCATCGCGCAGAACGACGAGATCGTTTTCCTGGATCTTGGCGTCGGTCGAATAGGCGTCCTTGAGGTCGATCGAGCCGTGCGCGAGCGCGGCGTAGCCGATGGCGTGATCAATCCCGTTCACGTTAGGCATTGTTAGGCCATAGCGCGCCGCAAGCGGACGCCAGCCGTCCTGTCGGTCGAGAAATTCGTGGGTCAGGCCGATTTTCAAATCCGGATGACGACGCAAATCGCTGATCGCGTGAATGCCGAGGCGGTTCGCTTCGGCGCGGCGCACGACGAGCGCATAGGTGTTGTTAAAGCCGAGATCGTCCGACATGCCGACCCCGAACTTTTCGAGCGCTTTCCGCATGGCTTCCTCCGACAGGCGTTCCTTCGTTTTCAGGATCTCCTCGCCGATGGTGCCGGTGTATTCTGGGTAAAGATCGATCTGGTCACCGATGAGTGCCTGCCAGAGAATGATGGTGCCGCCCATTCCCGCCCGCTCTTGCACCAAGAAACCGGCACGGTCGAGAACCGTCTTGGCGATCTCGCCCAGCACGTACGATTCGGTGAACTTCTTGGAGCCGACTACAACCGGATCGGCGGCGAGGACCGTGGTGGCAAGCAGGATCAGAAGCAATCCGATTTTCAAAACGCGGCGCTCCTTTGCGCGTTGATGAACTCGGTCACGAATTCGTTAGCCGGATGATCGCGCAGGTCCGCGACGCTGCCGCGCTGCACGATCCGGCCCTCGTTCATGAGCACGATCTCATCGGCGAGGTAAGCCGCTTCCCCCATGTCGTGCGTGACGAGGATGGCGGTCTGTTTGAGGCGGGCGAAGATTTCCTTGAGATCGCGCTGCAAGGCCGTCCTAACGAGCGGATCGAGCGCGCCGAGCGGTTCATCGAGGAGCAATACCTCGGGCGCAAGCATGAGGGCGCGCATCAGGCTGACGCGCTGGCGTTGTCCGCCAGAGAGCTCGGCCGGATAACGCTCCAGGGCGTTACGCGGGAATTGCGAGAGCGCGCAGAGTTCCTCGAGGCGCTGCTCCGTCTCGGCCGCGGGGCGGCCCAAATGCCTCGACATCAGAAGAACGTTGGCGCGCGCGGCCAGGTGCGGAAAGAGACCGCCTTCCTGAATGACGTAACCGACGCGGCGGCGCACCTCTTGCGCGTTCGCTTCGGTTACTTCTTTTTTGTCGAACAGGACTCGACCGCGGTCGGGCGAAAGAAGAGCGATAATGAGACGCAGAAGGGTCGACTTGCCGCAGCCGCTCGGGCCGATTAACGCTGTCGTTAGGCCGGGTTGGAAATGCAAGATCGGTCGGATGCAGCGCGGTCGTCCCGCCGAAGCTCTTGCTGACGCCGATCAATTGAACGAGCGGATCCATGCAGATGTAGAGGCGGCTGTGTCAGCCGCAGACCGAGCAGGTGGAAGCGGGCGACACGCCCGCCACTACACTTCAGAGATTAAAGCGTTGTAAAATGAAAAACGGCGAACAACTCCTCCGGATCGGTCCAGACCCGGGCCGGTTGGAACCCGGCCGAGGCGGCGAGCGCGCTGAAGCCCGCGATGGTGTGTTTGTAGGAGAATTCCGTGATGATTTTTTCCCCCGGGGCGAAATGGAATTCGTGCCCGCCGAGGCGCACGGTTTGGGTGCACTGGCTGATCAGGTGCATCTCGATGCGGTGCGCTTCCTCGTTGTAGATGGCACGATGCCGCCACTGCGAAAGATCGAAATCCGCCTCCAGCTCGCGGTTCGCTCGCTCCAGCATGTTGAGATTAAAGGCCGCGGTCACGCCCGCGCTGTCGTTGTAGGCGGCTTCCAAAACCGCGCGTGATTTTTGCAAATCGACTCCGATGATGAGTCCGCCACTGTGTCCGCAAAGCCGGCAAACGCGCTCAAGAAAATGCCGCGCCACTTCCGGGTGCATGTTGCCGATCGTTGATCCCGGGAAAAAAACGGCGATGTGCGCCGGCTCTCGCGCCGGGGTCGGCAGTTCAAACGGTTGCAGGTAATCCGCGCAGACCGGCAGAATTTCGAGCGCCGGCATCTCGCGACTGAGCGCCTCGGCCGAGTCCGTCAGACGCTGCTTCGAGATATCGACCGGGACATAGACGATCAGATTCTGCAAATGATCGAGCAACATGCGCGTCTTCACGCCGGCCCCGGTGCCGAAGCCAACGAGTTCGGCATTTTCGCCGATCGACTCCGCGATCTCGCGGCCATACCGGCGCAGGATATCGGTCTCGGTACGCGTGACGTAATATTCGGGGAGTTCGCAGATCTCCTGAAAGAGATTCGAGCCGCGTTCGTCGTAGAAGAACTTGCTCGGCAGAGTGCGGGGCGAACTCGGAAAGTCCGGCGATAGCCTGCTCGAGAAAATCGGAGCGCGCCGGCTCAAGATCGAGCAGCGCGACTCCGCCGGGAGCGCCGCTCATGTCAGATCTCGCGCCAGCCGGATGCCGGTGAATTGCCAGCGTTTCTCCGGTTGAAAAAAATTGCGGTAGGTCGGTCGGATATGGCTTCTGGGAAGTGGCGCAGGAACCGCCGCGCAGCACCATCTGGTTGCTCATGAACTTGCCGTTGTACTCGCCGAGCGCGCCCGGGCGCGGCGCGATAACCCGGGTAAGGCAGGTAGGCGCTGCGCGTCCATTCCCAAACGTCGCCGTACATTTGTTGCAGCTTTCCGTTAGGCAGGGTCGTTCACCGGCGCGGGATGAAAGCGCTCGCGATCGACAAAGTTGCCTTCGATCGGAAGACCGATCGCGGCCCGTTCCCACTCGAATTCCGTCGGCAGGCGCGCCCCGCTCCAGTTGGCGAAAGCGTCGGCTTCAAAGTGACTCAGATGGGTGACCGGCTCCGCTTGATCGACCGGTCGCATCCCCGAGAGAGTGAAATTCCACCAGGCGCCGTCCCGTTTTGTCCAGTAAAGCGGCGCTTCCCAACGCTGCTCATTCACGGTCGTCCAGCCTAACGACAGCCAGTGTTCCGGTCGGTTATAACCGCCCGCTTCGATGAATTCGAGATATTCGCCGTTCGTGACCGGCCGGGTCGCGAGCGCGAAGGCCGGCACGAGCGCGCGATGCCGCGGTCCTTCGTTATCGTAGCTAAATCGCCACCGTCGTGCCCGATCTCGACGATAGCTTCCTCGAAATCGACAAAGCCGCCGGACGCGATCGAGCGGCCTTCCGGAAATCGTCCCGTTCTCGGAAAATGGGATGCAGCGGATTCTGGGCAAAAACGTGTTTGATATCGGTCACGAGCAGTTCCTGATGCTGTTGCTCATGATGCAGGCCGATCGTGAAAACCGGCTCGATTTGATCGAGCAACTCTTCGTCGGCGCCTTCGAGCAATTCCTGAATGTGGGCATCGACCGAGCGCCGAAAGCGATAAGCTTCCGCCACCGTCGGCCGCGAGATGAGTCCTCGCAGATCGCGCCGGTGCATGTCGCCCGCAGCGTTATAATAGGAATTAAAAAGGTAGGCGTATTCCGGAACTTCCGGTTGGTAGCCCGGCATCCAGACTTTCAGAACGAAAGTCTCGAAGAACCAGCTCGTGTGCGCGAGATGCCATTTGGTCGGGCTGACGTCCGGCATCGATTGCACGACGTAATCTTCCGGCTCGAGCGTCGCGCAGAGGCTTTCCGAGAATTCCCGGACCTGGTGAAAACGCGCCAGCAGGCCGGCGGCGCGATCTCTTTCTCGCCGGGAGATCCCTCCCCGCAGCAGGTGCAACCTGATCGATGACCGATTCGCTCCTCATTGCTGCTCGCGTTCCTGGTCCAGCTCCTCGCGCCGCGCCTCGACCATCTGGTCATGAGCGGCTTCTTCGATTCCGCCGCTAACGAGTTCCTCGCCGACGGTATCTTCCGGGAAACCGTTCTTCGGCGCGCGATGGCCAGAAGCACCGGGAATATCGTCGCGTTCGCTCAATTCGTCGTCGACCTCATCAGTCCACCTCAGGCGCGTGCGACCCTTCCACGCCGGTCAATTCATTTTTCGCCTGCCGCCAATCCTCTTCGGTGAATTCGTCCGGATCGCGTTCATCGATCATCGCAATCTCACGCGCCCGTGCCTCGACCGTGTCGGGCGAGGGGACCCCGAGGCCATTTCCGTGGAGGTTGATTTTCCCGTGCGGCAAGTGCGATTGATCATTCATAACTGGTAATACACATTTTGGACCCAGAACATTCGCATTGGCGAGCCGTTTGTGCATCTCTGCATCGCGAGAAATTAAGCGAGCGCGTGCCGCGCGACCCTGCAATCAGTCGTGGCCAGACAGTAGAGGCGAAATGTTTGCAGTGCCCATCGCGCCAGAGCACCGGCATGGAATTGCAAATTCGAATCATTCGGAAAGGTAACAATTTCGTTACCTTTCGCCGCTTGCACTTGCAATACTGGCCCGCAAAATCGAGATTGACTGGATTAGCGGCGCGACAAGAGATGGAGTGATGGGTTTGTTTACTGCCGATGCATTGATTCTCGCTTGAGCGAGGATTTTTCTCCATCCCCTGTCGCGATCCAGCGGATCTCCCGGGACCAATGAACGCGCCAATCGCGCAGGCGAGCGGCGTATCCGCGGCCCAATGCCGCGGATTCCATCCTAAACTCCAATTCAAAAATGAAGAAATATCTCTCTACCTTGAACCTGCTTCCCATTTTACTGTTTGCGCTTCCCCTCACGGCAATCGCGCAAGACGTAATCGTCGGGGACGAAGACGATCCCACCGCGCCAACCACGGATGTGACTTTGCGTTGGTCTCCAAATCCTGAAACGGATATCGCAGGTTACAACGTCTATTATGGCCGGGTTTCTGACGATTACACCCGCATCATGACGGTCTCGACAACGGCGGCAACCATCACCATCAGAGGGTTCCGGCCGGTTTACTTCGCGGTTACGGCTTACAACGCGAGCGGCATCGAAAGCCAACTCTCCGAAGAAGTTCACTTTCCATAGGTCGAACTTACGGGACGCAGAGTAACGGCGGTGGATTCGGGCGCGTGCATCTCCGCTCCGCCCGTGCCCGCGCACTTTGGCGGAAATGAAAAGAGGCGGGGGCGGGAATCGAACCCGCGAATAGAGGTTTTGCAGACCCCGACCTTACCACTTGGCTACCCCGCCGAATTGCGAAACGGAGCGTAGGCGCGTGCCTCGGGGGTGTCAACGAACGGCCGCCGTTCCTCGTGCTCGTGCTCATGCTCGTGCTCGTAATCGAAACAACGATGGGGCAGCACGATTACGATTACGATTACGATTAAGAGCAGGAGCAGGAGCACGATTAAGAGCAAGAGAGGAGCAGGAGATGTTGATCATTGAACCCCGAAAGCTTTCGGGGTTGAATCTTGAGCGAATGACCGCCCGCTCTTCTGAACTCTTCGCCCGCGCCCAGCGCCGCATTCCCGGTGGCGTCAATTCACCGGTCCGCGCCTTTCGCGGCCTTGGGCGCGAGCCGTTTTTCGTCGAGCGCGCGGCCGGCGCCAACATTTGGGACGTCGATGGCAAGGAATACATCGACTACGTCGGCACGTGGGGGCCGGCCATCCTTGGCCATGCGCCGGGTGTCGTGATCGACGCGGTCCGCGAGGCGGCGGGGCGCGGAGTGAGCTTTGGCATTCCCAATCCGCTCGAGGTGGAGATGGCGGAACTGATCTGCCGCTGGGTTCCTTCGATTGAGAAAGTGCGAATGGTCAACAGCGGGACCGAGGCAACGATGTCCTGCGTGCGGCTCGCCCGCGGTTTCACGAAGCGCGACAAGATTATCAAGTTTGAGGGCTGCTATCACGGTCATGTCGATTCGCTCCTCGTCCAGGCGGGGAGCGGCGCTCTCACTCACGGGCAGCCTGATAGCGCCGGTGTGCCGCAGGAATTTGCCGATCTGACGATCGCGCTTCCCTTCAATGACATCGCTGCGGTGCGCGAGGCTTTCCGCACTAATCCAAAAGAAATCGCCGCGATTATTCTCGAACCGATTCCGGCCAACGCCGGCCTCTATTTCCCGCAACCCGGTTTTCTCGAAGCGCTGCGCGAGGAATGCAGTCGGGAGGGTGCGCTGCTGATTTTCGATGAAGTCATGACGGGATTTCGCGTCGCGCGCGGCGGCGCCCAGGAAATCTACGGTGTGCGGCCCGACTTGACCGCGCTCGGCAAAGTCATTGGCGGCGGCCTGCCCGTCGGAGCCTTCGGTGGTCGCGCTGGGATCATGGATCAGCTTTCCCCGCTGGGCCCGGTCTACCAGGCCGGCACGCTCTCCGGTAATCCGCTCGCGATGGCGGCGGGCCTGGCGCAGTTGCGCGAGTTGGAGCGGATCGACGGCTGGAAACAGCTCGAGGACCTCGGCGCGCAACTCGAGAAGGCCACACGGGAGTCGTTAGGCGAATCAAAGACGCCGGCGGTTTTTCATCGAATCGGCTCGATGTTCTGCCTCTTCTTCTCCGCCGGGCCGGTGACCGATCTAACCAGCGCCAAGCGGAGCGATCCCGCGAAGTTCGCGCGCTTCTTTAATTACTGCTTGGATGCCGGCCTCTATTTTGCGCCGTCGCAGTTTGAGACTGGCTTTATTTCCACTGCCCATCAACTGGTGCAAATCGAGGCGACCGCGCGGATTGTGCAGGACGGACTGCGTTTAATCGATCGTTAGGCTATATCCTCGCGTCGCGTGCGCGACGAAACAATTTCTTGCCGTAACACAGGCTTCCAGCCTGTCTCGTCGCGCGGGCTTCCAGCCCGGTCGTTCAGCATGCGGCAGGCAAGATGCCCGCTCGACCTGACAGCCAAGGATGGCTGTGTTGGGCAGCTGCAAGGGGCGGGACGCGAATGATCTCACGCTCACCGTGGTGCTGTAGCGGAACTCTGCGCAGATTTGGCTTTACTCCTTATCCGCCTCCGCAGTACAACAGTGGTATCAAACCACCTCTTCTCCTCGCTTTTGCCCTCTTCCTCTTGGCATCCAGTCCTGCTCCTGCAGGAAGCGGAACTTGGATCTTAAATCCCATCAGTAGTGATTGGAACACCGCTGCCAATTGGTCCTCAAATACTGTGCCCGGTCCATTGGATATAGCGACCTTCGCGGTATCCAACCAAACGGAAATTTCAATCACTGACGGATCCTCGGTCGGCCAAGTTGTATTTCAAGGGGGAGCTAGTGCTTATCAGATTGCAGCGCTCTCAAACGAATCTCTGACAGTATTAGATGGCGGGATCGATAATGAGTCAGGCATCGTGCAAAAGCTTACCGCAAAGGGTGGCGACTCTGGACAAGGTGCGCTGATTCAACTCGAACGCGGTCCACTCCAAGGTGCGCTCCAGTTTACCAGCGAAGCTACCAGCATATCTGACGGTTTGAGCGGGATCGTTTGGGTGCTCTTCAATGCCAACGCCGGAACCTCAAACTTTATCAACAACGGCGGTCTCGTAGCCGGCGTTGGCGGTGGCCAAACGAACTTTGTGGATGCGCAGGCAAGCAGTGCCACGATAATCAACAAAGCCGCGCTAGTGGAAGGGGCCGGCGGTGGTCTGACCATGTTCTGGAATCAGGCCACTGCGGGACAGGCGGCCATTACATCCGAAGGTGCCACGGTCGTGGGTGCCGGCGGCGGAATTACGCGCTTTATCGATTCCTCGCGACGGATGCAACTCTGATCGCGCAAGGCGGCAACAGCAAAGTTGGCGGTGGGCTCATCCAATTTCAGGACAACAGTCAGGGAGCGAGGGCCCGTGTTGAAGTATTTGGCAACGGCACTCTGGACGTTAGTAATCACTCTAGCCCAAATGTAACGATCGGATCAGTGGAAGGAGATGGCCTCGTCGTGCTTGGCGGCGGCGTCAGCCTAAGTGTCGGCAGCAATAATCTCAGCACTACGTTTCCGGCGTGATCCATGATTCAAATGGTTCTTTCGGCAGTCTTACCAAGGTCGGAAGGGGGACCCTGACACTTAGCAATGGCAACCCTTACAACGGAGGCACGGTGATAATGAACGGCACGCTCCTGGCTACGAATCTTATAGGCTCCGCGACCGGTAGCAGCGTTGTCCGCATCAAGGGTGGCATCCTCGGCGGAACAGGTAGGATTTCCGGTCCGGTGATCGTCGGAAATAGCAGGAAACCGGCGTACCTGGCGCCAGGTCTTGGCAATAAGCCTGGTGCGCTTGTTCTTGATAGCAGTTTGACCTTTAACTCCCTTGGGACTTACAAGGTGGACCTCAACACAACGACTGTGAGAGCGGACGAAGTGGTGGCCGATTCGGTAATCATAAATAGCGGCGCCCTAATTTCGCTCAATGATCTCGGTCACGGAGTGCTCGCCCAAGGAACTGTCTTAACCTTGATCAAGACGGCTCCATTTGGGATTTCTGGAACGTTCAGTAATCTGGCAGATGGCTCAACTACAACTGTTGGCGGTAATAATTTTCAAGCGAGCTATAAAGGCGACGATGGGCACGATCTCACGCTCACCGTCGTGCCGTAGTTGTGGCCCCGGGGGCGTCGGCTGGGGGCAGGTGCGGCTTGTGAATAGAGATCGGCCGGGGTGTAGCGTGCGCTGTCTCAGCGCACCGACTTGGCTTCAACACAAATCGCCCTTGCTCTTCCGCTGAGACGGCCCCGAACACATTCGGGGCTACAATAATCGGACTCCGCAGAGAACAAATCGACCAAAGATTTCGCAGATCGTCGCAGATTGGCAGAGGGGATGGAGCTTTAATCTGTGTCAATCAGCGCAATCTGTGGATCTCGTTGATTTTCGTTGGTGCTTGGGTACCGGGATTTCCAGCCTGCCAATTGTTTCGTTAGGCCGAAGCGGTTGCGTCCCGCCCTCTCGTGCACTAGGAAATGCTCCTTGTGAGCCTGACTTCGCCGGTCCGCGTCCGTTCTCTCGCCAAGTTCTTCTTCGAGGGCGACCGGAAATTTTTCGTCAAGGGCGCCACCTACGGACCATTCAAGCCGGATGCGGCGGGCGATTATCTCGGCACGGAGGAGCAGGCGCGGCGCGACCTCGCCCAGATGCGCGAACTCGGGATCAACGTGGTGCGCATTTATCATCTGCCGCCCCGCTGGTTTCTGGATTGTTGTTCGGCGGCGGGCGTCCGGGTGCTAATCACTCTCCCGTGGGCGAAGCATGTCGAGTTTCTTGTTCGGGCAAAGACGCGACGCGAGATCGTGAAAGCGGTCCGGGCCGCGGTCGCCAAACACGCGGGGCATCCAGCCATCTTTGGCTATCTCGTCGGCAACGAAATTCCCACGACGATGGTGCGCTGGCTGGGCGTGCGGCGTGTGACGGAATTCCTCGAGACGCTCATCCGGGTCGGACGCGAGGCGGACCCGCAATGTTCTCTTCTCCTACGCCAGCTATCCGCCGACGGAATATCTTCTCCCGCAGAACGTCGATTTCTGCTGCTTCAACGTTTACCTGCACGACCAGCGCGATTTCGAGAAATATCTCCTGCGCCTGCAAAACCTGGCGGAGGAAAAACCGCTCATGCTCGGCGAATTCGGGATGGATACGATTCGCCACAGCGAAGACGAGCAGGCCGAGATGCTGAGCTGGCATGTTGACAGCGTCGTGCGCTGCGGCCTGGCGGGAACGATTTTTTTCGCCTGGACCGACGAATGGTTCACCGGTGAACAGGAGATCACCGATTGGTCTTTCGGACTCGTCCGGCGCGATCGCACGCCGAAGAAATCGTTCTTTACCCTTCAAAAAAAACTTGGACAGGACGATGCGGCGCTCCCGCATCGCGATCTGTCGCAGACGCCGTTCGTCTCGGTCATCGTCTGTTCCTACAATGGCGGCAAGACCCTGGCGGAATGTCTGGAGTCGTTAGGCAAAATCAACTACCCGGCCTACGAAGCCATTCTGGTTGACGACGGCTCGACCGATAACACACCCGAAATCGCGGCTCGTTACCCCAGCGTCCGTTACATCCGGCAGGAAAATCACGGTCTGAGCTATGCGCGCAACGCCGGCGCGGCCGCGGCCAGGGGCGAAGTGCTCGCCTACACCGACTCCGACTGCATGGCCGATCCTGATTGGCTCTACTATTTGATTGGCACTCTGGTCAGTGGCGATTACGCAGGCGTCGGTGGTCCGAACATCGCGCCGCCGGCGGAAAATTGGGTGCAAGCCTGCGTCGCGGCAGCGCCCGGTGGCCCGAGCCACGTGCTTCTAACCGATACTGTGGCGGAGCACATCCCGGGCTGTAACATGGCCTTCTACCGGTGGGCATTCGACGCGGTCGGCGGGTTCGATATCGAATATCGCAAGGCGGGTGATGATGTCGATTTCTGCTGGCGCCTGCAACAGGAAGGCCACGTCATCGCCTTTAGCCCGACGGCCATCGTCTGGCATCATCGTCGCTTTACCCTGGGCGCGTTTCGCAGACAGCAGGCCGGTTATGGCGAAGCCGAATCGATGCTCCGATTCAAGCACCTGATTTTCTTCGGCCCGACCGGCACTGCGAAATGGCGCGGGCAAATCTACGGCTCGCCGCGCTTCAGTTGGTTCATCAACCAGCCGATCATCTACCACGGAATTTTCGGAGAGGGTTTCTTCCAATCGATCTACCCATCGCCGCAATCGGAGATCGCGAACTACCTCAGCAGCGTCGAGTGGTTCGTGCTCACGCTCTTTCTTTTCGGTCTCGGAATCTTCCTGCCCGATCCTGCGCATCGTTCCCTACCTCATGCTCGGCGGCACACTTTGCGTCGCGCTCTCCTACATGCTGCGGGCGCGGATCGAGCCGAAGTTCGACACCGCGCCGGCGCGGCTGCTCGTCATGTTTCTCGCCTTCGCGCAACCGCTCGTGCGCGGTTGGAACCGCTATTTCACCTGGCTGGAATTCAAGCGCACGCCCCGCGGCGTCATCGGAACCCACGAAAAAATGCCCTCCGGCAAGGCGGGGCGTGGCAACCTGAGCCGACGAATTTACTGGAGCGAAGAAGGCGTCGAACGGAATGCGCTCCTCAAATCGACCTTCCAATTGCTCGAAGAAGAAGGCTGGAGCTACTCGGCCGACACGGGCTGGAAGGAATGGGACATCCAGATTTACGGCAATTTTTTCTGGAGCATCATCCTGCAAACCGTGACCGAATATCACGGCGGTCCCAAATGCCTGACGAGGGTGCGTCTGCGTTACCGCTTTGTCACCACCACCGTCATCATCAATTTGCTCATCCTCGCCATGATCATCTACCGCGACCTGAACAGCGGGGGGGTGGATCTGCGGGTTTTGATTCCTTACGCAATTTTCCTGCTTTTCCTCGCGACGCGGGCCCGGCGTTTGAAACGCCGGGTGGCCGAGATCGTGGATGTGGCGGCCTACCGCCTCGGTCTGCAACGGATCACACGAAGGAAGGCGGCCGATAGCAGAAGCTAAATGCCATCGTCGCGTCCAATGTTGTCATCCTGATCCCGCAAGCGCGGGAGAGGGACCTCACGGAAAACTCGAGGCGCCGATTGTTCGCCACGTCTGGCGCCCTGCCCGCTACGGTCGTCGGCCGCAACCGTTTGGGTAAATCGACCCTTCTCAAGAACCTGCTCGCCGAATTGAAGCCGACCCGCGCCGCCGCGGCCGGATCCGGAGGGCCTCGCTCAGCGCAACACGGTACCGAGCTCGCAGATGGGGTCGGAATTACCGCCACCGCCGGTGATCAGGATCGAGTGGTCGCGCAACAGCGTCATGCTGTGCTGGACGCAGACCGTGTTCAATTTTCCCATCGTCCAGGTGTCGGTCGCCGGGTCGTACATTTCCCAGGTGTCGGCTATGTGGGGAGAATATTGGCCCCCTGTTACTAACACCCTCCCAGCCAGAGAGACGGCGCGTGCGCCAACGCGGGGCGCGTTCATAGAAGCGACGGTCGTCCAGACTCCGGTGGCAGGGTCGTAGATCTCGGCCCCGGCCTGCGCGCCGTTATGGAAACCGCCCGCGACCAGCACCCGGCCATCGGGCAGGAGTGCCGCCGAAAACTCACTGCGTGGGGTGGCAAGATTCCCGGTAATTAACCAACTGCCGCGGTCCGGGTCATACACTTCCACCTTGGCAAGGTCATGGTCTTGGTTTCGCCCGCCGATCGCCAGGGCGCGACCATCGTTCAAGAGCACAAGCTGAAAGCCCTCGCGACCGAGGCGCATGCTGCCGGTAAATCTCCAGGAATTCTTCGCCGGGTCCCAGATCTCGACCGTGGATAAAGGGTTACTGAAACCTCCGCCGCCTGCGACAAGGACCCGGCCGCTCTGGAGCAGGACAGCCTCATGGAACACTCGGCTTTCCGCCATGCTGCCGGTTTGGACCCAAATACCCGTCGACGGATCGTAGACTTCCGCCAAGCGGCCGGGTCCGGGAAAGATACCCCCTTGACCTCCGGTGATGAGCACCCGCCCATCGGCGAGCCGCGTCGCGGTGTGATCTTCCCGCGGAGTCACCAAGCTGCCGGTCAAGCTCCAGGAGCCAGACGCCGAATCATACAACTGCGCGTTGGTCGCCAATCCCGTTGGCCCCAGAGCGCCGCCCGATAGCAGCACCATACCGTTCTCGAGCCAAGTGGTTTGGTGGCCGTATAAGAATTTGACGACGTTGATGGGCGTCTCCGTGGGCGCCCAGGTGAGGCCTTTCCGGTCGGGGCTTTGCGCTGAGATGTTCGATCCCAGCAACGCAATCGACAGGGAGAGGAGACCAACCATCGGAGAGTGCGAGATTTTTATGCCCCGAGGTATGAGCACCCGGTCCAGACAGTCAAGCCGTAAGTCGGTCTGTTCCGCTGCAAGGCGAGCGTCGGGAGATTTGATTGCTGTTGTCATCCCCGAGCGGGGCGCGGGGCCTCCCAGGAGTTGCGCGGCGCGCGAACCATTCGCGGCGATTCGTGCTCGAACCTTTGTCCATTGGCCCAAAATGCCGCCAATCTCCTCGAAATCGCGATTCGGCTTGGCGGCGATTCGTAAAGCGGCGATTCTGAAGGTCTTTCCGCCTAATTACGCCTGTTGCCGCCTGTGCTCGAACCCGATGTCAATCCTGTCCACGCTCGGCATTCCCCGTGAGGTCCCTCGCTCTGCTCGGGATGACACGGTCTTAAGCCATGCGACGACTCGTTAGGCAGGCGCGTTGCTGGTTCTTTCTCCTCGTCGAGATCCTGCTTCTCGCGGCACTCCACCGTTTCGACGACTGGCGTTATGCCACGATGCCGATCAAGTTCGTCGAGACGGCGGTCCTTTGCGGGATCGCTTTTTTTGCCGCCGCTTCGTCCTTCTCCCACGTGTCTTTGGGCCGAAAGGCAGGAGTGGTTTTTTGGGTGGTCGCGATCATTTTGCGAATCGTCGCTCTCCCCGCTCGAGCCGGGCGACGACCTCTGGCGTTATCAGTGGGAGGGAAAAGTGCAGAACGCGGGCTTCAATCCCTATGTCCTCGCGCCTAACGACGAAGAATTGGTCCCAGTCCGGAGCCAGTTTGCCGATTGGAGCCGGATTAACCACCGCGATTATAGCGCGATTTATCCACCGGGAACGGAGTTACTCTTCGCCGCCCTCAGTCGCTTCGCGGCCGATCCGCTTACCTACAAGCTCCTCTTCGCCGCCGCCGATCTCGCGGCCATCGCGGTTCTCTTGCGCCTGATCGGTGGCGCCGCGCCCTTCGCGGATGCCGCCTGGTATGCCTGGAATCCACTGGTCGTTTACAGCTTCGCCGGCGCGGCGCACTTCGACAGTTTGATGATCCTGCCGATGCTCGCGGGCATTCTTCTTTTCCTGCGCAGCCGGGCCGCGACAGAGCCTTCCGCGCGATGGCGCTACGCCATTCTGGGCGCGATGGGGATCAGGTATCGCCATTTCCATCGAGTTTTCCGCTGATCCTCTTACCGGTGTGCGTTTTCGCGCTCGGGCGGCGCGCGCTCGCGCTCCGGCTCAGTCTGGCTATTCCGGCTGCGCTGAGTCTGCCGTTTGGCGTCCCCCGTGTCGCAATCTGGGATTCGTTAGGCCGCTTCATCTACGTGACCCGCTTGAACAGACGT
>CAVTUV010000002.1:0-207326 GCA_963737995.1 uncultured Verrucomicrobiae bacterium
GCCAAAGCGGATCTCGCTTCGCCAAAAGATGCGTTTGTTTTTTCGGGCGAAGAAGAGGTGACGGCCAAATGGGAAATCCCGCCCGACCGAGATCGGCGACGTCCTCGCCTTGCGGGTGATGCGGTCGATAACATTCGCCGGGATCGGGATCGGTCGGAAAACGGCTGCGAAATTACTTCGCGAATTCGGCAGCTCGAGGGGTTCATCAATGGTCTCGCTCGGATCAAGGCCCCGAAAACCCGCGACAAGCTGGAGGCGGCGCGCGAACAAATCCGGCAAAATCGCAAGATGGTCGAGCTCGATTGCGATTGCCTCTGCCGGTGGCGATCGACGACCTGCGCATCCGGCCGGATTACGCCCGGCTAATTGAATCGATGGAAAGATATGAATTCAAATCGCTCCTCCAGGATGTGCGCGACGAAGCCGCGCGGGCGGGGAGCGCCGTGCAAGGCGAGCTATTGTAGCAGGGATCGGTGATCCCGGCCCGCCCAGAAATATCGAAGGTAATCGCCAACCGGGATCGGCGCTCCCGGCTACAACGATGGGACGAAAATCTTTTGAACACCCCCGGCCACCGGCTGTCTATATGCACTGGTTAAGGCGATTCGGGCGGTGGCACGTTCTCGCATTCGAAGGTTTCTCCGCGTGCCCTGCCCGGATCTTTTTTGTACTGGCGGCCTTGTTGCCCCGGCATTCTTCCCGCATGGTGCATTTGCGGGATGCGCCATTGTGGTGTCTCCGTGCTCCACGGCCCATGAATTTCTCCGACGGAAGACCTTCGGCTGATCGATCTCGCCCTGCGCGAAGACATCGGCAGCGGCGATATCACGAGCGAGTATTTCGTGGCCGAAAACGACCAGGCATCCGCCCGGGCGATCGCCAAGGAGCGGGCCGATCGTCGCCGGTATAGAGGTGGCGGCGGAGGTCTTCCGCCGGGTCGATCCCAAACTGCGGACTGAGATGGTGCAAAAAGACGGCGCGATCGTGGCCGGCGGAATGGCTGTCCTGGAAATTCGCGGCCGGGCGCGCTCGATTCTCACCGCCGAACGAGTCGCGCTCAATTTCCTCCAGCGGTTGAGCGGGATTGCGACCTTGACCCATCAATTCGTCGAGGCGGCCGGCCGCTACACGGGGCAAAAATTCTCGACACGCGCAAGACAACTCCGGGCTTGCGGAAATTTGAGAAAGCGGCGGTCGTCGCGGGTGGGGGAACAAACCATCGCTTCGGTCTCTACGACATGGTGCTGGTGAAAGACAATCACCTCCTCGCGCGTAATGGCCTCGCGCGGTTGCGCGCGGCGATCGAGCGGGTCCGCCAGGAGCGACCCGGACATGCAAGATCGAAGTGGAAGCGGACAAGCTCGATCAGGTCCGCGCGCTGCTGGAAGTCCCAGGCGTGGACGTGATCCTGCTCGATAACATGCGCGGGACCGCAGATGCGCGAAGCGGTCGCGATCGGCAAAGGGAAGGTAAAATTCGAAGCGAGCGGCGGAGTCAATATGCGCAACGTCCGGCAGATTGCCGCCACCGGGGTCGATTTCGTCTCGATCGGCGCTCTCACCCACTCCGCCCGCGCGATCGATTTTTCGCTGGAGCTGACCCATGTCGCCGCCTGACCGTCTGATCGCGGCCGAGCTGCGCGCCTCGTTAGGCGAGAGTGTCATCGGCGGCGCATCATCGTCTTGGAATCGACCCGCTCGACCAATGATTTCCTTCTGCAAATGCTCACCCCGGAACTTCCGGAAGGGTTTCGTCGTCTTTGCCGAACACCAGACCGCCGGCCGCGGCCAGCGCGGGAATCGCTGGGCTTCGGCCGCGCATCAGGGACTTTGGTTTTCGCTTCTGCTCCGGCCGCAGTTGCCGCTCGCCGAATCCGCTCGCCTGACGAATTGGGCGGCAGAGGCGGTCGCGGCCACGATCCGGAGTGAGACCGGACTCGCGCCGTCGATCAAGCCGCCTAACGACGTCTATCTCGGCGAGCGCAAGGTGGCCGGCGTCCTGGTGGAGACGAAGGCCGGGCCGGCGTCAGGCTTGGACGCCATCGTCGGGAATGGGAGTGAATCTCAACCAGGCGCCGGAAGATTTTCCGGTCGAGCTACGGGAGCGCGCCGGCTCATTGGCCATGGCGCTCGGGCGGGAAGTTAATCGTCCCCGCTTCGCGATCGCGCTCTTGCGTGAATTGGAGCGGACGCGCGAGTTCCGCCCTCTCGCGTCAAACTTCCGCGCCGACCTCGGCCAGCCATTGCCGATAAATCTGCGGCGAAATTTCCGAGGGCTTGATCTCGCTCCGGCCGCCCCAGAAAACGTTCGTGTAGGAAACCGGAATCCCGCCTTCGGCGAGATGGCGATCGATCGCCGCCTTGTGTTCGAGGAGGAGGGCCTTGTCCGTCCCGTGCGCGACCGCCATGATGTTGACGTTGCGAAATTCCGGCCCGGCTTCGCGCCAGTAACAATGGGTCAGAATCTCATGCCGCCCGACTTCGCCGCCCGCTTCCATTTCGCGCCCCGGCGGCACCGCCCAATGGAAAAGCGCATTGAAACGCGTCACTCGCACTCCGCCGGCCGACGGCTTGACGTGCTCGAGAAAAGTGGAGAAACGCCCGATGATTTTGCGCTGCGTCAGGTCTTCCGCGATCGCGAAAAATTCTTCCAGCGAAACGCCCGCTTCCTCTGCCCGCGCCACCCAGGGCGACTCATGGATTTCCTCCGGCGCAAACTCTCGTTTCAGCGCCGTCAGCACCGTCCATTCCTTTTCGGTCAGCTTCGCGGGCTGGACGACGATCATCTTGGCCGGCTCGTCCGCTCTCGTCCCTGGCTCGAGATTTTTTCGCCTGACGTGTCCCACGCCCAGAGTGAAGATTCCTTTCGCCGGCATGAGGCGGAAATGTTCCGCGCCGACGATTCCCGACAGGATTTCGCCGTGTCGTTGCAGGGAAAATCCCTGCGGCACTTTCAGCGTCGTCCAGAGTTTGTATTCGGAGCCGGGCGTGACCGCGTCGGTCGAACGCAGGACGACGTGGCCGGAAAACGGATCGCGTTGCGACATCCAATCAAAAGCCGCGTCGATTTTTTCCGGCGGCACTTTCCAGGCGACGAGCGCGCCCTCTGCCAGATTGGTCGCGAGCAGCGTCTGGCGCACGCGGCGCACCGTCCCGGCGCGCAACATCGCGCTGATGCGCTCGCAGGACGGTCTCGACCGGCAAGCCCGGCGCGCTGCGCGATTTCGGCAAACGGTTCGCGCACGAAGCCGGCGATTTTGTCCTCGGAGATGGCGAGGATGCGAGCGTTGATCGGGTCGTTATGCTCGACCGGCAGGGTCTCGTTAGGCGAAAGTGGTCATGCGGAAGCGCAGGAAAGGACGGCCAGGAAATGGCAGGCCGTGCCGAGGAGGACAAACAAATGCCAGACGAAATGGGTGTAGCGCGTCCGTTTGCTGACAAAGAAAAACACGCCGCCGGTGTAGGCGACTCCGCCGGCCACCAGCCAGACCAGGCTCGGGACCGGGACGTGCAAAATGAGTGGTCGAAACGCGAACAGGACCAGCCAGCCCATTCCGAGATAGAGCGTCATCGAAAGCTTCTTTCGTCGCTCCGTGCCGTGGACGCTTTTCAGGATGACCCCGAAAATCGCCAGCGTCCAGATGAGCGCGAGAATCGTCCAGCCCCAGTCGCCGCGGAGCGGTCCGAGGGTGAAGGGCGTGTAGGTGCCCGCGATGAGCAGAAAAATCGCGGAATGATCGATCACCTGGAAGACCGACTTTATCGTCCCGCGCGGCCAGGCGTGATAAAGGGTCGAGCCGAGATAAACGAGCAACATGGCGGCCTGAAAACAGCGGCGCCGATAAAAAAGTAGCGGTCACCGCCCCGCCAGGCGGCGAACATCAGGATCGGCGCGCCGATCAAGACCGCGATCAGGCCGACCCCGTGGCTGATGCTGTTGGCGAGTTCTTCGCCGAGCGATTGATCCCACTTCGGGTCGTGTGGCAGGACGATTCGATGGCGTTCATGGTCAGGCGCGATCACGCGAAGCTAACTCTTACGCTCGCGCTGCGATCTCGAAAGTGAAATGCGGAGGGACGCGCTTGCGACATCCCGAAGCTTCGAGCCTATCCGAGATTCATTGCCGCGAGTAGAATGGCGAAAATGCGAAAGGCGATTTTTTTTGACGCTGCCGGGACACTGATTCGCCTAACGAAAAGTGTCGGCTGCGCATTACGCCCTCGTCGCCGAGCGGCAGGGGCTGCACCTTGACCCCGGAGCAACTGGACCGAGCCTTCGCGCAGCGTCTGGCAGGAAATGCCGATCCGTCCGGCGACCGGCGACCACGGGAAGACGACGACAAAGGCTGGTGGCGCGACTTGGTCGAGCGCTTGCTCGATCGCGTTTCGCCGGCGCGGATCGATCCGCTCGATCGCGATACTTTTTTCGAGGCGGCCTACGGCCATTTCGCCGAGGCGGGGGTTTGGGAGTTCTATCCGGAGGTCGTCGAGGTCCTCGACGCTCTCGCGCCACACTACGAGCTCGCGGTCGTCTCAAATTTCGATGGCCGTCTGCGCGTGATTTTCGATCACCTCGCGATCACGAAATATTTCCGGCACATCTTTATTTCCAGCGAGCTGGGCGCGGACAAGCCAGATCCGTTTATTTATCGAGCGCGCGCTTGGGCTCAGCGGCTTCGTAGCGGACGAGGTCATGCACGCGGGCGACGACCCGGAGCGGGACTGGGCGGCTGCGAAAGCCGCGGGCCTCGAGGTGTTTCGGCTAGAGCGGCCGCAAGGTTCCTTGCGCGATCTTTTGAAATTGATCCTCTAGGAGACTGTTGAAAAAACTGGAGTGGGGCGCGTGGCTGATGTTCTTGGCTCTGGCCAAGGCGCGAGCGCAGTATCGATATCCTGGCGATCTCGACCGAGCGACCAACCCGGCCCGGGCTAAAAACAATGCCCCGTTGGGTGCGATCTAGAAGGGCGTCTGGCGGCATCGCTCGCTTGCCCGGATGTGCCTCGCTCTCACCTTGCAATACGCCCCCTCTGCCTCAACGCGCGACCCGCTCCAGTTTTTCAACAGTCTCCGAGGGCGAGCGGTCCGCTCGCCTCCGGCCCCGCGGGCTGCGCCCGACTCATAATTTCTGTGCATTGTTGCACGACGTAACGAATCGTCGTAAAAGCTGAAACTCGCTCCGGGTTGGTAGCTCAATGGTAGAGCAGCGCCCTTTTAAGGCGTTGGTTCTGGGTTCGAGTCCCAGCCAACCCAAGACCCTGCTTTCCATTTGGAACCGGGTTCCCCCAGACGAGAAGCAAGATTGCCGTGGAAACGCAAATCCAAAGCCAGTAATCAGGACGCGTAGATTGGGAACAAAATCAGCCGTTCGCTTTGGCGGCACGCGCCATCCGGTGATGGTTAACGGAAGTCATTTTCGATAAGGTATTTAAGAAAACAGGCAATTGTATCCTTATTGTTACCTGAAAGGCGTAGACATCTCCGGTTACGGCTATTACGATCGGTGCGACATGAGAAATCTCACGAGACCAACGACATGCCTATTAACGCAAACGATAAAAAAACATGCTGCAATAAGATGCATTCTCGCGCTCATCGCTTCTTTCGCTCTTTCCACTCCCGCTGAATCGGAGATGGTGAAATCTCCTCATGGGCTTTTCCTAGTCGACGGGGACGCGTGGGCCAACCCTGTCGTTGATGGATTGCGCCTGCAAATCAAATGGGCTGACATACAGCCCGACAGCGAGTTCGAATGGGACTGGTCAAGCATCGATAGGCAGGTAGACAATGCCAAGACCTGCGGCAAACAAATTGGTGTCTCACTGGTTATTTTGTCATCGCCGCCGGCGTGGTTGACTGCGCTTCCAGGTGTCAAGACCTATGAGATGTCTTCGAAAAACGGAGAGGCCCGCTCCATCGTTCTGCCCTGGGATCCGATCGTGCAGCAAAAGATCATCGCGTTCGTCACCCAGCTATGTCTGCGCTACGACGGCGTGTTGGATTATGTCGTGATGGGTGGGCTGGGTTATAACACCGAGACTCAAATGCCCGATCCGGAGGACATCGGCCTTGACATGACGCTCGAGGAGACCGTCTCCGCCTGGACTAGGTCCTCTAACGCGATCATCGACGCCTATGGCGCTAATCTCCAGGCCACGCCGTTCATTGTCGCGGCTAGCATTCCCCTCAACGGGACCGACGCCCCGGTGGCCCTCAGCAATGTGCTTTTCCGGGCTGCCTCGCTCTACGGAGACCGCTTCGGAATCATGGGTTGGGGACTAAGCGCGCGGGACACCAACGGATATCTGCCTGACGCGTTAGTTGCGCAATATAGCCCGACTAACCCGACCGGCTTCCAAATCCTCTGCCCGGCGGCCGGTGATGATAATGGCCAGACATTGGGCGGAACCCTGGCGGAGGCTCTGGACGCCGGGATAGCGCTTGGTGCGAAGTGGTTGGAGATTTACGCCCAAGATGCCAACAACCCCGATAACGCCACGACCCTCGAAAGTGCCAGGACCCAACTCGCTGCTCTCTCCGCACCGCTCCCGACACCTGACGCAATCCCAAGCGCGACCAAAGCTCCGCACGGCCTCTATGAAATTGGGGGGGACGCGTGGACGAACCCGGGCATCAATGGCTGGAAAGCAGAGATTAAGTGGTCACTGAGTAACCTCTCTGAGGGTGTTTATGATTGGTCCAAAATCGACCGGCTCGTCACCAACGCCGTCAAATACAAAAAGCAACTCGGTGTTTCAATACGAATACTGTCTTCGCCACCGGCCTGGGTGACCGCTATTCCGGGAGTAAAGACCTATAAGTCTCCCCAGGGTCCCGATCGCATGGTTCTGCCATTCGACCCCATAGTTCAGCCTAAGATGATCGCCTTCATTAAGGCGTTCTGTCTGCATTTTGACGGCAAACTGGATTTCGTTGTCATGGGAGGACTGGGATATAAGACCGAAACCTATATGCCGCTTCCCTCTCAAATCGGCCTGAACATGAGCATATCCAGTTACACCACGGCTTGGATCAATTCATCCGATCTGTTCGTCGATACATACAGCCAAAATCTCCACACCACTCCGTTTGTCATAGCTGGTGGGATTCCATTTGATGACCCGGGGGCTGCGGCGGCGATCACCACGGTGATTAATCATGGTCTCCTCTATCCCCTCTTTGGAATCACGCAGTGGGGGTTAAAAGCAAAAAGCAACAACGGGTTCCTGATCAACAAGCTCATCCAGGATAATGATGCGGGAAGAGCTACGGGATTCCAGCTCACAGGAGCCTCGGATGGATCGGTCGGGGGAGACCTCGGCGGAACACTACGAGAGGCGCTGAGCGCCGGGGCGGCCTTAGGTGCAGATTGGATAGAAATCTACGCGGCCGACGCCATGAAGCCTGCCTATGCTCCGCTTCTATTACAATACAATACTCTGTTGAAGTAATGAGCCTGAAGGACAATGGATTCCGGGTAGATGGTGACCGGAACTGAAGCGACTTTAAGCGTCCCAGATCCGGCTACAAAACCAACGTGGTGGGACTGTGGGCTTGTCTCTACAGAGCCAGCGCATGCTTCAGGATTCGCCCCACTTGTTCGCAGGGCGCCGAACCCAAGGCAATCCCGATTTGTCGCTCGAATGCTGACGGCGATTCGGGATTCCACGCGTAACTATTGCGGTTTCAGGCGTCTCCGCCTGACAGAGGGGAAGATGCGAAATTCCGGGTTACGCCCCAGCCAACCCAGCTTCATCCTGTGGCGAGTCGTGCATGCGCACGAATTCTGCTTTCCTAGAGATTATGGATTTTACTGTCCGTCTATGAGCCTTTCTTTCGCCCGCCGTCTCCTGCTCTTCGTCTTTACCGGGTTTTGTGCGGCTTTTTTCTCTTCCCACGCGCCCGGCTACGCCCTCGAGAAGCCCTCCTGGGCGAGCGGCACGATCGTCACCATGCAAATGGAACTCGGGCCGCTCAAGCAGCCCCTGCAGGACGGCAGCCCCTCTTGGAATGCCGCTGCCGCGCCGGCCATCGATGCCTGGAATGCTCAAATGGGGAGCATCCAGTCTCGCGACGGTGATGGACTCGACCAACCCGGTTTCGTCGGGTGACGGCATCAACTCCGCTTCTTTCGCTTCCACGGTCTTCGGGGATTCCTTCGGCAGCGGGGTCCTGGCCGTAACCTATTACCGATCGTTCGGGAAGAACATGACGGAAGCCGATATCCTCTTCAATACCGCGCAAAGTTTCGACTCCTATCGAGGAAATCTGCAGTTCAACGCGCAGGGGAAATGCGTCTGCGATATCCAGCGTGTTTTCCTGCACGAGCTGGGGCACGCGCTCGGATTGAATCACCCCGATAGTGCGGGCCAGAAGGTCGCTGCGGTGATGAATTCGGTGGTCAGCAATCTGAACCAATTGACGGCGGATGACGAAGCTGGGATTCATTTTTTGTATGGCGGTCCCGGGCCGACGCCGAGTCCATCACCGAGCGCGACACCGGCGGGACCGAGCCGACTGGTGAATATTTCAACGCGCATGCGCGTCGGGGTGGGTGATGCCGTCTTGATTGGCGGTTTCATCATCCAGGGAGATCAATCGAAGAAGGTCATCCTGCGTGCCATCGGACCTTCGCTGGCAGCGGCGGGAGTGACGGGCGCACTGCAGGACCCGAAAATCGAACTTCACGACGGGACCGGAGCGTTGTTAGACGCCAACGATAATTGGCCGGAGAGCGCCGATGCGAGCGAGATCATCGCCAGCTCAGTCGCGCCCTCCAATCCGCACGAAGCCGCCATCCTGGCGCTTCTCGCCCCGGGGAGTTACACGGTCGTTGTTTCAGGCGTAAATAACACGACTGGAATCGGCCTGATGGAATCTTATGCGTTGGATGGCAGCGCCGCTCACGCCGCAAATATCTCCACCCGCGGCGACGTTGGCACGGGAGACGAGGCCCTTATCGGTGGTTTCATTGTTGGCGGTAGCACCTCCAAGAAAATCATTGTGCGAGCGCTGGGCCCATCGTTGGGTGGAGTGGGCGTGCTGGCGGATCCGCTGGTGGAATTGCACGACGGCGACGGGCAACTGATCGCAATGAACGACAATTGGAAGACCGGTTCGCAACAAAGTGAGATCAACGCCACCGGCATTCCGCCTAACGACTCGCGCGAGTCCGCGCTCATCGCCACGCTTGTTCCCGGCAACTACACCGCCGTTGTGCGCGGGGCCAATGGCGGCGGCGGCCTCGGGCTGGTCGAAATCTATGATCTGGACCCGTAGGCTGGATGCGAAAATTGAAAATGAACTTTTTTGCCCTAAGCTCGTCGAACTAGCGCGATTGCGTTTGCTCCTATGAAAAAACCTCTCGGATTCCTGGTTTTCCCCGTCCTCTTCTCCCTTGGCTTTGTTGCCCACGCCACGACCGTTATCCCGCCGGATTTCGACCAGCTCATCAATCGCGCGCAGGTGATTTTCGAAGGGGAAGTGACCGGGGTGCAGTCGCAGTGGATCGGCGAAGGCGCCGAGCATCGCATTGTCACCTTCGTCACCTTCAAGGTCGATGACACCCTCAAAGGCAACCCAGGCGCGACCTACTCCATTCGGATGCTGGGAGGCACGATCGACGGTCAGACCATGGAAGTGACCGACGCGCCCAGGTTCAAGGTGGGCGATCACGATGTTCTCTTTGTCGAGAACAACGGCAGCCAATTCATTCCCTTGGTTGGCATTCAGCACGGACGCTTCCGGGTGCAGAAAGATCAGGCGGGCGCCGAGACACTCCGGACCGGCGACAATCAACCGCTGGCCGACGTGAGTCAGCTCGGGAAGGATGAATCGACTCTCGCCCGCAGCCGGCCCGCTCTCTCCTTGCGCGATTTCAAGGCCACGCTAAGGAATCGGGTTCGCGAACTGAAGGCGAGCACGCCCTGACCAAGGGAGGATTCAGGGATCCCGATTCGGCTCGTCCGGCTGACGTTTCCAGAGCAGAAACGCCGGGAATCCGCTCAGCACGATGGCGAATCCGATGCCGCAGGTTGCCGGTGCGAGCATCGCCAGATCGGCGATCAGGAGCAGGGCGAGGCCGATGGCGACAAGCGGCACGATCGGATAACCCCAGGCGCGATACGGGCGCAGCGTGTCTGGATCCTTCCGCCGCAGCACCATGACCGCGGCCACGAGCAGGACATAGAAAACGAGATCGGCCGCGACGATGTATTCGAGCAGTTGTGTGTAGACATTCCCGTAGTGCGCCGCGCCGGTGGCATCCAGGCTGACCGTCCGCGGCAGGGTAAGGAACGCCGCCCAGACACCCTGTGCGACGAGGGCCGCAGCCGGCACGCGTTGCGCGTTCGTGCGCGCGGTCGCCTGAAAAAACAACCCGTCGCGCGCCATCGCATAATAGACGCGCGCGCCGGCCAGGATCAGGCCGTTGTTGCAACCAAAAGTCGAAACCAGAATGGCGACGGCCATCGCGCTCGCCCCGGTTGGACCGAGCACCGCGTTCATGGCCGCGACCGCGACGCGGTTCTGCGGCGCATGCGCGATTTCGCCTAACGACAAGGTGGCGACGTAGGCGAGGTTGGCGAGGACGTAAAGCGTCACGACCACGCCGCAGCCGATCAGGAGCGCGCGCGGCAGGGTCTTTCCCGGGTCGCGAATTTCGCTCCCGGTAAAAGTAACATTCGTCCAGGCGGTCTGTGCGAAGAGCGGGCCGACCATGGCCTTGCCGAAGATGATTGTGAGCGCGAGCACGCCCACCATCGTCAGGCCGGGTTGCGCGAGTTGCGGTGTCCAGCCGTTGGCCCACGGATCCCACCAGGCGGAGGAACGCGCCGCGCAGGTCGCTTTCCACCCTAACGATAGGCCGATCACGATCAGCCCGATGAGCGCCGTTGTCTTGGCGAAGGTGAAGGTGTTCTGCACCAGGCGGCCGATCTCGAGGCCGCGCGTATTGATCCAGGTGAGGAAGAAAATCAGGAGAACGGCGATCAATTGCTCGGTCGAAAGACTGATCGCGTAGGCGCCGAAAAGATGCAGAGGCCGGACGAGATAGGTCTCCGTCGCAATCACGGGGAGAAAGACCCCGGCAAATTTCGCGAAAGCGATCGCGACCGCCGCGATCGTGCCGGTCTGGATGACGAGAAAGAGCGTCCACCCGAAGAGAAATCCGATCGAGGGCCCGTAGGCCTGGCGCAGGAAAACGTACTGGCCCCCCGCGCGCGGCAACATCGCCGCCAGCTCGGCGCAACAGAGCGCGCCGGTGATGGTCATGACCCCGGCCATCACCCAGGCGAGGAGGAGCCAGCCGGGCGCACCGACCAGACGCGTTGACTCGGCCGAGGTGATGAAAATGCCCGAGCCGATCATCGAGCCCATCACAATCATGGTGGCGTCGAGCGGCCCGAGCCCTCGCACCAGTTTTTCGTTGGCGTCCTTCATTCTTGAATAAGCAACCGTCAGTCACCCGGACGCGCGGAAGCGCGTCCCTCCGGAGGGACATGCTTCCGCATGTCCAGGCTCTCTCCAAGCGTCTTCATTTTAGCTGAGGCGCGGCGAGCCTGATTCCGGCTCCAGCCAGTTCCGCGCGTAGCTTCCGCGCGAACGCGACCGCGGTGGGAGTATCGCCATGCACGCAAATCGTATCGGCCTCGATCGCGAAGTCGCTCCCGTCGATCGCGCGGACAACGTTCTCGCGCAGTATGCGCAGCACGCGCTCGGCTGCTTTTTCGGCATCGTGCAGGAGCGCGTCCGGCTGGGCGCGCGGAACGAGTGTGCCGTCAGGTTGATAGTTGCGATCGGCAAAAACTTCTCGCGCCACGCGCAGCCCGATTGCTTCCCCCGCCTGCGCGAGCGCGCTTCCGCCCGGCGCGAAAAGAACGAGCGAACGATCGACCGCAAGGAGCGCATGCGCCACCGCTTCCGCCAGCGCCGAATCGCGTGCGGCCATGTTGTAAAGGGCGCCGTGCGGCTTGACGTGATTTGGTCGCACTCCGAGAGAAGCGGCGATCGCGCGAAAAGCGCCGACTTGGTAAGCCACGAGGGCAAAGACCTCGTTAGGCGTAACCGGCAACTCGCGGCGTCCAAAGTTTTCCCGGTCCGCCAGGCTGGGATGCGCGCCGACGGCCACGCCAGCCGCGTGCGCCGCCCGGATCGAGGCCGTCATGCTGCTCGGATCTCCGGCGTGAAATCCGCAGGCAATGTTGGCGGAGCTGACGAACTTGAGCAGCTCGCCCTCGCTCGGTTCGCCTTCGCCGAGATCCGCATTCAGGTCGATCGAATGTTTCACGCGATGCGCAGCGAAAGACCGACCCGAAACCGTTGTAAATCTCTCTCGCGCTCGGAGAAGAGCGCGGCGGCGTCGGCTGCGGTCACTTCCTCGAAGCGGACGACATCGTTAGACCGAAGCTGGGCGGCCTGCGGCAGGTCCACGGTAATCACGTGCGCGATCTTGGGGTAACCGCCGATCGTTTGGCAATCCCCGAGCAGGACGATCGGTTGTCCGTCGGGCGGCACTTGCACGGTGCCGGGGACTACCGCCTCGGAGGGCAATTCCCAATCGTTGGTGCGTTTGAGCGGGGCGCCTTCCAGCCGCGCGCCCATCCGGTCGGCCTTCGCGCTGACTGTGAAGGGTTGACTGAGAAAGGCGACCTGCGCCTCCCGGACAAATTCGTCCCATTCCGATCCGCGGACGATACGCAGGAGCGGGACGCGCGTCGCGGTTTGGGCCCATTCCAGCGGCGCGGTCCAACTCGCCAGCCGCGCCGCATCCGGCTTTGAGGGAAAAGATGTGCCTAACGACAAGCGATCGGCGTCGCGCAGGGCGCGCCCTTCGAAGCCGCCGAAACTGGAACGAAGATCGGTCGCCCGGCTGCCGAGAACGAGTGGAACATCGACCCCGCCGGCGATCGCCAGCCAGGCCCGGCAACCCGCGCCCGGCCGCATCGAATTCCATTTCCTCGCTTTGCCTAACGAATGCGAGGCGCCCCGGCGGGAATTCCATTTCCGCGAAACGCGCGGGGAAGACGCCCCCGCACCAGGCGACGCCGCGCTCATCGTCAAAACGGAGACGCAAACCACCCAGGGTGATTTCGAGCAGAGCCGCGTCTTCCGGGTTGCCGACGAGCAGATTCGCGACCCGCGCGGCGAAAAGATCGAGCGCCCCACCGACCGACACTCCCTCCCGGCGCCGCGCGGCGCGGCCGAGATCCTGCACGCTCGTAAGGGGACCGGCCCGCAGAATGGTTACTGCTCCCATCGCTGCGAACTCCTCCCGCGTGATCGCCACAAAGCGCGGTCGATCGCCCGGCCCGACCAGACGCCGCCGGCTCCCGCGTCACGTCGAAAAGCCGCAACGGGGTTCGTCCAATGATGTTCCAGCCGCCCGGCGAGGAAAGGGGATAAATGCCGGTTTGTCCGCCGCCGATGGCGACCGAGCCCGCTGGGACCGCCGTGCGTGGAGTCGATCGTCGCGGGGTCGCCAGAGCCGCCGGTAGACCGCTCAGATAAGGGAAGCCGGGAGTAAAGCCGACGCAACGAACCTGGTAGCGGGCGGCGGCGTGCGCTTCACGACTTCGCCGGGTGACAAGTCGCAATGTTTCGCCACGATGGTCGAGATCGAGGGCAAACTCGAGGTCGTAGCAGACCGGCACCTCGAGGGAGCGGGGCGCGCGAGTCGCCTTAGCGGTGCGCCGGCGGCTCGCAGCACAGCAGGAATGGCCGCGGCGCAGCCTTCGAGGTCATCCGGCGACGCAAGAAAAACGGCGACACTGGCAAAGGCCGGGGCGACCTCAACCACGCCGGGGAGTTGCGCCGCCTCCAGCTTGCGCGCGCCGCGAGGATCTCGCCTAACGAGTCACCGATGCGCACAATCAGCGCCGAGTCGCCGAGCGGGAGGGGTTCCATTGCCATGCCCAATTCTGCCTCTTCCCCGGGCGAAGGGAAAGTGCGCAGCCTGAATCGGGCGGCAATCCCCGCGTCACCTCCTCTGTCATCCCGATCCGCCGCAGGACGGAGAGGGATCTCTCAACTGCAATGGACGCATTCGCTGACGAAGGCGCGCTGATTGCAGTTGTGAGGTCCCTCTCCGCGCTTCGCCGCTTCGGGATGACAAGCAAGAACGAAAGCTTCAGAAGCTAAAAGTCAGACCGGTGACCAGATTGTGGGTCAGCGGCGTGAGCTCAATCGAGCCGCCCGGCACGTCGAGTGAATCGAGATTCGCGTAGGTGAACTTGTATTCGAACATCAACCCCCAACGCCGGGTCAGGCCGATGTTCACGCCCGCGAGCGCTTCCAAGCCCGGACCATTAGTTGATATTTCTCATCAAATTTCCCGCTCGATATTGGATTCAACATGCGGAATCGCGGCGCCGAGACCGAGCCCGCGTAGGGCTGCAAGTGTCCGAGAAAATCCTGGCCGCGATTTCCCGGAAGCCAGCGGTAAACGATGTCGCCGAGCGCGAAGTTGAGCCCATGCGACAGGCTGAATGATTCAATCGTGTCATCGACACGCTCGTTATCATTCACGCTTGCGCCGTTGCGCCGTCCCGTGACGTGCACTTTTTCATCGGTCTCGGCATAAAGTTTGAGGTGAAAAAACTCCGCGCCGAATCCCCAATGCGATTCGGCGGAGGGGAACCAGAGCGCGCGCGCGCCATAGAACGGCGGGATCTCAAAGTCTCGCCCTTCGTAGGAGACGCCGTGGAAAGTGAGGTCGGTGGCGCCACTCTGGTGCAGATCGAGGTCGTTATCCTGGGTCAGCGCCACTCCGGTGAAAATGGAAAGATCGATCTCGCCCCGGGCGGGAGAGCCGAGCCCACCCAGAAGAAGGAGGAGAAGCGCTCCCGCCACGGGCGGCAGAGGACGCGGGACTTTGCGGGCGGTGCGGGTTCGTCTCAATGGCGGGCCTGGTCTTGCAGCCGGCAGTCTTCGTTAGGCTCGCGCTCCGGCCCGGGCAGGCTGGTAAACGAAGAGCGTGATTACTCCGAGCAGGATGGCCTGGACCAGGCCGCTAATGAACCATTTCAGGGCCAGGTCGGGCGGGAAGGGCGAGACCACGTAAGTGATAATCGTCGTCACCTGGACGGCCAGACCAATGAGAAATCCATAAGTGCAGGCGAGCGCGACGGTGCCGCGCGCGGCGAAACCCAGCGCCCAGATCAAAACGAATGTGATCGCGGCGAGCAGCTGGGCTGCCAGCATCCAGGGAAAACGTGCACCCATTTCCGCATCCGGTCGCCAGAGTTCTTTGCTCGCGTCGTAGTCCGGTTTCAACCAGATGGCGTGGATCAGAAAATCAGTCGCGAAGATGAAGATAAAGGCAACCACGACGGCAAGAACGAGTCGTTTCGTATTCATTCGTTTCAGACTAACGAGATCGTGACCGGCCTGACGAGAAGATTTTCCGGCTTTGCGGTCTAACGCGGGAGGGGTTGTTCGAGATTCGCCAGCGCATAGGCGAGAACGGCGTTGATGGCGGCGTTCTCAGCCAGTTGCTGCGGCACGATCTTGTCGAGCGTGTCGGCCGCGGTGTGATGGTAGTTAAAATAAAAACGGCTGTCCTGGATCGGGCTGAAGTTAGGCACGCCGCGCTTCCGCAGTGGGTCGATGTCGGCTCCGACTTCCTCCCGGGCCTGCACGAGCCCGGCGCCGGACGCTTGCAGCACTTTTGCCACCGGTGCGAGGAAGTCTTTCAACTCTGGCTTCCCTGCGAAATAAACACCGAGCGGATGATCAGCGCCTCCGTCCGTTTCGATCGCGGCGAACTGATTTGCGATCTCAGCGGCGTGCTCTTCGTCATAGGTTTTCCCGCCCATCAGCCCGTTTTCTTCGTTCATCCAGGCAATGATCCGAATGGTGCGGCGCGGGTGCAGACCGAGTTGCCTAACGAGATTGGCGGCCTGCATGGCGACAGCCACGCCCGCACCATCATCGATCGCACCGGTGCCGAGGTCCCACGAATCGAGATGTCCGGAGACGATCACGACCTGCTCCGGATGCTCCGATCCCTTCAAATCCCCAATCACATTGTAGCTCAGCGCGTCGGGCAAGTGCTGCGGCGTGAGGATAAGATGCATTCGCACCGGGCCCTGCGGAACGAGCGCGACGATCAGGTCGGCGTCCTCTTCCGTGATGGCGGCGGCCGGGATCTTTGGAGCGTCTTTGGCATAATCGGTCAGGCCGGTGTGAGGGAGACGATAGACTGCGCCGCCCACGGAACGAACGAGCGCCGCGACGGCGCCCAATTTTCCCGCGGCGCTGGGAGCATCACTCCGATAGACGACTGCTTGCCCGTAGGCTTCGCCACCGCGGCCCTCGGCCGCCATTTGTTTGTCGAAGGAGTGATTGAAGACGACGATTTTCCCCTGCACCCTGGCTTTGCCTAACGACTGCAGTTCATCGAAATCGTGCACAACCACGACCTCGGCTGTGAGCCCTGCCGCCGGGGTCGCCACGCTGTCGCCCAGCGCGGTCAGGACGATTTTTTGAGTCGTTTTCTCCGCCTGGCCGGGAAACTGCACGAGCGCCGCGGTCTCTTCGCCGCGGACCCAATGCGGCACCATGACCTTCTCGAGTTGCACCTCGAGACCGAGGGCCTTGAGTTCACCGGCGACGTATTCCACCGCCTTCTGCGCCTGGGCCGAGCCGCTCAGCCGCGGCCCAATGTTATCGGAAAGATGCGCCACCTGTCGATAGGCGTAGTCGCTGGCAAGGGCGGCTTCCTGGAGTTTCCTTAATTCCGTCAACGTCTGCGGCGAATAGAGAACCGGGGTGGGCGAAGGGGTCGGACTGGGCGGAGGTTCGGCTCTGCCAGTGAGTAAGGCGGCTGTCAGAAAAAGGCCGATGAGCGCGGCGGCAGGGCAAGCTTTGGGCATCGGGCACTTTGTCGCAAAACGGCGCAACCTCAATCAGCTTGACGTTGGAGCCGGGATCGCTGATCCCGGCCATCCGGCGCGTCTCGCAAATCACACAACAGCCCGCCACCAGCCGGGATGAGCCATCCCGGCTACAACATTGGCGACAAGCGCGGGTTCGCGTTTATCTTGCCTCCCATTGTCACGCCATGCCTAACGAAACCCTGGTCTCACTCGACCTCCCCGGAGTCAGCAAATTGCGCAGTGGCAAGGTGCGCGAAGTGTTCGATCTCGGCGAAACATTGCTCTTCGTGGCGACGGATCGACTTTCCGCCTTTGACGTCATCCTGTCTGATCCGATCCCGGGCAAAGGGGCCGTCCTGAATCAGATCTCGGCCTTCTGGTTTGAAAAAATTCAACTGGCGAAGAATCATTTCGTCGCCGCGGACTTCGCGAAATTTCCGGCCGAGTTGCAACCGTTTCGCGCTCAACTGGACGGGCGCGCAATGATCGTTCGCCGAACGAAACCACTCCCGGTCGAGTGTGTCGTGCGTGGTTATCTGGCCGGGTCCGGTTGGAAGGACTATCAGGCGACGGGCGCGATTTGCGGGCACAAGCTTCCCGCCGGCCTGCGGCTGGCCTCGGAACTGCCCGAGCCGCTCTTCACCCCGTCGACCAAAAACGAAGCCGGGCACGATTTGAACATCGATTGGGCGCACTGCTGCAAGTTGATCGGCCTGTCGGCGGCGCGCAAAGTGCGCGACCTGAGTCTGCGCATTTATCTGGCGGGCAAAGAGCATGCCGCGAAGTGCGGGATTATCGTGGCCGACACCAAATTCGAATTCGGCCTGGCGGGCAAAGAGTTACTCTTGATCGACGAATGCCTCACGCCCGATTCGTCGCGCTTTTGGCCGGCGAACAGCTACGCGTCGGGCAAGAGCCCGCCCAGCTTCGACAAACAATTCGTGCGTGACTACCTCGAGACGCTCGACTGGAACAAGACTGCCCCCGGCCCTTCTTTGCCTCACGAAGTGATCGAGAAAACCTCGGCCAAATATCGCGAAGCCTTCCGGCGCTTGACGGGAAAAGAAATTGCAAGCGCGAGCGAATCCCGCGTTTAGCTCGCACATTCCTTCTGCCAATTTCGAATGTCGGCGCAGATGCATTCCCGCTCGGCATCGGAGTATTTCCTTCCACCCAGATCGCTTCCCTCTCGACCCAGATATTCGCGGAGAAACTGCTCGTTAGGGTCGCGAAATCGATTGCGAAACGCGCGCGCTTGTTCGGAATCGAAAAGAGCGCAGGGCGGTCGAACTGGCGAATGATTTCATCCAGGCGCTGATAAAATCGGCGTTGCTGCTGAAATTCAAATGCAGCGCTTCCTGTCTTGCCTCTTCCAATGTGGAGGTAGAGATTAAAAATCCTCGATCGGCACGCCGGAAGAAAAGGCTGCGGAGGTGGGTTGGCAAACTGCGGAAAACGGGGAAGCTCGGGAGAAATGTCCGATTCTTCAAACGTTCCAGCGTCATTCTGGCAAGCGGATTTTGCCGCGCCGGCTATGCTGCCGGTCGCGAAACCAAGGTTGCCGCGCGCTGAAATGATCATGACCTACCTGCAGCAGATCGATCGAGCGCAATGGTATTCGAATGGAGGCCCGCTGGTTTTGGAATTCGAGGAGCGGCTGGTCCGTCATTGCGGAGACGCGGAGGCGCACGTTGCGACGGTCGCGAACGCAACGCTCGGACTGACGCTCGCACTTCTCGCCTCTGATCTGCCGGACGGCGCACTCTGCATGGTCCCGAGCTGGACCTTTGCCGCCACCGGTCACGCGATTCTACTCGCGGGCCTGATTCCGTGGATGGTGGACGTGAACGACGCGACGTGGCGCTTGGAACCGGTCGCCGCACGTGAACTGCTTGCCGATGCACCTGGCCCAGTGGGTGCGGTGATTGCGGTAAGCGCGTTTGGCTCGCCGCTCGACCTCGAACCCTGGGAGGCATTCCGCGCGGAGACCGGGATCGCCGTGATCGCGGACGCGGCGGCGGCCTTCGACACAATCCGCGCGAGCGAGATCCCGGCGGTCGTTAGTCTGCATGCGACAAAAGTGTGCGGGATCGGTGAGGGCGGCTTTGTTGTCTCGACCGACCGGACTTTTGTCGAAGAGATTCAGAAGCGCGCGAATTTTGGTTTTTGGAATTCGCGCGAATCCACCGCCCGTTCTTTTAACGGCAAGCTCAGCGAATACGGCGCCGCGGTCGGCCTCGCCAGTCTTGATGAATGGGGCACGACGCGCGCGGACTTTATGCGGGTAGGGCGAGCGTATCGGCAAAATCTTGCCGGGGAGGAGAGTATTCGGTTGCAGCCCGGTTTCGGCGAAACCTGGGTCTCATCCACGGTTGTGGTCGAATCGCGAACGAAGGATGCCGAGACCCTGAATCGTGTCCTGTCCGAGAACGGGATCGGCTCGCGGCGCTGGTGGGGTGGAGGCCTGCATCGGCACCGTAGTTTCCAGGCTTACCCGTGCCATCAAGTGACCGTGACAGAACTGTTGGCGGAACGGGTTATTGGTCTGCCTTGCTGGCGCGATTTGCCTAACGAAGCGATCGGTGAGATCTGCGCTCTCCTCCTTTCAAGTCCGGCCTAGGCGCCGAGTGCAGTCTTCCCCAAATATGAAGCTGGCCGTCATGCAACCCTATTTCCTGCCTTACCTCGGCTATTTCCAACTCATCGCCGCGGTCGACAAATTTGTGATTTACGACGATGTCCAGTTTATCAAAGGCGGTTGGATCAATCGCAATCGCATTTTGCTCGACGGTCGGGAACACCTTTTCACGGCGCCATTGCTTGGCGCCAGCCCCAACCGCCTCATTAGTGAGCTCGAACTGGTCACGAGAACCAATTGGCGTCGGAAGCTTCTGCAAACCATCGAACAGGCTTACAAAACGGCTTCCCATTTTGCAGAGGTGCTTCCCATGCTGAGCGACATTATTACCTTTCCCGAGCGACAGTTGAACGCTTACTTGGTCCACGGCCTCGAGAAGTTAAAGAACTACCTCGAGATTCCAACAACGTTGGTTACGACCTCAGCGGTCTACCGAAATGAGGACCTGAAGGGGGCGGCGCGCATTCTCGACATCTGTCGGAGAGAAGGAGCCAGCATCTATGTGAATGCCAGCGGGGGACGCGAACTCTACGATTCCGCGGCCTTTCGCGCGCAGGGAATCGCGCTGCGCTTTCTCGAGTCAGAGCCTTTCGAATACGATCAGGGGACGCCCCACTTTCATCCCTCCCTTTCCATCGTCGATGCCCTAATGTGCAACCCTCGCGCAAAGGTCAGGACCCTCTTGCGCAAAGCGAGGCTCAGTCCGTGAATCTTCCAACTCCGCGGTTTGAGCCATGACTGACTGGAAACGCTTCTGGAGCTCCTATCGCAAGATAGAAGTTACAAGTGAAGAAGACCTCTTCCGCGAAGTAGGAAAGACGGTGAACGGCGAGCCTCTCTCGGAAGAGGCATTTCAAATTTCGATCGCTCTTATCGCCAGCGGTCTTGAGCTATCGAAGCGAGATCTGCTCCTTGAATTGGGCTGCGGGAATGGCCTCGTGACACGTCGTCTGGCGTCCCTCGTCAAACAAATTCGAGCCGTCGATTTTTCCGAACACTTGATTGCGAATGCGAGAAAGTTTTCGCCCGCCACAAATGTCAGTTATTTCTGTGGAGAGGCGGTAGCGCATTTGCGTGATCTTGCCCTCAGCAAAGCCTACGTGCCGACGAAAATTCTGCTCGGTGACTGTCTTTGTTACTTTGACGAGAAAGCTTTGCGCGGCATGCTCCAAGCCGCCCGTCGGCTGACCGCGGACCATTTCGTTTTCATGGCCAGTGGCGTGCCCTGTGATGAGTTGAAATGGAATTTTTACGACACAGCAGAGCGCGTGCGACGTTTTGAGGAAAACCAGTTGCTGGCGGAAAACACGAATGACGGCATCGGTCGCTGGTGGCGTAAGGAGGAGCTGGAGGAAATTGGAAAGGCGCTGGGTCTGGCCACGGAAATCCGCGAAGAGCCGAGCGTTCTTGCAAACTACCGGATCGATGCCGTCTTTACGAGTGGTGACAAAGCCGGTTCGCGCGCGACGGATTGAGCGATGAGCGTCGAGTTGGAAGTGCGGGTTCCAATTAGTCCGACACCGGATTTCTTTCGACGCGTTCATTTCATGGCGGCTTCGCTGCGCGCGCTCGAAGAGCGAATCGGCTCCCATATTCTTGTGATCTGCGTTGGCGGGGACGTGGAACCGCACGACCTTTACGAGGCCGAGGGATGGTCGAAGAATTACCCAATCGTCTGGCGTTGGGCTGATCGCGAAAGATTTCGGCGCGACAGCTACTGGGAAACAAGCCGGGAGATTTTTCGTCAGCCGATTCGCGGGAGAATTGTGATCTTCGCGGATGCTGATGTACTCTTCCTCGCTGACTTTTCCGATCTCCTGCAAGACTTGGAAAGAGAGCCGGCGGTGGCGGGCGTGATCGCGCACGCCCCGCCGTTTCAACTCGATCAATTCGCGGATACCTGGCGAGATCTTTTCGCGGGCTATCAGACAACCCCGCCGTCGTTTGATTACGAACACACCGGATGGGGATTCATGGTCCGGCGGGAAGCACTGCGCCTGACGCCTCCCTATTTCAATTTCGGGATGGTCGCCGCCCCGGCCGCCATCCTGAAAATCATCAACCTGGAAATCGAGAAGGCCGATGATTTTGTGAAGGCACGCCTCGATACTTTCTTCCGCTTCCAAATTGCGCTCACGCTCACGATTCAAAAGCACAGTCTGCCTGTCCGGGCGCTGCCCTTGCGCTATAATTTCCCTAACGACCCCCGCTTCGACGCCAAATATCCGGAAGAACTAAGGGACGTTCGCGTTCTGCATTATCTGCGGTGCAAAATGATCCATCGGGAAAAGGACTTTTGCACTTTGGAAAATGTCGCCTTACTGATTGCCCGTCGGGATCTGACGGGTAGTAACGAGGTCTTTCGCCAAAAAGTGGCAGGACTTTATCCTGTCGTTAGGGAAGGTGAAGCACACCCGGCTCACGGAGGAAAACGATGACGCAAAAATTGCAATCCATCACGGTGCCCTCTCACCTTCAGCGCAATGCGGCGAATGTGCTGGTGGATGGCGTCGAAGAAACCGGCCAATCCGTCCTCGACGCAATGGCTCGGCGGATGGGCCGCGCCAATCTGGCTGGGGTTGACCTGTTGGACGTGGGCTGCGGTGTACGCTTCACGCAAACACTCATCAACCGCAATCTGGCTTTTGCGTCCTATACTGGGATCGAAGTCCATCAGCCCATCGTTGACTGGTTGAAAGAGCACGTCGAAAACCATGACGAACGATTCAAATTCGCACACTGGGATGTTCGAAATGCCTTCTACAATCCTCGCGGGCAGCCGATGAGCGCCTGCGAACAGTTCCCACTCGCGGGTCACTATGATGTCATCATGGGTTTTTCGCTTTTTACCCATCTCGCACCCGAGGACGCTGCCGACATGTTGCGCCTCATGCGCAAGGCGGTCCGGGAAAATGGTTCTCTTTTTTTCACCGCGTTCTGCGACGACGCGGTCAATGAGTTCGAAGATCGAATAACTCAAAAACCCTTGCTCAATGCCTACTACAGCAGGCGCTATCTCGAAGAACTGATCCGCGCAGGGCGGTGGAGAACGGTCTCGTACGCCGAGCCGGCCGGTTACATGATGAGTTCGTTCTTGTGCAAACCGATCGCGTAACCGCTGAGCTCCCGCTTTAGCCGGGCAGGTCGCTGACCAGGCTCTTTTCTTCCTTCAGCTCCTTGATTGAGGCGTCGATTTTCGCGCGGCTGAAGTCGTTGATCGGAACGTTTTGCACGACCTCCCACTTGCCGCCTTTGGTGCGGATCGGAAAGGAGCTGATTAAGCCTTGCTCGACTGCGTAGCCGCCGTCGGAGCAGACCGCGACGCTGTTCCAGTTGTCGCCTTCTGTGTCTGTCGTTAGGCCACGGACGGTATCGACGACGGCGTTGGCGGCGGAGGCGGCGGAAGAAGAACCACGCGCCTTGATCACGGCTGCGCCGCGTTGTTGCACGGTCGGGATGAAGGTTTCCTTGAGCCACTTCTCGTCGCCGATGACTTTGGCGGCGCTCTGGCCGTTGATTTTTGCGTTGTAGAAATCGGGATACTGCGTCGCAGAGTGGTTCCCCCAGATGGTCATGTTCGTGACCGCGGTGATGTCGACGCCAGCTTTCTGCGCGAGCTGCGCTTTACTGCGGTTTTCGTCGAGCCGGGTCATGGCGAACCAGCGGTCGCGCGGGATCGATTTAGCGTTGTTCATCGCGATCAGGCAATTGGTGTTGCAGGGATTGCCGACAACGAGGACACGCACATCGGAGGCGGAGTTTTTCTCGATCGCCTGGCCCTGGCCGATGAAAATTTTGCCGTTGATGCCTAACAAGTCGCCGCGCTCCATCCCGGCTTTGCGCGGGATGCTGCCGACGAGGAGCGCCCAGTTCACGTCGCGGAAACCTTCCTCGAGATCGGCCGTCGGGGTGATTCCCTTGAGCAGGGGAAAGGCGCAATCGTGCAGTTCCATCACGACGCCCTCGAGCGCGCCGAGCGCCGGTGGGATTTCGATGAGCGAGAGGTGCACCGGCTGGTCGGGGCCGAACATCGAACCGGAGGCAATGCGAAAGAGGAGCGAGTATCCGATCTGACCGGCGGCGCCGGTAACGGCGACTTTGATGGGTGAATTCATCCTCATCTTTTAGCTGCAGAACGACGCGTTGTCATCCCGCGCCTAACCGTGGCGTTGTCAAGCGCGGCCGTTCTTCTGCAGGAGCTCGTGAACAAGCAGCAACAGCCGTTTGCGCTCGCGCCCGGTGGATAATTTGCGGATCGTGCCCGGCAAACGGCGCGACCAATTGGAGTTGGCCGCGGTGCCCGGCACGTTGAACCGGTCCTTGCGCCCGAGCAGGTCGGTGATCATGACCATGGCGATCCACGATTCGCTGCGAAAGAGAGCTTGGAAAATCGCCGGGTAAAAATCCTTCAGATAATCCATCGCCTCGTCTGGTGGGGCGAGGCCGGCAAACTCTGCGATCCTGGTGAGGTCGTGACGCGCCTGGTCGGGGTGGCCGGATTTTCCAAAAGCCTCGTCCCAAAGTGCGCGGAGCGGTTTGTGATCGTGAGTCGCGAAGGTCGCGACCGAGAGACGTTCGTAGGCGCTTCCCGGGATGGAGCGATGATCGGGATAATTTTCCCATTGCGGAATCTTGAAGCCGGCCACGCCTAACGAACGCAAACTGGGCCGGACATAGTCCGGTACCGTCCCGAGATCCTCGCCCACGACCCGAGCCGCGCCCGATTCCTCCAGGACGACCCGGAGATATTCTTCGCCTTCCCGTTGGTTGGCCTGGCAGTTTTCCCAATTGGCATCCGAGCGAGGGGCGAAGTGCGGCTCCCGGCCTTCGGTGCGAGCACGCATTTCCTCCCAATCGAGCGGGAGGAATTCGCGATTCCGGAGCGGCCGCCACGGGAAAGCGTAGATCCGATAAAATCCGAGAACGTGGTCGATGCGGAAGAGATGAAAAATCTCGCGCACCCCATGTACCCTCTGCCGCCACCAATCGAAATTGCGACTGCCGCAGGACGTCCCAGCGATAAAGCGGGATGCCCCAGTTCTGGCCCCACTTTTGCGTAAAGGCGTCGTCCTTGAAATACGGTTCGGGCGGCGCGCCGCCCGACCAATCGAGCGCGAACCGATCGGGCTGAGCGAAGACGTCGGCGCTGTAGTAGCTGATCCCAAAGGGGATGTCGCCCATCAGTGCGACGCCCCGCTTTTCGGCGTAGGCTTTGAGTTCGTGCCATTGCCGATGGGCGATCCATTGCACATATTTATAGAAATCCCGGCGCTCTTCGAAGGGCGCGCGTTCTTCCTTGCCTAACGAATCCAGCCAGCGATGCGCGGCCTTGACGTCGGAATGTTCCGGCCGCCATTCGTCCCAGGTTTCGCGCTCGCCGTTATTCTCCATCAAAACGCGAAAGAGCGTGTAATCGGCCAGCCAGGATTTTTCCGCTTCACAAAAGGCATGGAAGAGTTCGTGCGCGGCCGGATGCATGCGCGGCGCGTGCGCGAAAGGCGGCAAAGGCGCGTTCGAGCAATTTCTCTTTAGCGGCTTGACGATCTCGTATTTCACTCGGCCGCGGCGCAGCGCCTTGAGATCGAATCCCGCAGTCACTTCGGCGAAAGCTTCTTCCGACAAATCCTCCGGCGTTCCGGGGGCGAGCTGCAAAGTGGTCGGGTCGATCGCGCGCGAGCTGATCGCGTTGTAGGGACTATGGTCTCCGCCGGTCTCGTTGATCGGCAGGAGTTGCACGAGTTTGAAGCCGATACCGCCGGCCCAGTCGATGAACTGCCGCAAGCCGGCGATATCGCCGATGCCGAGGTCGTTCTCCGTGCGCAGCGCGAAGAGCGGGGCGAGGACGCCGGCAATGCTTTCGTTAGGCGAGAGGTTCATTAGCGACGGATAAACACGGATGAAACACGGATTGAGAAGACGAGTCGATTACGCGCGATGAACAAAGTGGACCGGATCTATCCCGTCGGCGTCCAATCCGTGTTTCATCCGTGTTAATTCCTGGCTAGAAATCAACCGCGCCGCACATTCCAGTCTTCGACCAGGGCGCTCGGGAATTTCTTTGAGGAAGCGCGACGGGCGCTGAAACATGTCGCCGTAACCGGCGTTGAGGCGCATGTGCGGGTAGGTGAGGTAAAGCTCGTCGCGCGCGCGGGTGATCGCGACGTAAAAGAGGCGTCGCTCTTCTTCGATCGCTTCGCGCGTCTCGAGCGAGCGCGTGCTCGGGAACATGCCGTCAGTCAGCCAGATGACGAAGACAGAATGGAACTCCAAGCCCTTGGCTTGGTGGACAGAGGAGAGGTTGACTGCCTCGGTGTCGTCGGCCGGATTAGCCGCCGGTTCGGAGTCGACGTTGCTGATGAGGGCGAGCTGGGAGAGAAATTCGTTCGCGTCCTTGAACTGGCGGGCGAAGCCGGCGAGCTGGTTGAGGTCTTCCTTGCGCAGCTCGTAGTTGGCGAAATTGGCTTTCGCGTAGTCGTCGTAAATCGCCTCGACGACCGACCATGATCATTTCCGTCGGTTGCTTCGGCTGCCCGTTAGGCGCGATCTCGTCGAGGGTATCGGCCAATTGTTGCCACGATTTCCTGGCTCGGGCGCTGACCGGTAACGCAAGGAGTTGCTCGCCGAAATCTGTAGCCTGGATCGGCGATCCCGGCTGGTCTGACGGCCTCGCTATTGCTCCCGGGATCACCGATCCCGGCTACAGATCCCAGCCCTGCCACAAGTTTTCCGCGCTCTTCCCGCCGATGCCGGGGAGCAGCCTGACCATGCGTTTGAAGGCGACTTCATCGCGCGGGTTGGCGACGAAGCGAATGAAAGCGGCCACATCCTTGATATGCGCCTGTTCGAAGAAGCGAATCCCGCTCGTGATCTGGTAGGGGATGCCGCGCCGGGAAAGCTCAAGCTGCAGCTCGACCGCGTGATAATGCGCGCGATAGAGGACTGCGATCTCGTTCAGCTCGACCCCTTCATCGCGCAGCTCGAGGATGCGTTGAGCGATGAACCGCGCCTGCTCGCCGCCGTCGTTGAGGGCGACCATCGCCGGCCGAGCCGAGTTCGTTGGGCGAGTCGCGCTGAGCTCCTTGCGAAATTGCTGCACGTTGGCTGAAATGGCGGCGTTCGCGACCTGCAGAATCTCCGGCACGCTCCGGTAGTTGAGCTCGATCTTGAAGACCTGCGCGTTGGGATAACGCCGCGGGAAAGGCGAGGATGTTCTGGAAATTCGCGCCGCGCCAGGAGTAGATCGATTGCGCGTCGTCGCCCACCACCATGACGTTTTGATGTTCGGCCGCGAGCAAGTCGATGAAGTCGGCCTGGATCTTGTTCGTGTCCTGGTATTCGTCGACGAGGATGAACTGGAATTGTCGCCGGTAAAAAGCCGCGATTTCGTCGTGCTCCTTCAACATGCGCAGCGTTTTCTCGAGCAGGTCGTCGAAGTCGAGCGAGTTGGTGGATTTTTTGCGGCGTTCATAGCGTGTCTGCACGTCTTTGATCTGCTCCAGCAAGGGCAGGAAATAAGGGAACTTTTCCGCGAGCAATTCCTCGATCGGCCGCTCGGTGTTGACGACGAAGCTGAAAATGTCCGCGAGCACGTCGCCTTTCGGGAAGCGGATTTCCCTCGGATCGATTCCGGCGCCCGCGACGACGGAATTGAGCAAATCCTTCTGGTCCTCGCGGTCCATGATGGTGAATCCGCTCGAGTAGCCGAGGGCGCTGCCGTGCCGGCGCAGCATCCGGTTGCCGACGGAATGGAAGGTCCCGCCCCAGAGTCCGCTCGCGTCGACCGGGAGGAGGTTGGCGACGCGGTCGAGCATCTGGCGGGCGGCTTTGTTCGTGAAGGTGAGGAGGAGGATGTTGCGCGGGTCGACGCCGTTCTCGAGCAGGTAGGCCACGCGGTAAGTGAGGGTGCGCGTCTTGCCCGAGCCGGCCCCGGCGATGACGAGCAACGGCCCCGGCGGCGCGGTTACGGCGGCGTATTGCTGTTCGTTTAGCTCAGCCGCGTAATCGATGCTGATCGTCGCCGCGGAGGGGGCGCGCTGGAGCGTGTATTCGCGGGACATTGGGGGACTACGCTGGAGTGTCGGTCACCGCCTCTTCAACGAAAAGTTTCGGGTGTAGGTGTGGCCGTGGCGGCCCGCAAAAAACTTTGCCAGGAACGGGAGATTTCTCGCGTCAAACAGACGACGCGGAGGGCCGAGGATCGCGGGCGACACGCCTGCCTCTACACCGGCGGAACGGTAAATCCGGCCCGACGCCGGGGTGTGGCAAGGATACTGCTTAATACGATTATAGAAATTATGGCTCCGCTCGCTAAACCCGCTTTACACCTATGAAAATCCTCAATCGCGATTGCGCCGAATTCCTCGTCATCGATGACGACCCGGCCATCACCCAGTTCCTCGCCGCCTACCTGAAACAGAACGGACACACCTGCGCCACCTTGACCGAAGGTTTCCAAACCGCCGCCTGGCTCGAGCTGCACGACTGTGAAGTGGTCGTGGTCGATCTCAACATGCCGAAAGTCGATGGCATTTCGCTCATTACCTACATCCGCGAAATTCAGCCCGGACTGCCGATCATCGTCTTCACCGGAGTCGGCTACGAAGAGGAAAGAATGCACGCCGCTCTCCGCGCCGGGGCGAACGGCTACGTGAGCAAGAATCTGCCGATCGAACAACTTTACTGCGTCCTTTCGCGAGTCCTCGCGACCTGCCGTCAACGCGCCCGTCGCGAGGCGCTCGCACGCGGCGCGGCCCGCCCTGCTCGGCGCGGCCTAACGAGCGGCGCGCTTCGCGGAAAAGGTCGCGCAAGCCCTCGGGCGAAAGGGTTTCGGCGCCGCTCGCGCTGGCCGTTTCCTGCTCGAGATAATCGCCCGTCGCGACCACGAGCCGGAAACGCTCCGCATACTTGCTCGCCAGGCGCTCGATGATCGAGTCGGCCGTTTGCCCGACGCGCGAATAAAAAATCTGGATTTCGCCCGGCTCCGCTTCGTGCGAAACCGAGCGAGCCCCGGCCATCGAAAACCACCACCACCTTGTCCCGCTCCAATCCTGATAGTCGCGCAGTTGCTTGATCAGGGCTTCGCGGGCGAGCGAGGTGCGGCGTTCGTGCAGCGCGCGCAATTCCGGCCAGGCGAAGATGATGCTGTGACCGTCAACCAGGAGATATTGCGGCCGCACCTGTGCACGATAGAATGGCGCGCGGGTCCCGAATCAACCCGCGTCGGCGGCAGCAGCGCATTTTTCGGCGGGGCGGGGGCGGCTTTTTTGGCGCGGGATTTCGCCGCCGGCCGGCGCGGGGCCTTGGCCGCCGACGCGTTTGCGTTCGAGATACGCTTTGCGCCGCTTCCGTTTCACTCTGACCCGATGTTGTTGACCCATGAGGCAGTTGCTATAGGCCGGAAGGGGCGTGGCGCAATTTGGAATCGTGCGCTGCGGAACCAGCCCGCCAGCCTGCCATTTTTGGCGTCCGGAGGAAGAAATCTCGTGAAATTGGATGGTTGCCATTCGCCGGCTTCCCGTCTAAAACACCGCTCGCAATTGTGTCTTTCGCCGCCGCCTTCACGCAGCCCCGTTGCCATGCCGAAAATATTGATCGGGATTTCCATCCTGCTTCATGAGTCTGTCGCTTGTCTTCGGGTTCTTGAATACGGGCAAGGTCAAGGGTTTGCGCAACGAACTCGTGACTGCCACCACGGCGCGCGAAGTTGCGGCCACCCGGGCGCGCATGGCGAGCGAAAGAAAATTGAAGGCGCAGCGAGACCGAATTCGCGGCGCGCGCACGAGCAAAGCGACCGCGGCCGAAGAGAAGGCGAACAGCGCCGAAGCGGAACTGAGCAAGGCGCAAAACGAGAAAGCCGAGATCGAGTCCAAGCTCCAGGCGAGCGAAACCCAGATCGCCGATCTCCAGAAGCGGGTGGCGGACGCCACCGTCGGCGGCGTGCCGGGCGCGCCGGAGGGCGTTTCGCCTAACGAAATTGAAGGCGCATGCTCGACGACACCAAAAAGCAGCTTGGAGACGGCGGAGCAGGAAAAAGCCGTTCTGGCGGACAAGGTGAAAGAGGCCCAGGATCGGGTCGCCGCGATCGAGGCGGAGCAGAAGCGGCGTGCAATCCGGCGCCAACCCGCCGGGCGTGCACGGGACGGTCCTGGCGGTCAATCAGGCTTACAATTTCGTCGTCCTGAGCATGGGGGATCGCCAGGGCGTGGTTCCCAATTCGGAAATGCTGGTCATGCGCAGCGGCGCGCTCATCGGCAAAATCCGCATCTCCTCAGTTGAACCGACCACTTCGATAGGCGATATCATCACCAATAGCTTGGCGCGCGGCGTCCAAGTGCAGCCTGGAGATACCGTCATTTATGCTGGAAGCACCAATTCGTAGCCGAGAACGGCGCGTTCGCTTGCCATTCTGCTCTTTGCCGCGACCGCCTTTTTCCTCCTGCGCGACGCGAGAAACCGCGACACCGCTCTGATCGGCGATCCCGATTCGCCTGGCGAGTCGAGCATTCCCTGGAACAGGCCGCAGGGATGGGAAAGCACGGCTGGTTTGCCGGCCGGGCTGAGTGGACGGACGGGAACGCCAATCCCAATAATCCGGCCGGTTACTGACTGCTGGACGCACCCCGGTCCTTAGATCCAGAAGCCGGCGGGAATGACCGCGTCTTTCGGCACGACCACGATCCCATCGCGGATGTAATAGTTGGGCGCGTCCAGGTTGGCTTCCTTGCCTTCCGGGGTGATGACAACGCCGTCGCCGATCCGCGCGTTCTTGTCGATGATCGCGCGGTCGATCACGCAATTGCGCCCGATGCCGATCGGCGGCAGATCGGGCGATTTCGTCCGGCGCGGACGCTTCGAAATGGTCGCCGCCCATGATGACGCTGTTGCGAATGGTGGCGCCGCTCCGGATGATGCTGCGCACGCCGATCACGCTGCGTTCGATGTGCGCGTCGGAAATGATGCAGCCATCGGAAATGATCGCCTGGCGCAGGGTGGCGCCGTTGATCTTGCTCCCGGGCAGGAAAGCGCGGGTGGGTATAGATCGGCGCCTTCGCTTCGAAAAAGCTGTATTGCGGCTCGCAGGTTTGTCAGGTCGAGATTCGCCTCGTAGAAGGCGCGGATCGTTCCGATGTCTTCCCAGTAGCCCTTGAAGATGAAGGCGTTGACGTGCCGCTCGCCGATCGCCTGCGGGATGACGTGTTTCCCGAAATCGTCGAGGTCGCTGTTCAGGCAATCGATCAGCACCTGGCGATTGAAAACGTAGATGCCCATCGAGGCCTGGAAGAGATCTTCCTCCGGGTCGCTCTCCGATCGATTCGAGGAGTTCGCGATCCAGCTTCAGCTCATCGAGCACGGCGGCTTCCTTCGGCTTTTCCTCGAAGCGCGTGATGCGATGATCCGGTCCGCTCAGCATGATCCCGAAATCGGAGGCAGCCGCGCGCTGCACCGGGCGTGGTCGCGAGGGTGATGTCGGCCCCGGAGCGAATGTGCTGATGGAGGAGGGTCCGGAAATCCATCCGGTAAAGCTGGTCGCCGCTCAGGATGAGGAAGTAATCGTACGGCTGCTCGAGGAAGTAGCGCAGGTTCTGGCGCACGGCGTCGGCCGTGCCCTGATACCATTGCGCGCCTTCCGGGGTTTGCTGCGCGGCCAGGATATCGACGAAGCTGCGCGAAAAATTGTCGAACTTGTAGCTCGCCTGGATGTGGCGGTGGAGCGACATGCTGTTGAACTGCGTCAGCACATAGATCGAGCGCAGGCCGGAGTTCAGGCAGTTGCTGATCGGGATATCGACCAGCCGATATTTTCCGCCTAACGGCACCGCTGGCTTGGACCGGTCCTTGGTCAGCGGAAACAGGCGCGTTCCGGCGCCGCCGCCCATGATGATGGAGAGCGTGCGCTGCGTCGTGCCAGGCGGAAGAGCAGGAGACTGCGGCATGTGAAGAGAGGCCAGAATTACACCGGATTGCCGGGTAATGGCAAGTCGATCGAAAAGCATTCGCCGCTTGTCGACTGTCGCTCAATGACTGCAGGAATGACGAAAGATCACGAGTGCAGCGTGAAGCAGAAGGAGTTGGTGGCTTGGTCAGCTCCTTCCTTGCGTCGAAGGCTCGTCGATGTCACGCTTCCGCCTTACGTAAGCACGATTTAACGGTTTAACGATTAACACCGTAATCCATCATGTGTGGCATCGTCGGATACGTCGGAAAGGCGGAAGCCGCGCCCATCTTGCTCGATGGACTGCGCCGGCTCGAATACCGCGGCTATGATTCCGCCGGGGTCGCGATCGTCGATGGCGACCATGTCGAGACGCGCAAGTGCGCCGGCCGCATCGCCGGGCTTTCGCAACTCCTTTCCGAGTCGCCCGGCTACCGGCACCTATGGCATCAGCCACACTCGCTGGGCCACGCACGGCAAGCCGACCGATCAGAACGCTCATCCCCATTTTGACGAGAGCGGCAAGCTCGCGCTCGTCCACAACGGCGTGATCGAAAATTACCAGCAGATCAAGGACGCGCTCCTTCGGGAAGGGCCGCACCATTTCACTTCTGAAACCGACACCGAAGTGCTGGCGCATCTCGTCGGAAAAATTTACGACGATTCCGCCGTCGGCGTGGTCGATCCGCGCCGGCATAAGGCGCTGCTCGTGGAAGCGCTCCGCACCGCGCTGCAACAGGTCATCGGCACCTACGGCATCGCCCTGGTGCACGCCGATATTCCCGATTTCATCGTCGGCGCCCGGCGCGGCAGCCCCCTCGTCCTCGGGGTCGGAAAGGATGAAAATTTTCTGGCCAGCGACGTGAGCGCGATCGTCGCCCACACCCGCGACGCGGTTTATCTGAACGACTTCGATCTGGTCGCGGTCGAGCGCGATAAGTTCGAGATCAGCTCGCTGGCCGGCGAGCGCGGCAATCGCGCCATCAGCAAGGTCGAATTCACCGCCGAGGACATCAAGAAAGGCGATTACCCGCATTACATGCTCAAGGAAATCTTTGAGCAGCCCGGCTCGGTCCGCGACGCGATGCGCGGCCGGCTGAGCCTCGAAGAATGCACGGCCAAACTCGGTGGCTTGAACATGACACCGGCGCAACTGCGCGATGTCGGCCGCGTCGTTCTGACCGGCTGCGGAACCGCGCTCCATGCCGGGATGGTGGGCGAATACCTGATCGAACAACTCGCCCACATCCCGGTGGAAGTGGAGTACGCGAGCGAGTTCCGCCATCGCAACACGCCCATGACGGGCGATACCCTCGTCTTCGCCATCAGCCAGAGCGGCGAGACGGCGGATACGTTAGGCGCGCTCCGCGAAAGCCAGCGCAAGGGCTTCCGCACCCTCGGCATTTGCAACAACGTCGCGAGCACGATCGCGCGCGAAAGCGATGGCGGCGTCTACATGCACGCCGGGCCGGAGATTGGCGTGGCCGCGACGAAATCGTTCACCTCCCAGGTCGTGATCCTGACCCTGATCGGCTTATTGTTAGGCCGAATGCGCCATCTCTCGACCGCGGAAGGCACCGCCATCATCGAAGCGCTCGAAGCGCTGCCGGAGAAGATCGAGCAGATCTTGAAAATGAGCGACTCGATCAAGGCGATCGCGAAAAAATATGCCAGCGCGACCGGGATGCTTTTTTTCGGCCGCCAGTTCAATTTCCCGGTCGCGCTCGAGGCCGCGCTCAAGGTCAAGGAGATCACCTATCTTTACGCAGAGGGCCACCCGAGCGCGGAGCTGAAGCACGGCGTCATCGCGCTCGTCAAACCGGAGTTGCCCTCCGTTTTCATCACGCCAGACGATGCCGTTTTTTCGAAGAACCTGAACAACATCGAGCAGGTGCGCGCGCGCAAAGGACCGATCATCGCGGTCACGACCGAGAGCGGCGCGGCCAAGTTAAAGGGAATCGTCGACGACACCATCATCGTGCCGGACGCGGCCGACGTCGTCATGCCGGTCTTGACCGTGATCCCGTTGCAACTCTTTGCCTATCATCTCGCCGTCGCCCTCGGGCGCGACGTCGATAAACCGCGGAACCTCGCCAAAAGCGTGACCGTGGAATAATATCAACCTTTCGCTCTGCGAAAGAACGGGCTTGCCCCGACGATCGCAGGAGATGATTTCCTATTTTCCGCTCGCTCTCGCGCCTCCCTGAGGGAGGCGTCTACGGTCCCGCTCCTTTGACGCCGACCCGGGCGAGGTATTCCTCCACGCTGAGGAGATTATTCGCCCCGCGGTGCACGATTTTGAGGAGCGTGTCCATCGAGGAAACTTCTTCGAGCTGCTCGGTCAGGAACCACTGCAGGAAATTGATCGTGATGAAGTCGTTCTCCGAGCGCGCCAATTCGACCAGGGCATTGATCTGGTGAGTGACGACGATTTCCTGATCGAGCGAGAGCTGGATCGCTTCCTCGGCGTTCTGGAACGTCGGTTGCGGCGCCTGGATCGGCGGGAATTACCACCTTGCCGCCGGCATCGATCACGTAGTTGATGAAGCGCATCGCGTGATCGTTTTCTTCCGCCGCCTGGCGAAAAAAATGTTCGGCCAGTTGCGGGAGCGCGTCGCCCGAGAAATAGGCCGCGATCGCGATGTATTGCATCGACGCGCCAAACTCGTTGCCGATTTGTTTGTTGATCGCGTTGACGACTTTCTTGCTCGTGAGCATGGGAATGTCCTCCAGTTAAGATTCTGATCGTTGCGCTGCGCAGCTTCCAAAGATGGACGCAAAAGATTTTCGATTCAATCCAGCATCGTTGTTGATGTTTCGCTCTGCGAAACGCGGGGGAAAGGAATGTTCGAGCGACGGCCTCAACTCCGCTTGCCTGCGACCATCCGGTAAATCAGGAGGAGCAGCATGGCGCCGATGACCGAGGCGATGAAGCCAGCCGGCTGGCCCGGTTCATACCATCCGAGCACGCGACCGAGATAACCGGCAACAAACGCTCCCGCGATACCGATCAGCATGGTAATGATGCAGCCGCCGGGATCTTTTCCCGGCATAAGGAGCTTTGCGATGGCGCCTACGATGAGGCCGATAAGGAGAGTCCAGAGAATTGCGGTCATGGTTCGATGCTAGGAATCGGCTGCGGAAAGAGCAACGGTTTTATCCGCGCTACAACTGCACCACCTGGGCGCCGTGGATGTCGTCGCTCGCCGCAATCTCGGCCAGCAACTCTGCGCCCGGCGCGGTATCGAGATTGAGCACGGTGAGCGCGCGGCCACCGGCCTGGTTTCGGCTCAACGACATTGTCGCGATGTTGACGCCATGCGCGCCTAACAATGTCCCGATGCGTCCGACCATGCCGGGCCGGTCGGTGTTTTCGAGGACCAGGACGACGCCGTGCGGACGCGCTTCCACCGGCCGGTTGTTGATGCTGACGATGCGCGGGGTCGCGCCAAAAAACGCGCCCGCCACGGAGAGCGTTTTTCCTTCCGCCTCCGCCGTCAGCTCGAGCAGATCGGTGTAATCGCCCGGCGCGCTGAGCCGCGACTCGGTCACTTTAAGCCTAACGACTCCGCAAAGGCGGGCGCGTTGACTTCGTTGACGTCGTCGCCCCCGGCGAGATGGAGAAAGCCTTTCAGGATCGAGCGGGTGATCGCGGTCGTATCGACTTCGTTCACTTTGCCGCTGTAGTTGATGTGCAGGTTCTCGACCCGTTTGGGCGAAACTTGCGAGAGGAAGCGCCCGAGCTTTTCTCCGAAACGCAGATGCGGCCCGACGATGGCAAGCGTTTTCGCGTCGAGGTTCGGCATGTTGATCGCGTTCCGGATCGTGCCTTCGAGGAGCGCCGCCCGAATCGCCTGCGCGATTTCGATCCCGACACTTTCCTGCGCCTCGACCGTGGAAGCGCCGAGATGCGGAGTGAGGATCAGATTCGGGATTCCGCGCAGCGGCGAATCGGCCGGCAACGGCTCTTTCTCAAAGACATCGAGCGCGGCGCCCGCGACCTGACCACTCGTTAAGGCGGCGAGCAGGGCCGCTTCGTCGATCAGTCCGCCGCGGGCGCAATTAATCAGGCGCACGCCGCGTTTCGTTTTCGTCAGGCGAGCGGCATCGAGCAGATGATGCGTTTCAGGGGTGAGCGGGGTGTGGAGGCTGAGGAAATCGGCCAGGCGGCAACAAGCTCATCGAGTTCCTCGATCAACTCGACCTGGAGCGACCGCGCCCGGCTCGAAGAAAGATACGGATCGTAGGCCAATACCCGCATCCCGAAGGCGATGGCGCGCCGGCTCAGCTCGGAGCCGATCCGGCCCATGCCGATGATGCCTAACGTCTTGTTGTAAAGCTCGGTTCCTTCGAATTCCTTCCGGTCCCATTTGCCGGCTTGCAGGTTGGAATGGGCCTGCGGGATCTTGCGCGCCACGGAAAGCAGAAGGGAGAAAGCGTGCTCCGCGGTCGAGATCGTGTTCCCGCCCGGGGTATTCATCACGATCACTCCGCGCCGCGTCGCCGCCTCGACATCGACGTTATCGACCCCGACGCCGGCCCGGCCGACCACTTTCAGCTTCGTGCCGGCCTGCAAGATCGCTGCGGTCACTTTCGTCTGGCTGCGCACGACAATGGCGTTGAAATCGGGAATGACTTTGACCAGCTCCTCTTCGCTCAAGCCGGTCTGCACACTGACCTGCAGTTCGCCGCCTGCGGCCAATTCATCAACGCCGCGCTGGGAAATTGAATCAGCAATCAACACATTCATTAGCTTTAAGTTTTAAGTGGAGGCCGGCAGCTTCTTAACCCTTAACACTTCAAACTTTAAACTGCGGCGCTAGCCAAAGATCACCAGCCGGATCGTCTCGGGTAGATTTTGCGCGATCTGGGTCGCAACGCTGCCCCGGAGCAAATCCGCCAGGGAGCGCCGCTGCGAGGCGCCGAGGATGATGTAATCCACGCCTAACGTCGCTGCGAGATCGAGGATGGTGGCGGAAGCGTCCTCGCTCACTGCGTAAACCGGTTGGACGCAGACGCCGCGTGTTTCGCCTTCCTTGATCATGAGCGACATGATGGCCTGGGCCTGCGGATCGTCTTTCCATTTCGCGCTCCCGATCAGCTTGGGCGCACCGGCGAAGTAGACGGCGATCTCTTTGATGTAGACGACGCAGAGGACGGCTTTGCGCAGTTGCGCCTCCTCGAGCGCAAAATTCAGCACCGGATTGATGCCACGCGCCGCGACCATGATTTTCTGCCCTTCTTCGAGCCGCGGCTGCATCGTCTCGGGAAGATTTGGCGCCACCATCTCGGCGACTTCCTTCGCCATCGTGACGGTCTTCAATCCGGAGAGTTTGTGGGAGTAGGCGCGGAGGGAGAGACCGATGAAGAGCACGCAGAAAGCGAAGAAGAGCGCGTCGGGCTTCGTCTTTGCGATCGTCACTTCGACGGCGGCGAGGATGAGAAAAGTGAGGCCCATCAGGAGGCGCTGGTACCAGGTGAGGCCGAGCCGTTTATTGAAAGTGCAGGAACCAAGATTGACCGCGATCGCGCCCACTACGCCAATGGCGTAGAGGCCGGCCAGTCCTTCGAATTTCGGCGTGACCGCGAGGACGAGAATCGGAATCACGACCGCCACGAAAAGAGGAATGCGCGGGACGCCGTGGCGATTGAGGCGGGCCAATTGTTTCGGCATCTCGCCGTCCTGCGCCATCATGTAGATCACGCCGATCAGGGCCACGACGGCGGTATTGACGGCGCTGAAAAGCAGCAGACCGAAGACCACACCGACGAGCAGTCCGAAGGCGCTCCCGAACCAGGGTGCTACGACGAGATTGCCGTAGTGCTCGCCGAGAAAGCGCAGCATGTCCTCCGAGTGCTTGGTCAATTCCGGGGCGAAAGTTTGGGGGATGGAAAGCATCGCCCAACCGAGCAGCGCTGTGCCTGCGACCACTTCGATCGCCACCGGGATGATTGCCTTGGCCGCGGTCCGGGTGACTTTCGGATTCTCGGCCGTCGAGCCGGGATCGAGCTTCATTACGCCGGTGATGTTGGCGACCGCTTCCACGCCGCTGAGCGCGAGGATCACGCCGACAAACTGCGTCCATGCGATCGCCGAGATTTTCGTGGGCCGGCTCGAGGTGCGCCGTGTCCAGATAACCGCTGGCTCAGACCGATGATCGCGATCACGGTCAGGACCGCCGGGATCGCAAGATAAAGCGAGACGCTGCCGCTGTGTTTCGGCCCGAAAAAATTGATCGCGCCGACGACGACGACGAGACCCATCGTGGTGAGGCGCGCGTATTGTGCCGGGACGCCGAAGTAGCTTACCGCCGCCCAGCCGCTCAGCGCCGCCGTGACGATGAAATTTGCCACCAACAAAAGCGCACCCGCGGAGGCGAGGAAGCGGCTTTGTTGCCGGGCTGCGGAGTAAACGCCCCCGCCATCGGGGAAATGCGCGCAGACGATGATGTAGTTGAAGCCGACGACCGCGGTCAGCGCGCAGACCGCGAGGATGAGCGGGAACGAGGCAAAGCCGGCCGCGACAAAGGCGAGGCCGATGACGTAGGCTTTGCTGGTGCCCCAGTCGCCGTAGAGAAGTGCAGCGGCGCGTTTCCAGTCGACATTACGCGGCCGATGTACACCCGGCGCTTCAATAAGAGGTTCAGCCATGAGCGGTGCGCGTGGGAGTAACCCTCGCGTCGCCTTGCGGAGCAAGTGATTTTGTCCTCCGGCTCGTGATTGTTTAGCAAGTCAGTGTAGCGGCCGGAGGGAGCCTGGAGGGCAACGCTCCGTCGTTGCCGAGATTCAAACACGGCGATGACGGAGCATCGCCCTCCAGCAGAGTTTAATCCCGGACGGAACGCTGCGCTAGAAGGCGAGGCTCACCCGCAGACCCGAGACCACCGCGGTCGCGGCCGACTGGGTGGCTCCGGGCGCGAATATGAATTGGAGATCGGGCTGAATGGACAAGTGGTTCGTGAGCACCGCCTGGTAGGTGAGTTCGCAAATCGTTTCGTGATGGGCGCGCAAACCGCGGCACTGACGGCCACCGGAAACGAAATCCCGTGTTTGGCGGGAGCATTCGTGCCGAGCTGGCTCCGCTCGGTGCTCTCGATGTTGCGCGCGCTTTGAATCGCGTCCTGGCCATGAACGAGATCGGCGAGAGCAAAGACGAGAAAGCCCGTCAGCCTCGCCGCGGGCATCAAGGGCCGTCTCGAGCGCACGGCCAAGCGTTATGATTTTGCGCGGCGCGCGGGCAAGATATTTTTGCGGTGGAATGCCTCGAGAGGTTCGGGAAAAGTGGTTGCGTGAGAAGCAGCCTTTGGCGAAAGGTGCCGGTGCCATGAACCGAAACCGCGAAAGACTCCGCGTGATCGTCGCGAGTGGCCTGCTTTCGGCTTTCCTTTTCGCGCTCGGCCTGGCCGCTTCGCCGCGACTGCACGCTCGCTTCCACGCCGACGCCGGCTCGCCCGATCATGAGTGCGCAGTCACCCTCATCGCGACCGGCAAATACGAGCAGGCGGACGCGCCGCCGATTCTCGCTGCCCCGCAACCGGCGATTGTTTTCGAGAAAATTCCTGCGCTCGCGCCCGTTTGGGTGGCGGCGCCATTCCTTGGCGCGCGCATTTTCGAGCACGCGCCGCCCGCGCTCTCCTAAGCGCTTCGTTTCGTCGCCTGTCAGTGCACGGGGCGGCTTGTTTCCGTTTCCGGCATCCTGATCAGATCGGCGTGCGCAGCCACGCATTCATTTGTTGCGGCGTTCACCTGTCGTGAACCGCCGTGTTTCGTCCGTGCAACTGAATCTCAACTTAGGAGAACCATGCTTTGAAAAATTTTTCGATCGTTTCCTTCGCGCTCATCAGCGGCGCTCATTTCCTCACGGCGCAAGTCGCCGTTCAACCCACGGCCAGTCCTTCCCCAACGACCGCGCCCTCACCTGACGTCGCGGAATCTGACCACATCACCGTCCAAAGCCAGGCGCTTGATGTCTCGCGCGAGCAAATCGTCCCCAGTCTCGGCGCCACCCGCTACACGCTCGGGCCTGACCGGATCGACTCGCAGGCGCAAGGCGAAGACGCGCCGTTCAATCAAACCGTATTGCGCTTCCCGGGCGTCGCACAGGATTCATTCGGTCAACTGCACGTCCGTGGCGAACACGCCAACTTGCAATACCGCATCGATGACGTCCTCCTCCCGGAAGGCATCGCCGGTTTCGGGCAGGAACTCGATACGCGCTTCGCCGACAGTGTCTCCCTCATCACCGGAGCGCTTCCCGCGCAATTCGGATTCCGCACGACAGGTGTGATTGACATTCACACGAAAAACGGCGCGGTCTTTCAATCGGGCGAGGCCTCCATGCATGTCGGCAGCTTCGACACGATTAACCCCAGTTTTGAGTACGGCGGTGCGCTCGGGAAGATGAATTACTACGTCTCGACGGACTACCTCCATAGCGGCATCGGGATTGAGAATCCGACGAGTAGCAACAGTCCCATTCACGACGATACCGACCAGGACAAGCTCTTTAGCTATCTTTCCTATATCTTCGACGATACCAGCCGGGTCGTTTTGCTGCTCAGCGGAAACCATAGCGATTTTCAGATTCCGAATAACCCCGGGCAAGTCCCCGCCTTCAACCTTCTCGGTCGAACGACCTTCGATTCCGCCAAGCTCGACGAGAACCAGACCGAGCAATCATTCTATGAGATCCTGACTTATCAAAAGAAGCTCGGTGACCTGGATTTTCAGGCGTCGGTTTTCAATCGTTACAGCTCAATCCTGTTTCGCCCTGATGAAGTGGGTGATCTCATCTTCAACGGCGTCGCGTCACGGGTGGACCGCGATATTCTCTCGAACGGCTTCGAAATCAATTCGAGCTACAAATTGAACGATCAGCACACCCTCCGCGCTGGTGTGTCATTCGCCGAGCAGCATGCCACGGTCGGCACGGTGACCGACGTTTTCCCAGTCGATGAGAACGGGAATCAGACCAGCACCACGCCTCTGCGCATCGTCGATAACAGTGACAAGTACGGCTACTTTTACGGCTTCTACTTACAGGATGAATGGAAGCCCCTTGCTCGGCTAACGATTAACGTCGGCGGCCGATTTGATGTCGTGGATGCGTTTACGAGCGAGAACCAGCTCAGTCCGCGGCTTAGCATTGTCTACACCCCGTTTGAGTCCACCAGCATTCACGCTGGTTACGCGCGTTACTTCACCCCGCCGCCGCTTGAAAACGTTAGTCAAAGCACGATTGCGAAGTTTACCGGCACGACGAACGCCTCGGAGGTCACGCAGAATTCTGCTGTCACCTCCGAGCGAGCGCACTATTTCGATCTCGGCCTAACACAGAAGGTCGTGGAAGGTCTCAATGTTGGACTGGATGGCTTTTACAAGAGTTCGCACTCCACCCTCGACGAGGGCCAGTTTGGTCAGGCGCTTATCCTCTCGTCTTTCAATTACAAACGCGGCGAAATCTATGGCGCAGAACTTACTTCCAGCTTCGAACGAGGCGGTCTCTCCGCTTACTTTAACCTTGCCTATGAGCTGGCGCATGCCACCAGAATAAGCTCCGCGCAGTTTCTCTTTGGCCAGGACGAGATCGATTACATTAACGATCATTTCATCTTTCTCGATCACGACCAGCGCGTGACCGGTTCTGGCGGCGCCTCATATTCGACAGGCGATTGGAAATTCGCGGCCGACGCACTCTACGGCAACGGCCTCCGCCGCGGCTTTGCCAACACGATGAAAAATCATCCCTACGAGACTGTGAACCTCAGCGTCCAGCGGCGGATCAAGATCCCCGGAAATCGATCGCTCCTTGTGCGCTTCGATGTTCTGAACCTCTTCGACAAAAGCTATCAGCTACGCGACGGCAGCGGGATAGGGGTTGGCGCTCCGCAATATGGCCAGCGCCGCGGATTCTTCGGCACGGTCTCATATGAGTTCTAAAGGCGACCGCCACAGATCGCGATGCAAAGTAACGCGCAGTCGCCAGCCAGCCCTGTCTGCTTCAGTCCTTGGCGGCCGCGCTTCGTAACGCTGGCGACGGGGTTTTGCTGTTGCCCCACAAATGAAAGGTATAAGTGAAGACAACGTAACCAAAGATGTCATGCCCAGGGCCATTGTTGATGTAGAGGGCTGGGTTCACCTGAAAATCGCGCGTGATGTTACAGGTGAATCCAAAGGTGGTGGAGTTTTCTGAACCGCTTTGAAAATCGACCTGGGCGCGCCAGGTCTGGTTGAAGTCATAGGCATAACCAAGGATGGCTTCATTTTTGTAGCCAGCATGAATCGCTCCGACAATAAACTTGTTGTGTTCGGTATAATAGCCGCCTTCGAGAAAGGGCTGGGGATCGACGTGGCTGTGTGGCGACCAGTTGACGAACCCGATCGAGAGCAGCCACGGTTCCTTGGTCAGTAAGCCGATCTCCGTCCCAAAGATTTGCTCGTTAGGGTTAAAGCCTTGAAAGACGGCGATCTCGCCCCAATTTGTCAAACCCAGTTCCGCCTGAAGCTCGTAGGGATTGGCGATGCGCTCGCTTTGCGCCTGGAAGCTCACGGAAAGATCACCCGGGGGTTGCAAATCCGGGGTCACGATTTGGCTCAAACCTTTCGTCGTCGAATATGCGGACGCAGGGATCAACGCCAGGAGCGCGAGGAGCGCGATATGTCTTTTCACGGCGCGGAGTGTGTACGATGGCGCCGGGTTGGGCCAAGTCCAAAGTAACCGCCCATGTGGCGAAATGGCAACGCTCGATCACGCGTAAACCAGCAGGTCGATCTCCTCCGGGAGCAGATGGGAGACTTCCCGAACGAGATTGCCGCGGAGGAGGTGGGTCATGGCGTGGCGGCGGGGGGCGCCGAGAATGAGACGCGAAGCGCCTAACGTTGCCGCGATATCGACAATGGTTTGGGAGGCCGATTCGCTCACCGCGTAGCAGAAAAGTGGCGGCTGATCGGGCGAACGCGCCCGCGCATTCTCGAAAATCTCACGCGCCTCCGGGTCGTCCTGCCATTTGCGGTTGGCGTCCTGCTCGGTCATGAAACGCTGTTCACGGACGAAGAGAAGGTAAAGTCGGCGCCCCGATTCGCGTGCTTCGCGCAGGGCGAAATCGAGCGTGCGTCCGCGGCCGCGAACGGCACAGAGCATGGCTTCGCCATTGGCGCCAAAGGTCGTGTCGGGCGGAGACAATCTTCCCGGAGCAAGGCGGTCTGATTTCATCCGTCGCTCCTGCACGAGCCCGCGTAGAATCAGACCGACGGCCAGAATCGTGACGGCGAAATAGCGCGCCCTCGGTTTGTCGATGAGGAGGGAACACTCGATCGCCGCCATCACAATGAAAGTGGCGAACATGAGGGTGCGCTCGGGTGCCTTGATCGTCGAGATGTCGATCGGTCGAGGTGGCACCGAGATTGGTCGCGATCGCGCCGACGACGCCGACCGCGTAAAGATCCGCCAGGCCGGCCATGTCCTTGACCGCGATGACGAATACCGCGGGGACGACGGCGGCGAGGATCATCCCGTAGGCCGGAACGCCCCAGCGGTTGAGCCGTTGAAAGATCGATGGCATTTCGCGATCGCGCGCCATGAGGAACTGGATCGCGATCAGATCGACGACCGCAGTGTTGGTGGCGGAAAGAAGGAGCAAGCCAAAGACAACGCTGACAATGATCGCGAAGACGTGGCCGAAGGCGGGGCCGAGCGCGCCGCCGACAAAGACCTGGCCCATGTAGCGCAGCATGTAATCGCGCACGCCCGCGGCGTTAGGCGCATTGACATCGCCGTTCACAATCTGAAGGCCGCTGAGGGCGTGTGCAGCCAGACCAAATAACGCGGTGAAGAGACAAACTTCGACCATCACCCAAAGGATCGCGGGTGTAGAAGTTTTGCGGACCGATGGACGGCTTTCGGTGCTTCCGGGGTCGAGTCGCATGACGCCGGTGGCGTTGGCGATCGCCTCGACGCCGGAGAGCGCGAGGACGATGCCGACGAAGGCCTGCCAGTTGTGCATCACACCCCCGTGCAATGGTTCGAGTTGGCGGAGCGCAAAGCCCAGATGCGGCAGACAGAAAGCGCCGAGCATTATGACGACGATGGCGGTCGGGACCGCGATGAGAAAGGCGAGACCGCCGGTATGTTTCGGGCCGAGCAGATTGAGCAGGCCGATGGCGACAATCGCCGCCGCGGCGAATTTCTCCGGATGCGGCACGCCCAGATATTGAAAAGCCGAGAGCGCGCTGATCGCCGCCGTCACCAGATAATCCGCAATGAAAAGAAATCCGCCGACGATCGAGATGACCTCCGAGCGATGCCGAACACTGGCGTAAACTCCGCCGCCATCGGGATAAAGCCGGCAGATGATGATGTAGTTGATCCCGACCAGCGCGGTGAGGAAGCACATCGCGGCGATGAGCCAGAAAGAAGCGTAGCCGGCGACCGCAAAGGCGAGGCCGATGACGTAGGCTTTGCTCGTGCCCCAATCGCCATAGAGGATGGCGGCGGCGCGCGGGACGTCGACATTGCGCGGACGCCTGACGTTGGTGGCAATCATGGCCCGATTTCAGGAAGGGCGCGCCGAGGCGGGCAAGAAATGGTGGTTCGTAGGCGGGCTGTTCAGGAAGTGTCGCGGCCGCGCGGGTTCTCGATAAACCACATCCAAAACGGCAGCGTTGCTTTTTCGTTCCGCCCGAATCTCCGTCGCGGCCTGGATGGCGTGGATGCTTGCGCGAGTTGCCGGCGCTCGGCGGGCTAGACCGTCGAACTTCGCGCTCCGCGAATCAATCCCACCACGATCGTTTGCATGACCAAACTTGGTCCCAATGGCTACGAGACCGTTAATTAAAATGCGTGCAGGAAGTGCTAAAAGATCGTTAACGCCGGAACGCGCCGCTTCTTGGCTCCGCTCAGAATGACAGAGCTACTTGTAACCCGGCTGCTACAGACCCTCGGCCGACAATCGATAGCCAATCCCGACTTCGGTTTTAATCAGGCTCGGGGCGTTGGCGTCGGCTTCGAGCTTTTTGCGCAGGTGCGTAACATAGACCCGAAGATATTGCGCCTGGCTCTCGGCCTTCTCGCCCCAAACCGTGCGCAGCAATTGCCGGTGGGTGACGACTTTCCCGGCATTCTGCACCAGCACCCGGAGCAGGGAGTACTCGGTCGGAGTGAGTTTGATTTCCTTCCGGTCGAGTTTTACCTGGCGCGCTGAGAAATCGACGCAGAGCGGCGCCGAGTTTGAAAACCGGCTCGCCTGTCTCCTTGAGCGAACGGCGCTGCGCTGCGCGCACGCGCGCCAGCAATTCTGCCGTATCGAATGGCTTGGTCACGTAATCATCCGCGCCGGCATCGAGCGCGGCGATCTTTTCATCGGCCTCGTCGCGGACGGAAAGAATCAGGACCGGGACATCCGACCACTCCCGCAGATGGCGGAGCACTTTGACTCCTTCCATGTCGGGTAAACCGAGATCGAGCAGGACGATGTCGGGCCGGCGGTAGACGATCTCTTCGAGGCCGGCTTGTCCTGTCTCGGCTTCGAAAACCTGGTGATCGGCGCCTTCCAAAGCGAGCCGAAGCAGCCGGCGAATTTGCTTTTCATCATCGATGATGAGAGCGGTGCGAGTCGCTTTCATGGCATCTGCTTAACGAAGTCTTCGACCTCAAAGCGACAAGTCAGGTCGGGAAAGCGCTGGAGGGCAACGCTCCGTCGTTGCCGTGTTTGATCGACCCCGGCCGTCAGACCCGAAACTCGGCAACGACGGAGCGTTGCCCTCCAGTCGCCTCTGGCCATGGGCGCGCCGGCACAAACACTCGGCTCTTTTGTCGTCATTTTTTTGTGTATAAAACGGTTAGCGTGCCTAAGCGAAGATCCAGCTGTAGCCGGGGTCGCTGACCCCGGAGAGGCGCCAGACCGACCGGGGTCAGCGCCCCCGGCTACAATGAATCCCGCCTCCAGCAACGCGAAGCGCGTCGATTTCATGTGGCCGCATCAACTTCATTCGCGTCGGTCACGCGGACGGGCAGGCTGATGGTGAAACGCGCGCCGCCACCATCGCGATTCTCGGCCCTCAGTTTGCCGCCGTGCGCTTCCACGAAACCACGCGCGATCGATAGGCCGAGCCCGAGGCCACCGGTTTTGCGGCCGTCGCCGCGGTAGAATTTTTCAAAGATGCGCGCGGCTGATTCTTCCGAAAGCCCGAGCCCGCGATCGCTGACGCAAATAATCAGCCGGTCGGCCCGGTATTCCGCGTCAATCTCGATCGGCGATCGGGACGGAGCGTGGCTGGCTGCGTTCGCGATCAGCTTTGCCACTGCCTGCTCGATCAACGTGTGATCCATCAACGCCAGCGGAATGTTTTCGGGCACATCGAGCCTGACGTCGCGGCCATTAAGCGATTCGCGCTCGATCTCCACCGCTGACTGGAGCAACTCGCGCACGTCACACCATTCCTGTTTTGGCCGGATGACTCCGCTTTCGAGGCGATTCATGTCGAGAAGATTGTTCACGACCCGATTCAACCGGCGGGAGCCATCGTGAATTTCGCTCGCGAGCTGCTTGAGCGTTGCGGCGTTCTGGACATTGGGCGCCGCGCGCACCAGTTCCTGGCTCGCGGCCCCAATGGCGGCGAGCGGCGTCTTGAGTTCGTGTGAAACGCAATCAAGCAGCGTCTTGCGCAGTCGTTCGGATTCCTGGGTAAGTTGGATCTGCGCCGCGAGATGCTCGCGGGCTTTGAGTTGCGCCGTCAGGCTGCCAACCGTGATCGCGATGATGAAGTAGGTCGCGAAGGTGAGCGCGTCTTCAAACTTCGCGATGTGCAGGGTAAAGAGAGGCGGGATAAACAGGAAATTCCAGGAAAGCGCACTGAGCGCCGCCACGAGCAAGACCGGCCCGCGATTGAGGACCATCCCGGCCAGCAGCACGCCGAGCAAAAAAATGAGCGAAATGGGGCCGTAGCCGATGAGCGGAGTGAGCAGCCAACAGGCAATGATCAGTGCGGCAACGCCTGCGACGGCGATCGCATATTCTTTTATCGGGGCGAAAGCTGGGGTCACTGGCGGGAAATGATGATTGGCCGCCGATCCGGCCGTCAACTCCTCAGCCGAGAGCCGCCTGACACCCTGCGAACTGGAAGGTCCCAGCACACGGCCAGTGTAGCGCCATCCAACCCGGGGGGAAATGGACGCCTTTCAATTTTAGTACCGTTTTAATTACTCCCGGATGACGCCTCGCATAAAGTTGCGTTGGAATGGTGAATTCCATGCCGACGACTTTAGTTCCCATAACTCCTGAGACGGCCCGGCCAGAGCCTTCTCTCTCGAAACCGCCGACCCACCAGCGACGCCTTGGACTGCTCTGCCTCGCCAGCCTCGGGATCGTTTACGGCGACATCGGCACGAGTCCACTTTACGCCCTGCGCGAGTGCTTTTACGGGGAGCACTCCGTGCATCCCAGCCCGGCCAACGTCCTTGGGGTGCTCTCGCTCATCCTTTGGTCGCTCCTCCTCATCATTTCGGTCAAATACCTCATCCTCATCCTGCGCGCCGATAACCGGGGCGAGGGCGGCATTCTCGCCCTCGCGACGCTGGTCAGTGAAGTGGTGCACCGGGGGAAATACCTGTTTCTGCTCGGGCTGTTCGGCGCTGCGCTCCTCTATGCCGATGGGATGATCACTCCGGCGATTTCCGTGCTGGGCGCGGTCGAAGGATTGCATATTGCGACGCCATTGTTTGACCCCTACGTGATCCCGTTTGCCGTCGCCATTCTTATCGGGCTGTTCCTCTTCCAATCACGCGGTACGACCAGGGTGGGAAAAGTTTTCGGACCGGTCACGATTTTGTGGTTCCTGGCGATCAGCGTTCTGGGATTCCATCAAATTCTTCGTGCGCCCGGCGTGCTCGCCGCGATCAATCCTCTGCATGGAGTCGAGTTTTTCATGAACAACGGCGCGCCGCGGTTTCGTCGTGCTCGGGGCGGTCTTTCTCGTCGTCACCGGCGGCGAAGCGCTCTATGCCGACATCGGTCATTTCGGCACGACGCCGATTCGGCTGACCTGGTTCGTGGTGGTGCTGCCGGCCTTAGTCCTGAATTATTTCGGTCAGGGAGCGCTTTTGCTTGTCCAGCCGGCGGCGGCGGTGAATCCCTTCTACCACATGGCGCCGGCTTGGGCGCTCTATCCGCTGGTCGTTCTGGCGACAGCGGCGGCGGTCATCGCTTCGCAAGCCATCATTAGCGGCGCTTTTTCGCTCACCATGCAGGCGATTCAGCTCGGCTACTGCCCGCGCCTGAAAGTGAACTACACCTCTGCGCGGATCATCGGCCAGATCTATGTGCCGGTGGTGAATTGGATTTTGATGCTCTCCTGCATCGGGCTGGTGCTCGGCTTTCGCACCTCGAGCCGGCTCGCTGCCGCCTACGGCGTCGCCATTACCACTACGATGTTGATCACGACCATTTTGTTTTACGTCGTGGCGCGGCGCCGCTGGCATTGGCCCATGGCGATGGCTCTTCCCGTGGCCGCGTTTTTCATCACGATCGACCTCGCGTTTTTCGGCGCCAACATGCTCAAGGTCACGCATGGTGGTTGGTTCCCGCTGCTTGTTTCGACTGCGATTCTTTTCCTGATGCTAACCTGGAGAAAAGGGCGGCGCGTTCTGCGGCGATCATCTGAGCGACATTTGCGTGCCGCTCGACGCGCTCCTGCCCGACCTCAAAAGCCAGCGCATTCGCCGCGTCCCGGGAACGGCCATCTACATGTCGGGTAATCGCTGCGGCACGCCGCTCGCCCTCCTCCACAACCTTAAGCACAACAAAGTGGTGCACGAACAAGTCGTGCTCCTGACGGTGCGCACGGCGGAGGTTCCCTATCTGACCAATGTGAAGGACCGGGTCGCGCTCGAGAAGTTGGAGGAAGGATTTTGGCGGGCGCAAATCCATTTTGGTTTCATGGAAAAGCCCGATGTGCCGGCCGCGCTCGCGCTCGTTAAGCGAACCGGCCTTCGCTTTGAGCCGATGCGGACGACCTATTTCATCGGTCGCGAAACCATCCTCGCCACGCGCAAGCTCGGTCTCTCGCCCTGGCGCGGCTCGCTTTTCGCCTGGATGACGCGCAACGCCGGCGACGTCACGTCCTATTTTTGTCTGCCGCCTAACGGCGTCGTCGAACTGGGCGCGCGCGTCGAAGTCTAGCGCCTCACACGGCGGTGACAGGTGCGCGAGCGACTTCGATCTCGGCCGTCTGCGGGAACATGTCGAAGGGCGTGACGCTCTCGAGTCGGAAGGCTTGCGCCGAGATCGGCCAGATCGCGCGCCAGCGTCGGGGGATTGCAGGAGACGTAAAGAAGGATGCGCGGTGGGATGGCGGCGGAGAATCTCGCGCACATCGGCGCCCAGACCGGTCGCGGGCGGGTCGACGATGACCGTGGTGGTCTTTGGGTCGGCCTGGCGCAACTGCTCACCGAGCTGGGCTGCGAGGTCGCCGGCGAGATAGGTTTCGGCCGCGGTTGCGTTCGCCTCCGCGGCCGCGATGGCGTGGATGTCCCAATCGAGGCCGACGACGCGCGCGAATTTCGGCCGGAGCCGTTTCGCGAAAAAGCCCGCCCCACAATAGGCGTCGATCAGGAGTGATTCGTTAGGCGGAATGAGCCCGTCCATCGTGTCGGCAAGGTGGGTGGCGACGGCGTCGTTCGTCTGGGAGAAGACGCGCGGTCCGCTCTGCGCGCGCAGGGTGTAATGGCCGTCGCGCGGGCGCCGGGCGCGAAGAGCGGTCAGTTGTTCGTTCACTTCCGGGGCTGCGATCGCGCAGCGCTCGATATCGATCAGGCGATGGGCATCGTGGCGGAAAAATCCGACGATCCCGTTTTCGACGTGCACCGTAATGCGGTTGCGATATTCGTAGTCGAGCGGCGAGGGGACGATCGGGCGCAGCGGCGGCTCGCGGAATTTTCCGATGCGCTGCAGGGCCTGCGCGACCTGGCGCGATTTCCAGTGCAGCTGATGCTCGTAGCGCATGTGCTGGTAACTGCATCCGCCGCATCGGCCAAAGTAAGGGCACGGCGGCGTAGCGCGCTCCGGGGATGCCTCCAGCACCGTAACGAGCTCCGCTTCGGCGAAAGATTTTTTTTCGCGCACGATCCGCGCCGTGACTCGCTCGCTCTCGATCGTGAACGGAACGAAGACCGCCTTGCCTTCGGCGCGTCCGACGCCTTTGCCGCCAAAAGCGATGTCGTCGATCACCAGCTCCGAGTTCTCGCTCCATCAGACAGTTGTAGCCGGGGTGGGTGAGCCCGGCGAGAGGCAACGCATTTCTGGGCCCAAATCGTTCGCGTATCATGTTCGCACTGCGAAAGCCCGACGAGATCTCCGATCCCGGCTAGAACAAGGGCTGCACGTTTTTCAAATCGGGATCGTTTTTCGCCGAGCTCGCGAAAGGTTCCATCCATCCGAAAGCTCATTTCCAAATGCCGCCTTGCGTCTTGCGCGTGACCGAGGAGCGCCTCATAACAGCCGAGGTTGTAATAGTAGATTGGCTCGCGTCGAAGCGCGGGCGGCCCTTTCAAGAGCATCCCGCGCGCTTCTTTGGTCCGGCCGAGTTGGTTCAAACAAAAACCGGCGTGGAGGAAGCCCGCGCCGCATTCAGGCGCGACGCGGCAAAGTTTCCGGCTCAGGGTCAGGGCGCGGCGCCAGGATTGGCGGATCATCAAATGATGCAGTCGCAGCTGCAACACTTCGGGGCGGTTCTGCCACGCTTTTGGAATGGCGTTGAGCTCGGCCATGGATTCGCGGTCCATGCCGAGTTCCGCGTAGCCGCAGGCGCTACGTAACTGCCATTCGAGCCTCATGGCTCCTAAAAAGCAAGTGCCGGGCCTACTGGCATTGAGCGCTGCGCAGCGGGAGCGGAAAAACTGCGCCCGTGTGGGAGCGTTGCCCTCCGGAGGGACGCGCTTTCGCGCGTCCACTGTCTTTGTCGGGGTCTACAAGAGGGCTTCCAGTTCCGTTAGGCGGCGATCGAAAAGGTGCAGCGTGCTTTCCACGGGCGCGGGGGTGCGCATATCGACGCCGGCCATCTGCAATGTCTCCAGCGGAAACTTCGAGCCGCCCGATTTCAGAAAACCGAGATAAGCCCCGACTGCTCCCGTCGATCCCGACCAAACGCGCTCCGCCAAGCGCGATCGCCGCGGAGACGCCGGTGGCATATTTGTAAACGTAAAACGCATTGTAGAAATGCGGGATGCGCAGGCCTTCCAGATCGAGCTCCGGATCGAGCACGACGCCCGGTCCGAAATAGGCTTCGAGCAACTTGCGATATTCGCTTTTGAAAACATCGAGCGTCAGCGCCGCGCCGCTTTCCTCGAGCGCGTGAATGATCTTCTCAAACTCGGCAAACATCGTTTGCCGGAAGAGGGTGCCGCGAATGTCGTCGATCTGGCGATTGATGATGTAGGCGCGCATCTTCGGGTCGGTCGTGCGCTCGAGCAGATAATGGGTGAGCAACTCTTCGTTGAAAGTCGACGCCACTTCCGCGAGGAAGATCGGATAATCAGCGTCCTGAAAAAGCTGGTTCCGTTGCGCGAACCAGGTGTGCATGGAATGACCCGCCTCGTGCGCGAGCGTGTAGACGTCCGAGAAAACGTCGTGTTTGTAATTCATCAGGATGTAAGGCGGCGCGCCGTAGCTGCCGGAGGAAAAGGCGCCGCTTCGTTTTCCCTTGGTTTCGTAGCGGTCGCACCAACGCCCGTGCAAGCCCGCCCCTAACGCCTCGACGTATTCCGCGCCTAACGGCGCCAGCGAAGCCAGCACATCGGTGATGGCTTCGTCGAAGGAGATGTTGGTTTCGATCTCGGCCACGAGCGGCACATAGGTGTCGTAGACATGCAGCTCATTCACCCCGAGCACCCGCCGGCGCAGCTCGTAATAGCGAAAGAGGGGTGCGAGATTTTGCCGGACCGATCCGATCAACGCGTCATAGACCGCGAGCGGGATGTCGTCCTTGAAGAGTGAAGCCTCCAGCGCAGAAGGATAATTTCGCGCTCTTGCGCGGAAAACATCCGCCTTCACCGAATAGGAAAGCGCGGTCGCGAGGGTGAACTGGTGATCCTGAAACTCGGCGTAAAACTGATGAAAAGCGCGCTTCCGCAATTCGTGGTCACGCTTGACGAGAAAGGCGCTGTAGGAGCTTTGGGTGAGCGGGCGCTCTGCGCCTTTTTCGTCGATGAGCACGCCGAACTTCATGTCGACATCGGTCAGTTGAGAGAAGGCGTCGTCGTAGCCATCGAGGGCGGCGCGGCCGAGGGCGAGAAGTCGCTCTTCTTTTTCGGAAAGAACATGCGGTTTCATCCGGCGCACCTTGCGCAGGCTGATGCGCCACTCCGCGAGTACGGGATCGTCGAGAAACTGCGCGAAGCTTTCGTCCTCGATCGCCTGGATTTCGGGGACGATGAAGGAGGTCACTTCGCCGATTGTGGTGAGCAGATTCTGTAGTTGCCCCATCCGCGCGAGGTAGGCCGGGTCCGCGCTGTTTTCCGCCAACTGGAGCGAGGCGTAGTGATAAACGCGTTCGATTTTGAGATCGAGCGCCTTTTCAAACTCGAGCACCTCCGCCAGCGTCGCGGCCGATTGGCCGATCCGCCCTTTCCAGGTCGTTAGGCGCAAATAAGTCGCCTGGATCCAGGCAAAGTCCTCGCCCCATTTGTCGGCATTGAGAAAAAGGTGCGACAAATCCCACTTGTCGGTTTCGGGGATTTCGTCGCGCGTCGGAGTTTTCGTTTCGTCCATCGTGGCAAAATGCCGTTATCGCCAAGGATGTCGAGTGATCGTGTGCAGGATGGGAAGCGCTGCGACCTCCTCCAATTAGAGAAGGGGAGGGAACTACTTTGCCAGCCCTTGAATGCGATGACTGGCGACAGCGTTATCGCGGCCATACCCCGGCACTGAGCAAGTCTCATTTTCCTTGAAGGTGGCGAAAGAATGAACCGCTCATCATCGGGTGCCGCCCCGGCCGCGATCCTCGGATAGGATGGTTCCGCTATCCGTGCCACCGGAGAGCTTGCCGCTGAGTTTCTTGTAGGCCGGAAGAAGCTTGCGGCCGCTGAACCGGTTGGCCCTGGCCCGTGTCCGGTAGGGAGCGAGCGCGGCCACGGGTTTGCCTCGCTCCGTGATGATGATTTGCTCATGCGCCTCTGCCAGACGCACCCATTCGCCAGTCTTTTCGTGCAGTTCCCGAATGGAGATGGTTTTCATGTGACTCAATGTGACAAGTTGCGGGGTCGAGAATTGGCACAATGGGATTAGCCAACACAGAGCCACGATTTTGCGGCCGACACGGCCGCCTCTACACTCTCCGGTTCGCCGGAGTTCCTCGGTCTGCCGAGAAATCCGAGACGTTGAATTTTTTGAAAAAACGATGCCATTGAATCTGCGCCCTTTCATTCCTCGCCGCGACGATCTGCGCCGCACTTTGCGTCTCGCGGCGCCGGTGGCGTTTGTACAGGTCGGAGTCATGACGATGGGTGTGGTCGACATCATTATGGTGGGTCATTTCCCGGGAGTGGCTCTGGCCGCGGTGGCGCTGGGTAATCTTTATTTTTTCGGAGCCATCATTTTCGGATGGGGCGTGGTGATGGCCCTCGACCCGATCATCGCCCAGGCGGTCGGCGCGGGTGATGAGCTGGGCGTCAGCCGCGGGCTTCAACGTGGGCTCTTCCTGACTGTTGGCCTCGCCATTTTGTCGACCGCCATCGTGCTCCCGGTGGAAACTGTCTTGCGCTGGCTGGGTCAACCTCCCGATGTCATCCCCATTGCGGCCCTTTACTGCCGGATCTGCATACCGGGCATCTTTCCGCTCTTCGCTTTTCTCGTCCTGCGCCAAACCCTCCAGGCGCAACATCGGATGCGCCCGATCGTGCTCACGATCATCGTAGCCAATCTGGTCAATGCCGGGCTCGACTGGGCACTGATCTTTGGTCATTTGGGATTTCCGCGGGGCGGGGTTGGGGGCGCGGCGTGGGCGACGACCTTCAGCCGCGGTTTCATGGCGCTGGCCATGTTCGGAGCAGGATGGGCAACCCTGCAGCCGCACATTCGCCTCTTCGAATTCCGTGGCTTCAAGCTGGCGCCCCTCTGGCGCATGCTCGCCCTCGGCGGGCCGGTGGGCATTCACCTTCAAATCGAGTACAGCGCGTTTGCCGTCGTCGGACTTCTCATGGGCTGGCTGGGGACCGACCAGCTTGCCGGCCATCAAGTCGCGTTGAACCTCGCCGCGCTCAGTTTCACGGTGCCGCTGGGCATCGGAGCGGCCGCCGCGGTGTTGGTCGGGAACGCGATCGGCCGCAATGATCCTGATGGGGCCAGACGGAATGCCGGGGCTGCTCTCGCTGGCGGTGCGGCCTTCATGGTCCTGAGCGGAGTGACGTTTATCGCGGTTCCAAAGCAGCTCGCGGCTCTCTACACGACGCAGACCGGTGTTCTCCTCGTGGCAGCGCGGCTCCTCCCGGTGGCTGGAGTTTTCCAGGTCTTCGATGGCCTGCAAGTCGTCGCCGGCGGAGTGCTGCGGGGCGCGGGCGATACCCGGGTACCGATGATGATTAGTGTGGTTGCGTTTTGGATTGTGATGATGCCGCTCTGCTATCTGCTGGGGTTCCATACCTCGCTTGGTGCGGTCGGTCTCTGGTATGGATTGGTCGCCGGCCTTGGGGCGGTGGCCATCCTGCTCCTGCTCCGCATCCACCACCGATTCGGGCGGGATTTGCAGCGCCTGAATCTGGAGGAGGGAGCGTAGCCTCTTTTTGTTAGGCTCACGCTGCCCTAACGAAACCCCGCTTCGCCTTCCTTGTGCAGCTTCGGACCTTTCGCGACCAGCCTTTCGCGCGCCTGGTCGATCGGGATTTTCGGACAACTGTCCAGCCACCGTTGTCCCTCTGGCGCGGCCCAACGAACCGCGTTGCGGAGGACTTGCCTAACGACTGGATTGAAATAGATCGGATAGGTTTCGTGGCCGGGGCGGAAATAAAAGATTTTGCCGTTGCCCCGTTTCCAGGTGCAGCCGCTCCGGAAAACTTCGCCGCCTTCAAACCAGGAAAGGAAAACAATTTCGTCCGGCGTCGGGATGGCGAAGGGCTCGCCATACATTTCCGAATTCTCGATTTCGAAACAGTTCTCGATCCCGCGCGCGATCGGGTGCCCGGGATTGCAGACCCAGAGCCGTTCGCGCTCGCCCGCTTCGCGCCAGGTGAGCGAACAGCTCGTGCCCATGAGGCGTTTGAAAACCTTCGAGTAATGCGCGGAATGGAGCGCGATGAAGCCCATCCCTTCCCAGATCCGGCTGAGGACGCGATCGACGACGGCTTCCTCCACTTGACCGTGCGCAGCGTGACCCCACCAAACCAGCACGTCGGTCTCGGTCAACCGGCTTTTCGTTAGGCCGTGTTCTGCTTCCTCCAGCGTAGCGGTGCCGACCTTGAGAGCGGCATCTTCGCGCAGGCCCTCGGCGATGCAGTTGTGCAGGCCATCCGGGTAGATCTGTGCCACGACCGGATTTTTGCGCTCGTGCACATTTTCGCCCCAGACAGTGACTCGAATCGGACCAGGCATGCTTGAGGAAAGGATGGATCAGGCCATAACGAAATCAAAAAATGGGCCGGGCTTTCAAAACAGGCCGTAACGGAGCGCGTAAGCGCGAGGCATGGCGCTGGGGAGCGCATGCGCCTCGCGTGCTGGCGATGGAGCCCCCGCTATCGCGAACTTTCTTTCCTTCGATCTCTTTGTTCTGGCAGCAAAGTTCGTTGCGGCGAGGCGTCGCAACCAGTGCGCGAGGCGCGTGCGCTCCCCGGAAATCCTTGCGCTCCCCGCTGAATTCTCACGCTTAAGACGACACAGGTCACTCGTTCAAATCAGAAGACCACCGTAAAATCCGCAGCCTTGTCTTCTGCCATCGGCTCCACCAATATCGCCGATTCTGCAAGAAGTATGGCACGATGCCATCTGATCAGATGAAATTCGCGTTGCTCATTTTCCTCGCACTCGCCGCGGGCGTGCAAGCGCAAACGCCCTCCCCAACGGAAACGCCCACGCCGACACCGACCTCGCGCCTTCCCATCTGGCGTTGCGAATTGCCTGGCGGCAACTTACGAGGTCGCGATTCGCGCGATCGTTTCCGTAAGCATGCACGAATACATCGTCGATGGCGCGGCGCGGGTGAACGAGATGAACATCGATACGCAGGGTAACATGGCGGTGCGGTTTTATTATCTCGAACCGACCGCGGCGAAGTCGCCCGTTAGGCGTCGGACAATCGGCGATCGATCGAGTCAGCGAGCTGGCGAAGGAAGCCGGGCAGCGGGTCGGTGCGGACCAAGTCTGGCAGCGAGTGGTGAAAAGTTATCCGACGACCACCCACGCGCACACGATCGAGTATCGGGTCGAGAGCGAGGACCAGCTTAAACAGATTTTCACGCAGCGCGCAGGGAGCGTTTGAGTCGGGCAAAAGCGACCACCTTCACCGCTCCGCATCAGTGAGGGATCAGGTCGAGCAGCGTCTTGGCGGCGTCGCGCAGGGTGTCCTCGGGATTTTGCAATAGTTCGCCCGCGGCCGCGGCGACGAGGCGCTGGTCAGGTCTTCGTGCGGATGCGAGACCGATCCGGTGAGGTGCAGCGGCGTCCAGTAATAGCCGTCGTGCGCGACCGTAAAAACGCGCGCCTGCGAACCGGGCAGCCATTGCAGACTGGCCGCGGTCACGCCGACCTGGAAACACGCCATCGATCTTGTCGTTCGCAATCGTGCAACCGCCTTCGACGCGGAGCAGGCCTTCCGATTCCAGAACGAGATTTTTCACCGTCGTGACGCCGGCAGCGTTGCGTGAAAGAGAGCGAGCCGCGGGTCAACGTCGATCCGGCGAAATCGCTCGGTCCGCGTGAAGGTCGCGATCTGGTCGAGCAACGGCAGAGCTTCGAGCTGGCCGTCCGCCAGGCGCAAATCGCCTTCGATTTGCGGAGTCGCCGCGCGGAAGCGGGGCGTGGATTTTGGCTGTGCCGGCGAGTTTGCCGTGCAGACGCACGCGCCAATCGGGCGGCAAGCAGCGGCGTGATCGATGATGTGGTCGAGTCGCGCCTGGAAATCCGCGGCGTGATCGAAATTGATTTCGCCATCCACCTCGATGCGACCCTCGCCCGCGCGGAGCGCGCTCTCAGTCACGAAAAGCGAAGCGCCGGTGTAGCGCAGTTTGGCCGACTCGATCGTTAGGATGGGCCAGCCGGTTTGCGCGAGCGTGCCGCTCTGGCCTCGATCAGCCACGCGCCTTGGCTCGGGGGGAGGGTGAAAGCGCTCTTCGTAATGCTGCCGGCTGTTGCCTCGCTGTGCTCCCCAATGCCAGGACGATTGCGCGACCTCGGCTTCGCGCAGGTCGAGTTTCCAGGAGGTCTCGTTCTTTTTCGCGATGCGGCCCGGGCTGGGCGGGCGGTGTTTCCGGTGCGGAGCCATCCGCGAATCGGACATCGAGATTTTGCAGATGCAGCTCGTCGATTTCCCAGCGGCGATCGAGCAGCGCCGCGCCAGTTCACGACGGCGCGCGAATCTGATCGGCGCGCAGCTCGGAAAAGAAGGCCGCGCTTTTTCCCGCGCGCGACAAATCCATCCGAATAAAAAGTGCCGTCGGTATAATGCAGCGGCATGAAAGTGCCGTCGGCCTTGAGTACGTGCCCGACCGCGCGGTGATCGTGATCGCGAAAATGCCCGCTCGCGAGATACCAACCGCGCCGACCGCGCGCCGAGCAGCACCGCGAGAACGATGAGAGCGAGCAGACGAAAAACGCCACCAGGCCGCGCGTCGCTGAAATTTTGTCATAGCGCCTCGCAATGCTAGCGCAGATGCGCCACGATCCAAGATCATGCTGGAATTGCGCGGGGTCAGCGTCGTCTCGACGCGGGCGGCGGAGGAGAATCGCCTGCTCGATGCGATCGACGCGCGCTTCGCGCCGGGCCAGCTCCACGCGGTCGTCGGGCCGTCGGGTTGCGGGAAGAGCACGCTCCTCAAAGTCATCGCCGGAGTGCGCCAGCCTAACGAGGGCGGAGTTTTCTGGGCGGGGCGCGATCTCGAGGTGCACGATCTCGCGCCTAACGAAATCGGCTACGTGCCGCAATTCGGGATCGCCTTCGATTTGCTCACCGTCGGCGAAAGCATCGAAACGGCGCTGCGCCTGCGCGTCGGCGGGCTGAGCGAGCGAGAAACGAGCCGCGCGCGCGCCGCGCATTTCCTCGTGGAAGCGGGCCTGGCCGAAATCGCGGACCGTCGCGTCGGCATTCTCTCGGGCGGACAAAAACGGCGCCTCGCCCTCGCCCTCGAGATGGTGAGCGAACCGCATTTTCTGCTGTGCGATGAAGTGACGAGCGGGCTCGACCCGAAAGCGGAAAGCGAGATCGTGCACCTCCTGCACAGCTCTCGCGCAGGAGGAGGAACGCACCGTCATCTCGGTCACGCACAGCCTGCGTCATCTCGAACTGCACGACTCGGTCACGGTTCTCTACGAAGGCCGGCTTGTTTACCAGGACGCGCCAAGTTCGTTAGGCGATTATTTTCAGATCGATAATCCGGAGCTGCTTTTTCCCACGCTGAGCACGCGCAGCTCTCGGGAATGGCAGGAGCGTTGGCGGCGCACGCAGAGCGCGCATCGGCGGCGCCGCGCGGGCCGTTCGTTGCCTAACGAGACGAAGAGCAGAGTCGGCCGCCTGCGGACGCCGGATTTTCTGGCGCAGTTTCTCACTTTGCTGCGCCGCCGCTGGATCCTTGTTTGCGCGCAACCGCGGCCAGGTCGCCCTCCAGCTCGCGCTTCTCTTCGGCTTTCCCTGTCTGGTCGTGATTTTTGCCTGGGGCGGGCTGCCCGCGATCCAGAATCTGACCGCGAGTTCTTCCAACGCCTGCAGGATTTGATCGCAGACGACTTCGTTCGCGCTCCGCTCGACTCGCGTCGGCAGCCTCGTCTCCGGGCTGATCATGTTTCAGGTGATCCTGCTCACCCTGATGGGGTCGAATAACGCCGCGCGCGAGATCGCCGGCGAGCGCGCCATCTTCGAGAAGGAAAAATTCGCCGGGCTGCGGCCGGCCAGTTACATCGCGAGCAAGGTCGCCTTCCTCAGCGTGCTGATCGTCGCGCAATCGGCCTGGATGGGATTTTTCGTGAGCATGATCTGCCGCTTTCCCGGCGATCTCCTCGCGCAAATCGTGATTCTTTGCCTAACGAATGCGGCGATGACTTTCGTTTGCCTGGCTATTTCCAGCTTCAGCCGTTCGGCGGAAAATGCGTCGCTTCTTTCGGTCTATCTCGTCGGCTTGCAGTTGCCGCTCTCCGGCGCGGTCCTCGCCCTGCCGCACGTCATCGGGCTGGCGACGCGGCCGTTGGTCGCGGCTTACTGGGGTTGGTCCGGTTATTGGCAGACCATGCGCGACACGCGCTTTTACGATTTCGTGCAGAGCATGAGCGCGACGGAATTGGTCGCTTTCGGTCTCTGCGTCTGGGTTCTTGCTCATGCACGCGCTCGGCGGGATTCTGCTCGCCTATCTCGGCTCGCGGAACAGCCGCTGGGAATGATCGTACCCGGGCGAAGCCCGCCGGGACCTCCGTGTTCGTGCGCACAATTACCAAACCCGGCCCGCTAACATGCGCTGCATGGCCCGCCGGGCAAGTTCTTCTGTTCATCCCTGGTGGGTCGCGGGCGTCGTCCTTCTCGTCGTGGCGGCGATCGTCGGAGGCTGGGCTCTTTATAAGAATGTGAGCGATCCTTACCGGACGCTGACTCCGCTCGACGTGCCGGCTTATCTCAACAGTGCCGACAGTCTGCGCGGCAATGTTTACAAACTGGACGGCACGGTCGCGTCGCAGCTCGCCTGGGCGCCGCAGGCGGGCCGCTTGTATTCGGTCGACGTGGACGGAGCGCGATGACATTCTCGCCCTTCTCATCCCGGCCGCTTTCAACAGCATGAACATCCAGAAAGGGCAGCACTACTTCTTTAAGATCGAGGTCGGCGAGAAGGGAATTCTGCGCGTGCGCGACATTCGGAAAGTATGAAGTCGGTCGCGGTTCTGGCTTGCGATTTTTCTCGCTCGGTCTCGGTGACGTTGCGCGCGCAGGTGCCCGATACCGCGCCGGCCACCGGGCGCGCCCGCGCCCACGCCGGCGAACGGCCAAGCCAGCCCGCCGCTTCGCCTCGAACGCCCGAAATTTCTCGGCAAAGACGTCCCGATTTTCGATCCGGCGAACGAGATCGTGACCTGGGACGGCCACAGTTGGAACCTGAACAACAACCGACTTTTCGAAGCGCGCTTTGAGAAATACCTGAGCGCGCCCGCCGAAACGAGCGCGCAATCGCAGGCCTACCAGAGCATTCTCAACACCATCCTGGACAAGCTCGCGCCCGGCCAAACCTCGACCCAGAAAGTCGACGAAGCTTTTCGTCTCCTGCCGCGCGCGGCGAATTTCGAGATCGACGCGCATCTTTGCGATGCGCTGGCCGACGCGGTTTACAGCGTCTGGCGCGCGCAGGATGCGAGTCAGCGGCTCGCCCAGGCCAACCAGGCGCTCGAGCAGGAGCGCAAGGCGAACGAATGGAACGCGCAGGTCGCGTCGCAGCAGACCAAGCTCGAAGTCCGCGCCTTCCTCGCAGAACAAGGACGCGACCGCGGAGTGGGCCAAGGAACAGCAGGCCGCGCGCGATCTCGGCGATGCAGCCTTACACCACGCGGCTGGCCGAGATCCTGGCCACGATCAAAGCCAACCAGGCGAAGAAAGAGCTGACCACTGCTGGAAGCGAAGATCGAATTCCAGGCGCTCTTCGTGCAGCTCTTTTTGCAACGCCGTTTCCAGCACGTGCTCATCGGGACGCGTTTTTACCGCGACATTTTCAGCAGCGGCGAAAGCAAACTCGAAGTCGGCACCGACACGAAAGACCTCTTCGCCAAGAGCAGCGGCATGCCGCCGACCGTCGGCACGCTCGACTCCTTCGCGCATGAAGCCATTCGCGACGTGCGCGAGAGCATTCAGTCGTTTCATTTTCTCCTGCAAAAAGACGAGCTGGCGAAGCGCTTCGAAACGGCTCGCCGAAGCCTTCAGCGTCGGCGAGTTCATGCCCGAAGTGCGCACCCTGCCGCGCGAGGAAAAGCGCAAGGTGCTGGAATTTTCGCAGAAGAATTACCAGCTCATCTCCGCGATCGAGGTGAAGGATTACGACCTCGCCGCGAAACTGGTGAAAGAGCTGAACGGCATCGCGAAAGACTTCGACGACTCGAAGCCGCTCGCCGCGATCGAAACCGCGCGCACGGTCAGCGCGATGCACCTGGCGAAGGCGCGCAACGCCGCCGTCAGCGGCGATCAGCGCCACGCTCGAATCCGAGCTCAAAGCCGCGACCGAAATCTGGCCGCGCAATCCCGCGCTCGCGGAAGTTTCCGGGCTGATTTTTTCCCAGGCCGATGTGCAACAAAAGGCGCTGGTCGATCTCGACCAGCTCATCAGCCAGCACAACACCCGGCAGATTTACAACGACAAGTTGCGCTTCATCGCCGCTTCCGCGCTTTATCCGGAGCGCCAGGCGCAGCTCAAGAAAATTCTCGACCAAATGCAGGTGATCGAGACCGCCATCATCCAGGCGGGCGAGATCGAGAAGCGAGGCGATTACGCCGGGCGCGTGGGAAACGGTCGAGAAGGTCTACAAGGAGAATCCCGACGACAGCAAACTCAACCAGCTGCGCGCCAACCTAACGACTGAAGCCGCTGACTTCGTCCGCACCCTGCGCACGGCGGAACAATTGGAGAGCAAGGACGAGATCGGCTCGAGCCTCGCCTGGTATCTGAAGGCGCAGAAGATTTATCCGGCAAGCGAGTTCGCCCAGGAAGGAATCAATCGACTGGTGAAGAAGGTGCTGCCCGAGCACTAAGGCCGTAACCCAGGCATCCTGCCTGGCAGGTCGCGCAGGCGTCTCCGCCTGCCGGATGCGAAACGCCGGGCTGGAAGCCCGCGCGACCCGGCAGGCAGGATGCCTGCGTTACAGCGAACTTTTCGGACAATTTCTGGCGAAAATCCTGCCTCCAAGGAAAGAAAATAGCCGGAAGGTGTTCGTTAGTCCCCCCTCTTTTTTCCTGATTCATTTCAAAGAGCGACTGCCGGGTGAATGGCACGCCTGGAAGATCAACCGCAGAGATCGCCGAGGCCGCAGAGAAATCTTTCTGGATCAAAAAAATCTTCCCTTCCTCTGCGCTTTCTGCGATCTCTGCGGTTTAATTATGAGCCGGACCCACCACGGCCCGGGAAGCGATCGACGCTCGCCACTCCCTCTACGAACACTCCAACACCGGCCTGCGCAGCCGCTTCCTACAAGTCAAAGCGGCGGTGGCCAGCCAGTTCGGCCGCCGCAGCTCCGAATAGAAGACCGTCGCGCTCATCAAGTATTGATGCGGCCCGGCTCACTGAATAATACTCAAACCAATCCGCCTTTACCGAGCCCGATGCCCGGGAAAGGCCGGATTAGGTCTTAACAATTGGGTGCGCAAAATCGTCCACACCTGGTCGAGAGATTTCGGCTTGGCAGCTTGATTCGCCCCTGTCATGCTCTTCGGCTTGGATTCGTTTACGCCGGGCCACGTCCCGTAAGCAACCGAAATAGCCGAAACCCCCTTTCGTATAATCTCTGTTGGGCTCACAAATATGATCACACCAAGGCTGATTGCATTACTTGTCCTCGCCACGCTCACCACGCACGCTGCCCCTGAGAAAGTTTATGAAATCGTATTGAAGGATGTAGCGGGGGCGCGCTCAGGCACCGAACGTATCCTTGAACTGGCTTTCTACAGCAAACCTCCCCCGCCAAAAATCGTAGACAAGAATGCTGCGAGACTCATTGGAGCAAGCCGTCTCTATTGATGGTGCTCGCGACATCCTTGCTATCGCATATCTCGGGGAAGACGTTTTGACAAGTACGCAGTATTCGGGGGAATTGGTTTACCGAGCATCCCAGAGAAAAATAATGACATTGGACGAATCCCGCGGCGTGAAAACCACGGTAACTAATACAGGACGGTATTCGCTGGAAGTTTCCCAGGACAAAACATCAGGAGGAATAAAGCCAGAACGAAAGTGGTTAACTTTAACTCTGGTTTATCCGGCGGAACCACCGCTGCGGGCGGAACCACCGCTGCAGGAAGCCTACGACGCCCTCCTGTTGGAAGTCGAGAAGCTGGCACATAGCGGTGTTGATATAAATGCCTACGTCAAGATTGGAATCTCACAAGAGCAGATGAAGGATCCTAGCGGCGGGTTTGTTTTCATGACGTTCGATGCAGCTTCCAAGAAGTTTTACAGAAAGGGTATTCTGTTAAAGACAATTGAATAAGACGTCGACAACCATGAGGTCAACAACCGTTGGCCGGTGTACTGCCACACTTCCCTTTATGAAAACAATTCTTTTGCAAGCCACGCTCGCTCTCGCCCACGGTGGTTGATCTTGTTATCGTTAGGCTCCTCGCGCGCTCACCATGATGGACAATTCTTTTGATCCCCTCGCAATCGCGCCGGAAGAAGCCACCGAGTTCTACCGCGTACTAGGCCGAGCGTTGTGGGCACTTGGCGCGTTTGAGAATTATGTCGTATATTGTATCGCCGTCATCCTTCGCGCCTCGTTCGAGACCACCGAGGCTGCGGAGGGGGAGCTTGATCGAGCTTTTAGTCTCACCCTCGGAAACCTCTTAAAGGAGTTTCGCAAGTATCGTGACCTCTCTCCCGACGTCGATCGTCGATTCGACGCGTTCAAGTCAGAGAGGGACTGGCTGTGTCATCGGGTTTACGGAGAGAACCACAGAGATTTGCTTAACCGAGCTCGCTTCGAGAAGCTCATTCAGCGACTTCAGGCCTTTAAGGCAGAGGCTACGGCGCTGTCGGACATCCTTGATCTCAGCTTCGATAAGTGGGTCGTGGCGCAGGGCGTGACCAAAGAAGAACTAGATGAAGGCATCAGACAAACCCTCGAATCATGGAAAGGAGCCTAACCAGATTAGAGGGGAATAGGGGTCAGCTTCAGAATGTCGCTCATTTCTCGGTTTCACACGCCTAGCGTCTCGGCTCGGTGGCAGATGCTCTCTATCAGTGATATCGAGTAAGAATGACCAAAACCGCTTCTAAGATCCGTTTCAGAGCGAAACTCTTGCGGCCGGCGGAGACCAGGAAGGCCGGCTCCTGGACCTTTCTGACCCTGCCAAAGAGCGCCAGCGCGAAGCTCCCTTCGCGGGGCATGACGACGGTCGACGGCACCATCAATGGCTTCCCATTTCGCGCCACGCTCGAGCCCGACGGCCAAAAAAGCCACTGGCTCAAAGTGGACCGGAAGATGAGCGAAGGTGCGGGCGCGGACGCAGGCGACATCGTAACGCTGGAGATCGCGCCGGTGGGAGAGGAACCGGAACCCACTATCCCGGCAGATCTGAGAAAAGCTCTCGCGGCCGCCCCGAAGGCGCGGGCGTTGTGGTCGGACATCACGCCGATGGCGCGCCGAGATTGGATCCACTGGATCATCTCCGGCAAGCGGGCAGAGACGCGCGCGCTTCGGATCGACAAGGCCTGCTCGATGCTCGTTGTTGGGAAGCGCCGCCCTTGCTGCTTCGATCGGTCGGGGTTCTATGGTAAAAGCCTCAGCGCTCCTAAAGCGGCGGCGATTTAGACAGGGAGGAAAAGGAGTCGGCGCGTGAATGCTGCGGAAAAGTTTTGCCTTCCTCACTGTCCGAAAAATCAATGCAAGCCCAACGCTCGACGCTGCCTCTCGGGGGAAGATTCGGGGTTAGAGCCTACGATCGATACTCGGCGCAGCGGCCAAAGCTGGGTCAGCGATAAACTTCGCGGCGATGGCCGAGTGCGATCAGATTCAGAACGTTCTTCTCCTGGTCAAACTCGTAAATGATTCGGTAATCACCAACCCGAAGGCGATATTCGGAGCGGCCCTTGAGCCGGTGATGTGGATAGCTGGCCAGGCGCGAGCCGACATCATGGATTTTCGACTCAATCAGCACGCTCAGCCGGGGGGCCAAGTTGAGGAAAGCCGAATCGAATTCGCGCGCGTAGACCTCGGTTGCGCGGCTCACGTCTCGTCCGCTTCACGAACCCGGACGTTGCCTTCCGCGATGTCCTTTTTCCCGCTCGATGCTGGCAGTAAAGTCCTCGGCAATCTCCAACTGATCTTCGAGGAAATTCTCAATCCATTCCCGGAGCCGTTCGACTTCCGAGCGGGGAAGGGTTTGAATTGCCCGCTCGATCTCTTGAACGTCGTTGCTCATGCGTCGCAAGTATCGTGACAAACGACCCGCATTTCAACGCTGGGGTTTGGCCGGTCCACATTGCGGATGCGCTTTGATGAGCGCGAGCGCCTGCCGCAGGAGGTCGCGCCCGGGCGGGATGCGATGCCAGGGCGATGCGCCGGAAGGGTGAGGAAGCGGAATCAGGTCGAACCTACGACCCGCGCACTCGACTCGAAAACTACGGCCGATCGTGCGGTCGAGTTTCCCGACCGGGATGAATTGTGCGATGGCCAGTTTGCCGACCGGGATGATGAGGCGTGGTTGCAAGATTTCGATCTCACGATCCAGCCACGATGAGCAGTTTGCGATTTCCTGCGGATTGGGCACGCGATCACTGCCGCCCGGCGCTTTGCCGGGAAAACAACGGCAGACGGCGGCGAAGTAGATTTTCGCGCGCACCTCTTCTTCGCTCAGGCCAAGCGTCTCTTCGAACCAGCGGAAGAGCGTCTTTCCCGCGGTCCAGGCAAACGGTTTTCCGGCGACTGGCTCGCGCACACCCGGCGCCTGACCGATCAGGATGATTTTGCTCACGACCGCGCCGCCGGAGACGGGCGGAGGATGCATGAGCGGACAGCGCCGGCAGTTGCGCAAGCGCGCGACGTGGGCTGCGAGCCGCAATTTTTTCTGCGTCGGAGCAGCCATGCGCCTAACGACGGAAGAGCGCGAAGAGCAGACTCAAGACGATGCTGATGATGACGCAGGTGACGATCGGGAAATAGAAGGCGGAGTGTCCGCGCTCGATCCGGATGTCGCCCGGCAAACGTCCGAGCCAGCCCGCACCCACTCCGCTCCAAAGCAGGAAGCCGAGCAAGACCAGCACGACGCCAAAGATCATCAGCATTTTTCCGATTTCAGTCACGCGAAACAAACATCGTGTCCGACGCCGCCAGCGGCAACCTGGTCTTGCCGCCTCGCGGGACCGATCGCATTCTGAAATGATGAAGCTGGGCCAACTGAGCGAAGCGGCGATTTACGCGAGCGATCTCGACGCGGCGCAGCAGTTCTATCACGATGTGCTCGGCCTCGAAGTCGTTTCGCGGATGGAGGATCGCGGAGTTTCGTTTCGTTGCGGCGCAACCGTCCTGCTCGTCTTCGATCCGGCGCGGACGCGGATTCCCGATGCGGGTGTGCCGACGCACGGGGCGAGCGGCCAGGGGCATATCGCCTTCGTGATCGACGATAGCGAGATCGAGCCGTGGCGAACGCAATTGCAAGAACGTGGGGTCACGATCGAATCCGAAGTGGATTGGCCGAGCGGCGGACGCTCGCTTTATTTCCGGGATCCGGCCGGGAACGTCGTCGAGCTGGCGCCGCCAACGCTGTGGCGCGCTCGTTGTAGCGCTCGGCTGCCGAGCGCAGCTTGTCGAGCGAGGCTGCGAAGCGCGGGACGAAATGAGCTCGTCGGGAAGATTCTCCATCAGCCACGCAGATTTGCGCACTCTGGGGCGACGTCACAACGCGGCGGACTGCACTAGTCTTTGAACTCGGTCACGACGAGGGTCGCGTTGTGCCCGCCGAAGCCGAAGGAATTGTTCACCGCCACGCGCACGTTTTTTTCCCGCGCGGTGTGCGGCGTGTAATCGAGATCGCACTCCGGATCGGGATTATCAAGATTGATGGTGGGCGGGATTTTGTTATCGCGCAGCGCCATGGCGCAGATCGCGAGCTCGACCGCACCCGCCCCGCCTAACAAGTGGCCGGTCATCGATTTGGTCGAGCTAATGGCGAGACCGTTACGCGCGTGGTCGCCGAAGACGGTCTTGATCGCCTGGGTTTCGCAAATGTCGCCCAGCCCGGTCGAGGTGGCATGGGCGTTGACGTAGTCGACATCGGTCGGATTGAGACCGGCGTGGTTGAGCGCCATCTTCATCGCGCGCGCCGCCCCTTCGCCGTCGGGCGGCGGGGCCGTCATATGGTAGGCGTCGCCGGAAAGACCGTAGCCGGAAAGTTCGCACCAGATTTTGGCACCGCGTGCCTTGGCGTGTTCGAGTTCTTCAACCACGACGACGCCGCCGCCCTCGCCCATGACGAAGCCGTCGCGATCGCGATCGAACGGGCGCGAAGCGCGTTGGGGCTCGTCGTTGCGTGTGCTAAGCGCTTTCATGGCGGAGAACCCGGCCAGGCCGACGGGAATGATGGAAGCTTCTGAGCCGCCGGCGAGGAAGATGTCGGCGTCACCAAATTTAATGATACGCCAGGCTTCGCCGATGGCGTTGTTGGAAGTCGCGCAGGCGGTGACGATGCACATGTTCGGACCTCGCAAACCAAACTCCATCGAGATGAGGCCGCTCGCCATGTTGCTGATGAGCATCGGAATGGTGAAGGCTGAGACGCGGCCGGGGCCTTTGTTTACCAGCGCGGAATGCTGATCTTCAAGCGTCTTCAATCCGCCGATGCCGCTGCTGACCAAAACGCCGAAGCGATCGCGGTTCACCTTCTCGAGGTCGATTCCGGAATCGCGCATCGCGCCCTTCGTCGCGGCCATGGCGAGGTGAGCGAAACGATCGGTCCGCTTGTGTTCCTTGGGATTATTGAACACCGTCTTCGCATCCAGGTCGCGCACCTCGCCGGCGATGCGGCAATCGTAGCCGGTGGTATCGAAGCGCGTAATTTCGACGATCCCGCTCCGGCCTTCGAGCAGGTTTTTCCACAAAACTTCGAGCTCGTTGCCCAAGGGCGTGGCAACGCCCATTCCGGTGATGACGACTCTGCGATTCATGATGAAGAAGTGACGGGTGACAAGTGACGAGTGACGAGCGGGATTGCGCGATGTTGCAACAACTTGTCACTTATCCCTGGTGACTTGTCACTTCCCATCACCGGGTTCCCATTCCGACGCTTTGCACGGTCTGGAAGAGCTTGCCCTCGGTCTTGATGGAAGGCGCGATGATGATCTCGGTTTGCTGGAATTCAGTGAGGCAGCTGGCCCCGACGTTGCCCATGCAGGTGGTGATGGCGCCAACCAGGTTCTGACTGCCATCGTCCACTTCGGCCGGGCCGAACAGGATTTGTTTGAGCGAGCCGGTCGCGCCGACTTTGATCCGGGTGCCGCGCGGGAGATTGGCGTGCGGGGTGGCCATGCCCCAATGGTAGCCGCGCCCGGGCGCTTCATACGCTTTGGCAAAAGCGCTGCCGACCATGACCGCGTCCGCTCCGCAGGCGAGCGCTTTGCAGACATCGCCGCCTTTGCTCATTCCGCCATCGGTGATGATCGGAACGTAACGGGCGGTTTTCTTGAAATAAGCGTCGCGCGCGGCGGCGCAATCGACCGTGGCCGTCACCTGCGGCACGCCCAGACCGAGGACGCCCCGTGAAGTGCAGGCGGCGCCGGGCCCAACACCGATCAGGACCGCCGAAGGGCCGCATTCCATGATCTCCAAAGTGGCGTCGAAACCGACCGTGTTGCCGACAATGATCGGGATGCGCAGGTCGTGGCAGAATTTCTCGAGATCAAGTGATTTATACTCCGAAGAAACGATGCCGCACCGTCGAGACGGTGCTTTGCACGACAAAAACATCGGCGCCCGCCTCCTGGGCGATGGCGCCGAAGCGCTCCGCGCGCTGCGGAATCGAACTGACTGCGGCCGGAACGCCCGCATCTTTGATTTCGCGGATGCGGGCAGCGATTAAATCCTCCTGCACCGGCTCCTGGTAAATTTTCTGCAGAAGCGCCGTGATCTCGTCCTTGTCCGCCTCCACGATTTTTTGCAGGACTTCGTCGGGATTTTTGTAGCGGGTCTGCACGCCTTCGAGGTTGAGCACGGCCAGTCCACCGAGCTTCCCCATCTCGATTGCAAAATGCACATCGACCACGCCGTCCATGGCGCTGGCGAGGATCGGGATCTTGAATGCGAGCGGCTCGACCTCGTGGCGCGGCAATCGCCAGGTAATGTCGACTTCGTTGGGGTTGATCGTCACGCGGCCCGGAACGAGGGCGATCTCGTCGAAGCCATAAGTCACACGCGCTTTTCGATTCCGGCCAATCCACATTCCCATGATTAAATCCGATCCAGTTTAAAACGTTCGTTCAGGCTGCCGCAGCGCGGACAGCGCGGCAAAAGCGTCGGCGTTCGATCTTCAAACTCGAAAGCGCAAATCACGCACCGCAGTCGGTGGCGCAGCGCCCGCTGCTCACGGCGACGACGATTCCACTCCCCAAATATCCAGAGGAGGAAAACCGCCGCAAGAAAAAGCAGCAGATAAATCGTGACCAAGGCCGCGAGGCTGACGCGGATCACGGCGCGCGTTCCGCTGAGCCCGGCGGCAGTTCGAGGTCGGTCCCGAATTCGAAAGTAGCGGTCGCCCAGACGAGATCCCGGAGCGGGCGCGTGCCCATTTGGAAACGGCTCAGAGCGAGATCATGCCGGGCCTGGGCATCGAGAGCGGCGTCGCCGGAAGATTGTTCGAGAAAGGTGTAGCGAACCACGCCTAACGAATCGACCGCGAGACGAAAGCGCGCACTCTGCGGTGCTTCGCGCGATGAGGCGCGGAACTTCAGGTCGGGGTGCGCCACGACCAGGTCTCGCAGCGGGTCCGAAAAATAAAGCACGGTGGGCGCAACAACGGGCGCGATCGGTTTCGGCGCCGGGGCATCGGGCACGGGCGCCGGAGGCATCGCGGCCGGGACGTGGCGAACGACCCGCGGCGACGGCAATTCTTTTAACATCGGCGGGACGGAAAGATAAGAGGGGACGTGCGCGAGCTTGGGCAACTGGAAAGCGCGCGCATCGGCCGACCGCTGAGTTTGCGAAGCGAGCGCCGGATCCTCCGCGTTCAGCCAATTTAAGAAAGTCCTTGCTTCCCTGGAGGTCGGGGCGATGACGCTGATCTGCGCGGGCGGGGGCAGAAGGGAAATCGCCGGAGGGTAAACGACCTGGAAAAGATAAAAGCAGAGGGCGTGGAGCGCGGCGGAGGCGAGGAGAAATCCGATGATGGCAAAGCGCCGCCGGCGCGGTCGTTCCCAACGGAAGAGGAGACTGCCGGGCGGTTGCGCGAGGCTCGACGCGCTCACTGTTGCGGAGTGGTGGCGAGGGCGACGGAAGTGATGCCGCGCTCGAGCGCGGCGTTCGTCACCGCCATGACCAGATCATACGAAGTCAGCCGGTCGGCCTTGATCACGATCGTGCGGCCCTCTTTTTTTGTGAGATCGAGCGCGGGCCCGAGTTCATCCAGAGTCACTTTCTGATCCCGCAAATAGATCGCCGGGTTCGGTCCGCCGGTGATGCTGATGATTTGCTGGTTGGGTTGCGGCCCGAGAGTGAAGCGGGAGAAGGGCACCGTGACCGAAATGCCGGGCTGGAGGACGAAGTCTGAGCTGAGGAGAAAGAAAAAGATGAGCAGGAAAACGACGTCGAGGAGGGGAAAGACATAGAGCCAGCCGAAGCTGATCTGGCTGGTGCGCGAGAGCTTCATTCTTCGTCAGGCGCGCGAACGAAGAGGCGGGCCCTCAACGCTCGAAGCGCCGCTCCGCGCCTTTTTCCCGGGCTTGCTGGAAGCTGATGATCTCGGCCGCCGGCGCGTGATCGGTCAACATGTGCACCACTTCGATCCCGGCGCGTTCCATGTCGTGCAGGAGGATATTGACCCGCGAAGAAAGATAGCTGTAGGCGACAAAGGTGGGCGTGGCCACAACCAGCCCGGCGGCGGTGGTGAGAAGGCTCTTGTAGATTCCGGTCGAGAGTTCTGTGACGGTGGCGTAACCGCCATTGGAAGAGACAAGGCCAAACGCTTCGATCATGCCGGCGACCGTGCCTAACAATCCGATGAGCGGCGCGAGATAGGCCAGGGTGGCGAGGACGCCGAGAAAACGCTCCAACTTGGGCACCTCGAGTTGGCCGGCTTCCTGCACGATCTCGCGCAATTCCGCGCGCGGCGCTTCATGGCGGATGATGGCGGCGTGGATGACGCGTGCGACCGGACCAGGCGTGCCGGCACATTCGTGCAGAGCCTCGGCAAAGTTGCGCCGCTGCACCAGGTTGGAAAGTCCCTGCAGGAATTCACCGACGTGGATGCTGGCCCGGTGAAAATAAAAAAGTCGCTCCGCAAAAACGGCGATCGCGATGATGCTGCAGACCAGGATGGGCCACATGAGAAGACCACCCTTCTGGATGTAATCGATCATGCGGTGACCTCATAACTCCCTTTGCCATCTCTGGCAAGTGGGGAAGCAGATCGACCTAACGAATGAAGAGGCTGACGGGCAAGGACACAATCGGGCCTGGAGATCCCGGCTACAGCGCGGCGCGTTCTCGTGCTTTGTCATCCCGAGCCGGCGCAGCGCGGCGAGGGACCCCTCAGTCGCGATGCTCGCTTACATCTGAACAGACGCAAGTTCCAGAGGGGGGTCCCTCTCCGTCCTGCGGCGGATCGGGATGACAGAGCATAAGAAGACGTAGCCACGCGCAACACGCGTGCGCTAAAGACAGCCAACGCTACATTATCGCGGCGAGCTACGCGCGTGCGCTTTATTCTCGGCCGGCTTTTTCGTGGTTGTCCGTCCGAGCAACTTGCCGTCTCCGTCATAAATCGCGTAACCGGCCGGGTGACCCGCCGAGTCGTAGTTGTAAACAATCTTGTTCCGGACCGAACCATCCTTCGCCAGTTGCGTCTCCTCGGCCAGGCGCCCGGCCGCGTCGTACTTATAGAGCGTCTTGAAACGGAGCTTGCCGTTCGCGGCGAAGGCCTGCCCGCTTTCATAGCGACCCTCGTTGTCCAAATGGTAGATGATTTTCTCGCGCGCCTTGCCGTCGGCGCCGGTCGTAGTCGCGATCGCCTGACGGCTCAATCCATCTTTTTGATAAACCGTTTTCGAACCGTCCGGATTGATCGTGACCGTGACGCGAGCCGCATCATCGTCGCCCTGGGCGAGCGCGCCGGGCGCGCTCAGACCGAGGATGAAACATCCCATCAGGTGAAGAATTTTTCGGAACATGCGGTGCGCAGGGAAATTAAGAGGCCAAATAAAAGCGTGCAAACCGCCATTTATTTTATTGACCGGCGAAAATTGGAGTGGTTTAAAGTGGGTGAAAGTGGATTAATCTGGATTAATTCTCCTGCGCATGGACTCCGCCGCTACATCTCTCAATTTCTACGCCGGCGAATTCCGTCATCAGCTCGACGACAAACATCGCGTCACCATCCCCTCGCGTTGGCGCCGCAGCGGCGAGAGCGAAGAATTCCTGATCGTGCCGGAACCGAGCGGGCAGTTTCTGCTCGTCATGCCGCCTAACGAATTTGCCCGGGTCAGCGCTGCGGCCGAGAACACGCCCGGAGTTTCGCGGCGCGATTTGCGTATCTATCTGCGCCAGCTCCACGCCCGCGCCCAGCACGGTTCGGCTGACAAGCAGGGCCGCCTCCTCTTGTCCGATGAGTTTTGCAAGCTGCTCGAGCTCAAGGGCGAGGTCACCCTCGTCGGCGGGCGCGGTCGTTTCGAAATCTGGAATCCGCAGCGCCGGAAACGGGCGCACGCGGAAGAACATCCCACTTATCAGCATGTAGCCGACATGGTCGGACTCTAAGAGAACGAATCATCGATGAATGCGTTGTTATTCGAACGACCCATCCGGTTCGCGACCGGTCCCTTGCTGATCACGGAGGAGGCGCAGGATATGGAGGATTTCACCTATCACCGTCCGGTTCTGGCGGCGGAAGCGATCGAATTGCTCGCGCCCCACCCCGGGTCGCTCATTCTCGATGGGACCTGCGGCGGCGGCGGTCACACCGAGGCGATTTTGCGCACGGGGGCGGATGTCCTCGCCCTCGACCAGGATCCCGAGGCGCTCGAGTTTGCGCGTGCGCGTCTGACGAATTTCGGCGACCGGGTGATCTTGCGGCACGCCAATTTTCGCGAAGCCGGCCGCATTCTCGATCAACTCGGGATCAAACAAATCGGCGGCGCTATTCTCGATCTCGGTGTCTCCTCGCGGCAATTGGAGAACGCCGAGCGCGGTTTCAGCTTGATGCGCAACGGGCCGCTCGACATGCGGATGGATCCGCGGCGGGAGCTAACCGCCGCCGAAGTGGTCAACAGCTACACGGAAGAAGAATTGACTCGCATCTTTCGCGTGCTTGGCGAAGAGCCGGCCGCGCGCCGCATTGCCAGTCAGATCGTAAAGCTGCGCAAGGAGACACCCATCCGGGAGACGCTTGCGCTGGCCAAGACGGTGGAGAAAATCGTCGCGCGCCACGGGCGCCGCCATCCGGCGACGCAGGTTTTTCAGGCGCTGCGGATGGAAGTGAACGACGAACTCGGAGTGCTCGCAGAAGGCCTGGCGGCTCTGACGAGCCGGCTCGAGCCCGGGAGCCGGCTGGCCGTCATTACCTTTCATTCGCTCGAGGACCGGATCGTGAAGAACTTCTTTCGCGAGCGCAGCCGCGAGTGGCTCGACCGGCCGGAATGGCCCGAGCCGCGGCGCAATCCGGAGTTTGGGCTCAAGCTCATCACTTCCAAGCCGATCGAGCCGGACGCCGTCGAACAACGCGCCAACCCGCGTTCGCGCAGCGCCAAGCTGCGCGTCGCTGAAAGGACGGGATGAACCAGCGGCGGCGACGAAAAAATTTCAACCCGATCGACGCGCCTTCGCTGGCGCGTTGGATCGTGATCGCGGCTTTCACGGCCGCGACCGGCCTGAGTTACGTCTATCTGACCGTGCAACTGCATCATCAGGGGATCCAAAAAAAGCAGATCGAGCAGGAGCTGGTCGCGGTTCGGATGCAAAACGAAGACGCCAAAGTGCAAATCGCGGCGCTCACTTCGCGCACGGCGCTGCAGCGCCGCTTGCAGGAGGGCCAGCTGAAGATGATTCCAATCACGGAGCAGAGCATCGTTAGGCTGAATTTCTCCGGGCGTGCTCGCGGCGAGGACGAAGTGCAGCCGGTCATGAACGAACGAGGCAACCCATGAACTGGAACAGCCGCACCCGCTGCGCGCTGATCTGCGCATTTTTCGCGCTGCTCTTCAGCATCTTTTCCTGCCGGCTGATCTATCTCCAGATGGTGATGCACGACTATTACACCGCACTGGCGGCGGGAAAAAACGTCGGGCGCAACGTCATTCCGGCGGAACGCGGGGCGATCTACGACACGCACGATGAAGTGCTCGCGCAAAACGTGCCCGTCGCCACCGTCGTGGCCGATGGCACGCTGCTCAACAATCCCGACGCGCTCCTGCCAATTCTAGCCCACGCCCTGCACCTTCCGCCTAACGAAATCGCAGAAAAGATCAGCAGTCGGCGGCCCTACATCGTGCTGAAGCGGGAACTTCCCGAGGCGGAGGCGCGTGCTCTCGAGGCCGCTTTAAAGCAGAACAAACTGCGTGGGATTCGTTGCGAGCGCGGGACGGTGCGGGTTTATCCGAACGGACCGATGCTCTGTCATGTCGTCGGTTTTACGGATTTTCATCAGCGTGGCATCCAGGGGGTCGAGGCCTCGATGGATCAATACCTGCGCGGTGAAGACGGTTATCGGTTCATCGAGCACGACGCGCAAGGTCGCGAAATCGTACTTTATCGCGGCGCGGAACGTCTGCCGCGCAACGGTTGCCAGGTGCACCTCACGGTCGACCTGCACCTGCAGACGATCGTCGAAAACGAGCTCGACGCCGCCATGCGCGAATATCGGCCGGAAAAAGCCACTATCATCCTGATGCGGCCCCAGACCGGCGAGATCCTGGCGATGGCGAACCGGCCTAACTTTGATCTCAATCTCCGGGCCGAGGCCAAACCGGAGCAAATGAAGAACCGCGCCATCATCGACATGATGGAGCCCGGCTCCACTTTCAAGATCGTCACCGCCGCCTCCGCGCTGAACGAGCGAAAAGTCCGGCTCGACTCCATGATCTTTTGCGAAAACGGCGTCTGGAACGTTTTCGGGCGCCCGCTCCACGATCACGGCCACAAGGGCTACGGCGAGCTGAGCGTGCAGGACATCCTCGTGCACTCGAGCAACATCGGCGCGGCTAAAATGGCGTGCATGCTCGGGGAGCTGAAGTTCTACGAATACATTCGCCGGTTTGGTTTCGGCGATCGCACCGGGATTGAGTTGCCGGGCGAGATCCGCGGCATGGTCCATCCGCCGCGAAGCTGGAGCAAGATTTCCATCACCCGCATTCCGATGGGCCAGGAGGTCGCCGTCACGCCGTTGCAGATGATTGTGGCGATGGCCACGATCGCCAACGGCGGCAAACTGATGCAGCCGCGAATCGTGAAATCGATCATCGACGACGAGGGCAAAGCCAGCGTTTTGCAACCGACCCTCGTCCGGCGAGTCATTTCATCCGAGACCGCGGCGGAGATTGCCTTCGCTCTGCGCGGCGTGGTGAGCAAGCGCGGCACGGCCGCCGAAGCCGCCGTGCCCGGTTTCACCATCTCCGGAAAAACCGGCACGGCGCAGAAAGCCGCGCCCGGCGGCGGCTACGAGAAAGACAAATACATTGTCTCCTTCAGCGGATTCCTTCCGTCGGAAAATCCGGCCTTTGTCGGCCTGGTGGTGCTGGATGATGCCCACACCAGGGATCCCGGGCTCAATTACGGCGGCACCGTCGCCGCTCCCATTTTTTCCCGCGTCGCCGAAAAGGCGGCCAGGTATTTCGACCTTGAGCCGCATGAGGAAATTGAAACGAAAAGCACGGCTGGACGAGTCGCCTTAACTAATGCCGATCGCTAAATCGCCGCGCCTCGCGTGTTCACACCTCATGCAGCTCAAAGTTCTCGCGGAAGCAATCCCAGTGTGCCAAGTCCTCGGGCCGCTCGATCGCGAAGTCGACGGCATCTTTTACGATTCGCGCCGGGTGCAGAAGAACGGCCTCTACGTCGCGGTCCGCGGCGCGCACGTTGATGGCCACCAGTTCACCGAACAGGCGATCGAGAGAGGCGCGTCGGCCATCGTAGTGGAACGCCCGGAGTCGCATTCCCGCGCCACCTCCCTCGTCGTGACCGACAGTCGGGTGGCTCTGGCGGATCTCGCGTTTACTTTTTTCAAAAATCCGGCGCTGCGGTTGAAGATGGCGGGCGTCACCGGGACGAACGGGAAGACGACGACCACGTTTCTTCTCAAGCACGTCTGCGACGCCGCCGGGCTCCGCAGCGGTTTGATCGGCACCGTGCGCTACGAGATCGGCGAGCGCGTCCTGCCGGCGACGCGCACCACACCCGAGTCGCTCGATTTGCAGGAACTGCTCGCGCAGATGTCCGACGCCGGTTGCAAAGCCGCCATGATGGAAGTCTCCTCGCACGCGCTCGTGCAGGAACGGACGCGCGGGCTGGAGTGGGATGTCGCCGTCTTCACGAATCTGACCCAGGACCACCTCGATTTTCATCAGACCATGGAGGAATATTTCGAGGCGAAAGCGCGGCTCTTCACCGGGCTGAAAAACCAGCCGCACAAGAAGGAAGCGGTCGCGGTCATCAATCTCGACGATCGTTACGGCGAACAACTCGTTGGCCGGCTCAAGGACGAGACGCCCCTGATTACCTACGGGATGAGCGCGCGGGCGGATTTTCGCGCCTCGAATTATCGGACCGAGTTTAGCGGCACCTCCTTTCAGCTCGACGCCCGGGGCAGGATTTACCTTGTGCGCGTGCCACTCATCGGCCGCTTCAATGTGTCGAACGCACTCGCCGCGCTGGCCGCCGCTAATTCGTTAGGGATTAGTCTGCGCGAGGCCGTCCTCAGCCTGGCCAAAGCGCCCCAGGTGCCCGGCCGGCTTGAGGCGGTCCCGGCGAAACGCCAATTCCAGGTCTTCGTCGACTACGCCCACACCGACGATGCCCTCCTCAACGTCCTGAAAACCCTGCGCGAGCTCAGCCCCAATCGTCTCATCGTCGTTTTCGGCGCGGGCGGCGACCGCGACAAACAGAAGCGCCCGCTCATGGGCCGGGTCGCGGATCAAAACGCCGACTACAGCATCGTCACCTCCGATAATCCGAGGAAGGAAGATCCGCTGGCCATCATCGCCGAGGTCGAAAAAGGATTTCGCTCGGGCAATTTCGAGACCGTCCCCGACCGCGCCGAAGCGATCGCCCGCGCCATCGCGCTCGCCCAACCACGCGACATCGTTCTGATCGCGGGGAAAGGACACGAGCATTACCAGGAATTCGCCGATCACACCATTCCGTTCGACGACCGCCAGATGGTGATGCGGGCGCTGGAGAATCGACCATTGGAATTTTGAAACGACGAAACTAGCCATGGACCCAATCTCGCTGGACCAACTCACGCAGTTCGCCGGAGCCACCAGGCGAACCGGGCCGGGCGACCGCCTCATCACCCGCCTCAGCACCGACTCGCGCACCTTGCAGCCGGGCGATCTTTTCGTGGCTCTGCGCGGGGATAATTTCGACGGCCACCAGTTTGTTGCTCAGGCGCAAGAGCGCGGCGCGCCGGGGGCGTTGGTGGAGGCCAACTGGAGCGGCAAATCGTCGCCGGACTTTTCCCTCCTGCGAGTGGCCGACACGCTCGTCGCCTACCAGCAGATTGCGGCGCAATACCGTTGTTCGTTAGGCATGAAAGTCGTCGCCATCACGGGGAGCAACGGCAAAACGAGCACGAAGGATTTTACCGCCTCGGTCCTGGCCCGTCGCCTGCGGGTGACAAAGACGGAAGGCAACTTCAACAATCACGTTGGTCTGCCCCGCACCATGCTGGAGGCGACGGCGCGGGATGAAGTGGGCGTCTGGGAGATCGGGATGAATCATCCCGGCGAAATCGCGCCCCTGGCGCAGCTCGCGCAACCGGACGTGGCCATCATCACCAACATTGGCATCGCCCATCTCGAGTTCATGGGATCTCGCGAAGCGATCGCGCATGAAAAAGGCGACCTGGCGGCGTCGTTAGGCGCGGAGGGCACGCTCATTCTGAACAGTAGCGATGAGTTTGCCGAAGCGATCGCGCAACGAACCGCGGCCCGCGTGATCTGCGCCGGCCTCGAGCGCGGCGACGTTCAGGCGCGCGAGATCGTCCAGAGCGCGAGCGGCGCCGAATTCTCCATCCTGGAGGGCGCGCACCACTGTCACGCTGTCCTGCCCGTGCCCGGCATGCACATGGTGCAAAACGCGCTCCTGGCAGTTGCGGCCGGGCGTGTCTTTGGCCTTTCACTCGAGGAATGCGCCGCCGGTCTGGCCGCGGCGCCGCTGGCCCGGGCGCGTTTGCAGATCAGGAACATCCGCGGCGTCCAGTTCATCGACGACAGTTATAACGCCAATCCCGACTCGACCAAGGCCGCTCTTTTGACTCTGGCGGAACTTGAGACGGAGGGCCGGCGCATCGCCGTCCTCGGCGCGATGGCGGAGCTCGGAGCGGAATCGGCCCACGCGGCATCGACGAGGTCGGCCGAGGTCGCGGCGTCGTTAGGCATCGATCAGTTAATTGCGCTCGGTTCGGGCTCGGCCGCCATCGCCAGCGCCGCGCGGGCCGCCGGCCTGACAAATTGCAGGGTGGTCGGCTCGGCCGCGGAAGTCGCTGAACTTCTCGGCGGGGCGACCCAGCCCGGCGATCTCGTTCTCGTCAAAGGGAGCCGTGCCGCCCGGACAGAGCAGGTCCTGGAGGAATTTTGCAAAACGCGAGCTGGAGACCCGCTGCGCGTCATGATGTTTTTCCTGCATCGCCTGACGGAGCAGTTCAAAGGCTTCAATGTTTTCTACTACGTCACCTTTCGCGCCGTCCTCGCGGCCATCACCGCGTTCGCGATCTCGCTTCTCTTTGGCAACTACGTCATTCGCAAATTGATCTCGCTCAAAATCGGCCAGCCCATTCGGACGGCTGCCGAAGTGCGGCACCTGGCCGAGTTGCACGGCGGCAAACAGGGCACCCCGACGATGGGCGGCGTGCTCATCATCGGCTCGGTCGTGATCGCCTCGGTCGCTCTGGGCGCGGCCCGATAATCCCTTCGTCTGGCTCGTGCTCTTCTGCATGGTTTATCTCGGCGTCCTCGGCTTCGTGGATGATTACCTGAAGGTCACAAAGAAAAAATCCGACGGCGATCAGCGGCCGCGTTGAAGCTCGTTTTCCAGATCCTTCTCGCCGGCATCGTGACCGGATTTTTTCTCCTCAATCCGCTCGATCGAAGTGCAGGCGCGTTCGCTTTACCTGCCCTTTTTCAAAGCGCCCGTGCATCGTGAACATGGGCGCGTTCACTTTTTTCTTCTTCGCGCTCGTCATCGTCGGGCACATCGAACGCGGTCAATCTCACCGACGGCCTCGACGGCCTCGCGATCGGTTGCACCATCACGGTCGCGTTCGCCTACGCGCTCCTCTCCTACGCCGGCCGGAAATTTTCGCATCGCGGAATATTTGCAGGTCCCGTTTTATCCTTTCTCCGGCGAGCTGGCGGTCTTCTGCGCGGCGCTCGTCGGCGCGGGGCTCGGCTTTCTTTGGTTCAATTGTCATCCGGCCAAAGTCTTCATGGGCGACACGGGCTCGCTCGCGATCGGCGGCACGATCGGCGTGGTCGCGATTTGTTGCAAACAGGAGCTGCTCCTCGCGGTCGTGGGCGGCGTTTTTGTGATCGAAGCGGTCTCCGTCATTTTGCAGGTCGCTGAGCTTCAAACTGACCGGCAAACGGCTCTTCGCCATGTCGCCGATCCATCACCACTTCGAGCTGAGCGGCTGGAAGGAAAACACCGTCATCGTCCGGTTCTGGATTCTCTCGATCATCTTCGCCCTGCTCGGCCTGGCCACTTTGAAACTGCGATGAACAATCCGAAAATTGTCATCCCGATCCGGCGCCGCGCGGAGAGGGACCTCACAATTGCCAGGGCGGCTTCGCTTCGCCTTTGAGCCGCTGCTTCCGTCGAAGTCCCTGCCGTCATGGCGGAGCGCCGCGCTCTAACAGACTTTTACGCAATGACGCCCGACTACAAAAACAAAAACGTCGCCGTCCTCGGCGCCGGCCGGAGCGGAAAAGCCGCCGCGCTTTTGCTCGCCGAGGAAGGCGCGCGCGTCACCATGCTCGACAGCGCGCCCGAGGAAAAACTGGTCGGGCTCGACCCGCTGCGCGCCAAAGGCGTTTACCTGCTCTGCGGTCCGGCGCGCCGATGAAGATCCGACCGTTTACGATCTCGGCGTGCTCAGCCCGGGGATCGATCCCGAGCTGCCGTTAGGCCGAAATTTTTCGCGCAAGAACATCCCGACGATCGGCGAGCTCGAGCTCGGCTGGCAATTCTGCCGCGTCCCCGTCATCGGCATCACCGGCACGAATGGGAAGACGACGACGACGGAATTGATCTCGCAAATGCTCAACGCCTGCGGCCAGCACACGGTCGCCTGCGGGAACATCGGCAAGCCGCTCGTCGAAGCCGCGCGCGAGCGTGACGATCTCGACGTCCTCACGGTCGAAGTTAGCTCCTTCCAGCTCGAGACGATTCGCGAGTTTCATCCCGAGATCAGCGTCTGGCTGAACTTCGCGCCCGACCATCTCGATCGCTATCCCTCGATCCGCGAATATCGCGAAGCCAAGCTGCGCATTTTCGAGAACCAGACGCCTAACGACACCGCGGTCGTCAACGTGGCGGAACATCTCCCGCCGATCGCGCCGCAAGATCCGCACCTTCAGCGCCTGGACGAACGACGGCGACTATTCGTTAGCCGACGGCTGGATCGCCTATCCAACAACAGCCGGTCCTGCAGCTCTCCCAGGCGCACCTGACCGGCCCGCACAACGCCGAGAACATGATGGCCGCGCTCGCCGTCGGTCGCGCCCGCGGCCTGTCCTTCGAGCAAATGGTCCCGCCGCTCTGCGCCTATCGCGCGCAGCTTCATCGCCTCGAATTCATCCGCGCGATCGACGGCGTCGATTACGTTAACGACTCGAAAGCGACCAACCTCGACGCTCTCGAAAAAGCGCTGCTCAGCGCGACCCGCCCGATCGTCCTCATCGCCGGCGGGAAGGACAAAGGCTTTGCCTTCGACTCGATCGCTCCGCTCGTTAGGCAAAAAGTTCGTCACGCCATCCTCATCGGCGAGATCGGCGAACGGATCGCGCAGGACTGGAAAGACGCGACCGAATGCGAGCTCGCGGGTTCGTTAGGCGCGGCAGTCGAGCGCGCCCAGGCCGTCGCGCAATCCGGCGAAACCGTTCTCTTTTCTCCCGGCACTTCTTCCTTCGACATGTTCAAGAGCTACGCCGATCGCGGCGATCAATTTCGCGCCCTCGTCCGCGCGCTCCCCGCCTCACGCCTATGAAAATACCATCCATCCTCAATCCTCGAATTCCGCGCAAACAGAAGCTCAGCGCCTCGACCGCGCGCCGTTCCCGCAGCCTCGGGCTGCCCGAGGGAATGGACTACGAGCAGATGTCGGAGCCGAACATGAAATTGTCGCGCGCCCTCCTTATCGTGCTCGTTCTCCACATCGTCGCGGTCGCTGGGATCGTCGCTTTCAACACGATCAAGACGCGGGAAAACCTCGCGCCGGCGCACGCCGGAAGCGATCGCTCCTCCGGTCGCGCAGAATTCCTCCGTCCCAACCGCGGAGGCGGCTTCGACCCCTGCCCTGCCTAACGAGAGTCGCAAAGACGACGGAGCCGAGCGCGCCGAAAACCGTCGCAAAAGAGGCTGCGCCGGAGCAGAGCTCGGTGAAGGATTCGGGCAAGATCTACACCGTGGTGAAAGGCGACAACCCGGTCACGATCGCGCGCCACCTGAAAGTGTCGGAAGCCGATCTGCTCGAGCTCAACCAGATCACCGACCCGCGAAAGCTGCAGATCAACCAAAAGCTGCGCATTCCCGAGCGCACGGTCTCGTCCAAATCCAAGTCCGACTAGAATGGCAAGACCAACGAGATTGTTACGCACCGGACGCAGCTTCCAGCGCACGTCCGTTTGGTCTTGCGAGAGGCGCATTTCTATCCGCCGGTTTTTCACCCGGCAGACTGGACATGCGGAAGCACGTCCCTCCGGAGCGGCGGCCGTAGCCGCCACGATATCTCGAGCTTCGCCTAACGACTAATGCATCGGAAGAGCGCTTATTTCTTATTTCTCGCTGTTCTAGGTCTGCTGGCGATCGGCATCGTCATTATTTTCAGCACCGGCGCCTTCGCCCGCGACAGCCGCGGCGACGTTTATTTTTTCATCAAGAAACATGCGGTCTGGTTGAGCGCCGGTTTGGTTCTCTGCTTCATCGCGGCGGCGATCGATTACCATTTCTGGCAGCGCACCTGGTGGATTTGGTTCGGGCTCGGGTTGCTCGGCCTCGGCGCCTGCTTTCTCTTTCCCGCCCGCAACGGCTCGCATCGCTGGCTCTTGTTTCACGGCTGGAGCGTGCAGCCCTCCGAGTTTGCCAAGGTCGCGACCGTCTTCTTTCTCGCCTACTGGTTTTCGCGTTACGAAAAGGAGAGCAGCCAGATCTGGCGCGGTTTTGTTCTTCCTCTCCTCGTCGTCGGCCTGGTCGCTTCGCTCGTCGTCACGGAAGTCGATCTCGGCACGACCGCGTTGCTCGGCGCGACTACGTTTGTCGTCATGTTCATCGCCGGGACGAACCTGGCGCTCCTCGGTGTGCTCTCGTTAGGCGGGATCGGCGGCATTCTTTTTGTCGCCACTCACATCTCCGAGCGGATGGCGCGGCTGACCGCGTTTCTTCATCCCGAGCAGTTCAAACAGGACGCGGGCCTGCAGCAGATGCAGGCGCTGATCGCCTGGGGGAGCGGCGGGATCGACGGCCTCGGGCTCGGCAATGGCCGCCAGAAAATGCTCTACCTCCCTTACGCTCATACCGATTTTATTTTTCCCATCGTGGGAGAGGAACTCGGGCTGCGGTTCAGTCTGCTCGTCGTTTTTTTGTTTGTCGTCGTGATCGTCTGCGGCCTAACGATCGCGCTGCACGCCAAGGATCGTTTCGGACTTCTCCTCGGGAGCGGAATTGTCGCCCTCCTCGCCTGGCAGGCGGCGATCAACATCGGGGTCGTCACTTCGCTTTTGCCTAACAAGGGCATGCCGCTCCCTTTCATCAGCTACGGCGGCTCGAATCTGATCGTCGCGCTCTTTGGCGTCGGCGTCCTCATCAACATTTATCGCCAGGGCGTGCTCGAACCAGTCGCGGCGAAAAAACAAATTTCGATGCGCGTCCGGGTGACGCCAAGAATCTGATGAAGGGGCACCACGATTTTCCCGCCATTCGCACGCGGCTGGTTGCGCTTGCTGTGCCTGTTCTGCCTGTTGTGGATGCTTCCCTCTGGGAAGCACGAGAGTGGGCTTTATTACAAGGCGGAGAAGCGGGCGGAGGCGCAGACTCGCGCTTCGCAGAGCGAAGCGTCTACAGCGGTTTTTCCCGCGCACGTAATGTCGGACGCGGCGGAGGCTCGCTATGAATGCAGTCATTGCCTGCGGCGGAACCGGCGGCCATCTCTTTCCTGGAATGGCGGTGGCCGAGGTTTTGCGCGAGCGCGGGCACGAGGTGCTCGTCTTCATCTCGGAGAAGGAGATCGATACTCTCGCGGCCGAGGGCCATGCCGATTTCCGCTTCGAGAAACTGCCGACCGTCGCGCTGCCTTCGCCTTTTTCGCCCGCCATTCTTGGGTTCGTTAGGCGCTTTAACGACAGCCTCTCGCGCTGCCGCGCGATCTACCGCCAGTTCCATCCGCAAGTGGTCCTGGGCATGGGCGGGTTCACCTCGATGGCCCCGGTCCTGGCCGGCCGAATGCGCGGGAGCACGACTTTCATTCACGAGTCGAATGCTTTTCCGGGTAAGGCCAACCGGCACGCCGCCCGTTTCGTCCGCGCTGTCCTCCTCGGCTTCAAGGAATGCGCCGCTTTTTTCCCAAAGGTCCGGACGGAATGGACCGGCACCCCGATTCGTTCCAGCCTGCGCCGAATCGATCGGGCCGAGGCGCTCGTTAGGCTGGGCTTGCGTCCCGAATCTCCGCACCCTCCTCGTGATGGGCGGCAGCCAGGGTGCGAGCGGGATTAACCAGGCCATGATCAAGGCGCTTCCGGTGCTCCAGGAGATTTCCCTCCAGGTCATCCATCTCACCGGAAGCCGCGACGCGCGTTTGCTCGAGGATAATTACCGGCGCGAAAATATTCCCGCGCACGTCGCCGCTTTTCATCATCGGATGGAGGACGTTTACAGCGCGGCCGATGTTGCGATCGCGCGCTCGGGCGCGGCCAGCCTGGCCGAGTTGGCGGCGTTTGCCCTCCCCGCCCTGCTCGTTCCCTATCCCTACGCGGCGGACGATCACCAGACGCGCAACGCCGAGATTTTCGTTAGGGCAAATGCCGCCGTCCTCCTCAAGGAATCCGAGCTGATCGACGATCTGCTCGGGAAAAAAATTCAGCATCTCCTGAGCGAACCGGAGACGCTGCACACGATGTCGGCCGCAGCCGCCGCGCTCGCGCCGAAAAACGCGGCCAATTTGGTCGTCGATACGATGGAAAGGTACAGTCATCCGCATGACGCTGTCGCCGCCTGATCTCGACCTGCAGCGGTTCCTCACCCAGGAACACCACGCCATTCACCTGATCGGCGTGGCCGGGAGCGGGATGAGCGGGATCGCAGCTTTGCTCCTCGAGCTCGGGCACGATGTGCGCGGTTCCGACAAGGCGCGCACGCTCGAGACCGAACGCCTCGCCCAGCTCGGGCTCCGCGCTTTCTCGCCACATCGCGCGGAGGATTCGGCCGATGCCGAGCTGATCATTTATTCCTCCGCGATCAAAGAGGACAATCCGATCCTGGCCGATGCCCGTGCGCGCGGAGTGCCGGCGGTGCGGCGGGCCGAAGCGCTCGCTGCCATTATGCTCGGAAAGCGCGGCATCATCATCGCGGGGATGCACGGTAAAACCACGACGGCCGCGATGACGGCGCATGTCTTGCGCGGCGGCCAGCTTCATCCTTCTCACTATGTCGGCGCGGAAATCCCAATCCTCGGGAGCAATGCGCACTGGGATTCGTTAGGCGAATATTTCGTCGCGGAAGGCGATGAGAGCGACGGGACGCTCGCGCTCTTTCATCCGGAGCACGCTCTCATTCTCAACGTCGAGGAGGAGCATCTCGATTTCTACGCGGACCTCGCCGCGATCGAAGCCGTCTTCGGCAAATTGCTCGCGCAGACCAGCGGGACGGTTTTCTATTGCGCGGACGATCCGCACGCCGCGCGCATCTGCGGACGGCCGCGCGGAGGCGATTTCCTACGGCTTCGGCGAAGGCGCGCACTATCGCGCGACCGGTCTCGAGCTGCAAGATTTCGCGGCGACCTTTTGTGTGCAGCGCGGCGAGGAAAAACTGGGCGACGCGACCCTCAACGTCCCCGGAAAACACAACGTGAGCAATGCGCTCGGCGTCATCGCGCTGGCCACCGAGCTGGGCGTCCCTTTTGCGAAAATCGCGAAATCGTTAGGCAATTTTCGCCACGCCCGCCGCCGCTTCGAGATCAAATACCAAAGCGAGCGCTTTCTTCTCGTGGACGATTACGCCCATCACCCGACCGAGATCCGGGCCACCCTCGCGACTGCCAAATCGGCCGGGCGCAAGCGCGTCCTGACAATGTTCCAGCCGCATCGTTATTCCCGCACGAAAGCGCTGCGGCGCGAATTCGGCGCAGGCTTTTGACGATGCCGACCAGGTCTTGGTGACCGATGTTTACCCGGCGAGCGAGAGCTGCCTCGCTGGGCGTGACCGGCCAGACGATCGCGGACGAAATTTCGCGTCATGGCCATCCGAACGTCGCCTATCAGCCGACCCTCTGACGGCTCCACGGCGACGTCGGGCGGATGCTGGCGGAAGGCGATCTCGTCCTCAGTCTCGGCGCGGGAAATATTCACGAGCAACTGGCGAAGCTCGCGGCCGAGCTGGTCATCGCCGAGAGGCTGAAGGAGATCGTCGGCCCGGAAGGCGACAGTGCGACTCTCCGAGCCGCTCGCGAAACACACCACTTTGCGCGTGGGCGGGCCGGCGCAGTTCTGGGTCGAACCGCGGACCGAAGCCGCCCTCGCGGAGGTGATCCGCTTTTGTCGGCGGGAAAATCTGCCGCTCTTCGTCATCGGGCGCGGCTCGAATCTGCTCGTGCGCGACGGCGGGATTCGCGGGGTAGTGGTGCATCCGAGCGGCGGCGATTTTGAAAAAATCGAAACCTCCGGCGTGGAGGTGACGGCGGGCGTGGGCGCGAAATTGAAGGAGATCGCCTACGCGGGGAAAGCGGCCGGGATCGGCGGTTTCGAGTGGATGGAAGGGATTCCGGGCGAAGTCGGGGGCGGTTTGCGCATGAACGCCGGCGCAATGGGTGTGCAGACTTTCGATCAGGTGGTGCGGGTGCGTTATCTCGACCGGGAAGGGAAAGCGCACGAGAAAACGCCTGACGAACTCGAAGTGCACTACCGGCACGTGCCGTCGCTCGCGGAAAATTTTGCCGTTTCCGCTGTTTTCCGCGGGGAAAAAGTCGAGCGCCGAAGAGATCGTCAGGCGACTGGAAGCCTCGCAGGAGAAACGCCGCACCACCCAACCGAGCGCGAAAAGTGCCGGCTGCATTTTCAAAAATCCGGCGAGCTGCCCGGCCGGGAAAACTGGTCGATGAGCTGGGTTTGAAAGACACGCGAGTGGGGGACGCGCGGGTCTCGAAGGTGCACGGAAATTTTATCGTCAACGATGGGGCGGCGACCGCCGACGAAGTGCTCGAATTGATCGAGCCGCATTCAGACGAAAGCGCGGAGAAGAGCGCGGGATCGAATTGGAAACCGAAGTGCAAATCGTGGGGGAGGACGCGTGAGCGCCGTTCCGACTGTTCCGGGGAGGACGGGGTGTTACCCCGTCGTGCCCGGGAGTCTCCCGGGCACCTGCGCGTGGCCTGGTCGAGACGTTCTCAACCGTATTCGAATACACAGATTGCAGACGGGCGGCCGGGAGACTCCCGGCCGTCACGGGGTAACACCCCGTCCTCCCCAGAAGGAGCAACCCCGATGATCGATCTCACCGGAAAACAGATCGCCGTCCTAATGGGCGGCCCCGGCTCGGAGCGCGACGTTTCGCTCGCCAGCGGCGCCGGCGTCGCGAAAGCGCTGCGCTCGTTAGGCGCGGCGGTCACGCGAATCGACGTGCGCGACGCTCACTTCGAGTTGCCTAACGACACCGAAATCGCCTTCAACGTCATCCACGGCACCTTCGGCGAGGACGGCCAGTTGCAGAGAATCCTGGAAGATCGCGGCGTCGCCTACACCGGTGAAGGCGTCTATCGGAAAGCTGGCTGGCCTTCGACAAAATCCCTTCCAAGGAAAAATTCCGCGAACACGGCGTGGCCACTCCGCCTGGGAAATCATCCGGGTCGGGCAGCAGCCGTCGCTCCCCCTGCCCTACGTGATCAAGCCGCCGCGCCAGGGCTCGACCGTCGGTATTCAAATCGTTAGGCAAGCAGCCGAGGCGGCCGGCGCACTGCGCGAAGCCGCGCGCTATGACAACGAGCTGCTGATTGAAGAATTTATCGCCGGCCGCGAGCTAACCATCGGCGTCCTCGGCGATCTCGCCCTCCCGGTTCTCGAAATCATCCCGAAGAGCGGGTTCTACGATTTCAACGACAAGTATCCCTTTCTCAATCCGCAGGGCGGCGGCGGGGCGGAGCACGTTTGCCCGGCCAAGATTCCGGCCGACCTGACGAAGCGAATCCAGGAGCTCTCGCTCCAAGCCGGGCGGTCGTTAGGCATGAAAGTTTACTCGCGGGTCGACGTCATCCTTTCGGAAGCGAACGAGCCGTTTGTCCTCGAGCTCAACACCATCCCCGGCATGACCGAAACCAGTCTCCTGCCTGATGCCGCCGCCGTCGCCGGCATTTCTTATCCGCGAACTTTGCGCCCGCATTATCGAGCTTTCCCTCGCCGCCCGGCCCTCGCAGAAATGAAAACTTCGACGCCAAAAAATCAGCTGCGCCCGCGCAATCAGCGGCTTTCCACCTCACGCCAGCGGCGGCAGCAGCATCTCCTCGATGTGCGGGTGCGCTCGCGCCGCGCCTCGCATCATCGCAACCGCCGCATCCTCGTGCTCGTCTCCAAAGTCGTGCTCGGGGTGGCGATTTGTGCCGGGGTTTATTTCGGCGTGCGCGAAGGCTTGAACCGCTTCTTTTTCGACAACCCGGAATATCGCCTGAGCACGCATCGAGGTGCAAGACCGATGGCACCCTGCCGCGCGACCAGGTCCTGCGCGCCGCCGGCATTTCCGAGGGGCTCAACATTTTCTCAGTCAATCTCGCCCAGGTGCACGACCGCCTGCAGCAGCTCCCGCAGGTCGACGAAGTGCAGGTGGAAAGGAAAATGCCTAACGAGATCGATATTCACATCACCGAGCGCAAACCGATCGCCTGGATCACGAGCGAGAAAACGGTGACCGATCCTTTCGCGTCCGACGCCGCCTTCCTCGTCGATGCCCGCGGCGTCCTGATGAAGGAAAAAAAGCTGCTCCCGGAATATCTCGCCCTGCCTTTGATCACCGGCTGCTCAAGCGAGGCGCTCGTCCCTGGGAAAGTGGTCGATTCCTTCGAGGCCAAGGCCGCCCTGGAATTGCTTCGCCTAACGACGACCAGTTTCATGCAGACCCGTTTTCAGATCCGCGAAGATCGATGTCTCGAAAGGGTACTGCCTGCTCGTGACGGATAAGCACCACAGCAGGTGATGTTTGGGTTCGACAATCTCGCCGAGCAGATGCAGCGGCTCGAGCAGTTGCTCGTTTACGCGGATGATTCCCATCGCGAGATCGACACCGTCAACCTGCTCGTCGCGCGCAATATTCCCGTGACCTTCGCCCAGCCGGTCTCGGAAATGTGCTCTACGTGGAGGAACCGGCCCGCGAACCCGCTCGCGCCCGCCGAGGAAACTGCTGCCACACCCGCGCCCAGCGATCACCGGAAACCAGGCACCCGAGACGCGACGCCGGAAACCATCCTCCGGAAATTCGCCCCGGCCAAACCGGCGGAGCGATCAAAGGCGCGCCCGCCGTCAGCCCCGGCGTAAAAAAATTTCACTCCCGCCCTTCCGCCCCGATGCCGGTGCGGAAGGCGGTTCCACTTCAGCGTTTTAACCAGGAAAAAGACGGCAATGGCTAGCAGCAACTTAATGGTCGGTCTCGAGATCGGGACCTCGAAAATTTGCGTCGTGGTCGGCGAGGGCCGGCCCGACGGCACGATCAAAATTCTCGGCGTCGGTCAGGCGCCCTCGCGCGGCGTGCGCAAGGGCGAGATCGTCGATTTCGAGACGGCGATGAAATGCGTGCACGAAGCGGTCGTCGATGCCGAAGAGAAAAGCGACATCATGATTCGGAGCGTCTACATCGGCATCACCGGCGCGCACATCCAGAGCTTCAACAATCGCGGCTGCGTCGCCCTCCCGGACGATCGCGACGAGATCGACGAGCAGGATATCGAGGACGTGAAAATCAACGCGCGCGAGGTCAGCATCCCGGCGCAGAACGCGTTTCTGCACTCGATCATCCAGCATTATCACGTCGATGGGCAGAACGGCGTCCTTAATCCGTTAGGCATGCTTGGGCAGAAATTGGAGGCCGATTTTCACATCATCCACGGCGTCCGCACGCGGATTCAAAACACGATCCGCTGCGTGAAAGAACTGCCGCTCGACGTCGAAGATGTCGTCTTCACCGCCTTCGCCTCAGCGCAGGTCGTGCTCACCCCGCACCAGAAAAGTCTCGGCGCGCTCGTCATCGATATCGGCGGCGGCACGACCGATTACGTCCTCTATGTCGATGGCGCGGTGAAACAGAGCGGCGTCCTCGCGGTCGGCGGCGATCACATCACGAACGACATCTCGATGGGCTTGCGCATCCCGATGACGCGCGCGGAAAAGCTCAAGGTCGAAGAGGGCAGCACGGTCCTCGGCAACTGTCTCCCGGGCGAGACCGTCCTTCTGAAAGACGACTCCGGATTCGCCGGCAAAGAAGTCGAGCGCGAGACGCTCAACACGATCATTCACATGCGCCTGCGCGAGACCTTTGAGCTCCTCAAGCGCAAGCTCGAGGAAGAGCCGTTTCTCGATTACCTCGGCGAAGGCATTTTCATCACCGGCGGCTGCAGTCAGCTCAACGGGATCGACAACCTGGCGGAAGACGTGTTCGGCATCCCGGCGCGCGTCACGCACGCGCGGACGATGTCCGGCCTAACGAGTGCCTTTGAAAACCCGCAGTTCGCCGCCGCCATCGGCCTGATCAAATACGCCCAGGCCGTGCAGGGCGATCGCCAGCCGCGCAGCGGAATTCGGCCGGATTTTCGGGAAAGTTTTTCAACGGAATGCGATGAAGACAGCGGCCGTTACCCAATTTGTCATCCCGAGCCCGGCGAAGCGCGGCGAAGGACCTCTCAAGCCATCCTCGATGTTGTCTTTGGACGCAGCGTTGAGCGAAACTTGCGAGATCCCTCTCCGTCCTGCGGCGGATCGAGATGACAGATTTTTTTGGGCGCCTAACGAAACCACCTAACCAAACACGCAAGCTGGGAAGCTTAACGACCCAATGATCCAACTCAGCCGTAACTACACCCTGCCGGAAAAACACGAAGACGAACTCGCGATCAAGATCATCGGCGTGGGAGGCGCCGGGGCCAACGCGCTCGATCGCATCGTCCTCGACGGCATGGAGCGGGTCGATCTGATCGCCGATCAACACCGACGTGCAATCGCTCGCCAGTTCGGTCGCGACCCAGAAGGTGCAGCTCGGCCGCACGGTCACGCGCGGGCTCGGCGCGGGCGGCGACCCGGAGCTCGGCTTCAACGCCGCCAACGAATCGGCCGACGAAATCCGCGAATTCTTGCAGGGCGCGCGGATGGTTTTCGTCTGCGCCGGGCTGGGCGGCGGGACCGGCTCCGGGGCGGCCCCTGCATCGCGCAGATGGCGCGCGAAAGCGGGCGCTCTGGTCGTGGCCTTCGCGACCTTGCCCTTCGCCTTCGAAGGCAAACGGCGCAACGCCCAGGCGAGCGAAGGCGCTGCGCGCAACTGCAGCAGCATTTCCGACGCCGTCGTCTGTTTCGAGAACGATCGGATGGGCGACATGGTTTTGCCGAAGGCCGGAATCCATCAGGCTTTCGCCGCGGCCGACCTCACGATCAGCCAGAGCGTGCGCGCGATCGTCAATGTCGTTAGGCGGCCGGGCCTGATTCGGATCGGCTTCGACGAACTGCTTTCCGCTTTGCGCAGCCAGGATGGCCGCTGCCTCTTCGGTTACGGCGAATCCGACAGCGACAATCGCGCCCACGAAGCCCTCGCCCTCGCCTTGAAAAATCCGCTGATGGACCGCGGCAAGATGCTGACCGACGCGCATCACGTCCTCGTGCAAGTCGCCGGCGGCCCGGGAATGACGCTTGACCGAAGTCGAGATCGTGATGCAGGAACTCGGACCGCCATGTGGAGGATCAGACGCAGATTCTTTTCGGCACTTCGGTGGACGGAAAAATGGGCGATCGCCTGAGCGTGACGCTGATCAGCTCGCTCTCCGCGAAGGCGCGCCGAGAGTGCGGCGCCGATGCGCACTGCCACGTATGTTCCGGCGGCGAATTCTATGGCGGAAGTGCCCGCGCCGAGCGAGCCAATCGCTCCGGAAGACGTCATCGCATGTCGCGCCCGAGCCGGTCCGGAACCGATGCCTAACGAACTAAATCGAGCGGGAAGAGATCGCCCCGGCCGGTCGCCGCGGTCGCTCCGCCGCCTCCGCCGCCGCGCAAAGAAGCAAGCCGGCCCCAACGCGCCGAGCCCGAGATCGCGCCCGAGCCTGCAGCGGTGAAACCGCCGCCGGCGAAGAAGGAAAAAGTGCAGGCGCGCCAGGAAGTAATGCAGTTCGAGCCGATCACGCGCGGTCGTTTCGAGAAAAGCGAGCCGACGATCGTGGAAGGCCAGGACTTCGACGTTCCGACCTACCTCCGCAAGAACGTGCGGGTGAAATAGGCCTGCTGGTCATCCCGATCCGCCGCAGGACGCGCCGCGCCAGGCACCAGCGCCCAAGTGAACACAACCAATAGCAGCCTTCTCCCCGAATTCGGGCTTGACAGTTGAATTTTCGACTGGGTAGTCTCGATAAGACCTCCCGCCGGAAACCGCCGTCTTTGAATGGAGAGACTTGCGGGCTCACGGAGCGCTTCTTCACCCAAACTGCAACCCATCCAATCTGAAAGGAGAACCAAAAATGAATTACAGGTATAAAGTAATTACCGGTGTCGCGCTGATCGCGGCCGGTCTCGGAATGGCTCTCGTTTCAATTTCGAATGCCGCCATGTTGCACCCGGGCAAAACCCTCTACAGTTTTGCCGGCGCCCCCGATGGCGCGTATCCCAATGGCGACCTGATCGTAGACGACATGGGCGTCTATTACGGCGCCACCGGTTCGGGCGGCGTCATTACGGCCGATTGCCCGACGGGCTGTGGCACGGTCTACAAAATCGTCAATGGACAGGAGAGTGTGATTTATCGGTTCACCGATCTAGGTGACGGCGCCTCTCCCACAGATGGCCTGCTCCTGGATGCCGGGGGCAATCTTTATGGCGTGACGTCTGCCGGGGGCGATAGCAACATGGGTACGGCGTTTAAGATCGCGCCTGATGGCACCAAGACGACTCTTCATTCCTTTGCCGGTGGCACCGACGATGGCGCCAGGCCGAATGGCGATTTGATCGCGGACGCGGATGGTAACCTGTATGGCACCACCTCTTCCGGCGGCATCGGCGACTGTGACGGTGGCTGTGGCACGGTTTTCAAGGTCACGCCCGATGGCCAGGAAAGCATCCTTCACGCTTTCATTGGGGGCGCGGGACCCGAGGGGGTCAACCCCGGCGCCGGCCTGATCGCCGATGCGGAAGGCAATTTCTATGGCACGACTTACGGCGGCGGGAGTATGCCGCTCTGTGGGCCTCAAGGATGTGGCACCATCTTTAAGATCACGCCCGATGGCGAGACGACCGTGATCCACAGATTCGAAGGCTTCAGAAGCGCCGGCCACCCGCGCGCTCGTTTGGTGATGGATGCACAGGGTAACTTCTATGGCACCACCTACAACGGTGGCGCCCGGAAACTCGGCGCAGTGTGGAAAGTGAGCCCTGATGGTAGCGAGACGGTGCTGCATTCTTTCAAGGGGCATGCCGATGGTCTTAATGTCAACGGTGGCCTCGTCGCCGACTCAGAGGGCACGCTTTACGGGACGACGAATTACTCCGGCGAGAATTACACCGGTGTGGTTTATCGGGTCACACCTGACGGAAAGTTTGCCACTCTTTATACGTTTTCTGATGCCGAGCCGTTTCATTACCCTTACCCTGCGGGTCGCCTCCTCATCGATCGCCAGGGAAATCTCATTGGCGCGACTCTGCATAGCGGCAGTAGCAACTGCACCTTCGGCTGCGGGACCATCTTTAAAGTGCAAAACTGAATAACAAACGCAACCATACAGAATCAAATCACATGAAACCTACACTTATAGTTAGACTTATCGCCGGTGGAACCCTCATCACGGCCGGTCTGGGAATGGCTTTCGTCTCCGCTGCGAATGCCGCCATCGAGCATCCGGGCAAAACCCTCTACAGTTTTGGCGGTGGCACCGATGGTAGTTATCCCAATGGCGCTCTGATCGCAGACGCCATGGGTACTTATTACGGCACCACTCGCGTTGGCGGTAGTTCAGGTTTCGGCACCGTCTACAAAGTTGCCAACGGTCAGGAAAGCGTGATTTATGGTTTTACCGGTGGGAGCGATGGCTCCTTTCCCCGCGATGGTTTGCTCCTCGATGCCGAGGGCAGTCTCTACGGCGTGACATCTTCGGGGGGAGACAGCGGCCTGGGCACGGTGTTTAAGATTACCCTGGATGGAACCAAGACGACCCTTCATTCCTTTGCCGGAAGCACAGATGATGGCGCGGATCCCAATGGCGATTTGATCGCCGACGCGGATGGCAACCTCTACGGCACGACCTTTTCCGGCGGCATCGGCGACTGTGACGGGGGCTGTGGCACGGTCTTCAAGCTAATGCCCGACGGCCAGGAGAGCATCCTTTACGCCTTCGTCGGGACCCCCAGACCCGAGGGCGCCAGCCCGGCAGCCGGCCTGATCGCGGACGCGGAAGGAAACCTTTACGGCACGACTTATCATGGCGGGAAGCCAGGATGTGGGCAGCCCACTGGTTGTGGCACGATTTTCAAGATCACGCCCGACGGGCAGGAGAGCGTGCTCCACGAGTTCAAGGGCCGGGAAGTGCCGGTCACCCGAGCGATCGCTTACTCGTGGATGCACAGGGTAATTTCTTTGGCACCTGCTACAATGGCGGCGTCAAGTTTGGCGCGGTGTGGAAGGTGAGTCCTGATGGCACCGAGACGGTGTTGTATGCTTTTAAGCACCACGCCGATGGTGAGGGTGTCTCTCCTGGCCTCGTCGCCGACGCAGAGGGCAACCTTTATGGTGCGACGGTCTACGGGGGAGAGAATCAGGCCGGGGTAGTCTTTCGAGTGTCGCCTGACGGCCGGATTGCCACCCTCTATACCTTTCCTGCCAGCGGCGAAGATGAACGCCCCGAACGCCCCTATGGTCGCCTTATCATCGATCGCCAGGGCAATCTCATTGGCACCACTCTTTACGGCGGCAGTAGCAACTGCACCCTCGGATGCGGGACAATTTTCAAAGTTCGAAACTGAATCTGCCGCGCAACTAACCCAAGCATACGGAACCAAATCAGATGAAACGTAGGCTTAGACTGACTGCCGGTGGCGCGCTGATCGCCGCTGGCTTGGGAATGGCTCTCATCGCGACCTCGGATGGCGCTGTGGCGAACCTCGGCAAGGTTCTCTACGGCTTTACCGGCAGCCCGGGGCCTGCCACGCCCAATGGCGACCTGATCATGGACGCCGCCGGCATTGTCTATGGCACGTCGCGCTCGGGCGGTAGCGTGAACAGCAATTGCTCTTCGGGCTGCGGCACCGTTTACAAGGTTGAGAACGGCCAGGTGAGCGTGCTCTACGCTTTCACCGGCGGCGCCGACGGCAGTGGCCCGGTGGACGGTCTGCTCCTCGATGGCGAGGGCAATCTCTACGGCGCGACGTCTGGCGGTGGCGACAACGCTCAAGGCACAGTGTTTATGATTGCGCCGGATGGTGATCTTGGACGCCGAGGGCACTATTTACGGCACCGTGCAATACCTGGGCCCCCACAATTCCGGGCTTGTTTACCGATTGAGCCAGCACGGCCGGTTCACCGTTCTCTATGACTTTTCCGGGCCCGACGACGGCGTTTTCCCTGTCGGTCGGCTCCTCATGGACCACAACGGCAATCTCTTCGGCACGCAGCAGCTCTTCGGCCCCAGCTGCTGTGGGACGATATTTGAAGTGAAAAACTAAGCCCGTACGATAACCTCGGCGAAGCCCACATCGAAATTCCCCATCGATATCCCTTTGACCATGAGAAAATACCTGTTTGGTGCAGCGATCTTCATGGTCTTTCCGTTACTGGGAGCGTTTGCTCAGGCAGCCACCATTAGCATCGAAGTGCTCACAACATTTGACTATCCCGGAGCGACTAAAACCTACCCATATGCGATCAATGATAGGAACGAGATCGCGGGCTTTTTCTCGAGCAGTTCGCGCAGCAGCGGCTTCACCCGGACAGCCGATGGTCAATTTAGCGCACCGATCATTGACCCCGATGACACCCATAATCTTACCGGTGCCTTTGGCCTTAATGATGCCGGCACAGTCTGCGGCTACTTTTTCGGAGCTACTGATTATCACGGCTTCTTTCTCTCCGGCGGCTCCTATGCGCAATTTGATGTGCCCGGCTCGAGCGGGACGGTGCTCCAGGGAATCAATGACGTCGGTGATTTTGCGGGCTATTATTACAACCAGGCAAATGCGGTAGAAGGCTTTGTCAGCGTGGGCGGAGCGGTTACGACGATCGATGTCCCAGGTGGGTATTACGTCACGCCTCACCAACTCAACGCCGCGAATCAAGTCGTCGGTTATTATGTCAACACCACTTCAGGATTTAGCTACGGTTTTTACTCGACTCCCGCAGGTACATTGAAATACCCGGTCGCGGCCCCGGGCAGCCTCACGACCTACCTTTATGGGATAAACGATCGCGGCTGGATGGTAGGAAAGTTCTACGACCATTCCAGGTTAGGCCATGGTCTTTTCTTTATTCCACCAAACCAGTTTGTGACCTTCGATTACGCCAGCTCCCCGGTTGTGACGCTGAGCGGAATCAACCACAAGGGATTCATTTGCGGCTATTATGAGGTCGGTAATAGCGTGCACGGTTTAGTGGCGCGAGTCCGGCGCACTGCGGAATAGACGACGAGCGGCTGATCGATCTGGCACCTGCGCGAAGAGTTGCCGAGAGGACTATTTCTTCATCAAATCGAGCACCGCGCTGGTCATCGCGACCAGGCCGGTGCGAATGGTGGGCTCCGGAACGGGCGCGAATTTGCTCGAGTGCAAACTCGGCAGCGGCGGCGCGCCCGGTTTTTTCGACGCCGCTATCTTCTCCGGCGCAACCGCACCGATGTGGAAATCGACCGCCGGGATCGAATGGTCCGGGAGGCTGTATTCCGAAAAATCCTCACCGCCCATCGTCGGGTCGACGATTTCGACGTTGTTTTCGCCTAACGATTGTTTCCAGACCCCGATCAGGCGCTGCGTCAGTTCCGGATTGTTGTAGGTCGAGGGGGTGAATTCGTCCCGGAGCACCTTCACCTCGGGCAGCTTCTCCGGCGGCCAGCCGCCGGCCGTCGCGCACCCTTTGGCGATCCGCTCGATCGCGCTCAGGACCTGTTCGCGCACGTCGCTTTTGTAAGTGCGCACCGTGAGTTGCATTTTCACTTCGTTCCCAATGATGTTGTGCTTCGTCCCGCCGTGGATCGAGCCCACCGTGATCACGACCGGATCGATCGGGTTGACTTCCCGGCTCGCGATCGTTTGCCACATGTTGATGATCTCGGCGGAGAGCACGATCGGATCCTTCGTCTTGTGCGGGTAGGCGCCGTGGCCGCCGACGCCGTGCACGGTCACGTCCACGGAATCGACATTGGCGTAAGTGTAGCCCGGGGTGACGCCGATGTGACCAATCTCAAGCTGTGCGTTGTCGTGAAAACCGAGCGCGAAGGCCGGCTTCGGGAAACGCGTGTAGAGCCCGTCCTTCAACATCGCGCGGGCGCCGGTGCCGAGTTCTTCCGCCGGCTGCGCAACGAAAAGGAGTGCGCCGTGCCATTGGTCTTTCAATGCGGCGAGCGCGCGCGCCACGCCGATGAAAGTCGCGATGTGCACGTCGTGACCGCAGGCGTGCATGACGTGGACTTCATCGCCCTTCTCATTTTTTGTCGTGACCTTGCTCGCGTAGGGCAGCCCGGTTTCCTCCTCGACCGGCAACGCATCCATGTCGGTGCGCACGAGCACGACCGGGCCGTCGCCATTTTTCATCAGGCCGACAACGCCATAACCGGTGAGCCCGGGCTGATCGTATTTGCCGATGTGATCGGTTACCTCGCAGCCAGCTGCTTTCAGCTCTTTCGCGACGATTTCTGAGGTACGTTTTTCCTGCGTTGAGAGCTCCGGATGGCTGTGCACATCCTTGTAAATGGCGAGCAACGATGGCAGCTCCTGGCCGGCGAGTTGCGCGGGTGTCTGGTCCGCTGCGCGCAGGAGTGGTGTGGCTGCGAGCGCGAAGAGGAGCGTGGTGATCGTCGGAAATTTCATCCGGAAGGGTAGAGCGAATATGCCTGTCGGCAACGCGAAGCCGCGGAGAAGTGAACCGGTTGGCGCTCAGGCAAAAAGTTTGACCTGCGCGTATTCGGTGATCGCGACAATGGCGGGATGCTTGAGTCGGCGCTCGGCGGTGATGGCGTAGAAGTGGCCCGAGCATTGCTCGGCCCGGCCGATGACCTTCCATCCGTTTTGCTTGATGGCCGGGCGGGCGATCGCGGTGTAGACGGGGACGAATCCGAAACTGTCCGCCGCGGCGCGATTCAACAGCGCGGTGTCTTCAAATTCCGCCACCACCCGCGGCCGGATCCCGGCCGCGTCGAACCATCTCTCCAAGGTCATTCGGAAAGCGGTGTTTTCGGTCGGCAGAAGGGCGGGGGCGCCGTGGAGCGATTGGGGAAATTTGCGGCGCAACTTCGCGGCCAGCGGCGGCGCGGCGCAGAAGGTCACGTCGCTGTCCCCGAGGCGATGATTGAAAAGCTTGAACTTCAGGCCGCTCGGCGCCGGCTCATCGGCGAGCACGATGTCGAGCCGATGCGCGGCCAGTTGCGCGAGGAGCGCTTCCACTTTTCCTTCGCGACAAATCATCTGCACCGGCGGCCGGAGCTGAAAGACGGGCCGGAGAATTTCATAAGCGATAAACTTCGGCACCGAGTCGGCCGCGCCGATCTGGAACCGGGCCGGGCGCTCGCCGGGGCGATGCCTGACCGTATTCATCATCTCGCGTCCGAGAGAAAAAATGTCCTCGGCGTAACCCATCACGACGCGGCCCGTTTCGGTCGGCACTTTGGTCCGGCCGCTGCGGCGGAAGAGCGGTTCGCCGAGCGCCCTTTCGAGGGCGCTGACCTGCGCGGAAATGGAGGGTTGCGAGACGCGCAGCTTTTCGGACGCTTTCCGCAGGCCGCCCTCCTTCGCCACCGTCCAAAAATAAAGAAGGTGATGATAATTGAGCCATTCCATGCCGGCGACCACTGTTCCATAAAAACGAACGGTAATACAATTTTTTCGTATTAGTGGAATCGTCGTTTGTCGCTCATGTTCATCGCGCTCGACCATCGGGCAGCAAAAATCAAAACAGGACTTCACCACATGAAACTCATTCTCAAACATACTGGAATCCGCGCGACCAAAGGACTACGCACCATTGTGCATCAAAAAATCCTCGTCCTGGAACCCATGCGTCAGATTGACCTGGCGATGGTTCGCATCACGCGCGAAGACGAGGCGAGCCCCGCCTTTTGTGTGCGGGCTCATCTCGTCACCCCGGGGCCGGACTTGTTCGCGGAGGCGCGAGATCACACCCTGGCCGCTGCGCTCGGGAAGGCGATGAAGCAACTCACCGCTGGGATCAAGGCGCGCGCGAGTAAGCGACTGAAACGGCTCAAGAGCAATCTGGCGGCAAGCCGGGGACCGATGGGACGTTTGATGGCGAGCCCGGCGGCGCGCTAGATACGGTCACCTCGACAGCAATTGCGACCTAGAGGACGGCGTCGCGGAACGAATGATGAATCCCTCGACTCTATGGTGGATGGCATTCGTCGGTTTCGTGTGCGTGCTCCTGGCGCTCGATCTCGGCGTCTTTCATCGCAAGGCGCACGCCGTGAAAGTCCGCGAAGCGCTTATCTGGGTCGGTGTCTGGGTGGCGCTCGCGCTCCTCTTCAATCTCGGGATCTACTGCGGTTGGATCGGTTCCTATCCGGGAGTCGCGGGGCGGGAGCAGGCGGCGCTGGAATTCTGCACCGGTTATCTGATCGAGCTTTCGCTCAGCGTCGATAACGTCTTCGTCTTCGCCCTGCTCTTCAGTTATTTTCAGGTGCCGCCGCGCTATCAGCATCGCGTCCTCTTCTGGGGCATCCTCGGTGCGCTCGCGATGCGCGCGGGCATGGTCTTCGTTGGCGTCGCGCTCCTGCACGCGTTCCACTGGGTGCTCTATCTTTTCGGCGCCATCCTCATCCTCGGCGGGCTCAAGATGTGGCGTAGTCACGCGGTGGAAATCGAGCCGCAGAAGAATCCCGTGCTGCGCCTGGTGCGGCGCGTTTTCCGCGTCGCGCAGGGCGACCACGGCCAGAACTTTTTCGTGCGCGAAGGCGGCACCCTGGCCGTCACACCGCTTTTCATCGTTTTGATTTTCGTCGAGTGGACGGACATGATTTTCGCGGTGGACTCGATCCCGGCGGTGCTCGCGGTGACGCGCGATCCGTTCATTGTCCTGACCTCGAATATTATGGCCGTGCTCGGGTTCCGTTCGCTCTATTTCGCGCTCGCCGACGTGATGAAACGCTTTCATCTGCTCCACTACGGCCTCGCGGCCGTTCTTATTTTTGTCGGCACGAAAATGCTGCTCGCCGAAGTCTACAAAGTGCCAACGCTCGCGGCGCTTGCGATCGTCGCAGGCATCCTCGCTGTCTCGGTCATCGCTTCGCTGCTGCGTCCGCCGACGCTACGACTTGCAACCTGAAAACGCGCGCTGCGGGAGGCGATTAATTCCCCGCCTTTGAATGCGGTGCGAAAACGTGGTCGTATTAGAGACAGTCGGACTTGGCTGCGGCGACGAAGCTTATTTGGTTCTCATGAGAAACACCGATCAGACCCGGACAAACGATGAAGTCCGGGTTGTCGGCGCAATCTCTCCCGGGTTCGATGAGATTCTGACGCCGGACGCGCTCGCTTTCGTCGCGAAATTACACCGGACCCTCAACGCGCGGCGGCTGGAATGCCTGCGGCGCCGTGAGGAACGACAGGCGATGCTCGATGGCGGTGGCACGCTCGATTTTTTGCCGGAGACGAAAGAGATTCGCGAGGGCGACTGGACTTGCGCCCCGATTCCGGAGGATCTGCGCGACCGGCGGGTCGAGATCACGGGGCCGACCGACCGCAAGATGGTGATCAACGCCCTCAACTCGGGCGCGAAAATGTTCATGGCCGATTTCGAGGACGCCAATTCGCCCACCTGGGAAAACATGATCGAAGGCCAGATCAACCTGCGCGACGCGATCCGGCGCAAGATCACCTTTACCAATCCGGATGGGAAGAAATATCAACTCAACGAAAAGGTCGCCGTTCTGCTCGTTAGGCCGCGTGGCTGGCATCTGGTCGAGAAGCACCTCCTGATCGACGACGAGCCGGTGGCGGGCGGGCTGCTCGATTTCGGGCTCTATTTTTTCCACAACGCGCCGGAGCTGATCGCGCGCGGGAGCGGCCCCTATTTTTATCTCCCGAAAATGGAGAGCCACCTGGAAGCGCGGATCTGGAACGACGCTTTCAGGCTCGCCCAAAGTGAACTCGGCATTCCGCAGGGAACGATTCGGGCCACGGTCTTAATTGAGACAATCCCGGCGGCGTTTGAGATGGACGAAATTCTTTACGAGCTACGCGAGCATTCCGCCGGCCTGAATTGCGGGCGTTGGGATTACATCTTTTCCTGCATCAAACGTTTCCGGAACAAGCCCGATTTCCTGCTCGCCGATCGCGCCCTCATCACGATGACGACGCATTTCATGCATTCCTATTCCCTGTTGTGCATCAAGACCTGTCATCGCCGCAACATTTTCGCGATGGGCGGAATGGCGGCGCAGATTCCGGTGAAGAATGATCCGGCCGCTAATGAGGAGGCCTTTGCCAAAGTGCGCGCCGACAAGGAACGCGAAGCGGGCGACGGCCACGACGGCACCTGGGTCGCGCATCCCGGGATGGTGCAACTCGCGCTTGATGCCTTTAACGAGAAAATGCCGCAGCCGAATCAAATCGATCGCAAGGGCAACGAGGTGAATGTCTCCGCGCCTGACCTGCTCGATTTCGGTCCGAGCGGGCCGATCACGGAGGCGGGACTGCGCCAGAACATCAGCGTCGGCGTGCAATATCTGGAAGCCTGGCTGCGCGGCCATGGCGCGGTGCCGTTGTTCAATTTGATGGAAGATGCCGCCACCTCGGAAATCTCACGCGCGCAGGTCTGGCAATGGATTCGTCATCGCGATGGCCGGTTGAGTGACGGGCGCAAAGTGACGAAGGAACTTTTCCGAAGTGTGCTCGGTGAAGAATTGGCGAAGGTGAAACGCTTCGCCGGAGACAAATTCGACGCGGCGCGCGAGCTCTTCGACCAGATCACAACCGATGATGAATTTGCGGAATTCCTCACCTTACCGGGTTATGAAAAGCTCGGGTAGGGTGGGCGTCCCGCCCGCCGGTTCCGGCATCTTGCCGAAACAATCTTTTTTTCGGTTGCGCCCGCAGGAAAGTTCGCGATGGCAGGATGCCAGCGCCGGCGGGCGGGACGCCCACCCTACCCGGGCCAGGAGACGCCAATGAACAAATCGATACAGGACTGGAGCAGCAATCCGCGCTGGAAAGGCAGCACGCGCACCTACTCGTTAGGCGATGTGCAACGCTTGCAGGGGAGCGTGGTGCCGGAGCATACATTCGCGCGACGCGGAGCGGAGAAGCTCTGGGAGTTGCTGCGCACCGAACGCTTTGTCCCGGCGCTTGGCGCGCTCACCGGCAACCAGGCAGTGCAGCAGGTGAAGGCCGGGCTGAAAGCAATTTATCTGAGCGGCTGGCAGGTCGCGGCCGATGCGAATCTGGCCGGGCAGATGTATCCCGACCAGAGCCTCTACCCCGCGAACAGCGTTCCCGCGGTCGTCAGGCGGATCAACCAGGCGCTGCAACGGGCAGACCAGATCGCCCACGGCGAAGGTAAAAATGAGATCGACTGGTTCGCGCCTATCGTGGCCGATGCCGAGGCTGGATTTGGCGGATCGCTCAACGTTTTCGAGCTGATCAAGGCGATGATCGAAGCGGGCGCAGCCGGGGTACATCTGGAGGATCAGCTCGCGAGCGAGAAAAAATGCGGCCACATGGGAGGGAAAGTGCTCATCCCGACGCGGACCGCGCTCACCAACCTGACGGCGGCCCGGCTCGCGGCCGACGTTTGCAACGTGCCGACAATTCTGATCGCGCGGACCGACGCCGGCGGCGCCGCCCTTCTGACGAGCGATGTCGACGAGCGCGACCGCGCCTTTCTCACTGGCGAACGAACGGTGGAAGGTTTCTTCCGCGTCCGCGCCGGGATCGATCAGGCGATCGCGCGGGCGCTGAGTTACGCGCCCCATGCCGACCTGCTCTGGTTTGAAACTTCCAAGCCCGATGTGGCGGAGGCGAAGAAGTTCGCCCAGAGCATTCACCGGAATTTCCCCGGAAAACTGCTCGCCTACAACTGCTCGCCCTCGTTCAACTGGAAGGCAAAGCTCGACCAGGCCACGATTGCGAAATTCCAGCGCGAGCTCGGCGCGATGGGTTACAAATTCCAGTTCGTTACCCTGGCCGGATTCCACGCCCTCAACTACAGCATGTTCAAGCTCGCCCGCGGCTATCGCGACCGCGGCATGGCCGCGTATTCGGAATTGCAGGAAGAGGAATTTGCCGCCGAAGGCGACGGCTACACCGCGACGAAACATCAGCGCGAAGTCGGTACCGGATATTTCGACGACGTGGCGCGGGTCATCTCGGGCGGTGAATCCTCGACCGCGGCGCTGGAGGGCTCGACCGAGGAAGAACAGTTTCATTGATCCTGGACGCGCGGAAGCGCGTCCCTCCGGAGGGACGCGCCGCGGCGAGTCCAGGGCCAGCAACCTTGTGCAAACCACTTCTACTTCCGCCCTGACCGATAGCCGGCTGGCGGCGCTCTGCGCCGAGGAAACGCGCCAGGCGCTGGGCGAGTATGAGGTGCGCTTTGACGAAATCACGCGGCGGGCGCGTGATCGATTCCTGGCCCGCGACTGGCGCGGCAGCTTCCAGGACGCCGCCGAGCGGCTCAGGCTTTACACGCTCGTGCTCGATGGCCTAACGAATCGGGTAAAGGCTTTGATGGGAGAGCGGCTGCGGGCGCGCGCGGTCTGGAGCGCGACCAAGGCGGTCTATTCCTCGCTGATCGCGCCATCGATCCGCTGGGAAGTGGCCGAAAGTTTTTTCAATTCGCTCACCCGCCGCGTTTTTGCGACCGAGGGCGTCGATCAGGCAATCGAATTTGTCGATACTGACTTCGATGCGCCGCCTAACGCGCACGGCACTGCGCTCTCCCGGGCTTATTCCGGCGCGCCTCTGGCGTTTTTGCTGAGGGAGGCGTTGACCGATGCGAACGGCGCCGGTTTTGCCCAGGATTGCTGGAGCGACCTCAACCACGCCAGCCAGACCGCCGCCGATCGCATTCTGGCCGCAATACCGTCGCGCCACTTCGACCAGCTCGAAATTCTTCGCCACGTTTTTTACCGTGGACGTGGTGCCTACCTGGTCGGGCGGATTGTTCTCGAGGGCGAGGCGACACCGCTGGCCTTCTGCCTGCACCATCCCGACGAGAGCGGACTGATGCTCGATGCGGTTTTGATTGGAGAAAGCGACCTCGCGATTCTCTTTTCCTACACCCGCGCCTACTTCCGGGTCGACGCACCGGCGACCTACGGCCTGGTGCAATGGTTGCGCGAGCTGATGCCGGGCAAGCGCGCCGCTGATCTTTACAACGCGATCGGCTACAACCGGCATGCCAAGACGGAGTTTTATCGTGATTTTGTCCGGCATCTTCAGATATCGCGTGATCACTTCGTCGCGGCCGAAGGCGCCCGCGGCATGGTCATGCTCGTCTTTACCCTGCCGAGCTACGACGTGGTTTTTAAACTGATCCGCGACCGTTTTGATGCGCCAAAAGAAAGCGACCGGCGCGATGTCATGAGTCGTTACCGGATGGTCTTCGAGCACGATCGCGCCGGGCGGCTGGTGGAGGCCCATCAGTTTGAGCACCTGCGGATCGCGAGCGATCGCTTCGAGCCATCTCTGCTCACCGATTTGTTAGGCAAGGCCGCGCGCACGGTGCGGATCGAGGACGAAGATGTCCTGATCGCGCATGCCTACGTCGAACGTCGTGTGCGGCCGCTGAATCTCCTCTTCCGCGAATGCGATGAGGCAACGGCAATCGCGGCAGCCTGCGATTACGCGCAATCGATCAAGGACCTGGCTGCCTCGAATATCTTCGCCGGCGATTTGCTCACGAAAAATTTCGGCCTGACCCGCCGGGGTCGCGTGGTTTTCTACGATTACGACGAGCTTTGTCTCCTGACCGACTGCAATTTCCGCGCACTGCCGCAGTCGCGGACTTACGAAGAGGAACTATCGGCCGAGCCGTGGTTTTCGGTGCGGGAGGGCGATATTTTTCCCGAGGAATTCCCCCGCTTCCTCGCCTTTCCGGAACCGGCGCGGGCGGCGTTGATGGAGCGACACGGCGATCTGTTTCGACCGGAGTATTGGCAGGGAGTGCAGGAAGAACTGCGGACGGGTCATCTGCCGGAAATCTTGCCTTACGCGGAGGAGCGCAGGCTTTGAGCCTAACGAATCTGAACGGTCCGAGGGTGAGGAGAATGCAGCCTGCCTATGGCGCCGGCGCTTCTGAGGCCTGAGGAACGGCTTGCTTGCGCGACTGTAGAAAAGTGGTCAGATCGGCCAGTTCCTGAGGTTTTAGGGTTTTGCCGAAAGCCGGCATGTTGACGCCACCGTTGACGATCCGGATGATGATATCGCTCTGGGAAAGGCGATCGCCGACATAGGTGAGATTGGGGCCGCGCCGGCCGCCGTGGCCTTCGATGAGATGGCAGTTCAGGCAGGCTTTTTCCTGAAATAATTGCGCGCCTGCGAAGACGGGTCCGCTGGTTGCGCCAATGATTTGCGGAGTCAGGGGGACGGGCTCGAAATTTGGCGACCATGGAGAACGCGCGCCGGCGATCCAGAGCGACCCGATCATGATGACACTCAGCAGCACGACCGCGATCGACCAGGGCCGCCGCGAGGGTGCGCGCTCACCTCGATTGTTAAGGATGGGAACCACCAGCAAAAGAACGCCGATCACGACCGGGGCCAGGATCATCACGTAGCCCTCCATTTGCGGCGGGATGAGCGCGAGGACGGCGAAATACCAGAGCAGATACCAGTCGGGACGCGGATCGGCCTTCAGGATGCTGGGATCGGGCGGCTTGTCGAGCGCGGGTGGGCCGACATAGAGGGCGAGCAGCACGATGCGCGATGAGCAAGGCGGTGCCGAAGACGAAGTCGCGCCAGGCGCCGTCGGGCCAGAACGGATGTCCGGTTTTTTCGAGCAGCTCGTGATATTCCTTTTCGTAGGTCTTCGGGATCGACGGGCTTGCCCGCGGTGGGCGGTTCGGCGATGCCGTGGCGCAAGACCAATCGGAGATGGAGCGCGATGAAAGCGAAGATGCAGAGCCGGGACGAGAAAAACATGGATGGCGAAGAAACGGCTCAGCGTGGCGCCGCCAATCGTTGTTCCGCCGAGGATGAATCGCGCGAGCCAGTTGCCGATCGAACGGAACGCGTCCCGCCTGTTCCGCCGCGACCACTACCGACCAGGTCGCGTTTTGATCCCAGCGCAAAAGCTGCCCGGTAAATCCCATGACCAGCGTGAAGCCGAGCAGCAGCACGCCGGTCGTCCAGTTCATCTCGCGCGGGAATTTGTAGGAGCCGAAGAGAAAAGTCTGCGCCATGTGCGCGCCGACCATCAGCACCATGGCCGAGGCGCCGAAGTAATGCAGGCCGCGCAGGAAGCTCCCGAAGGGCGCGTCGTTGGTGATGAACAGCAGCGTTTCGTACGCTTGCGAAGACGAAGGGACGTAGGAGAAGGCGAGCGCGACACCGGTCACAACCTGGACGATGAACGCGATCATGGTCGCGCTGCCGAAGACGTACCACCACCGCGCGTCGCTGCGGCACGAGATGCTTGGCGGCGGGCCCGATCAGATCGGCGATACCGAGCCGGTCATCGAGCCAGTGCCAGGTCGCGACAAAGACACGCTTCATAGCGTGTGGATGATTGGGATAGGCGCGGCTTTGATTTCCACCTGGCCGTCGGCGACTCGCACTTCATAGCGCATCAGCGGTTTCGGCGGCGGACCGGCGGCGACGGCGCCGTCTTCGTAATAGACGCCGCCATGACACGGGCACATGAATAGCTTCGCGTCGGAGAGCCAGCGCACCGGACAGCCCATGTGCGTGCAGTTGACCGCAAACGCAATGAAGTGTTCTTCGTCTTCGCGGCGCAACCACGCGGCCGTCTTCGCGGTGATGCCGGCCCAGGGCAGCGGCGACGGATCAATCAAGGTCACGTTCACCGTCGCGCCGACTCGAAAGTCGCCGATCTTGCCAACTGGGATCCACTCCGAGGGCACTTTGCGGAAGAGCGGGGCGAGGACGAACCCGACGACCGGAATTCCAAGAAGCGCGGCACACGCGCCACCGAGCGCGACACACAGCTTTTCGAGAAAACGCCGGCGGCTCATCTCTTCCGGCGGTCGCATGGTTGGCAGAATCGTTCTCGTTAGTCATGTTTTAGTTCACGACGAATCTCGCTGATCCAACCCGCGAGCGACGCGATGAAAAGACCGCCGCCGACCGCGAGGATGACCCACGAAGTGATAAAGCCCCAAAAGAATGAACGCCGTTCCCATCGCGAGACCGGCGGGAAAGTAATTAGGGCGGGGAAGATCCTGGTCGGGGGAGCGGCTCCCAATCCGGGTGTGCAGGATCGGGCTTCGTTAGTCATGAAAGCTTCTCCGTGGCCGGGCGCGGCGTGGCTTCTCCGAACCAGCGCGCGATTTGCGCGAAAATCGCGCTCAGATAAATGAGGCACATCGGCACCCACATGAGCAGTCCGCCGATTTGCTGATCCTTCTCCGGCGTGAACCCCCAGCTGGTCGCGAATGGTCGGCAGGATCCCGAGACGATCGGGCGGCGGCATGGAATAAATCGAACAGACCGTGACTGGCGAAAAAGTGACGATGATCCCGAGCGCGCTGCAGGCAACGCAGGCGCTGAAAAGATAGAGAACGGCGCCTGGCGGCGAAAGCCGCTCCGCTTCGCGCGGCGCGAGGATCTGCCGCCAGAAAAGCGTACCGAGCACGAGCAGCGAAACGGTTTGCAGGGCGTAGACCGACCGCGAAGAAACCGCCGCGTTGCAAAGCGCCGGCGCATGCCAGAACCACATCGCGCCGACACCTGCCATCCAGCCGACGAGCGGATGCGCGAGAATGCGCGGCCGCAGCGTGAAGGAAAGCGACCGCGGCAGACTGAGCAGCCAGAGCGCAGGAACGATCAGCAACAACAGAATGTGCTGCGCCATGTGCGCGCTGAAGAGATAGCCATCGGCGAGCGTGTTGAGCGGCGAAAGCAGCGTGAGCAGAAACACGCCAAGGCCCGCTGCCAACCAGCCGATGCGCCGATGATAACCATAGGCGGCGAAGTAGGCGCCAAGCGCCGCGGCGCAACTCAGCAACACCAGCGGATTCCACGTCCAGGCGGAGATGAGAAATTGTTGCGCGTCATCGTAGTCGAGGCAAAATGTAAACGACCGACAGCACAAACACCCAGACGAGCATCGACGAAGTGCCAGTACAATCCGACCGCCTGAAGCGCGGGCGAGCGGCCTTTCCGGAAATCACCGGCCAGCGCCAGGCCGAGCACGATCAGCAGGGCGATCAAGACCCACACACACGTGGAGTCCGTGGAATCCGGTGAGCGTGAAAAATGTCGTGGCGAACAGATTCGAGTTCACGGTCACGCCGCTCTGGAACAAACCCCAATACTCGAGTCCCTGGCCGACGATGAAAATCCCGCCGAGCAGCAATGGTCGCAATGAGCCAGCCGATCATCCGCCCTTGCCGGCCGTGATGCAGCCCCTTTTCCGAGCGCCAGATCGTGAAGCTGCTGGCGAACAGGCAAAGGCTGAAGAGACCGGTCTTGAGCAGGTCGAACCTGCGCGCATCCGGTCCCGGCTGCGGCGTCGCGTTGTAGTAAAGATAGGCGAGAATCAGCACGCCGAAGAAGCCCGTTTCGGAAAAGATGAACGCGAGCACGCCGGCATGTTCTTTTCCGGCGCCACGCCGATCGATCTCACCCTTCGTGCCGACCACCGGATCGGGGCGGTCGGGATTGGCCACGTCCCAGAGCGGTCGGCGACTGCGGATGGGCGGCAGCGGGTGGAAGTTTTCGTGCGGCGGCGGTGAGGTCGTCGCCCATTCCAGCGTCCAGGCGTTCCACGGATTGTCGCCCGCTTTTTGCCGCGCAGCAGGCTGGCGACCAGATTCCAGACAAAGCAGCAGCGAGGCGGCAGCCATGAAAAACGCGCCGACCGTCGAGACCATGTTCATCCAGCCCCAGCCCGGAAGATCGGGATAGGTGTAAACGCGCCGCGGCATGCCGGCGAAGCCGAGGAAATGCTGGATGAGGAACGTCAGGTTGAAGCCGATGGTCATCAGCCAAAACGTCCATTTGCCGAGCCGCTCCGAGAGCATGCGCCCGCTCATTTTCGGAAACCAGTAGTGCAGCGCGCCGAGGATCGCGAAGACGATCAGGCCGACGAAGACGAAGTGAAAATGCGCCACCAGGTAGTAGCTGTTCTTCGTCTGCCAATCGAGCGCCGCGGCGGCGTGGCTGACGCCCGTCAGGCCGGCGAGGAGAAACTGAACCAGCGCCGCGATGCAAAAGAGCATCGGCGTGTCGAAGGCGGATCCGGCCGCCGACCATGGTCGCGCTCCAGTTGAGCACTTTCACGCCGGTCGGGATGGCGATGAGCAGGCTCGAGGCGACAAAGAACAGATCCACCGTGTGGCCCAGCCCGACCGTGAACATGTGATGCGCCCAGACGACGAGGCTGAGGAAGGCGATCGCCACCGTCGAGCCGGCGACGAACTCGTAACCGAAGATCGGTTTGCGCGAAAAAACCGGGATGACTTCCGACAAAATCGCCGAACGCCGGAATGGCGACGATATAGACTTCCGGATGTCCGAAGGCCCAGAAGATGTGCTGCCACATGATGGCCGAGCCGCCGCCGGCATGAGAAAGAAGTGCGTGTCGAGCAGCCGATCGATCAGCAGCATCACCAGGCCGGCGTTGAGGACCGGCAGCGCCAGGATGACGAGGAAGGAATTGACGAAAATCATCCACGAGAAGAGCGGCAGCCGGCGCAGCGTCATGTGCGGCGCGCGGCTGCGTGAGCACGGTGACGATGAGGTTGATCGACGTGCCGACCGAGCCGATGCCGAGCACGAGCAGCGCCAGCGCCCAGTAGTCCACCCCGAGTTGCGAAGAGTAAGGCGTCTCGCTCAGCGGCGCATACGCAAACCAGCCGACCGCCGGCGCGCCGCCGGCGAGAAAGCTGAAATGCAGCAGGATCCCGCCGAAGGGCACGAGCCAGAAACTGAACGCGTTGAGCCGCGGAAACGCCATGTCGCGCGCGCCGATCTGCAGCGGCACGAAGTAGTTGGCCAGGCCGAAGAGCACCGGCATCGCGACGAGGAAGATCATCGTCGTGCCGTGCATCGTGAAGAGCATGTTGTAGGTGTCGGGCTGCAGCAGAGTGTTGTTCGGCACGGCCAGCTGCAGCCGGATGAACAGCGCCTCGATGCCGCCGATGACGAAAAAGACCAGCGCCGTCACCATGTAGAGAATGCCGATGCGCTTGTGATCGACCGTGGAGAGCCACGCCATCTTCCAGTGCTGCCGCTGCTTCGCACTGTCAGCAGGCCGGCCCGATCCAGGACGCTGGTGAGCTCGTTCATTTCAACGTCTCGAGGTAATCGACCAACTCGTTGACCTGGGCGATCGGTGAGATTGAAGTTGGGCATCTTCACGCCGGGCTTGACCTCCTGCGGATCGGCCAGCCAGCGGCGGAGATTTTCCGGCGTGTTCTCGGCAATGCCGGCGCCGAGCTGGCGGCGGCTCGCGAAATGCGTGAGGTCGGGGCCGACCCGCGCCTTTGCCGTCGTGCCATTGATCGCATGGCACTCCATGCAGCTCATCTGCTGGAAAAGCGCAAGCCCGCGCGCCGCATGTCGCCCGGCGGATGCGGCGGCCGGCGCCAGTTGCGCCTTTTCCCAGGCGTCGAAATTCGTTCCGGCGGCTCGGCCACGATCAGGAAATGCATCCAGGCATGCTGCGTTCCGCAAAATTCCGAGCAGACTCCCGAGATAAGGTCCCCGGCTTGTCCGGCTTGCAGCCAGATGGAGTTTGGATGACCCGGGCACCGTCGTCATTTTTCGCGCCAATTCCGGCACCCAAAACTCGTGCAGCACATCGGCCGATTCGAGCTGAACCGACAACGGGTTGCCCACCGGAATGTGAATCTCATTCGCCGTGACCACGCCCGACTTCGGGTAACGCGCCTCCCACCACCATTGATGGCCGGTGACGATCAGATCGGGCGCGGGCGCGGGCGGCGGATCAGCCACGCCCATCGTGCGTTCCGTAAGGATGAAAAGCGCGACCACAATCAGGCAGGGAACGACGGTCCAGACCAATTCCACCATTCGGTTCCCGGCCACTTGTTTCGGATCAGGTTCGCCCTCCCGCCATCGGTAACGCATCAAGGCGAAGAGGATCATCCCGGCGACGATGGCGAAGATGAAGGCGAAGATCACCCCGGCGGTGATCCCCAAATGAAAAATCGCCCGTGCCTGGGGCGATTGCGGATCGAACACTTTGATCGCACTTCCAGCGGGCGCTGTCGCGATGAGGAACTGACATGCGATCATTCCATTTTCCGCTTCAATCCAATGAGAGATCTCCGTGATTAGAACATCCGTCCGCGCGGCCGGCAAGCGGGAAGAGTTCTTGTGATCGATCGTTGTCGTTCGATATTTGAACCAACGAAAGAATGGAAGACGATATGAATACTGTAAGAACCGCAGACGGCCCTAAAAAAACCACCGGATGGTCTATGGTCTGGGGCGGACTGATGCTCATCTGTGGAGTGCTGGCGATCGCGCTCCCGCAGATATCGTCGGTGGAAATTGTCATCATTCTCGCCTGGTTGCTTCTCATTGTCGGAGTCTGGCATCTCATTTTCGCGTTCCATGCGCACAGCGCGGGCGGCGTCCTCTGGCAGATTCTTTTGGCCGTGCTGTACGGGATCACCGGAGTCTACATGTGGGTGCACCCGCTCTTGAGCGTGGTTTCCCTCACCCTGGTCATCGCGATCTTTTTCGCCTTGGAAGGCGTGATCGAAATCATCCTCTATTTTGCTTTGCGCGGCGTCCGCCACGCTGGCTGGGTGCTGGTTGACGGCATCGTGACCCTGATCCTTGGCATCCTGATCTGGAAGCAGTGGCCTTCGAGTTCCACCTGGGTAATCGGGACCTTGGTTGGCATCAGCCTGATCTTTAGCGGTATCTCCCGGTTTCTGCTGGCCTCGGCTGCTCGCAACCAAGGTTCGGTCGCAGTCTAATCCGCTTAAGAGGTCCGTGGGGGATAATCATGGCCCGGTCACGGCCAGAATCTTGAGGCACTGAATTTCAAGGAAATTTGCCATCAAAGTCCCGGGCTGCCTTGCATAATGCCGCCGTCGGTAAAGATGGTTGTCGCCGTAATATAACTGGCTCCGTCGCCCGCCAGGAACGCGACCACGCTGGCGATCTCCTCCGGTTTGGCCATCCGACCCAGCGGGATCGCCGCATCCAGTTTCTGCAAGAGCGCCGGATCGTTCATCGTGCTGCGGTTGATCGGTGTCGCCACGGCCCCAGGGCCGACGCCGACCACGAGAATATTGTGCGGTGCGAGTTCGACACCGGCTGTGCGCGTCAACATCCGCATCCCGCCTTTCGAAAGGCAATAGGCGGTGTTGCCGGGCATCGGCCAATCTTCATGCACCGAGGTGATGTTGATGATGCGCCCGCCACCGCCTTGTTTGATCATTTGCTGCGCGGCGAGCTGGGTGCCGAAGAAGGCACTTTTGAGATTAATCGAGAGCACCTTCTCATATTGCTCCTCGGTCGTGTCGAGAATGGAGGTGCGCGTCTCGACGCCGGCATTGTTGACCATGATGTCCACCCGCCCGAATTCCTCGACCGCAGCGGCGAGCAGTTTTTGCAACTCCGCGATCTGGCTGACGTCGGCTTGCACCGCGATGACACGATCGCCCAATGCCACGACCTGTTTTTCCAACTCCTCCGTCGCTTCGGGATGCGCGACGTAATCAATCACGATGTTCGCGCCTTGCCGGGCGAGTTCCAAAACGATGGCCAATCCGATACCGCTATTGCCACCGGTGACGATGGCGACCTTGTCTTTAAGATTCATGATGTTGTTTCCTGGTTGGTGAGTTGAGAATGGATAACGTTAGGCCGGCGCGGTCAGACGTGCGCGTGATGGCAAAGGAGAGCGCTGCCATGGCAAGAGCGATGGCGGCCGTGCCGCCGTAAATGGAGGCCAGATCCAGCCCGCCCATGTTTGCAGAGGGCCGACGGCGAAAGCGGCCAGGCCGTAGCCGATCTGATAGAAAGCAATCAGGCCGCTGGCGACCGATGCGGCGATGGTCGTCAGTTCTTTCTGGCCAAAACTAATGGCCAGGGGCAGGAGCGCCGAACAACCCAATCCAGCCAGGGCAAAGACGAAAAGTGCCAAGCATGGCCTGCTTTTCGGCGCCCAAGCGCACGGCCAGCGAAACCTGCCGTTACCACCAAGGGAAGAGCACGGCAAACGCATTCGCGCCGGGAACCATTTTTCAAGGGCGGCAAAGAAAACACGCCCGGCCGTGACCATGCCCCAAAACATCGTCAGGGCGAGCGACGCCGTGGCCGTGTTCGCGTGAAAATGTTTCGTCAGGTAAAGCGAAGCCCAGTTGCCGTTCATCGTCTCACAGATGCCGTAGAGCAGAACAAAGGCAGCGAAAATCCAAAACCGTGTCGGAAACCTCTTCCTGCCTGTGCGGGCGTTTTCGGTGTGCGACGTGTTACCTTCCGGCAAAGCCGCACCGGCGCTGACAAGGAGCAACCCGATAATCAGCCCGCCCACTGACATGGGCAGGCCCCACCAGATTCCGAATCCCACAAAGAGTGCAATAAAGACCGGCGCCAGCGCCGTTCCCAAGCCCAGGAGTGCGTTCAGTGCGAGCACGGCGTTGTCCACTTTCTTCGGAAAGAAAGCCGCAGCCAACGTATTCAGAGCGGGCACAGTGAATCCAAAGCCGAGCCCCATGCAGGCGGTGGCGGCGAGCAGAATGCCGTAGGCCAGTGAATGCTCCGTGCATCACGAAGCGGCTGATCACGAGCAGACTCATGGCGAGAAGATTTGCCAACAGCCCGAGCAGATAGATGCGTTTCAGGCCGAGACGTTTTCCCCAGCCTGCGCCCAAGAGCGAAGCCGCGATGGCCATGACGACCTGAGGCAGAAACATGGCGCCATATTCCGAACTCGAAAGCCATACGCGCTGGAATTGGTGAACACTCCGCTCGCCGCCGGAAACGTGACCAATCCGATGCCTTGAACCACTCCGGTGGCGTAGACGGTCAGAATTTCGCGGCGTCGCGCCATTTGCTTTTCTAAGCGAGCCGCTCGAGCAAATGATCTCCGACGCGGAGCGCATTGGCGATGATGGTGAGCGAGGGATTGACTGCACCGCAGGAAGGAAAGAAGGAGCCGTCCACGACGTAAAGGTTGGCGATATCGTGCGTGCGGCAGTCGAGATTCAGTACCGAAGTCTTCGGGTCGGATCCGAACCGGCAGGTGCCGTTTTGATGCCCGACCCCTTCCAAAGGAATGGATTTCTTGAGATAGAACTCTTCCGGAACATAGGTGTGGCCGCCATCCACTTGTTTTAGCACTTCCTGCCACCGCGTGAGTCAGGCGCTGGTAGGGCACCTCATTGTTCGGCGTGTAATCGAGCTGGATGCCTTTCCCCGCGATCCAGCGGACGCGGTTTTGGTGGCTGGGCAAATCTTCTGTCGTGAGCCACCAAGGAACGGAGTGGGACTTCATTGTCTTCAAGACGACGGAAGGTGTGAAAGGCGGTGCTTCGCCTTTCATCATTTCCCATTTGAAAGAGCCGACCAGTTGGATCCCACCCATCGGATAGGGGAAATCCTTTTCGCCGAAGTAGAAGTCGTGCAGCGCAATCGTCTTCATGTATTTGCTGGGATTCGGCTTCAAGCCGATCGAGAGCACGATGGCGGCTTTGTGAAACATAAAGTTGCGGCCGACCAGATCGGAAGTGTTCGCCAAACCTGTGGGATGCGAAGCCATTAGCGCTGCGCAACAATAACGCAGCCGAGTTGATCGCGCCGCACGCGACGACTACGATGGCGGCGGTAAAGGTTTCCTTGCGTTTGCCGCCTTCGAATTCGACCTCGACACCTGCAATTTCGGTGCCGCTGGCGTTGGTCGTGAGTTTGCTGACATATGCGCCGGTAAGCAGGGTCACGTTAGGCAACTCAAAGATCGGGCGAATGCAGTTATTGTCCGCGTCCGACTTGGCCTCGACCAGGCAGGGAAAGCCGTCGCAGGTATCGCAGCGAATACACTGGCTCTGCCAGCGCACTCGTTCGTTAAGCTTGATGCCGACAGGACAGGGAAAAGGATGATAGCCACCCGCCTTCAGCTCATCATAAATTTCCTGAATGCGCGGCTCGTGACTGACAGGCGGGTGCGGATAAGGCTGACCGCTTGGCGGTTCGATCGGATCGGCGCCGCGCTCGCCATGCGCCTGATACAGCAACTCGGCCTCATCGTAGTAAGATTGGTAGTCGCGATATTTCAACGGCCACTCGGGCGAGATGCCATCCTGATGCCGGACCTCTTCGAAGTCGCGTTCCCGCAGCCGGAAGAGGGCCGCGCCATAAACCTTGGTATTGCCGCCCACCCAGTAGGCGGTCTGCGGATGGAGGGGCTTGCCCTCGCTATCCTGCCAGACTTCGTCTGGTATGATAGCGGTTCTCGAGGAAGACCGCTTTGGTGTCCCAATTCTCTTTCTCCTGCGGCAGAAAAGTGCCGCGTTCGAGGATGAGAATACGCTTCCCGCTCGGAGCGAGGCGCTGCGCGAGCGCGCCTCCGCCCGCGCCCGTCCCGATGATGATGATGTCGTAGTCGTTCATTTTTCCCTCGAAGTGAAACTTATGCAGCAGCCGATGAAAGCGAGTCCAGCAATGGCGCCGCCAGAATATATCTGGCCGAGCGCAAACGAAAGGCGCGCTGCGCAAGGGGAGGTTGGCGCTGACGTTCGAATGGTTGGCGCAAAGGGAGGGTCAAGGTTTTGGAGGGTGGAGTGAATAACGGATCCGGCTGATCAATACGGAACCGGATCGCAAAATCATGTGCGAGGAATCGAGCTCTTTGCTCTCGTAACTCGTTGTGGGGTTGACGGACCTGATCATGTTGGCGCGGCCATGTTTGTCTTGTGACGAACGAATTTTTGGCCTCGATCTTTTTTTGCGTGCCAAGTATGGGCGGATTCGGTAGCCTGCGGCCATGCATGCGCTGGTTGTATTTCTGCAGGTGCTCGTGGCGGCTTCGATCTTTTTTGTCTGGGGCGTGCGCTACGCCAACATTGTTGAGGAATTCAAACAGTATCAGTTGCCAGATTGGCTGCGTGATTTTGTCGGGATTCTTAAGGTCACTTTCGCAATCTGTTTGCTCGTCGGGATCGCGCGCCCGCGAGGCGCCGTGCTCGGCGGAGCCGGCCTCGCTCTGCTCATGATGGCCGCTCTCCTCACCCACCTTCGAGTAAAGAATCCGCCGTTTAAGATGCTTCCTTCCGCGGCCCTGCTCGTTCTCTCGCTCGTGATCGCGTATCTGAATTACCGGATTCTCTATCCGCAGCACTAAGAGCGTTGTAGGCGCGGGCGCGCGGGCGCGGTTTGGCTCGTCTCCATTTTCTTGTCCTGGTCGTGCGGAGTGCAGAGTGGGTTACACGCGCTTTCTAAGATTGGAGGTTTCCCCGCCGTCGCATGCCGCTCGCCTTTGCGGGAGTTTGTGCACCCAAACTTCGCCCGGTGCAGGCCCGCTCCCACATGTAAATTAGCGAAAATGATAAAAATGTAAGGCATACGTATCTACTTATTTTTGAGTAATTTACCGTCAGAATTTTTCCTGGAAGCTGTGTCCCGATCATCCGGAAAGAAAAAAAGCGTGACATCGTTGGGGGAGGAAGCTAGTCCTCTCGCCTGCGAGGCCACACTTCGCAAACTGCCGGAATAATTCCGATCATCTATGAAGAAAAAAAACTCCACTCAATCCGCCTTCTTTAACCCACGCGCACTCCTCGGGTTCGCGTTGTGCCTTCTGGGCGTAGTATTGGCATTCTTTGCCTTAAACAGTCTCACCGGCTCCTCGCTGCAAGCGCAGGGAGTTTCGCACAAATCGAGCGCTCCTTCAGATGCTATCAATCGTTCCGCGCCTGCGCCTAACGAACTGAGAGGGATTGCACCGATTCGCACTCGTCCGCTGCGAGAGATACCGCCGATCCGTCCCGAGAAGGCTCCAGGGTCATGATCATGCGGAACCGGTGCAACCCGCGGGGCCCACTGAAGGAGCCGGCCCGGACACGGCGCGACAGACAAAGGCGAGCCACACATTGGCGCCGACACCGACGGGCCTAAGTTACGATGGTGTCGGGGTGGGACTCGCTGGTTTCGCGCCAGGGAGTAATCCGCCCGATGTGGAGGGTAAGGTAGGTGCGACTCAGTACGTCCAGTGGAACAACACCAGCTTCGCCGTTTTCGACAAGACCTCGGGCGCGTTGCTCTATGGACCCGCCGCGGGCAATACCCTCTTCCAGTCGCTCGGGGGGGTCTGCGCCTCCCATAACGATGGTGACCCCGTGGTTTCGTATGACATTCTCTCCGGTCGCTGGATCCTGTCTCAATTCGTCGTTGGTGCGGGAGCTGGCACCAACTCGCACCAGTGCGTTGCTGTCTCGGTTACCGGAGACGCGACGGGAGCCTATTACACCTACGACTTCGTTACCGACACAGTGAACTTTGTCGATTATCCCCATATGGGTGTGTGGCCCGACGGTTATTACATGACCGCCCACATCTTCAATTCAGCTGGCACGTCCCTCCTTTTCGCCCGCGTCTATGTTTTCGAGCGGGACAAAATGATCCTCGGCCAAACGGCCCGCATGCAAAGCGCAAACCTTACCATGGGCGGGACCCAGTATGGCTTCCTGCCAGCCGATCTCGACAGCCTGACTCCGCCGCCGGTTGGCGAGGCAGAGTTCATTCTCGGACCGCACCCCACCACCTTGACGTTGACTTCCTCGACCCGCGTCGCGGTGACGTGGGGAGTTACCCCGACGATCACGCTGACCGAAGCGACCATCACGAACACGACCTATGCCACTGCCACCTGCATTAGTAGCGGTCGCCGCTGTGTTCCGCAATCCGGTCAGACCAACACTGCCGCGCTTGACAACATTAAGAGCCATTTCATGTATCGCCTGGCTTATCGCAACAATGGCACCCAGGTTTCGCCACAAGAGTCGCTCATGGCGAATATCCCCGTCGCGGGGGGAGCCCCCGCCCATAATGCCATCCGGTGGTACGAATTCAGGAACGCTGGAAACTCGACTGCGACTCCTACTATTTTTCAGCAGTCCACCTACGACCCGGATACTACTAACTACCGCTGGCTAGGCTCCTTGGCGATGGACAAAGACGGGGACATTGCGATGGGTTACAGTAGGTCGAGTTCAACGACGTTTCCATCCATCTATATGACTGGCCGTTTAGTAGGTGACACTATCAACACGATGGGTGCTGAAGTGCTGATGCAGGCCGGTGCTGGCTCCCAGGATTCTACCGGCGGCAACCGCTGGGGTGATTATAGCTCGATGACCCTTGATCCAGTCGACCAGTGCACCTTCTACTACACGAATGAATACTTAAAGACGACCGGTGCCTTCAACTGGTCAACGCGCATTGCGTCTTATCGCTTCCCATCCTGCACGGACGCTCCCGCCTGGGGAACTCTCACCGGGACGATTACGTCGGCCGCAACCGGCGCTCCGATCTCGGGCGTCGTCGTGATGCTGGATAACGGTTATGCCGCAGCCACCAACGCCTCGGGCGTCTATACACTTCCGGTGCCTTCCGGCGGTTACACCGCGACTGCGGCTGACCCCGCTCGCAATTGCACGTCGGCATCGCCCGGTTCTGCGCCCGTAAGTCTTAATGTCGGCGGGACAACCGTCCAGGACTTCACCATGACAGGAACTTCCAAGCTCGAGGCGAATGGTTTCACGATTGACGACTCGGCCAATGGAAACAGTAATGGGGTTGTGAACGTGAATGAGTGCTTCAATTTGAACGCGAACGTGAAGAACAACGGTTGTGGCACCGAAACGGCCATTTCCGCAACTCTCACGACATCGACCGCGGGCGTGACGGTGGTCAACGGCAGCGCGAATTATCCCGACCTCGTGATCGACGCGAGCGGCAACAATACCCTGCCCTTCCAGCTTGAGACATCGAACAGTTTCGTCTGCGGCACAAACATCGACCTGACGCTCAATCTCACCTACGCCAGTGGGTCCAAGATGGTCACATATAGTGTTCCAACCTGCACCGGCGGTCCTAATCAGACCATTCCCGCGAGTACGCTCACAACTTCTGATCTTGTCCAGCTCGACCGGCTGGGACGGGACGGCGTTCCCAGGACCTGTGCCGGCAAGACGAGTCCGGGAGGTGGATTCGCGGGAACGAAGTATTACAAGACATGGACGTTCACGAATAACGGCGGATCAGCTTCCTGCTTCACGGTCAATATCACCGCGGGCCTTGGCGGCGCCGGTGACATCGAGAGCGCGGCGTATCTCAACGCCTACGTCCCCACGAATCTTGACCTCAACTACCTTGGCGACACTGGAATCGTCGGACTTGGCACCACGGTGGGGAGTGCATCCTACTCGTTTGTCGTGCCCGCGATGTCGAACTTTGTTGTCGTCGTCAATACGACCGGCACGACGACGTCATCAACCTTCAGCGGAACCGTTTCAGGCTTCGTCGACCAAACGCCGGGCCCGGGACCGTGTCCCGTCGCTGCGGCTCCCGTCCTGGTGTCGGCGGCTTCGCGCATGACAAGCCCGGCCGGAACGTTCGATACCGATCTGCCGCTTAGCGGTCAGGCTGGGGTGGAAGACCGTAACGGCGCCGGTAGTTATCTGGTTGTGCTGACCTTCGATAGCCCGGTGCAAAGCGGCGGAGCTACCAACTCAGGTGTTGGCAGCACTGGAACACCCACCTTTAGTGGCAACGAAATGAGAATACCGCTGACGGGTGTAAACGATATCCAAACCATGACGGTGACGGCAACAAACGTGATGGGAACCAATGGCGGAGTGCTCGCCTCCGCATCGGTCAATGTCGGATTCCTGATCGGCGACACCGGCAATGACCTCTCGGTGAACTCGGCGGACGTCGGCCAGACGAAGTCGCAAACCGGTGCTACCGTCACGATTTCCAATTACAGGGAAGACGTGAACAACGATGGCGGCATTGACAGTGCCGACGTTGGGCTGGTGAAGTCGAAATCCGGCAACGGCCTTTGAGACAGGGGACGCGCAACAGAATCGGCGATTAATCGAGTGACTTGCTCGCAAGCCTAACGTCCCGCGGCGCGACCGATGGTCCCATTGTTCGCGTCGCGGGCGCCTCGCCCATTGGCGGTCCGGGGTGAGATGGACGATAGGTGGGATATGAACACTCGATATCGCCGTCATTTGGGCTGGGTTCTTGCCAGCGTTTTACTCCCCATTGCCATGGCAGAAACGGCGCCTGCTGCCGACACCGGAATTGAAGGCGTGATTTCAGTCTCTCCCAGTCGTCCCGGCCCGCAACGGGTCGACGCTCCGAGCAAGGCGCCCGTGGCCAACACGACCTTCGTCGTGATGCAGGGAGAGGAGAAGGTGGCTTCTTTCACCACCGACGCGCAGGGCCACTTCCAAGTTTCCCTGGGGCCCGGCCACTACATTATTTCCCGGACGGACCCTGGGTCCGCGATCGGACATTGGCACTTCGAAGTTGACGTCGTGGCGGGCAAGATGGCCGCGGTGGATTGGACCGGCGACAGCGGCATGCGTTGACCAGCCGAGTTCGCATCGTCGGGAAATTAACCGGTTCAGCTCATCAACTGTGAGAATTTTCTCTTCCACCCTTGTCGCTCTGGTTGGTCTTTTCGCGGCATCTTGCTCGGAAAAATCTGATCGTCAGGGTGAGAAGCCGAATCAGGAATCCTCGGCCGAGGCTAGATCAGAAGACGACTCCAAAGCATCAGCCGGAGAGTCGGAAGGGGTGCCGGGACCCGAAGAAATCGGTGAGGATTGCGTCGCGTTTCTTCGCGCGACCAAGGCAACTCCGTCGCAACACGATAGCAAGACCTGTCCGACCTGTCCGTCGAGCAATGCCACCGTCGAGGTCCTGAGTTTCACCAACTTTGAGCTCGATAAGGTCTCTTGTTCGGGATCGACCTGTCAGGTTGATGTCCGCATCCACGCCCAATTCAATCCGAGTTCTGGCGGAAGCATCGGCGGTGGCCTTGTCGGCTGGATTTCGCCTGAGCAAAAAGAGCAATACGCGCGTGGAAAAACGCCTGCCGGCGAGCAGATCTACAAAGTCAGAGTTACCTATAGCCATACGGATGGCTACTGGCGCCCGATTGAATTCGATCGAGGCGACCGGGATTAGAGTGGCGACGCCCGGCAATCGTCATCGATCGCCCTGAAATGCCGCCGCCTGCCTTCTAATCTGGGCGATCTGTGTAAATCTAAGGACGAATGCGTTTCGAGGACAACACCCTGCTCTTCGGTTTCGATCCGACCCCGCGGATCGTCGCGATTGAAATGGGTGACATTGGGACGGTGCGCGTTTACCGGCGTGAAAAAAATGGTTCGACGATCTGTGAGACGGAGGAATTTCATCCCTTCGTCTGGGCCGACGGCGACGTGGCCGATCTTGGCCTAACAAATGCCGACAAACTGACCGGCAACCTGAAATACAACTGGCTGGTCACGACCAACAGTTGGAAGGAGCTGATCGCGCTCCGCAACGGATTGAAGAGCGCGGGCCGCAGCTTTTTCGCGCTCAGCGATCCGGTGCAGCATTACCTTACCCACACCGGGCGCACCCTCTTCAAGCAGCTGCCCTTTGAAGAACTGAAGCGGATGCAGATCGAGGTGCTCTCGTTCGCAGGCGGCGACCTGGAAACAACGGGTGACGACCATATCACCAGCATCGCTCTCGCCGACAACTCGGGTTGGGAGGAATTGATCGAGGTCAACCCGAACGCGATCGAGGAATCGGAGCATGCGGCGATCAAACGCCTGACGACCTTGATCAAGGAACGCGACCCGGATGTGATCGAGGGACACAACCTCTTCAAGTTCGATCTGCCTTTCCTCGTCGCGCGCGCTCGGAAAGCGAAGACGAAGCTCGATTGGGGGCGCGAGCGGCGGTTTTCTGCGCTCGCGCCCGTCGCGCCTCCAAATCGCCGAGAAAACGATCGATTACCCAAAATTCACCATCGATGGGCGACATTTCGTCGACACTTTTCTGCTCGCTCATTTTTACGATGTCGGGATGCGCTCGCTCTCCGGCTTCGAGCGAAGCGACGTTGCGCAGCACTTTGGCCTAACAAACGCGCTGGAAGTCTCCCAACTGGCCGGAAAGGAATTGCAACGCGTCTGGAACGAAGATCCTACTCGCTATCGCGAACGTGCGCTCTGCGCCGTGCGCGAGACCCGGGCGGTCGCTGATCTCTTGAGTCCAAGCTACTTCATCCAGGCCCAGATTTTCCCCTATAACTATCAGGACGTGATCGTGCGCGGCAACGCCACCAGGATCAATGCGCTCTTTCTCCGGGAATACTTCCGGCAGCGGCATGGCATTCCCGAGATGCCGATGGCGCGGGGGTTTGAGGGCGGCTATACCGACATCTTTTTCACGGGCGTGGCGCGCAACGTCTGGCATTGCGATGTCGCCTCGCTCTACCCATCGATCATGCTGCAGTTCGATTGCTTCCCGGTCAGCGATCAACTCCAGATCTTTCGCCACCTCTTGACTGATCTGCGCACCTTCCGGCTCCAGGCGAAGGCCGACATGCGCGACGCGAAGGATGCTCCGCAACGCCGCTACTTCCACGCCTTGCAAAACACCTTCAAGATCCTGATTAACAGCTTCTACGGTTACCTCGGTTTCGCGCAGGGAAATTTCGCCGACTTCGAGGCCGCCGCGCGCGTCACGCAAATCGGTCGCGACATTCTCAAGCAAATGATCGAGTGGCTCAAAGCGCAGGGCGCGCAGGTCATCGAAGTCGACACCGACGGCATCTATTTCGTCCCGCCCGCCGACTTCTAAGGCCGACCCGGAGCAACTTCGCGCTGCGCTCGCCCAGGAACTCCCGCCGGGCATCGAGGTCGAATTCGACGAGCAATTCGAAGCGATGTTCAGCTACAAGGCGAAGAACTACGCGCTCCTCGACAAGGAAGGCGAAGTCACGCTCAAGGGCGGCGCGCTCAAGTCGCGCGGCCTCGAGAAATTTCAGCGCGTTTTCCTCGAGGAAATGATCAAGCTTCTCATGCAGGAAAAACCGGAAGCGATCGCCGACTTTGCGGGATGAGTTCGAGCGCAAGATCCGCGAGCGCGAATGGCCGATCGAGATGCTGATGAAGACCGACACCCTGCAGGATTCGCTCGAAAAATATCGGCAGAAAATCGCCGGCGGGGGACGCAATCGCGCCGCCGCCTACGAGCTTGCCCTAACGAGTGGTCGTAATTACAAGCCGGGCGACCAGATCAGCTACTACGTCAAGGCGACGCCCAAAAAAGTCGCCGCCTACGAAGCCGCCAAACTCGTGACCGAATTTCGATCCGCAGAATCGCGATGAAAACGTCGACTACTACGTCGCCAAGCTGGACGACTTGATGAAGAAGTTCGCGGGCGTCGCATCCACCGCAGGTTCGCGGGCGGAGCAGGAAAGCTTAGCATTATAGAATCGGACCTCATTAGCTGCGATCGTCGGCATGGAGGGCCATTCTCCGGGAGGCTGTTCGCATCCGGCGGCCACTTATCCGCGTTCAAGCGTTGAGGACAAAATTTGGATGATTTCGTCGCTTCCCGATTCCGGTCCCGTTGGCGTTCGGCTCGGAACCAACTGAAGAATGATCGGTGTTCTCTTCGCTGAGATCAAGTCTCCCGGCTAGTTTCGCCAGCTGGCATTCCGCCGACGAATATGCGTTGGCAGAGTAGCAGCGAGATCGAGGACTCTGATTAAAGTTGGCCGGGAGCGAACCCAACAATCTGTAGAAACTCTCGCGGAGTACATCGTCGATTCTCCGAAGAGACGCAAAGATTACGGCGGCTCGGTCGAGTGCGGCTTTTTTGAACCTCGTGGGGCATAGGGTAACAATATTGGGTACTTGTTTATATCGGCCGTGCCTTTCGATGGTCCAGGGAAGAGGAGACTAGCGAAGGGGGCCGCGGAGGAGCATCAGTCGATAACCCGAAGATTTCGCAGCAGTTTTTTTGAGAGTTCTTCCTGATCGGCGGCGTAGTATGCCTCCCATTTGCGGCGCTCTTCCGGCGCGAGCGGCTGTACTTGCGGGCCTTGGAGTTTAACCGGTGATAGGTGTCCTGGAGCATTTTGGCAACCGCGGGCGATTTCAGGAGTGTGCTCACACCCGGCAGCGTGGAGATGCCGCCGTAGAGACGCTGGGCGCAGGATTGCAGGAGGGGAAAGCGAGGAGCCCGGGCCTCGTTCTTCCCCGCTTCGAGCTGCGGTTTGAAGTCCGCGGCAACGTCCAGGAATTCGTAGACCCCCCGCCGGACCTCGTCGGGCGTGCGCCGGATCGCGTCGAATTGAATAATCAGAATGTTTTTCGCCGGAAAACAATCCAGGTATGCTCTGAGGTGGCGGGCGAAGCATCCGAGGTCGCGCAGGAACGGATTTTCCATCATCCCCTCAAACGTTTCCGGCAAGGACGCCACCACCGCGTTGCGATTGAACCAGTACCACGAGTAAATCATCTCGAGCGGCGGCCGCAGGCAGAGCAGCAGTTTGATGTCCGGCCGGTAAGCCGCGATCCTGGCCGCCGCTTCCTCCGAGTAAAGATAGGCGGGACAGAACTCTCCGCGGCAGGAAACCGCTCCGACGACAGGCGGAAATTGTTCGTGATACCAGGCTTCCCCTCGATCAAAGCAGCGCAGCTCTTTGCCAGCGAGCCGTCGTATGATCGTGTCGGCGAAGTAGTAGACCTCTTTGTCTGGAGCGAAACCGATTTGCGGATGGGCTTCCAATTGGGCGGAAAGCCAGGTGGTCCCGCATTTGGGTGCGCCGATGCCGATAAAATCGATCTGAGACATATGGGTCATCGCTGGCACAGTTATCGAAAAGTATACCCCGCCAGAACAATTCTATCGTTTCAAAGCGTTTAGCTTTTCGCACTTTGTCTCGCCCACAAATTTGCGTCAGTCTTTTTATCTGCGCCGGAGCGCAAATCGTAGACCGGCGGGAGGACATCCTTAAACGTCGCGCCGTAGATATCCCAGACGGTCAGAAAAAGTCCGCCGACGAGCGGCCCGATGATAAACCCGATCGGACCGAAGAAAAACAGCCCGCCGAGTGTGCCGAGGAGGATGAGAAGGTCGGGCATTTTCGCGTCTTTTCCGACGAGCTTGGGACGGAGCATGTTATCGATCGTCCCGACGCCGGCCGCGCACCAGATGAGGAGCAGGGTGCCGGCGAGCGAATGGCCAATGATGAAAAGATAAATCACTGCCGGCACCCAGACGAGCGCGGCCCCTATTCCCGGCACGACCGAGAGCACCGTCATGACCGTGCCCCAAAAGGCCGCGCCGCCGATGCCCGCCACCCAGAATCCAATTCCGGCCAACGTTCCCTGGAGGATCCCGATGAGAAGCGTGCCCTTGATCGTCGCGCGCGTGACGGAGATGAGCCTTTCGACGACGCGCACTTCGTCTTCGTGATTCAATGGCGTATAATAAAAAATCTTCTCAAGCATCTCGCGGCCGTCGCGCAGGAAATAGAACATCGCGTAAAGCATGACGAAGAGGTTGAGGAGAAACGAAGCCGTCCGGGCGGTGAACTGAGTCGCGCTCGCGACCAGGAATGTCCCGGTGGCTTTGGCCATGCCGGCGAGGTCGGCGGCTATTTGATCCTGTTCGGGCACATAACGAGCCAGTGCCGGAAATCGCCGCACCAGCCAGTCGTGCATGTTGAAAGCGCTCGCCGCACCAAGGTGCTGCTGCACCCAGGGAGCGGCCTCGTTGCTGATGCCGAGAGCCTGCCGCACCACCACGCTGACGAAGGCGCTGAGCGGACCCACGACCAGGAGAAAGAGAATCAGCAACGTGAGGAAAGCGGCGAGAGACCTCCGCCCGCGGAGCAGTCGCGTGACCCAGCCATAGAGCGGCGCGCAGAGTCCGCCAAAAAGCGCTCCGAGCAGCAGCGGCTTCAAGAATGGCCAGATCACTCCGAGGAACAGAAGCGACACTCCCGCCACCAGGAGAAGGACGAAAGCCGTGCGCAAGCTTGTGCCGCTGACGTGGGCTCGTTCCATGGCGCAGTATTACCCGGTCAGTTGTAGAGTTCCAACACTGCGCACAAACAATCGCGCCTCGGTTAACGACGATATGAGTCGTTAGGCCGGGCGAGTTGGCGCCAGTCGAGCCGCATTTCGCTGCTCGTTTTGAAGTCGAGCTGCTCGTAAAGCGCACGGCCCTCCCGGCTCGCATGGAGGACGAGGCTGTCGAGCTTCTGCTCACGAGCCCAGGCGATGATTTCCTGTAGCAACAATTTCGCCGCGCCGCGCCGGCGCCATTCCGGTTCGGTAAAAACGTTGATAATGATTGCCTGGCGCCCCTCGGCCATCGTGAAACCCGATTCCGGATCGCCAAACGGATGTGGCAGGACATTGCGCAGCTGAACCCCGGCTCCGGCGATGACCTCGTCCGGTTCGTCGTTAGGCGTAGCGAGCCAGCCGACGTACTCGCCCGTCTCGAAGAGCGCGCGCAGGCGCGCCTCGCAGTTGGCGAGAAAGTCGGCGAAGAGACGCGCCGGCACCTGGCCCATGTTTTGGAACATACGCGCGCGATGGCGTGCAATCAGCGCAGCGTCCGAGACTGCGGCGTGGCGAATGGCGAAGCGCGGCTGCATTGGTCTGAGATTTCTGTCGCGAGGGCTATCGTGCAACCGTCTTTTATTTCCATTCCGGCCACGCGGCGCACTGCTGGGCGTAGCGAGCACGCTGCAGGATGGGCTAGCGGCCCAGCGCGGTGCACAGGTGGGGCACAAGGCGCTTTGTGAACTCGACGGAATCGCCGGCGGAAAGGTGGGACCATTCGGGGCAGGTGAAGCTGGCGAGTTCCGGGAAATCTTCGAAATAAATGCCGGGAGCCGACGTTTCCTTGAGAAGACGATCCCATGTCCCGGCGCGTGGAGTCGCCTTGTCTTCCAGAGCCTTGAGATCGCCACTCATCGGGAAGCGGACAAAAACGATTTTCCCACCGCGCGCGCGTAATTTGTTGACCAAAGCCTTGGTGTCAGCAAACCGGCCTTCGAAGGCGTCGTGCATCATCTTCCCGAAAGTCTCCGGCGGGATGAAGCTTGGAGGCGGCGGCGGGGTGAAAAGCCGGGCCCAGCGGTGCCTGACTTTGTCCTGCAATTTTCCGGGTTGCGCGCACTGCTCGATCATGCGCGCGCGGCGTTCGCGAGTGAGCGAGGAAAAATAGGGCGGCAGGGGCGGTGCCACCTGCGCGTTGGCACGATTAGGGATCGGTAACTCCTGCAGAAACGCGCCAAGGGTCAGATCGTCTTGTTTCATGCAGGCAAACCATTCCTCGAGGTAGATACCGAGATAGTGGCTCGCGCGTTGTGCGAGGGTCTGGGTGTGCGCTCGGCGGACCGATTTCTCGGCCCGATTCATCGGCGGCGCACCCGGCGGGGCAAAGAACAGTCGCGGGACAACACTACAGATGATGGTGCCGTGGAATTTTTCGTCATTAACGAGATCGGCCAGGACCGGATACGCGGTGCTGCCGGGCTCGGCGAGTTGGATGGGGCGCCGGCCGAATCCTTTTTCAAGTTCGTCCAGGTCGGAGTCGAAAAGCGCGCGCGAATCGCCGACGATGACTAACGACTCGGGTTCGACGCGGCGGCGCGCTTCGGCCCAGAGATCGCCCGTGTCGTTGAGGCTGGGACCATAGCCTAACGACCGGCAATAAATTTCCCAGACGAGCGTCGCGATGACGAGCATCATGACGACACTGACCGTCATCCCGCGCCAGGGCCGCGTCGGGATTACCCTCTCAAAACTGGAAGTAGATGAATGCATTGCTATTGCCCTGCGTGAGCAGGATGGCGCCGGCCATGAAGGTCCAGATGCCCGTTACCGCCCAGACCGGCAGGCGGTTGACGGCGGCCTCGATGGTGGTGTCGCGCAGCGTCCAGTGGACGACGAACATGAAGAGCGTCACGATTCCGATCTGCAGCATCTCGCGCGTGCTGAGAAGCGCGTCGCCGTGTGGATGGCCGCCGAACATTCCGCTCAACATCCGCGCCGCGATTGTAAAATTGGAGGCGCGAAAGAAAACCCAGGCGACGCAAACTGCGAAGTAGGTGCCGAGCCCGAGGAGCAGCTTGACCGGCAGACGTTCCGTCCAACTCGCCTCGCCCACGATGACTCTCGTCAGGCGTTCGAGTGCGAGATAGGAACCGTGCAACAAACCCCAGACGACAAAGGTCCAGGCCGCGCCGTGCCAGAGACCGCCGATGAACATCACGATCATGAGATTGATCATGGCGCGCGCGGCGCCGGCGCGATTGCCGCCGATCGGGATGTAGAGGTAATCGCGTAGAAAAGTGGAAAGCGAGATGTGCCAGCGCCGCCAGAAATCCGAGAACCCGATCGCGGCGTAGGGAAACCGGAAGTTGTCCTTCAAGTGAAAGCCGAGACACAGGGCGGCGCCAATCGCGCAGATGGAGTAGCCCGCGAAATCAAAAAAGATCTGACCCGCGAAGGCCATCACCCCCATCCAAGAATCAAGCGCGCCGAGCGGCCCGCCATAGCCGAAGACCGTGTCGGCCGAGCCGGCGAGGAGCGTGTCAGCGAGCACGACTTTTTCGAAAAGCCCTAACGTCATCAGGAGCAGACCCCAGAAGAAGCGGCCTTGTTGCGGTTTCGGTGGCGCCGCGAGCTGCGGGAGAAAATCGCCCGCGCGCACAATCGGTCCGGCGACGAGCTGCGGAAAAAATGAAACCGCGAGAACAAAATCGCGCAGCGAGCGGGTTGGTTGCAAGACGCCGCGGTAGATATCGAGCGTGTACGAGAGCGAGTGGAAGGTGTAGAAGGAAATGCCAATCGGCAAAAAGAGATCGAGATGCGGCGGATGATAGGCGATCCCGCCGCGCGCCAGCGCCCATTGGAAATTATCGAGCAGAAAATTCCCGTACTTGAAGAAGCCGAGCATACTCAGATTCACCGCCACGCTGATCACGAGCCAGACTTTGCGCGCTTCCGGCCGTTCCTGTTTCCCCATGATCCGGCCGAGATAAAAATCCATCGCAGTCGTGCCGAAGAGCAGCGCAGCGAAAGGCGGGTTCCACGCACCGTAAAAAATGTAGCTCGCGACGACGAGGAGATTCTTGCGCGCCTCCCAGGAGCGCATCATCCAATATGCGCTCACCACCACGACAAAAAAGACGACGAAGGTCAGCGAATTGAAAAGCACGCCCGCGCATTTAGCGAGGCCGCCACCCTCACCGCAAGAACAATCGGCGGTTTGGTTTGCAAAAGGCGGACGAATTCGAGATCAAGGCGCAACCGCAGCGTCCTCTTATGCCCTTTATCAGCGAGCCACTTTACATTGCGGCGGTCCTTTGCCTGCTCGTCGCCTTGGCGGAATGGTTGTCGCGCCGGAAATTCTTCAGTTATCTCGGCTCGGCGCTGATCGTTATCCTGGCCGCGGCGGTGCTGGCGAATGTTGGGCTCCTGCCTTCTTCGCGGAATGCGCCGGCGCTCTACGACGGCATCTTCAATTACATCGCGCCGCTCGCGATTTTCTTCCTCCTCCTCGACGTCAAGCTGCGCGACCTGCGCCAGGCCGGGCTGCCGATGCTCCTCATGTTTTCGTTAGGCGCGGCCGCTACGATGGTCGGTGTGCTGGTCAGTTATCACCTCATCGCGCCGCAAGATCATGGGGTCGAGAAAGCGAACGCCGTCGCCGGCATGTTCACCGGCACCTACATCGGCGGGAGCGTGAATCTCAATGCCGTCGCGCTGCAATACGGCGTCGGGAAAAGCGGCACGCTTTTCGCGGCGATCAACGCGGCCGACAACATCATCACCACCATCTGGATCATCGCCACCATCATTCTCCCGCGGGTCTTGCAGAAATTCTGGCCGCGCCGTGTGCCGGTGGCGCCGAGCGAAATGGAGGCGGCGCTTGAGCTCGAGACTCCGGAACGAACCAGCGTGATGGATTTTTCCATCCTGCTCGCGCTCGGTCTCGGCACCCTTTATCTCTCGCAACTTCTGAGCCGGTTCTTGCCGGCGCTGCCCTATGTGTTGACGCTCACCACGGCCGCGCTCGCGCTGGCGCAGGTGCCGGTCGTGCAAAGGCTCGGGGGCGCGAAAGTGCTTGGCTACTTCACCGTCCTCATCTTTCTCGCCGTCGTCGGCGCCTATTGCGATCTGGCGGCATTGATCGCGAACGGCGCAGTCGCAGGAATCCTGCTCTCCTGGGTGACGGCGATTGTCTTCCTGCATGCGATTCTGCTTTTCGGAATCGGCGCACTCTTCAAACAGGATTGGGCGATCATCGCGGTCGCGTCGAACGCCAACATCGGCGGCGCCACCTCCGCCGGAGTGCTGGCGACCGCGATTGGTCGTGGGGATCTGCGCTTGCCCGGCATCCTGGCCGGTTCGCTAGGCAACGCCCTCGGCACCTACGCCGGTTTTGTCGTTGTCGGGTTGTTGAAGTAGAACAAGCGCGAGCCGTGACGCGAGAACGCGGCGATTATCCGGCGATGGCGGCGAGGCGTCTTCTCTCAGTCAAAACTTCGTCGTTAGGGCGAGATGCAGAAAGGCCGCTACTCGTAGATCGTTTTCGGTTCCGGCCCTTCGACAATGGCTTTGAAGCGAAGCGAGGAGCGCAGGCTGTCCCAGATAGGATCGAGCCGCAGGCTAGCCTGATTGAGCGGATAGGGGCCATACGGCGTGGTGAGTAGTCGTTCAATCCGCGCCAGGGCTCGTTCCGGCTCCCCAACCAAAGCTTCGATTCCCGCGAGGTCTTCTTCGGCCACAGGGCCCCAGACGGCATCTTCAGAGGCGGGTCGAAGCGCGACGCCGCGTTCGCCCTCGCGCAAAGCCGCTTGCTTTTCCCCCAGTCTCGCCTCGATAAATCCGAGCTCCGCTGCGACCCGATGATTTTTCGGCTGTTCTCGCTGCAGCGCTACAAGGTCATTTTTCGCCCGCAGACAAGTTTGTCGTGCTGCTTCCATCTTGCCGGCCAATAATTGCACAAAGCCAAGTTCTTCGCGCAAATCGGCCACCTCGAGCTCTGGCTTCGAACCCTTTGTCGCCAGATGTTCGATCAGTAAACGCTCCGCCTGATCGTAGGAACGGCTGAGAACAAACTGCCAGACCTGACGATAAATCAGGTAGTCGGTTTGTGGCGCTGACGCGAGCTGATCAAGCACAGACTTGGCGGCCGGCAGATTGCCTTCCCAGTGATAGAGATGAATTTTTTCCTCCAGCAACCCGGCATCTCCGGGATCGATCTCGAGCGCGCGGTCGATCATGGCGTGCGCCGCGATATTCTGGCGAACCATCGTGAACATCCGGCTGCGGTCGGAAAGGAGCAAAGTATCACGCGGGTTGAGTTTGGTTGCTTCTTCGTAGAACCGCAGGCTGTCGTTCCAGCGACCCTGCCTTCTGGCGATGCGGGCCAGAGCACCGAGAGCTTCCGCGTTGCTCGGCACCTGCTCGTGAATTTTTTCAAACAGAACCCGCGCACCTTCATAATTCCGCGGCACAAAGTAGCGATAGTATGCGTTGGCCAGCAATGTCTCGGGCGATGACGGATCAAGACGGGTGGCCGTTTCGGCTGCGACGCGCGCCGTTTCGTCCCGTGGCGGGCCGGTGTCGAGCGAGAAATAAATCCAGGCATTAACGATCGAGAGCGCCGACCAGGCCTGGGCAAACTTCGGATCAAGACGGATCGCTTCTTGAAATGCATCCGAAGCCCTCGTGCGATTCTCAAAGTTTGCGATCGAGCGCGTGTAGAGATCAAGCCCACGCAAATACGCGTCGTAGGCCCCAAGATTGCTTGTCGGCTTCGCCGCCACGGCCGCTCGTTCGCGGCTTGTGAGTTTCGCCTGCAGAGTGCGGGCAATCGCCGTCGCGAGTTCGCTCTGGACCGCAAAAATGTCCGTCAGATTCCGGTCGTAGATCTCCGCCCAAAGATGGTCGTTCGCGCCGGCCCGAATGAGCTGCAGGTTGATCCGAACCCGCGCACCGACTTTCTGCACCGTTCCTTCGAGGAAGTTGGAGACCCCCAGCTCTTGCGCGATTCGGGAGAGATCTTCCGGTTTCGTTTTGTAGCGCAGGGTCGAACTGCGTGCGATTACGCGCAGCTCGCCGATCTTGGCCAGCCGGGTGATGATTTCGTCCTGCATCCCGTCGGCGAAATAGGCATTGGCCTTGTCTTCGCTCAGGTTTTCAAAAGGCAGGACCGCGATCGATTTATCGTTAGGCTGGGGCCGACTTCCAGCGCGCAAGAAATAGAGTAATCCAGCGCTGAGCGCGAGTGCCAGCACCGCGATTAGGCCCGCGCGTAGCGCCTTCGGCGAGACCGGACGAGGCACGGAGGTGGCCGCGGATTCGTTAGGCGCGAGCGGTCGCGGTGTGAATTTTTTGGGAACTTCCCGGTTTCCGAGTTCGTCGGTATAAAGATTGACGATCGAAACGCGCACGCCGTGTTTCACCTCGCATTCGCCCAGTTCATGCAGGAGCGACTGCCAATGCCGGTATTCCGCGAGATCATCGGCGGCGCGCTTCGAGATGAGAATGTGGCCGGCATCGCCGCAATCCATCACTCGCTGCGCCATGTTGATTCCCGCGCCGGTCACATTCGCCCGCTCATTCACGTCGGCGACCTGGCTGATCGGCCCGCTGTGAATCCCCATCCGAAGCTGCAATTCCGGATGCTCCTTGTCCGCGCGACTTAGCTCGAGCGCACAATGTGCGGGCGCTTCCGGGTTATTGCGAAAAACCAGCGCCATCCCATCGCCGGTCGCGAGCCGGATGAGCTTCCCTTCGGCTTCCGCCGCGCGGACCTGTTCCGAGCCGCGAACCATCTCTTTCAAATGTTCCAGCAGCTCTCTCTGCTCGTTGATGAGCAACTTCGAGTAACCCACGATGTCGACGAAAAGGACGTGGCCGATCTCAAGCGGCAAATCTCGTTCTCCTCCATGGGGCATCCGGTTTTCCTATCGTTTTTTCTGCCGAAGCGCGATCAAAACGAACGGGGCACTGGCAACGGCCATTACGCTGATATTGTAGAATTGTAGACGGGGTCGCTGACCCGGTCGTTCTGCCGCGTTGCGAGGCTATCGCTCTCGGGGTCAGCGACCCCGTCTCCAACCGCGTCCCTCCTATTCCGAGCGGAGCGCAATCATCGGGTCAACCCGGGTGGCGCGATGCGCGGGCAACCAACAGGCCAGGAACGTGACCGATCCGAGCAACAACGTGACGGCGGCGAAGGTCATTGGATCGGCGGCACTCACCCCATAAAGCAAAGTCTTGAGGAGCCGCGTGCCGCCAAAACCAATCGCGAGTCCGAGCACCGTGCCGATAGCGGCGAGGAGCATTCCCTGGCGCAAGATGAGACGAAGGACGTCGCCCGATTGCGCACCAAGCGCCATGCGCAATCCAATCTCACGGGTCCGTCCCGCAACCACGTACGACATCACGCCATAAATTCCGACCGCAGCGAGCAGGAGTGCAAGCACTCCGAAGCTGGCCAGGATTCCGGCCGCCATTTTCGCCGGGAAAAGCGGAATGTTCATGTGCTCAGTCAAAGTTTTGGCGTCGTAAATCGGCAGGGTCGGATCGAGTTCCTGCACGACGCGGCGCAAGGCGGCGAGCACCGTCTGCGGATCGCCCTCGGTGCGCGCGACGAGAGTAAATTGTGAATCGAAGTAACGCAGCGGCCGGTAGACGACCGCCTTCGGTTCTTCACCGAGGGTGTTGTATTTGCCGTCCGGCGCGACCCCGATGATTTCCCAGAACGGATCGTTAGGTCCGCTGTGGTTGTAACGTTTGCCGATCGGGTCCTGGCCGGGGAAAAAGCGATGGGCGAAGGTTTCGTTGACGATTGCGACCCGCGATTCCTTCTTGTCTTCGTTAGGCAAGAAATCGCGCCCGCGCAGGTTCATCCCCATCGTTTCGAAAAATTTCGGGCTGACCGAATACGGAATCGCGAGCGGCAGATCGCTCTTGCTCTTCGCGGGCTGGCCTTCGATGTAAATCGTGTTCGAGCTGTAATCGAGGCTGAGCGGAAGCACGTCGGTCACCGCGACCGAGCCCACCCCCGGAATCGCGGCGGCGCGATCCATCATCCGCCGGTAAAAGGCGCGGCCTTTGGCGTCGTCGTAACCCTGCAAACCAACATCGAAGGAGAGCGCGACCGCATTTTGCGGATTGAATCCCGGCCGCATTCGTTGTGCTGCCTGCAGGCTGCGCACGATCAAGCCCGCGCTGATGAGGAGGACGAGGGAGAGCGCAACCTGCGCGATGACGAGTGTATTGCGCAGGCGCGAGCGGCGAAAGCCGGCCATCGAACTTTCGTCTTTAAGTGCGGGCACGAGTTCCGGCCGGGAAGATTGCAGGGCGGGAATGAGGCTGAAGATCATCCCGGTCAGAATCGAAAGGGCGAGGGTGAAAATGAGGACGCGCCAATCGATGCGGAGATCAAAGAGGAGCGCGATGTCGGTCGGTAACTTGATCGAGCTGACGAATTGATTGGTCCAAGCGGCGAGGAGCAGGCCGACGGCGCCACCCGCGACCGAGAGCATGACGCTCTCGGTGAGCAATTGCCTGACGAGCCGGGCGCGGCTCGCGCCGACGGCGAGACGGATCCCGATTTCTTTGCGCCGCTCGGTGGCGCGAGCGAGGAGGAGGTTGGCCAGGTTCACACACGCGAGCAGGAGGACGAGCGCACCCACGACCGCGAGGAGGCCGGAGAAAGCGAAAATCGAATTCCGAATGTCGGGAATGAAAAGTCCCGGCGGCATCAGGAGCACACTGCGGCCAGCATTTTCCTTCGGATGCTCTTTCGCCAGTTGCGCGGTGACCCCATCGAGCTGCGCCTTCGCCTGCGCGATCGTGACGCTGGGCTTGAGACGGCCGATGCAAAAGAGATTGTCGCTGTCGCGCGCATCGAGCCAAGTGCTGCCGGGCTCGACTTGTTTCGCCATCATCAGCGGCACCCAGAATTCCGGCGCGTAGGCAACCTCAGTCCCGACAAATCCCGCCGGCGCCACCCCGACGATGGTGAAGGCATGGGTGTTGAGCAAAATCGTTTGCCCGACAATCGAGGGATCGCCGGCGAAACGTTTCTGCCAGCAGGCGTAACTCAGGATGACAACCGGATGCGAGCCGGGCGTCTGATCTTCTTCCGGCAGGAAGCCGCGTCCCAGAACCGGTTTGACCCCGAGAACATCGAAGTAGTTCCCCGAAACATCGAAGCCCCAGACGCGCTCGTTGACGCCGTCATGGCTGAGGCTGGCGACGACAAAACGGTAGGCGAGCAAGCCGGAGAAGACCGTGTTGCGATCGCGATAATCCTTGTAGTTGAGATACGATTGCAGAGTGAAATCAGTGCCGTTGCGCAACTGGCCGTCGACCGCGATGAGCTGCGATGGCTCGCGCAAGGGCAGCGGTCGCAGCAGAACCGTATCGACCAGACTAAAGATGGCGGTGTTGGCGCCAATCCCGAGAGCCATCGAAAGAATGGCGAGCGCGGTGAAGCCGGGATGTTTTAGCAATTGACGCCAGCCATAACGAACGTCTTGCAGCAGCGCATCCATCATCCTTTTGAGATGCGAGTGCGACTGCGTTTGGATTCAACTTTTTGCGCCTTCATCGCATGGAGCGGGGCGAGGAACGCATCATTACCTCTAAACGACCTGTCGTTGCTCCACCTCGGTCTCCAATCAGCCGCGGCTAACTTCAGGATTGACATCTCCAGCGCCATCCTCCTCCCTCTCGCAATGTTCAAGCGCCTGCTCAAATGGGCCTTCGCTGTCGGCGCTCTCCTTTTGGTGGCACTGGCCGTCTCCGTCATCAACCTGCTCTACTTCCGCCCGTGGAGCCTCAATCTCTTCTACGAAAGAGTTTTTGCGGAAGTCATCTTCTCCGAGCCCGAGCTACTCTCCTCGCTTGGGCTGGTCGAGCAATTCGGCATCACCGGCCATAACGGCAAGCTGAACGACGAGTCCCCCGCGCATCAGGAGATCGTCGCGGCGCGCTGGCGCAAAGATCTCGCGCAGTTGCGCGCCTATCCGCTCTCGCGGCAAACTCAGTCGCAACGCCTTTCCACTCATGTCCTCGACTGGTTCCTGGCGCGGCAGGTCGAGGGCGAGCGGTTTCAGTTTCACGATTACCCGGTGAACCAGCTCTTCGGCGTGCAAAACCAGTTTCCCACTTTCATGGCCAACACGCACCGGCTGCTCGCGCCGCGCGACTGCGATTACTATCTGCAACGGCTCGGCGCGGTGCCCGCGAAGTTCGATCAAACTTTGGAAAGTGTGAAGCTGCGCGAATCGAAGGGAATCATCCCGCCGCGCTTCGTGGTCGAGAAGGTGCTGAAGGAGATGCGCGCCTTCGTCGCGCAACCGGCCTCGGCCAACATTCTGGCGAGCTCTTTCAAAACGCGCGCTGCCAAGATTGCCGGCCTGAGCGAACAGAAGCGCGCCGATTATCAGGCGCGGGTGGAAAGTGCAATCACCGCTCAGGTTTATCCCGCCTACCAAAAGCTGATCAATTATTTCCAGGCCCTGCTCTCGAAGACGACGACCGATGACGGCGTCTGGAAGCTTCCCGAAGGCGAAGCCTATTACGCCTATTTGCTGCGGCTCAACACGACCACGACGATGTCGCCTAACGAGATTCATGAACTCGGTTTGCACGAGGTGGCCCGGATCGAAGGCGAGATGCGACTCTTGCTCGACGCGAACGGCTTCTCCGGCCAGCCGATCGGCCAGGCCATGCTTTCGTTAGGCAAAGATTCGCGTTTTCTTTACCCTGACGACGAGACCGGCCGCAACGCCGCCTTGGCCGAATACAAACGCCTGATCGATGACGCCACCCGACGCTGCGCGCAGTTGTTCCTGACCACGCCGCGCGCCGTTTGCGAGGTCCGCCGCGTGGCCGCCTTCAAGGAGGCGACCGCGCCCGGCGCCTACTACGAGGGCGCGTCGATGGATGGGACGCGCCCCGGCGTTTTCTACGCCAACCTGCGCAACATGAACGAAGTGCGCGAAGTGGTCGATGCCCACCCTGGCCTATCACGAGGGCGTGCCGGGTCATCACTGGCAAATCTCGGTCGCGCAGGAATTGAAAGGTCTGCCGCAATTCCGCAAAGTCATCCCCTTCACCGCCTACCTGGAAGGCTGGGCGCTCTACGCCGAGTGGCTGGCCAAGGAAGCGGGCTGGTATGCGAATGATCCCTTTGGCGATCTCGGGCGGCTGCAGGCCGAGCTCTTCCGCGCCGTGCGCCTCGTGGTCGACACCGGGATTCACGAGAAGCGCTGGACGCGCGAACAGGCGATCGTCTTCATGCGGGAAAAGACCGGGATGGGGGAAGAGGAAATCACCTCCGAGATCGAACGCTACATTGTCGCGCCGGGCCAGGCTTGCGCCTATAAGGTGGGCATGCTGAAGATTCAGGAACTGCGCACCCGCGCCCAACAGCAGTTGGGAGAAAAATTCGACCAACGCGAATTCCACGACGTCCTCCTCCGGAACGGCGCTCTGCCGCTCGAAATCCTGGAAGAACAGGTCAACCTCTACCTGCAGCAGAAGAAAGGCTGAAGCAGCGATCCGTCGTCGCTGCAGGGGGGTCGTCCGAAATGTCAGCCCTTCAACAGGAGAACGCAGGAATCAGGGCGCTGCGACGCTGACGAAGGCAGGCGGCGACCAGTTAGAAGAAGCACCGGTCGCGCTCCTCCGCAGGCGGGCTCGGAACGCGTATTGGCCCGACGCCGGCGGGACGTAGTTCGCGGAGGTGCGCGTCTCTCCCACCATCCAATCCTCGAAAGCTCCGTCCGGCAACTGGAGTTGCGCGTCGAAAAGAAAACCTCCGTCCGGCGGCGCCAGGCTCCATACTACAGTCAGCGACTTGTTAGGCCGGCCCCGTGCCGGCACCTGGACCGGGATTGCGACGGTCGAGCTGGCCTGGGTAACGCGATCCGAAACCGGGTAGGTGCCGGCGGAATTGAAGGTGTATTGGAATGACGAGCCGGCTAACCGCAAGCCCGAGTCGAAAAGCTGCATTCCGCTCGCATCGACCAACTGATGCGCATTGCTCCCGAGCAAGCTCCAGCCAACGGTATCGCCCGGAATGGCAGGGGAGGCCTTGGGAGAGAAATCGACCTCCGTCACCCGCACCTCGCAGATCGATTCCGCGATTGTCGTGGTCAGGGTGTTGCCGACCGCCCAGCCGGCCCCGGCTGGCGCTGCCGTGATCCCGGCGAGATAGGTGTAGGAATTTCCCTGAACGCTCGAGACCCGTCTCCATTGCTGGCCATCATAATGCTCAATCAAGCCCTGATAGTCGCTCGTGCCATTTGGATAATGATAGCCAGCGGCCCAAATATCGCCCGAAGCGGTCGCCGCGATTCCGTTCAACACGTTGCCTTCGGCCGGAAGATCCTCACCTGGAAAAACCGTGAAGGACGAGCCGACCCCGTGCAGGAGAAGGGTGCGTCCCTGCGAGCCATCGTAATAAAAGCCTGCCGCCCAGATTGTGCCATCGTCGAGCGCGACGACGGAGCTCAGCGAACTTGTTAGGCCGGCAGGATTCGGGCTCGGAACGATACTCCAGTTTGCCCCGTCATAGTGCAAAACGCGTGTGGCCCGGATGCCTCCAACAGTCGTCGACCCGTAGCCGACCGCCCAGAGGTCGTTAGGCAGAGCGCCGGCGATGCCGTTCAACGCGCTGTCACCCTCCCCCGCATTCGGTGTCGCCGCGATCGCCCAGGTAACGCCGTCCCAGTGCTCTACCAGCGTGCGGTAGACTCCGGTGTTGCTGAGATAATGGCCGGCTGCCCAGACGTTGTTTGGTGCGAAGGCAGCGAGGCACTCGAGATAAGCTGCAAACGAGGCGGGGTTGGGACTCGACACAATCGCCCACGCGGCACCGTCGAAGTGCTCGATCAGAGTCTTCTGCACGCCTGACTGTACCGTCTGATAGCCCGCCGCCCACACATCAACTCTGGACACTCCGGCGACGGCGCGCAGATAGGCTCCGCCGGATCCCGGAGCCGGAACCGTCGCTGTCATCCACAGCCTCCCATCAAAGTGCTCGGCCAAAGGCCGATCGTCGATCCCATCGTAATGGGACCCAACCGCCCAAACGTCGCTTCGCGCGATGGCGGCGACGCCATAGAATGAATTCGACCCGGCCGGTGTGGACGTTTCGCTCCACGCCGGTCGGCATCCCGACCTCATTCCAAGCGCAGATGCGCCTTCGACGCAGGGACAGTCGTCTTTATTTGCATCTCTCACCGATGGGGCGCCTTGACTTGCGCCGCAGAAAAAAAGGGGGACGACCAGCATCGCCGTGATTCGCGGCAGCATTTGCAAGCCGCAGAGTAGCTCAACGCGCGATGGATTTTGGGGCAGGTCGGACACACGACCTCCTTTCATGGCAAAAGTATGTTCGGTGCAACCTTCTCCGCCCGAGAAAAGATTTGTAACAAACCTGTTACCGAGAGTTGAATTTTGGCACGGAGGAGTCTTAGCGCGCACGAACTATTCTAATGAGGCATTTCCCGGGCTATTCTTCACCGCCGCTCGCTCTCCGATTGGTTTTCGATTGACCTTTTGCCCCGGTTTGTTCAGCATCGTGTCTGGTAACTTCTCGGCTCAACTCTGGGGGGCGATGCAACTTGGACACGATCACTCCAGCAAAGTTCCCATCCCAATTCACCACTTATGACCAAATCCAGCATACGCGTCATACCCCCGATCTGCGCACTGAGCCTCGCTTCGATCGTCACCGTTTTCGGTGAAAAACCTTCGGCCGCATTCAAGGAAGCAACGGCGCAGGAAGAGGCTGCATCGATCAACGTCAAGGTCGTAGCCGTTGGAATCTCGCAGGGGCAGCTCGCTGCCGTCGAAAAGGCGTTGCCCCGCAACCGATCGCTCGCCCCGCTCTTACAGGGCGCGAATTTCCGGCTGCTCTACACGGAACCGGTCGAGAGCGCAGAAGACGTAGCGGCCACAGCGCCGGGCCGTTTTCGCACGGTGTATTACGATTATTCGCGGCAGCGGGCGATCGCCGTCGAAGGTTCGTTAGGCGAGCCCGACGCGGCCGTGGCGCAGGTGGTAAAAAATTGGCAGCCCTACGTCAATGACGATGAATACCAGGATGCGGTCTCGGTCCTGATGGCCGATCCGACTTTCGGTCTGGCACTCAATGCGCGGGTGGCGACGACTTATCGGCCCATGCCTCCGGTCCAGGGATGGACGGATGACGGCCCGGTCACCGAGCGGATAATCAATGTCGGCTTGCTTGCGCAACCGGGCACTGGGGATTTCCAGCACGAGATCGTGGGCGTGAATCTTGCCCGGCGAAGCGTAATTCGTTATCCCGGTCACGCTCCGAGCAAGTCGAGAGCGAATCCGGATGACGAATGTGGAGTGCCGAGCGCGGATCAAACGACCACCACCCGGGGCACGGCGGGTCAATATCAACTGACGGTGACCGACGCGGGTGGCGCCGTGCTTTGGAACATGCTCGTGCTTCGTCCATCCGTCTCGTCGGGCACGAACGCCTCTGGCATCGAGTTACAAAACGTGAGTTACAAGGGGCACACTGTCTTGAAACGGGCGCATGTTCCGATCTTGAACATTCTCTACGTCAACGGCGAGTGCGGCCCCTATCGCGACTGGCTCTTTCAGGAGGGAATGTTTCAGGCTGACGGCATCGATATCCCGGGCGCGCCCGGCTTTCGCGATTGCGGTACCACCCCTGCCACCACCGAGCTCGAGACGGGAAATGACACCGGGAATTTTCGCGGCGTGGCGCTTTACCGCAACGGCACCGAAGTTGTTCTCGTCACCGAGCTGGAAGCAGGCTGGTATCGTTACATCCACGAATGGGGCTTCGATGCCGACGGGACTATCCATCCGCGTTTCGGGTTCGGGGCAGTGGCCAATAGCTGCACCTGCCTGCCCCACACGCATCACGCTTACTTCCGTTTCGACTTCGACGTCGATGGGCCGACCAACTTGATTACGGAGTTGCCTCTCGGAACCAATCCAAGCGCCGGGACACGAATTGTGAACGAGGAGAAAATCCTGCGCGATCCTGGGGCACCCAAGTATTACCAGATTAGCGGGCGCAGTCGCAGCTACCTTCTCTATCCGGGGGCCAACGACGGCGATGCCGATGCCTACGGAGTCGCAGACATGTGGTTTTTGCACTTTCACAAGGGACGCGCTCCGGTTAAGGCCGAAATCGACGATGGCCACGGCTACTTCGAACAGACCCAGGCGGATCTGGACGAATTCCTCACCGGCGAGAGATTGAACAAACAGGATTCGGTCGTCTGGTATCACGCCAGCTTCCTGCACCTGCCTGACAACCACGCGGACGGAAGACCCCAACCGGCGAATGGCGCAAAAGGAAATACCATCAGCGGCCCCGATGTGGTCGGGCCGGATCTGGTGCCGGTCGGATACTAGTGCGCTGTAACATTGAAAGCGGAACAAAGTTGTGTTTTTCCCTACTTGTCCTTGGAACGAGATTCCGCACTGAAAACTCGACCGCTTTAAGCGGTCGAGTTAATAAACGCCGTGAAAATTCAGACCCGATTTAAACGTTACAGTGCACTAGGCGGCCGACCTGTCGGATTCCAACGCGCGGGGGACGGCGCCATCGCTTCCCCCGCCACCCGTTCGTAACCATTTGCTACCACGCTCGGAATGGTGGCATGATTTCGTTATGCCCAGGTTGCAACGATCCGAGCTCGAGTCCGCGGTGCGCGCTGGCATCCTCAGCACGGAGCAGGCCGACCGGCTGTTGGAGTTCCTAGGTGCAATGCCCGCCAGCGATGAGCCGCGCTTCTCCTTCGTCCACGTGCTCTACTACCTGGGCGGCATGATCGCGATCGGCGCGATGTCCTTGTTCATGACGCTCGGTTGGAACGCGCTTGGGGGCTGGGGCGGTTTCTTTACTGCGGTTTGCTATGGCGGGCTCGCCCTGGCGCTGACGCACTGGTTCTTCGAACGAAAACAGCTCACCATTCCCGCCGGCATCATGGCCACCCTTGCAGTGGTGATGGTGCCGCTCGCAATCTTCGGTGCGCAGATGGCGCTCGGTTACTGGGACGACGCCAAGTCCTATCGCGACTTTCACGTCTTCATCGACTGGCGCTGGATCATGATGGAGTTAGGCACGCTGGCCGCGGGCGCCGTGCTGCTCTGGCGTTACCGATTTCCGTTTATGCTGATGCCGATCGCTGTGACGCTCTGGTACATGAGCATGGACCTCGTGCCGTTCCTGTTTGGCGATTCGCAGAATTGGGAAATCCGCAAGTTCGTCTCGCTCTGGTTCGGGCTTGCAATGGTGCTGCTCGCTTTCTGGGTGGACGTGCGCTCGCGGCACTCGCGCGACTACGCGTTCTGGCTTTACCTCTTCGGAGTGATCACATTCTGGGGCGGCCTGTCGTCGATGAATTCCAGCAGCGAATTCGGCAAGCTCGCCTACTGCGGTATCAATGTCGCGATGATCCTGATCGGCGCGGTCCTAGGACGGCGCGTCTTCGCGGTGTTCGGCGGGCTTGGCATTGCCCTTTACCTTGGTGATATCTCCTATCGCCTATTCAAGGACAGCCTGATATTCCCGTTTGCGCTGTCGCTGATCGGCCTCGCGGTCATCTGGCTCGGCGTAATCTGGCAGCGGCGCGAGGCGGAATGGTCGGCCCGTCTGTGCGGATATCTGCCCGCGGCGCTGAGGGAGTTGGTTGAGGCCAGACGGTAATTAAGCACAGCGCGATTCTGAAGCCGACCCCTAATTGCCCCTTTAGCGCTCGCGCGCTCACAAGACTGGGCCGAGCATCGCGACGGCGTTATTCCAGAGCCGGCGCGTGATGGGCCACCGGGCGAGCATCTCGGCCGTCACTTCGTGCGATTGGGCCAGGTATTCCTCCTGACGCCGGCGCATCTCGGCGGTGAGCGCGGGATCGTAGAACAGGATGTTGTTCTCGTAGTTCAGGTCGAAGCTGCGCCGGTCCATGTTAGCCGAGCCAATGAGGGTGATCGCGTCATCAAGGGTGAGTGATTTGGAATGCAGCAGGCCGCCCTCGAATTCAAAAATGCGGACGCCCGCCGCCAACAGATCGGCGTAGTAACTGCGACTGGCCGCCTGCACGAACAAGGAATCATTGCGCGCCGGAAGAATGACAGTGGTCGCAATGCCACGGTAGGCGCTGGCGCAGAGCGCCGTCTGCATCGCCTCGTTGGGCACGTAGTAGGGCGTGGTGATGCAGAGCTCGCTCCGGGCGGCATACATCAGCGTCTCGAACACCTCGGGCATGGCGGAATTGCGCACCGTCGGTCCGGTGCCGATGACCTGCGCGGTCAGGCCGGGCTCGGCGGGACGCAGCGGACGCCGCAGGAGTTCGCGGGTGTCTTCGTTGCCCTGCGCCATCCAGTCGCTGGCAAAGAGATACTGATTCTGCCGGGCGATGGGGCCTTCAAAACGCATCATCGCATCCACCCACGGCGCATATTTTGCCTTGATCCGGAACTCGGGGTCGGCGCAGTTCTGACTCCCGCAATAGGTGATCCAATCGTCGATCACGACGATCTTGCGATGATTTCGCAGGTCGATCCGACCATGCAACGGTCGCAGTAGCAGGTGGCCGACCGGCAGGGCACTGGCGACGTTCACACCGGCTGCGCGCATCGCTGGCCAATGATCGGAGTCGATCATGATGCGCGAACCCAAGCCATCAGCCATCACCCGGCAAGTGACCTTGCGCGCCGCGGCGCGCTGGAGCGCTTCCACGACCTTCAGCCCATTATTATCTGGCAGCCAGATATAGAAGAGCAAGTGCACATGGTCCTTCGCAGAATCGATGTCTGCGACGAGCGACTCGATGCTGGCATTGGAATCCGCGAGCAGCCGTCCGCGGTTCCCACCGACAGGGTCAAAGCCATTCACGGAGCGCCCGACCAGGAAGAGGTGCGCATAACGCTCCGGGACATGCGCCTGTAGAACTGGCGCGTCAGAGCCCGGTGCATCGCCGACATGCGGCATTCCGGCGAGCACTTCCTGAAGGCGGCGTGCACGGCGCCGCCCGATACTCGTCTCGCCAAGGAGAAGATAAGCGATCATGCCGACCACCGGCAGGACGATGATCATCACCAGCCAGGCAATGCGCGAAGCGGGTTCCCGGTGCGGCCGCAGGATCACGCGCGCGATCACCGCAAGGTGGGCGAGGAAAAGCAGAAGCATACCCAATGAGGAAAAGAACGAGTATCCAGTCATGCGTCGCCGCCTTTACTAACAGAGCGCCGCGCGATTCAAATACCCATTCGCGATCAAAGACGTGCAGGCGGGTCGTTAAGCTCGGAACAAGAGGATTCCCGGCGACGCGTCGGCCTGCCTCAGGCAACCGCTGCTGTGTCGGCGCCCGCGGTGGTTACTTCGTCGCAAACGGCGGCGGCGCCATCGTCTGCACGCAACTTGTATCGAGAGATTTCGCCTCGCCGCTGTGCAGAAATTCCATGATGAGTCGGTCGACACAATCCTGCGATGTCAGCCCGTCCATGCCGTGACCGCCGTGCGGGATGATGACGTGCCGGCTGTTCGGCAGATACTTCGCCACTTCCTCTCCGCGCTCCGGCGGCGTGATCGGATCCATGTAACCGGAGAAAATCAGTACCCGGAACGGTGGACGAAACCGGCTCCTGAAAATCGGGCGGAATGTGGCCCCGCGGCCAGAGTCCGCAGGCGCGGGTTTGCTGGAAGACGCGGTAGTTTCCAAACGGATTGTCGGCATTCAACTTCGCCGCTTCCGCCTGATCGATGAACGGCACATCCTCCGCGCAGGTCACGGAGAGATACATTCCATCGGCGATGAAATCCGGGATGCCCGGCTTGATCGCCTCCTGCAGGAATGGCGCAAAATCGCCCGTCGCCGCGCGGTGCACCATGAACGGAATGCGGCGCGCTTTGTCCTCGGCATACATCATCGTGCGCACTTTTTCGGCGAAGACGTCCCGCTGAATCTCCACCGTCACCGGCGCGCTTTTATCCGGAGGCGAATATTGCACGCGGTCCGGATCGCGCCCGAGTAGCGCAAGCACGCTCTGCCAATCCTGCCGAATTTGCGGAAACGCCTCGTGACATTGCGCATCGGTCTCGCACTCCTTCAGCAACAACTCCATCGCCCGGGCCGCGGCCTGCGCGTGGTAAAGCGGCATCTCCAGGTAAGTCGGCGCGACCCCCATGAGCGTGACCGTGCGCACCCGGTCCGGATGTTGCCTCAGATACACCAGCGCCGCCCGCGTGCCGTAGGAGAGACCGAAAAGATGGATCCGTTCGTAGCCAAGCCACCTGCGCACATCGTCCAGGTCATCCATCGCGATGGAGGTGGTGTATTGCGTAAGATCGGCGCGGGACTCGAGCGTTTGCCGCAGGCGCTTCACGTAATCCACCGGATACATCTCCGTGAGAAAATCCTGCGGCCTTTTCCGGCGCGGCGCCGGCTTCAGCCCGTTTGATTCGCCGGTCCCGCGTTGATCCACCAGCACCACATCACGGTGTCGCCGATACTCCTTCCCTTCCCCGGCGTAAAAGGACGCACCCTCGGTCGAGGCCGCTCCCGGTCCGCCGGCCAGATCAAAGAGCGGCTCCTCTTTCTTGTCAGGATCAAGAGCCGGCAGCACGACCACATTCAAGTTGATCGCCCGCCCGATGCGGCTCTGTCGATTTTCAAAAACCGTCAGCTTTCCGCAAAGCAGTTCTTCATCGATCCCCGGCAGCCGGCAAGGCCCGAGCTTCCCCGTCTCACGAGAACCCCCATGCTTCCCGCAGCCGCCTAACGAGAAGAAACAGAAGACGCCCGCAGATGCGACCAGAGTCAGCGAGATAAACAACCGCCATGGACGCACGCGCGATGCTATTTGCCGCGCGCGCGTGAAGTCAATCAGCTAAACTGGGAGCGCGCAGCGCGCGGGCGTGGTGACGAGAACAACAGGAGCCGCCGCCGTTTGGCCACTCACTTGTCCCGCAACTTCAGTTGCCCCAGCAACGCGATCCAAGCTCGCCAGATCGTATCCTGAGCCTGGCGCGGGCAGCGACGGGCGCAGCGTAGCGCCACGCAACGCTCAACTCGAGTCGGGATGGTCAGGAGCGATCGAAATTCTGGCTCAATCGCGCGAGTGCCAAAGCGCCCAGCATTAAACCGAAATCCCTCAAAGCAACGTCGAAATAGCCCGGAATGGCGAGGAGATTGAGGATAATGAGAACGAGCCAGGCGGCTACGACATAGGCGAAGATCCGGGGCTTAAGAAAGACTCCAATGCCTGCGACGATCTCGATCACACCGACCACGAGCATCAATTCATGACCATGGCCACCGACGAGTTTGTTTACGATCGGCGGCAGGTATTGGTCCCAGTTGACCAGCAGATGGAAGAATTTATCGAGGCCGGCAAGAATCGGCGCGGCGGTGAAACCGAAACGGAGAATCTGAAACGCCTGCCTGCTGTAGGCTAGGTTATCACCTCTGGCCTCTGTGCCCACGGTCTCCATGGTAGATGTGTTCATAATCGGCGACCTCTGGAGTTACGGCAGTATCTCGGCGTTCTCGATCATGTTGACGCGATCGCGGGAGACAGCTTTGCCTTTGACGGTGACTGTCTTGGCCGCGTATTGAGCCAGCTCTTTGTTCATCGGTTTGTGATCACCGATCAATAGGTAGGTCTTGCCATCCTCCCCCTTTAGGCCGACCGGCAGACCACTCTCGATGCACTTGGCCGCGCAGCCGGCGTGTTTTGCGCCGCTCGTGCCGTGATCGGTGTAGCAGGCCATATCAAGGACTTCGCCCTTTACGGTGATGGATTGGTTGCCCTGCTCTTCCGCGGCTGCGCGAGCAAAGCCAGCGGAGAAAAGGCCGGCCGCGATCAGTAATGCGATGGTGTGTTTCATAGTATTTTTGTTTCTTTAGGTTCCGTATGAAGGAGTGAATTTGGGCGCCACAAATAAATAGTCAATGTTTATTTTGACTTTCTTTTTTGGGCGAGAGAAGTATCGTGGTGAATGGTTAAATCGCCTAATTGGCATGAACGGCTGCGCGAGAGCACGCGCGGCCAGGTCCTGGCTCTCCTGCGGAGCGAGGAACGGACGGTGAACGAGCTCGCGGCCGACCTTGGCCTGACGGACAATGCGGTCCGCGCGCACTTGATGAGCCTGGAACGAGACGGGTTTGTGCGACGCACGGGCCGAGAGGCCGGAGTGCGCAGGCCACATGTCACCTATGGGCTGACGGAGGAGGCAGAACAGGTTTTTCCAAAGGCCTACGGCGCGCTCCTGAGCCACTATGTGTCCATCGTCTCCCGGCGGCTCGCGCCGCGCGCCCTCCGCGCCAGCCTGCGCGAACTCGGCCGCATGGTGGCGGGTGAGCGTTCACTGAAACTGAAAGGAAAAAGTAAACCGGAGAGGATCAGGGCGGGTCTCGCCTTGCTTCAGGAATTGGGTGGGTCAGCGACATTTTCCGAGAGCGAAGGAAAGCATTTCATCCGGGGCAATGGCTGCCCTCTGGCCGCGGTCACCGCGAATCATCCGGAGGGCTGCCTGATCGCGGAGTCGATGCTGACCACAATCATCGGCGCACCCGTCAGGGAGCGCTGCATCCATGGCCCGAACCCGTCCTGCTATTTTGAAATTCGCTGAATAAGATAGAGCCACGCCTCAGGCAAGGACCTGCGATTTTAAATATGAATACGCCAGCAAACGAGAGTGACAGAAATCTGAACCAGCTGGAACAGATCAAGAAATTTACCACCATTGTCGCAGATACAGCTGACTTCGAAAACATCCGCCAATTTGAGCCGCGGGACGCCACCACCAATCCCAGCCTCGTTTACGCTGCCACCCAGAAAGAGAGTTACAGTCACTTTCTCGACGAGGTATTGACCGATCGCCGCAATTCCGGGCTAAGCGGCGCGGCCCAGATCGATGACATTATCGAGCATCTCCTCGTGCGGTTCGGATCTGCGATCCTCCAAATCGTGCCGGGCCGCGTCTCCACCGAGACCGACGCTCGTTTTTCCTTCGATGTCGAGGGGTCGAAGGAAAAGGCGCGGCGCCTGGTCAAGCTTTACGAAGAACAAGGGATCGGCCGGGAGCGGGTCCTGATAAAAATCGCCTCCACCTGGGAAGGACTGAGCGCGGCCGAACAGCTCCAAAAGGAAGGCATCAAGTGCAATATGACTCTTCTTTTTTCTCTCCCGCAGGCAGTGCGCGCGGCGGAAGCAAAGGTGCAGCTCATTTCCCCCTTTGTCGGCCGCATCTACGATTGGTTTAAGGCCGCACAGAAACGCGATTACTCGGGCCCGGACGATCCCGGGGTGCGGTCGGTGCGGGAAATCTATGCCTATTACAAGCATTTCGGTTACGAGGCGGAAGTGATGGGCGCAAGTTTTCGCAATAAGGGTCAGATTCTCGAGCTGACCGGCTGCGACCTGCTCACGATCAGCCCGGAGCTCATGGAGGAACTTTCCCAGGCGCATGGCCCGGTAGAGCGAAAGTTGACGCCGGAGAGTGCGAAGGACGCGGGGATTGAACGCCTAGAGCTGGACGAAAAAAAATTCCGTTACCTCTTGAACGACGACGCGATGGCGACCGAGAAAACGGCGGAAGGCATTCGCAAGTTTGCGGCCGATCTCGTGAAACTGGAGAAATTTGTCGCGAGCAAGCTCCGGTGAGCGTCTTCCAGGGAGTCGCTGCCAGCGAAAGAACGCACCCGCGGTCGAAGCCCCTTCCGGTCCGCCGGCCAAATCAAAGAGCGGCTCCTCTTTCTTGTCAGGATCAAGCGCGGGCAGCACGACCACATTCAAGTCGATCGTCCGACCGGTGCGGCTCTGCCGATTCTCAAAAACCGTCAGCTTCCCGCAAAGCGGTTCTTCCTCGATCCCGGCCAGCCGGCAAGGCCTCAGCTTCCCCGTCTCATGACAATCCCCATGCTTCCCGCACCCGCCTAACGAGAACAAAAAGAAGACGCCCGCAAATGCGACCAGAATCAGCGAGATAAACAACCGCCATGGACGCACGCGCCATGCGATTTGCCGCGCGTGCGTGAAGTCAACCAGCTAAACTGGGAGCGCGCAGCCCGCGGGCGTGGTGACGAGGAATGCAGCCAGTTCCCGGCTGCCGACATAGTAGAGGTTGTCGGCGATTCGGAACGGCGGCAGCGGCGTTCGTCCACTCCGGTTTGATTTCCGCGCGCGCGGAGAGGGCGAAGAATAGGGCAAAGAGCGAGAAGAGGCGGCGCACGACACTACTCAGACATGAACAGTTCGCACCGCAATTGTCCGTCCTGTGAGACCGCATCATCTCTATGGAAGAGCAGTTGTCTCGGAGAATAACGCAAGAAACTCAGGGCGCGTTTTTTTTAGCGCATCGTGGGTTGCTTTGTGAACGCACAAGACGAGGTGCTGTTTCGCTCGCGAGAACGCTACGAAAGCAATGCGTCTTTCTTCCGTATCACCACTCTCCGGCCACCATTCGGTCGATCGGCACGGTGCTTGGCTCTTGTGTGGTTTGCGGACGAATACCAACACGGTGTCAAATTCCGCCCCTTTGACCTTGTGTACCGTCGTTACCACGTCGGCTGACTTCCACAGTGGCGTTATGCCCACTTGGAACAACTCTTCGCGAAGTTCGGTGCCGTCCTTCGTACATTTCCTGTAGGAGCGAAGCGCCTCCGCGTTCTCCGTCCAGCCGAGAGATATCGCGGCGACGCGAACTGCCTCTTTCACCCTCAAGATCCAGTCATTCCAAGTCTCCCCTTTTACGGTGCAAAGCGCGCTGGTAAGTACGTCGAAAACCGCGGAGCGCCACTGCGTCGGCGTAGCTAAGTGCCCTTCCATTGCTCGTGGACTCGAGTGCTCGTTCCCGAACACAACACGGCAAAGCTCGCACTCAACAATCTGTGCCGCTTCGCGAGGCTCACGATTCAACATGTGCTGCACCGCGAGATTGATTCGTCGACCTGACTTCGACTTGCCACGGAATTCATCGCGCACTACCTCGCCTTTCAGTGCTCTCACAGTTGCGGTTGTACGCGAAATTACCGCTAGCGAACCGCCAATAGTCATTCCGGCGATGTGCTGTGCTTGCGCCAACGTCAGCTGCGCGTTGTTCAGGGCGTGAACCAATAGAGTCGCTTTGCCTTCTGCGGCATTCGGCAGTGATTCCACCGCGATGCCTGAGGCGCTAAGCGCGCTCGCAAGGCGGGAGACCACCATCGGGCAGCGTTGGCTCGCGCGGAGCGGCAGCGAGATTGCGCCCGGGAGCCGTTCGAAATCGCCGAAAATGTTGGGGCTGGCTCCGCCGAATCCGTAAATCGCTTGATTTGGATCGCCAACAACGAGGCCAGAGACTTCAGGCTCGCGGAACAAGTGCAGAAAGGTGCGGCCGAGGAAGCATCCGGTATCCTGCAATTCATCGATACAGATCATCGGGAAACGGCGTGCCAGCAGTTGCCGAACATATGCTCCATGCTCGCGCTCATGCACGATACTCGACGCCAAAAAGTGGCAGTCCGAATGCGTGACAATCCCCGTCGCCTTCCAAAGCTTCCGCTTTTCGGCGAGCACATCGTTCACTTTGTCTTTTGGGACATTGAAACGCCCAATGTTCGGAATGCGCGTCGAGATCGTCGGCTGCCCGGCTGCTAGACCGGAGAAATGAACAGAAAAAATCGATGCTCGTTCATGCTGTTTGTGACCGACCGAAATCGACGGATTATCTAGGTGCTCACTGACTACGGCGGGAAAGAGGCGGACTTTTCCTGCGGGAAGCCCTACTAGGTGTGCGAACGGCTTCACAATGAATCGGAAGACGAAAGCGTCCAAGGTTCCGACAAAATGCGGTGGTTGGATCGCGCCTCCTACACGCCTTTCAATTGTCTCCCGCGCGATGTTTGTGAACGACAGCGCCGCCAAGCCCGCGCCCGGGTCGTTCCAACACGCGAGTTTTTGTCGAATGGCTTCTACAAAAACTTCTGTCTTCCCAGCTCCCGGACATGCCGTCACAAACGTCACGCGAGCGGTCGACGCGAGCACCGCTTGCTGTTCGTCAGTCGGCGGCTTCGCGTCGGGACGGGATGACATGATTGAATGCCTCCTGCAGATAACCGGGGATCGCAAAAAGGGCCGCAGGAACGACATAGTTCCCGTGTCTGTCCCGGGCTTCAAGGCGAGCCGCCAAGGCTTGCGCGAATTCAGCTTTCGAGCAGGTAGCATCTGCCAAACAAATGCCGCGCCAGATGGTGAGGACCTCCTCGGCATGGATTCCGCGACACTCCGTAAGCTTCTTTTGGTTTAGGGTTCGGGGCGTGCCCTGAAACAAAGACTCCCAAGCTGCGCATATGATGCTAGGATTGTTCGCGCCGGCATCCGCAAGCGAATATTCGAGCGTTACGTTCGAATGAAAGACGCCTACGAATTCACCGGCCTTGTATGTTTCGAGGAGATTCAGGACGCGCGAACAAATCGCAAGCTTACCTGAGTCATCAGTCTTCGGTCTGCGTTTTTCCCATTCTACTTCATTGCCGTTGGCGGCGCGCTCTGTGCCAGCGTCACCGTCGGTGACAATTGCAACGCGTATCTGCAGGCCCTTTTCGCCGAAAAGCCGCGTGATAGTCTCGAAATCGACTCCACATACTGGAACAACGGCGACACCATGCTGATCCAGATGAAGATTCATCCGACGGGCTAGAACGGGAACCAACAAAGCCTCAGTGATTCCTTCGACCAGAATGATGCTCTTAGCGAAAAGCATTGACGCCTTGGTGACGTCAAACATCCGCCGAAGCTGTTGTAGTTCTCGATCCCCAAGGCCGCAATCCGCGACCGACGTGCATCGCAGCGCGCCAACGGACGTCCTATGCAGAACGCGTAACGCGCTCGGTGGCACGTAGGCTGCAATTGTCGGTGAATGGCTTGTGACAATCGTCTGAACCTTGGCCTGGCTGAGGTCGGGTTCGGCCAAGAAATCGGCTAGCAGTGTTTGAAGCTGCGGATGCAAGTGCGCCTCCGGTTCTTCCACAAGAAGCAATGGTAACAGCGCGCCGACTCGTGCGTCGAGTTCGAGCACAACCGTCGCTAGGAAGAGCAGGTTATTGAAACCTAGTCCGTTCGCGCTCAACTCGTCAAGAACGACGGGCGCTCCTTCTGCTCCCGATCTGCTCAGAACAACGCGAAGGCTTTGAAGGATTCGGTCGAACTGCGGCTCAGCCGTTTTGATCGCCGCTTTTTGTCCTAAAATCGGACCGGACAGGCGAGCGAGCGTCGTACAGATTCGTTCCTGAGTGCTCGATATAAGTTCTTCTTGCTCGAGATCGGCGTTCGCCTTCTCAACGAACTTTACCAGTGCTTCGCGATCTTCCTGCTTTGCGTGGGCCCCGCAACAGATTAGCGAGCCGACTATGCCTACCGGGCAGGAGTGACGTTGTAGCATCTCGAAGTGCCCCAAGAAGAGTTACAGGGATACTCTGAAGTACATCTTCAGGGACGGCGTTCTCAGAAAAATCGGCAGCATCGCCCCATCGGCGCACGCTGTAACGCTGAGTCTTGTCGTTCCATGACCACTGGAAATTCAGTTGCGCTGTGGAATTCTCCGGAGCCGTGGGGTCAAAGTTCAAGATGTCAATGAACTGCGCCTGCTCCGCCGCTGACATGCCAGCGAACACCAGTTTGATAACGACTGGCGCATCGAGATAACCTCCGTCCAGCTGTCGATGCCGGTCATCGGAAGTTAAGCGAATTGATTCACCCGTGGTGGAGGTCGGACCTAACGCTGCCCGGATCGCGTCAACCAGCGCCGTCTTTCCGATGTTGTTTTCACCCACGAGTACATTCAGACCGGGCGTCAGTGAGACGGTCACTTCACGAAGGCAGCGAAAATTGTGAACAGTGACGTGCTTTAAATGCATCGTATTAGTTGGCGAAGGCGACTCGCGATTGAGTGCCGACGTGACTGATTGAACACTAGCCTTTTGCCTCTTCTACTGCTAGCGAACTCACCACAAACTTGAACAGCACAAAGTAGAGCGACGATCCGTCGGCGAAGACGGCGTCAAGGAGCAGAAGTTGGTCGTGGGGCAGGTCCTCAAGTAAGCCGGGGATCTTGTCGACCGACGCAGTTGGCGGCGAAGAAGGCCCGATAGTAGAGGCCGATAACGGTGGCGTTGATCGCTTTCGGCGCATACTTGCGAACAAGGCGGGGCTGACGGGCGGCATGCGGGCGAAGCCGATGTTGTTGAGGACCTGGAAGGCGACGGCCAGGCGAGGCGATCTTCGCGTCGGGGCCGTGGCTGGCTGCGGCCATGTAAAGGCAAGCTGGCCGGCGATGTTGAACACCGGGCCGATGATGATGCGTCGTCGGCCGCTCGCGTCGCGAATCGCTGGCGCCCGAACGTCACTCCGCCCTTAGCGCGATCATCGGGTCGACGCGGCTGGCGCGGCGGGCGGGGATCCAGCAGGCGAGGAAGGCGATCTCGGAAAGTAGGAAGTTGAAAGGCTAAAGTGGAAAGATGGCGGCGCAGGGCGGCCGCGCAATCAGCTTGGTGCGAGCACCAGGAGAAGGTGCGAATCGTCGGCGTCATGCGATGCCTCGTCGGTGGAGGCGAGGAACGTGAAGCCGCACTTTTGCAGGACGCGAACCGAGGCGGCGTTGTGTTTCGCGACTCCGGCGTAAAGCGGCCGCGTCTGTTCCAGGTGAAGAAAAGCGGAGAGCGCGTGGGTGGCGACGCCGCGGCCCCAGTAGGCGCGGTCGATCCAGTAGCCGATCTCGCGTTTCCCGTCCGAATTCCAGCTCACGATGTTCCCCGCGACGTGCTCTTTTGGCTGGGACTCGTCAAACGTGGCCGTGATCGTCCTGATCAAGCCCGTCTCGTCCGCGAGGATCTTCGCCCAATGCTTGTCGAACGCGGCGCGATCCCGCGATTTGAAGTCAACCATCGCCACCGCGATTGGATCGCGCTGGTGTTCGTAGAATAACGGCAAATCGCCAGGTTCGACCGGACGTAAAGCGATGTGAGCGACCTTTGACATGTGACGCAGATTCGATCGTGACGCTGCCCTGATCAAATAAATCAAGTCGTCAGCATCCGGTGCGCGCTCACTTGTGCTGTCGGAAGATAATGACGAATCACGAAAGCAGGAAAAGGGGATTGAATGTGGAAGCCAGGCCGTAACGAAATCGAAGATGAGGCCGGGCTTTCCAACCAGAAACGCCGGGCGCGACGATAGCGCTTTGTGCTGAGCGAGGATCGGTGAGCAACCGGCACCCATATCCAGCGTCGAAGATTCACTCCGCCCTTAGCGCGATCATCGGGTCGACGCGGCTGGCGCGGCGGGCGGGGATTCAGCAGGCGAGGAAGGCGATCGTGAGGAGCATGAAGGCGATGAACATGAAGGTGATCGGGTCGGAGGCGCTGACGCCGTAGAGAAAGCTCTTCAGGAGGCGGGCGCCGGTGACGGCGAGCGCCAGGCCGATGAGCTTTTGCACGTCGGAGAGCTGGGCGCCGAGCGCCATGCGCAGGCCGATCTCGCGGGAGCGGCCGGCGACGACGTGCGACATGCCAGATGTCAGCCTTACTCGCCCGCGATTCCTCCCGGCTGGCAGAGGCAGGAACTGGTGATTTCGGTGTCAGCCTTGGCCCAGAGCTTCTTGAATTTTGCCTGGGTTGCTTTTGCTTCCTCGGGATTCTTCTCCTGCGCGCGCAGACTTTCTGCGAGGCCGTAGAGCGACCAACCGTTCGCCGGCAATTTCTTGAGGTCTTCGCGGTAAACTTCTTCCGCTTCGGCGAAGCGGCCGTTGCGCATGAGGGTCGCGCCTAACGAGTGCCGCACCGGAATGAGCCAGCCGGGTGGCTCGTCGTAGTGCAGCGCGTCCTGCAGCTTGATCGCTTCGCGCAGCTCGGCGATGCCGGCATCGACCTTTTTTTCATGGATCAGGATTTCGCCCTCGGTCATGTGTTGGGCGAGAGCGAGCAGGTCCGCCGCGGTGTTGTTGCCGAAGGTTTCTTCCTTCGGCACCAGCTTCGCTTTTTCGAGGAAGCTCGCCTGCTCCTCGCGCGCCTTTTCGGAATCACCCTTCGCGGCGTAGGCGATGGCGCGGGCGGCGAGGTGGAAAGCGCGCGTGGCCGTCATGTAATCGGCGTAGTCGCCGGGGTCGGCCAGGATGTCATCCCACATCCCGAAGCGGACCATGACCTCCATCGGCATGGCGACGAAGCCTTCCGCCTGGCGCGCGTTCTCCTTGAGGAAATCGGCCGGTAACTCCGCGACCATTGCGCGGATGTGTTTCATGGCGAGCGCGCGCTGGCCGGTCATCATCGCGGCGTAGGCGAGCATGTGGCGGTTGTGCGCGTCGTAGACATTGATGAAACCCTTCGGCGGTCCCGTGATCTTCTGATAGCGTGCGGCCGCGGCGACCGCTTTTTCGTTCGTCTCGACCGCCTTCTGCCAGTGCCCGGTGCGAATGTCGATATGCGAGGGCATATGGACGTTGTGGGCGAGGCCGGGTTGCAACGTGCGCAGGCGATCGGCCGCCGCCATCGCGCGCTCGGGGTGGGGCGAAGCTTCCACCGCGTGGATGTAGAGATGATTCGCGAAGGGATGGTTCGGACTCAACTTCAGGACCGCGTCGAGCGTCGCGAGCACTTCCTCTGTCCCGGGATTCGGCGCGCCTTCCGGTGTCCACTGATCCCACGGGCGCAGATCCATCATCGCTTCGGCGAACAAGACGCCGACCTCCGGATCGCGAGGGTGCGCCTTCCAGACCTTGCGCATCGCGTCCGCGTAAGCCTGATCGAGCGGGGCGCGATCTTCCGGTTGCGGATTGGCATAACGATGACTGAGCGCCTCGATCAGGTCGCGCTCGATCGCGCGAGGTCTGGTCCGGCGTTTTCCTGTGCGAGCTGCAACTCTTTCCAGGCCAGCTCCGCCGCCGGCGGCGGGACGAGCGGGAGGTTGATGTGCGGACCGTTGGCGAGCGCGATGCCCCAGTGCGCCATCGCGCATTTCGGGTCGAGCTCGGCGGCCTGTTGGAACGACCGGATGGCCGCGCCATGGTTGAAGCCGTGATAAAAGGCGAGTCCCTGATTGAAGTAGCGCTGCGCTTCCGGCGAGTCGGTCGTGATTTTGTGTTTGTAGGTGCCGAGCCCTTCGAAGAATCGGCTCTTTGGCGTTAACGATTTCTGCGTCCCCCAGCACCACGTGCCAGCGCGAGCGCAATCCAGCTGTACGGGTTGTCGGGCTGCATAGACCAATCGATCTCGCCGCCACGCATCGAGTGAGGCAAGAATTTTCGGGATGCTTAGCGCGCGGGCTGGCAAAGACAGGAACTGGTGATTTTCATGTCGGCTTTTGCCCAAATTTTTTCAAACTTCGCTCTCGTTGCCGGCGGCTTCGTCGGCGTTCTTCTTTTGCGCGCTGAGACTCTCGGCCAGGCCGTAGAGCGACCAGCCGTTGTCCGGCAGCCGGGCGAGATCGTCGCGATAAACCTGCTCGGCCTCCGCATAACTTCCTGTTCCGCATCAGGACCGCGCCTAACGAGTGCCGGACGGGGATCAGCCAGCCCGGCGGCTCGTCGTATTTGAGAGCGTCTTCCGCCGCGACCGCCTTGCGTAACTGCGCGATCCCATCGTCAATCTTGCCTTCGGCGACCAGGATCTCGCCTTCCACCATCGGAGTGACAACGCCCAGGATCGCTTCACAACTGTTGTTGCCCCAGATGAAATCATCTTTCGGCACGAGCTTCGGCGTTCGAGAAAAATGCCCTGCGCTTTGCGCGCCTTCTCGACCTCGCCCTTGGCCGCGAAGGCGACGGCCCGCGCGGCGTGATGAAATGCGCGCGTAAACGGCATGTAGTCCGGGATAATTGTCCGGCTCGGCCAGAATCTCCTCCCAGCGCCCGAAGCGGACCAGGACCTCGAGCGGCATGGCGCGTAGCCTTCCGCGATCAGGGCATTTTCCTTCATGAAATCGGCGGAAATTCCGCCACCATGGCGCGAATCTGATCCACTGCGAGCTTGCGCTGCCCCGTCATCATCGCCGCGTAGGCGAGCATGTGCCGGTTGTGCGCCGCGTAGAGCGGGACCAGGCCCTGCGGTGTGCCCACGATCTGTCGCGATAACGTCGGTCGGCTTCGACTGCATTGCAGGTTGGTCTCGATGGCCTGCTGCCAGCGCCCGCGGCGAATGTCGATATGCGACGGCATGTGCACGTTGTGCGCGAGGCCGGGCTGCAGCGTGCGCAGACGTTCGGCGCGCGGCATCGGCCCGCTCCGGATGCGGCGAAGCTTCGACCGCGTGGATGAAGAGATGATTCGCGAAAGGATGTTTGGGATTGAGTTTCAGGACCGCGTCGAGCGTGGCGAGGATTTCTTCGGTGCCGGCATTCGGCTGCGCCCTGCGGCCGTCCATTGATTCCACGGCCGCAGGTCCATCATCGCCTCCGCGAAAAATGCGCCGACATCGGGATCGTTAGGGTAGCTCTGCCAAACTTTGCGCATCGCGTCGGCATAAGCCTGGTCGAGCGGGATGCGATCTTCCGGTTGCGGATTGGCATAACGATGACTCGAGCGCTTCGATCAAATCGCGCTCGACTGGCGACGCGTGCTCCGCGTTTTCCTGCGCGAGCTTCAATTCCTTCCAGGCCAGCTCCGCGGCCGGCTGGGGGCACGAGCGGAGAATTGATATGCGGCCCGGAAGCGAGCGCGATGCCCCAATGCGCCATCGCGCATTTCGGATCGGCCTCGGCCGCGGCCTGGAACGAGCGAATCGCCTCGCCATGGTTAAAGCCGTGAGTAAAAGCGAGCCCCTGATTGAAATAACGCTGCGCCTCGGGCGAGTCGGTCGTGACCTTGCGTTTGTAAGTTCCGAGTCCCTCGAAGAACGGCTCCTTCGCCCTAACGAGGCCAGGACTCACCAACACCACGGCCAGCACAAGCACATTGCAACTGATGCAAGTTTTCGACCTCATGCGCGATCATTGGCTGCGGCGACCGCGCCGGGCAAGTTTTTTTCGGCGGCGACGCGATCTATCGATTACGGGAAAGCCTGGTTCCGTTTTCGCGGGTGAACCTTTTGGCCGACCTTGGTCACCGCGCTGTAATCTCTTCAACGGCGGATGGAACCGAGCCTAACGAGACGAAGTGTAAAACTCATTTGGGGAGGCGACCGAGTCCGTCCTGGAGAGAACGGCGAAACCGCACAGCCAGATCCGTTTTCGGTTCCAATGGCGACATCCTCGTGCTCGGCGTGAAGATATCGATCACTGGCCGTTCGTTTGGGACGCCGGCGTCCGCATGGAACACGATCGTCGAACCGACGACGTGGCTCTCCAAATCAATCCGAATTGATGCTCCGTCGCCCGGTTTGTAGCGACAAACGCGACAGAGATTGTCTTAAGAACTTGACATTTCGACTCGGAACCACGGTAGTAGGCGTGTGCCCCGATTGCCCAGAAAGGTTATTCGGCCGGTGGACTTCTAAGCAAAGGCGACTTGCAGATACGATGACATCGAAAATTATGAAAAATCCAATTCACTCAGACAACCTCCCTGGATCAATTGTTATCTTGCCTAGCTGGACGCGACGAATGTCATTCGCGCCTTTACTGCTCGGCGCCATCTGGTTCATGGCACAACCGTGTGCCGCCGCGCCGGGTGTGTGGGAATACACCGGCAGCCTCAACGTCAACCGCAGCGGGCAGGACGCGGTATTGCTTCAGGATGGCAGGGCGTTGATCACAGGCGGGACCGGAACTATCACGAGTGCTGAGATCTATGACCCAGTGGCCGGAACCTGGAGCGTCACGGGCAGCCTCAATCATGGGCGGTATCTTCACACGGCCACCTTGTTACCGGATGGGCGAGTTCTTGTCGCCGGTGGCAACTATATGGACAACACGACGGCGGAACTTTATGATCCGGCAACTGGAATCTGGACGCCAACCGGCAGTCTCCACACGGGGCGCAGCGCGCACACAGCCACATTGCTCGGCAATGGCAAGGTGCTCGTTGCAGGTGGCTTTGACGACAGTTACGATAACATCGCGAGTGCGGAGCTCTATGATCCAGCTACGGGAACATGGAGTTACACAGGCAACCTTAATCAGGCACGAGGGTCGCATACGGCGAACTTGCTCAACGACGGCAAGGTGCTGGTCGCGGGGGGTAGCAGCAGTAGCACGACAGCGGAACTCTACGATCCGGCGACAGGATCCTGGACTTTCACCGGCAGCACCAACAGAGTGCGGCCTTATGGTCATACGGCGACCTTGCTGAACAATGGCAAGGTATTGATTGCGGGCGGGGATGATACCGATTGCACCAGCGCGGAAGTTTACGATCCGACTTCTGGCACATGGTCCCTCACTGGCAGCCTCAATGCCGGACGGTATTTCCACGTGGCGGCATTGTTGCCCGATGGCACCGTGCTGGCCGCAGCCGGTCTTTATGGCGTGGCTCTCTCCTCGGCAGAGCTTTACGACCCAACTACCGGGGTTTGGACCTTCACCGGCAAACTCAATGAACCGCGAATTCAAAGCACCGCGACTTTACTGAATAACGGTACGGTGTTGGTCGCTGCCGGGGATGACGTCACGCATCGGTCCAAGACTGCCGAGCTCTATGGGACCGCGAATACACTTACAACGGTGGATGGCCACGGGAGGATCAGCGGCCAGGCTGGGCCGGCATCGTTTTACTTTAGCATCACACAGTCCGCTGGCCCTCTTGTTGGCACGTTCACATTTAGCGATCCGAGCGCCGGCATTTCGAAACTACAAGGCAAGGTTAGCAGCCTTACTGTCACTGGTAATAGCGCCGACTTTCGCGGCACTGGCCGTCTCGAGAGTGGAGCTCGGGTCAACTTTGAAGTGACTGTCGTAGATAATGGTGCGGGCACCTCAGATACCTGTTCCGTTAGCCTAAACAACGGCTACACGGCTAGCGGTAACTTAATCAGAGGCGATGTCCGACTTTTGACGCAATAGGCACAGATAGAGAATTCAGAAAACCCGATCTCGCTGCCGGTGACTGGGTCACGGGCGCTGGAATTCACCATCTTCCCTACGGAGATATCGCGCGATGGTTTCGCTCAATCGCTGCGCGTATTTGCGCGATTGTTGTCGGAATCCCATGGCTCGTTTCGAATATTCTCGTGACCCAATTTTTCTGCCCCTAGATCCATTTGAGGTCGCTGAGGTTGTGTATGGCCGATGAACCTCGTTCATCTTTGCCACCTTGACGCGAAGAACGACCCGAAGGCGAAGAAAGCGGAAGTGAAAGCAATTAGGCTGAGCTCGACCGCGCCGAATACACGCTCTACGTCAAGGTGGTAGATGAGTCGTCTTTCAAGGCAATCCTCAACGAGGCGATCCCCAAAGGACTGACATCGTTAAGCTGCCCGCGAAAAATAGGTGCCGTATCATACCGGAGGAAATCTATCCACATCGGAAGCGCCAAGATATACGCATAGCACGCCGCGCCAGCACAACGGCCAGCACGAGCACACTCCAGCTGATGCGGGTTTTCGGCTTCATACAAACCAATCTGTAGATACGTCACGCCCGCAAGTATTCTTGGCCGGAAAGACAAGGGCCGAATAGCTTGAACGCTAAAGTAGTCGAGGACGGTCGACGGTTGGAGACTGCCGCTACAACCGTAGGTCAGGGAACTACCGGGTGTCGTCGCGCTCTAACATTCTCAAGATGAGCAGGTGCATCTGGCCGCAGACGGGGCGATAGTTCCGATTCTTATGCCTTTTCGCGCGCTCCAACTTTCGCCGCCCGTCCTCCAGGCCATCCAGGACGCCGGTTACACCGAACCGACCCCGATTCAGCTGGCTGCCATCCCCGAGGTGCTGGGGGGACGCGACGTGATCGGTATCGCGCAGACCGGCACGGGCAAGACAGCCGCCTTCGTCCTTCCCATCCTGACCATGCTGAGCGCGGCCGGGAACAATGGACAACGGCGCGGGATGCGCGCGTTGATCGTGGCCCCGACGCGGGAGCTGGTGGTGCAGATCGAGGAAAACGTGCGCGCCTATGCCCGACATCTGCCGTTGCGGATGACGACGGTTTTCGGCGGGGTGAGCGAGCGGCCGCAGATCGCGGCCTTGCGCTCGGGAGTCGAGCTGGTGGTGGCGACGCCGGGCCGTCTGATCGATCTGATGGAACAACGGCAGACGAATTTTTCCGGGGTCGAGTTTCTCGTCCTCGATGAAGCCGATCGCATGCTCGACATGGGTTTCCTGCCGCCGATCCGCCAGATCGTCAGGGCCCTGCCCCAGAAACGGCAGACGCTTATGTTTTCGGCCTCGCTCTCACGCGAGATCGAGGCGTTGACGCATGAGTTTCAGCGTTCGCCGAAAGTCATCGAGATCGGGCGGCGGGCGAATCCGGCCGAGACAGTGACGCAGTTTGTCTATGAAGTGCGGCCGCATCTCAAGCCGTCGCTCCTGCTCCATCTCCTGCGCGATCCGCAATTCGATACCGTGCTGGTTTTCACCCGGACGAAGCATGGGGCGGATCGGATCGCGCGACGGCTTGAGAGCAGCGGGATCAAAACGGGGACGATTCATTCGAACCGGTCGCAAAATCAGCGGCTGCGGGCGTTGAAGGATTTCAAATCAGGCGCGGTGCGGGTGTTGGTGGCGACGGATGTGGCGGCCCGCGGGATCGATGTGGACGGGATTTCGCACGTGGTGAATTACGATTTCCCGATGCACTCGGAGGATTACGTGCATCGGATCGGGCGGACCGGTCGCGCTCATGCCGTAGGTGACGCGATCAGTTTTGTGACGCCGGAAGATCAGGGGGCGCTGCGCGCGCTGGAGCGATTCATCGCGCGCGGGATCGTGCGGAGAAAGGCGGAAGGCTTCGATTACAACGAGGCCGCGCCGCCACGCGAGGAACGGGGCAGATCTCCTCGCGGGGGAAAGACGGAGCCGCGGTTGCCGGGGAACTCGCCGCGTGGCAGCGGAGCGCCGAGGCAAGGCAAAGGTGGACGTCGCCAGGGGGCTTCGGGTCGCCGGCGCTTTTTCAGCCGGTCGCGGTAGCGCGAGCTTCTAGCTTGCGAGGGCGGAAGAAGCGGGGTCGCGTCATTTTGACATTTTAACGTCGTCGTCACGATGCGGCGCAGTTCAATCGCGACGGGAATGTGGGCGGCGTGTCTATACATGGACATCTGGACGAATTCTGCGGCGCGGGCTACGAACCATTCGAAAATTCAGGCTAGAGCGATACAATATGGGCTTGAAATACGCGCCGCTGATTATCCTGCTTACGATTTGCCGCGTCGCCCTGGTGCCGGCGCCGGAGCTCAAGGCAGATGAGTCGATCCCAATTCCGAAGGTGACTTTCGATGACAAAGGGAATCTCGTCCTCCAGGCTTCACCCACTTCCTCGGCGAGCGACTTCGATTCTGGTGGGGAAAATGAAAGACGCACAATCGAGCGTCCCGCCGTTAGAAGAAGCGATGCCTCAATAGTCCCTCAACTCGACTTTCTTTAGCTCCTGCCAATCGAGCTGGTTGGCTTCGATCGGGGTGTTGGTGCTGTAGTAGACGGTCGGGTCCTGGGTGTTGCGGTAGTTGTGGTTGTAGCCGTCTTCGATTTTCACTCGTTCGCCGGTGGTCGGGTCGGAGAATTTGGAGACGCCGCGAATGGTATCGACGGTGATCTCTTGCTGGCGATCCATCGAGGACATGTGGGCGTCGAAGGCGGCTTTGTTACGGTCCATATCGGCCATGCGCTGGTTGAAGCGGGCGGTGTTGGCTTCGCCAAATTGCCGGATGTTATTCATCTGTTGCTCGTGAGCGCGGGTCATGGCGGCGGTGCCGGATTGGATCTGGTTCATGGTGGCTTCGTGCTGGCGACGGCTGGTTTCGGCGTTGGCCTGCGCGCCGCGCCCCTGGGCTTCGCGCTCGAGTTGTTGCCACGCGGGGTTTACGACGATGGAATCCTGCGCGACCCGGGTGTGGGTGTGGATGGCTTCGAGATCGCCACTGGTTTGAGTGATGGAAGGGATGACGGTCCAACGGTAATAAGTGTCGCTGCCGAGCTTTTGCGAGCCGACGTTGATACGGCATTCAACCCGGGCCTTATGTCCGTTAGGCAAAGTGCCGTCGACCGAGCCCCGCATTTTGACCTGTCCGTTCTCGTCACGCTGCTGTGGGGCGGTTTGTTCGTTGCCGATATCGCTCAAGGCCGCGTTGTTCTGCGCCAGGTAGGAGAGGAACATCTGCCTGATGTAGGGCACGGGCGGCATCGGCTGGAGTTCGTTAGGGGTGGTTTGGATGGGAATGCCCATCGCTTGTTTTTGCGCGCGCAGCTGGTTGGTCAGCGGTCCCTCGGACCAGGTGTATTGGGCGGCGGGGAGATATTCGATCTGCGAGTTGCCGTCGGGCGAGCGGAAGCTGAGGTAGATCTTTTCTTGCGCGACGGCCCCTTGCCACTGGCGTTTGAAGGATTGCTTGGCCTGCCAGTCGCGCGGGACTTTGAGGGCGAAGGCGACCATCTGGTCGCGATCGGGATCGAGGATGCCAAGGATGCGGTAGGGACCGGCGGACGGCTTTTCCGGCTCGGCCGCGGGGCAGACGCCGCCGGCGAGGATGGTGAAGCAGGCAATGAGCGGGGCATAACGAAGGTGGGGCATCTGGCGATCATGACGGGTGGCATCGCCCTTGACAAGCCCGCTTTTGCCGACAGGGATCACGCCAGCGTCGAATTGCGCCTTACGATAATTTTCCGTTGCGGCCATTTGCACATTCGCCAATGCTGCCCGCGCCAACGCACCGGGCCGTTTGGCCCCTGCAGGAAGTCGGGGAATCGGGTCAGCTGAGTTTCGGATCGTGCAGCGCTGTACGCCGAGATTAGGGCTGGACGGTCAAAGTCAGATCGTTGCCATCGCCGCCTTCGTAGTCGGCCTCGAAGGTATTTCCATTGACGTTCACCGTCGAATGATCAGCGAGATTGGCGAAGGTGCCGGCGATGGGACTGCGCGAAGTGTTGTTGATCACAGTAAAGATCGTCCCCGGCGGGATCGGTCGCTGCCCAATCGCGCTCAGCGCAAAGGTGGTGCCGCTGAGAATCGTCACGCCTTTGGCCGAGACTGAATCCGATCGCTTCTTTTTCGTATCGACCTGGCAAAGGTAAGTGGAATTGCCGCCGAACTGGAGCGTCTTCCGGGTGCTAAGCGTTCCGGCGCCATTGACTCCTGGCGCGAGAAACGCTCCCTCCCCAGCCCCTGTCCCAAGGATGATTCCTCCCGCCAACGTGCTCGTGCCCCCGAGAGTCCCCTGGTTCACGGAGACGTCGCTGGTCCCGGTGGGGGAGGCGCCTTTGGTTGTGACCAGGAGCGTGCCGGCGTCGATCGCGGTGCCGCCACCATAGGTATTGGCGCCACTTAAGGTGAGCGTACCGGTCCCTTCCTTAAATAAGATGCCGCCGGTTTCATCACCAGGTCCAGGATCAATGACGCCGGAGAAGGTGGTCGAAAGATTGTTGAACCCCACTTCCAGAAAGATCCCGCCGATATGGATCAATCCTGATCCCTCAATTGAACCGAAGCTCATAAAAGCCGGGTTATGCCAGCTCATATCGACGGTGGCATTTCCGAAGAGTCGCACGCGGGCACTGTCACCTGTGGAGTCATCATAAAAATTAACCAATCCTCCCGGCGCTCCGAAAGGAGTTCCGTCTTGCGCCGTGATCGTGGCCAGTCCGGCCGAGGAAGCGTTGAGGAAGGCGATGACGCCCTGCTCCGCATCCGGCGCCCTACCGGCACCTGCCCTAAGAATAGCTGAGGCGGCAGTGGAGTTGTCTACGAACGCAAGTTGGCCCGGAACCGCGCCCGAGGCTGTGCCGCCGCCGGCGGTGATTTTCGAAAGTGCGGCGGTCGAGTTTTGAAAGAAGATGAGTCCGCCGCCCACGCTTCCCGATAGGGCGCCTCCCTGATTGGTAAAGGTGCCGCTCCCCGCGCTGGAGTCTCCGAAGAAAAAGATCACACCGCCGCCGACGGAACCTGAGACCGACGAAGCCGCGTTGGTAAATACGCCGTTGCCAGCGGTTGATGTGTCTTGGAAATTTATGTCTCCCGATCCGGCACCATCTGCCTGACTGCCATCGACGAGGAAGGCGCCATGGTCGGCAGTCGATGTGCCGAAAAACTGGATCCTTCCTCCCGTGGTGTTGGGAGCGGTCCCGCCTTGTGCGGTGTAGGTAACGTTGCTCCCCGCGGCTGCACTTCCGGTGAAGTTGATCGTCGGACTTCCGAAGTCAGCACCCCATTGAGCGACAAAGGCTTCAGACGCGCCAGAGTTATTGGCTATCCCGATACCACTGATCGTTAACACCGGCGCGGATGGAGCCGCGGGCACCTCAATGCTGTAGTTGCTGGCTCCGGTTGCGAATGTAATCCCGTTTACCTCAGTCGCCGTCGAGATATTCACAATGCCGGTGTTGGATACGGCAAAGGTAGCCAGGTCAGAAGGGCCGTTTGGCACCGTTTTAGGAGACCAGTTGCTGGCGAAGTTCCAATCGCTGCTAGGCGGACTGCTTTTCCAGGTGGCGCTGCCGGCGAACAAGTCGGGCGCGGTCAGCAAGAGGGAGATGAGACCGATCAAGGCGGGAAACCGGAAGGCGAGAAATGCGGTGATGACTTTCACAGGTGGCGCGGGGTGTAAGAAGGGCAGGAATGCCGAGGGCGCGCCGAGGATGTCCGGGTTCGGGGCTCCCAGTCAAGCACATAACGCGTGTTTCTCTTGCGGCGGCCATTCGCGCGTTCGCCAATGCTGCCTCCGCGCCAACGCGCGGGAAGTCACTTTTTCTTGTAACCGAAGAAGCCGCGTTGGCGGATGAGCTCCGCCACTTGCGGCGGGACCATCTCGTCCCAGCTCTCGTCGCTGCCGGCGATGCGTGTGAGCACGTCGCGCGAGAAGATGGGCAGGTATTTGGGATTGAAGTTATCGAGTTGAATGAAGCTGCCGCGGCCGACAAGGTAAGTGTAGAGCGGTTGTAACTCTGGGTCTACCTGGACGGTGTTGACGGTTTGCAGTTCTTCGCCCTCGGAGCGCCGCAGAGGATAGACATAGACCTTTAAATCATTCTTAAAGAGTCGCCCAAAGCTCTCGAGGGTGCCGCCGGGCAGTTGGGCATAGTATTTCTCATCGAATAACTCGTAAACACTTGGCACGCCCATGACGATGCCGATCCGTTCCCTGGTCCGCCGGGCGAGATAGGCGGCGAGCCGATAATACTCGAAGTAGTCGGAAATGATCACGGTCATGCCGCAGGCGGCGAGGAGTTCGGCGCGGGCGAGAAAGTCGCGCCGGTCCACTTCGGTGCCGCCGGCGAGGAGGTTGCGCATGGTGAGTTCCATCAAGGGCAGGATCGGCTTGCCGACGACGGCCGGGTCTGCCTGGAACTTGGCCAGCGCGCACTCCAGCATGTCGAGGTTGACATGGGTGGTCGGGCGGAAGCTCCCGCGCTCGACGAGAACAGCTTTCCCATGCAGCACGTCGGAGGGCTGGAGCACTTCGCGATTGGCGCCAAACATGGCCGCGCCGCTGAGCCCGAGCTGGACGAGTTTGAGCGCCATGATGCGGTTGTCGACGTTGCGAAATTCGATCCCGCTGAATTCGAACATGTCGATCTCGATCCGGCCGGTGGTGAGCTTGTCGAGGAGCGACTCGACCAACTCCTCGGGCACGTGGTTGAGGAAGAACGCGCCGTAGCAAAGGTTCACTCCCACGATGCCGAGCGCCTCCTGTTGCAGCGAGGCCTCTGCATCGAGCATGCGGACGTGCATCACGATCTGGCTCGGTTCGTCATTGACGCGGCTCTGGAATTTGATCCCCATCCAGCCCTGGCATTCGTTCCCGCCGGAAAAGCTGCGCGCCACGACCGTGTCGGCAAAGGCGAAAAACGAAGTGTTATCGCCGCGGTCCTGCCCGAGTCGCTCGACGTCGAGACTGAATTCGCGATCGAGCATGGCCTGGAGCCGCCCGCGCGAGACGTAACGCTCGGCATGCCCATAAATGGCGTCGCTTACTTTCATGTCGTAGGCCGACATGCTCTTCGCAATCGTGCCGGCGGCGCCGCCCACGCGGAAGAACCAGCGGACCACTTCCTGCCCGGCGCCGATCTCGGCAAAGGTCCCATACCAGCGCGGGTCGAGATTGATCTTTAGTGCCTTCGAATGGGTATCGATCGTTTCCTCTTTCACGTAGTGGCAAATCTTAGCTCGCGCGGAAGGAAAGGCGAGGGGTTCGATTCGGAAAAGGATGAAGGCGGGTCAGTCACGCCAGATCCGCCGAAGTTGGCGGCGGAGGAACCAGCCCGACGACTACCCATGGTCGCGACCACTCCGAACCATTCGAAAATTCATTCCGGAGCGATACAATAGGGGCATGAAATATGTGCCGTTGATTATCCTGCTTACGATTTGTCGCGTCGCCCTGGCGCAGGCGCCGGAGCTCAAAGCAGACGAGTCGATTCCGATTCCGAAGGTGACTTTCGATGACAAGGGAAATTTCGTCCTCAGGGCTTCACTCACTTCATCGGCGAGCGATTTCGATTTTCTGGTGGGCAAATGGAAGATGCACAATCGTCACCTGAACAAGCGCCTGGAGAATTGTCAGGAGTGGACGGAGTTCGATTCGAGCGATGAGAACAGCAAAATTCTCACCGGCAACGCCGACATGGACACTTACTCCACACGCGAGTTTCCCGGCCAGGAAGGAAAGCTCTTCGAGGGTCTCACGCTCCGACTTTTTGATCCGAAGACGCGCCTCTGGAGTTTGTATTGGATCGCCAGCAATACGGCGGCGATCGATCCGCCAGTCGTGGGTTCGTTCGAGAATAATATCGGGCATTTTTTTGCCAAGGACACCCTCCAAGGCAAACCCATCATCGTGGTCTTTCGCTGGGACGCGCGGAACAAGGAGCGCCCCGTTTGGGGTCAGGCTTTTTCCGCTGATAAAGGCAAGACGTGGGAATGGAATTTCTTTAACGTCTCGGTGAGACCGTAGCCGCGCGGACTTCGATCGGCGGCGATTGCTCTCGCCGCACACGGCGATTCTAGTTGAAGAGGGACGTCGGAAAGAGAGCGGTTCTTTTCTTCGACCTTACCAAAGCATGACGTTTTGCGGAACAATGCGGTTCCTGGTCTTGGCGGATTGGATCGTAAGGCTTAGTTTGTTCGTCACGACCGGTTGCAACGTTGTTGCGGGCTCGTCATCGCCTCGATGCGATGCCGCCCGATTCCAAGCCGGTCGTTGCGCTGAACGCGCCATGAGAATCAAGCAAATCGGCAACAACACTCCTACAACAATGAAAAAACTGTCCACGTCTCCGTCCGCGCTTCTGCGTTTCCTGCCATCCGTCCTTGCCCTGCTGGCCAGCGCCTTTCTGGTTCCGTCCAGCTTTGGCGCTGCCCCGACGGAGTCGGCTCCGTGGGTCTGGCAGAATCCGCTTCCGCAGGGGAACGATCTGCGAGGCGCATCCTTTGTTGATGCGAATACCGGGACGGTGGTCGGTTTCTACGGCACGATCGTGAGGACGACCGACGGCGGCAGCAACTGGGCGATCCAAAGCAGCGGCACGACCGAGAATTTGTGGGCGGTTTCGTTCAGCGACGCCAACAACGGCACGACGGTCGGTGAAGGCGGGACGATTCTTCGGACGACGGATGGTGGAAACAATTGGGTCAGCCAGACGAGCGGAACCACGCTGGATTTTCGCGGGGTCTCCTTCACTGATGCGAATACTGGCACGGCGGTTGGGGAAGGCGGGACGATTCTCCGGACGACCGACGGCGGTAACACCTGGGCGCCGCAGACGAGCGGAACGGCGTTGACGCTTTTTGGAGTTTCATTTACCGACGCCAACAACGGCACGGCGGTGGGCGGAACGATCGGCGAAAGCCAGATTCTCCGGACGACGGATGGCGGAGAGCACTGGACGATTCAGGCGAACCCGGGCGCGCAATTTCTCTTCGACGTTTCTTTTACCGATGCGAACACCGGAACTGCGGTGGGCGATGCCGGCACGGTTCTCCGGACGACGGATGGAGGAGCCACCTGGGTTGCGCAAGTGAGTGGAACCAGCAAGACGCTCTACGGAGTTTCGTTCAGCGACGCGAACAATGGAACTGCGGTCGGATTCGAGCTCGGGGGCACGGGCATCATTCTCCGGACGACCGATGGCGGAGCGCATTGGGCCGAGCAGTCAACGCCGACGGGCAATGCTTTCTATGCCGTCTCCGCTCCGGACGCGAACGATGCGACGGTGGTGGGTAACTCGGGAACGATTCTGCTGACAGCGAACGGAGGCAGTAGCTGGGCGTTCGCTCAACCGAGCGCGACGTTTCAGTTTCTCTATGGCGTTTCGTTTACCGATGACAATACCGGGACTGTCGTCGGCTACGATTATCCCGGCGGGACGATCCTCAGGACGACGGATGGCGGCAAGACATGGGTCCATCAGGACAGCGGAATCAGTAATACATTTAGCGGCCTTAATTTTTTCGGGGTCGATTTTAGCGGCACGAGCGTCGGCACGATTGTCGGCGAAAGTGGAATTATCCTCCGCACAACCGACGGGGGAGCTAACTGGGTCAGCCAGACCAGCGGAACCAGCGACTATCTCTATGCCGTCAACTTTAGCGACGACGATCACGGGACGGCAGTCGGCTTTATCTTTGGCACGATCATCCATACCACCGACGGCGGGCAGACATGGGTAACTCAGACGAGCGGAACTACCGAGGGGTTGCTGGGCGTTGACTTTACGGATGCGAATACCGGCACAGTTGTGGGTGGCCTGGGAACGATCCTGCACACGACTGACGGCGGGCAAAACTGGGTGCCGCAGGTAAGCGGAACGACCAACCAGCTTCGCGCGGTCTCCTTCACAGACGCCCAGACGGGAACCGTAGTCGGTGAGCTGGGTACGATTCTGCGCACGACCGATGGCGGGCAGACCTGGGTCCCGCAGACCAGCGGCGTCTCTGAAACGTTACTGGCCGTTTCGTTTGCCGACGCCAACAACGGAACCGCAGTTGGCCAACTCGGTGTCATCATCAAAACAACCGATGGCGGGCAGGCCTGGGTAAACCAGCCAAGCGGGACCAACCAGGACCTCTACAATATTACCTTCACTCAGCCCGATACGGGAACGATCGTCGGGGGTTTTGGCGCGATCCTGAGAACAGCGTCAGCGACGACAGAGACGTGTCCGGTTACCCTTACGCACTGGAGATCGAACTCTGATCACTGGCCCGTGGACACTTTTACTCTTGGCAGCCAGAGTTATGATAAGACTGAGCTGCTGGATCTTGTGAACACTGGCCTTAACAAGAAAGATGCCAGCCTGGTGCTGGCTCGTCAGCTCATCGCCGCCAGGCTGAATCTCGCGAATGGCTCTGATCCGGCGCCGGTGGCGGGCACGCTTGAGGATGCAGACACGCTCCTCAGGGGTTACCCCGGCAAGCTTCCTTATGGAGTTGAGCTCTGGTCTCCAGCCGGCCGGGCGATGTTTAGCGACGCGACGGTCCTGAGGAATTACAACCATGGGCGTCTGACGCCTGGTTGCGGTCCCTAACCGCGCGAACGATCGCTTAATCTTCGAGAATCCGGATCATAATCAGGCCCCGTATTGTTCGTCTGTGACATTTTCGATCCCGTCGACGTTACCGTCGGTGGCAATCAGCGGCTGGCCGAGCCCGTCTCTCTCGATATGAATTAGCGATGGCGCCGGAGCTGCGCCAATGTTTTCGCCATGTCCGATCGATCGTCTCATATCACCCGGCGCGACGCGGCGCGATTGATCGGTGGCGCGGCCGCGGCGGCGCTGGTTCCTTTCCCGATGAACGCCGCGGAAAAGGCCAGCGATTCCATCCTGCTTCGCGCCATTCCTTCCACGGGCGAGAAAATTCCCGCCGTCGGTCTTGGCACCTGGCAGGTCTTCGACGTGGGCGAGTCGCCTGACGAGCGCGCGCCGCTGAAGGAAGTGCTGACCCGTTTTGTCCAGCTCGGCGGGAAGGTGATCGACAGCTCGCCGATGTATGGCCGCGCCGAAGAGCGTCATCGGTGACCTGGCGAATGAGCTGCATCTGCGCGAAAAACTCTTTCTCGCGACCAAAGTCTGGACGAGCGGGAAGCAGGCTGGGATCGAATCGATGGAGCGATCGCTTCAGCGACTGCGCGTGAAACGACTCGACCTCATGCAGGTGCACAACCTGGTCGACGTCGATACCCAGCTGGCCACCATGCGCGCCTGGAAAGAGGAGGGGCGCATCCGCTACCTCGGCATCACGCATTACGTCGATTCCGCTTTTCCCGAGGTAGAGAAAATTCTGCGGCGCGAGAAGCTCGACTTCCTCCAGATCAATTACTCGATCATCGATCGCAAGGCGGAGGAGCGAATTTTGCCGCTGGCGCGCGAGCGCGGGGTCGCGGTCCTGATCAACCGGCCCTTTGCGAGCGGCGATCTTTTTTCACGCGTGCGGAGCAAGCCGCTGCCGGAGTGGGCCGCGGAGTTCGATTGCAAATCGTGGGCGCAATTTCTTCTCAAGTGGATTCTCGGAAACGTCGCAGTCACCTGCGCGATTCCCGCGACTGGGAATGTCAAACACCTCGAGGACAACATGGCCGCGGGCATCGGCCGGTTGCCGGATGAAAAGACGCGGCAGCGGATGACGGAATATGTTGTGAATCTGTAGCGGCGACGCCGCGCTTGCAGCGGAGCGGACTTCTTCCGAAGCTTGGCCGATGCAACCGCTGCGCATCGCGATGTGGTCGGGCCCGCGCAACATCTCGACCGCGATGATGCGCTCGTGGGGCAATCGCGCCGACACCGTGGTCATGGATGAGCCGCTTTACGCGTTCTATCTCAAGGCGACCGGGAAGGAGCATCCGGTGGCCGGGGAGGTGATTGCGGCCGGGGAGACGGATTGGCGAAAGGTGGTGGCGCGCCTCACGAGCGACGTGCCGGGATCGGGGCACAAAGACTGTTCCCCATTTTTTACCAGAAACAGATGACGCATCATCTCTTGCCCGAGGTTGAGCGCGACTGGCTTGCTGGCCTAACGAATTGTTTTCTTATCCGCGATCCGGCGGAGGTGATCGTTTCCTATATCAAAAAGAACGATGACCCGGCGCTGGAAGATCTTGGATTTGTGCAGCAGGCCGGAATTTTTGAGTGGGTGCGCGAGCAATCGGGAGCGGTTCCGCCAGTGATCGATGCCCGCGATGTTCTGCAAGATCCCGAGCGGATACTGCGACTGCTGTGCCGCGCGGTCGGGGTCGAGTTCGATCCGGCGATGCTGAGCTGGCCGCCGGGGTTGCGCGAGACGGACGGCGTTTGGGCGAAACATTGGTACGGCGAAGTGGCGCAATCGACCGGCTTCCAGCCCTACCAAGTGCGATCGACTCTCGTGCCTGAGCGTCTGCGTGAGATTCACGAGCGTTGTCAGGAATGTTACGAGCAGCTCTACCGATACCGCCTGTGCTAATACCGTTCTTGTTTGTCATCCCGAGGCTGGCGCAGCGCGCCGAGGGACCTCCCGTTGCTCCGGCCGCGTTCAAGATTTGGATAACGCACGACCGCGAATACGATGGCATCATCCGGGATTTCTTGTCTGACCAATCTTCCAAATGGGAGTTCCCTCGCCGTCTCCGCGACTCGGGATGAGAGAAGAAAATTAGATGCTTCAGCAATTCAACGAAAAGAACCGCGACCTGATCGTCAACATCAACGGTCGCCTTGTCCATCGCGATGAAGCCGCCATCAGTCCCTTCGATTCCGCCGTGCAGGGGGGCGACGCGGTCTGGGAAGGACTGCGTCTCTACCACGGCCGCATCTTCAAACTTCGCGAGCACCTCGATCGCCTGCGCCGTTCCGCGACCGCGCTCGCCTTCGAGAAGATTCCGTCGCACGAGAAAATAATCGCAGAGATCAAGCGAACGCTGGCCGCCAACCGGATGCGTGACGGCGTGCATGTTCGCCTTACCCTGACACGCGGCGTGAAAATCACTTCCGGGATGGATCCGCGGCTGAACCAAAGCGGCCCGACCCTCATCATCCTGGCCGAACACAAGGCGCCGGTTTACGCCAAAAGCGGCCTCACCCTGATCACAAGCAAGATGCGGCGCCCGCCGCCCGAGGTGCTCGATCCGAAAATTCATCACGCGAATCTGCTCAATTCCATCCTGGCAAAGATCGAAGCGAACGATGCCGGCGCGGATGACGCGCTCATGCTCGATCTGCACGGTCACGTCGCGGAGACGAACGCAACGCATGTCTTTCTCGTGCGCAACGGAGGGGTCGCCACCAGCCGGGTGGTCGCCTGTCCGGAGGGTATCACCCGCGCGACCGTGCTCGAAATTTGCGCTGCGAAAAAAATCCCGCACGTCGAGACCTACCTGACGGTCGAGGAACTTTATCAGGCCGATGAAGTCTTTTGCACGGGCACGATGGGCGAACTGGCGGGAGTCACGATGATCGATGGCCAGACTATCGGGACCGGCGGAATCGGTCCCATGACACGGAAACTGAGCGAGCTTTACGCCCGTCGGACCGCCAGCAAAGGCGTGCAGGTCGTTGATTGAACGGGTTCTTTCGCGGGAGCAGGCGCGGAAGGACCCACAAATGACGAAGCTCGAAATCCGAAATAATGTCGAAGTCCGAAATGACGAAATGGGGCCGCCCTTCGAAAATTCGTCATTGCTTCGGGCTTCGTCATTCGGTCTTCGTCATTTTGAGAAGCCAGCACTAAATTCTTTCCGTAGCGGTTGGCTTTTGCCATCCTGCGCGCCATGGAAATGCCAACGCCGAGTGAAGGTCACCGAAAGCTGGAGAAAATTGCCGGCCAATGGGAGGGAGAGGAAACGATGCATCCCTCGCCTTGGGATCCGAAAGGCGGGAGTGCGATTGGCAGACTTGCGAGTCGCATCGCGCTAAACGGTTTCGCCCTCATCAACGACTATGAGCAGGAGCGTGAGGGCAAGGTCACCTTCACCGGTCACGGCGTTTTCACCTACGACCCGGAGGTAGACATTTATGCGCTCGCCTGGTTCGATTGCATGGGCGCGCCGCCCGAAATTTTCAAAGGCCAGTTCGACGGCGAAGTCCTTCAACTGGCCCACGGCGGACCAAGAATGCATGTACGGCTGGCCTACGACCTGTCGGAGCCGGGATACCTGTCCATGAGCATGCAAATGTCGCAGGACGGCAACGCCTGGAATCGACTCTTCGACGGTCGCCTCAGGCGGGTTTGATTAGGCTTCTTCCTTTTCTTTGAAACACTCCCCGAGTGAGCATTGGAATGGGTGATCTGACCTTTTGTCGAATGGCTTAGTGTTACAGACAGTCCGGATGCGTTTCTCTGACCCCAAGATTTTTATGTCGATGAGTCTGTCCGAGGTGCCAGTGTGAGTCCACGCCCTATGCCTTCTTCTCGTTTTGTCAGGCGGACGGTGCTTGTCCTCGCCCTTCTTCAGGTGGCAGTGTTTGACCTTGACGCACGTGAGGATTGGGCTGTCCTTGAAAATTGTCGCTTCATTCCGAATCCCGCGGACGACGGGGACAGTTTTCATGCCAGTGTCGGGAGCGTGGAATACATCTTTCGCCTTTGTCTGATCGATGCGCCTGAAACGGCGGCGACAGACCCGGCGCGCCTGATTGAGCAGGCGAAATATTTTGAGATCACTGTCCCGCAGGCGATCGAAGTGGGAGAAGCGGCCACCGTCTTCACCCGAGAAAAATTGACCGAACCTTTCACCGTGTTCACGCGCATGTCAGGGGCGCCGGGCCGGAGCAGAATCGAGCGGCTCTATGCCTTTGTGCAGACGTCAGAGGGCGATCTGGGCGAGCAGTTGGTTCGCAACGGGTTCGCGCGGGTTCACGGGCTCAAAGTCATACCGCCGGGGTTAGCCAGCGCGAAGCCAGAGCTGGAGAAACTTCAACAGCTCGAAGACGAAGCCAGACAGGAGAAGATCGGAGGTTGGGGCCTCAATCAGGATCGGTTGAATGTGCGCGCATCAAAACAAACTCCGTTGTCCTTTAGCGTTTTTGTTCTTCCAGACAAAGTCACGCCACCCCCGGTGCCCGCACCGGCCTCAGCAGCGCCGACCCCAGCCCGATCGACTCCCAAGGAGATCGCGACGGCCAAACTCGACATCAACGTGGCATCACTAGCCGAGCTGGAAAGCATTCCTGGCATCGGTCCGGCGCTCGCGAATCGCATCCTCGCGGCGCGCCCCTTCAAGACGGCGGACGATTTAAGAAAGGTCGAAGGAATCGGGGCCACCCGTTACGGGAAACTCCGGCCATATTTTGAATGATTAACGGATGCTATCTTTTCTTTTGTGGGTGCACAGATTTGCGCAGATTTTCCGGGAGCGCGGAGTAGCCAGCGGCGGGTAGGAGGCCGATAGTGCGGCATGAGCGCCGCGTTTTCTTATCCACCAGTGTCACCTTCTCTGATTGTCAACGACGGGGCGGCGGCGATCGAATTTTATAAGAAAGCCTTCGGCGCGGAAGAGCGCTACCGGTTGATCGACCCGGAGACCGGAAAAATCGGTCATGCCGAAATCACGATCAATGGAGTTCTCGTCATGTTGGGCGACGAGTACGCGCAGATAAACAAATCGCCCAGGACGCTGGGGGGCACGACCGTCAATCTCGGCCTGACGAGCGATGACGCGAATGCGGCTTTTGACCGCGCGGTGAGCGCTGGCGCGGAGATCGTGCGGCCGCTGCAAGATCAGTTTTACGGGCATCGGGCCGGCAGAGTGCGCGATCCTTTTGGCCACGAATGGATCATCTCGCAGGAGATCGAAAAGCTGAGTCCCAAAGAGATGCAAAGTCGCTGGGACGCGATGGTCGCGCCCGCGAATTAGAATCCGGCGGCGCGCAATTGCCTAACGAGTGTGATTTTTGCCTGAGCTGGCGGAGGGACGGGGCGCGGTCGGTGTCTGAGGAGCGCACGCGCCTCGCGTGCTCCGTTTGGCGCCTCGCCGAACGGACGAAAGTTCGGAGATGGTTTGTGGTTCTGCTCAGCGCCACAGTGTTCGCGGCGAGGCGCCGCGAACGGCACGCGAGGCGCGTGCGCTCCCCCAGAGTTTACTCCGAGCGCAGTGCGATCACCGGATTGAGCCGGCTTGCCCGCCGGGCAGGGAACAAACACGCGAGCAAGGCCGCCGCCCCGAGAATCACGATGGTTCCCGTGAGCAAAACCGGACTGTGCGCGGAGACTTGATAGAGCTGCGACGCGATCAAGCGACCGAGCGCCAGCGCGGCGGCCGATCCGGCGACCAAGCCAAACAGCACTGGCACCATGCCCTGGGCGACGACGAGCCGCAAAATGTCGAGGGTCTGTGCGCCGAGCGCCATGCGGACGCCGATCTCGCCCGTCCGTTGCTCGACCGTATAAGCGACCGCGCCGTAAATCCCGACCGTCGCGAGGAGCAAGGCCACGCCGGCGAAAACGCCGAGCAATGTCATCATGAGGCGCGCCTGACCGAGCGCCGTCTCGACAAAAGTATCCATCGGCCCCGGCTGAATCAGAGCCAGCTCGGGATCGATTTTGGCCAAAGCGTCCTGCGCGAGTTTGGTCACCGCTTCGGGCTTGAGCGAACTGCGGACAGTCAGACTCATGAAGGGAAAATTCTCCTGCGCCCAGGGGCGATAGAATTCCATGTCGTTAGGCACGGCCAGCCGTTGCGAACGCACATCGCCGACTGTGCCGACGATTTCCACCGGCACGCTGCCGCTCGTCACGAGCAACGTTTTCCCGATCGGGTTTTCCTGGCCGAAGACTTTCCGAGCGCCGGTCTGGCTGATCAGGATCACGTTGGGGTGATCGGCGAGATCGTGTTCATTGAAATCGCGGCCGGCCATGATCGGAATTCCCCAGCTGCGAAAAAACCCCGGAGCAACATCGTGCGACGGCGCGGCGGCTCGCTCGCCCACCGGCGGCACCTTGCCCTCCGGCCGGGTGTAGAGAGTGAGTGGGCTCCCGCCACTAAGTGGAAAGTCACTGCTCACCGCCGCGCTCTCGAAGCCTGGCACGTTGCGCAGCGCGTTTTGCGTCTGCGCACCGAGACGCTCGCGCGCCGCTTCGTCGGGATAATGTGACTGCGGCAGAGCGATGAACGAAACCCAAAGATGATCGGTGCGGAATCCGGTGTCCTGCCGGCTCAGGTGCAGGAAGCTGGCGATGAGCAAGGCTGCTCCCGCGAGGAGCGTGACCAAGAGCGCCACCTGCCCGCCGACCAGGATTTTCCGGAACCGTTGCTGCCGCACGCTGCCGCTCGTTCCGCGCCCGCCTTCCTTCAATCCATCCACCAGATCGGCGTGTGAGCCTTGCCAGGCCGGATAGAGGCCCATCACCAGACCCGTTAGAAGCGAAAGCGCCACGGTGAAGCCGAGGACGGGAAGAGAAAGGCCGAGACTGTCCGTGTCGAAGGGAAGAAAATTGGCCGTCAATTTCGGGACAAGCGGAACCAACTGCCAGGCGAGGGCCACGCCTGAAAAACCGGCCAGCGCGCTCACGAGCAGACTCTCGAAAACAAAAAGCCGCAGCACGCTCCCGCGTGACGCGCCGAGGGCGAGGCGCAAGGCGATCTCGCGTCGCCGCCCGCTGAAACGCACCAGGAGCAGGTTGGCCACGTTACTGCAGGCAATCAGGAGCACGAAGGCCACCGCCCCGAGCAAGGTGGCAAAAGCGGGCCGCAAATCTCCGCTCACATCTTCCGGCAGCGGCTTGATCAGGGTCGTAAGATGGCTGTCAATCTTGTCCGGATATTCCGCCAGGTAGCTTTGCTCGAGGGACGGCAACGCGGCCTGCGCCTGGTGGAAAGTGACGCCGGGTTTCAGCCGGCCGACGACGCGCAAAAATCCGGTGCCGCGCATCATCCGTTCGTGGGTGAATCCGGGGATCGCGAGCGGCTTGGTCGTGAACACTTCGACCTGTGGTCCGAACCAGGAGATCGGCAGATTGGGCAACACACCGACGATGCTGTGCGCCACGCCGTCCAGCGTGATGCTGCGCCCGATCACATTGGGATCGCTCCCGAGACGCTTCCGCCAGAAGCTTTCCGTGACCAGCGCTACGTCTGCCGTTTCCTCCTCCTTCGGCAGGAAATTTCGTCCGCGAATCGGTCGCACCCCAAGCAGATCGAAATAATTTGCGGTAACGCGAAACGCCGGGAACGAGACCGGCGCGCCCAGACCGGTGAGGGTGAAGCCGACGCCGTTATCCGCTGCGAGATCCGAGAAAATCGTCTGCCCTTCGCGATAATGCAGGAAGCGCGGCGCGGACAGTGGGAGATTCGCTGCCTCGCGCCCCTTCTCGCCGGCGTGGAAACGCACCACGCGATTCGGCTCCTTGAACGGCAGTCCGCGCAGGAAAAGATCGTCGATTAAACTAAAGATCGCTGTGTTCAACCCGATCCCCAGCGCCAGTGTGATGACAGCGAGAATGGTGAAGCCAGGCGATTTGAAGAGTTGCCGCAAAGCGAAACGAAGATCAGTCAGCATACGACTCGCAGGGTTGATGCGCCGGGGGTTGCATTTGGATTCAAGAAAAGACGCCGCCGCTGTCGAGTTTGTCTAGTGCGGAGGGACGCGCTTCGGCGAGTCCCTCCGTGGGAACTCGCGGCTCCGCGAAAGGCAAACTGCAACCTAACGACTTGCGAGTCGCGCTTTCAGATTGATTTGCGTGCCGCTGAGGGCGACCGAGACCGGGCAGTTCTTTTTCGTTTGCTCGGCTTGTTCCTGGAACTTCGCCTCGTCGATTCCGGGGACATCGGCGTCCGTTTCGAGATCGATCGCTTTGATTCTGAACGCGTCTCCGACCTTTTCCAAATGGACGCTCGCGGTCGTGCTGATTCGTTGCGGGGGAAAGCCCGCTTTCTCGAGCCCGACCGAGAAGAGCCATGGAGAAACAGCCCGCTTCGGCCGCGCCGATCAACTCCTCGGGATTGGTGCCGCTCCCGTTTTCGAAGCGCGAGGAAAAGGAATACGCGCCTTCGAAGGCGCCGCTGCCCAATTTCATGTTGCCCTTGCCACTCTTGAGAGTGCCTTCCCAGACCGCTGATCCAGTTCTTGTAGCCATGAGGCAAGGTTTCCCAAACTCAGTGAAACACCAGAGCAAAATGCGCCGCATTCCCGGGCCGCGCTTTTTTTTGATGTCGTCCCGAGCCGCGCAGACGGCGTCGAACTTCGTAGGTGTCCCGAAGGCTCCCGCCCCGCTCGAAATCAATCGCGCTGTCACTCGTTAGGCGGATAACCAATCGAAGGTTTGCAATTGGGGATGTCCGTCGCCGTCTGCGCGACCCCGGATGACAAGCGTGGGGGCGTGACATGACACCGCCTGCACTGATACGGTGCGCGCGATGGAAGCTGCCGATTGGGCCTCACTGAGCGACGAGGAACTTCTCGAGCGCCGCATCTCCAAGCTCGGTCTGCAGCTCGAGGGCACCGCGCTCGAGCCGCTCATCCGGCAGCTTTACGACGAGCTCTACGCGCACGGACTGGTCTTTCGTCCGCCGTGTCACATCGGCGATGAATGGTTCGTGCCGGTCGGCATTCCGGCGATTTTCATTCCGTTTTTTCTCGTCCACGACCGGCTGCGCGCGCTCGAGAAGAACGATGATGCTCGAGGTCGAGGGCGGAACGCCGGAGTGGTTCATGAAACTCATCCGGCACGAGGCGGCGCACGCCTACGCCTATGCCTATCAGTTGCCGCGCAAGAAAAAATGGCAGCAGACTTTCGGGCGCACCTCGCGCGAGGAGACGCCGGATTTCTATCAGCCGCGCCCTTTCAGCCGCAGCTACGTCGTGCATCTCGACGATTGGTACGCGCAGAGCCATCCGGACGAAGATTTCGCCGAGACCTTCGCGGTCTGGCTGACGCCCGGACTCGATTGGCGGGCGCGTTACGCGGGCTGGAAGGCGCTGCAAAAACTCGAATACGTCGATGAGTTGATGCGCTCGCTCGCCGGCAAGCCGCCGCCGCCATCTGCCGGAATATCGCGTCGCCGACCACGACTGCCTGAACCTCAAGCTCAAGACCTATTACGCGCGCAAACGGAAGCTCTACGAGGATACCTATCCGGATTTCTACGACACCGATCTGCGCCAACTTTTCGCCGCGCCGGCCGGGCCGGGGCGAATCAAGGCCTGCGCCTATCTGCGCCGGCGGCGGCGGCGGCTGTTGAACTCGGTCTGCCAGTGGACGAACGAAAAAAAATTCCGCGTCAACAAACTGCTCGCGCGACTGATTGACCGTTGCGACCAGCTCGATCTCCACGTGCTGAACGACGATCCGCAGCAGAATTTTCGCGTCTCCGCTTACATCACCACGCTGGTGATGAATTATCTCTTCACCGGCAAATTCAAACGCACGAAATAGACGTGAAAAAGAAACTCAAAGTCCTCGCCCTTTTCGACGCCATCGCGCCGACGACGATCGACCAGGACCTGAGCGCGGAGTTGAAGACGGAGGATTGGAAAACCGAGGCCAACGTTCTGGCCGCGCTCGGCGAGCTCGGCCACACGACCGAGCATCTCGCCATCTTCGACGACCTCGATCTGCTCCGGCAAAAACTGGAAAGCTTCGCGCCCGACGTCATTTTCAACCTCGCCGACCAGTTCAAGAACAACCGCGCCTTCGACCAGAACATCGTTTCGTTTCTCGAAATGCAGGGCGTGCCCTTTACCGGCTGCGGCTCGACCGGTCTCGTCCTTTGCAAACACAAGGGCATCTCGAAAAAAATCCTCGGCTATCATCGCATCCACGTGCCGGACTTCGTCGTCATCCCGCGCGGCCAACGCATCGCGCGGCCGAAGCGGCTCAAGTTTCCCGATCCTCGTGAAGCCGGTGAAGGAAGAGGCGTCCTACGGCATCGCGCAGGCGTCGTTTGTCGAGACGGACGAGCAGTTCCGCGAGCGCGTCGCGTTCATTCACGAGAAACACGACGGCGACGTCATCGCCGAGGAATACATCGCAGGGCCGCGAACTTTACGTCAGCCTGATGGGCAACCTGCGGCTGACGGTTTTTCCGATCCGCGAACTGGTCTTCCGCGAAGTGCCGCCGGACGAACCGAAGATCGCGACCTACGCGCCAAGTGGGACGAGGAATATCGCAAACGCTGGGGCCTGCAGAATCAGTTCGCCGAGGGACTCGAGCCGGCGCTGGTCGCGCAGATCGAGCAGACCTGCAAACGCATCTATCGCCTGCTCACGATCGACGGCTACGCGCGCATCGACCTGCGCCTGACGGCGGCGAACGAAATTTATTTCATCGAGGCCAATCCGAATCCGATCCTGGCCGCGGACGAGGACTTCGCGCAGTCCGCGGGCAAGGCGGGCCTGCCCTATCCGCAATTGATCGACCGCATCATCCGGCATGGGATGAAGACGGTGCGCAGTTGATTGGCCGCGGACGGTCGCGGATTTTTTGGGGAGCGCACGCGCCGCGCCTGCCGTTTGCGGCGCCTCGCCGCAAACACCAGGGCGACGTTGCGAAGAAGAAAAGTTCGCGATGGCGAGGCGCCATCGCCAGCACGCGAGGCGCGTGCGCTCCCCGGCTGAGGCGCGACGCGTTTCGCTTCAGTTGAAAAACCGTTAACGAAGCAATCGGAAGTTTGCCGGCAGCTTGCAGCCGCGCCTGGCAGGCAAATCGGGATCGGCCGAGCCGCTGAGCCGTCCGCCGCCACGCCGACGTCCGAATCATTCACCGCTACCTTGGCCGGTGGCGGCGTCGATCTCGGGCTGGCCTTTCGCCTTCAGCGTCTCGTTCAATTTCGGCAGTTCGTTAGTCAGCAGATCCTCGAAATCCTTCGTCGACATCCTCCAACTCGCGCCGGAGCGAATCGATCCGCGCGATCTGGTACTCGGCCGGTTTGCCTTCGTAGCTCAGGATCGCGCCAAAAAGCTGATCGGTGTGTTCGCGCAGGCGCTGCTTCGCCGGTGATCGCGCCGCCTTCGGTCGTGGCGACGATCTGTTTGCGCACCGTGTCGACTTTGCCGTCGAAATCGGCGACCGCTTTGCGCGCGGCTTCGTCGGAGGCGAGAGCCTGCTGGCTCTGCGCGAGGCCGGCGCGCAGAGCCATGATCCGATCCATCAACGCGCTCTCGTCACCGAACAAGTTCTTTCACTCGTTCGGCCGCGTCGTACTGCGCCTTGCGATCGGCCTCGCTGAATTTGTCCCGCCGGTCGAGCGCCACGTTCAGTTTCATTTCGTAGGGCTTGTCGTTCTTCGTCATCCGCACCGTGTAGGTGCCGGGCAGAACGCGCGGACCGGTCATGCCGGCGAAGGCGATCTGCGCGCCGGGCGGGACGCGCGGCGGCTTCTCATGCATGCTCCAGGTGACGCGGTTGAGGCCGGGACGTTTGCTCGCCGGCATGCTGTCGATCACTTTGCCGGCGGCGTCGAGGATCTCGATCTTCAGTTTCCCGAAAAGGTGACGCGATTTTTGATAATAAGTGATGACTGCGGCGTCGGGCGGGTTGTCTCCGGTAAAGGTGGCGGCGCCATCCGGCCAGCCGCCGTTGGCCTCGATCCGTTGCTGCTGGACCGGCTTCGCCGCGACGAAGCCGGCTTCTTTGCCTAGCAGGTCCGGCGTGAGCGAGCGCAGCGGGGTGATGTCGTCGATAATCCAGATGCCGCGGCCATGGGTGCCGAGGACGAGGTCGTTAGTCCGGGGCTGGATGGCGAGATCGCGCACCGCCACGGCCGGGAAACGGCTGCCTTTGTATTGAGCCCAGGATTGGCCGCCGTCGATCGAGACAAAGAGTCCGAACTCTGTGCCGAGGAAGAGCAGGTTGGGCTGGACAAGATCTTCCTTGATGACGTGGGCATAGCCGCGAATGCCTTTCGCGTCCTGCGGCGTGGCCAGCGGGGTCCAAGTCTGGCCGTAGTCCGTCGTCTTGTAAACATAGGGCGCGAAATCGCCGAAGGTGTGGCGATCGAAAGCGGCGTAAGCGGTGCCGGCATCGAAGTTGCTCGCGTGCACCCAGCGCACCCAGGAATTCTTGGGCAAGGCCCGGCACGTTGCCGACGACGTTGTTCCAGGTTTTGGCGCCGTCGCGGGTGATTTGGAGGTTGCCGTCGTCGGTCCCGACCCAGATCAGGTTCTTGTCCTTGGGCGATTCGCTGATCGAGAAGATCGTGGTGTGCATTTCGGCCGCGGAATTGTCGATCGTCACGCCGCCTGATTGTTCCTGCTTTTGTTTCTCGGGATCGTTCGTCGTCAGGTCGGGCGAGATGCGTTCCCAGCTCTGGCCATGGTCGCGGGAGCGGAAAAGGAACTGGGCGCCGATGTAGATCGTCCCTTTCTCGTTAGGCGAAGCGACCAGCGGCGTGTTCCAGTTGAAGCGCAGCTTCTCCTTGTAGTTCGGCTTTCGGCTGGATGATGCGCGCTTCGAGGGTGTGGCGATTGATCCGTCCGACGTGGCCGCCCTGGTATTCGGCGTAAACGTAATCCGGATCGGCCGGATCGACGAAGGTGTAAAAGCCGTCGCCATTGAAGAGGTTTTCCCACTGCGCGTTGGTGATCCCGCCGGGATATTCCGATTGGCCGACCCAGCAGGCTGTTGTCCTGCAATCCGCCGTAGACCTGATAAGGATCGGCGTCATCCACACTCACGTGATAGAACTGCGAGATGGGCAGGTTGTTCGCTTTCCACCAGCGGTTGCCGCCGTCGTAGGCGTACCAGATCCCGCCGTCGTCGCCCGAGATGACGGTCTGCGGGTTGGTCGGATCGATCCAGACGGCGTGGACGTCGCCATGCGCGCCGTTGAATCCGCCGACGGTGGCGAAGCTCTTGCCGCCGTCCTCACTCAGGATCAGGGCGCCATCGGTCTTGAAAATGCGATCGGGATTTTTCGGGTCCACGATCAGGTTGGCGAAATAAAACGGGCGCCAGACCATCCACTGGCTCTTGTCGCGCTGGTTCCAGGTCTGCCCGCCGTCGTCGGAGACGAAGAGCGCGCTGTCGGTCGATTCGACGAAGGCATAAACCCGCTTCGGATTGGAGGGCGCGATCGCGACCGCGAGCCGGCCGTAGGGTTTCTTCGGGAAACCTTTGTTCGCTTCCGGAGTGATTTCCTTCCAGGTCGCGCCGCCGTCGGTCGTGCGGAAAAGTCCGCTGCCCGAAGGGTCGTTAGGCGTTTCGCCGCCGGAGCGATAAGTCCAGCCCTGGCGCCGAAAATCCCAGAGCCCGGCGAAAAGAATGTTCGGGTTGGTCGGATCCATCGCGATGGTCGAGGCGCCGGTCGAGAGATTGGAACCTTTCAGAATGAGGTTCCAGGTCTTGCCGCCGTCGGTCGTTTTGTAGAGGCCGCGATCGGGCGAATCGCTCCAGAGCGCGCCCGGCACCGCCGCGTAAACCGTGTCGCTGCTTTTCGGACTAACGATGATCTGCGAAATGCGTTCCGAGTTGGGCAGACCCGATTTGTTCCAGGTCTCGCCGCCGTCGGTCGATTTGTAGATGCCGTCGCCGATCGAGACGCTGTTGCGCGACCCAGCGGTTCGCCCGTGCCGACCCAGACGTTCTTCGAGTTCTTCGGATCGAGCGCGATCGCGCCGATCGATTGCACCGGTTGTTCGTCGAAGACCGGGCGATAAGTGCGTGCCGCTGTCTTCCGATTTCCAAACGCCGCCGCTGGCCGCGCCGACGAAGATGGTGAGTTTGCCCGACGGTCTCGCGGGTCGCGGCGATGGCGGCGACGCGGCCGCTCATCGTGGCCGAGCCGATGTTGCGCGCGTCGAGGCCGGAGATGGTGGCGGAGCTGTAAGGCACTTGCTGCGCCGGCGGCGACGCCGACCAAACGCAGTGAGGTGAGAAGGAGAAAAGTGAGAGAACGCATGGCGGTAATGGGGTGAGTTATTTCGCGGCCTTGGCCGGGAATTCGAAGATGGAGTCATCGACCGGGATGTTGGCTTCAGCCTTTTTCGATGATGGTTTTTTGTTTGTCGGTCGAGCCTTTGCTCCCGGCCTCGATCGAGAACGGGAAGTAAACGCCGTTGACCTTTTCGTAGTCGCCGAGATCGGTCTCGACCTCGACTTGCGCGCCCTGCTCGATGCGCTGATCGAGGATGCGAATCTCGAGGAAATAATCCGGATCGAGATAGACGTAACTGATGTCGCCGTTCTTGCGCACCACCTTCAGCTTGTGCGCGGCGGTTCCCTCCACGTCTTCCGTCCCGAGATAAGTCACCGTCTTGCCCTGCTCTTTCCAATTCTCCAGCGGGCCGCCGATCTCCGCTTCTTCGACTAGCGACTTCGCTTCGTCGTTCGACATTTTCTCCGGATCTTTCCGGCCATGGAACGGGAAAATCTTCCACCCGCTCTGCGCCGTCGTAGGCCTGGACGAGGGTCATACCCTTGGAGCACGGCATCGGTGCGCACTTTGCCCGGGCGCTTTTTCGTCTCGTTGTATTTGAACTCGATCTGGCCCTGGTTGACCAGCATGCCGGCCTTCGAAGCGGATCGTCTGGATCGCCTCGAGCGCAGCCTCGCCGCCTTTGGCTTTGATATTTTTCGCGACGAGCTCATCGACGGTGGGAGTGGGCGCGGGAGTTTGCGCGTGGATCGCCGCGGGCGGGAGGAGCAGCCGGCGAAGAGGAGAGAAGAGAGAGGCGTAGCTGCATAAGTGATGGACGAGCCGTCGACGTGAAGCGCGGCGCAGCCTGATGCAAAGCGCGTGCCAACGCAAGCGATCGAATCAAAAATTGCTGGCACTCAGTGGTTTGCGATGTCCAGTCGATTTTGCCTAACGAACCAGATTTCCCGAAAGCGGGATTTGCGCCGCCCGGATTTGGGATGGGCGAGGAAAAATTCGAAATGTGGGAGGGGCCTTAGCGCCCCGAATCCTTGGCGCGAGCCACCGCGCTTTCGGGGCGCAAAGGCCCCTCCCGCATTCGGATTCCCTTTTACCCCATGTAATAGCCGCCGTTCACGTTCAGAACGTGTCCGGTGATGTAGCTCGCCATCGGCGAGGCAAGAAAAAGGGCGGCGTCGACGATCTCGTGCGCGTCGCCGAGCCGGCCTAACGGAATCTGTTTCTTGAAATTCTCCGTCACTTCATCGGGCATGCCTTTGCTCATCCCGACGTCGATGAATCCGGGCGCGATCGCGTTGACCGTGATCTGCTGCCGGGCCAATTCGCGCGCCGAGACTTTCGTTAGGGCGATGATCGCGGCTTTGCTCGAGGAATAATTCGCCTGTCCGAAAAGCCCCATCTGTCCGCTGACCGAGGAGAGATTGATGATGCGTCCGCCCTGGCGCAGAACGGCCGCGGCTTTTTGCGTGACGTTAAAGGTGCCGGCGAGATTCACCCGCACCACGCTCTCGAATTCTTCAAGGGTCAGCTTCTTGATCGTGCGATCGCGGATGATCCCGGAGTTGTTCACGAGCACATCGAGCCCGCCGAATTTCCCGGCGATCGTCTTTCATCATCGCCTCGACCTGCTCAGGTTTGGTGACGTCGCAATCGATGACGAGCGGGTCGTTCAGATCATGCTGCGACCTCCTCCGCGTCGGCCTTATTTTTGCCCTTCGGGATCGCTGATGAAATTGACCACGCATTGCGCGCCGCGTTCGCCGAAGGCCTTGATCATGGCCGCGCCGAGGCCGCGCGAGCTGCCGGTGACGAGGACTACTTTGCCGGTGAAATCGAGAGGATCAGTCATGCCGGAAGGTGAAGCGGTTGAGGAAACCTTCAACCGCGCGTGCACCGCGGAGATTGCCGGGGAGCGGTTCGTCGCGATCAAGTGCGGGTTAGCCCGCCGCGGGCCTCGAACCGCGGCGCACCATGAGGCGGTCGGCAATCCAATCAAAACGATATGGATCGCGATGGCGAGCGGGTCGTTGGAAAGCGAATGGCGAAATTTCGGAAAGGCGGCCGGCAAAACAATCCAGTACATAACGAGGTAAACCGCGATGCCGTAGAGGATGCCAAAGAGGAAGGCTTGTTGCCGCAGCAGTGGAAGCTGGCGGCTTGCGAGGTAGAAAACGACGACGACGACGAAGGCGATAAAGAAGTGTGTGGCCAGACCCAGCGCGGCGGTGCTTAAACCGCCTTCAAAAGTTGAGGGGCCAAGCAACGGGAGGACGAGACTTTGCAAGCCGTGCTGAAGTGGAACGCCGCGGCAGAACCAGATCGTAAGTGCTGAGCTGATGTCCAGAATTCCGACGACCAGCCAGGCCGGCAAGATGGTGCGGAAAGCATTCGGTTTTTCGGCCGCGTTGTTCATGCAATTCCTTCCTAGGCAGAATGCTTGCCGGTCAAACGAATACCGTTAGTTTTCGCTCCCATGGCTTCACCCGTTCGCATTCTCACCGCTGTTCCGATTTGCGATGGCCACGACAGCGCCATCAACACGATCAACCTCGAGTTCATCCGGCACGGGATCGAGGTGGTCTATCTCGGCTATCATCGTTACGCGAGCGACATCGTGCGGGCCGCCATCCAGGAAGATGTGGCGGCGATCGGCATCTCCAGTTACAACGGCGGTCACATCGATTTCTTCTGCCGAGGTCGTCAGGCAACTGCGAAGAACAGGGCGCGGGCGACATCGAGGTTTTCGGCGGCGGCGGCGGCACGATCACCGACGACGATGCCGCGCGTCATGCGGCGCAAGGGGGTCGACAAGATTTTTTTCGCCGGCACGTCCCTGACCGAGATGGCGGATTACGTGCGCAAGCATTACGGCAAGCCGCGCAAGAAACGCCGCGGCGAAAAGCGACGCCGATCATGAAACTGGCGCGCGAATTAACCGAGATCGAAGATCGCCTACGCGAAGCGAAGCGCAGCCAGAAAAGCCGACGGCCGAAGCCAAAGCGAAATCGTCAGGCGAAACGCGGTCATCGGTTTCACCGGGCCGGGCGGCGCGGGCAAGACGACCTTGATCGACGAACTCGTCCTGCGCTTCCTGCAACGCGAGCCGAAAGCGCGGATCGCGATTCTTTCGCACGACCCGAGCGTGGTCGGCGAAGGCGCGTTGCTCGGCGATCGCGCCACCATGATCAATTCGCAGGACGATCGCGTCTTCATGCGCAGCATGGCGACGCGCGGACAGGCCGGCGGGATTATCGCCCGCGACCGAGAGCTGTCTCGCCCTCCTGGCGAGATCGGATTTCGATTACGTCATTATCGAGACGGTCGGCACGGGCCAGGAAGCGATGCCGTTTCCGGAGCAAGCTGATCGATCAAACCGTGCTGGTGATGAATCCGGATTACGGCGCGCGTTTGCAGTTGCAGAAGATCGTCATGCTCGACGTGGCCGACATCGTGGTCGTGAACAAGAGCGATCTGGACCGGGCGCAGCGCCGCCATTTCCGAAATCGAGCATCGCCTGACGCAAAACAAACGAAAGCAGCAACTGGTCGTCGACGGTGGCGAAACGTCATCGCGATCGCGGGCGTGGATCGAATTGTGCGACTGAGTGATGCAGCGATCGAGCCGCTCGAAGAAGGGAGAAGAAGAAATGAGCAAACTGGGAGCAGTCGTTGAGTCGGTCGAGAAGCACGAAAGTTCGTGCTCGAAGAGGTGAAGCGCGCGCGGACCGACGAAAAGTTCGGCCGCGAAATGATCGATCGCTGGAACAAAATCAAGGCCGCAGATTCCGATCGGCGCGCGCGCCGACCGGGTCTGCAACTTGCCGCGGCTCGCGCTGCCGGAAATCGACGAGCCGGGCGAGATCGCGCGTTATCTTGTTAGGCGAAGGTTTGCCGGGCGAATTCCCTTATCTGAACGGGGCCTATCGCGAGATGTATCTCGAGCCGCTGCGAGGAAATCGAGACCGGCAGCTACGGCAAATCGCCTAACGGCAAGAACGGCCACTGCGCAAAGTCGAATGGCGCCAAACCCAAGAAGGTCGAGCAGGAAGAACCGACCCGTCTCTTCTCCGGCCTCATGCTCGCGGAAGACACGAACAAGCGTTTCCATTTTCTCAGCGCGCATCAGCGTTCGCAAGCGTCTCAGCACCGCGTTCGACGGCCCGACCCTTTACGGCATCGACTCGCGACGCCGACGGCGTGTTGGGCAAAGATCGGCGAGGGCGGCGTCGCGGTCGACACGGTCGAAGACATGGTCCGGCTCTACGACGGCTTTGAAGTCGGCGCGCCGAATTTTTCCGCCTCGATGACGATCAGCGGCCCGGCGCCGATCATCATGGCGATGTATATCGCGGCCGCGAAACGCCGCTTCGGCCCGAAAGTCGTGCCGAATCTGCGCGGCACGATCCAGGCCGACATTTTCAAGGAAGTCCAGGCGCAGAACGAAACCATTTTCCCGACCGAAGCGTCGCTTCGTTTCCTCTGCGACATGATCGAATGGACGACCGCGCACATGCCGCGTTGGTATCCGGTTTCGATCAGCGGTTATCACATCGGCGAAGCCGGCTCGACGCCGGTGCAGCAGGCGGCCTACACGCTCTCGAACGGTTTCGCCTACGCGGAAATGCTCGCGGCGCGCGGCGTGCCGGTCGATCAATTCGCGCCGCGCCTTTCCTTCTTCCTCGATTGCGGACTCGACGTCGAATACATCGCGCTCTCGCGCGTCTCGCGAAAGATCTGGGCGATCGGGATGCGCGACGTTTTCGGCGCGAGCCCGCGCGGCCAGATGTTCAAGCTCCACACCCAGACGAGCGGCCGCTCGCTCATCGCGGCCGAGTTCAAAAACAACCTAACGAGAACCGCGGCCGAGCTGATGCTGGCCTACATGAACGGCACCAACTCGTGCCACTCGAACAGCGCCGACGAACCGTTCACCACCCCGAGCGAAGAATGGATCCGGCTCGCCGCGCACGGGCAGGCCATCCTGCTCGAGGAGTCCGGCATCTTTAAACACACCATGAACATGCTGAGCGGTTCGCCCGGCATGAAAGCGGTCGAGCGCGCGGTGGAAAAGGCGATCCTGGAGGAATTCCGCGAGATCGAGTCGTTCGGCGGCGTGATGGGCGCGGTCGAGAATCGTTATCAGCGGCAGCCAGATCCAGACCGCGGCCCATCGTTACGAAGCAGCAAATCTACAACGGCACCCGGCCGATCATCGCGCCTGAACCGTTATCGCGACCGCAAAGACGAGATGCCGGAGATCGAGATGGCGCGCACCGCCGCGGGCCAAGAAGCAGCAGTTGCAGGTCGATCGCCTGGAGAAGTTCAAGAAGAAGAACGCGGCCAAAGCGGAGCAGGCGCTCGATAAACTGGCCGACGGTCGTGGAGAGCGGCGAGAAAACTGCTTCCCGGCCCTGCTCGAGACGGTCGAAGTTTGTTCGTTAGGCCAAATCACGGGCCGGCTCCAGGAAGTGGTTGGCCGTTTCCGCCCGATGGTGTAGCGCACCGTAACTTCAAGTTCTGATAGCAGGCACGACAAAAGAGCCGGGTTTTTGTGCCGGCCCGCTGCTGGCCAGGCGCGACTGGATGGCAACGCTTCGTCGTTGCCGAGTTTCTGGTCCAGAGTCGCGTTTTGATCCTGGGCAAGCGGAAGCTTGCCCCTCCGGAGGGACGAGCTTCCGCTCGTCCAGATTCTGCAACGCGTAGCTGATTCACCCGTTACGTTGCACTAGCGCGAGCTCAATTAAGGGGAAGCCGCATCAAGCGCCGATAGGCGCCAAAGAAAGTAGCCCCGGGCGTGAGCCCGGGGTTTTCCGATATTTAATCGAACCTCGCCCCGGAGCGGAAGGAGGGCCCGCGCGGTGGCGTATTTCTCTCGCCCTGCCGGGGCGAGTTTGAAGGAAGATATGAACCGCCCCCCGGGCTCAGTCCCGGGGCTAAATGCTTGCCGCGCCTCCCGCGCTTCGAACCGGCTACAGATTTCTTTGCCCGCGCTGGCAAAAGACCTGGATCACCGAACGATGGCCCTGGGTGTTTGATCGGGAGTCTTGAGTTCGCGCGATCGGGGCACAAAGGCCCCTCCCACATTGGCTGGCTTAACGCGCGGGCTTCAGGGCGATGTTTTCCTTGTAAAACACCACGCACTTCGGGTCTGCTACCCGCGCGGGCTTGAGCGAGACGATGACGCCATCCGCGGTGCGCTTGATCGTGCCGGTGCCGGAGTTGTTGCCACTGTCGGTGAAGGTGAATTTGAGAGAATTCTTGTCGACCACCTTGGCCGGGCCGCTGCCTTGCGGCGCGCAGCCGTGGCCGTCGTTGTAAACGGCGTCGAAATCCACCGAGATCGTCGCGCCTTCCTGCAGGATATTCAGCTGAAACACCGCCTGGCCGTGGAGGTATCTCTTGTCGGTGTAATTTCCCGTCCAGTTCGCCTCCTTCGCTTGCGAGAGCGCAGCCAGTCCGAGGCAAAGCAACAATGTGGCGCACGATGTTTTCATGCGTCGAGGCTGAGGAGCCGGAATCGAAAAAGCGAGCCGAAACTTGCCTAACGATTCGGCGCGCGCGGTTCGCGATGAGCGAGCTTGAGCGGTTTCGCTTCCTTGAGCACGTGCCGCGCGATGACGAGGCGCTGGACCTGCGAAGTGCCTTCGCCGATCTCGCACAGTTTCGCGTCGCGCAAGTAACGCTCGATCGGCAAATCGCGGCTGTAACCGTAGCCGCCGTGAATTTGCATCGAGCGATCGCAAATTCGCACCGCCGACTCCGAGGCCATTAACTTGGCCATGGCCGATTCCTTGGTCGTGGTCTCGCCCTGGTCCTGCAAATAGGCGGCGTGCATCGTCATCACTTCCGCTGCCTCCAGTTCCATCGCGGAATCGACCAGCATCCATTGCACCGCCTGGAAATCACCGATCGCATGGCCGAATTGCTTGCGCTCATTGGCGTAGGAATTAGCCCGCTCGAAAGCCGCTTCCGCGATGCCGACCGCGAGCGCGGCGATGCCGATGCGACCGCGATCAAGCACCGTTAGAGCTTGTTCGCGTCCACGGCCGCGTTCGCCGAGCAGCTCCGCCTTGGCGTTTTCGAAGCGCAACTCGGCCGTGTCGCTCGCGCGCATCCCGTAGGTGTGAATTTTTCGCACTGGCGTGACCTGGTCCTTCATCAGGATGAAGGCGCTGATTTCATTTTTGCCCTTATCCGTCTGGCCGGTCGTCGCCATGACGACAACAAGGTCGGCGGTGCGCCCGCTGGTGATGAATTTCTTCATCCCGTTGACCTGCCAGGCGCCGTTGTGCTCGGTTCCTTTGGTCTCGATTCCGCCGGTGTCGCTGCCGGCGTTGGGCTCGGTCAAGGCCCAGGCACCGATCCATTCGCCGCTCGTTAGGCGTGGCAGGTATTTTTTCTTCTGTTCCTCGGTCCCGAAGCGATTGATCTGACCGACCGCGAGCGCGTTGTGCGCCGCGATGTCCATCGAAAGCGCCGCGTAGGCCTTGCCCAGCTCCTTGATCGCGAGCGCCGCGGTCACATTGCTCATCCCGCCGCCGCCATATTCCTTCGGTGCGGCCATCCCCATCATGCCGATCTTGCCCGCTTTGCTGAAAATTTCGCGCGGCAGGTTTTCGTCGTGATCCCATTGATCGGCGTAGGGCATCACGTCGTCCTGAGCAAATTTGGCGACACGGTCGAGAAAAGCGCGCTCAGCGTCGCTCAGGGGATGTTCGAGAATCATAGGCGAGAAAGTTAGCCGCGAGGCGGTGCGGAGCGAAGGGAAAAAGCGTGCAGCCTGGGCCTGGGTAGCGCACTCGTCCCGAGTGCTGGTCGCCGCGTCTCGCGGCGACGGACTTTCCAGCCGCGAGGCGGATCATTTCATGGAGAGTGTCGCGAAAAGTTCGTTGCGGTGGGACACCGCAACCAGCACTCGGGAGGAGTGCGCTACCCAGGCAGATGACTCCGCGTTAGCTCTTCAGCGCGACCTCGAAGGGCGCGCCGGTCTTGGCGCGGATGTCGTCAACCGTGACCGTGGCCCCGGGATGTAGCTCGGTTAGGACGAGCCCGCCACCCCCTTTCACCTCGAACACGCACAAGTCGGTGATGATAAGATTCACGACTCCCATGCCCGTGATGGGCAACGAGCATTTTTTCAAAATCTTAGGGCTGCCGTCCCGGGCGCAGTGCTCCAGCACTGCCACCACGCGCTTCACGCCTGCGACGAGATCCATCGCGCCTCCAGGACCCTTCACCATCTTGCCGGGAATCATCCAGTTGGCGATGTCGCCTTTGTCAGTCACTTCGAAGGCGCCGAGAATGGCGAGGTCGATGTGGCCCCCGCGAATCATCGTGAAGGAATCGGCGCTCGAGAAAAAAGCCGAGCCGGGCATGGTCGTGATCGTTTGCTTGCCGGCGTTGATCAGGTCGGCGTCGACCGCGTCGTCGGTCGGGAACGGGCCAATGCCGAGCAAGCCGTTCTCGGACTGAAGCGTCACGTTCATGCCTTCGGGAATAAAATTAGCCACCAGCGTCGGGATGCCGATGCCGAGGTTGACGTAGAAGCCGTCGCGCAGCTCCTGCGCGGCGCGTTTCGCCATCAAATCGCGGATTGGATTCTCCTTTTTTGCCGCTGTGCCGCCCTGGACGGTGCGGAACTCGATGCGTTTTTCGTATTTTTCTCCCTGGATGATGCGGTCGACGAAGATGCCCGGCGTGTGGATCTGGTCGGGATCGAGTGCGCCAGCTTCGACGAGCTGCTCGACCTCCGCCACGCAGACCTTTCCGCAACTTGCGATCATCGGATTAAAATTCCGCGAGGTTTTTCGAAAAATGAGGTTGCCTGATTTGTCGCCCTTCCACGCTTTGACGAGCGAGACCTCGGCCTTGATGCCGGGCTCGAGGACATATTCCTTACCCTCGAAGTTTTTCGTTTCCTTGCCCTCGGCCAGTTTGGTTCCGAAACCGGTGCGCGTGTAGAATCCCGGAATCCCCGCACCGCCGGCGCGCAACCGCTCCGCAAGTGTGCCCTGCGGGATAAGCTCGAGGTCGAGTTCGCCCGCCAGCACCTGGCGCTCGAACTCCTTGTTCTCGCCCACGTAGGAAGCCATCACCTTTTTCACCTGCCGGGTGGTGAGCAGCACCCCCATCCCGAATCCGTCCACGCCCGCGTTGTTGCCGACGATCGTCAGGCCTTTCACACCGCTGTCGTGCAGGGCGGCGATGAGATTTTCCGGGATGCCGCACAAACCGAATCCGCCCGCGGCGATCGTCATGTTGTCGTGGAGGAGGCCGTCGAGCGCCGAGGCGGCGTTGGGATAAACTTTGCTGCTCATGTCGGAAGACATTAACCACGAATTGCGCGGATGGGCACGGATGAAATGCCCGTGCTCTGGTTGTAGCCGGGGTCGCTGACCCCGGCCCGCGTGATCTTCCAAGGGTCTGTTCATTGCAATGGCAGCCGGAACGGGCCGGGGTCAGCGACCCCGGCTACAACAAAGCCGCGACGCTTGCCGCGCCGCGATTCATCGCCAGATTGCAGACTCTCTTATGTCCAAATCTCTCGCTCATCGTCTCGCTGAATTTTCTACCTCGCTCAATTTTGAGGATCTCTCGCCCGAGGTCGTGCATGAGGTGAAGCGCCGGGTGATCGATTCCTTCGGCTGCGCCCTCGGGGCCTGGCACGAAGAGCCCTGCGTGATCGCGCGCAAAGTCGCTTCCGATTTCTCGGCCAAAAACGGCGGCACCATTATCGGCACCGATCATCGGGCGCCGCCGGATTGGGCGGCTTTCGCGACTGGCTGTTGTATTCGGTATTTCGATTACAACGATACCTATCTTTCCAAGGAACCGGCGCACCCGAGCGACAACATCGCGGCCGCCCTCGCCGTCGGCGAAAGCGTGGGCGCGAACGGACGCGAGCTGATCACCGCGATCGCGCTCGCTTATGAAGTGCAATGTCGCTTCTGCGACGCCGCCAGCATCCGCGCGCGCGGCTGGGACCATCCGACCTACGGCGCTTTTTCGACCGCGCTGGCCGGGGCGCGCCTGATGAAGCTCGACCCCGAAAAGACGCGCCACGCGGTCAACATCGCGGGCGTGAATTGCGCAGCATTCCGGCAGGCGCGGGTCGGTGAACTTTCGCATTGGAAAGGCGTGGCTTTCGCCAATGCGGCGCGGCACGGGGTCTATGCGGCGTTGCTCGCGCGCGCGGGCATGACCGGCCCGGCGCCGATTTTCGAAGGGCAGATGGGATTCGAGAAAGAACTCGGAGTTTCGTTAGGCGACGTGGGTGAAGTTTTTGTGAAACGGCCGAACGAGAAAAATGTGAAAGAGGGGACGGCGGCGATGATCCTCAACACCAGCATCAAGTATTGGCCGGCCGAGTATCACAGCCAGAGCGCGATCGAAGCGGCCATGTTTCTGCGCAAGGAGATTGGTGATCCATCGAAAATCAAGTCGGTTCGAATCGAGAGCCACGACGCCTCAGTCGACATCATCGGAAGCGAGCCGGAGAAATGGAAACCGGAGACGCGCGAGACGGCCGATCACAGCCTGCCCTACATCACCGCGATCGCGTTGCTCGATGGCGAGGTGACGGAGAAGCAATTCCAACCGAAGCGATTTATGGATCCGGCGATCTGGAAATTCCTCGAGAACGTGACCGTGGAGCGCAACGACGAGCTTTCTTCGCTCTACGCCAAAGCGGTTGCCAATATTGTGCACGTCACGTTGCAGGATGGCAAAGTGCTGACCAAGCGGGTCGATTACCCGTTAGGCAACGCCTTCAATCCGGTGAGCGACAAGCAGCTGGAAGGAAAGTTCAACGCTCTCGTCGTCCCGGCGCTCGGGCGAAGCGGGCGCGCAGAAGATTGTCGCCGCCGGGCTGGAAGCTGGATGAAGCAAAGAATCCGCGTGAGCTGATGAAGCTGGCGAATATGCCAGCCTGACGAAGAGGCGGCAACCCTCCGGGTAGCGCACTCGTCCCGAGTGCTGGCGACGGTGTCCCACCGTCGCGGACTTTCGCTAAAGACGTGGCAGCTACCGCGAAGGCATAGTCGGGAGGAAAGTTCGTCGCGGCGCAACACCGCGACCAGCACTCGGGACGAGTGCGCTACCCGGCCGCAAGCGGGCGAATGTGAAAGGTAGCCAGGACACGTTAGGTTATCGAATGGCGCAGAAAATTTCGAAAACACGGCGGCTTCGTGAATTGATCGCAGCGCGCATCGTCGCGCTACCGGGCGTGCCGAATGCCTCGATGGCGCGGCAGGTGGAGCGGGCCGGTTTTGAAGCGCTCTACATCAGCGGCGCAGGCCTGGCCAATTGCACCGCCGGTCTGCCCGACGTGGGGCTGCTGACTTTGAATGAAGTCGCCACGCTGGCCGGTTTCATCGCGAGGGCGGTGAAGATTCCTGCGATCGTCGATGCCGACACCGGCTTTGGCGGCGCCGAGAATGTCGGTCGCACGATTTACGAACTCGAGCGCGCCGGCCTGGCCGGCTGCCATCTCGAAGATCAGGAATTTCCGAAACGCTGCGGTCATCTCGCCGGTAAGCGGCTGGTCGAGACCGAAGAAATGTCGGCCAAGATTCGCGCCGCCGTCGCGGCGAAGAGCGATCACGATTTTCTTGTCATCGCGCGGACTGATTCTCGCGCGCTCGAGAATTTCGACTGGCGCGGTGAAACGCGCGAATGCCTATGTCGCTGCGGGAGCAGACGCGATTTTTCCCGAGGCGCTGCAAACCAAGGAAGAATTCCGCAATTTCGCGCGGGAAGTAAGAGTGCCGCTGCTCGCGAACATGACGGAATTCGGCAAGAGCCCGCTACTCAGCGCCAAGGAACTGGGCGAGCTGGGCTATCGGATGGTTATTTTCCCGCAGAGCGCCTTCCGTGTTTCGATGAAGACGACGGACGAATTTTTCCGCGCGCTAAAAGAAGCGGGCTCGGCCGAAGGGTGGCTCGATCGAATGCAGACGCGCAAGGAACTTTACGAGACCCTGGATTACGATCCGGCGGCGGAAAGCTGGCCGGGGTATCGGGGCGATCTCTGAGAAGAAACGTCCAACCGCCAAAGTTTTCGGGGTTGAGCGTTGAACGTTGGCCGTTAAGTGTAAGCAACTTCCGAAGCGAAAATTATGACTACCGAAAACAAACCAGCCTACAGCCCCGGCCTCGCCGGCGTGATCGCGGGCGAAACCGAAATCTGCTGGGTCGATCCCGATGCCGGCCTGATGTATCGCGGCTACGACATTCACGAAATGGCGGAGAAGGCCAGCTTCGAAGAAGTGGCCTATCTGCTCCTCAATGGCCAGCTGCCGACGATGGCGGAGTTCCAGCGCTTCAAAATGGAGATCGCGGCCGCGCGGCCACTGCCGAAACAGGTCATCGACATGCTGCGGCTGATGCCGAAAAACACGCACCCGATGGACATGCTGCGCACCGGCGTTTCCATGCTCGCGCCCTTCGATCCCGAGCTGAACGACCACTCCCACGCTGCCAACATTCGCAAGGCGATCCGCCTGATCGCGAAAGTCTCGACCCTCATCACCGACGGTTACCGCATTTCGTTAGGCCTGGATCCATTGTCGGAGAAGCCGGATCTCACTTTGGCGGGGAATCTTTTCTACAAGCTCAATGGGGAAGTGCCGCCGACGTGGAAGATCCGGATGATGGATACGATTTTCATTCTCTATGCCGATCACGAATACAACGCTTCGACCTTCGCCGCGCGTGTCACTGCGTCCACTCTGGCCGACATGTATGCCGCAGTCACGAGCGCCTGCGGGACGTTGAAGGGCCCGCTGCACGGCGGCGCCAACGAAGAATCGATGAAGATGCTCGACGACATCAAGACGCCGGAGCGCGCCGAGAAATGGATGATGGATGCGCTCGCGAAGAAAGCGAAAATCATGGGCTTCGGCCATCGGGTTTACAAAAAAGGCGACTCGCGGGTGCCGATCATGCGCGAGATCGGGCGGGACCTGGGCAAACGGGTCGGCAAAGAACAGTGGGTGCCGATCTGCGAGAAGCTCGAGGCGACGATGGAACGGGAGAAGAAGCTTTGCGCCAACGTCGATCTTTACGCCGCGCCGGTTTTCACGATGCTGGAATTTCCGCCGGCGTTGAACACGCCCATCTTCGCCGCTTCGCGCGTCGCGGGCTGGTGCGCGCACGTCGTCGAGCAGCATGATAACAATCGTCTCATCCGGCCGCGCTCGCTTTACACCGGGCCGGAGACGCGTCCCTACAAAGGGCTGTCGCCGAACGGCGCGGAGAAGTCGTGACGGCCGAACTCGACCGTCACTCCAGGAAAAATACGCGCCTAACAATGCCTGTTGGGGTTGCGGACCTTCCAACGCCGAGGGTTTGCGCATCCGTAGTTTTCCGGAAGGCGACGCGGTCGTGGCGGAGTGGAAGCCGGAACCGAAATACGAAGCTTTCCCGGCGTCCTCAACGGCGGCATCATCGGCACGCTCCTCGATTGTCATTGTAACTGGAGCGCGGCGTATCATTTGATGAAACAAGCGGGCGAAGACCGCGCCCTTGCACCGTGACCGCGGATTACGCGATCAAATTGCTCCGCCCGACGCCGACGAACGACTCGGTTTTTCTTTCCGCCAAAGTCGTCGATTCGACCGACGATCGCGCGACGATCGAAGGGACGCTCAGCGCCGGTGGCAAAGTCTGCGCGACTTGTCGCGGCACCTTCGTGGCGGTGAAAGAAGGTCATCCTGCCTACCATCGATGGTAGCCGCGCCGAAGATGGCGCCGGCGCTCAGCGCGAGCGGCGCGACCCACCAGCTCGCGCCCTAACGAACGCTTCCGTCTTTGCAGCACCTTTAAATTTCTCGCTGCCGCTGCGGTCTTGCAGAAAGTCGAGGACCGAAAAACGGAGCTCGACCGTTTCGTGACTTACGGCAGGAAGGACATGCTGGAATACGCGCCGGTCACACGCGCGCAGGTCACGGACGGCGGGATGAAGTTGGCCGCCCTCTGCGCCGCGGCGCTGCAGCAGAGCGACAACACCGCCGGCAATCTGCTCCTGCGCGAGATCGGCGGCCCGGCCGGCCTTACGAAATCCCTCCGCGCGATCGGCGATCCCGTCACGCGGCTTGACCGCACCGAGCCGGCGTTAAACGAGGGCGCGCCCGGCGACGAGCGCGACACGACCACGCCCGTCGCGATGCGCGCGAATCTCCAGCGGTTACTCACAGGCAAGGTGCTCACGGCCTCGTCGCGCGCGCGCCTGCAAGAGTGGATGGCTGGCAACACCACCGGCGACGCGATGATTCGTGCCGGAGTTCCGGCCGATTGGAAGGTCGCGACAAAACAGGCCGAAGCCGGGACGGAGCGGTCAACGACATCGCCCTGCTTCAGCCGCCTGGGCAGTGCTCCCATCTTCCTTGCCATCTATACCGATATGCCGGCGAGTTCCCCCGAGGCGCGCAACGAAGTCGTGGCGCAAGTGGCGCGACTCGTCGCGGAATCATTTCTGAACATGCGTTAGGTTAACGAGTCGCGGAACTCCGTGGCGAGTAGGCGCCCCAGCACGCGCGACGGCGACGCCTTTACGATCTCCTCCTTCGTCCAAGAGGCTTGAGAGAAGGCGTTCGCAGCGGCGCAAAACACCCGCTTGAAACCTATACCAAAATTGCTTGACGCGGGACGAGGTGCAGCCCCATCCTCGCCGCAATCGAATCGATCTGAATCTGGCGCGGATGTTAATCCTGGGGAACCTCCACCCCTCTTTCAGACCTGCAGTCGCGGGCGACCCACCCCAGGAGAAAGGAAATCCTCATGCACCCTTCGATTCAGCTCAGAAAGTCAGCTTCTGGCAGAACTTCACCGATCAGTTGGCCTAACGACGACGACGCCAGCGAAAACCGTATCCCCGCTCGAACCACCCGACTGCTAGCGGTGATGTTTACCGGGGCGCTCCCGCTGGTTGTTCTTGGCGGGGCATTGCTGCTCGTGCAGCCGTGCGCGGCTGCTCCCGGTGAATGGGAAAACACCGGCAGCCTCGCCAGGCCACGCGCGTACCAAACGGCAACCTTGCTGCCGAACGGCAAAGTGCTCGTCGCAGGCGGATGGGATAGCCCGCTTCACCCAATCGCGAGCGCGGAACTCTACGATCCGGCGAGCGGGACTTGGACTACGACCGCCAGCCTTGCCAGGGGCCGCTATTCTCACACGGCGACGTTGCTGCCCAACGGCAAGGTGCTCGTCGCAGGCGGCGATACCGACCGCCAAGGCGTCTATCTCGCGACCGCAGAACTCTACGATCCGGTCGAGCGGGACTTGGACCACGACCGGCAGCCTTGCCGGGGGACGCACGGGTCACACGGCGACGTTGCTGCCGAACGGCAAGGTGCTCGTCGCAGGCGGGCTACGTTACCGGCTACGCCGCGAGCGCCGAACTCTACGATCCGGCCAGCGGAACCTGGACGCCACCGGCAGTTTCGCCACTGCCGCGAGCCACGCACACGGCGACATTGCTGCCCAATGGGCAGGTGCTTGTGGCAGGCGGTATCGGCAGCAGCGGCTACCTCGCGAGCGCGGAACTCTACGACCCCGCCTACGGAGACGTGGACCACGACCGGCAGCATGGCGACCGCACGCCAGGATCACACGGCGACGTTGCTGGCTAACGGCAAGCCGCTCGTCGCAGGCGGTAGGAACGGCAGTCGTTACTCACGAGCGCGGAACTGTACGACCCGTCCAACGGGACTTGGACCGACCACCGGAAACCTCCATACCGCACGCTATGGCCACACGGCGACGTTGCTGGCCAATGGCAAAGTGCTGGTCGCAGGCGGCTCAAAACTTCAACTCCGACGAGCTCGCGAGCGCGGAACTCTACGACCCGTCCAACAGGGACTTGGACACCACCGGCAACCTCCATACCGCTCGCTATGGTCACACAGAGACCTTGCTGACAATGGTAAGGTGCTGGTCGCAGGAGGTACGACATTCAGCTCCGGCGTTCTCGCGAGCGCGGAACTCTATGATCCTGGACTCCGCACAAAAGTCGACGGCCGCGGCAGCATCGACAACCAGGGGAATGAAGTCAGCTTCAACTTTCGCGCACTCAGCCCAATGAGAGCGGCATCCTCGGTTATTTTTCCTTTTGCGATCCGGCTGCCGGTGTCTGCCGAAAAAGAGGCAAAATTCGGAGTCTCTCCGTCACTGGCAATACCGCCGAATTTAGCGGCCAGGGTTATTTGGACGACGGGAGCAGAGTCACGTTCGATGTGAGTGTGACTGACAACGGCAAGCCCGGAACCGCGGACACCATTTCGATCAGCCTGAGCAATGGTTATTCCGTCAGCGGCACCCTGACCAGGGGCGACATCCGGATCTACTAACCGCGCCGCAGGACCCGCTTGATCCGAAAATGCACCTAACGAACGAAAGCGGTAAAACCATGAAAACAGAACCCACCTCCAAAGCGGGCGCGCTGCTGCGCTCGCTTCAAGTCGTATTCATCCCCGGTCTTCGGCCGGCTTTTACTACCGTGGCGCGACGCATCGCGCTTCCGCTGCTTGTTCTCGGCGGCGGACTGCTGCTGGTCCGGCCAGCCGCGGCTGCTCCCTTTAAGTGGGAAAACACCGGCAGCCTAACCACCACACGCCAGTTTCACACCGCGACGTTGCTGCCCAATGGCAAGGTGCTCGTCGCAGGCGGTTGGAATTACCCGGGTTACACCAATTATCTCGCGAGTGCGGAACTCTACGATCCGGCCACCGGAACCTGGACGGCCACCGGCAGCATGGCTGCCGCACGCACTAATCACACGGCGACCTTGCTGCCCACAGGACAGGTACTGGTCGCTGGCGGTATTGCCAGCGCCGGTACTCTTGCCAGCGCGGAACTCTACGACCCCGCCACCGGAACGTGGACAACAACCGGCAGCCTAACCACGGCGCGCTGGTCCCACACGGCGACGTTGCTGCCCAACGGCAAGGTGCTCGTCGCCGGAGGGGGCTATGGCGACAGTGCGGAACTGTACGATCCGGCGACCGGGAGCTGGACAGCCACCGGCAGCCTCGCCCAGACACGCCAGAGTCACACGGCGACGTTGCTGCCCAACGGCATGGTGCTCGTCGCTGGCGGTTACAGCTACCCTACCGGCGACGTTGCCAGCGCCGAACTCTACGATCCGGCGAGCGGGACGTGGACCGGTCACCGGCAGTCTCGACGCCGCACGGCAGGACCACACGGCGACGTTGCTGCCCAACGGTAAGGTGCTGGTCGTCGGCGGTCATTACGGCAGCGATCTCGCGAGCTCGGAACTCTACGATCCCGCGAACGGCAGCTGGACGGCCACCGGCAGCCTCGACACCGCACGCTATTATCACACGGCCACGTTGCTGCCCAATGGCAAGGTGCTCGTCGCCGGCGGACGCCGGTCGAGCGACTTGAGATCCATAGGAATCACCGAACTCTACGATCCGGGGAGCGGGACTTGGACCAGGAGCGGTGATCTCGGCATCTCACGCTATGCAGACCCGGGGGTATTGCTGCCCAATGGCACTCTGCTTGTCGCAGGCGGTGCCACAAAACCCGGCGGCGACTTCACTTTCGAGATTATCGCGAGCGCGGAACTCTTCGATCCGGCGAGCGGGAGCTGGACAGAGACCGGCAGGCTCGCCACCGGACGCGATAGTCATACGGCGACGTTGCTGCCCAATGGCAAGGTGCTCGTCGCAGCCGGGTTTGCCACCACGTACGGCAACGTTATCGCCTTCGCAGAAGTGTACGATCCTGAGAGCGCGACCTGGAGGGCCACCGGTAGCCTCGTTAAGGTCCGCGATCTTCATACGGCGACGTTGCTGCCCAGCGGCAAGGTGCTCGCCGTAGGAGGTGCTGACAGCTTCGAACACTCTCAAGCGAGCGCGGAACTCTACGATCCGGTGAGCCGAACTTGGACAGCTACCGGCAGCCTCGCCCAAGCACGCTTTCTTCACACGGCGACATTGCTGCCCAACGGCAAGGTGCTCGTCGCAGGCGGGCTTGGAACAATCAGAACTCTCGCAAGCGCCGAACTCTACGATCCGGCCAACGGGACCTGGAGAGCGACCGGCAGCCTTGCCACCCCACGATATGCTCATACCGCGACGTTGTTGCCTAACGGCAAGGTGCTCGTCGCCGGGGGAACTGGCACCTTCGGCGTTCCCGCGAGCGCAGAAGTGTACGATCCGGCCAGCGGGACCTGGACAGCGACCGGCAGCCTTATCACCGGACGCTGGAGTCACACCGCGACCTTGCTGCCCAACGGCAAGGTGCTCGTCGCAGGCGGTGGCGATGGCGATCTCGCAAGCGCGGAACTCTACGATCCGTCAAGCGGGACTTGGAGAGCGACCGGCAGCCTTGTCACCGGACGCAATAGTCACACCGCGACCCTGCTGCCCAATGGCAAGGTGCTCGTCGCCGGCGGCAATGGCAGCAGCGGCGTTCTTGCGAGCGCCGAACTCTACGATCCGGCCAGCCGGACCTGGACCGTCACCGGCAGCCTCGCCACCGCACGCGTTTCTCACACGGCGACGTTGCTGCTCAGCGGTAAGTTGCTCGCCGTAGGAGGTGCTGACAGCGTCGAACACTCTGAAGCGAGCGCGGAACTCTATGATGTCGGTCTCGGATTCAGCAGCAACTGGCAGCCTCAGATCCGGCGCTTAAAACTCAACGCGGGCAAGCGCCTCTTGCTCAAGGGGTCACTTTTCCAGGGCATCTCGCAAGCTTCCGGCGGAAACACCCAGGATTCATCGAGCAACTACCCCGTCGTGCAGGTGCGCAGCATCGATAGCAGCCACGTTGTCTTCGCCCCGGTCGATCCGCTCGGAGGCTGGAGCGACACCAGCTTCACTTCCAATGGCGGGAACCTGTTTCCTCGCGGCCCGGCGCTGGTGACGGTCTTTACCAACGGCATTCCAAGCACCGCGCACTATCTCGTCGTCCCGAACCGCGAGCAGTAACTCCAAAGAAAGCAACCGCAATGACGATCTCATTCTCGGCACAATGACCTGATTTCACATCAACAAAAGAGATCTGAGTTGAGCACGGATGTTAAACCCTCTGCGGCGCCTAACGACTTAAAGACGCGCCAGGAATTCGTTGCCTGAATTCCGTCGATGCGCGGACCGGGCGATGAGGCTTAGGCTGGCGCCATGAAAAAACCAGATTATCGCGTCGTTCCGTTAGCGAGCGAGGTAGCGGAGAAAGCCCGACGCCTCGCGCAGACGGACGCCCCCGATCACGCCATCGTGGAGGCGGATTCGCCGGCCGCTTACCCCTGTCGCCATTGCCTGCAATGGGCGGCGCCGGGTGATCGCGTGGTGCTTTTCCCCTACGCCTCCATCGCGCCGGGCCGACCCTATGCCGAGAGCGGTCCGATCTTCGTTCACGCCGAACCCTGCCCGCGCTATTCGGAGACGGAGAGGTATCCGGAAAATTTCCGCCATCACCGCGTCCTGCGGGCTTATGATTCGGACGAGAATATGATCGACGCGGTCGTGGTTTAAGAGGACGAGCCCGAAGCCGTGATCGGGCAGTTGCTGCAAAATCCGGCGACCGCATTTTTGCAGGCCCGGAGCGGACCCGCGGCTGTTACACCTTTAGAATCGAGCGCGCATGAAAACTCTGGAATTGCTTCCGCCTAACGACACCATGTATCGCGCCCTGGTCGAGCGCGATCAAGCTTCGAAGGCATTTTTTTTGTCGGGGTGCGCACAACCGGCATTTTTGCCGCCCGACCTGCAGCGCGAAGAAGCCGGCGCCGCAAAATGTGGAATTTTTTCCTTCGCCTAACGAGGCCTTGCTCGGCGGTTATCGCCCCTGTCTGCGTTGCCGGCCGATGGATCCGATGAAACCGGCCGCCGGAGCTGATCGAACGCCTGCGCGCGGAAGTGGAGAAGGCGCCCGACGGCCGATTGACGGATAAGGAGCTGGCTTCGCTCGCGATCGATCCGTCGACGGCGCGCCGGCAATTCAAGCGGTATTATGGAATGACATTCCAGGCCTATCATCGAGCGCGCCGCATGGGACTTGGCGCTGCGCGAAGTGCGCAAGGGCGAAAGCGTGGAGGATGTGCGCAACGGGAGCGGGTTCGAATCGGAGAGCGGATTTCGCGAGGCCTTCACAAGATCTTCGGCGAACCGCCAACGACCGCGAAAACGACGCGACTGCCTGTTTGCCGGAAGCAATTGGCGACGCCATTAGGCTCGATGCTGGCGATCGCGGACGACGCGGCCTGCGTCTGCTCGAGTTTGGCGATCGCCGCGCATTGGAACGCGAGTTGCCGGTCCTGCGGCACGCGCCTGAGGACGAACGTTGTCCCCGGCGAGCATCGCGTATCTCCGAGGCGACGCGGAAACAGTTGGCCGATTATTTTTCTGGCAAGAATCTCGAGTTCGACGTCCCGCTCGCGCCGGTCGGCTCGGAATTTCAACTGCGCGCCTGGGCAATTCTGCAGCTCGATTCCGTTCGGCGAGACGCGTTCCTATTCCTGGATGGCGCAACAGCCTCGGCGACCAGGCGACCGGCGTGCGGTGGGCCGCGCCAACGGCAGAACATGATGGCCATCATCATCCCGTGTCATCGCGTTATCCGCGCCGACGGCACCCTCTGCGGCTACGGCGGCGGTCTCTGGCGCAAGAAATGGCTGCTCGAGCACGAGAGAAAAGTGATGAGTGACGAGTGACGCGCTGAAGAGACTGGCGAGTGATTTCTCATCAGCCGTCACCCGTCTCTATTCTCCGCGCCCGGGAGGACTCGAACCTCCGACCGTCGGATTAGAAATCCGATGCTCTATCCGGCTGAGCTACGAGCGCCGTAGCACGAAAGTAACCGGACCGTGCCCCGCTGCAATCTCCGTCGGCGCTGATGGTCGTGGCGCCTTCCGAAAATGGTCGACCGAGACGGATTCCATGCCTGGAGGCTGCCAACGAGCATTGGCGGCGCAGCCGCGCTCGCCCGGCCCGCAGAGTTTCAGTCCAAAGAATCGAAAATCTACGGCGAACTGCCTTCGACCACGGTAATAAACGAATTGGCTGGAACTGCGACGACTGTATCAACCACGCCGCTTGGCCACGTCACCTTGACGGTTGCTGCCGTGGCCGACCCGATACCGAAGTGGAGCGGCTCGCTACTCTGCGAGGCATATTCGCCACCCCCGCCTCCGTTGTTCTGCCGATAGCTGGCGCCAGTCGTGAATGTGACCACCAGGCGCGCTCCGATCCCGCGCGTATTCGACTGCACTCCCTGAAGTTTTACCTTAATAAAGTGATTGGTATTTCCATTGTTTCGAAAGAGACGGTGGATTCCCTTGGCGCCCGGCCCAGCATCTCTCTCGTTCCCGACTCCGTCTTTGAGGAGGAGATCGAGAAACCCGTCGTTGTTATAGTCCGCAAAAGCCGCGCCTTTATGTAAGGAATAGTTGTCCTGCAAGGCGACACCTTCCGCGAGGGCCACGTTCGTAAAGGTCCCGTTGCCGTTATTGTGGTAAAGGAAATTGGCGTTGCCGATCCCCAGCGCCCCTGGCCCGGCACTAGTGACAAATAGGTCGAGAAACCCGTCGTTATCGTAGTCACCCCACACCGCGGACCATGTATCGGTAGTAGCGGCGACACCGGCTGCGGCGGAGACATCTGTAAAGGTGCCATTACCATTGTTGTGGTAAAGAGTGTTAGAGAAGGACCCATTTCCAACCGCTCCTCGCGTTATGTAGAGGTCAACGAACCCGTCATTGTCATAGTCGCCCCAGGCGATGCCTTTGCCACTTGTGCGCTGCGTCATCCCGGCCGCCGCTGACACATCGACAAACGTGCCGTTGCCCTGATTCCGGTAGAGGGCGTCAGTCGTACCATCGCCCGAAATGGCCAGATCCATGAAGCCATCGTTATCATAATCGGCAAATGAGCAGATGCTGCCAACATCATTCCCCTGGCTGGCACCGGCCAGTCCGGAAGCCGCAGCTACTTCTGTGAACGTGCCGTCGCCATTGTTTTTGTAGAGCCGGTTGGAGCTGCCGTAATTCTTGACGAACAAATCGAGTTTGCCGTCGTTATTGTAATCGAACCAGAAGCCGCAGCGTCCGCGATCGGTCGTGGTTAGAAGCCCGGTGCTATCACTGACATATTGAAAGGTGCCATCGCCTTTCCCTTTAAAGAGGAGATCGCGCTTGATCGTGCCCCCCTGCTTTCCTTTTGCCCCTTCAGCGATGTAAAGGTCGAGGTTGCCGTCACCGTCGTAATCCCCAAGCGAAAAGCCGTGCCAATCCTTGCTATCGAGTTCCGGTGCCTTCTTGATCTGCGAAGTCGAGCGGATGTCCGTGAAGGTGTTGCCTGCGTTGTTGAGATAAACAAAAGGGCCGTGGGATACCGACAGCCCATGTGTGGGCACGATCAAATCAAGAAAGCCATCGTTATTAAAGTCACCCCAAACCGGGTTACCCCACGACTTTTTTAGCTCGTTGGCCAAACCTACCTGCGAAGTGACCTCGGTAAACTGCTGCGCCTGGACGAAGAGCGGCAGGATGCAGAAAAAAACAATGGCAGCGGGAAGAGCAAAAGGCCTTTGCTTGGACTGCGGTATTCGCGCTGAGTTTTCACGGCGACAAAGGGCGGCGTTGATTGAATCGGAAAACGGTCGGGTAGACATAAGAGTCGGCGGCGGGGTGGGATGTTGGAGAGAAAGAAACTCTTTTTCGCACCGATCACAACAGAATCTCGGATGCTGTCAATCGC
>CAVTUV010000003.1:0-40769 GCA_963737995.1 uncultured Verrucomicrobiae bacterium
CGCTGTCCACCACGTTGCTGTAGTCGAAGAGGAAACAGGCTCTGTTCGAGTGCCCAAAATATTCGAACCCGGAAATCTTCACCCGGTTCCCGCGGCTGGCCGTTGTTCAGATAATCGATCACGTCGCCCCCGCGTCGAAAAGTAAACCAGGTTGAGGTGAAACTTGTCCCGCACACTGTTGATGTTCGCGATCAGGTCCTGATGTTCCTGCACCCCGCGATCGATGTAGCCGGGCTTGTAAACCAGCCAGGTGATCATGGCGTCGGGCCCGAGCTGCGCGCGTAGTCTGCTCCGTCCGCACCCGCGCGGAGTGGACGAAATTGGCCCACCAATGATCGTGCGGCTGGGCCTTGTATTGCTCCCACTGGTGGAGCGACGGACCGCCCACGAGAATGATGTATTCGCCCTGCGCGGCCTGGGCGCGGCGGCGGCGAAGAGGCTGAGAAAAAGAATGGCGAGGCGCTGTTTCATGAGCTATGAAGGGAGCAGTATCTATGCGCGGGACGGAAGAGCGCGCAAGGTGGCGCATGCGTGTCCGATGCGCCGCGTGATCCGGCTTTGTCCGTCAAACTTCCGGCGCCGCGAAGCCGCGAGCGTGTACGCTGCGAACCGCGTCACGGAAGCGATCACGACCAGGAGCGCGCCAAAGGTGCAGACGATCGCCGCGCCCGAAGGCAGGTCCCAGTAAAAGGAAAGAAAGAGTCCCGGCCACGCCCGCCGATGAGCGCGATCATCCAGCCGATGAGAAGGCGTTTGCCTAACGACGCGGCGAGACTGATCCCGCAGACCGCCGGCACGATCAGATAACTGAAAACGAGCAGGACCCCGGCGATCCGGACGAAGCTGGTCACGACCAGACCGAAGAGCGCGTAAAAAAAAAAATCCCACCAGCGCACGCGCAAGCCCGCGTTCGTAGGCCGCGTCGCGATCGAAAGAGACGAGCAGGAAGGAGCTGCGAAAAACGAAATGGACGAGCCCGACGAGAAAGAAAAAGCCCGAAACATTTCCAAACGTCGACCGGAGTAACGAGCAGGATATTGCCCACGAGCATGTTCTTGATTTCCTCGTCGCCTTCCGCGGCGCGGCTGAGGAGGAGGACGGCCGCGGCCGCCGCCACCACGTAGCCGATGCCGATGATCGCTTCCTGCGGGATCTGGCTGGAGCGTTTCCCGGTGACGGAAAAAATCGCCGCGCCGAGGAGGGTGAAACCGAGCGCGATGAAAAAGGCGGGCCAGCCTTCGAGATTGAGATGGAGGAGGACCGCGACGCAAATGCCTAACGAAGCCATCTGCGCCATCGCGATATCGATAAAGATGATCCCGCGCCTGACGACATGGAGCCCGAGATAAACCAGCAGCCAGGGCAACAAAACACAGGCCACGATCGGCCAAAACATGACGTCCCACATAATCAGCTACAGCTGGCGATCATGATGCTGGGGAGCGCACGCGACTCGCGTGCCGCATTTCGGCGATCTCGCCGAAATGATCCTTGCGCCACGGCGCTGCGTCCGGAGAAGCATGCGGCGAGTCGCCGATTGCAGCACGCGAGTCGCGTGCGCTCCCCGGATTTTCGCGCCCCCCGTCTCATTTCAATGCCTCCGCCAGATTGTGCACGAGCGTGTCGATCAACTTCACATAAGTGTCCGTGTCGGGCAGCGCCCCGGGAAATTGCGCGAAATCGACCACCTTCGCGCCGGTCGATTGCGCGACCTTCTCCGCGATTTTCCGGTTGTGATACGGCTCGACGATGATGGCTTTGATCTTCTGCGCCTTCATCTGCGCGATCACCTCCGCGAGATGCGAAGGCGAGGGCGGAATGCCCGGTTTCGGTTCGAGGAAAATGTCGATGTTGAAGCCGAAACGATGCGCGAAATAGGGCCAGGAATCGTGATAGGCGACCAGGCTTTGCCCGCGGAAGGGCAGCAGCTTCGCGCCCCATTCCTGGAGCTTGGCGTTGATCGTCGCCTCGAATTTCTTTTCGTTAGCCTGATAGTCCGCGGCGTGCGCCGGATCGACCGCGCGCGAAGGCATTGCGCGATGTGCGGCGCGACCGCCTTGGCGATGATCGGATCGACCATGAAATGCGGGTTGCCCATCGCGTGCACGTCGCCGGCCGCGCGGGTCAGTTGCGCCGGCACTTCCATCAGCCGAATGCCTTGCGAAGCCTGCACCCGACCCGGGCTGGCCGACTTCGATCTTGGGGTTGCGCGCGTTTTGCAGGAGCGGCGGCAGCCAGCCGATCTCGAGCTCGGCGCCGCCGTCGATCAGGACATCGGCCTGGCGCAGTTTGACGACGAAGCTGGGCCGGGCATCGACGAAGTGCGGGTCTTCGGTCGGCTTGGCCAGCGACGGTGACATCGACATTGTCGCCGCCGATCTCGCGCGCGATCGCGGCGAAGTCGGGCAGAGTGGCGACGACATTGATTTTGGCCTGCGCGGAAACGCTGTCGTTAGGCAAGGCAGGCGACGCTGCCGTTTTCGTTAGGTTATTTGGTTTCATAATTGGGAAAGCGCGTGCCTCCATGCTTGTCATCCCGAGCAGCGAGCGGAGGGACCTCGCGAGCGTGCGAGAATCGTCGCAGATTGGCAGGAATGCTCCGGACGATCGTGAGGTCCCTCGCTCCGCTCGGGATGACAAAGTGGGAGATGGGACGACGTCATCAGAATTTGTGCGCGCCGTGCGCGCCGAGGATGAATTCGAACTGGAAGAAAAAGGAATCGGCCTGGCGCGCGGCGAAGGAAATCGTTCGCCTCCAGGAAATCGTGGTTGTACTGCAGCCGCAGCTTGGAAAATTCCGTCGGGTACCAGGTGAGATCGGCCGAAATGCGCGAGCGACTCTGCCGGCCGGTCGTCGTCGGTGAAAGCCGAATCCTGCATGTGCAGATAGTCGCCGCGCAGTCCGGCGGTCCAGCCTTTCTTGAAACCCCAGACGACCTGCGAATACATCCCCCAATCGTGAAACGTCTCCGCGACCGGGAACGATTGATCGATCCCGCGCCCGGCTTCGAAGCGGCGATACATCGCTTCCGTCTGCCATTTCACAAAGGGAAATCCGCCTTCCGCGCGCGCCGATTTCCATTTGTAGAGAAGATCGGCCCCGTAAATCTGGGTGCGCGAATTCGCCCCGGTTTCGTTCGAACCGAAGGCGCCGGAGACGCCGACCAGAACCGTCTGAGTCGAGCTCAGGTCGAAGGAGTTTTCCCAGCGCGGCACGTAGACGAAATCCTGCAGCCCGCGCGCTTCGCGATCGGTCGTTAGGCGGCCGTAAAAACGTGCCGTCGTCGCCCGGATTGCGGAAGGAGAAGCCGGTGTTGCCGCGGCCGTTTTGCACGCCGAAGATAAACTGCGAATACCACGAGACCGGCACCGTCCAGGAGACCTGCGCGCCGACGCCGCGCAAACCGTCGGAGCCGAGAAAGACGGCCGTGCACGAGCGGATCGTCGGCAAAATCCCAGGTGTGCGGATGGGTCGGATTGATCCGGCCGAAGGCGGAGAAAAACTGGCCGGCTTTGACCTGCAAACCCCAGGGCAGATCGGTCGTTTGCATGAAAGCTTCTTCGACTTCGATCTCGGTTTCGTTGTCGTTGTCGAGCTTGAGCACGATGTTGGCGAAACCTTCGAAATAGGGATCGACCGCGCCATCGAGCGCGAGCTCGAGGTTGCGCGCGTTGAAGCCGCGCTGCTGCGGATCGTGGTCGCCTACTTCGAGCTGGTCGAGATTGCGATCGCTCGAATAGGCGAAGCGCAAACTGGCCGTCGAACGAGATGTTCATGTAGGTGCGGCCGCCGCCCGCGATCGTCATCGGCGCGGTCAGGGACGCGCCGACGCCGCTCGTCGAAATCGTTTCGCTCGAAGTGGTGACGGACGCGTCGGTCGTGGGGAAGGATTGATCCGGCCGGCGCCGGCGGCGGCGCCGCGGCATTCGCTGGCAGCGGCGACGGTTCCGGTGCGGTCGCGACGACCGATTCGTCGGTCGTCGGGAAAGAGGGGCGGCGCGCTCGCCGGCAGGCGTCGCGGTGGCGGCGCCAGTTGTCGTTCGTCGGCAGGGTGGTCGGGCCGGCGTTCATTTTGGCGAGCGCGTCCTGCTGGTCTTTGACCTGTTGTTGCAGGGTTTTGACGGTCTCGGTGAGCGCCTGCACCTGCTGGCGCAAACTCTCGATGTCGTTAGGCGAAGGCGTCGGCGAGGGCGTTTGTGCGCCAAGCGCGCCCGCTACGCCTAACGACGTCAGGGTGAGTAAAATCTTTTTCATCCATTCTTTCGGCCGGTTTTCCCCGGCTCGATTAGTAGAGCTCCGGAAACGGAAGCGTTTCGCGCGCCGGACCCAGCACCGCGCGGAAACGCGCGGACGACGCTGCCGCGCAGGAAAGGCGCGGACTGGCCCGGTCGTTAGGCGAAGGCCGGAGGCGCGTGCTCGAGAATGGACGAGCGCGGCGCAAGGACGGAAACAGAATCGCCGGGAGGGGGAGAGAAGGGCGAGGAGCGGAAGATGGGCGAGCGGAGCCGCGACCGGGGCGGTGGTGGCGTGCTGGCAATGACCGGAGGAGAACAAGGTGACGACGCAGAGGTGGGAGGTCAGCCCGGCGTCGCGGTGGAGTTGTTCGTGCAGGTGCGGGGCCGCGCTCAGAAGCGAGGCAGCGAAGACGGCGGAGGCGACGAAGCAGGCGAGAAGGACTTTCCCTAACGAGTCGCTGCGACGCCGGAACATTGCGTCGGAGTCTTCCGCAACCGTAAAGAAACCGCAAGCGCGATCTCTCTTCATGAAAAACCTGTTACTCAGTGGCGCCTTCCTCCTCGTTGCACTTTTTCCGGCGTCTGCCGCGGAGAAACTCGATATCGTTTCCTTTTCCACCGTTCTCAGCGAAATCGCCCGCGAGGTGGGAGGAGCGGAGGTTATGGTGCACGATCTCGTCAAGCCGGGGATCGATCCCCACGAATACGAACCGACCCCGGCGGATCTGAAGGAGGTGAGCGGGGCGCGTTTGATCCTAACGAACGGCCGGCACCTGGAGAATTACCTGAACAAATTGCAGGAAGCGAGCGGCGGAGAGGCAGAGCTGCTCGCAGTGGGCGATCACCTCGCCGGACTAACGGAGGATCCGCATTGGTGGAACAGCGTGAATTACGTTGAAGCGGCGACGCGGATCGTCCGCGCCAAACTCTCCCAGCTCGATCCGGGCGCGGCCGCCGTTTTCTCGAAAAACGCGAAAACTTATCTGGCCAGCCTCGACGATTTGAAGCGCTGGGCCCGACGCAAGATCGCGGAGCTGCCGCGCGATCGGCGGAGGCTGGTCACTGCGCACGGCGCCTTTCAGTATTTCGGGCGCGACTACAGATTTGCGATTTCGGCGATCGAAGGCGTGAACAGCGAGAGCGAACCTTCCAACCGGCACGTCGCCGAGTTGATCGACCAGATTAAGAGGGAAAGGGTCAAAGCTATCTTCCTCGAGAGCACGCTTAATCCCAAAGTGACGGAGGAGATCACGCGCGAGACCGGCGCGAAAATCGGCGGTGTCCTCTACGCGGATGGACTGGGTCCGGGCGCGGCGGGCACCTACGCCGGGATGTTCAAGCATAACGTCTCGACAATCGTCGACGCCTTGAAATAGCCTAACGACGATGCCGAAACGATGAGGGGATCACCTCTTTTGCGCGCTGGTCCTGGTCCTCCTCGCGCTTCTCGCCCTCCTTCTGCCGCTGCGCAGCCTGACGATCGCGCCGGCCAGCGCCGGCGTCCCGGGCCGCAGCCGAAGATTGCACGGGTTACGCCGCGTCCGCCTTACGATTATCCTCGACCAGCATTCCGTTCCGTTTCGCCATTTCCCATCTCGGCAAGGTCGTCTGGCAAGGCGAGTGCAACGAAGAACAGCTGCGGCGAAAGATCTGGCGTTTCCTTTTCCGCCGGAGGGCATAGACCTCCTTGTCGAGGCCACCTGGCCGATGGAAAAACTGACCGCGGTCCGCCTCGAGGCGGCGCTGGCGACGGCCCGGCGATGGTGCAGACGCTCTGGGGCAACGGCGCGGGTCAACGACGTTATGACGTTTCGTGCCGAGGCCATGAAACATCAACTCATCATCGAGCGATCTGACGGTGGCGTATCGGCGCGTCCCGGCGATTCATCATCTCGACCTCGTCCTCTGCCTGCGGCCATCGCGTCGCGCTCCTCGGCCCGAATGGGGCGGGCAAGACTTCGCTCTTGAAGGCGCTGGTTGGCCTCGTGCCGCTTGGTTACCGGCTCGGTTAATTTCGGCGGGCACGGGAAGACGCCGGCCGCGGCGGAGATCGCCTATCTCCCGCAACGCAGCATGGTCGATTGGGATTTTCCCGTGACGGTGCGCGGACTGGTCGAGATGGGACGCTACTTGCAGACGAGCTGGTGGCGGCCTTTGCGGAAGCGGACGCTCGCGCGGTCGAAGCGGCGCTGGCCACGATTGGTCTCGAGCGATCTGGCGGATCGTCAGATCAGCGCGCTCTCCGGCGGGCAGCAGCAGCGCGCATTTCTCGCCCGTTCCCTCGCCCAGAATGCGCACGTCTTCCTCCTCGACGAGCCTTTCACCGGCCTCGATCGGCCGTCGCAGGAATTGTTAGGCGCGACCTTGCGCCGGTGACCGGCGGCGGGAAATCTCGTCATCGCCGCGCATCACGATTTGAAATCGGTCCCCGAGCTTTTCGACCAGGTGATATTTCTCGAAACGGCGAGCTGATCGCTTTCGGCGAGACGGCGGAAGTCTTCACGGAGGAAAATATTTCCCGCACCTTCGGCCCGCCGGTTTTCTCGGCGAGAAACGTCAGATGGACTGGCTGCTCGAACCGTTCCGGCACGAATTCATGCAGCGGGCGCTTTTCGGCTGTGCGCTCATCGGTTTCGTCAACGGCGCGCTCAGCGGCGTTCATCGTCCTCCGCCGCCTCGCCCTGATGGCGGACGCGATGGCGCATTCGCTTCTCCCCGGGGTCGCGGTGGCGCTGCTTCTTTTCGGTCTCGCCCCCGGCAGTCTCTTTTTCGGCGCGCTCGTTGCGGCGTTGCTCGTCGCGCTCGGGGTGCAGATTATTTCCGGGAGCTCGCGGATCAAGGAGGACACTTCGCTCGGTCTTCTTTTTGCCTGCGCTTTTTCGTTAGGGCTGATTCTCCTCAGCTTCTCGCCCGCGCAGGTCAACATCTCGCATTACCTCTTCGGCAACATCCTCGGTCTGGCCGATTCCGACCTGTGGGGCATTTATTTGATCAGCCTGGTCGTGCTCCCGCTTCTCGTCCTTTTTCAGCGTCCGCTCCTGCTCCTCATGTTTCAGCCTTCGATCGCGGCCACCAGGGCGTCTGGGTGAAATCGTTAGGCTATTTGTTGATGGCGTTGCTCGTCCTCGCCATGATCGCTTCGCTCCAGGCGGTCGGCGTGATTCTCGCGCTCGGGATGCTGATCGCGCCCGCGGCAACGGTTTATCTCTGCTCGGATTCATTCACCGCGATGTTCTGGGGCGGCGGACTGATCGGGATGTTCGGTTCTTGCGCCGGACTTGTTCGCTTCCTATTGGCTCGATCTTCCTTCCGGCGCCTGCATCGTCCTGACCCTTGGGCTCATCTTTTTTGCGGCATATCTCTTCAGTCCGAAATACGGCGCGCTGCCGAAGTTGCTGCGGCGGCGTCGGCATTTTCACGAGGAAGTCCTTCCGGAAGCTCGTTGAGCGAGCGTCCCTGATGCGTCGTCGCGAACTCCGGGGAGCGCACGCGCCCTCGCGAGCTGGTTTTGGCGCCCTCGCCAAAACAGGCTTTGCGAAATGCGAAGCGCTCCCACCGGACGGGTGAGCGGCGAGGCGCCGCTCACGGCACGCGAGGGCGCGTGCGCTCCCCGGAAGCAAACCGCGCTTCTCGTTAGGCGCGATTTAGCGCGCGTCTTGCGTTGTCGGAAATCGCGCCAGGATTGCCAGGCGCGTTCCCAAGTTCTTTTTCGCCGCCCAGGTTTCCGCCTGCAGATAATAGAAGTAGGCGGGCGCGTCGGGTTGAGCGGTAAAATGCCGGACCGTGGCGAGAGCGTCGTCATCCTTTGCCGGCCGCGGTCTGCGCGCGATAAAGCGCATAGCCGACCGCGTAATCTCTCGGGTTGGCGTAAAGCTTTTGCTCCAGTTGCGCGACCGGCGCGGAGCCGGCTGCCGCGGGGAGAACGGGCGGCGAGGCGTGCTGCCTAACGAGTTCCCAGGCCTCCTCGAACTCGCCCGCGGCCGGCGTGCCAACGCGCCATGCCCTCCCAGGCAAACGGTAGCCACTCGGGATGCGCCGCGACGGCGGCCGCGAGATCGTCGAGCTGCTCGCGCCGCGACCAAAGAGCGAAGAGACGCGTCTTTTCGTCCGCGTCCAAATGGGCAAGCGCAGGATCGCGCGCGAGCAACTCCTGCAGCGCCGCCGGAAACTCCGTCACCCGGCAAATTTTCCAGATAAGTGATCGTTAGGCTGGGATCGCCGTCCGCGAAATCGCCCAGCCGCGCTTGGACCCGGGGATCGAATTCCTTGGCGAGCGGGAACATTTGCGAGTAAAGGCCGGCCGCATCCGAGAAGCGGCGGCGGAGCGCTTCGCGCCAGGCGGTGAGGGCGAAGCGTCGGGTGCGAGCCGAGCCAGGCTTTGCCTTCCTCGAAGGGCAATTCCTAGGCGCTCGGTTCGAGGAAACGCGCGCGGCGGAAATCCGCCAGCGCTTCGGCCGCGCGGCTGCTGCAGGCCGATCCGGGCGACGCCGCGGACGAAGTAAAGTTGCCAATCGAGCGGCGCCCAATCCAGGCCTTGATCGGCCGCGGCGATGGCTTCGTCATAACGATGGCCGCGATTCGCGACGTGGCGGCGCGCTTGGCGTTTTCCACTCCGAGATGGCCCGGGAGCGGCAGCTCGCGGCGCCAGGCGAAGAACCAGGCATGCCCGACGACGAGAAGGAGAACCCGACGAGCCGAAAGACGAATCGGCGGCCAGCGACTCGGGCGCGGTCGTCGAGCGGACGAAATTGCGACGACCCGAGGAGAAAAGTGCCGGCGAGAAAAGTCCCAAAGCGATGGGCGGAGACATCGACAAAACCGTGGAGCGCGAAAAGGACCGCGCCGACGAGCGCGGCGTAGCGCAGCCGCTGATTGTCCCTTCCTTCAAGGGAAAAACTCGCCTAACGAAAAGGAGCCGCGGCCACGAGGACGAGCGCAACGCGCCGGCCAGCCCATCTCGCTCCAGACCCAGAGCCAGTCGCTCTCCGGATGAAGCGAGCGGGTCACGCCGCGCGAGGCATCGCGGAAGAGGGCGAAGACGCTCTCGAAATTTCCCAGCCCGAGGCCGCACCAGGGCGAAGCTTTGATCATCGTCCAGGCATCGCGAAAAATGAGCCAGCGATAATCGGAGGTCATCGACTCGTCGCTCCCGAGGCGGAGATGGAAGCGCTCGATCGTTTCGCCGCCGAAAAGGAGCAGCGCCGGTGAGGAGGATGAGGAGGACGGAGAGCGGCGATCGCCACGCCGGCGCCCGGTCCATTTGCGAAAAGCGAGCCGGGCCAGCCAGGCCGCGCATGCCGACGACGAGGATGAGAATGCCGGCGCGCGAAAAATCGAGAATGAGCGCGGCGACGAGAACGCCGACGCCGAGCGAGCCAGAGGATCCAGCGTTTGTGGCCGCGGCGGAAATCATCCTGCATGCAGCCGAGGACGACGAGGGTCGAGATGCCGAAGAGATCGCCGGTCTGGTTGCGATTCGGGTAGGGGCCGAAGCCGCGCGCGTTATGCCAGAACGGGAGGGCGCGATGCTGGAGGTGGAGGAAAATGCAAAGCGCGGCGAGGGCGATGATGCCGCCGGCAAAAACGCGCGCCGCCAGCCGGATGTCGCGCAGGTCGGCGTCGAGCGTGGTGACGTAATAAATCCAGGCGAGCCCGGCGAGGAGGAGGACGCAGACAGTCGAGCGTCATCCAGGGTTGACGCTGAGACGGTGGCGGGGAGCTGAACGCCCGAGATCTTTCGTTAGGGCGATGCGCCAGGCGGGGATGGTAAACCAGCGCGCGGGCAGAAAGGCGGCCGCGGCCAGAGCGAGGAAAGAGGAGCGCGACGCGTATTCAGGGCCGGCCCGAGCGAAAACCGCGGCGGCCGGGCGAGGAGGAGGAGGGCAAAGCCCGCGAGCACGATCGCCTCGCTCCAGCGCTGGGTCGCGCCGCCCAGGAAAGACGGCGAGGACGACGAGCAGCGGCAAGAGCGAACGCCGTCCAAATGGCGCGCCGCGCTCGCCGCTCGGGCGGAGTTGATTGCTCGCGGAGTCGGACGGTTGCATCGATCGTCGAATTGCGGTGGAATGGGACTGGCGAAATGACTTAGCGCTCTCCAATGCAGCGAATCAGCGCAGTCTCGATCGGCCGAGCGAGCTTGATTCGTCCGCCGCTTTCGCAGACTGATCCCGCCTCCACGTCGATAATCATGCTCACTCAGCGCACCCAAGGATTGTATCGCGTTTTTCTGCTTTGCCAGATCGTGATCGTGGCGGCGCTCTTCTGGTTCGGCGTCTGGGTGATGGTGACCTTTTACACGCCAAGGGCGCGCAGCTGACCTGGAGCCGTTACAGCCATCTATTGCACGATGCTCGTCATCGGGCTGCTCGGGGAATCGCTCAGCCGCGAAGGCTCGAAAAATATTTCCTTCAGGCCGAACTCCTCCGCCAGCATCGGCTCGCGCTCCGCCAGACTTTCGCCAGCGTCGGCGTCGCTGGTCTTTTACCTCATCGCGACGAAGGACGCCTTCATCTCGCGCATTTTCTTTTTCAATTTCGTTCCCTGGCTTTACATCGCGCTCCTCTTTTCGCATCATTTCCTGCCCGACTTTCTGGCCCGCGGAATCTTTCGGCCTGCGCGAAGAGAAAACGCTCCTCGTCGGCTCGACCGCGAAGGCGAAGCGCGCTGCGCGGCTGGCTCCGCCGCAAGGCCGAGATGGGCCTGCGCACCGTCGGCATCATTTGCGAAGAACCGCTCGATTGCACGGAGGACAAGATCCCGGTCCTCGGCGGCACCGATCATTTTCGGCAGCACGATCCAGGAACAGGGCGTCACCCAGGTGATCATGCTCGAGTTCCCGCAGTTCAACGAACGAATCGCAACCTCATCGCGACCTGCGACCAGCTCGGGGTGCGCTTGCTCATCGTGAGCGATCTGGAGGAAAAGCTGGGCCATCCGGTGACGCATTTCGAGGACGACGGCTTTCGCTTCATCGGGCTGCGCGAGGAGCCGCTGGAGAATCCGTTCAATCGCGCGTTCAAGCGCGACGATCGATTTCGTCCTCGCCCTGCCCGATCATGCTTCTCCTTTTCCCGCCGCTCGCCCTCATCGTCTGGCTGGCGCAGCGGCTGCAATCGCCCGGCCCGCTCTTTCACAGGCAGATCCGGGCCGGGATTCAAAACCGGCGCTTCGACATCTGGAAATTCCGCACCATGCATCCGGAAAACACGATCTCGCGCGCCAGGCGACGACGCGAGGACGAGCGCGTTTATCCGTTAGGCAAATGGTTTCGCAAACTGAGCATCGACGAGGTCCCGCAATTCTGGAACGTCGCTCCGCGGCGACATGAGCGTGGTCGGGCCGCGCCCGCACCTGATCGAGCATAACGAACAGTTCTCGCAAGCTGATGGCGAACTACCAGGTGCGCACTTTCGTCAAGCCGGGCATCACCGGGCTGGCCCAGGTGCGCGGGTTTCGCGGCGAAGCGCAGAACGAGCAAGGACATCGAGAACCGGGTCGCCTGCGACATCGAGTATCTCGAGAACTGGAACCTGACGCTGGAGTGCGGGATCATCCTGCGCACGTTGGCGCAGTTGGTCGTGCCGCCGGCTTCGGCTTATTGACGTCGAGCTGGGTCGCGACCGCTCACCTTGTCATCCTGAGCGGAGCGAAGGACCTCACGGACTATTCGAACGCGTTCTTGTGCGAATGAACGCATTCAAACGCCCGTGAGGTCCTTCGCTACGCTCAGGATGACAACTTGGGGGCGGTTTGCCTAACGACCGAGCCGCTCCGCCACTTTTTCTGCTCGGCGAGCAACTCTTCGGGCACATTGGGCGCGAGGCTCTCGAAAAATTCTTCCTGCCCGGCCAGCTCTTTCGCCCATTCCTCGGGCTTCACCGCGAGCACCTCGTCGAGTTTTCTCGGGCGAGAGATTCAAGTCCCTCGAGATCGAGGTCTTCCGGCCGCGGGACGGCAGCCGATCGGGCTTTCGCCCGCTCCGCCGCGGCCTTCGCAGCGGTCGATGATCCATTTCAGGACCCGCATGTTGTCGCCAAAACCGGGCCAGAGAAATTTGCCCTTCGGCGTCTTTGCGGAACCAGTTGACGTGGAAGATGAGCGGCGGATTCTTCAGGCGCGGGCCGGTCTGCGAGCCAGTGCCGGAAATAATCGCCGATGTTGTAGCCGCAGAAGGGCAGCATCGCCATCGGGTCGCGCCGCACCTGGCCGACCGCGCCGGTCGCGGCCGCGGTCGTCTCCGAGGCCATCGTCGCGCCGATGTAGACGCCGTGATTCCAATCGTCGGCCTGGAAAACGAGCGGCATCGTGTCGCTCCGGCGCCCGCCGAAAATGATCGCGCTGATCGGGACCCCGGCCGGATCGTTCACTTCCGGATCGAGCACCGGGTTGTTCTGCATCGGGGCGGCGAAACGGCTGTTGGGATGGGCCGCCTTTTCCTTCGAGGCGGGCGTCCAAGGGTTGCCCCGCCAATCGATCGCGTGCGCTAGGCGGCTCGCCGTCTTTGCCTTCCCACCAGACGTCGCCGTCTTTCGTCAGGGCGACATTCGTGAAAAGAGTGTCGTGCTCGATCGAGCGCATCGCGTTCGGGTTCGAGCTGTAGCTCGTCCCGGGGACGACGCCAAAGTAGCCGTTCTCCGGATTGACCGCGTAAAGCCGGCCGTCCTTCGCCGATTTCCATCCAGGCGATGTCGTCGCCGATGGTGGTGATCTTCCAGCCGGCGAAATGTTCCGGCGGAATGAGCATGGCGAAGTTCGTCTTCCCGCAGGCGCTCGGGAAGGCGGCCGCGACGTAATGCTTTCTCCCCTCGGGCGATTCGACCCCGAGGATGAGCATGTGCTCGGCGAGCCAGCCCTGCTTTTTCGCGAGATAGGAGGCGATGCGGAGGGCGAGACATTTCTTGCTCAGGAGAACGTTGCCGCCGTAGCCGGAGCCGACCGAGATGATGGTGTTGTCCTGCGGGAAATGGCAGATCCAGCGGCGCTCCGGGATTGAGATCGAGGAGGGAATGGACGCCGCGATTGAATTCCGCGTCGGTTTTTTCGCCCAGCTGTTCCGAGGCGACCGCGCCCATCCGGGTCATGATCCGCATGCTCAGGACGACGTAGATCGAGTCGGTGATTTCGTAACCGATCTTGGCCAGGGGCGACTCGGGCGGTCCCATGATGTAAGGCACGACGAACATCGTCCGCCCGCGCATCGCGCCTTTCAGCATGCCGTGCAGTTTGCTGTAGGTCTCGGCCGGATCGGCCCAATTGTTGGTCGGGCCGGCTTCCTTCTTCCGTCGGCGTGCAGATGAGGGTGAATTGCTCGACCCGCGCGACGTCGTTCGGGTTGGAGCGATGCAGGTAGCAGCCGGGCCGCTTTCTCCTGGTTGAGCTTGATCAGGACGTCCTGCCGGCAGGCTTCGCCGAGCAGGTAATCGTTTTCCGCCTCCGAGCCGTCGCACCAGAAAATATTCTCGGGATTGGTGAGCGACTGGACCTCGTGCACCCAATCGAGGACGGCCTTGTTGGCGGGTTTGGTTTCGCCCATGCCGCTGGGCGGTGAGATGGCAGGAGCGATGTTTTCCATAAGCAATGAACCCGCGGGCGATCGGGCGAAGCCCTTAATTTGAACGCTTCAGCCGCGAGGCCAAGAAAAATCTGATCGACCCTCTTCCGACTTTCCGAACGTGGCTCGCGAGGCCGGCGCAGCGCCGTGCGATACGGATGCCGTTCGGGCTTCGCGGCAAAGCCGAAGCGCGTTCGAGATCCTGGTCCAGCGCAGCCTTGGAAGCGAGACGTCTGCGAGCCGACACGGTTCGCCGAAAATCTGCGCCGCCGCTGCGGACGCGCGCTTGCACTTCGCGACGCTGCGCCGTTTACTGTCGCTATGTTCGGCGTCGCGACCTCGGATGACTACCAGCCGGTAGCCTGGATGGGGCGTTACCCGATTCACGTCCCCACCCTGCTCGTCATCGTGCACGTCGCCTGCATGATCCTCGCCTGTTTTCTGCTCGCCTTTGGCGGGGGCGCGATTCTCGGCTTGTTCATGTTTGACAGCGCGCAGGTCTTGTCGGCGGCCGGGTCTGGCAGATCGCCACCTACGCTTTTGTGCATTCGCCTTCCGGGCTCATCTGGTTCGCGATCGAGATGTATATGCTCTTCGTCTTCGGGCGCGAAGTGGAACGCTTTATCGGGCGGCGCGCTTTCATCGCGCTTTATCTCCTCCTCCTTTTCGTTCCGTCGATTTTGCTCTGCCTCTGGGGGCTCTGGCAGCGCACCGGGCTGGCTGGCTCGGCCACGATTCACTTCGGCATCTTCATCGCTTTCGCGGCCATTTATCCCAACGTCGAGCTCTTCCTCCGCATCATGGCGAAATGGGTCGCGCTCATTTTCGTCGCCGCTTATTCGCTCCAATTGCTCGCCTATCACGGCTGGTCGGAGCTGGCCGTCCTCTGGATGAGCGTCGGCCTGGCCTACGGTTTTGTGCAACTGCGCGGCGCCGGGCCCGAGCTGGCCTGGCTGACCGATTGGACTTCGCGCTGGCGTTCCAAGCGCTCCCTCCGCGTCGTCCCGCCGCCCAGCCACGCGCCGCGTCGTCGAGCCGGAAGACGTTTACGAATCGATCGACCCGGTGCTCGAAAAGATCTCGAAGTCGCGGCATCGGCAGCCTGACGGCGAGCGAGCGGCGCGCGCTCGATCGCGCGCGCAATCGGCTCCTGAACAAATCCAAGTGAGCGACCAGGGGACCGCGCCGTTGCGGCTGAGCGTGATCATCCCGGCGTGGAAAGATCACGCCCATCTCGTCCGCTCGGTCCCGGCGCTCGTCAGGCTGAATGCGCTCCACGAAGTCATCGTGGTCGACGCTTCGCCCGATCCGGCGACGGCGGAAGCGGTCCGCGCGGCCGGGGGAATTTATCTGCGCGCGACGCAGCCGAACCGCGGGGCGCAGATGAATCTGGCGGCGGAAAGCGCCCGCGGCGACGTCCTCATTTTTCATCACGCCGATTCGATCCTGACCGCGGCGCACGTCGCCGCCATCCGGCTCGCCCTGCGCGATCCGGCGGTGATCGGGGGCGCGTTCTATCGCCAGTTCGACGCGCGCCATCCGCGGCTCCTTTGGCTCGAAACGGTCGGCGCGTTTTTTCACCCGGCATGGGGGAAGTTTTTTTGGCGACCAATCGGTTTTCGTCCGGCACGAAACCTTTCGCGCCCTCGGCGGGTTCGCTCCCATCCCGCTTGATGGAGGACATGGAATTTTCGCGCCGGCTGCGCCGGGCCGGGCAAGTGGCGGTGCTCGATCCGCCGGTGGAATCATCCGACCGGCGCCATCTGCGCCGGGCGCCTGGCGCACCTCGCTCCAGAACGGGCTCTTCATTCTCCTCTACAAATGCGGCTGCTCGCCGCCATCGCTCCACCGCTGGTATTATCGCGAGACGGCGTCGCTCTGCCTAACGAATGCAAACCGGGGAGGCGTCGCAGAGTTCCGCCCTCCAGGTCGGCGGCCTCTCATCTGGAGGGATGAGCTCTGCGAATCCGGCTCGCCCTCGGCCCGGCCATTAAGTCTGCCGCGCGCGAGACTCTAAGGCCGGGGCGTCGGCGAAGCGGCCGGAAGCTTGTTCAAGTCTGCGATGACCGCGGAGCGTGAAGTCGTCGTTCGCCTGCGAAAAGAGAATCGGAGAGAAGCGATTGAGGCTGGCGCCGGAGATATCGAAAACGAGATCGAAATTGCGCAGTTTCACCTCCGCCATCACGACCTTCATAATGTTCTCGAGGATGTCCGCACGTAGCCGTTGCACCTGTTCCTGCAGCTCTTGCTCACGCGTTTGCCGGAACTCGGTAATCTCGCGTTCCATGTGTTGGATCTCGGCGATCTTCTCCTCGCGCTTTTTCGCTTTACCCGCCTTGGCCTCGGCGCTCAACGCCGGAACCTCCAGTTGCGCGTTGATTTTATTGATCTCCTCCAGCGCCTTCTTGTAGGTGTCGGCCCGTTCTCCGTCCTCTTTCTGCGCGGCGTTCTTTGCCTCGTTGATTTTCGCCTCCGCCTCCTTCGACCTGCCGTATTCCTTGAAGACGCGGTTTACGTCGATCGTGCCCACCTTGATTTCCGCCTGAACCGTTCCGAGGAAGAGAAGAGCGACGGCGGGCCGGACGAGAGCGAAAATGCGTCGGGCAAACATGGGAATCGTTAGGGCGTGCCGCGCTCTTCGGGCTCGCCCAATATTTCCGCGACCGGGAGCTCAAGTCGAAGATTCCACTTCGTCGCATAACGATCAGGCAAGCGCGCGCTAGTAAGACTCAAAAGAGCGGGATGCAGTCGGGCCAGATCGGCTGCATTGACCTGAAGGGCGAGGTGATCGCTGGAACCGGCGAGAAAACGTTCGCCGAACTCGACCGCGAAACGGCGACCGGTCGATCCCGCGCCATTTGGAGAATCCGGCGAGAACGCAGGAGTTTCTCGTCTGGAGTTGCCTATCTCCCGCGTGCGCGCCGGGCCAGTCCCGAAATAAAGAAGTCCGGCGAGGAGAACGACGGCGGCCGTCACGATCGCTCTTGGTGCCAGAGCCTCGCGCCAGCGCCGGTAAAGAAAGCTTCCGCAATATCGCGGCGCCGGAGGTGTCGGGTTCGTGATTGGCCGGAGCTGTTCCACCTGTTTTGCGAGGGCGGCCTCAACCCCCGCGGGGATATGTCCAGCTTGCCGCGCGAGCGAGTCATCTCGCTGCCTGGCCAATTCTCGAAGCGCTGATTCCAAGGGAAACTCGAAGGCGACCACTTCCAGCAAACGCTCCAGACGAGCCGCCGCGATCGGGTCGCTCCGCAACTGCGCATCGCGGCGCGCGGCAACCGCGCCGAACGCGGCAGCAAGATCATCGGCCGGTTTATCCATCGGCCCTCGTGAGGTTGGAACGAAGCACCGCGTTCAAGAGCTTCCCTTTGCAGCGCGCCAGTCGCGTGCAAACCGTTTTCGGGTTCAGGTTTCGCACTTTCCCGATTTCCTTAAAGGTCAGTTCGCCAAAGAAATGGAGGTGGATCAGATCGCGGTCGTCCTCGGAGAGTTCCTCCAGGGCCCTATGCAAAATCGTCAGGCGATCGCTCGCCGCCAAAGCTTCCGCAGGGGAAATGGCGCGGTCGTCGTGGCGCTCGGGCAAATCGCCCATCGGCACCAGGAGTTTCAGTCCGCGTTTCACCGCCCCTTTCCGGCGATAAAGCGTCCGCGCCTGCTGCGCGGCGATGCCAAAGAGCCAGGCGCGGAACAAGCCGCGTCCGGAAAATGTTTCGATTCCTTTGATCGCGGCCTCGAGCGATGCCTGCGCGGCATCTTCGGCGTCCTGTTCGTCAAGCGAATGATAGAGACGGTTGACGAACCTAACGAGGACCGGCCAGACCAGGGGAAAGAGCGAAGTCCATGCTGCCAGGTCGCCTTCTTTGCATCGCTGCCCCAGCGCTTCGATTTCGAGCAGACGCGGCTGGCTCCCAGGCGGCATCCCTTTAGAACGCGGTTCGGCTTCAGAATTATTTGCAGTCCTCTCGGTCACTCCGGCGTAAGCGATCGCGGTGGAAGGCATGATGGCTTCGATGTTGCGGGAAGGTCGATCGTGTCTGGCCCGCCGTTAGTCAGGCGCGCCTCATAGCCATGGTAGTAAGTGCGCCCAAGAATACTTCACTTTCCCGGAAGCTTTTTGTCTGGACGTGCCGGGCCGCCGCTCAGCCTTCTCGCCGGAGTTCCTCGAAGAAGTCCGCGGGAGTTGCGGCATCGAGGAGCGCCTTGCGCCGTGTTTCGCTCTTCAGGAGGCGGGCCAGGGCGCCGACGCAGATCAGGTAGTCGTTCACCATCTGTTGCGGCACGGCGATGACGAAAATCAGATGCACCAGGTCTTCGCGGCCGGCGAAGTTGACTCCCGCTTTGCTTCGGCCGATCCCAAGGAGGATTCGCTCGACGAGATCGGTGCGCGCATGCGGAAAAGCGACACCGCCGTTGGCGACGGTCGAACTTTTTTCCTCGCGCTCCATGACCAGCATCGTAAAAACTCTCCGCCTCGCGCAGCTCGCCGCTCTCGCGCAGGCGCTCGACGATTTCCCAAATCGCTTCCCCCGCCGTCGTCCCCTGCAAATCGAGGACAAGATGATTTCTCGAAAAAGAGATCGGCAGCGAGAACGATGCCATGCGCGAAGAATTGATAGATTGACGCGCCGCGCAAGCCGATGTCGAATCATTCCCCAGCAGCGTGGCCGACGAAACCAATTCCAGCGCACCCAGGACGAGGCCGTCGTCGCCGCCGCCACCAGCCTCTACGACCAGGGCTACGTCAATGCGATGTCGCATTTCTATCGCGGCGAGCTGGGCCGCATCATGATCTGGCGCACGCGGCTCGACACGACGACGAACTGGGCGGTCACCGGCACGACCGCGATCATCACGATCGCGTTCTCCAACGCCGGACGTGCCGCACCTCATCTTCTTTTTCAATCTCGCCATCGTCTGGATCATGCTCTGGATCGAGGCGCGGCGTTACCGTTTCTACGACGCTTTTCGCGCCCGCGTGCGGATGCTCGAGGCGCATTTTCTCGTCCCGATGGTCATGGAAAATCGCCACATGCTGCAGGGCGAATGGAAGAAACTGGTCTGCGAAGATCTGATTCTGCCCGTCCTTCAAGATCAGCATGCTCGAAGCGGTCGGGCGCCGCCTGAAACGCAACTACGTTTTCATTTTTCTCCTCATCATGATCGCGTGGATCATGAAAATTTTCCTCCACGCCGACGAGCCGATCGACAGCCTTCGGCGCTTTCTATCGCGCGCTGCGCGTCGGCCACATTGCCCCCTGGCTGGTCGCGATCATTTTCGTCGGCACGCTCGTGACCGTGATCGGGATCGCGATTTATGTCGGGCAAGACGAACTTCCGGGGAAATTTCCGAGTTCGGCAGCCATCGCTCGCTCTGGCGGATTTGAGACGGTTGCATGATCGGAAACGTGAACGAATTTTCGCGCCTCTGCGAGATCGTGGCGCAGCTGCGCGCGCCCGGGCGGCTGCCCGTGGGATCGCGAGCAGACGCACGAATCGCTTAGTCCCGGGCCTGCTCGAGGAAGCCTACGAAGTGGCCGAAGCGATTCGCGACGCAGGACGACGCCAACCTGCGCGAAGAACTGGGCGATCTGCTCCTCCAGGTCGGTGATGCACGCCGCAGATCGCGCGCGAAGCAGGCCGCTTCACGATCGAGGAAGTCGCGCAAGAGATCGGCGACAAACTGGTCCGGCGACATCCGCATGTTTTCGGCGAGAGCGAAGCGCGCGACACCGGCGCGGTCCTGAAACAATGGGACGCGATCAAGCGCGCGGAGAAGAAATCGCAGCGACGACGTGCCCTATTTCAGCGGCCTAACGAGAGCCTTGCCGGCGCTGATGCTGGCGCAAAAAGCGCAGACGAAAGCGGCGCGGGTCGGTTTCGATTGGAGCGAAATCGAGGAGGTGGTCGCGAAGGTCGATGAGGAACTTGGCGAAGCGAAGGAAGCCATCGCGTCAGGCGAACCGGCGCGATCGCGGACGAAATGGGCGACCTCCTTTTTGCGGTCGTGAATCTGGCGCGCAAAAACAAGCTCGACGCCGAGACGCGTCCTGGCGGCGGCGACGGAGAAATTCATCGCGCGCTTTCACGCCATGGAAACGGAGCTGCAGCGCGAAGGCGGCGAAGCTGGGTGCAGGTCGATCTGGCGGGCTGGATGAAATCTGGAATCGGGTGAAGGCCCAACGCCCCGTAAGCCGCTTAAGATGCGCCTAACGATGGAGACCGAATACAAAGTCCGGCTCGAAATTTTCGAGGGCCCGCTCGATCTCCTGCTTTACCTGATCAAGCGCGACGAGCTCGATATTTACGACATCTCGCTCGAGCGGATCACGCGGCAATACCTCGAATATCTGCAGGCCTTCAAGGAGCTGAACATCGATGTCGCGGGCGAGTTCGTGGTCATGGCGGCGAACCTGATTTACCTCAAGAGCCGCAGCCTGCTCCCGGCCGATCAGCAGCCACCGGAGGAAGATGTCGAAGAGGACGATCCGCGCTGGGATCTGATCCGGCAGTTGATCGAATACAAGAAATTCAAGGAAGCCGCCGTCCCAGTTGCAGACGCGCGAGCTGGAGCAGGAACGGATTTTCGCCCGGATCGGCGACGGCGCCGACGCCGGAGGTCGCGCCGTTGCACCTCGGCGAGGTCGGGAATTTTCCAGCTCATCAACGCCTTTCAGAACGTCCTCAAACGGCTCGATGCGAAGGAGGATTTGCGCGAAATGTTCGGCGAGAATTTCACCGTCTCGGACAAGATCGAGCGGATCATGCAGAGCAGGCCGGCGGGACGAGCCGGTGCGTTTTTCCGAATTGTTCGCGCGTCTGGCGTCGCGGGTGGAGATCGTGGTCACGTTTCTCGCCCTGCTCGAATTGATCCGGTTGAAACAGGTGCGCGGCGATTCAGCCTAACGATGTTCGAGGAAATCGAAATCGCGCCGGTGCGCGCTCTGATGGCCGCGAATTTTGATCGCCGGTTGCGGCTATGTCGGCGTCGCCACGGCGGATCTGTTTCACGCCGCCGGCTGGGAAGTGGAAGGCTGGACGCATTCGGCGGAATCGGCCGCGGCACTTGGCGGCAAAGCCCTATCCGGTTCGGGCGGTCGATATCGCCGATCGCGAGGCGGTGCAGACGGCCGCGGCGAACTTTGACGCGGTGATCCATTGCGCCAGCTCCGGCGGCGGAGGGGCGGAAAGCTATCGGCGCGTCTATCTCGCAGGGCGCGCGCAATCTGCTCGCAGGTTCTGCGCCGCGCATCGTTCATTTATACGAGCAGCACCTCCGTTTACGCGCAGAACGACGGCGAACTGGGTCGACGAAGAAAGCGCGGCGGAACCGGTGCACGAAACCGGGAAGATCTTGCGCGAGACCGAAGAACTCGTCAGGCAAAACGGCGGGCTGGTGGCGCGCCTGGCCGGCATTTACGGGCCCGGCCGTTCGGCGCTTCTCCGCAAGTTTCTTGCCGGGGACGCGCGGATCGAAGGGGACGGCGGAGCGATTTCTCAACCAGGCCCATCGCGACGACATGCCGCGGCCGCTCTTCATCTGGTCACGAGCCACCGCTCCCGAACCGAGAGGAATCTTCAACGTGGCGGACGATCGAGCCGATCGACGCAGCGCGAGTGCCTACGAATGGCTGGCGCAAACTGGGCCGGCCGCTGCCTCCCGCGATCGTCGCCCGCGCCGGAGCAGCGAAACGCGGAGCAAGCAACAAGCGGGTCAGTAACGCGAAACTTGCGCGCGCTCGGATGGAAGCCGAGTTTCCCGAATTTCCCGGGCGGGATGGAGAAATCGGTCCTGCCTGCCTATGCCGAGACTGGGCATGACTTGAGATCGGGATGTATGTCACGGGAGGTGACGCTTCCGCTCGTCCAGTCACGAATTAACTGACGGTCGGGCTGCCGGGCGCGGCAGAGTTGTCCTCGTCTTTGCAAGCCCACCAAACGCTGGTGAGAACGGACGAGGTAGCGAGCAGAAAAACCGAGACGGTAAGCATGGTGATGTTGTTGCGCCTCTTTAGCAGCGGGTATGCCCGATCGCCTTACGAGGAAAGTGACTCAGCGAACGCCGGAAATGGCGTCATTATCTGACACGATTGTGTGAACAGCGGTTGCCTGCTTCAGTCGATTCTGCAATCGCGAGCTTTGTCTGCGTGGACGTCGCACAGACGAAATCGGCAGCGGACGACACCGAGGGAGCGTGGCGCTTCCGTAATCGCCCGCGCGCAGATGCTCTTTCCGCTCTAGCCAACCGTCGGCTCGATCAAGCCCGAAGTCGCCGCTCTTGCGCCGGTAGAGGACGTTGACCCGCGAGTTGCGCGCGTTCATGAAGACCATGAACTGGCGCGTCGACATCTCGAGTTGCAGGACCGCTTCGTCGACGAACATCGGCTTCACCGGATAACGCTCGGTCCGCACCACGGTGTGCTCGTGATGCTCGTCTTCCTCGACCGGCTCGGGATGGAGGATCTGCTCCTCGAGATGGCGGATGTCTTCCTTGCGCGGGCGATGCCGGCGGAGGAGGCGCGTTTTGTACTTGCGCATCTGGCGCGCGATCTTGTCCATGACGGCATCGATCGCGGCGTAAAGATCGTCGGTTTCTTCGCAGGCTTCGATCGTGATGTGATTGGAACAAATGAGCACGACCTCGGCCCAGTGCCGGTATTTCTCCACCCCGAGGATGACGTGGGCCTCGATGATCTTCGGGTAATCGAGGTGCAGGCCTTCGATCTTGCGCGTGGCGTAATCGTTGATCGCATCGGTGATGGCGAGATGGCGGCCGGTGACTTTGACGTTGGGATTGGCGTTGGCGGTTTGCATGCGGCTCCTTTGGTTTACATCTGAAAGCGTTCGCCGAGATAGAGCTGGCGGCTGATCGGGTCGTTGATGAGGAAATCTTTCGTCCCTTCGCTCACGACCGGCCTTCGTCGATGAGGTAGGCGCGATCGACGATCGAGAGGGTCTCGCGCACGTTGTGGTCGGTGATGAGAATGGCGAGGCCGGATTTGCGCAGGTTGACGACGAGTTGCTGGACGTCGTAAACCGCGATCGGGTCGACGCCGCTGAAAGGCTCGTCGAGCATGAGCAATTTCGGCCGGGTGACGAGCGAGCGCGCGATCGTTAGGCGACGTTTCTCGCCGCCGCTCAGGGTGAGGGCGGTGTTCTTGGCGATGCGCTCGATCCCGAATTGATGGAGCAACTCGTCGCAGCGATGGCGCCGCTCCTTTCTGCTCAAGCGGCATCGTCTCGAGAATGGCGAGGATGTTTTGTTCCACGGTCATTTTGCGGAAGATCGATTCCTCCTGCGGCAGATAGCCCATCCCGAGCCGGGCGCGTTTGTACATCGGGTAATCGGTCACGTCGTCGCCCGAAAAAATGACCCGGCCGCTGTTTGGCCTAACGAGCCCGACGATCATGTAAAAGCGTGGTCGTTTTGCCGGCGCCGTTCTTGCCTAGCAATCCCACGATTTCGCCCTGGCCGACGCTCGAGTTCGATCCCGTTCACGACCGCGCGGCCGCCGTAGATTTTGACCAGGCTCGTCGGTCTCGAGGACGTCTCGGCTTTTCTCGTCATGGCGAAGAGGCGGCGGAGTCGGGGCGGGTCGCGGTTCGCGTGGTCATGGCTTGGTCGGGCTCGAAGTGCAGTGGCTTCTTCGTCGGTCCGGCGCCGGCGATGCCGAGACGGGCGCTGGCGGCCGTTGCGCCGGCGTTGGCTTCCTGGCGGATCTCGGTCCGGCTCGGGCCGTGGGTGGTGAGATGTCCGTCTTCGTTCAGGACCATGACGGTGTCCGGGCTGGTCGCGATGTGGGTATCGAGCCCTTGCTGCACGCGCGGGCTGCCGGTCAGGACTCACGTTGCCATCGGAGGAAGTGTAAACCGCTTTTTCGGAAAGTCCGACCGCTTTGCGACGGCGGCCCGCCTTTCGGATCGGGCTTGTCGCGCACCACGCCGACGTGGCCTTCGGCAATCGCTTTTTCGAGACCTTCGCTTTCCTCCTTGTGAATGTAGACAGTCAGTTTGTCGGATTGAATGTTGAAGCGCGGATCGAAGACCCGGACGTGCCCGGTGAAAACGCCGATGCGTTTCTCGGTGTCGAAGGAGGCTTCGTCGGAATAAATCTGGGTGGTGATCGGCTGGCCTTGCGCGTTGGTCGCGGCGAGCCGGCGGGCCGCTTGCGCCGCCGGGCGGCGACGCGGCTGGCGGCGGCGTCCTGCGCTGCAGCGGCCCGGCGCTCGCGACGACAAGAAAGAAGGCGCCGAAAAGAATCGGTTTCATGGCTTCGCGGTTTCGCCGGTCAGTTGCGATTCTGGTTGAAGATCGTCATGTGCACGTTGCCGATGAGCGTGCCCTGATGGGTCATGGTGTTGAACTGCATGGTGTCGCCGGCGATCTCGAAATCGGTGCGCTTGATCTTGCGTGCGTTGCTTGGAATCGATCACGCGCGTCTCGAGATTGAGGATGGCGTCGGCCATGTCGACGTTGAAATCGGGTTTTTCCTGCTCGTCGAAGGTGACCATTTTGAGGTCGGTGAAATGGACGTGGTCTTCATCGATGCGGGCTCGCGGTGGCGGCTTCGAAACGCCCGAGCAGATGGCCTTTGAGATCGTAATTGGGCAGGACCAGTCCCTTCGCCTCGTGCCCGACGGTGAGCGGAATGTTTTTCAGGCCGAAGTCTTCCTTCGAGGCGTTCGGCGTGGGCGTGGCTTTGCGGCGTTTGGCGGCAGCCGGCGAGAGGCCAGACAGCTGCAGGCGAGCAACAGAACGAAACTCAGGCGCGCGCCCGCGGAAGATGGCGAGCCCGCTACGACACGGCAGCATGAATAGCTTTTAACATGCGCAGATGCTTCGGCAAATCCTTTAGCGGAACTTGATTCGGCCCATCGGAAAGGGCGCGCGCCGGATTCTCGTGCACCTCCATAAAAATACCGTCGCAGCCGGCGGCGAGCGCGGCCCGGGCGAGGACGGGCGCGAGCGCGGCATCGCCGGAGGTGGCGTCGCCCGCGCCGCCGGGTCGCTGCACGGAGTGGGTGGCATCGAAGATGACGTGGTAACCGGCCTCGCGCAGCCAGGCGAGCGAGCGCATGTCGGCGACGAGATTGTTGTAGCCGAAGGTGGTGCCGCGTTCGGTGAAGAAGAACTTCTTCGCGCCAAAGGCCTCCAGCTTTTCGGCGATATTGCGCACGTCCCAGGGGGCGAGGAACTGGCCTTTCTTCACATTCACGACCCGGCCGGTTTCGGCGGCGGCGCGGATGAGATCGGTCTGGCGGCAAAGAAAAGCCGGAATCTGCAGGACGTCGATGAACTCGGCCGCGATCGCGGCTTCGTTAGGCGAATGCACGTCGGTCGTGACCGGCATGCCGATCTCGCGCCCGATCTCGGCCAGCAGCGCGCAACCTTCCGCACGCCGATCCCGCGAAAGGAGCGCACCGAGGTGCGGTTCGCCTTGTCGTAGGAAGCCTTGAAAATGAAGGGCAGATTCTTCCGCCGCGCAGATCTTCGCCGATCTTGCGCGCCATTCGCCTAACGAACTTTTCCGACTCGATCACGCAGGGCCCGAGGATCAGGCCCGGCAATTTCCCGCCGAGGGTGACGGGGCCGATTTTGAGCGGTTTAGAGCGCGCAAGGAACGGTTTCTCTATCTGTGGGAAGAGGGCTGCAGGTAATTGCGCTTCTCCAGGCCCGCTCTTCGCGAAATCCCCCGGCGGAGATTGCGAGGGGCTGCCTTGAGATTTCTCCAAACGGCGCAGGACTTCGGTGAGGAGAAGTTCGTTTTTCAGGTTCACCCGATAATCGAGATCGGCCCGGAGCCGGTCTTTTTCGCCCTGGCGGTTCTGCGACATCATGATGATGGGCGCCTGCAAGCCCGCGACCATGCCGAGGACGAGATTGAGAAGGGCGTAGGGAAACGGATCGAAGGCGCGAGCTCGGAGAAGAGGAGCAGCTGTTGAAGACGATCCAGAAGAGCGAGAAGCAAATCGAGGCGCCGATGAATTTCCAACTGCCGCCGAACTCCGCGATCATGTCCGCGGCGCGATCGGCGATCGTGAGGCGGGCGGCATCTTCTTCGTTGGCGTTGCGCGAAATGCGGTGGCGCAAAAGGTTGTCCGTGCGCCGGAGCCGCTGGGTCATGGCGGTGAGCAGGCCGAGCGCGATGTCCGGATTTTGCGCACAAAGCCGCGGAAATCGTCCCGCGCGAGGTACGCCAGTTTGCTCTCCTCGATCGCGGTCGCGTCGGCCGAGCGGGTCTGGCCGTCGAGCATCGCCATTTCGCCAAAAAAATCGCCCGGCCCCATTTCCGCGAGGATGGTATCGTGTCCGTCGGTATCCTGCACGCTGATGCGGATGCGCCCGCTCTCGATGAAAAACATCGCGTCGCCCGGATCGTCGCGATCGAAGAGCTTGGCGTCCTCGGGGACGTCCGCACCGTGAAGAGGGTGAAAAGTTCTCGCCACGCTCCTCCTCAGGGTCTGGAAAAGCGGAACGGAGCGGAGGGCTTGGAGGTTCATAAAATCGCGGCCGGCCGGAAGAATTTCACTCGCAAACGAGGGAAAAGTAAAGCTCAGGCCAAGGGTCGCGTCCAAATCGAGGGCTTTTTTCCGGCTTCGTTAAGCGGGATATGCCTAACGAATCGGGCGCCTGCCGCCTAAAGGTCGCGCAGCGCCCGCTCCGCCTTCTCCACATTGGATGGTCGCATAATCATGAGACCCTCTTGCGAGTTGGGACTGCTCGCGAGGTAGACGTATTCGATATTGATCCCCGCCTTGGCCAGGCGCTCGGCGATCGCGCCGAGCGGCCGGGCTATTGTTGCTCTCGATCATGAGAACGTCGTTTTCCAGGGCGAGCACGCCGCCTTCGCCGAGGAGCATGAGCGCCTTGGTCGGGTCGCTCACCACCATGCGAACGACCACATGGTCGATGGTGTCAGGAGGTGGTCGAGCGCGTGAATATTGATCTCGGCCGCGGCCAGTCTCGTTGCAGACCCGGGCAAGCGCACCGGGCCGATTACCGAGGAACACCGAAAGTTGCGGTCGCGGTCTGGACGGGAAGCCTGCGGATTCAAGTGATGGGACCAAAATGCGGACCTGAATTCATCCTGCGCTGAGAACAATCAAACTTATTTCGGTCCGCATTTCGTTCTTGCGATCCATCTGCTGAGGGCTTCGCCCGCAAAACAAGAGACAGCAATGGCTTGGGTAGCTCAAAAAAGTGACAGGGCACCTCTACACTCTGACCTGCTCCAAAATACTTATGGACAGTTTTACTCGGAATGGAGCATTATGGCCGCTTCCAGGAAGCCTGCGCTACGGAATCGCGGGAATCGGCCAGTTAACCAACTCATCTTAACTCAAATATGATCCCATCCATTCGACGAATCTTTTCAGCAGCACCGAGAAAACAATCGGCGTGGCGTCACTTGCGCTCGCCGCCATGATGGCGCTGTCGCCTCAAATCTCAGCCAACCCGGGCGACCTTTATGTGACCGACCTGTCCACCGGATCGGTTATTCGCTATAGTCCGGACGGCACTGCCCATACCTTGCTACCGGCTTGGTCAGTCCCCAGGGCATTGCCTTTGACCCGGCGAAGAATCTTTACGTTGCCGACGCCGGCGACGGCACGCCCGGCGATGGCGTGATTTACAAGTAGATCTCGCGGGAAATCGCACTGTGCTCCTCTCCGGGTTCGATAACCCGGTGGGGATTGACCGGGACGGCTCCGATCTCATTGTCGCCGAAAACGGTTTGGATCGCGTCTTGCGGGTAGCCTTGGACGGCAGTGGTTCGTTCGTGGTTTTTCAGTCGGGCGTGACAGCTCCGATGGGTCTTGCATCCGAGGCTGCTGGGCAGATGGGAATTTTCCGCTACATTAATCACGGCAATTTCACTCTTCGCGTCTCCTCGGACGGGACAACGACCGACATCGATCTCGCTGATGGGACGCGCGGGGTGGCCTTGGATCAATCGGGTATCGCTTACATTAGCACCGAATCCGGTGGCGTATCGAAAATACTCTTCGGCACCAGCACGGTCGTCCCATTCGCTTCCGGTTTCACTCAGCCGACCGGAATGGATTTTCGACCGGCTAAGTTTGGAGGAGACCAGGATCGCGTTGGCTTTCTTTATGTAGCTGACCCAGCGACCGGCCAAATCACGCAAATCAATAACAATGGCGTCGCAAGCGTGTTTGTGGCCGCGGCGGGCGCTCCTAATTACCTTGTCTTCGAGGTTGGTGGCCCCACCCCGACGCCCACGCCAACACCTTCGCCCACGCCCACGCCCACGCCGAGCCCCAGCCCAACAGCGACTCCGATCATCAAGGCGCAGAACATTTCCTCGCGCGTGAATGTGGAAACAGGTGATAACGTCGCGATCGGCGGCTTCATTATTAATGGTGGCAGGACGGCGAAGAATGTGGTCATTCGCGCGATTGGGCCCTCGCTTGCCAATGCCACCCCTCCAGTGGCCGGGTCACTTTCAGATCCAATCTTGGAATTGCACAAGCCCAATGGGACGGTTCTAACAAACAATGACTGGATGACTAACAGCGTGACTAATCAAGCTATCATCGCGGCCCGAGGCTTCGATATGTATAACGGCTCGCCGATTAGCGACGTCGAATCGATCCTTGTCGTCACTCTGTCGCCCAGGGACCTTGCCGTGCCCGGAAGCGGAGAATACACGGCTGTCGTCCGCGGAAAAAACGGCGCCACTGGTGTCGGGTTGGTGGAAATCTATGACTTGGACGATCCCTCAGCTTCGGCCGAACTGGCCAACATCAGCACCCGCGGTATTACCAGCACGTCGGACAATGTCCTGATCGGCGGGGTTATCATTGGTCCATCGACTGGCGATACTTTGGCCAACGCCACCGTCGTGCTGCGGGCCATTGGGCCATCGCTGGCCGATGCCACTCCGCCCGTCTTGGATGCCTTGCCCGATCCCGTGCTTGAACTTCACAATGGCGATGGGGACCTGATCGCGCTGAACGATAACTGGAAGGATGGTGACCAGGCTGACCAGATCGAAAAGGCTCTTGGTCTTGCGCCGACCAAGCCTAAGGAAGCGGCTCTCCTCGCGAACCTGGTTGCGGGTAACTACACCGCAATTGTCATGGGCAGTAACGGCGGCACGGGCGTCGCACTGGTCGAAGTCTTCCACGTGCCAACTCCTACCGTTCAGTAATCATAGGCTGACTTCGCCGAGTCAGGAAAAGAAGGGCCAGCGCCGTTCCAGCGGTCGCTGGCCCTGCCTTTTTGCGTCGCGTCGAGATGAAGAAACGGTTGGCCTTGCCAAGGATGCGGGCCGGGCCGAACAGGAACTTGCCGATGAATGCCACCCTTCTCACTCCTCTGAAGTCCAACTCCGAAATCAGAAGTCATTTCCCGGCCTTGCGCCGGAAACATCGCGGAAAGCCGGTCGCTTATTTTGACGGTCCGGGTGGAACCCAGGTCCCAGCCGTCGTGGTCGACGCGATCGCCAGCTATCTCCTCGAGCACAACGCCAACACCCATTGGGCCTACCCGACGAGCGAGGAAACCGACGCCATCGTGGGCGCGGCGCGCCAGACGCTTGCGGATTTCCTCCACGCTCAGCCTAACGAAATTGTTTTCGGCGCGAACATGACCACCCTGACTTTTCATCTCGCCCGTGCCCTCGGACGCGGTTACGGACCGGGCGATGAAATTGTCGTCACGGAGTTGGACCATCACGCCAACGTGGCGCCGTGGCGGGCGCTCGAAAAAGAGCGCGGCCTGACCGTGCGGGTGGCCCGGATGATCCCGGAGACGGGCCAGCTCGACTGGGATGACCTCGCGCGGCAGATCAATGCCCGGACCCGTCTCGTTGCGATCGGCGCCGCCTCCAATGCTCTCGGCACCATGACCAACGTGCTGCGCGCCGCGGAGATGGCGCATGCCGCGGGCGCGCAGATTTTTGTCGATGCCGTCCACTACGCGCCGCACCAGCTTGTCGATGTCGCTGCCTGGGATTGCGATTACCTGAGCTGCTCCGCCTACAAGTTTTATGGTCCACACATTGGCCTGCTCTACGGGCGCAATGAGCTCCTTGCCGCTCTCGATTTTCCCAAGCTCATTCCCGCCCCCGATGCCGCGCCGGAGCGCGCCGAAACCGGCACCCAAAATCATGAAGGCATCGCCGGCGCGGCCGCGGCCGTCGACTTCCTCGCTTCGCTCGCCCCCGGCGAGACGCGCCGCGCCCGCCTGCAAAGCGCTTTCGCGGAGCTGCACCAGCGCGGTCTCGAGCTCGTTAGGCAATTATGGGATGGCCTTTCCGGAATCGACGGCGTCGAGTTGTTCGGTCCGCCGCCCGACGCACCGCGGACGCCAACCGTCGCTTTCACCGTCGCAAATCTCTCCTCCGAGGAAGTGGCGAGAGAACTGGTCGCCGACGGTATCTTCGTTTCGCACGGTGATTTTTACGCCACCACGGTCGTCGAGCGGCTTGGTCAGAAAGAGGGCGGCCTCGTTCGCGCCGGCTGCGCCTGCTACACGAGCGAAGAGGAAATCGAGCGGCTCATCGCGGGCGTGCGGCGCCTCGGTAGGGCTGGTTGATTACGAGTTTGGCCCGCGCCGGAGCGGGAAGTCCGATCCTTGTAGCGTCGGCTGTCTCAGCCGATCCGCTGAGGACAGCGGACTCTACAACTCGCCGCCTGACGCGAAACTGACCATCGACCAACACGACCGCGGCGCCTCGCAGGCAGCTAAAGAGGCTTGCCTCTGGGGGGGCCCGGATGATATAAGCGGGGAGGTAACCTATGAACGTCGAACACGCCGAACAGTCACACAATCCACAGGTGGTGAACTTCAATCCAGAGAATCGCGAGCACGAAATCGAAGAAGCCGGCAAAGTCGATCGCATCCGCGACATCCTCTTCGGATCGCAAATGCGCGATTACGACGGGCGTTTCCAGCGCCTCGACGAACGGCTCAGCCGCGAGTCGATGGAGGCGCGCACCGAGGTGCAGAAGCGCATCGAAGGTTTGGAAAATTTCCTCAAAGCCGAAGTGCAATCACTGACCAACCGCCTTAACGCCGAACAATCCGACCGCGGCAACGCCATCGCCCGCCTCGCCCACGATCTCGCCGAGACGGCCCGAGCCCTGGAAGGAAAGATCAAGTATCTCGACGAACAGTCCGCCTGCGAGATGCACGACTTGCGCGAGCAGTTGCTCGAACAATCCAAGGCCTTGAGCGCCGAGATCATGGACAAGCACGAGCAGATGCAGGCCGGCCTCCAACACGAAGCCGAGCAGATTCGCCAGGCCATGACCGGGCGCGAATCGCTCGCCGAAATGCTCAGCGAAATGGCGCTCCGCCTCAAAAACGAGTTTCGCGTCCCCGGCGCCTAACGACCGTCGCGCATGCGCCGAGCGCCTGGTAATCCGGTCACGGAGTTTGACGAGCTCCGCCGTCTCCTGCTCAGCCGGGAGCGCCAGGAATTGCGCGATCTGCGCGACCAGATCACGGACAAGGAGCGGCGCTCGCGCGATGTCGCGGCCATTCTGCCTTCCGCGATCAAGCTCAGCCGTGAGCGCGGCGACGACCTCACCCACGCGCTTCGCCCCGCCGTCGAAAGCTCGGTCAAGGAATCGATCGAAAAGCGGCCCCAGGTTTTTGTCGATGCCCTTCATCCCATCATCGGCCCCATCGTTAGGCGATCGATCGCCGAAAGTTTGCGCCGCCTCCTCCAGTCCCTCAACCAGACGCTCGAGCACACCTTTTCCTGGCGTGGCTTGAAATGGCGCTTCGAGGCCTGGCGCACCGGTCGCAGTTTCGCCGAGGTCGTGATGTTGCGCAGTTTGGTTTATCGGGTCGAGCAGCTTTTCCTCATCCATCGCGGGACCAGCCTCACCTTGCTCCACGTTGCCGCCGACCCGGCCAGCGCGCGGGATGCCGACATGGTTGGCAGCATGCTCAGCGCCATTCAGGATTTCGCGCGCGACTCCTTCGTCATGGGCGACGATTCTTCTCTCGAAGAATTTCGCATGGGTGAACTCCAGGTCTGGATCGCGCCCGGGCCGCAGGCCTATCTCGCCGCCGTCATTCGGGGAAATCCACCGCGCGAGCTGCGCACCACACTGGAGGAGACGATCGAGAACGTGCACGTCTTAAAGGGCAACCTCCTCGCGAGCTTCGACGGCGACGCCGCTCCTTTCGAAGCCTGCAGCCGGATTTGGAATCCTGTCTGCAAAGCCAGTATAGCGCCGAGCGAAGCAGTCGGCGGCCGTTGCGCGCGGGCCTCTTATTGATCGGGCTGGCGGCGATCGTCCTCGCGCTTGTCGTCCTCGCCGCCCGGAGCGAATCCAACTGGCAAAGCTTTCTCGTTAGTCTGCATGATCAGCCGGGATTGGTCGTGACCTCTGCGAGCAAAGGCTGGTTTTCCCCATCCGTCGTGACCGGATTGCGCGACGCTTCCGCGATCGATCCCGCCACCGTCGCTCGCCGCGCCGACCTTGATCCGACCCACATCAGCTTCGATTTTAGGAACTATCTCGCGCTCGATCCCGCCAGTGTGCAGCGCCGTTTCGAACAACGCTTCAATCCGCCGGGAAGCGCCCAGGTTTTCCTCAACGGCACGACCTTGGTAGTAGCGGGTTCGGTTTCCTATGAATGGCTCGATCGCGTTCGTCGCGACGCCACTCTTATCCCCGGCATCTCGGCGGTTTCCGATCGCGACGTCCAGGTCGTCTACGACCGGAATTTGGCGCGGGAACGCTTCGAGTCGCGCTTTGGCCTGCCTGACGGCGCTTACGCGAAGGTCGAGAACGGCGTTCTGACCATCTCCGGCGAAGCCTCCCATCGCTGGCTGATGCGGGTGCGGGCGGAAGCGACCCAGCTGCCTGGCATCACCACCCTCGATTCCAAAGGCATCAGTGATCTGGATGAACGCGCTTTCGCCCAATCCAAATCGATCATCGAAAGTGCCTTCATTTATTTTCTTAGCAACAAAGACAACATCGCGACCGAGGGTTTCACCGCCCTCTCGCGCCTGCCCGATGAGATTCGCCGCTGCGATACGGCCGCGCGCCGCATCGGGCGTGCGATTTCTCTGGAGATAGCTGGCTACGCGGACGCCGGTCGGCGACCCGGAAAAGAATGCCGACCTCAGCCAGCGGCGCGCACAACGGGTGAGCGATTTTCTCGTCTCGTGCGGCTTCGATCCCGCCATGCTTCACCCGGTCGGCGGAGGCCTGCGCGAGCCGGCCCCGGGCGAGCCAGCCGCTGCCCGAAGAGGCCGATCGTCGGGTTGAGCTGAAGGTCGTTAGTCGTCCGTTGACGGCGGCGCCATGATCCAGAAGAAAGTCTGCATGATTGGCGCTTCCGGCGTCGGCAAGACAAGCCTGGTGGCGAAGTTCGTCCACAGCATGTTTTCCGATAAATACCTAACGACTGTAGGTGTGAAGATCGACAAGAAGACGATCACGGTCGACGGCACCGAAGTCATGCTCATGATCTGGGATTTGGCGGGGGACGATGATTATCAGCGCCTGCAAACGTCCTATCTGCGCGGGACCAGCGGTTACCTCCTGGTCGCGGATGGCACCCGGCGGGTGACACTCGATCAGGTCATCGAAATTCAGGAACGCGTCGCTGCTGCCGTCGGGCCGGCGCCCTTTCTCCTCGCGCTCAACAAAGCCGATCTCGCCACCCAATGGGAGATCGACGAGGCGCGCATGGCCGACCTCGCCGCGCGCGGTTGGAGCGCCTTCAAGACCAGCGCGAAGGAAGGCGCGGGCGTGGAAGAGGCGTTCGTCGAACTCGGCGCGCCGGATGATTCAACCGAAGTAACGATGGCGAAAGCAGATTCTCCCGCCACTGCGGTTCTCGACGCTCTCGGCCTGGTTCTTTTCCTGCGGGCGGCGGACGGCACGCTCACGCTCCACGGCCCGCCCCCGGAATGGCTGCCGCACGCTCTGGCCGGGCCTAACGAAAACCGGGGACCCGCTGCCGCTCGATCAGGCGTCGCCTTTTCTCGAGAATTTTCTCATCGACGCCGCCGAGTGCTGGTCGAACGGAGGCGCAGCCCGCGTCCAATCCGGCGCCTGGGTGGAGACGGCCGGGGACGGTGCGGAAATCTCCCTTGAAGCGACTGCGCTCACGCTTGCTGGCCAGGCCGCCCTCCTCCTCGAACGGCTCGGGGAAGTTTTCGAAGCAAAAAAATCGATGCTGCAAAAGGCCCGCGAAACCGTCATCGCTTTCCAGCGCTTGAACGCGGAGACCCAGAAAAAAGAAATCCTTCTCAGCTGCATTGCCGAGGAAATGAACAGCGCGCTCGCCAACGCCATCACTTCCCTGCGCCTCCTCGAACTGGAGAAAAACTCCGCCCGCACCCGCCAGCTCCTCACCCTCGCGATGCGCGCGACCGAGGATCAACAGGCCCTGATCAACAAGGTGCTGACGGTTTTCGCGGCCGAGCTGGAGGGTCTCTACGGACGTAACGGCGGGGGCGCGGCTGCGGCGTCGTTAGGCGAGGTTCTGCGCGGCCTTGCGGAGACGGTGGCGGCTGGGTTCTCGGAGAAGGAAGTGCGGTTGCGGCTTCCGGAAAAGACGGAGAGCCGCGTGGCCATGAATGCCGATCATCTCGCCCGAGTGCTCGGGAGTTTGCTCGAGAATGGCCTCCAAAACGCGCCTCCCGGCGGGGAAGTCACGCTCGAAATCGCCGAAGAAGCGGATGCCGTCGTTATTCGCGTGCACGATAACGGAGCCCCTTTGCCTAACGAGATCTGTGCCGATTATTTCGCCAAGGATGCCACCGCCATGGGCGCGGATTCGGCCTTGCAGTTGCGCCTCCAATTCTGCCGCATGGCGGTCGAGAAATGCCGGGGCGAAATCGGCCACGAGCCGCCGGAGAATGGCGGAAACTGTTTCTGGATCCGGCTACCCAAGGCCGCGCCCGCAGCGGCATGAAAACGCTCGTCCTGATCGACAGCGACGCGCTCACGCGCACTCTGATTTCGGAATGCCTAACGGGTAAAGATTGGTGCGTGCTCGAAGCCGAGGATGGTCAGGCCGGACTCGATCTCGTCCTCAAGCATCATCCGACCGCGGTGATCTGCGACCTGCGCACGCCGAAGCGCAACGGCTTTCAAGGTCTGCCGCACGATTCGCGAGCAGGACTCGCTCAAAGGAATTCGCGTCATCCTCATGACGGTGAGCCGATTTGCCAACGACCGCGAAACCGCCTTCGCTACCGGAGCGGATGATTATCTGGTCAAGCCGATCATCCCTGACGAACTCCTGCGCATGCTCGCGGCCGCGGGCCAGAACGGCGAAGCGCCGACCAACGAACCCGTCGCGCCGCCGGTTGTCTCGGGCCCGACCCTGGTCCGCTTCTGGGGCGTGCGCGGCTCCATTCCTACGCCGGGCAAACGAAACCTCCGGCGTCGGCGGCAACACTTCCTGCGTCGAGGTGCGCGTTGGCAAACAAATCATCATCCTCGATGCCGGCTCAGGAATTCGCGCGGCTCGGCCAGTCGCTCATGAAGGAAGTGAACGAAAACGGCCTCGAGCGTCACGATGCTGATCACCCACACCCACTGGGACCACATCCAGGGCTTCCCCTTTTTCATTCCCGCCTATCATCCCGCGCGTCAACATCCGCATCCTCGGCTACGAAGGCGCGGTCCACGGTTTGCGCGGCGCGCTCTTCGAGCAAATGCAGACCGCCTTTTTCCCGGTCGGCCTCAACCAGATGGCGACCCACGTCACCTTCGAGGAAATGGACGACATGCAGTTCGATCTCGGCGGCGCGGTCACGGTGCGGACGATGTTTGCCAATCATCCCGGCATCTGTCTCGGTTACCGGCTTTGCACGCCTAACGGGCGACGTCGTCTACATGCCCGACCACGAAGCCTACGAACGCTGCGAGATCGAGCGACAAAAAGCGGAGAAGGAAAGTTCTTCGAGCCAGGCCTCGAATATGCCCGGGTCGCAGGATGAGAAGGTGGTCGAATTCCTGCGCGACGCCGAAGTGGTGATCGCCGACTCGCAATACGACGCGATTGAATACCCGTCGCGCCGCGGCTGGGGCCACACCTGCGCCGACGACACCGTGCAACTGGCCGCGCGGGCCGGCGCGAAACAGGTTTATCTTTTCCATCACGACCCCGACCACGACGATGCCAAGATCGAGAAAATGGTCGCGAGCGCGAAGGAAGCAGTCGCGCAAAACGGCGCCACCATCCAAGTCTGCGCCGCGCGCGAAGGCGAGACGCTGTCGTTAGGCAGTTGAGCGAGCGCCGGACGATTGTAGGGCGGGCGCTCCGCCTGCCCAGTTTCTAAACCGTGGCAACCCGCCTGAGGCGGGTCGCCCTACAATTGGCGCCTCGGAGGACACGGCGGTCGTCCCTCCATTCGCGTGCTAGAGTTTGGGACGATTAAAGCAACCTGGCACAACACCACCCTCGCCAAGAGCGACGACACCGTCGTCCTCGAGGGAAATCATTACTTTCCAGCCGATTCGATCCGGCACGAATATTTCCGCGAAAGCAACGAGCGCAGCCACTGCCCGTGGAAAGGCGAAGCGAGTTACTACGACATTACGGTCGATGGCGCGGTCAACGAAGCCGCGGCCTGGTATTATCCGGAACCGAAGGAAGCAGCCGCCAACATCAAAGGGCGCGTTGCATTTTGGAAGGGTGTCGAAGTCGCCTAAGCAGTCTGCAGGCCTGCTCATGTTCCGGCGCGTCTCGGACGGGCTGGAGTTTCTGCTCGTTCATCCCGGAGGCCCTTTCTTCACCCGCAAAGACGAAGGCGCCTGGACGATCCCGAAAGGAGAGGCCGCGCCCGGTGAAGATCTTCTAACGCGGGCCCGCATCGAGTTTGCCGAGGAACTCGGTGTTGAAGCGATCGCTGAGCGCTTTCTCCCGTTAGGGTCGATCCGGCAAAAAGGAGGCAAGACCGTGCACGCCTGGGCCTTCGCAGGAAGTCTCACTCCCGACTTCGTCTTACGTTCGAACACGTTCGAAATGGAATGGCCGCCGCGTTCCGGAAGCCGGCGCACCTTTCCCGAAATCGATCGGTGCGAATTCTTCCCCGAGGAAATGGCCCGCCGTAAAATCAATCCCGCCCAGATAGTGCTACTCGATCGGCTGGCCGAGGCCCTCGCGTAAAGGAGCGAGGGCCTCTCAAAGTCCAAGCCGGTCTACTGCAGGCGATAAACTTCCACCAGCGCAACGCCCGTCCCGCCGTTGTGACCGGCAACGATCGCAGTGTAGGCGCCCGCATCCAGAGTCACGACCAAAGCTGATTCCAAGGCTTTTGTCGGCGGAATGCCGGTGGCCTCGATTTTGGTTTGTTGATCGGGATCGTCCTTCCAGTTATCGTTGCTCGCGATAACGGCGCCATTTTCGTCGTGTAGCTCGAGCGTTGGATCCGCCAGGGCATCGGTGATGCTCGCGCCCGCCAGGGACGGTCCGAGGGCGCGAATCAGGATGTTTGTCCCGCCCTCTCCGCCACCGAGAATGAAGCCGCCGATCATGACGTTATTTTCCGTTTCGACAAATCCCCGGGTGCTGATATTGGCGAACTGTGAAGCGGCTTCCTGGTTCCAGGTCGTAAGCTTCGACCAACCCCAGCCGGTGCCGCCATTTGCCGCTCATGATGGCGGTGTAATTGCCGGGATCGAGTGTCGCGACGATGGCTGATTCCATTTCGTTCTTGGGTGGGACCCGGTGTCCATATGGCCTTTTTCTGGTCGCTTCCAGTTATCGTTCTCATGATCAGGGCGCCGTCAGCCATTGTGTAATTCCAGAACCGGGTCAGCGAGCAAATTATCAATCCCAAAGGCATCGGCGAGGGAAGGCCCGATGGCGCGGAAGAGAACCATTTTGGGGTCGTTCCCAGTAATGATAAAGCCGCCGATGAGGACTTGTCGTCCGTCAGCACTTCCATACCGCGTGGAAATGTTAATCGGCGTGGTCGGCTGGAGGTGGAGGCGGAGGTGGAGGTGGTGGTGTGTCACTAAGGAGACGCGCGACCGCAAAAAGACCCGCGGAGTCGCCTGCGACGACCAGGTTCCCATCGTAGTCCAAGGTCAAAGCGATAGGACTTTCGGAGTTCGCCCCGAAATCGATTTGCACGACTCCGTCGGTTCCGAAGGGTGCGTTAAGCGAACCATCCGAATTGTACGATACGACGGCGAAGGTTGTGCTCGAGCTTACGGCGAGGATTATTTTTCCGTTAGGCTGAATGAGCATGTCCATTGCGCGATCAATATATTGGCTGAGATTGCCCCTCACTATTCCGTCGCCATCAAAACTGGTATCGAGGGTGCCGTCCGACTTCAGGCGAAGCACCGCAAAGTCCGTGGCCGTCGTCGGCGTAACCGGCTGCGACAATTTTCCCATCCGCCTGCACCGCCACTGCGTTGGCGGAGTCGTCGTCGCCGAGTGACACCCTGAGGAGGCCATCAGTGTCAAAGGTGGTGTCGAGGTCGCCATTGCTCTTGAGCCGGGCAATCCCAAAATCGATCCCCCCCAGGCTGTTGATGTCGCCGGCGACGACGATTTTGCCATTGGTTTGCAGCGCGAGAGAATTTATGGAACTGGACCCAGTAGAGATGGGGGCGAAAGCCACGGAGACAAAACCGTCGGTGCCAAAGGAAGAGTCACCCGTGCCGTCGCTCTTGAGGCGCTGGACGCCTCCGATCTGGTTCTCCTCGTCACTACCCGCGGCGACAATCTTGCCGTCGGATTGAATGGCGACGTCGTTGAAAACTGAGATTTGATCTAGCATCACCACCCCGTCGGTGCCGAAGTTTGGATCGAGACTGCCGTTCGAGTTGAAGCGGAGGACAGTCCCTACCCGCTTGTAACCCTGTGCGTCGACCACTTCCGAAAACCCGACGACAACAATTTTGCCGTCGTTTTGAACGGCGAGGGCCTGAGCGTAAGCTTCGCGAGCACCCAGGGGCGGGAGCACTTTCCCGCCATCGCCAAAACTGGTGTCGAGGCTGCCGTCGCTCTGGTAGCGGACGAGGGCCCATTCGAGGTATCGCTGACCTAGTGCATAGCCCACGGTCACGATCTTGCCGTTGGCCTGAATCGCGACATCACGGGCCTGCGCGATGCCGTTGGCCACTGTGGTGGTCACTTTGCCGGTTCCGTTGAAGGTCGTATCGAGGTCGCCCGGCGCGGCCTGGAGCGGTGAGCACCCCAGCGCTCAGAAGGGGCAGAAGCCAGAGAATCAATAATGTCTTTTTTCATATTTGTCTTTCCTATGTTCATTTCTCAACGGCTCGCGGTTGCCGGACGAACCTGTCTCTATCCAGTCCACGCGAAAAAAGAGGCGAGACGGGGCCAATATTTTTTAGTCGCCTGTTCCGCCTGCCGGTTCAGTCAGTGCTTCTGGGCAGGCCGCACAGTTTTGGCGCAGCGGAGGAGTGATGTGACTTGGCCGACGCGCATGCCGCTTCGGCTTGAGGCGCCTATTAATGCCCGTTGCGAGGACAGACGCGGAGAGCGCCGAGCTTCGTCGCGCGGAAGAATGAGGTATTTTTCTTGTCAGAATTTCCGTTCGCGTCTTAAGATTGCTGCCATTCGCCTGCGGGAATCTCGTGGGAGATGCTTTGTGATGACTTCCAGCCGCCCACGCGAACAAGCCACCCGGCTCCTGATCGAGTGGAGCGAGGGGAATCCGAGGCTGCGAATCGCCTGATGCCGCTGGTCTACGATGAACTGCGCCAGTTCGCACGCGGCTACCTGCGACGGGAACGGCCCGATCATACTTTGCAGGCGACCGGTTTGGTTCACGAAGCCTATCTCCGGCTGGTTGATCAGAGCGTTACCACCTGGCAAAACCGCGCCCACTTCTTTGGCGTCGCGGCGCAGGTCATGCGCCGGGTTTTGGTCGATCACGCGCGACGGCATCGCGCCGAGAAACGTGGCGGGACGTGGGAGAAACTGGAGTTCGAGGACGCGCTCGCCGCCGGCCTGACTCGCAGCCTCGATCTGGTCGCGCTCGACGATGCGCTCCGCAATCTGGCAAACGGTCGATCCGCGCCAGAGCCAGGTCGTCGAGTTACGCTTTTTTGGCGGCCTAACGACCGAAGAAGCCGCCGAAGTGCTCGACGTGTCGCCGCGCACGATCAAGCGCGAATGGCGGCGCGCCAAGGCCTGGCTGCACCGCGAAATGATGCGAGGGAGGGAGATGACTGGTGCCGTTTGACCGGGAGCAGGTCAACGCCATCTTCGACGCAGCCGTCGAGCTGACGGAGCCGGAGCGAACAAAATTTCTCGAACGCGAGTGCGCGGGCGATCGCGCGCTTGCGAGCGGAGGTCGAGTCGCTCCTCGCGGCTGACGCAGAAGCGTCTCAATTCATCGAAGAGCCAGTCCTCTCGATTCCGGCGGAGATCTTTCCCGCGGCGACGACTCAGCTGGCCGGGCAACAATTCGGAGCCTACCGCATCCTTCGAGAAATCGGACGCGGCGGCCTCGGCGCGGTCTATCTGGCCCAGCGAGCAGATGACGCTTATGAGAAGGAAGTCGCGCTCAAACTCATTCGCCGCGGGCTCGACACCGAGGATATCCTGCGCCGCTTTCGAAACGAACGCCAAATCCTGGCGCAGCTCGAGCATCCCAACATCGCGCGCTTGCTCGATGGAGGAACCACCGAGGACGGCCAGCCCTTCTTCGTCATGGAGTATGTCCAGGGCCTGCCACTCCTGGATTATTGCGAGGCGCATAAGCTCGCGGTGAATGAACGGCTGGAGCTGTTCCGCAAAATCTGCGCCGCGGTGAACTATGCGCACCAGAACCTGGTCATCCATCGCGACCTGAAGCCTTCCAACATTCTCGTGACTGGAGAAGGCGAGCCGAAGCTGCTCGACTTCGGCATCGCCCGACTCCTGAGCGCGGAAGAAGAGGATTTCACTCTGACCGCTCCCGCGGCGCGCGTCCTTACGCCCGGTTACGCGAGCCCGGAGCAGATTCGCGGCGATCGCATCACGACCGCGAGCGATGTTTATTCGTTAGGCG
>CAVTUV010000004.1:0-342335 GCA_963737995.1 uncultured Verrucomicrobiae bacterium
TCGCTCAGTTTGCCGCCCAAGTCGATCCAGACGACGTGCTTGCTATCGGGCGTGAAATAGGCCGTGACTTGGGATTTCTCGCCCTCACAGGGAATAATCTTGCCATCGAGGCAAACCCCCTTTATCGGTGAGTGATCGGCGGAGTAGCGGCCGCTGGCATCCGTTTCACCGAGCGAAGCCAGGTAGAGAACATGTTTCCCGTCGGGGCTGATCACGCATTGCCTGTCATCTTCGCGTGAGCTCGTAGTGAAATGGACGAAGTCTCCACCGTATTCAAACGCCTGTTCGCTTCCGTCGACGACGAGCCTGTTCCCACGCGCCTTATTGGAGTTGCCAGATAGAAACGAGTAGTGGCGGCCGTCTTTGGTGAAGGAAAAATCGTGCACATCTTTGCGTGGTGGCAGAGCGTTCCCATCAACAACCAGCAATTGCTGGTTATCATCGTCAGTCGCAACAAAGGCGAAATGGGACCCCTCTTCGCTGAACTTTAAATCCTCAACTCTTTGATAACCATTGGATTCCTCCTCGTTGGCTACGACGAAGGTCTTGTCGGTGCGTGCAATATAAACGCAAACTGAAGAGTCAGCGGTAAAAGGATAAAACCTGCTCCCATAAGTGTTATCGCCTCTGCTAAATATGCTCTGATACTCGGGCTGCTGCTTGCCATCCAGGAACATGAAGCATGATTGGCGGTCGGTTCTGCAGACCACAGCGGAGCGTTTGCCGTCGGGACTCCATCCGATGTGATCCATCCGATAGACGTCCGGCTTGAGCCGCTGTTGATTAAGGTAGAGTCGCAAGGGGTTGGTAGGAAGCGAGAACAGCGCCATGAAACTGCTCGTCTGAGGAGCGACTGAAATCTCTAGCAGCTTTGCGGGCGAATCGTGTCCCTGATATAGAACGCTGGGAGCTTCTAATTCGGCATTTCCATCCACAAAGACGGTGTCGGGACCTATCTTGTCGAAGACCGGACCTCCGCTGGGGGCGATCTTTCTTTGGTGTCGAATAGTTATCAAATGCGCCGAATCCCCGGTAAACAGGAGTTCTCTCCGGGCTGGCTCGTATCCTGCGGCGTTGAGTGGCGGAGGGTTTTCCTTCCCATCGAGGACAAGATGGGGAACCGCTCGAAGATTGGATTCCCGGTCGGGGGGAGACCTAAGGTAGGCCCAATGTTCGCCATTCGGGCTCCATGAGATAGCGCTGGCATCCAAGCCTGAGGTGGGCGGATCCTTCCTGCCATCGACCACCAAGCGTGTGACTTCTCCTCGCGGTGCAGGCAAGGTTTCCAGGTAATGCAAATGCCTCCCGCCCGAAGTGAACGATAAACTCTTAATGACCGCCGGTGAATATGACCCGCGTGCGAACTCCTTTCCATCTACTATGAGAACAAACTCATCCCCTTGTCTCCCAACGTAAGCGAACCTTTGGCCGTCATCGCTAAAGACAACCGGCGCGCTGGCCGAATCCATGCTCCCTTCGAGTTTTAGCCGGCTTTCCATCTGCGACCACGCCTTAAATTGATCACCACTTATCCAGATCAGTTCATCGAAGGTGGGTCCGGCGACTCCATCGATCACAATCATGGGACGGCTTCCTTTGAGTGTGGCGGTAGCGAGGTGAAGGCCGTGCGGACTGACTTTGTACTTCGCGGTGAAATTGGCCGGAGCCACCTCCTGCGCGTCAATCTTCGCCTTCGTGCGCACAATCCTCGCCGCGACAAGCTCGCGCTTCTTCTCCCCCTCCTTTGTCACTTGCTGAGTCTGCGCGACCCGGCCGCTCTGGGCGGCTCCCTCCTGTGTCCGGCTTTCCTCCTGCTTCAGGGCCATTTGTTGTTGCAGCTTTGCGTCCACCTCAGCTTGCTCCCGCGCCGCTCGCTCTCGTTCTTCCCCCTCCTGTTTTTGCTTTTCCTGATAGTCGCGCTGCGCCTTCTCGCTCTGTGCCATAAGGGCACGAGTCGAATCGAATTGCGCCTGGCGGCGCTTTTCGTACTCGGCGGCAGCGGCTTTCTGTTGCTGTTGGACTAGTGCCATTTGCGCAGCGACCGATTCCTCCACTCGCTCGGAAGCCTCGCTTGCCCGCCCCTTTCTCATGGAAAAAATCCCGACCACAAGTGCGGCAACCACGATTGCAGCGATCGCGAGCAAGAGCGGATGTTTCATCCAGCTGACACGCTGCAGCTTGTCAATCTCCTCGTCGACGGCTTGGAGCCGCTCCTTCACGGAGGAGGCAGCAGCAATCTCATGGGTCAGCGAGGGGTCCGGGCTGGAATGACTCTCGAGCTTCGAACCCAACTTCGTGAAGAGGCCCCGTTGTTTGAGCTTTATCGCCTCAATCTTCGCCTTGGTCGCAGCCTTGCTCGCTGCGTCATGCACCTTTTCGCCAAACGAAGTGCCCGCTTTATTTTCCTGCGCCGCCTGGAGTGCCGCGAGCTGAGCGCCGATTTCATCCAGCTCCCCGGCCAAACTGCTCAGATCCGCAGGAACGAGACCCGCCTCATAGGCTTTTTTCCCGATCTGACCTTCGGCTTGCCGTAGATCGATCGATTCAAGTTTCGTTCGATAGGCTTCCTGTCGGGCTAACTGTGCCGTGGCGGCCAGCTTTGCGAAAAAAGATCCAGCAGGAGTCCGTTTCGCGTCACTTTGACTCTCGGATAGTCTCTTAGCTGCCTCGTCATTCATCCGATCGTCACTCTCTGGGCCAGCCATATCTTTGGATTTTCCTTTAGGGTCAGCGTTCTACGGATCTTCGCCGCGCCGAAGCGACGTTGGTCTACAATCGTCATGTTGCGGACATCAAGCCTCGGGAGGACAAGGGACTGAAGACTCGAGAAGCGATCGGCGACGACGGTCAGCGCGATGACCGGTAATGGAAAAGCCATCCGAAACTTGACGAACTTACCCGTCCCAAGGGGCATAGTAGCTAACGCTACCGGAACTGAGAAATCTTCGTCAAGCTCATTTTTCCCTGCGATCATGCCGAGCGATTCTCTCCTGCGTGAAAAGGAGGGCGCCGCCGGAGCCGGCGCGAATTCATGTCTTGGACGTGTTCTTCCGCTTCTCGATCAGGCGCGCGAATTCTCCGAAGAAATAGCCTGCGTCGTGGGGGCCGGGCGCGGCCTCGGGATGATATTGCACGCTAAAGATCGGCAGTTCCCGGTGGCGCATGCCTTCCACGGTGCCGTCGTTCAGGTTGATGTGCGTCACCTCCACTTCGCCGGGCAACGAATCGGGATCAACCGCGAAGCCATGATTCTGCGACGTGATCGCAACTTTTCCCGTCTTCAGGTCCTTGACCGGCTGGTTCCCGCCGCGATGGCCAAACTTGAGCTTGAAGGTACGCCCGCCGAAAGCGTAGCCGAGCATCTGATGCCCGAGACAGATGCCGAAGATCGGCGTCCGACCCATCAGGTCGCGCACCGCCTTGTGCGCATAATCGAGAACCGAAGGATCACCGGGGCCGTTGGAGAGGAAAACGCCCTCCGGTTTCAAGCGCAGGGTTTCCTCGGCCGTCGTGGTCGCAGGCACGACCGTCACGCCAAAACCATTCTGTCGCAGCCGGCGCAGGATGTTTTCCTTGATCCCGTAGTCGTAGGCCACGATGCGATGCCGGATCGGCGGCAGTTTGGTTTTCCGGCTGCTCGCCGTTCCCCAAACGGCGCTCTTTTCATCGTCCGGATCCCATTGGTAGGCCGAGGGGGCGGTGACCTCGCGCACGTAATCCATCCCGATCACGCCCTCGCCTTCGACCGCGCGGCGAACCGCTTCCTCTGCGGAAATTTCCTCCGTCGTCAGGCAGGCTTTCATCGCGCCAAGCGTGCGCAGATGGCGGGTAAGAGCGCGGGTGTCGATCCCCTGCACGCCGGGGATTTTCCAGCGCCGCAAATATTCATCGAGCGAAATCTCGGAGCGCCAATTGCTCGCCAGCTCGCTCAGTTCCTCGATGACAAATCCGCGCACATGCGGCGAGCGACTTTCGGCATCGGCCTCGTTTGTGCCGTAGTTGCCGATCAACGGATAGGTCATGGCGACGATCTGGCCGCGATAGGACGGATCGGTCAGCACTTCCTGGTAGCCGGTCATGGAAGTGTTGAAGCAGATTTCGCCGACACATGTGCCGGTGGCGCCAAAAGATTCACCCTCGAAAAGCCGGCCGTCTTCCAAGGCGAGAATTGCGCGCATGCTCGCGCAGTTTGCTCGCTGCCCGCGAAAATTCAACCGCGCGGATTGAGCCTCTATCTCTCGTGCCTTGCATCCCGGACCTGCAGAAGCAGGTCCCTCCGGAGGGGACTCGCCATCCGCGAGTCCAGGATCTGCCCCACGTTGCAACCTTCCGCGTTTCGCCGCGCGACGCGGGCACAAAAAAGCGCCCGCATCGTCACAGATCCGGGCGCTCTCATTTATTACCCCGCCAGTGCCGTTTAGATGGATATCCCGTTCCCTTTCGGTAACGGGCGGGTGACCGCCGCCGAAGCGTCTGACTTCCAATTAAGGCATGTCATCTTCTTCGAACGACCTGGCCCCCTCTGCTAACAACATCGGTCCGGGAATCACACCTGTAATCTCGAACACCGCAGGGTAAATTTTTCGAAAGTTGTCGATAGAGAGCTGAAAGTAGACACGAAAAGGTCTTTGAACCTTCAACTCTCAAGCAACAACTCTCGAACTCTCAAAGAACTACTCGCGCAGCTCCACGCCCAACTCGCTTTTCAATCGCTCGCGAATCCGGTCGTGGGCCGCACTCACTTCGTCGGAAGTCAGTGTTCGGTTTTTATCGAGGTATGTCAATGAATAAGCGAGGGATTTTCGTCCCGCCCCAATATTTCCTGAACCTGTCCCGTCGAAGAGATCGAATAACTCAACCGCGGCCAGGAGCGGTTCGCGCGCGCCTTCGATCACGCGCAAAATTTCTTCATGACTCAGCGTCTCCGGCGCGAGGAGCGCGATGTCGCGGCTGATGGCGGGAAAGCGTTGCAGCTCGCGAAATTTTTTCGCGCCCGCCGTTGCTTCCGGTTCGTTAGGCAAATCCATCTCCGCCACGAAAACGGCGGTCGCGCCGGCGGCTCGGGCCGATTGGGTGGAGGAGAGTTGGCCGGCGATGCCCCGCGCTTTTTCTCCAATCAAAATCTCGGTCGCGAGGGCGAACTCCGCTTTTTCCAGCCGGCGCAGGACAACTTCCCCCAGGCCGATCGATTCCAGAGCGCCCCTTAGATCGAAGAGATCCAGTGACCGGGTCGGCACGCCACGCCAGTGGGTCTGGCCCTGCGCGGTGCCGCACAAGAGCAGGGCAAGCCGGCGAATTTCCTCGCCGTTGGGCGAGAGGAAAACGCGGCCGACCTCAAAGAGCCGCACGCCCTTCGCTCCCGCGCGGATGTTGCGCTCCAAAGCGGCGATCAAACCCGGGACAAGACTCGGCCGGAGCGCGACATGATCTTCGCTCAGCGGGTTGCGCAATTCCACCGCTTCCCGGGCAAAGCCCGTGCCTAGCGTCGGCCGGCCGACCAGCGCCGAGGTGCGCGCTTCCGCAAAACCGCGCGCGACGAGCCGCTGCCGCAATTGCATTTCGAAATCGTAACGCCGATCCGCGCTCGACACCGGAGTGAACCGGCTGCGATCGGCGCCTGGAATCCGGTGGATCCCAAAGACCCGCACGATCTCCTCGATCAGATCCACTTCGCGGCGCAGGTCGGAGCGATGGCTAGGAATGCCCCAGCTCGATTGTTCGTCCGTCCCGCCCAATTTTTGCAGGCCAAATCCTTCGAGAATCCGGTCCGCTTCCGCCGGGGCTACCTCTGCGCCGATCAGCTCGTTGCAGCGTGCGTAGCGAAGCGGAAAGCCGGCCGGCGGCGCGGGCAAGGTTCCGGCGGTGATGGTTTCGTTAGCCGGATTGCCCGCGGCGATTTCGCGAACCAGTTGCGCGGCCCGTTCCGAAGCGCGCAAGACCGTCGCGGGATCGACCCCCCGCTCGAAACGATAACTGGCGTCGCTCGGCAGATTCAGTTCGCGCGCTGTGCGTCGAATGTTCGCTGGCAGGAACCACGCGCTTTCGAGCAGGACATTGCGCGTCGTGTCGGTCACGCCGGTGTCCTCGCCGCCCATCACTCCGCCGATGGCGATGCCGCGACGGGCATCGGCGATGAGCATGTTTTGCGGGTTTAGTTGATAAGTGCGGCCGTCGAGGGCGAGAAACTTCTCGTCAGGCTGGGCCAGCCGGACGTTGATCCCGCCCTGCAATTTGTCGGCGTCAAAAGCGTGCAGGGGCTGACCGATTTCCAGCATCACAAAATTGGTGATGTCGACGATGTTGTTGATCGCGCGCAGCCCGACCGCCTCCAGTTTGGCGCGCAACCAATCCGGGCTCGGGCCGACCTTGATCTGCTCGATCCGGCGCGCGGAATAAAATGGGCACTCGGACAAGGCGCTGATCTGGACTGCGGCACCGGTCGCGGTTTTGGGTTCGCCGATCTCGAGCGGCCGGAGCGGCTTTTTCGTGAGCGCGGCGATCTCGCGAGCGAGGCCGAAGTGGCTCAAAAGATCGGAGCGGTTGGGAGTGATTTCGACTTCCAGAATGGTGTCGTTAGGGAAAAGCTCGCCGATCGGGGTGCCGATTTTCGCTTGCGGCGAAAGGATGACCAGGCCGGCCGCGTCCTCGGCGATACCCAGCTCTTTCGCGCTGCACAGCATCCCCTGCGATTCGACGCCGCGCAGTTTGCTCGCGTTGATCTTCAGATCGCCGACGAGGACCGCTCCGGGCTGAGCGAGCGGCACTTTGTCCCCGACCTTGTAATTCTTTGCCCCGCAGACGATCTGCCGAGCCTTGCCACTGCCATCCTCGACGTGGCAGACGCTGAGCCGGTCGGCATTCGGATGCGGCGTCGAAGCCATGATCTGCGCCACGACGACGTGCTCAAAGTTCGCGCCGCGCGCTTCGATGCCTTCGATCTCAACCCCGGCAAGGGTCAGAAGCTCCGCGAGCTCCTCGGTGTCGTTAGGCAATTCGACAAATTCGCCGAGCCAGTTGCGCGAGAATTTCATCAGTTAGGCGTCGCGGAGACCTCCGGGGAGCGCATGCGCCTCGCGCGCTGTTTGCGGCGCCTCGCCGCAAACCTCCCTTGGGGTCGTTTTCTCGAAAAAAGTTCGTGATGGCGGGGCGCCATCACGAGCACGCGAGGCGCGTGCGCTCCCCAGAAACCTTGCGCGGGCGCTCATCGTGCGAATTGCCTCAGAAAGCGCAGGTCATTCTGCGCAAAGAGTCGGATGTCGGGAATGTCGAAAAGGATCATCGCCAGTCGATCCATCCCGAGACCAAAAGCGAACCCGGTCCATTTTTCCGGATCGTAAGCCGCATCCTTGCGGGCGCGATTCACTTCCTCGAAAACGGCCGGATGCACCATCCCGCAGCCGCAAACCTCGATCCATTTCTCACCGCTCTTGAGCGTTTTCGATTTCACATCGATCTCGAAACTCGGCTCGGTGAAAGGAAAATAATGCGGTCGAAAACGCACCGCGGTGTCGGCCCCGAAGAGCTCGCGCAGGAAATATTCGAGCGTGCCCTTGAGATCGGCCACGCTCACCCGCTCGTCGACGTAGAGTCCCTCGATCTGGTGAAATTGCGCGCTGTGCGTCGCGTCCACTTCATCGCGTCGAAAGGCCGCCCCCGGCGCGATCACGCGGATCGGCGGCGGCGCGGCTTCCATGGCGCGAATCTGCACCGTGGAGGTATGGGTTCGAAGCAACCGACCATCAGGCAGATAAAAAGTGTCCTGCTCATTGCGCGCCGGATGATCGGGCGCGGTGTTGAGCGCGTCGAAGCAATGCCATTCGTCCTCCACATCGGGGCCGTCGGCGAGCGCGAAACCCATTCGGCGAAAAATGTTGATGGCGCGATCGAGCATTTGCGTGAGGGGATGGAGCGACCCGATCTCGTGCGGCGTGCCGGGAAGCGAAATGTCGATCTCGGCGAGCGCGCCGGCCTCTTTGGCGGCCCGCAATTTTCCATCGGCTGCCTCGAGCGCGGCCGTGACCGCGCTGCGCACCTCGTTGAGCAGCTTGCCGACGACGGGGCGCTCTTCCTTGGAGAGCGTCTTCATCTGTTCGCCCCAGGCCGAGATGCTGCCGCTACGCCCGAGATAGCGGACCCGCGCGGCATCGAGCGCCGGTTCGTCGGGGACGGCTGCGATCTCAGTCAAGGCCGCGGCGCGCAATTCTTCGAGCGGATGAGTCATGATGAAACGTTAAACCGTTAGATCGTTAAATCGGCAATCCGATTCACGATTTTAACGATTCACGAATCACGCCGCCGTCTTTTTCTTCTCGCCCGCCTTCTTCTCCAGCGCGCTCTTCACCTGCTCGACGATGTCCTTGAAGGCGGCCTCATCAGTGATGGCGAGATCGGAAAGAATTTTGCGATCGAGTCCGATGCCGGCGGCTTTGAGGCCCTCGGCAAAACGACTGTAGGTGAGCCCCTGCGCGCGCACGGCGGCGTTCAACCGCTGCACCCAGAGCATGCGAAAATTGCGTTTGCGGGTCTTGCGATCGCGGTAGGCCCAGTATTTGGCCTTCATGTTCGCGTCTTTCGCGTAACGAAAGAGTTTCGAGCGGCGACCCCGGTAACCCTTGGCGGCGTCGAGGACGCGTTTGCGGCGCTCCCGGCTGGCGGGCGCGTTGGTGGCTCTTGGCATGTTGTTATTCCCGCGGGGAGCGGGACTCCTGTTTCAGCGAATTGTTGTTTTCGTTAGGCGCTCCCCGACCTCATTCGCTGATTCGATCCCAATCCGGGATCAGGTGGGCAGTGCGGCGACGTTCGTTTTTTCTGAGAAACGTCGGGCCGGCAAAATAGCGGCAGTCGCCCGAATGACAAACGGTTTCCTACCCGACCCACTGCATGAGGAAGCGGATGAGTTCCTGCCACCATTCGCTAACGGGTGGATCGCCGAGGCTGGAGTTTTTCGTGGCGGGAAGTCCACGCGCCCGGCGGTCTGCGGCGGAGCCGTGCGGGGGTGCGTCCGGAATTTTCTTCGGCCGCAATTCAGCGATCTCGCTCGCGTCGAACCAGACGAAGTGACAACTCCGGCAAACATCGACCAGGGGAGCCGCGGAATCGTCGGCGAGCGGGACCTCGATCATGGGACGCCGGCAACACGGGCAGGCGCGCCCGGTCTGACCAGCTCCGTGAATCGCACGCAGCCAGAGAGGATTGACGGATTCATTGGTGAAGGTGTGACGAAGGAGTTCGACGCTCAAGGCGCGCCCGCCGCATCGCGCGCAGGCCCAAAAAACGCCGCGCTCCATTCGCACCTCCTGGAGCGGGATCTGACAACCGGGACAGATGAATTCGTCATTCACCGGCACAGACTAATTTGGATTTGGCCCCGAACGAAAGCCTTCCTACCCTGAACCGCTGTTTTCGAACGATGAAAAAAATTCTCCGCAAATTGCACCTGATCGAGGATGAGCGGGCCCAGAAGGAAAAGCGGCGCGCGGAAAATGAAGAGCGCAACCGGGTGCGGCCAAACGCGCGCCTTTCCTACGCCGATCACATGGCGAACCTGCTCGCCAAAAACAACCCGGAGACCGCGATGTCCCTGGCGGTCGGTGGCGAGGACGAGCGCATGGGGGAGGCATTACGAGTGCGCCTGACGCGATTTGGTTTGCAGCCTAACGACTACCTGATTGATGTCGGCTGCGGCTCCGGCCGCCTGGCCTTCGCCCTCGCTCGATCTCCCTGGCGGGATTCTATTCGCTATCTCGGGATCGATATCGTGCCGGCCATGCTCGAGTTCGCCGCCCAAAAATGCCGGCAACCACGCTGGCGCTTTGAGCTCGTAACCGAGCCCCGGATTCCGGAAGGCGATGGCGTGGCCGAGATGGTTTGTTTCTTCTCCGTCTTCACTCACCTCATGCAGGAGGAATCGTTCCTCTATCTGGAAGAGGCGCGACGGGTTCTGAAGCCGGGCGGCCGCATCGTCGCCTCCTATCTCGACATTGCCGATCCGAGTCACTGGTCGATTTTTGAGGACAACGTTCGCTCGGCGCGACTCCGGCAGGAGAAACCGATGGACATCTTTCTGGCGCAAGATTTTTTCGCAATCTGGGCCGCCGAACTTGATCTCACGATTGTCGAGTCGCGCGCGCCCGACTGCGGTCAGCGCACCTGCATTTTGCAGAAGCGGTAAGCCAGGAGCGATGGCCCTCCCGTTGGCGGGGGGGCCGAATTTGGAATTGGCCGGCGACGGAAGCTTTCCTATTGTCCTGAGGTGCACTGGCTTGGGCGTCATCGGTTGTTGATCCTCGGCGCGATCTGCTTCTCTTGGACCGGGCTGGTTTTCCTGCTGCATTTCACGCCGAGTGTGCCGTTTGTCTCCGCGGTCTGGTCGGGGGAGCAGCGCTTCGAGGATTTCCTGCAAAGCGAGGGCCGCAAAACTCCGACGCGCGACGATTTCGTCTTCCTCGGGATCGACCAGAGCACCCTGCAACTGCCGCCATTCGGCACCGGAGGAATTGGCGAACAACCGCGCGCTTCAAATGATGACGGAGCGTCCCTTCCCGTGGTCGCGCGAAGTCTATGCGCTGCTCCTCGACCGACTTTTCGCGGCCGGCGCGCGTTTGGTCCTGTTCGATCTGGTCTTCAATCCGCCTAACGAAGGCGATGCCGCCTTTCATGCCGCGCTCGATCGTTATCGCGGCAAAGTCGTGCTGGGGGCGAATTTCGACGCGGCCAACGCCATGCAGGCGATCGTGCCTAACAAGCGACCTGATTCCTCCACCGCAGATGGCCGATCCGCGCGTCGGTTACGTCAACTTTTTCCCGGATCCGCTCGATCAGAAGCTGCGTCGGTCCACTACACTCTGACCGATCGCCAATTGGCCGGCCAGCCGCCGCATCCGAGCGAGGAAGTTTTCTATTCGCTCTCGGCGCGCGGACTTGGAACAACTCGGGTCCGGCGCGGACATGCCCGCGCGATCATGAGGCGCACTTCTTCCGCTTCAGCGCCGAACGAGGCTTATCCGGCCGTACCCGCTTTACGAGGTCTTCGACCCAAAATTCTGGCACGCCAACTACCAGCGACGGCGCTTTCTTCAAGGACAAGGTCGTCATCGTGGGAGGGATCGGCTCAGATCTGGCACGACGTCGTCGACACACCGCTCGGCCCGAGACCGGGCCGGGCCCAAACTTCACCTCGAAGCGATGGCCGCTGCGATGGCGCACCAGTTTCTGCGGATGACGCCGCTATGGGTCGATTATTTTCCTCGTCGCCGCGGCCGGCTTGCTCGCCTGGGGCCTGATCGCGTTCGTCAGGCGGCCGCTGACCGCTTTTCTTCTTCTCGTCGGGATGACGGTTGTTTACCTGGCGGTCGTCCGGATCGTCCTACGATCAAGCGGGACTGCTTCTCGTCACCGTTCCGGTGCTGGCGGTCTTTCTCCTCAGCGGCCTCTGTTCGTTAGGCTACGAATACGCCATGGAGCGGATCGAAAAATTCCGCACCCGCCGCACCCTCGAGCGCTACGTCTCGAAAAATCTGGTCAAGGAAATTCTCGATAATCCCGGCGGGTTTTACAGCAGCCTAAAAGGCGTCCGCATCCCGGCCACGATTCTCTTTTCCGACATCGTCGGGTTCACCAGCCTGACCGAGCACGCCGATCCCGAAGCGCTCGTCAAACAATTGAACGAATACTTGAGCCGGATGACAAAGGCGGTTTTCGATAATGGCGGCACGCTCGACAAATTCATCGGCGACGCCGTCATGGCGGTCTGGGGGAACGTGCGCAGCCAGGGCAAAAAAGAGGATACGAGGATGGCGGTGCGGGCGGCGCTGACCATGCGGCGAGAGCTGTGGGATTTGAACGCCGACTGGTACAAGCGCGGGATCGCGCCCTTCGCGATCGGCATTGGGATCAACCAGGGCGATGTCCTGGGCGGCAACATCGGCTCCCAAGAAAAGGCGGATCCAACCGTAATCGGCGACGCGGTCAATCTCGCCTCGCGGCTAGAAGGCCTGACCCGAACCTACGGGACGGATATTCTGCTCGGCCCGACCGCGGCGGACTTCGTGCGCGATGAATTTCACATTCGGAGCGTGGCGCGGGTGCAGGTGAAAGGAAAAACGGAGCCGGTCGAGATTTCGACGCTGATCGGAGCGCGCAGTGCCGGGATTGATCCCGAGTTCCTGAGTCATCTCGAGACCTACGAGGAGGCCTTCCAGAAATTTCGCCAGCGCGAATTCCGCGAAGCGAAAATTCTGCTGTCCCGTTTCCTGGAATTTTATCCGCTCGATTTCCTCGCGAAAATGTATCTGGAGCGGGCGCTGCAGTACGAACAGACCCCGCCCGATGAAGAGTGGAATGCGGTCGAGGTGTTCAGGAAGAAGTGATTCGCAATCGTTAAATCGTTGAATCGGTTTTGAACAATTTAACGAATCTCGATCGGCCTTGCCGCCGGGCCGCCCCCCTGATATTGCTTTGCCCATGCCGAAACTCTCCATCTCGCTGGAAGGTTCGAAATCCACCCATGAACTGACCGACGAAAAAATCACCATCGGCCGCGCACCGGATAACATGATTCGGATCGACGATCCTTCCGTGTCCGGCCGGCACGCGCAACTCCTGCTTATCGACGAGCGCTATCAACTGAAGGACCTCGGCTCGACCAACGGGACACGCGTCAACAGCGAGTCGGTGACCGACGTTTTCCTGCGGGTCGGGGACCGGATTCGATTCGGCAAAGTGGAGGCACGTTACGAGTCGGATGCGACCGGAGAAGCGCAGCCTTTGCCGGAGGCCGGAGAGATCGAGGCGCGCCCGGCGGAAACAAGCGAAAAACCGGCGGACTTCGCCAATGCCTCGCCGTTTCCGAACCGCCAGAAAGAGAAGAACACGGTCGCAACTGCAATCATAGCGGCCGCAGCGCTCGCTATCCTCGCGTTCCTCGTCAGCATACTTGGCCTCCTCCAGATTCACGGCCCGAAGTAGCAAAGCGCTTCCGGATTTCCCGGGGCGTGACTCCCTGCTCGCGCAGAGTGCGCAGGCTGAGGGCATGATCGCGTTTGGCGAGACGTTTGCCTAACGAGTTGGTCACGAGCGGCACATGGCAGAAGTCCGGCAGGGATAATTCCAAGGCGCGATAAAGCGGCAATTGCCGGAAGGTCGAGCGAAGCAAATCGGCGCCGCGCACGACCTCGGTGATGCGCTGGGCGGCGTCATCGACCACGACGGCGAGTTGGTAGGCTGGCACATCGTCTTTTCGCCAGACCACGAAATCACCGAAGTCGATGCCGGCGACGGCGCACTGCGGACCGGCGCACTGATCGAGAAATTCCAGGGTTTCGCCTTCCGGGACGCGGAAACGCCAGTTCATGCCCGCCGGATCTTGCGCATCCGGTATCGTCAGGCGAGAAGGCCGGCAGCTGCCCGGGTAGAGCGGTTCTTCGTCTTCGAGCGTGCGGGCGCTCCGGCTGCGCTCAGGACGTCGCGCCGCGAGCAACTGCAAGGATAGATCAAACCGAGGTCGCGCAGCTTTTTCCACGCGTCGAGATAAAAGACGCGGCGTTCACTTTGCCGGACGGGCCCTTCGCCCCAACGCAGGCCGAACCAGTGCAAATCCTCGGCCAACGCCGCCCGGAATTCCGGACGGCAACGGTCGCGATCGAGATCCTCGATGCGCAGCAAAAGCGTACCCCGATGTGCGCGGCAACGCTCCTGCGCCCGCCAGAAAGTGAGGGCGTGACCGGCATGAAGGTAACCGGTTGGCGAGGGCGCGAGACGCCCGCGATAGGGAATTGCCAATTGCAAATTTCAGATTTCAGATTGAAAAGCCAATCCCGCAATCTCCAATTTGAAATCATCAACTCCAAAACGCCTCCTCCTCTTCGACATCGACGGCACTTTGATCGACTCCGCCGGCGCCGGCCTCCAGTCGCTCAAGGATGTGCTCCGGCAACAATTCGGCGTGACCGATGACCTGCGCGGCGTGGAGGTCGCGGGCAAAACCGATATCGGGATCGTGCACCAGATTTTGCAGAAGCAAAATATTGCGGTGACCGAGGAGAACACCGCCGCGTTTCTCGAGCGCTATCTGGAATTATTGGTCGTGGAACTGCCGCTGCGCCAGGGGCGGCTGCTCCCGGGAGTGAAGGAATTGCTGCGGCTTCTGCAAGGCCGGCCGCAAAACGTTCTCGCCCTCCTCACCGGCAACCTGCGGCGGGGCGCGCAACTCAAGCTCATGCACTACGGGATCTGGGATTTTTTCGAGTTCGGCGCATTTGCCGATGATCATCACGATCGCAACGAACTCGGGCCCTTCGCCCAAAAACGGGCGCGCGAGAAACACGCGATCGATTTCTTCGCGGCCGACGTCGATGTGATCGGCGACACGCCGCACGATATTGCGTGTGGCAAAGCCATTGGTGCGCGCACGATCGCAGTCGCGACCGGAAGTTTTTCGCGCGCGCAACTGGCCGCGCATGAGCCGGATCTCATTCTGGATGATTTTGGCGAGGTAGAGGCGCGGATGGCTGAGCTCGGGTGGTAAATGGTATTCCTTCTTTCCTGCTTCTGCTCCAACGGGATCAGGAGCAAGAGCAGGAACAGGGATTGACGGAGCCGGCAAGAAGGACATGCTTGCCACCTGCCATGGCGAATACTGAACCGAGCATTCTGCCGCTGGAAGGCGAAATCGACCTGCACGTTTCGCCCCAAATCGGCGCTTCGCTCGCGGCGCTGGTGGCGAAGAAGCCCGCACAGTTAGTGGTCGATCTCTCGAAGGTCAGCTATATCGACAGCTCCGGGCTCGCGGTGCTGATTGAGGCCATGCAAAATGTCGACCGTTACGGCGGCAAATTTGCCCTAAGCGGATTGCCGGAGAGTGTGCGTCCGATTTTTGAAATTGCCCGGCTCGATCAGGTCTTCCGGATTTTTCCCGATACCGCGTCCGCCTTGGGGACGTGATTGAGAACGGCGAGCGTGCGCTCGACGTTCACCCCGATATCAAAAAGACCGGCCCGCTCCAGGATCGCGGGCCGAGCCGCGCGCCTGCGCTCCGCATCCGACCAGAAGACAAGCGCATCGCGGATGGGTGCGGGGTGCAAAGGATCGTCCACGATCGATCCGTGCACGCCATGCTCGATGATCTCGCTAAAGCCGTTATGGCGCGTAGTGATGACGGGTAAACCGGCAGCGAGCGCTTCGAGGCAGGCGTTGGAGAACGGATCGTAGAGCGTCGGGAGAAGGAAAATATCGGCGGCGGCATAGAGGGCGGGAAGATCGCGCACCGCGCCGAGCCGATGGACGGAGCGTCCGCTCGCCATGCTGCTCCGGCCGCGTCCGGCGACGAGAAGGCGAAAATTCTTGCCTAACGAATTGCACGGCTTCGGGCGGCGAAGCGGAGACCTTTGCGTTCCCAGCCGGACCCGACAAAAAGCACGGCAATATCGTCGTCGCGGAGCCGCAGAATTTTGCGGCGAAGGCGCGCGCGCTTCGGGATCGGGGCGGAAATCGGCCATCGGAACGCCGTTCGGCACGACATCGATTTGCGCTGCGGGATAGCCATAAGCTTCCTCGGCCTCGCGCTTCACCATCTGGGAATTGGCGATGACGTGGCGGGCGCCGCCGGCAAAAGAGCGCCCGTTCGAGTTCGAGCGCGTCGCGGTGTTTGGCGATTGAAGCGGCGGAGCCAGGCGCGAAAGAGCGATGAAGCCGCGGTCGCGCCGCCGCATCCAGGCCCGATGAATGCCATCGCCGGCGCGATAGACATCGCAGTTGCCAGACCCGCTCCAGGCTCAGGAGGAGGTCGCAATGGTTCTTCGGCTTGAATCTTCTCCAAGCTCATCCGCAAAACGGTGGGCCGTCTCCCCGCGCAGTCGGGTGATCGGACCCCAGGGCCATTCGCGAGTCGGCCAGGCATGCGTCGGTAAAAAGCCGGGTGGAATGGCCGGATTCGCTCAGGCCGCGGGCAAGGCGCTTCAGGTAGGCTTCGGCGCCGCCGGTCTCGGAATGGCCGCGGCGCACCAGGCCAATTGTTAGGCGGGGGGCAGCTCACGTCGGGCAACACGGGGGAGTTCTACCTTTACTTGCGCGCATTCCCAATAATAATGATAAGGCCATGGTGGGTGAAACTCTACATGCCCCGCCGCGCGCGAACCTCGATGGGAACTGCATCGCGCACCCTGCCGAAGCATCTGCTCTATTCGATTTTTGCGCGCATCGGCGGCTCGGGACTGGACACGGACGCGTTCGAAACATTACGCGCCTCCTATCGCGGCGGATTTCTTGGCAAAGCCGTCGCCTACGATAATCGCCAATCGGAGATCCCAGCGGCCCGGATCCATTCGCTCCGCTGGCATCCGGTGCGGCTCCTTTCTTTTCTCGAGAGTCCTTATTATTACGGCGCGAAAAAGAAATATCTCGATTGGATCGCGTCCCGCCATCTCGCCACCGGGCGCTATGATATGTTTCACAGTTGGTCGGGCGATTGTCTGCTCTCCCTGCGCGAAGCGCACAAGCGCGGCATCCCCTCGATCGTAGAAATCCCGACCTGGCATCGCGACCGCGGCAAGGTGAAACGCGGGCCGACCGAGCTGTCGCCGGAGCCGAAGTTACCCTGGCGGAAGCGGTGGAAGGAGGATCTCCTCCTCCAGCGCGATCGATTCCTCGAGGAATACGATCTGGCGGACTTGATCCTCGTGCTCTCGGAAAAGGCGGCGGAGACCTTCCGCGTGCAGGGGTTTGCCGAGGAGAAACTTTTTTATCTGCCGCGCGGGGTGGACGTCGACCGCTTTACCCCCGGTGCAGCGGCCGCCGCATTTTCGAGCGATTTTTTCCGGGGCGCTGATCGAGCGCAAAGGAGTGCATCATCTGCTCGAAGCCTGGCATCGTCTCGAGCTGAAGGATGCGGAGCTGTGGCTGGTCGGCTCGGTCCACGACGAGATGAAGCCGTACCTGGAAAAGTTCGCGCACCCGAGCATCAAGGTGATCGGATTTGCTCGCGCGCCGGAGAAATATCTGCGGCAATCGACCGTCCATGTTTTCCCCTCGCAATGCGAAGGCAGCGCCAAAGTCACTTACGAAGCGGCTGCCTGCGGCTTGCCGCAAATCACGACCCGCGAAGCGGGCGACGTGGTGGAGGACGGCGTGCAGGGGATTGTCGATTTCGCCGGCCGATGTCGATGCGCTCGCGGCGGCGATTCAGCAACTTTACGATCATCCGGAAATCGTGGAGCGGATGAGCCTCGCGGCGCGGGAGCGGGTGGTGGAAAATTTCACCTGGGACCATTTCCGCGCGCGCTTGCTCGACGCTTACGAACTGGCGATGCAGATGGCGCGCTAGTTGTGTATTGTAACAGCCAACTTGTGACCGTGGTGGAGGGCGATGCTCTCTCATCGCCGTGCTGGAATCGGGGCGACGACGGAGCGTCGCCCTCCAGTCCGGCTTCGTCCGATCCGGGCCTTCTGGTTTGAACGTTCTCCTCATCCAGCTCAAACGGATCGGTGATCTGGTCCTGACCGTGCCGGCGATCGCCGCGCTACGGAAGAATTTTCCCGGCCGCGAAGATCTCGCTCATCGTCGCGCACGGATCGCGCGAATTGCTGCCGGCGATTCCCGGGGTCGATCACACTTTCATCGCGCGCGGTCGGGTGAGTCGATGCGGCGCAATGGTTCGCGCGTCGCGAATGCCAGGTTCGATTACTGCCTCGACTTTTCGCGCACGGATCGCTCGGCTTTTCTGACCCTGCTCTCCGGCGCGCGGAAACGAATCACCTACGACACAATCCGACGCGAGCCGCTGCGGCAACTGAGCTACAACGAATTCGTTCCCTCCAAGGTCCGTTTCGTCGCACACGGTCGATCATCACCTCGCCTTGCTCGCGCCTCTCGGAGTGCATGACGTTTCGCCGGAGATACGACTCATCCTGCCGCGGACGGCGAAGACCCGCGCCGCCGCGATCATGGCCGAGAACGATCTGGCAGAGAATTTCGTCATCCTCCATCCCGGCTCGGCCCGAGCCGAAAAATTCTGGATCGCACGGCGCTGGGCGGAAGTGGTCAACCAGATGTCGAGCCAGGGGCAAATTCGGTGTCGTGTTGACCGGTGGCAAGTCACGGATGGAGCAGGATCACATCGCGCGCATCAAATCGCATCTGCAACAGTCCGGTTGTCGATTTATCAGGACAGCTCGACTTGCTTACGCTCGCTGCGCTCATCGCGCGGGCGCGGCTGCTCGTCACGATCGATTCCGCGCCGATGCACCTGGCCGGCGCGCTCGGGATGCCGCAGGTCGCTCTTTTCGGTCCGACCAATCCCTATCATTGGCGTCCGCGCGTCGACCTCCGCGATCGTTTTACAGGCGGGAAAGGCCGATCCGATGACTCAGTTTTGTCCCACAACAGCCACCTGTCGCGATGAAGGAAATCTCGACGGAACAGGTGATCGATGCTATGCAGACGCTGCTGTCGAGTCCGGCAGCGCCAGTCGCATGAGCAAGATACCAGACCCCACGGCAAAAGCAGTCTCTTTGGACGACCATCCGCATCGGATGGCGGCCCTACAAGCGGCTCTACTCCTATGCGATGCCCTACAAATTCCGCTTCCTCCTCGGACTCGGGTTTGGGTTCCTCTACGGCGCGGTCACCTCCACCCTGCCGCTTGTCATGGCCAAGGTGACGGAGGCGGTTTTCAAAGGCCACGCCGTATGGCCCGAGCACTCTGGCGAGCCATCCGGAATTGATGAATACGGGCCCGAAGATCAACTCGCTCGTCCTCCTTTGTCTCGCTATCCCGGCGGTCATGACCGTGCGCAGTCTCTGCTCCTACGCCAACACCTACTACACCAATTGGGTGAGCAACAAGGTCCTGACCGACATCCGCACCCAGCTCTTCGGCAAGATGGTGCGGCCACTCGATGGATTTCTTTAACAAAGCGCAGTCGGGTTTCCTTATGTCGCGCATCACCAACGACACCCGCATGATGCAGACCGCGCTTTCCAGCATCAGCAGCGATCTGTTTAAACAGCCCGTCGCAATCGTCGGCGGCGTCGGCGTGCTCCTCTACATGGATTGGAAGTTTACCCTCGTGACGCTGGTCCTCTTCCCGAGCTGCCTGATTCCTCTCAACATGTATGGGAAACGGGCGCGCAAAGCGGTCACCAACGAGCAGTTCGGTCATCGCCCAAATGGTCGTCACGATGCAGGAAACTTTCGCCGGCATCCGCGTCATCAAATCGTTCGCCCGCGAGGAGTTGCAGGAGGAATACTTTCGTCGGAGCAACGACTCGCAATTCTCGAACGCGATGCGCATCCTGCGCGCCACCGAAGCGGTCGGCCCGCTGATCGAGACGATTGCGGCCATGGGCGTCGGTCTCGCTCTTCTTTACGTCTACGTCGCCCACCTGCCCGCGGCAAAATTCATCGCTCTCATCGGCGGCATCTTTCTCCTTTACGATCCGATCAAGACCCTGAGCCGCATGCATATTATCATGCAGCGTTCCATCCAGTCGACCGAGGAAATTTTCCGGATTCTCGATTCCGAGTCGACCGTGAAGGACACACCCAATGCGGTCGCGCTCCCGCACTCGCAGGGTTCGCTCGAGCTCGACCGTGTCACCTTTCGCTACGCGGCGGGGTGGAGGACGCGCTCAAGGATTTCAGCCTCAAAATTCTTCCTGGCAAAAGCTATGCCCTGGTCGGCGCGAGCGGGGCTGGCAAGAGCACCATCCTTTCGCTCATCCTGCGCTTTTACGATCCTACCCGCGGCGTCGTTCGCATCGATGGACACGATCTGCGCTCGATCACGCAGAAATCCCTGCGCGAAATGGTCGGCCTCGTCTCGCAGGAGACTTTTCTTTTTCACGACACGATTCTGACAAATATCCAGTTCGGCCGGCTTGACGCGACCGAGGAGGAAATTTACGCGGCCGCCCGAACCGCTTACGCGCACGACTTCATCATGGCGCAACCGAAGGGCTACGAGACAGTCATCGGCGACAAAGGCTGCCTGCTTTCCGGCGGACAACAGCAGCGTCTCGCCATCGCCCGTGCCCTGCTCAAGAACGCCCCGATCCTGCTCCTCGATGAAGCGACCTCGGCGCTCGATTCGGAATCGGAACAACAAATTCAGCTCGCCCTCGAACGGCTCGCCAAGGGCCGCACCGTCATCGCCATCGCCCACCGACTTTCCACCATTCTTTCGGCGGACCAGATCGTCGTGATGGAGAAGGGCCGGATCAAGGAGGTCGGCACCCACGCGGAGTTGCTCGAAGAATCCGGTTACTATCGCCGGCTTTACGACCTGCAGTTCAACCGCAATCCCGACCAACCCGGCGCGGAAGTGGAAATGCTCGCCGAGGCGACGGTGTAGCGCCGGGTAGGGTGGGCATCCCGCCCGCCGGTGCCCGCATCTTGCGGACGCGCACTTGGGAGGTCGGGGCGGTTGGGTGCGGTTCAAAAGTCAGTCGCCGCGGGACGCGGCGACCGGCGGGCGAGGCGCCCACCCTACTCGAGACAGGGATATCTACTCCCGCCCCTGTCGGAAAGAAGGATGCGAGGGATTCAAGATCGCCCACGGCAGGCGATCTTCCGTCCAGATCGCGACATTCGGCACATACGACTCGGGATGATCGAGCGACGCGATCGTGACATCGATTGAGACCGAGGTTGCGTCATCCTGAAAGAAAAGTGGCGTGCCGCAACAAGCCGCGAACGACCGCAGCCGCCCCGCGTAGGGCACTTTGCGCAGCTCGCCTGAGAGCAGTTCGATCTTATCCCGAAGCACGGCGCCCCAGGTGACAAACGCCGCCGCGCTCGCGCGCCGGCAATCGATGCAATGACAATCGCTGATTTGCGCCGGTGCCACGCGCAAGCGGTAGCGCACGCCACCGCAGAGACAACCGCCCTCGATCGACCCGCTCATTTCGCCACGACCGCAAGAAGCTGCAGGTCCGCCGGCGGCTCCGGCAATTGCACCCAGCTCCGGCAACCCCCATATGCTTTCGCATCCGGAAAACGCCAGACCGGTTCGAGCCGGAAGGTCCGCACAAAAGCGACGTGCACTCCGGGCGCATCATCGTACGCAAAGCGTTCGCGTACCACGCTCTCCTCCAAAATGTGCAGCGGCTTCAAAGCGCGCACCTCTTCCCAGTCCGTCAGGACGCGTGTCTCCTCCACCTGGGCAAGATAGCGGATCTCGATTTCACCGGGCGACGGCACCGGCAAGGAAGCCCCGCGGAAACGAACACGTGCCAGTTGTTCGTGGAAAAAAGTCGGGAAGAGAAAAAACTCCCGATGCTGAAAGGCGAATCCGGCGCGTCCTTCCGCGATGCCGCCTTTGCGCAGGAGGATCGTCTGCCGTCCTTCCCCCAGTGCCTGGCAGACCAGCGCCCACTCCTTGAAACCGATCCTTTGCATTTGGCGGCTCGCAAACTACGCTCCCGCGCATGCCCTTCAAGATCGACCTGCACACGCATTCGTTCTTCTCCGGCGACGGCGTCTCCAGTCCGGAGGAAAACATCGCCGTCGGCCAAGGCGAAAGGGCTCGACGGTTTTGCCCTGACCGATCACAATACCAACGACGGCGTTACCTACCTGCTCGAGAAAGGTTTTATGCGCGAGGACGGACTGCCGGTGGACAATTTTCTCATCATCCCCGGTGTCGAAGTGACGACGGCGGAAGGGCATTTGCTCTGCATCGGCGCCTCGCTCCCCTATCTCAAAGGCCAGCCGGCGCGGGAAGTGTGCGACCTCATCCATGAGCGCGGCGGGCTCGCCATTCCGCCGCATCCGTACGATCTGTTTCGGGCCGGGATTCGTTTTTCGACGCTTGAGAAATTGCCGATCGACGCGCTCGAAGTCTTCAACGCCGCCACGACTTTGCGCCGTTATAATCGCTATGCCTTCAAGTATGCGCAGATCCGCGGATTGCCCATGACGGCGGCAAGCGATGCGCATCATCACGCCGCCATCGGAACGGCCTACACGATCCTGAACACGGAAGATTTTTCGCTCCGCGGCATTCTGGCCCAGATCGTGAAGAGCAACGAGCTGAACCAGGAATACCTCACGCCCAAGGACAGCGTGCGAAAAACCTGGAACAATTGGATGCGTTTGCGCCGGCGCAAAATCCTGCCCTCCAAACCGGCCAACAGTCGAGGCGTTAAGGCGTTAAGGCGTGAGAGAACGCCTAGGGGCCGTCCTTCGCTTCAACGCTTTAACGCTTTAGCGACTCAAGAGTTTGCGCAATTCTTCCACCGACGTGACGGGCGCTTTGCAGGCGAAATTCTCGCAGACGTAGGCGGCCGCTTTCCCGTCCAGCGGCTTCATCTCCTTCACTTCCTCCAGCTTCGCAGCGAGGAATTTCTGGCCCGCGCCTCCATCGGCCAGGAGCACGATCGTGTTCGGCAGATAATGCCGGTGCACCTCTTCGAGCAGCTCGCGCGTGTCGGCTCCGCCGGGTTCACCGGCGATGATGATCTGTTTCGGTTTCGTCAGGCTAAAATCGAGCGCGACGAGCATCTGCGGCATCGCGCTCGGGAAATGGTGCAAGCGCCGCGGAAAAGGCTTCGATCGTTTTCTGCCCGCGCACCCGCAACGCCTTCGGAGTCGCGAATCTGGGCGAGCCGGAGCAAATTGCGCGCGGCGATCGAACTCGCGGCCGGCTCCGCATTGTCGTTATCCTCTTTCATGCGCAGCAAAATGCTCGGGTCCTTGCCCGTGCTGGTGAAGTAGCCGCCGTTCTTGTCGTCCCAGAAAAGGCGATCCTGCGTCGCCTGCAATTGCTCGGCCAGTTGGAGCCATTGGCTGTCGAAAGAAGCCTCGTAGAGATCGAGCAATCCCTGGATGTAGAAAGCGTAATCCTCCGCGAAGCCGGGCACGTCCGCCGGGCCGCCGCGATAGCTGCGTTCCAGCGTGCGGGCCTTGGCGTCGTAAAGCTTGGCCCGGACGAATTCCGCCGCACGCGTCGCGGCCTCCAGGTAAGAAGGGTCGCCCAGGACCTGCGCGCCTCGGGCGAAGGCGGAAATCATCAGTCCGTTCCACGCCGTGATGATCTTGTCGTCGAGATGCGGGCGCGGCCGTTGCGCGCGCAACTCGAGCAGGGTCGCACGGCGGTAGCGCATCGATTCGTCGACATCGAGCTCGCTTTTCTCGAAATTTTTCGCCGTCTCGGCAAAGGTCTGCCGTTCGTAGAGAATATTCTTGCCGCGAAATTCGCCCTGCGGATCACTGCCTTCCGGGGCGTTGCCGGCCGCTTCCACGCCGTATTGGTAATCGAACAGCTCGGCATACTCGCCCAGCGCCCCGTCGATTTCCTGTTTTGTCCAGACGTAGAACGCGCCTTCCGCTTTTTCGCCGTGGCCGGGGTCACCGCCTTCGGCTGCAGGAAGGCTGTCCGCATCTTCGGCCGAATAGAAACCGCCGCCGGTATCGGTCAGTCGCGTCGGACGTAATCGAGGGTGTCGCGCGCAATCACCTCGTAGCGCAGGTCGCCCGTGATCTGGTAGGCATCGAGATAGGCGCTGGCCAATTGCGCCTGGTCGTAAAGCATTTTCTCGAAATGCGGCACTCGCCACAAGGCATCGACCGAGTAACGATGAAATCCGCCGCCGAGCTGGTCGTGCATCCCGCCCGCCGCCATTTTGCGCAGGGTAAACAGGACCATCCCGAGCGCGGCATCCCCCGCTTCCGAGTCCGGCGCGGAGCGATTGTAAACATGGAAAAGGAAATTGAGCGTGACCGGGCGGGGAAATTTCGGCGCGCCGCCAAAACCGCCTTCGCGCGAATCATAGCTGCGCGCGATTTGCTGGTAGGCGGCGTCAATCAGTTTTGCATCCACTTTCGCTGCCCCTTCCGCCGGCGGCGTTGGCGGAGTGCGCCAGCGCGGCCATGATCTGGTTCCCGCTCTCGCTGATTTTGGCGCGATCGTTTTCCCACGCATCCGCGATGCGGCAGCAGCACTTTGGTGAAACTCGGCTGCCCGTAACGATCCTCCGGCGGAAAATACGTCCCGCCGACAAACGGCTTCAGCTCGGGCGTCAACCAGACGCTGAGCGGCCAGCCGCCGCCGCCGGTCGTCGCCTGAACGAAAGTCATGTAGACGCGATCGACATCGGGGCGCTCTTCGCGGTCGACCTTGATGTTGACGAAACGCGAGTTCATCAAGGCCGCGACTTCTTCGTTCTCGAAAGATTCTCGCTCCATCACGTGGCACCAGTGGCAGGTGGAATAACCGATCGAGAGAAAAATCGGTTTCTTCTCGCGGCGCGCTTTTGCAAACGCCTCCTCGCCCCACGGATACCAATCGACCGGGTTGTGCGCGTGCTGGAGAAGATAGGGCGACTTTTCGTGAATGAGCCGGTTGGTGTGCTCGAGTGCGCGGGGCGACTACGGCGGGTGGCGTCGGTGTCACGGCGGGAGTCTAGTGTAGGGTGACGGGCGAAGCTAGACTGGAGGGCAACGCTCCGTTGTTGCCAAGATTCAAACACGGCGATGACGGAGCATCGCCCTCCAGCACTCGGCGCCATGATGTGCTTCAGTTGGCCCGGTGGACGCAGCACACCTGACCCTTTTCTTTATTGCGATCGGCATCGTCGCCTTTCTCTACTCCTCGGTCGGTCACGCCGGCGCTTCGGGTTACATCGCGGTCATGACCTTGCTCGGTCTCGCGCCCGCAACGATTCGCCCGACTGCGCTTTTCCTTAACATTCTGGTCGCATCGATCGGCTCGATTCAATTTGCGCGAGCCGGCTATTTCCGCTGGCGATTGTTCTGGCCGTTCGCCCTCCTCTCCGTTCCGGCGGCGTATCTCGGCGGTTATCTGCAATTGCCTGTCGCCCTGCTGAGAATTCTGATCGGGCTGGTTTTGCTTTTCTCCGCCGGGCGTTTGTTCTTTCGCCGCAGCGATCCTCCAGAGGTCCGATCGCCTTCGCCATCGGCGGCACTCAGCCTGGGAGGAATTGTCGGCCTTCTCTCCGGTCTAACGGGGACGGGGGGCGGAATATTTCTCACGCCGATGTTGCTCTTTTTTCGTTGGGCCCGCATTCGCGAGGCGGCCGCGGTCTCGGCTCTGTTTATTCTTGTGAACTCGATCGCCGGCCTCGCCGGCTATTTCGTCGCGAACCGATCGATTCCTTCGCTCGGTCTGCTCCTGGCCGGGGCCGCGGTCATCGGAGGCATGGCCGGTTCCCATTTCGGCAGCCGGCGATTTCCAGTGCGAACGATTTCGTTAGTCCTGGCAATTGTCCTTCTGATTGCCGGGGCGAAGCTGATTTTCACCCGATAACAAATGCAAGCGCGGTGCAGTCTCCGGCGTCCACGGGTTTTTTCCATGGTCAGAAGCGAGAATCGCGTCCACCTGGCGCTGCAAGAGCCGCAGAAAATTCTCGACATCAAAGCGATGCCGCAGCGGCGCGAAGGGCGCGAGATTTTTTTCCGCGAGCCGAAACAATCGCACCGCCGGATACATGCGGCGCCCATCTTTCGGGTGCGTCGGCCGCGCGTATTGCTTCTGCAAATGCACAAACCCGCCTGCCGCCTGGATCAACCCCTTGAAAAGACCGCGTCCTCCGATTTGGTCTGCAGCCAAAGCTGCTCGAGCACGTCGTGCGCTTCGTAATAGCGCTGCTCATTCCAGCAACGAAGAAATCCAAGGTAGCAGGGATGCTGGGCAATCTCGCCCGGCGCGTCCTCCGCCGCTCCGCCGCTCAGCTCTTCCACCAGCCGGGAAATTCTTTGGCCTTTGTTCACGGAAAGCTTAGCTTCGTTTCGGCAGAGATGACCGGCAACCGAGCACGCATTGTTTTTCCACGGGGGGCTGATCTGCGCACGGCCGCGGGTGACGGATGACGGCGGTCGGGCTAACGCTTCTCCTTTGCGCGATCGTCTTTCTGATTTCCTGCTCGGCGCTTTTCTCCGGCCTGGAGACGGCACTCTTCGCGCTCAAAAGCCACCAGATCCAGCGCCTGCAGGAGCAGCATCCTTCGCTCGCCGAATTTCCTGCGTACCTTCCGCGATAATCCGCGCCGCGTTCTCAACGTCCTCCTGCTCGGCGACACGATGGTGAATGTGCCGCTGATCATTCTTTGCCTGGTTCTCATTTGGGAGGGCCCGCTCGTCACGCACCTGCCGCAGTGGGTCGCGACGCTCGCGATTTTTGCCGTCATCGTGGTGCTTTGCGATTTGATCCCCAAGCTGCTCGCGATCTCGACCGCCTACCGCATCTCCGCCGCTCGGCGTTTTTACCCTCAAGGTCATGATGCCGCTGCTCGACCGGGTCGGGCAGCTGCTCGAGAACGCCAGCAGCGTGATCATCGATCGGCTCACGCCGGCAAAATTGCGGGTGCGGCCGCGGATCAGCGACGAGGAACTGGAGACGCTGGTCGAGATGGGCGAAGCCGAGGGGACGCTGCAGGAGGCGGAGGGCGAGATGATCCAGGAAATCATCAAGCTCGGCGACAAGACGGCGAAGGATTGCATGACGCCGCGGGTCGATACCTTCGCCGTGCCGAGACGATTTGCCTAACGAGGAAGCGATCGCGCTCTTCCGGCAATGGCGACACCGGCGCGTGCCGGTCTATGCCGAGACGCCCGACCAGATCGTCGGGATCGTCGACGTGAAGCAATTCCTGCTCGATCCCTCACGGCATTATACCGAGACGCTGAACGCGCCTTCGTTCGTGCCGGAGACGATGCGGGCGATGAATTTGCTGCGCCGGTTTCTTTCCGCGCCGCAGGGACTCGCGATCGTGGTGGATGAGTTCGGCGGGACCGAGGGGATGATCACCCTGGCCGACATCATCGAGGAAATCATTAGCGACGCTGCGCCGCTGGGCGACGCCGAGCTTTACATCGAGCCGCTGGAGAATGGGCGTTTGATCGTAAGCGGCAATGCGCGGCTCGACGATCTCAGCGAACACCTTGGCTTTGAGCTCATGGCCGACGGCATCGACACGATCGGCGGCTACGTTTTTAACCGGCTCGGCTATTTGCCTAACGTCGGCGCGACTCTCGAAATCCCCCGCCTCTCCATCACAGTCCGCCGGGTGAGCCGGCAACGGATCGAGGAACTGCTCCTCGAGAAGACCACCCACGATGCGGAGGAGAATTCGCCCGCGGCCGACCATTCCGAAACATGACGGGCTGGGTCGTCATTTTTTTCTGCTGGGTGGTGTCGTTCGTTTTCGCCGGCATCGAGGCAGGGCTGCTCTCCCTCGACCAGGTGCGGTTGCGCCATCAGGCAAAATTGCGCAATCGCGCCGCCATCGCGCTCGACCGGCTCCTCAAGAAACCAGAGCGCCTCCTCGCCACCGTTTTGCTGGTGACAAATTTTTCCGACATCGCCGGGCTGCTCTTCCTCACCAAGCGGCTCGTAAATTTGTTAGGCGCGGCCGGCTATCTGGTCGCACTTCTCGTTGCCGGGCCGATTTATCTCTTCCTGCTTGGCGTTCTGCCCAAGTCGCTTTTCCGCCGTTTTCCCTATCGGGCACTGGCTGCCCTCGCCGGTCTGCTCGTTCTCACTTCGCGGCTCCTTTGGCCTCTGCTCGAACTCGGCTCGCAAATCGGCCACCTCCTCTTCCGGCGCAAGAAAGCCACGCCCCGGCTCTTCGCGGCCCGGGAAGATTTGAAGCAACTCACTTTCGAGAGCGAACGCCAGGGTGCGCTCACCCCGGCGGAGCGGGCGATGATCCACAACGTCGTCGATTTCCGAGCGGTCAAGGTTTCCGAAGTGATGGTGCCGCGGCCGCAAATCATCGCGGTCGATCCGCAAACGACAATTCCGCAGTTGCTGCAATTGAGTGCAAAGACCGGAATCGATCGCATCCCGGTCCTGGCGGAGGACGGCAGCACCCTCGGCCTCGTCAATGTCTTCGAGGTCCTTCTCGACCAAGGCCCCGCGCCAGACGTTGCGGCATTATACCCGACGAATCGTCTCTGCCACGGAAAGTGAATCCGCCTACCGCATCATCCGCCGGCTCCGTGCGGCCCGGCTCAGCCTGGCCGCGGTGCTCGACGAGCGCCGCAAGCTCGCCGGCATCGTCACGGTTGAGGACCTCGTCCGGCGATTAATGCAAAGCACCTGATCTAGGCGTCGGCCGAATCAGTAGCCGCTCGGCGCCAGAAACTGGAAGGCCACGACCCGGCCACGCTGGAAAGAAACCGTTTTCACCGGATAACTCACGCTCGCGGGAAACGGGTAATAGAACGGATCCCAGTAGGGATCGACGAAGGCCCCGTAAAAACGATGGCCGCCATGCCGCCCATAAAATCCAATCCGCCCAGCGAACCCGTAGCCATAACCAAATCCGCCATATCCCGTAGGGACCGTACGCGGACGTCGTAGCAGTGTAGACCCAGGTCTCCGTCGGGACATCACGCACGTTCCCGACCGCCTTCTGCTGCGGCTGACCCCATGCGATGTAAACCGCTTCCTGCGACATGCCGCCCTGGATTTTCCCCTGGCTGACAAGGGCTTTTTCCTGCGGCGAGAGCTGATCAAAAGCCGGACGATTCGCTTCGATGCGCGACCCGACGGTGCTGCAGCCCGAGAGAACCAACGCGCCAGTTGCGATGCACGCCAACAGCGCCCACGAAGACAATTGACGCTTCATGCACAAACATAAAACGGGCCCGAGACAGCGTCAAACCGTCGTGCGGCCCGCGTGACCTCAAAAAGGTAACAAGATCGAAAGATTGCGGCGCTTCGATTTGCCTCCCCTCCGCGCCAAGTTGATTCGCCAAATGCTCCGCCGTAACCTCGCCCCATGGAGGATCGCTTCGGCCATCGCATCTCGTATTTGCGCGTCTCGATCACCGACCGTTGCAACGAGCGTTGCACCTACTGCATGCCGCAGGAATTGCAGGAGTGGCTTCCTCGCGACGAAATCCTCAGTTTTGAAGAAACGTTCCGCCTCATTCGCATCGCGACTGAACTCGGCGTGACGAAAATCCGCCTCACTGGCGGCGAACCGCTCACCCGGCGAGATGTGATCCAGCTCTTCCGCCAACTCCCCAGCCTAACGAATCTGCGCGACATCGGCCTTTCCACCAACGGCACTCTCCTCACCCGCGAAGTCGAGCCTGGCCTCACGATGGCGAAGGCGGTCCGCGACTGCGGCTTCAATTCCGTCAACATTTCGCTCGATACGCTCGATCGCGCGGAGTATGCGCGCACGACGGGGCGCGACCTGCTGCCCGAAGCCATCGCCGGCATCGATGCGGCCATCGCGGCCGGGTTTCCGCAGATCAAAATCAACTGCGTCCTGATGCGCGGGCGGAACGACGAGGCGCTCGCGCCATTGGTCGATTTCGCCGCGGAACGAAATCTTCTCCTCCGCTTCATCGAGCTTATGCCGGTGAGCACGACCGAGGTCTTGACGGAGACGAATTTCTTCCCGGTCGCGGAAGCGAAACGCGCGCTCGAAGCGAAGTTCGGCCCTTTGATTCCGCAGCCGGAGTTCCGCACCAACGGTCCGGCCACCTATTACCAACTCTCGGGACGAAAACAGCGTATTGGTTTCATCGGCGCGATGACGAACCTGCATTTCTGCGAGAGCTGCAACAAACTCCGCCTCACCTGCGACGGGAAATTGCGCCCCTGTCTCGGCAGTTATCTCGAATTCGACATCATGAAGCCGCTCCGCGCCGGCGCGAGCGACGACGAGCTGCGCCAATTCTTCCTCGACGTCGTCGAGCGCAAACCGGAGCAGCACGATTTCCGCACCACCTATCAGCCGGGCCGCAAGATGGTGGCCATCGGCGGCTAACGAATGACCGCGCACACTGGAGGGACGGGCGCTGTCCCGTCTGCGAAAGATCGACCGGCAGGGAAGCCGGCCGAACACGAACAACACGAAGGTCGTCCCTCCAGGACGCTTACCCACATCGCGAGCGATGGCAGCGCGAAGATGGTCGACGTCTCGGCCAAGCCGCTCAGCCACCGCGAAGCCGTCGCGAGTGGAAAAATCGAGCTCCAGCCCGCGACGCTCAAACTGATCGCATCGGATCGCATCGCGAAGGGCAACGTCTTCGCGACCGCGCGCATTGCCGGGATCCAGGCCGCGAAACAAACCGCGCAACTCATTCCGCTCTGCCACACGCTGGGCCTGAGCCATGTCGAAGTCGACCTAACGAGTAACGAAACCAGCGTGGCAGCGACCTGCACGGCGCGCACGACCGCGCAGACCGGCGTCGAAATGGAAGCGCTCACTGGCGTGACGGTCGCGCTCCTCACCATCTATGACATGTGCAAGGCGGTCGATAAAGCGATGCGGATCGGCGAGATTGAGCTCCTCAAGAAAGCGAAGTCGCCAGCGAGCGGCGGCTCGGGATGACAAATGAGAACGCCCTAATCGAATGCAAATCACCGTCGGCATCATCACCGTTTCCGATCGCGCCAGCCGCGGCGAGTATGACGACCTCGGCGGCCCCGCTTTGAAGGAAGTGGCGGCAAAGAACAACTGGAGCGTTCTCGGCGAGGCGATCGTGCCCGACGAAATCGAGCAGCTCCAGGCCACGATCCGCTCCTTCTCCGCGCAGGGCTGCGGACTCATCCTCACCACCGGCGGCACCGGCCTCGCCGCGCGCGATATCACTCCGGAAGCGATTCGCGCCTTGATGCGGGTCGAGCTCCCCGGTTTCGGCGAAGTGATGCGCGCCGAATCGATGAAAATCACCCCCAACGCAATTCTTTCGCGCAACCTGGCCGCGGTCGTCGGCCAATCGCTCGTCATCGCGCTCCCCGGAAAACCGAGCGGCGCGGTCGAATGCCTCGGCTTCGTCGCGGGCGCGATCCCGCACGGGGTGGCGCTGGCTCAGCGCGTCCCGACTTCTTGTTAGGCAGATTTTCTTGAATCCAAAACGCCTCGCGCCGCATCTCAATCGAGACCCACATCATGAAAAGACCAACCTCATCAGCGCCCTATCTCTCCTCGTTCTCCTCTCCGCCGGCTGCGACTGGAAAGGGATTCGCGGCAACGGCAAAATCAAGACCGAACCCCGGCCGGTGACCGATTTCACCCGGGTGGACGCAGGCGGTTTCTACGAACTGGAATGGCATCCGGGCGCGCCTTCCCTGAGCCTAACGACCGACGAGAATCTGCTCTCGCACATCGAGACCCGAATGGAAGGCGATGTGCTCAAGATCGACATGGACGGCAGTATGGCGCCGACCGATGGGATCAAGATCGCCATTACCAGTCCCTCGCTGGCGGGGGCGAGCTGAGCGGCGCGGTCAAATTCAATGCCAGCCAGATCAGCGGCGCCACGTTCGCCTTGGAAACCAGCGGCGCCGCCAAGGTCACACTCGCCGGCAAAGTTAACCGGCTGCTCGCCAGCCTGACGGGAGCGAGCAAACTCAAGGCCGCCGATTTGCCCGCCGAGGACGTCGAGTTATCCGTCACTGGCGCGGGCAAAGCGGAGGTGGTGGCTTCCAACTCGCTTCGTGCGGCCATCACCGGCGCGGGCAAAGTGAGTTACGGCGGCCATCCGAAGTCGGTCGAAAAAAGATCACGGGCGCGGGCAAGATCGAGCCGCGCGAGTAGCCTGTAGACGCCGCCCTCTGGGCGACGCGGGTCCGGGCGGCGTTGCTCTGGCGAAGGGACTCCGAGTAAGCTATCGCGCCTCGCACGGCGAAGCGTCCACAGCGCATGAATTCCGAACCCGCCTTCCAACTTTTCGGCCCGGCGCATCTCGTCGTTATCTTCCTCACGATCTTCATCCCGCTCACGCTCGGGATCGCGGTGCAGATCACAGGCTCGCGAACCCTCGATCGCGCGGCTGCTCTGGGCCTCTCGCTGCTTCTCCTGACGAACTATCTCGGCTACGCCTTCTACCTCTGGAGTCACGATCTGCTTTTCTGGCAACAGGCGCTTCCCTTCCAGCTTTGCGACTGGGCGATGGTCACCATCATCGTCGCACTCTTCACCGGATGGCGGGGCTGGACGGAAGTCTCCTACTTCTGGGGAATCGGCGGCACCTTCCAGGCCATTCTTACCCCCAACCTGCAGGTCGGCTTTCCCGATATTCGCTTTATCAGCTTCTTCGTCGGCCACTGCGGGATTGTCGCCGGCGTCATTTATCTGCTCGTCGCGCGTCGCTTTCGTCCCACTCTCGGCTCGGTCTGGCGCACCCTGGCCTGGTCGCAGTTCTATCTTTGCGCCACTTTGCTGGTCGATTACCTAACGGACGTGAATTACGGTTTCCTCCTCCACAAACCTCAGGCGCCTTCCATCCTCGATTACCTTTCCGACACGCGCTGGCTCTATCTTGTGGGGCTGAAGGTCTCGCGCTGCTTTTTTTCGCGATCCTTTACGCGCCCTTTGCGGCCGCCGATCTGCTCGCGTCGTCGCGCGCCAAATCGACCTGCTGAAACAACCCACCGTTTATGATTCGGCGGATGTTGCTTCGCAAGACGTGTTTCAGCGGCCTGTTAGGCGATGAGCCTCGACAGAGATCGCGCCCTTTGACAAAGTCCGCCCCATAACAACGCTCTCTCGACGGTCGACAAGACCAAAAATTCGTTCGCGCTGGTGGGTGCGCTTCATGAACGGCTTTCCCATCGCGATCGCGCTGGTGGCGCTTGCACAGAAGCACGCTGCCGGCGCCGTGCTCTTCGACGTCCCTTCAGTCTATCGGACGATCCAAAGCGCCGTCGACGCTGTTCCCGGCAACAGCGTCGATCGATATAAGATTCAACTCGCGCCCGGCGTCTACAACGAAGCGGTGACCATCCCCGCTCAAAAGGCAAATATCACGCTGATGGGGACGCCCTCGGTCGCAAACAGCGCGGTCATCATTCAAACCAACGGCGGAATGAATAACGTTGTTCTGACGATCCTGGGAACCGACGTCATCGTCTATAACCTGACCCTGAATAATACCAGCATCACCCAACCAGAAGGCCCGGTCTACGGGGCGGCGCTCTGGGTCCAGGGTCAAAGGACTGAGTTCAATAACGTCCGGCTCCTCGGCTACCAGGACACAATCTTCTTCCTACCGGACTCGACCTCGTATTTTACGGGCTGCGAGGTCGATGGATACGTGGATTTCCTCTGCGGCGGCGGGACGGCGTTTATCGAACTCTCCACTATCCGGACAATCGCCAGCGGCGGTTACGTTTCGGCCCCGCGCACGCCGAGCAACGTTCCCTATGGCCTTATTTTCTCCAATTGCACGCTCACCCGCGGCCCGGGAGTCGCCAATAACTTAACCTATCTGATGCGCCCCTGGGGGCCGTACGGCAACTCGGACTTCATCAACTGCAAGATGGATAGTCACATCAGGCCCATCCTCTGGTCGGCTTGGGATCCGCCGGACGAGCCGAATACAGAATTCTGCCGCGCCAATCAATTCGGAGGCATGAACCTGGACGGAACGCCGAAGTTTTTCAGCCCAGCGCCCTGGGACGGCCACATGACCGCCGATCAGGCTGCCACGGTCACCGTCTCGAACGTCTTAGGTCCATGGGCTCCTCCGAGCGATCCTTTGACCGACGGGCCCCCTCCCGGCGACGTCGCCCAGCAAAGTCTGAGCAACGTCTCGACGCGCGTCAACGTGCTGACCGGAGATAGCATCGCGATCGGGGGCTTCATCAACTCGGGGACCGACTCCAAAACTGTGATCTTTCGCGGCATGGGGCCTTCCCTGACCGCTGCGGGCGTGCCAAGCGCCTTAAACGACCCCGAATTGACGCTGTATGGTCCAGGAGGAGCGGTGATCGCGGATAACCGAGGTTGGAGGTCCGATCACGAATCCGAAATCGCCGCCACCGGTCTTGCTCCCCACGATGATCGCGAGGCCGCCATCGTAGCCACGGTGCCGCCTGGGAGCTACACCATAGGACTCAAAAGCCAGAGCGGGAATACGGGGATCGCGTTGGTCGAAATTTACGACCTTACCCCGACCAGATCTCAGATCATGAACCTTTCGACTCGAGGGCAGGCCGGGACCGGTGATAAAGTCATGATCAACGGCTTTATCATCGGCGGCACGAAGGATACGAAAGTGATCGTTCGGGCGATCGGGCCGTCCTTGTCCAAAGACGGAGTCCCGGATGTCATGGCGGATCCCACTATTGAGTTGCACGACCGTAACGGCACGGTCGTCGGCTTCAACGATAACTGGCGCTCCGCCCAGCCGCTGGAAATCATAGCTTCCGGCCTGGCCCCGACCGACGACAGCGAATCCGCAATTCTCACGACGCTTCCGCCCGGATCTTATACGGCGATCGTCGCCGGCGTCGGCCACACGACGGGCAACGCGCTGGTAGAAGTCTATAAGCTGCCGTAGGCGCCGGCCGGCCGCGATTGAATCGACTTGCTGAAGCGGCCCGGGCGATTTTGAATCGACCGATGTTGCGCTACCTCTCGCCGTGGATCCTCGGAATCTCCCTCGCCACGGCCGTCATCGCGCAAGAGACGACGACACCAGAAACACCCGCGAGTCCAAAGCCTCCTGTCGATGCGCTCATTCGCTGGCTGCTGCAGGAGGATGAACAGTTGCGCGGCCTTCCGTTCGCCGAAGTCATTCTCGATGCGACCGGGAAAAAAGTCATTGCGACGGACCCGCGAAACGCGGTGGACCAGCGTGTGATCAGACAGATCTCGAGCGTTCTCGGCGAAGTCGTTAGGCGAATGAATGCGCCCGGCAGCGCGATCGAAGGCATCCCGCGCATCAACGAGGTGAGCAGCCATTTCGAGGATCTGCTGCGCGAACTGCTCAATGCGGTGCCGGGTCTGAACTGCGATTTCCCGCGCACCGCCGACGGTCGCGTGCAGCGCTCCGGTTATCCCGATTTGCGGCTCGTCGATCAGGAATCCAAGCGCGTTTTTTATCTCGATCCAAAACTCTATGCGGCCGGGAGCCGCGAGAGCAGTTTCCGCACGTTTTATTTCGAGCCGAAGAAGTCGACCAACAAAGTCCGGGACGACGCCGTCCATTTCGTGGTCGGTTTCGAGCACGAAGCCGGGGAAAGATGGACACTGGAAATTCACCCGCTGGGATTTGGTCGATTTGGCCCATTTCGAGGTGAAGTTGAAAGCCGAGTTCCAAGGCAGTAATCGGGACATGTACCGGCCCGACGCGGTCGTGGCTACGAGCGAGAAGTGAATTCCCGTTGCCGAGGCGCGGCGCGACGGCAATGGTATCCCCGTGATTATCCGGGCGGCGGAAGCCTTTCAATTCGACACGATTGACGATGTGGTGAAGGACATCGCCGCGGGTAAGATCGTGATCGTGACTGACGACGCCGACCGCGAAAACGAAGGCGACCTGATCATGGCGGCGGAGAAGGCGACGCCGCAGGCGATCAATTTCATGACCATGCACGGCCGCGGACTGATCTGCGTGCCGATCTCGAGCGAACGCGCCGATCAGCTCGGCTTGCAGCGGATGGTGGCGCAGAACCGGGAAATGTACCGGACCGATTTCACCGTCTCGGTCGATGCGGCGAAAGGCGTGACAACCGGCATCAGCGCGCACGATCGGGCGGCGACCATCCGGACTATCGCGAAGCCGAAATCGGCAGCGGAAGATCTCGTCCAGCCGGGCCACATCTTTCCTTTGCGCGCGAAGAAAGAGCGGCGTTTTGCGCCGCGCCGGTCACACCGAGGCGGCGGTCGATCTGGCGCGGATGGCGGGCCTGCAACCGGCCGGCGTGCTTTGCGAAATCCTGCACGACGACGGCACGATGGCGCGTCTGCCGGAGCTGATGGAGTTCAAGAAGAAACACAGACTGCGCATCTGCACGATCCAGAGTCTGATCGCGCATCGCCGCCTGCGCGAGAAACTGATCGTGCGCGAGCAGGTGGTGAAATTGCCGACCGATTACGGCGATTTCGATCTGCACATGTACCGCTCGACGATGGATAACGCGCATCATCTCGCCCTCGTGAAAGGCAAAATTTCCAAGACCAAACCGACGCTGGTGCGGGTGCACAGCGAATGCCTGACCGGCGACGTCTTCGGCTCGCGCCGCTGCGATTGCGGGAATCAATTACACGCCGCGCTCGCGCAGATCAGCGAAGCCGGCGGGGTGCTGGTTTACATGCGGCAGGAAGGGCGCGGGATCGGGCTGGCGGCGAAAATTCACGCCTACAAATTGCAGGAGGAAGGGCTCGACACGGTGGAGGCGAACGCCAAGCTCGGCTTCGCCGGCGACCTGCGCGATTACGGCATCGGCGCGCAGATTCTCTTCGATCTGGGCGTGCGCAAGTTCCGCTTCCTAACCAACAATCCGAAGAAGGTGGTCGGCCTGGAAGGTTACGGCATCCAGATGGTCGAACAGGTGCCGATCCGCAGCGAACCGAATCCGCACAACGCCAAATATCTCGAGACGAAGCGGGTCAAGATGGGGCATCTGCTTTAGCCGAGGGGATCCGATCGCGCATGTCACAATTCGTTCCGCCAAGGCCTCGTATCATCACTGTGAAACGCGGGTTCGTGACTCGTGGCGAGCCAGTTCAACGCCCAATATGTGCAGGGGCTCGTGAGTCATTGCACCAACGAATTGCGCGTGCTTTCGCCGGGCTCGAACGTCGCCCTGCACCTCGTGCCGGGCGCTTTTGAAATCCCGCTGATGGTGCGCGAAGTGGCTCTGAAGAAAAACGCGGACGCCATCGTGGCGTTAGGCGTGATCCTGGAGGGCGAGACCGCGCACGCGCAACACCTCGGGCAGGTCGTGACCTCGGCCCTGCAGCAGATTTCGCTGGAACACGGCGTGCCGGTGATTCATGCCGTGCTCAGCTTGAAGAACGAAGCCCAGGCGCAAAAACGCTGCCTCGAGGACGAGCACAATCGCGGGACCGAAGCGGCCCGGGCCGCTTACGAGATGGCCAATCTCATCGCAGATCTGCGCAAGTAGCCATGGGCAAACGTCATTCCGCGCGGCGCGCCGCGCTGCAATATCATTTCTGGCGCGATCTCCACGATGGCAAGGGGCCGGAAACGATCAACGAATTCTGGGAGCTGTGTCCGGCGAAACCCAACGTGCAACTCTTCGCCCAGCCATTGATCGAAGGGATGCTCGCGCACCTGCCGGAAATCGACGAACGTATCACCCGCTATTGCGAGAACTATGAATTCCGGCGCATCTCCGCCGTCGACCGCAACGTGCTCCGACTCGGAATTTACGAGATGTTCTACCGCGACGACATCCCGCCGGTCGTTTCGATCAACGAAGCGATCGAGTTGGCAAAAGAATTCGGCGGCCCCGACTCCGGGCGCTTTGTGAACGGAATCCTCGACCGGGTGAAAGAAGACCTCTCGCGCCCGCTCCGCGAAGCGGCGCCCGGGGGATGAGTCGGTCTGCATTGTAGACGCTTCGCTCTCTCCGAGCGGGACAGTCCCCAGTGGGGCCCGGCTACGCGCTTGGCGTCCATCGACCGGCCGATCCTGCACGTCCGCAGCGCGCCGCTTGTCATCCCGATCCGCCGCGGGACGGAGAGGGACCTCCCAATTGCAATTGGCGCCGGAGACTTTAGGGAACCCTTCCATTGCAGTTGCGGGGTCCCTCGCCGCGCTTCGCCGACTCGGGATGGCGACGCGTTGTGGAATAAATCGCTGTTCCTGGTCTTGTTAGGAGCGTCCGGCGATTTCGGTTGGCAGAACGCGCAGGCGCATCCGAAGCACGATCTTGTCACGAGCGCTCGCCGGAACCAGAGGCGGCAGGTGAAGTTGCGGATCCACACCGGTTACTTCAATTGTGAAGGGGTCCAGGGAGCGACCGGCGCAATCCTCGCATAATGCAATCGCGGCGAAGTCCGCCGCCTGCGCGGCGCGATACAGCACTTTCTCGCCCGCACGGACCGCAATCTCCGCGATCTCGATCATCGTTAGGGCGCTATAGAAATCGATCCGCAATCCGATGATCGAATCCTCCGTCGGCAGCGGCACTTCTATATCCTTCCAAAGACCGTGGCCGAGACGGGCAGTGGCCGACTTTTCCTCCGAGAAATTGCCATCATTCGTCCAAAAAACCTGGATAACCGTCTCGTCCGCCATTGGCGCAGAACGAATTGTCCGGTCGCGCCATTGTTGCGCCACCTTCGCCTGCAAATCAGCGTTGCGCTGGCCGTAATAGTCACGCAGCAAACTTTGCGAGTCGTTAGGCGAATCGAAGAGCGTCTCGAGCAGCGACGGCAGGGGGTCAGACGAAGGCTTTTCCCACACGCCTAAACCCGGAGGCTGCCGGAAGGTCCAGGAGCGTCCGCGCGTCTCTAGTCCGGCCCAAACCTTCCAGACGCCGAAATCGCGGCCGCGCATCGTCACATCGTGCACGAGCAAAATCCCGCCCCGCCGGAGTTTGGGCAGCCAGGTTTCGAGATCGTGGGCCGCCGCTTTTTCCGAGTGATGACCGTCGATGTGGAGCAGGTCGATGCTCTCCGGCCCGAAACGATCCTGAGCGTCGTCAAAGGTGGACCGAAGCAGGGTCGAAAACGCGGCGTAATGCGCACGATTGTGCGCCTCGACAGTGCGGAATGTCGTCTCATCGTAACTCCCGGCGTGCGGATCGCCCCGCCAATGATCGACTGCGTAACAACGCGTGCCGGTCTGGTTTTCGAGCGCGGATTGGCAGAAGGCAAAATAGCTTTCGCCGCGATCGGTCCCGAGCTCGACGAGCACACGCGGCTTTAGTTGCGCGACCAGGTCGTAAGCGAAAAAGATGTGTTCGGTCCACGCGCCAAGGCCATAGCGCAAAGGCTCAAAACGACGCGAAGGTAGATTCGTTAGGTCCATTTAAGCGGGCTGCACGCGTGCGTTTGCGTCTTGAGTTGTCTTGGCAGGTGAACAAGTTTCGGCGAAGTGGCTCGCCGCCACAAACAAGAATGCCCAGCCCAGGAATATATCAGTGACCACGCGCGCTCGTTCCGCGGCGGTCTTCGGCTTGGCGCTCACGGCGCTAATCGCGTTCAAACTGTGGCTCGTGCACGGCGAAGAAATCGTCGGCAGCGCGACGCAATACGACGCGCTCTGGTATGTGCGCTCGGCCCGCGATTGGTACTGGGGAGCGACTTACGATTGGCTCGCCTTCATCCGCCCCTGCGCCTATCCGCTCTGGATCGCTTCGATGCGGCTGCTGCATATCCCCCTGCGCCTCGCGATCGAACTCCTGCAAATCGGCGGCGCTCTCACTTTTGTCGCGGCTCTTCGCACTCTGGGCGTAAACCGCTGGGCTTGCCTCGTGAGCTTCGCCTGTCTTTGCCTGCATCCAATCGGCTTTCAGCTCAATGACTACACCGTCTCCGATACATTTTATGGCGCGCTCCTCTGGTTTACCCTCGGTGGGCTGCTCTTCATCTGGTCGCGGCGCCGCCCCTGGACGGCCATCGCTTCCGGTGGGACGATCGCGATCCTCTGGAACACGCGCGAGGAAGTCATTCTCCTCATCGCCCTGATCGCAATCTGGAGCGGTTTTCTCTTGCTCGACAATTGGCGACGCAGTCTGCGCCTGATCGCTCTGACGGGCGCAACCGCCGCTTTGCTGATCATCACGGTCTATGCCAAAAACGATCTCGTCTTCCGATCCTTTGCGCGCTCGGAAATGACCGCGCCCGTTTTTCAATCGCTCTATCATAGCCTGCTCCGGATCAAACCGGCCGAGCCGAAACCGTACGCTCCGATCACGATGGAAACATTGCACCGTGCTTGCGCGGTCAGCCCGACCTTCGCAAAACTGCGCGCGCCCCTCGAGGGGCCGATCGGCCAGGCGTGGCGCATCGAGACGGATCGGCAGGTAGGCACGCCTAACGAGATCGGCGTCGGCTGGATTGTCTGGGCGACGCGGCAGACCGCTGCGGGCGAGGGAATTTTCGCTTCCCCGAAAACGGCCCGCCGCTTCTTCACCAAAGCGGCTCAGGAAATCAATGCGGCCTGCGACGATGGGCGCTTGCCGACACGCTTTGTCCTCGACGGTTTTCTTGATCCGTTCACGCAGAGCGGCGGTCTGCGCCGTCTGCCCGAATCCGCTGCGCGCGTGGCCGCGCGCGTCTTCGCCCGCTGGTCGATCGGCCCGATTGCGGATGATTCCAACCTAACGACAGCGGAAAAGCTGCTCTACGACGAGATGACTTTGCGCCGCGCCGCCGGAGTCGGACCGAGAACGGGCGCCGCGGTCTTCACCGAAAAATTGATCGGAAGCTATCATTTCTTCTTCATGTTCGTTCTGCATTTGCTCGCCGCGGGAGCGTTGGTTTCGCTCTGGCATTCGCGTCGTTGCCTTAAAGGTCACACCGGCCTCGTTTGCGCGATTGCGTTGCTGGCGGCGGCCGTCTTCCTGCGCGCGGCTCTGCTCGCCTGGCTCGATGCGACGGCTTTTGACGCGACCCAGGATCGCTTCCTGGCACCGATTCTCCCCCTTTGGTCGGTCCTGCTCGTCCTGGTGATCGCGCTGCGCGGTCAGATCTTTTCTCGGCCTAACGAAAAGGGAAGATGGGCGGATGCCTGGAGGGCGACGTCCGCGCGCCGGTTGAATCTGGGCAACGACGGAGCGTTGCTCTCCAGTCTCGCTTTGCTCGTTGCCCCGCACTAAGTGTCGCACCCTTTATCGCCGGAGGTTATCGTGACTCAATGCCGCTGAAGTTCCCCTCTCTCTTCCTCGCGATTTGCAGCACGAGCCTCGTTTACGCGGCCGACCTCGCGAAGCTGAGCGGCCCGGAGTTAGTTGAGTTGCTGGCCGACCCGAAGACGACTGCGCCCGCCTTCGCCGAACTGTTCCGCCGCACGGAACCGGCGAAAGAACGCCGCCAGGCCCACGACTATCTCCACCCGGAAGTCATTGTGTGCCCCCAGCGGAACGGTCCCCCGATTTACATTGTCCTGTGCGAGTGGCGCTCCGAGCCATCGCTTGACGAAACCGCCTACCAAATTCCCGATATCGACGGCCTCTTCCCGCCAGGAACAGCCGGCGCATCAGTCTCGACGCCACCGGAAAATTGGCGAGACGACAAGGTTGTTTTCGCTTTTTCGGCCGAGGGCGAAAAGCAGATGCCGTTCGGCGGGTGGAACATGGTTCACGGTTACATTTTCGATCTCAATGGAGACGGGTACATCGAGCGGATTGAAATACAATCTTACAGCACGGAGCGTCGCGAAGATGAGACGATCGAATTGGTCCGCGTCGAACGGGTGGAGAAGGAGGCCGTTCCGCTCCTCAGCGTGGCGATAAATCGCGGCGACCAACGCGATTGGGGATTTGCCATTCAGAAAGAGGACGATGGCAAATACGCCGTGCTCATCGGGCCAAAGGAAAACAGCGAATCCTCCGGTAAGGCAGGGCCCGGTTGGCGCCTGAAAAATATGGCGGCCGTCTTTCGCTGGGATGAGGCACACGACCGTTTCGTTGGTCCCGCGGGATCTGCCGCCGAACATTTTTTCCTGATCCCTCCCGATGAAGACATCTGGCCCGCCATGGCGAAGATCCGCACGGAGCCGCCTTTTACAGCGCAGCCTAACGGAGCAGTAGTCTTGCCAACGCCGGTTTCGACGCCTGCCGCGAAATGGCAATACGTTTCGCTGCGAGGCAAAAGCAACGAAGAGCTGCTCGAAATCATGACTGCGGGCAAGGACGCGAACCAACAGGAACGCGACGCGATCGTGCCGACGCATTTGCCCGCTCGCTTTTGGGAGCTGTCGCCGAAGGAGGCCGCCCGCGCGTTGGTCGAGGAGAACCGCTCGCCGACAAATCGGGCCGCCTGTCGTGTCGCGCTCGACGATCGCAACGAAGCGACGCCACCACCCCGGGGCGAGATTGGTTTCGAATGGCAGACCAGTGGATGCGGTTTCGCTCCTGGGACAGGCCGGACCACGCTGGATTACACACCCGGCAAGTCGCACTGCACGCTCGCACAGGCAACACTTGGAAGGGATGTTACTCCAGCGGTCATCGCACGCGCTTTGGCCCACCCACGCACCGTCTCAGTCCCGGACGATCTGGCCCGGCACGCGTACGAAACGATTTGGTGGCTGGGCCGCGTCCGCACCATCTGTGGCAACGAGCCCGGCATTTCACGCATCACCAGCACCGCCGACGGCACGATGAAGTTCTGGCTGAAACCAGCTCAACCCGAGATCGACGTCACCCTCTTTTCCGGGCACTTGAGCGAGCGTTTGGGGAATTACGACCGAGAAATATGCGCAAACTTTGCGCTTTTTGTTTTGCGCCAGTTGGAGATCCTGAAGATTGGCCTGCTTGATCTGGAGGCTACGCCGCCCACGATCGGGAAGCCCTTCAAATTCACACCGGAGGAAGATTTCGTTTACAATCCGAAGCCACCCGATCCGTCTCAGCCCGCCGCCGTCGAATCCTACGTGACCCGTTTGCTCGCGATCCTGCAGGCGCCCCGGCAGACCGTTTCGATATTTCACGTCATCAGCCTTCTCGTTCCAAACGAAGACCCGTTGCGTTACCAGGATCCCCGGATTGATGATGCCTTGTTTCGCATGGCTCGCGCCGGCCTCTCAACTGATGGGAAAGGTGCTGGCTTTCCCACGATCGGATACGCACGCTGGGCCGCGTGTGCCCTCGCGCAGCGCGGTCAAGCGGAAGCTTTCCAGCTCCTCCTGAATCTGCTGGCAAACAAAGAGAACTTCTCGGCGGACCGCGCCCTCGATGGATTGAGTCTGCTCAGTTCCCAACATCCGGAATTTCGCGACCGCATGCGCACTTACCTCGAAGGCGCGCTTCGCTCCATTGGCGACTCTCGGATTGACGTTCCTTCTCTCTTCGACGCCATCTGGATTGGGCACTTCAGCGAACTCACTCCTCTCCTCGCCGAACTGAGCACCGCTTCGACGGAGGAGATCGCGAGCCGGCGCAGCTCCGGCTCGGGGTTTCCACCGGACCCTGCCGCCGCGCGTTTTCACGAAGCCCGACGCATTCTCACCGCCTGGCAGGAGGAAGACGCCCTCACCCGGGCCAAGCTATGCGCCCTTCTCGAGGCTTACACGCATCGCGAACTGCCCGTCCCAAACCTCGTCCGGCCGCTCTACGAAAAGCTGGCAGCGACAGATCAGCCGGCTTTCTGCGATTTTCTGGCTTGGTTCAAAGAGCGCGAAGCTCAACGTCGACCGCTTTACGCCGATCGAGTCGATCGCATCACCCAGATTCAGAACGGAATCAAATAAAAGCAGCATGAGCGGGCGGCACATTCCATGGCTCCTCTCCTTCGTCACTCTTGGCGCGCTGGCGCCATTTCTGAACAAGGCCTATGACATTGACGATCCGCTCTTCCTCTGGATGGCGCAGCAGATCAGGAAGCATCCTTTCGATCCCTACGGCGGGACAGTGCACTGGTCGGCAACCGCCCAACCGATGTGGATCGCGATGCAGAATCCGCCCCTCTCCTCCTACTACCTCGCGGCGGTCGGATCCGTTGCCGGCTTCGGCGAAATCGCGATGCACATGGCGTTTCTCGTCCCCGCGATCGCGGCGGTGCTGGGCACCTTTGCGCTGGCGCGGCGGCTCTGCCCGAGTCCGGCGACGGCGGCCTTGCTCACGCTTTTCACGCCGGTCTTTCTCATCTCCGCCACGCATGTGATGTGCGATGTGATGCTGCTGGCGTTTTGGACCTGGTCGATTCATTGCTGGCTCGCCGGGCTCGAGCGCGGAAAATGGCATCTGTTTTTGATCGCCGCGCTCCTCGTCAGCGCGGCGACGCTGACAAAATATTTCGGCATCAGTCTCGTGCCGTTGCTGCTTGTCTACACTCTGGTGAAGGAACGTCGCGCGTGTGCCCACCTGGTTTTCCTGGCGATCCCGCTGCTCGCGGCCGTTGCTTTTGAGTTGATGACCAAGGCCAAATACGGACATCCGCTTTTCAGCAGCGCGATGCTCTATCTGCGCGACGTCGCAAGCGAGGTCAGGATCCCGTTGCAGACGAAGTTTCTCACCGGCTGCTCGTTCCTCGGCGGTTGCATGATCGGGGGTCTCTTCGTCGTCGCGTCTCGTTCCGTGAAGGCAATTTTCTGGAGCATCGGGACACTCATCGTCGTTGGGCTGTTCTTTTGGTTTTGCGTGCAGCCTGCCGGCGCCAATCCTCTGGCGGTCCGTTTGCAGGGAAGTCTATTCGCGAGCCTCGGGGTTGTGATTCTGGCACTCGCGTTCTGGGAGTTTTGGGAGAATCGGGACGCCGATTCGCTCCTGCTCCTGCTCTGGATCGTGGGCACGTTTGCCTTCGCCACTTTTCTCAACTGGTCGATCACCGCGCGAACGATTCTGCCAATGGCGCCAGCGGTTTTCATTCTCTTGCTGCGTCGCTGCGATCGCGGCGCGCGACCCAGGTTCTGGTCGGTCAGCGCGGCCCTTATTGTATCGATGATCATCACCAGCGCCGACGCCTCGCGGGCGGGCGCGGCGCGAACCGGTGCGCGTCATTTTCGGAACAAGTTCGGGCGAAGTCACACGCGCGTCTGGTTCCAAAGCCACTGGGGTTTCCAATGGTATATGGAGCGATGGAAAGCCAGGCCCGTCGTGCAGAATGCGCGGTTTCGCCCTCACGACATCCTGATCATTCCTTCGGATAACGCCGATCCGCTGCCGCTGCCGGACTCGGCCGTTCCGCTCGAAGAAATCAGCCGGCCGATCATGCCGCTTGTTTCCACCTTCGCCCCGGGGACGGGGGCGGGATTTTACAGCAGCGTGCGCGGTCCAATTCCATGGGCCATCGCGCGGACCGCGCCGGAGCGATTTCAAGCCTTCACCCTGCGAGATCCGGACCGATGAGACAAGAGGGCGCGAGCCGAGTCTTTGGGCTGGATTGCCTGCGCGCGATGGCGATTGCGGGCGTTCTTTTTGCGCACGGCTTCGGCTTGCTTTATCCCCAAATGCCAGCCTGGTTCGGCCTTTTTGGGGCATGGCGGATTTTACGGCATTGAACTTTTTTTGTTCTGATGAAATCAACTCGGCCTGCAACGATGGGCGCTTGCCGACTCGCTTCGTCCTCGACGGTTTTCCTCGATCCCTTCTCCCAAAGCGGCGGTCTGTGCCGACTGCCCGCGTCCGCGGCGCGGGTCGGCGCCCGCGTCTTTGCGCAGTGGCCGATCGCCGCGCTCCCCGACGATGCCAGCCTAACGAAGGCGGAGACTTCGCTTTACAATCAGATGACTTTGCGCCGCTCCGCCGGCGCCGGGCCGAGAAGTGGCGTCGCTTTCTCCATCGAAAAACTAATCGGGCGCTTTCACTTTTCCTTTGTCGTGATCCTTCATTTGCTCGCGGCCGGAGCGCTGATTTCGTGCTGGCATTCGCGTCATCGCCTCGAAAAACGCGCCGGTCTGGTCTGCGCGGTTGTGCTTCTGGCGGCCGCCGTCCTCGCGCGCGCGGCCTGGCTCGACGCCACACAGGACCGCTTCCTCGCACCCATCCTCCCCCTTTGGTCGGTCGCGCTTGTCCTTGTCCTGGCCCTCCGCCGCGCAAACAGCGTGCCGCATAACCAATGATATCTCATCCTCCATCTACTTCCCGAAAGGCCCGCGGATTGGATCTGGGAGTCATCGCGCTCCTGATTCTGCTCCTACTCAACCTCTTCTCCTGGCCTGTCGCTATCGTGGACGAAACACTCGATGGAAGTTGGCAGGCCATCCTTACTTATGCTTTCAGCCACGGACTTCGTTTCGGACACGACATCATCTTCACCTATGGACCTTTAGGCGCGCTCTCCTCCTATTCCTACTCTGGCTATAATCCCGTGGCCAAGTATGGCTTCGAGCTACTGCTTCGCGCCAGCATCGTCCTCTTTGCTTTTCGCTTCCTTCTTCACCTCAAGCCTTATTCCAGACTCGCCTTCTTGTCCTTTTACCTCCTGACTCTGCAACTGCTGCCGAATTCGTCTGACACCTACTTTTTCCTCGGCCTGCTCAGTTGGGTGGCAGCCGTTCTTTACGAACCCCGCGCGCCGCGTCCTCCCTGGGTCTTACTCGCCTCCGGCGTGGTCTTCGTCATTTTTATTGCGACCGTCAAATTCACACTCCTAGTCGCGGGAACATATTGTCTCTTCCTGGTCGCTCTCTTTTTGTTGATAAGAAAAAGATTTGCGGAGGCAGTGGCGGTGGCGGCAGCTTTTCCACCGGGCTTGATCATTTTGTGGTCCCTTCTTGGACAACGTCTTGGTGACCTGCCGTCGTTTCTTTATCGTTCCTATCTGGTAGCACACGGCTACGCTGCGAGCATGCAACTTGCCACCGATCCTCGGGCCGCCCCCTATCTTGTCTTGTTTTTGCTCGGTGGCGTCGCCGCTCTTTGCATCGTCGCAGGAGATCGGACGAACCCGGCCTGGGTCTTTATGCTGGTCGCCTATGTCGGCTTGTTTTTTATGGCGTGGAAGCAGGGAGTCGTGCGGTCTGATGACCATATCTGGCAGTTCTTTTGCTATGTCCCGCTGGCTGGCTGGTTTCTCTATCCTCTGCTCAGAAAGCAAATCCCCATTCTCTTATTCCGAGCCTTTCTTGTCTTCCAGGGGTTTTTAATGATTGCGTCCTTTGCCACCTACTATCCGCATCTCTTGCTGGCGACGCCACAACGGCTCTGGGATAATACCCGTCATGGAATCGACGGACTGCTGAGGCCGCGCCCGCTCTTCAATGATCTGGCCGGTAAGTTGCACGCCAGAAAGCGCGCCCTTTTCGAAGAACAGCCTTTACTCGCGCGAATTGGCAATCGCACGGTCGATCTGGTCGGCAACGAACAGGGCCTTGTCATTGACGCCGATCTCAATTATAGGCCGCGGCCCACCTTTCAGAATTATGTGGCCAGCGACGCCAGGCTGGAGAAGATCAATGCGACTTACTGGCGAACAAGTGATAATCCCGCGGCAGTGCTGCAACTCCTGGACCCTATTGACGGAGGGTTACCAACCGCCGCCGACAGTCAGACCATCCTCTATCTACTCTCGCATTATCAGGTGGAGGCCGAAGCGTGGAAGATGGTTCTTCTCACTAAGCGACTCGTGCCATCCGCTGTGCAACACGGGCAATCGACCCAGCACCGAATCCGTTTTGACCAATCCATCGTTTTGAAGGATACCGGGGGACGGGCCCTTGTCGCGCAAATGAGTTTGCCCTTGAATTTCCTTGGACGACTGCGGGCCTTTCTCTATAAGCCACCCATTGTTCATATGGAGCTTCACCTGCGCGATGGGTCGTCGAGAACCTACCGGGTCAACCCTCCGACCCTGGAGCGTGATTTCCTTTTCAGTCCGGTCGCGGAGACGGCCTCTCAGCTCTGGCAAATCCGCCGGGGTGCGCCTTTGCCAGGAGTCGTTCGGTGTTCGATCACGACTGAGCCAGGGACGGCCATCTATTTCAGCAAAGAAGCTTATTTGCGAGTTACCCCTGTTACCTGGGATTAAAAGGACAATCGCGTCAACCCATGTCTAATTCATTGCGGATGCGCGTTTTGTTTTTTGCTCATGAGACGACCTGGAGCGGTGCGCCCATTCAGCTCCTGCATTTGGTGAGATGGCTGAAGCATGCTGATTGGGAAACCGCGGTGGCAGTGCCGAAACCGAACACGGCCGAGTCCGGCCCGATCTCCGGCCAACTGGAGCGGACGGGCGTGGCAACATTTCCGGTCGTCGATCTCTCCAGGCCTCCGGATTTCGCCGAGCTGCGGGCGCTCTGCGCGCGTTTCGACGTCGTGGTTGCCAATACGCTTGTCATGTGGGCGGCGGTGCGCGCGGCTAACGAACAAAACATCCCAGTGCTTTGGTATATCCACGAGAGTCTCGTCGCCCAACATCTGATCGCGTTGAACCCGGAAATAATACCCGCGCTGGCGATGGCAGATGTTCTCGTTATGCCGACCCGCCGAACCGCGCAACTTTATGCCCCCTTCACGAATCGACCGATTGAGGTGGTGCCCTATGGAATTCCCCCCGCCCGGAGTCAGCCAGGACTGCCGCCGGGCGATCCGGCACGGATCCAATTCCTCCTCCTCGGGACCTACGAGCCACGGAAGGGCCAGGATTTATTCCTGCAGGCGATCAAACGGCTGAGAAGTTCGACCGCGCTACGCGCCGGTTTCCAGATGGCGGGCAGAGTTTTGGATCACTCGTTTCACCAAACCCTCATGGACCAGGCGGCCGCGCTGCCGAATGTCAGCCTGCGGAGCGCGCTCAGCCATGATGACGCCCTCGCGGCCAGCGCCGCTGCCGATGTCCTTGTCTGCGCCTCGCGCGATGAAACCATGCCGATTGCCATCCTCGAGGCGATGGGTCTCGGCAAAGCCATCGTTACGACAAACGTCGGCGGCATCGCCGAGTGGCTCCGCGACGGAGTGAACGCTTTGCTCGTGCCGCCTGAGGACGACCGCGCCCTCGCAGAGGCTTTGCGCCGTTGTCTGGAGGAAGCGGGACTTGTGAAATCGTTAGGCGGAAATGCCCGCCAAACGTTCCTCCAGCATTTTTCCATCGACCAATTGGGCGAACGGTTCAGCGCCTTGCTGAAGCAGGCGCAAAGGAAGAAGGGAGCATGACTTATCTCGAGTGGCTCGAGCGTTTCGCGACCCCTGCGCCGGAATCGCGCGAGCACCTTCGCCACACGATTCTCCAGCTCGATCGCCGGCCGCTCATTTCTATCCTCCTCCCGATCTACAACAGCAACCTGGAATTTCTTCGCCGCGCCATCATCTCCGTGCGTCGGCAGATCTACGAGGACTGGGAGCTTTGCCTGGCTGATGACGCCTCGACGAATCCGCGCCTCAGACCGTTCCTGGAAGATTTCACCCGCGTCGATCAACGCATCAAAGTCATCTTCCGCGAGCAGAATGGTCACATCTCCGCCTGCTCAAACTCGGCCTTATCCCTGGCTGGCGGCGAGTGGTGTGCGCTGCTCGATCAGGACGATGAACTGACGGAAGACGCGCTCGCCGAAGTGGCTCTGGAAATCAGGCGCACTCCCGAGGCCGCGATCGTTTATTCGGACGAAGATTTTCTCGATGCGAACAACGTCCGTTCCAATCCCTTCTTTAAACCGGACTGGAATCCCGAACTTTTCCTGGGGCAGAATTATCTGAATCACCTTGGTGTTTACCGCACCTCTCTGCTCCGTGAGATTGGCGGTTTTCGGGAAGGATTCGAGGGTTCGCAGGACTATGATCTGGCGCTGCGTTGCTGCGCGCGTTCCCGGCCAGACCAAGTCCGTCATATCCCGAAGATCCTTTATCATTGGCGGATGACCGAGGGCAGTTTGGCCGAGCAACCCGATGCGAAACCTTACGCGCGAGACGCGGCGCGCCGGGCGCTCCAGAGTTATCTGGACGAACGCAAGATCGCGGCGCAGGCGCTCGCCTGTCCCGAGAATGCGGAATCGCATCGCGTCGTCTACAACCTACCGGCCGAGCGGCCCCTTGTTTCCATCGTGAGCACGGCCCGGGCAAGCGAGTCATGGCTGGAGCAGACGGATTATCCCATCCTCGAGTTCATTTCCTCGGAGGCGGGCGCAGCGGCAGCAAATTCGTCCGCGAAAAAGGCTCGGGGCGAAATTCTTCTTTTTCTGAGTGGCGGGATTGGCGTAGCCGAAGCGGGCTGGCTGACTGAGATCGTTAGCCACGTCCTCCGACCGGAAGTGGGCGCGGTCGGTGCGCGACTGTGGTCGCCCGAAAATCTGCTGGAAGATGGCGGACTCATCCTGGGCCTGGGCGGAATTGCCGCGCCGGCGTTTCGCGGCAACCCACGCGGTCATCCCGGCTATTTCAATCGCGCCTGGTTACAGCAGGATTACTCTGCCGTTTCCGCCGCCTGCCTGGCAGTGCGAAGAAAGGTTTTTATCGAGCTGGATGGCTTCGACGAGACAAATCTTCCGCAACAATTCTTCGACGTCGACTTCTGCCTGCGCCTTCGGCAGCGCGGCTTGCGTGTTGTCTGGACGCCGTATGCCAACTTCATCTTCCGCGGTTCCGGATCGCGGGAACAGGCGGTGGCTTCGAAGGAAGCGATCTGCATGCAGGAGCGCTGGGGCGGGCAACTGCAGCGCGATCCCTTTTACAATCGGAATCTCTCCCTCGAGCTGCCCGGGTTTTATCTGGCCTGCCCGCCACGAGCCTAACGACTCGAAAACTTGCAGCGGCGGTCTGTGACCGCCGAATGCGCCCGAAGAGACGGCGCTCACAGAGCGCCACTACAGAGCGCGCTGCCGACCCCCGGCCCAGCGGCTGAGCCATCGTCCTACCTCACGCCGGCGGCGCGTTCTTGATGTCTCCTGTGGTTTGCGCGCGATCAGGACAGAGTCATGCCATTTGTTACTCTCCTTGTCATACTTCTGAAGATCCTCCCACTGCGTCCAGGCTTCGACCGTTTCCAGTCCCGCATAACGAGCTGCGGCACGCAGGCCGTCGGGATAAACCCGCCAGCAATCGACCGGGTAGCGATGTTCATCGCCGGCCGAGGGCGCGATAATGCAAAGCAAACCACCGACTCGCAAGACCCGCGCCATCTCGCGCATCGATAACCAGAAGAATTCGGTGTGCTCAAAGGTCTGCCCCGAGACAATCACATCCGCGCTCCCGGCCCTGATCTCCCGCCAATAATAGGGATCGCGCAGGACAACATCGACGTTTTTACCCGGCGCCATGTCGACCCCGACGTAGCGCCACGGGTTCTGATCGAAGAGTGATCGATAGGAGCCATTAAAATCCTGGCTGCCGAGGTCGAGAATCACGAGCGGCTCCTGCCGGCGCGACTGCAAATATTTCTGCGCGAAACCCTCCATCTTATCGAACGAACTTGGATGCACGGCCCTACTGAATGCCCCCGAGCGCTTTCGTGCAACGTGCCGTTGCGCATGGCACCATTTCACCCGGTAAGAATCGCCTGGCATTTGAGAGCTGCGATTGGATTCTGAACGCCGATCCGCAAGACGACATTTGCACGCCCTCAGCTTCGGAGAGTTCCGAGATTTTTGAAAAGATGATTTGCGCCGGCACCGGCGGCCTTCGGCTGAAAATGATTATCGGGTGGCGACATTTTAGGAATCGCCGTCCGCGGCCAGAGCAGCATCGAGTCAATTCGTTATCCTGCTTGACAACCGCCCCGTGCCGGTGCGGGTGCTCTCAAAACGAAAACAACCGCCTTCGCGCCGGGCGACTGACGCCGGGCGCCCTTGGTTCGCCTCGGCACATCGAGCTCGCCGCGCGGCCGCGCGACCCGTATGACAATTCTCAGCCTTCCATCCAGCTTCCGTCTTACAACTTGGTCTTCCAGCTCCAAACGCGAGAAAACACATGAAAAGCCTAACGAGTGATTTTCTCCTTCTCGTTTGGATGGCGATTTCGCTTTTTCTGCCCGGATTGTTTCTGGTCCGGCGTTTTACCCGGCTGCGCGGCAGCGACGCTCTGGCTTTTGGCGCGGTCGCCGGGATTTTGCTGCAAGCGGCTTTGGGGATTTGCCTCGCCGTTGGGCGCGAAGCACGCGAGCCAGTCATCGTCGCGAGCATTCTTGCCACGCTCGCGGCTATTTTCTATCTTTGGCGTTCTCGTTCGCTAACGGCGCTCTGCACGGAAATTTCGCGACCGGTGCGCGCCGCTCTTGTTGTCTGGCTCGTTTTCGTGTTTGGCTGCGTTGCGACGCTGCAACTGCGTCCGGCGCTCCCGCGAAATCTTCCGGACGGCAAATACGTTTTTAAGAGCGACACACTCAACGTCCGGCTGCAATACATGACGAATCTGCCGGCGGATAATTTCCTGCCCTACGCGGTGACGGAGTTTTTCTTGCGCCGGATTTCTTTTCGAAAAGAGCATCCGTTGCTTCCCGGCAATGAGATCAGCAATCGCACGATTCTCATGTCGCTGGTCGCGCTGCCATATCGCGCGGCCTTCGGGATGCCGCCGCGCCAGAGCGCGAAGTTAGGCACGCTCCAGTTCGCGGGAGGCCACTGGCCTAACGTTGCCGAAATTTATCGCGACGATTACTATCGGCAGTTCGAGGTCGTGGGGGTTTTCCTGAACTCGCTTTTGTTCCTTGGGTTGATCTGCGCTTTTGGCGATTGCTCGTGGGCGGCGGTGGTTTTGCCGGCCGGCGCGCTTCTTTACCTGACCGATCCGTATCTGATCACCCAAACGATTTTCGTTTGGCCGAAAGCGCTCGCCGGTTTTTTTCTGGTGCTTTCCTGGCACGCGGCACGACGCCATTTCCATCCCGCGCTCGTCGCGCTCTGCGCCGGTTTGGCCTACCAATCGCATCCTTTCGCGCTCGTCTTCGTCGTTGCCCTTGGGATTTTTTTCATCGTTCGGCTGGGCCGCGGCGAGATCCGGCTGCGGGCGCTACTTGGTTTCGTAGTGACGCTATTGTTGTTCCTGGTCCCCTGGTTTATCTGGACGCGTTGGCGACTCCAGCTTCCTTCGGACATGATCTGGCAAAATCTGGCAGGCCCTGGGACCGGGCCGGCGCTGGCTCACCCGATCGATTTTATTTGGGTGCGCGCGCGAAATTTTTGCGAGCTCTTCACGCCGACGATGTTTTTCGTCTATCCCTTCGCTGCGAACGGCGTGGTGGAAGCGGCGCGTAACTGTCTGCCGGGCGCCGTCGGAATTTTTCTGATCGTTCCCGCGATACTCGAGGCGGCGATTCTCGCTCGCCGGTGCCCGCTCTTGGCCGTCGCCATCGCCACTCCCTTCGCGCTTGTTACCGCCATTTTTAGTTATCCGGCACCGACCATCTTGCACGGCTACCAGGCAGCCGTAGGTATGCTGATCTTCTTGGGAACGCTTGGCTTGCGGGGCCGTGTACCCCCCTTCGCTTTCTGGACGATCGCCGGTTTGCAATTAGCGACAAACCTGAGCCTGCTGGCATTGCGCGCGGAAGCGACGGGTCTGCATTTCCCCTGATAAGAACTGCAGCGCGAGCCATTGCCTAACGATTCGACGGGCGACTCCGGGAGAGCGCGCCAGGGACGACGCCGCGTGGCAGAGAGCGCCGACCTACTGAATGGCGCGCGGGGCTCTCGCGCGATCCTGCGCCGATCGATCGGGCAGCCGCATCCGGCAAATGTCCCTTGCAATTGCGCGTGGCGCTCTGAATTCTGAGACCCGATGCGCAAGACCAAAATCATCTGCACGCTCGGCCCCGCCTCGGAGGATTCCGAAGTCATTCGGCAGATGATCGAGGCCGGCACCGACGTGTTCCGGTTGAACATGAGCCACGCCAGGCATGACTGGGTGCGCGACATCGTCCCGCGCGTTCGCGCGCTCGCGCAGCAAGTGGACCACGAGGTCGCTCTCCTCCTCGACACCCAGGGTCCCGCCATCCGCACCGGAGTTTTGAGCAAGGATTTGCCACTGGCCGTCGGCGACGTTTTGGAAATCACCGTGCGCGGCGCGCCGAGCAAAGAACCAAATTCGATCACTGTGAACTACGACGATTTGATCGACGACGTCTCAGTCGGCAACGTCATTCTGGTCGACAACGGCGTGATGCAATTGCGCGTCCTGGCGAAGAAGGACAATCGCATCCGCTGCACGGTGCTGACCGCCGGCGCGCTCGGCTCGCGCCGGCACATCAATCTGCCCGGGGTACACGTCAATCTCCCGGCACTGACTGAGAAAGACCTCGCCGACATCACCCTCGGGGTTGAGCTGGGGGTTGATTTTGTCGCGCTCAGTTTTGCACGCAAAAAAGCCGACCTGGACGAACTGCGGCGGTTCTTGAAAAAACTCAAGAGCACCGCCGCCGTGGTCGCAAAGATCGAAGACCAGGGCGCAGTGAAACAGATTGACGACATGATCCGCGCCGCGGACGCGATCATGGTCGCGCGCGGTGATCTCGGGATCGAATGTCCCATGGAAGAATTGCCGATCATCCAGCGCCGGATTGTGAAGCGTTGCCTGCGCCTCGGCAAACCGGTCGTGGTCGCGACCCACCTGCTCGAGTCGATGGTTCACAATCCGGTGCCGACGCGCGCCGAAATTACGGACGTAGCGAACGCGGTTTTCGAGCAGGCCGACGCGATCATGCTCACCGGAGAAACCACCTCGGGCCGCTACCCGGTGGAATGCGTCAAGGTGCTCAACCGCGTCGCTCTGCGCATCGAGCGGAGCGGAGGCGCCGGCTACGGCCAGGAAGCGCTGCTCGATGATGCGCGCCAAAAAACGGTCGCGGCAGCCGTCTCGCTAGCCAACTCCCTGGCGCGCTCGAAGATCGTCGTCTTTACCCGTCATGGGACCATGGCGCGTTACGTTTCCAATCTGCGCCCGGAGCATTCGCCCATTTTCGCGGTCACCTCGAGCGAACAAGTTTACCGCCAGCTGGCGATCTGCTGGGGCACGTTCCCGATCCGGGTCGATTTTACGAAAGATCCCAACGCCACCATCGACGCGGCGGAAAAATATCTGCGCACCGCGAAATTGATCGTTCCTAACGACAACCTGGTCATTATCAGCGACGTCCGTGCCGGCCAGGCCCTGGTGGATTGCGTGCAATTGCGGCCGGTGGCCTAAGCTTGGAAGAACCCAACCGGTGAACCTGCCAAGCCTGCTCGCTTTTCAACCCCATTTCTATCGCGGCGGACCGATCCGACATCATCTGGCGCCACTCTACGATCTGGTCGCAACTCTGCGCCCGCGACGGCTCGTGGTCGTGGGATTTGGCGAGGGCGAGGCTTTCTTCACCCTCTGCCAAGCGGTCCAAGAAAACCAACTGGAATGCGAATGCTTCGCCTTCTGGCGCGGCACGTCTCTGGAAACCGATCCATCCTGGCAGGAAGGAGAACGCTACGCCGCGGAGACGTATCGCGAATTCGCCCACTTCCTGGTGGAGGATTCGGCCACGACCGCGCGCCAGTTTGCGGAGACGAAAGTTGATCTTCTGCTCCTGGATCACTCGGATCGCGGCAGCGAAATCGCGGCAGAGCTTGGGTCTTGGAGCCCCGCCCTCGCTCCGGCCGCGCTCGTTCTTCTCCACGGGACCGAATTGAAGCGGGACGACCCGCCGAAACCGCCCTGGCAGCAGTGGAACAAGGATCGACTCGGCGCAGAACTATCCGCTGGAATTGGGCTCGGCCTTTCGTGGCCACCCAATCATCCGGCCGCTGGTCACTTTCCGCTTAACGAGTTTTCCCAAGCCGCTGAAAGCGAGAGCGCGATTTCGCAACTCTATGCCGTGGTTGCGGCGCGCATCGAAGCGCAGGCGCAATTTGCGCAAGCCCGGCGGGAATCAGCTGCTCTCTCCGCGCGCCAAGTGTGGCTCGATTCTATCCTGGAAGATCGCTGGATCGCGCAGTCCACGATGGACGAGCAAGCCGAGCAGGTGACCGCGCTGCGCAAGGACCGTGCCAAAGCGCAATTGATCATGGAGGCGCAGGCGGAACAGCTCCAGCAACTGGTCAAACGCGGCGAGGCCTTGAGCGCGGAGCGCACAAAGCTGAAAGCGACCGTCGCCGAGCAAAAGCGCATTCTCAAAGAAGCCAAAAAAGCCTGCCGAAAAAGAGGACGCTGCTTCGGAATCTCGGAAAAAAAGGAACGACGCTCCGTCGCGGGCCGAGTCCTGCGCGAACTGCGGCGCATGCCGGCCAACCTGAGCCGCCTGGCGAAGCGCGCGGAGCCAGTTCAGCCGGTCACCCTAACGAAAAGTAGTCCGAAGGCGGATCGCTATGCAGAATGGATTTCCGAGCACGAACCGGACGCCGCCGCCCTGGAAAAACAGCGCGATGAGGCCGATGCGCTGGAGGCTCAACCAAAGATCAGCCTCCTCCTGCCGATCTTTAATACACCGGTTGGATTTCTCGAGGAACTGCTCCGTTCGTTAGGCGCGCAGACCTACCACAACTTCGAGATCTGCGCGGTCGACGGGGGCTCCTCCGAGACCGGCACAATCGAATGTTTGAAAAGCTGGCAGGCCGGGGAACCGCGGCTACGGGTCGAATTTCTCCAAAAAAATCTCGGCGTGGCCGAAAATACGAATCGCGCCCTAACGAACGCAACCGGAGACTTCGTGGTCTGCATCGACCACGACGATCTCCTCCCCCCTTTCGCGCTCTTCGAAATGGCCCGCGCCATCGGCCGTCATCCGGGAGCGGACGTTTTTTACAGTGATGAAGATCGGCTGAGCGAAACCGGAGGGCGTCATTCACCCTTCTTCAAACCGGAGTGGAGCCCGGAATACCTGCTCTCCTCCATGTACCTCGGTCATCTCACGGCTTATCGCATGGATCTCGTCAGGCGAACCGGGTCGTTCCGGGCGGAGTTTGATCTCTCCCAGGACTACGACTTCGCGCTCCGCGCGACCGAGCTGGCACACGCAGTCATTCATGTGCCGCACGTCCTTTATCATTGGCGCGAGTATCCCGCTTCCGGATCAGCCGGCGGGAAACCGGAAGCGCGGAAAACCAACCTCGCCGCGCTCGCGGCCGCGATGGAGCGGCGCGGCCTCCCCGCGGAGATCATGGAATATCCGGCCGCCAATCGTGCCCGCCTGACGATCTCGGATTGGCCGAAGGTTTCCATTGTCATCCCGACCGACTCGGCGGAGCGGGGCAAATTCCTCGTCGAAGAATTGCCCAAAATGACTTCCTACCCGGACTACGAAGTCGTGCTCGTGACGAACAGCGCTCTGGCCGGGCTGCTCGAAAGCATCGCACCGGAAAAGTCTCTTTTTCAGTTTGTCCGCTACGATCAGCCCTTCAATTTTTCCGACAAATGCAACCGCGGGGCGCAGGCCTCGAGCGGCGAACGGCTCGTCTTTTTCAATGATGATGTCGAAAGCACACAGCCGGATTGGATCCAGAACCTGATCGAGCCGCTGCAAAACCCCGCCGTCGGCGCCGTGGCGCCCAAGCTCCTTTACGAAACCGGGAAGATTCAGCATGCCGGTCTGGTCACCGGGGTGCGCGGGCTGGTTGGGACCGCCTGTCATCAGTGGGACGTCGACTCGACCAGGCACGCGAATTTCGCGCAATCGATGCGCGACGTTTCCGCTCTCTCGGGCGCCTGCCTGGCGATGCGCCGGAGCGATTTTTTTGCGGCCGGTGAATGGGAGACGCAGCACGTGCCGATCGCGCACTCCGATCTCGATCTTTCCTTCAAACTGCGCGCCGCCGGTTTGCGCTGCGTTTACACTCCCTTCGTCACCATGCGCCATCGCGGTCACGCCTCGATCGGCGCGCAGGAGCCGGTCGGGGAAGCGCCCCGGCGTGAAAAGCCTTCTGTTTTTCTCCTCAAACGCTGGCCGAAATATAGCTGCCACGATCCCTATTTTCCCGACAACGTGCGCGACTGGCTTTACGCCGATTCGCCGACGCCGATCCGGATGTGGGCGCGCGACGAGCCTTGGACGGGCGAGGACAAAGGCGACCTGCTTCTCGTTTCGCACGATCTGAGCTGGAGCGGCGCGCCCCTGATTCTGCTCCAGCTCGCGACCTGGTTAAGAGCGAGAAATTATTTTGTCACGGTGATGTCGCCGGTCGACGGCCCGGTGCGCGAGAAATTCCTGGAAGCCGGAATCCCACTGATCGTCGACCCCTTGACCATGACCGGGCATGAGTCGTTTACCCAATTTGTGCGCGAGTTCGATTGCGTCGTCGCGAGCACGATTTTTGGCGCGCCGATCGTGCACGCGGCCAAAACCGCCGGCATTCCTCACATCTGGTGGATCCACGAAGGGCGCATCGCGGAAGATTATCTCAGCAACGACGCGCAGATGCGCGCGGCCTTCCGGTTGGCCGACCTGATCGTGACCCAGGACACAAAAAGCGCGCAGGTCTACCAGCCGTATAGCAATCGCGTCATCCGAGTCGTGAATTGTGGAATCCTCGATCCTAACGACACGGTTCCTCCGCGAGAGCCGGGCGCAGCAGGCAAAGTGAAATTTCTCATTCTCGGAACGATCGAGAATCGCAAGGGACAACAGGTCTTATTGCACGCGCTCGATCTGCTCCCGGCGGACGTTTTAGAGCGGGCACAATTTCAAATCATCGGACGACCGCATGACCTCGAGCTGACTGCGAAAATCGAAGCCGCGGTGCAGGAATTTCCCGGCCTCACCTACGAGGGCGGGATGTCGCAGGAAGAGGCCTGGGCGCGCATCCGCCAAGCCGACGTCATGATTTCGGCCTCGCGCGATGAAACCGGGCCGCTGATCTTGATGGAAGCGCTCGCGCTCGGCACTGCGATCATCAGCACCACGGTCGGGCGCGTGGCGGAAAACCTGGCCGGCGATGACGCGGCAATATTTTTCCCGCCGGGAAACGAGAGCGCGCTGGCGGCCGCGATCACGCGGTTCGTGCGTGAGCCGCAGCGGCTGGCGCAGTCACGCGCCGAGGCGCGCCCGGCCTACGAAAAATATTTTACCTTCGAGCGCTTCGGGCAGGATTTCCGCGGCCTGATCGAGGAAGCGATGGGGGCTCCGGTCGCGTCGCCCTCAGCCAAATGAAATCTGACCGACCGAAGGTCGCGCGCCCCGAAGCGCCGCCCACTTATCGCGAATGGCTGCGCCGCTACGGACAGATCGACGCCGGCACGCTCCTTCGGCGACTGCGCCAGTTGCGGGAGCAGCCCCTGATTTCCATCCTGATGCCGGTTTACAATCCCGAGCCCGCGCTGCTCGAGGCCGCGATCGCTTCCGTGCGCGGGCAGATTTACGAACGCTGGGAACTTTGTCTGGCCGATGATGCCTCGACCGATCCGCACAGCCGACCGTGCCTCGAACGAATCGCGGCGGCGGATGCTCGCATCAGGCTGATCTTTCGCGAGAAAAACGGTCACATCGCCGCCTGTTCCAATTCCGCCCTTGCCCTGGCCAGCGGTGCCTGGTGCGCCCTGCTCGATCAGGATGATCTTTTGACCGCGGACGCGCTCGCGCAGTGCGCGCTGGAACTTGATCTTCATCCCGACGCCGGGTTGATTTACTCCGACGACGACAAGATTGACCCCGCCGGAGTGCGCTCGGACCCGTTTTTCAAACCCGAGTGGAACCCGGAACTTTTCCTCGGACAAAACTTCATTAATCACCTCGGCTTCTATCGCACCGACCTGATGCGGCGAGTGGGCGGGTTTCGCGAAGGCTTTGACGGCTCGCAGGACTACGACCTCGCGTTGCGCTGCATCGAGCGGCTCGAGCCGGCGCAGATTCGTCACCTCCCCCGCGTCCTCTACCATTGGCGCAAGGCCACGGGGAGCGTGGCGGCCGCGCCCGACGCCAAGCCCTACGCGCGCGAGGCCGCGCGGCGCGCGATCGCGGAGCATTTGCAGCGGCAGGGAATCGACGCGCAGGTGGAAGCCTGCCCGGAAAATCCGGAAGCGCACCGTGTCGTCTATTCGTTAGGGAAAATGACCCCGAGAGTTTCCATCATCATCCCGATCCGCGACCAGATCGCGCTCCTCCAGCGCTGCCTCGCGACCATCAAAGCCCACACTGATTACGCTCCCCTCGAGTTCGTCATTGTCGACAACGGCTCCCGCGAAAAGGAAACGCTCGAATTCCTGCAAAATCTCGAAGACACCGCCCAGGCGCGCGTCCTGCACGACCCGGGAGCGTTCAACTTCAGTCGCCTAACAAATAGTGGAGCGGCCTGCGCCGCGGGAGAAATTCTCCTTTTCCTGAACAACGATATTGAAGCGACCGAAGGGGGTTGGCTGCACGAAATGGTCTCCCATGCGGTCCGGAAAGAGGTCGGCGCGGTCGGCGCGCGCCTCTGGTATCCCGACGGTACATTGCAACACGGCGGCGTCATTATCGGCCTCGGGGGCGTGGCCGGTCATGCCTTCCCTCGCCTGCCGCGCGGTGCGGATGGCTATTTCAGTCGTGCCTTGCTCGCGCACGATTGCTCGGCCGTGACCGGAGCCTGCCTCGCCGTCCGAAAACAGCTCTTCGAGACGATCGGTCCATTCGACGAAAAAAATCTTCCAATCAGTTTTAACGATGTTGATTTTTGCCTGCGTTTGCGCGGCGCCGGGCTGCGCAACGTCTGGACGCCTTTCGCAAACCTGATCCACGCCGAGTCCGCCTCCCGCGGTCACCAAGCCACCAGGCCGGAGCAGGCGCAGTTCCTCCGCGAGGCCGCCTTCATGCAACAGAAGTGGGGCTTCGAGCTGATGCACGATCCCGTTTACAATATCAATCTTTCTCTCAACCTGCCCGGGTTTGATCTCGCCATACCGCCGCGGTTGTAGACGCTTCGCTCTGCGAAGCGCGGGCCTGCGCGCAGAGTGAGGCGTCGACAAGAAAAGCGCGCGGAAGTCTCCCTCCGCGCGCTCGTAATTGGCAGGCTCGGCTGCGCTTAAACTTCGGCCGTCAGCTCGACGTCGACCGGGCGTTCCTTTTTGCTCAAGGCACGGCGCAATTTCGAGAGGGCGATGTTCTGCAACTGGCGAATGCGCTCACGCGTCACCCCGAATTTCTTCCCGACTTCCTCGAGCGTCTTCGGTTTGCCGCCATCGAGTCCGAAGCGCGAGAAGATGATCTTGCGCTCGCGGTCGTCGAGCACGTCGAGCAAACCGCCGACTTCGTTGCGCAGGTTCTTGTCGCGCAACAGCTCAAACGGCGTCTGTGCTTCTTCGTCGCCCACGATCTCGCCAAACTCGGTCGAGTCATCGTCGCTGATCGGCGCATCGAGCGAAGCCGGACGAATCGAAACGGTTTTCAGCTGCGAGACTTTGCCCGCCGCGATACCGATCTCTTCGCCGAGTTCGTCGTCGGTCGGCTCGCGGCCGAGTTCCTCGCTCATCTGAAGCGAGACGCGGCGCATCTTCGAAATCTTGTCAACCAGATGCACCGGCAGCCGGATCGTCTTCGACTGATTGGCGAGCGCGCGCTTGATCGACTGCTTGATCCACCACGCTGCATACGTGCTGAGCTTGCCGCCCTTGGCCGGATCGAAACGCTCGACCGCTTTCATCAGGCCGATGTTGCCCTCCGAGACGAGGTCGAGCAGCGGCAACCCGAGGTTGGCGTAATCGTGCGCGATCTTCACGACCAGACGAAGGTTGGAGCGGATCATCAAGGCACGCGCTTCCTTGTCGCCTTTTTTGATTTTGGCGGCGAGCTCGATTTCCTGCAGGGGCGTAAGGAGTGGGATCTGCCCGATCTCGCGCAGGTAAATCTTGATTCCAGTATCGCTATCTTCAGCGGCCATATAAGTTCTCATGAAGTCGGTCGAAAGTAGGGTGACAAAAGCTCCCGATCAGGGTGTTTACGAACCCGGGACACTTGTAGGATGCGTGTTGTAGCATTCGGCAAACTACTTAACAAGGTTAAATATCGGAATTAAGACAGTCCTCGGTTGCTTCTTGTTCATTCTTTCGCGGGTGTCGAGCATCAATTTTCGTGGAGAAAATTCCGGTCCGATTAGAACATTATAAATATCTGTTAGTGAGTATCTTATATCGCACGAATCCGCGTCGTTAATCATCGCCTCGCATTGCCGCCAACGGCTCGCATGTTCTGCCCGCTTGTTTTTCTTAGAATGGCCAGAATTTCTGCGAGAACGCTGACCGCTATTTCAGTGGGAGAATCGGCGCCAATGTCTATTCCAATCGGCGCATAAACCCTGCTCAGGGCCTCCTCCGCCACGCCTTGCGCGCGTAATTCGGCGAAAACTTGCCCTACTTTGCGCCGGCTCCCGATCATCCCGATGTAGCCGGTCCCCGCCGCTCGCACCGCGCTGGCCAGAGCCGCTCGATCCAGCTCGTGATTGCGACTCACGATCACGATCGCTTCATCCGCCTGCCATTGTCGGCTCGCGATGAATTCCGCCGCGCTGGGCGCCGACACCCGCGTCACCTGGGCGGGCAGAACGCTAAGCCATTCCGAGCGATCTTCGATCACGCTCACGAACAATCCGCAATCGACCGCCAGGCGGACGATGGCTTGCGCACAGTGACCCGCGCCGACCACAAAAAGCGCTTCGCGCACCAGCAGCGGCTCGATCAGGATCGTTGCTTCGCCCCCGCAGATCGCGCCAAAGGAGTCGGGCTCGTTCTCGCGCAACGGGAATGTTTTGAGGAGCGATTTTTTTTCGCGCAGACAAGCAAGCGCCTCCGCGATCGCGAGCGCTTCGAATTTTCCGCCGCCGATCGTGCCGCTCGTCAGGCCATCGAGATAGACGAGCATCTTCGCGCCGGCGGTGCGCGGCACAGAACCTTTCGTTTCCGCCACGGTAACGAGCGCACACGGCTTGCGCGCCTGCCGCGCGGCCAGCAACTCGTCGAGCAATCCGTCCGTCATCATCCGTCGCGACCCACGCTCGCCTCGATCAAGCCAAACGGCTCCTCCGTCGGCACGAAGACCTCGTTTTCATTTTCCAAACCGAAGGGAGCGAGGTTGAGCAGGAGGCAGTGTTTGTTAGGCATGGCCAGATCGATGCGCGAAATTTCCGAGGAAATTTGCAGCGCCGCCTCTCCCATCTGAAACAAAGTCGTTTGCGCGGAAGGACTGTAGTTCTCCGCAAAAACTTTCAGCATCACGCCCAGAATCGCGTCGTTCGTTTTGCGATAGCTCGCCGGCGCACTCGTAAAATGCCAGGTGGCGCGAAATGAGGTTGCGAGGATTCGATCCCCTGTCTCCGGCAAAGTGGTATACTCGCATTTCGGATATCCTTCGAAACCCGATCCGGTTGATTTCAAGATGACCAGGTCGCGGATCCCCGCCGTCACTTCGCTCGCCTGCTCGCCGCAGATCGCGCGCGCAAAACGCCGCGCCTCACTCGCCGCCTGGAAGGCGTGCCGGTGTGACTTTCCCTCGATCTCCAGTCGATCCCAACCGCGCTCCGTGATCTCAATCGTGGCTTGCGCCACCTGCTCGTAGCGGCGCACAAAATGTTCTCCCAGGATGACCGCAAAGCGTTCGAGATCGTCCCCTAGATGTTGTTTGACGAGGACGTTGACCGTGTTCTTGATCGTGTCCGTCGGGACAACTTTTGCGTTGTCTCCCGCCGTGTAAGAGGTCTCGAAATCGCCCGCCAGCAGCGTCAGGACTTCGATCTCGCGGATGGTGTGCCTCGGTCCGTCGCGCAGAATTTTCAGCACCCGCACCTGCGCTTTTCCGTAACGTTGTCCAATCAGTTTCGCCATTGCGCCCTAGGAGTAAATCATTTACTCGGTGAGCGCGATGCTAAAGCTGGCCGAGATCAATGCGCTCGATCCGGAGTGGTTCACGATCCGGCTTCGTCCGATTTTCGAACATTCCCCGTGGGTCGCGGCCCGGACGGCCGAAGCGGGGCCGTTTGCGACCCGGGAAGAACTGCACGCCGCCCTCTGCCGCACCGTCCGCGAAGCGCATGAAGACGAGAAACTCGCGCTCCTTCGCGCGCACCCGGACCTGGTCGGGAACGCTCTCCTGACGAGTGAATCCCAGGCGGAACAAAAGAGCGCCGGCCTTGCCGATCTCTCGCCCGATGAGATCGAGCGCTTCCGCGATTTCAATCGGCGTTACCGGGAAAAATTCGGCTTCCCTTTCGTCATCTGTGCGCGACTGAACAAGAAGGAAGCCATCCTGCAAGCCTTCCCGGCGCGGTTGGAACATTCCCGCGAGCAGGAGATCGAGACCGCGCTCGGCGAAATCTTCAAGATTGCCGAACTCCGCCTAACCGATCTCATCTCATGAAGCGGGGCGCAAGAATCCGGGTAGCGCACCCGCCGCGGCGGGTGCTGGTCGCGGTGTTCCACCGTGACGAACTTTTCTTTCGGAGCCGGAGGGTTTTTCGATGAGCCTAACGACCCACGTCCTCGACACCCGCAACGGTCGCCCGGCTGCCGGGATGAAAATCGAGCTCTGGTCGATCGAACCGCGCAAGTTGTTGCGGAGCGCGACCACGAACAGCGACGGCCGGACCGAGCCGCCCCTCCTCTCGCCTAACGAAAGCGTGACCGGAGAATACGAGCTGATTTTTCACGTTGGCGATTATTTCGGCGAATCCAAATTTCTCGACCGTGTGCCGGTGCGTTTCCAGATCGCGGACGCCGCCGCCAAATATCACGTTCCCCTGCTCGTCAGCCCGTGGGCCTACAGCACATATCGCGGGAGCTAGAGAAGCGAAATCCGAAATCGCGCCATGCAATTCCAGCCATCGCTTAATACAGGGGAACTGGTCGCAACGACCTCGCACAACTCAGCGAGTCCTGTCACGACCCCGGAGGGGTCAAAGAAATTAGCCGGTGGTGCAGGTCGCCCCCGCGACCGAAACCACCGGATTCCAAGGTTTCGGGAGGCCGGCGCCCCGGCAGGGGCGCGAGAAGGATCGGAACCGCGCGTCGTTCACCAAAGGTATTCCTCGTCATATTCCACCAAGCCTCGTCGCAACATCGCGACATACTCCTCCTGGAAGGTCGCGCCGCGATGATGCTCCTCCTGTCCCAAAACGTAGGCGCGCACCTGCTCCAGATGGGAAGCGCTCACCGTGAATCCCGCGTAACCTTCCTGCCAGGCAAAACCAGCCAGCCCGAGCTCCTGATGAATCCAGCGCGAAGACTCGCTCTTCAGCTCACGCATCACATCGGCCACGCAATCGGTCGCACGCAGTCCGGCAAGAATATGGACATGATCTCCCGTTCCACCGACCGCGTGCGGCACCCCGTGGAGGCCCCGAATGGCGCCGCCGAGATACTCGTGAACACGGGCGCGCGGAGTTGGCGCGAGCCACGGCTCCCGATCTTTGGTGCCAAAGACGAGATGATAATGCAGAGAGAGATGCGTCGAGGGCATGCGGGAACTTCTCGCGCTCCTGCCGGAGCGCAATTTTGCGCGGTTGATCGCGACCGGTGGTTACGGTCGCCGCGGCGACCTGCACCACCGGCTAATTTCTTCCGTCCCTCCGGGACGAGTTGTCGGCCTGGCGCCCATCAATTGCAGGTCACGCACTCGTGAATGCCGCCGAATCATCCACGCCCGCTGGCCTTGTTGATCTGGCCGCGGAACGCGTCGGCGGGGTCGCGCTCCTCGCCAACGACGAGTTCTTCGCGGAGAAGGAAAATCTTCTCAAGCCCGGACGCGGCGTCTTTATTCCGGATAAGTACACCGAACGCGGCAAATGGATGGATGGATGGGAAACGCGCCGCCGCCGCGCGCCCGGACATGACTGGTGCGTCGTGCACTTGGGCTTGCGCGGCGTCATCCGGCAGGTGGACATCGATACGAATCATTTTCTCGGCAATCATCCGCCCTTCGCCTCGCTCGACGCGCTTTGCCTAACGACCGCATTTCCGTCCGACCTGCCCGCGGCGGAAACCCTGTCCTGGACGCCGATCCTGGCCCAGTCACCGCTCCATCCTGGCGCGCAAAACATGTTCGCGATCGCGAGCGAAGAGTCATGGACACATCTGCGCTTGAACATCATCCCGGACGGCGGCGTGGCGCGTTTACGGGTCTACGGAATGGTCGTCCCGGATTGGACCAAACTGAAGCCGGACGACCTCGTCGACCTCGCCGCGATTGAAAACGGCGGCGTGCCGCTGGCGTGCAGCGACATGTTTTTCAGCTCGATGCACAACCTCATCATGCCCGGGCGCGCTGCCAACATGGGGGACGGCTGGGAAACAAAACGCCGGCGCGGCCCGGGCCACGATTGGATTATCCTGAAACTCGGCTTACCCGGCACGCTCCAGAAAATCGAAGTCGACACCAACCATTTCAAAGGAAACTACCCCGACACCTGCTCCATCGACGGCTGCATGGCGCCCGGCGCTTCGACCGACGAGCTGACGAGCCCTGAGACCCGCTGGAGCGAAATATTACCGAAGACAAAATTGCAGGCGGACACCCGCCATTTTTTCCAACGCGAACTGTCCCCGTTGAGCGACTGCACCCACCTCCGCTTGAACATCTATCCCGATGGCGGAGTGAGTCGGCTCCGGGTTTGGGGCCTGCCGGAACTCCCTAACGAATGAGTGATTTCGATTTGCTTCTGCGCAGCGCGCAAGACATCGGAATCAGCAACGGCAAAATTGTCGCGCTCGGGAAGAATCTCCCGGGATCCGCGCAGTCGGAAATCGACGCCACCGCCCTGGCGATTTTCCCGGGGGTGATCGACGCGCACCTTCATTTCAACGAACCCGGTCGCACCGACTGGGAAGGCTTTGCCAGCGGTTCGCGCGCCGCCGCCGCGGGTGGCACGACGACCATTTTCGACATGCCGCTCAATGCGCATCCACCCACCACTGACGGGCCGGCCTTCGACCTAAAACGCGCCGCCGCAGAGAAAAATTCGTTCGTCGATTTTGGATTGTGGGGCGGTTTGGTCCCGGGAAATCTGGAGCAACTGGGGACCCTGCGCGATCGCGGCGTCGTCGGCCTGAAAGCATTCATGTGCGAAAGCGGGATCGAAGATTTCCTCGCCGTCGATCGCGCGACTCTGTGCGCCGGAATGAAACGCGCCGCGGAGCTGAATCTGCTCGTCGCGGTGCACGCCGAGTCTGACGAGTTGATCCGCGCGCAATCAAATGGCGAAACCGTAGAGGATTTTCTCGCCTCACGACCAATCGAAGCGGAGATGTCTGCGATTCGCGATGCCCTCGACCTGGCGTCCGACACGGGCTGTCGATTACACATCGTGCATGTGAGCTGCGGCCGCGGAGTGGCACTCGTCGCCGCAGCGCGCAACGAGGGTTTAGATGTCACCTGCGAAACTTGTCCGCATTATTTGTTTCTCACCGACGCCGACATGGTCCGCCTCGGCGCGGTCGCAAAATGCGCGCCGCCCCTCCGCGCGCGCGAAGACCAGGACGGGCTTTGGCAACGACTGAGCGATGTCACGACGATCGGCTCCGATCATTCGCCGGCGCCGTGGTCGATGAAGGCAGCGCAGAATTTCTTTCACGTCTGGGGCGGAATCTCCGGCTGCCAACACCTGTTGCCGCTGCTGATCGACGCGTCCGAAAAAATTTCGCGCGCAGAGATCGCCAGACTAACGAGCACCGGAGTGGCGGAACGCTTCCGCATCGCGGAAAAGGCCGGGCTGGAAATTGGCAAGGACGCCGATATCACACTGGTCGATCCGCCGGCCGAGGAAATTATCAGGGCGGAGGCGTTGCATTACCGCCATCGCCACACGCCTTATCTCGGTCGCAAATTGCGCGGCCGGGTTGTCCGCACGATTCTGCGTGGCCGCACCATCTTCGAAAATGGTCGCATTGTGGGCGCGCCTTCCGGTAAGTTTCTCTCCTGCCGCCATGAAGCCAACGAATGACGCATCGTTCTGGGAGGCGCTCCCTCCCTCAATTGTCATCCTGATCCCGCAGTCGCGGGAGAAGGATCTCTGACCATTTCCGCCCATGCGCAACCATGACTACTGGGTTTACATCCTAACGAACAAGCATTGCTCGACCCTTTACATCGGAATGACCAATGACCTCGAGCGCCGCGTGGCGAGCATAAGTGCGGCGAGGTGCCCGGCTTCACCCAACGTTATCAATTGAAACGTCTCGTCTGGTTCGAACATTTCCGCGATGTTAACGAGGCCATCGCGCAGGAAAAGAAACTGAAAGGCTGGTTGCGCTCGAAAAAGAATGCGCTCATCGCGAAGAACAATCCACGCTGGTTTGATTTGAGTGTCGATTGGGAGCAACAACCGAAGATTGATCGCGGCTGGGCCAGCGTTGAAGAAATGGTCAGTGATCCTTCTCCCGCAACTGCGGGATCAGAATGACAAGGCACGAAGGAATGAGCAATCGAACAACCCTCGCACCTAACGAGCTTGAAAAAATCACCGCCACATTAGGCAAGGCGAATCAGGCTTTCATGCGTCGCTATCCAGGCGAATCGAACCGTCGCCAGGCGGTCCACACCGTTTACGGCGGCGCGCATCTTTTCAAAGCCGACTCGGCGCAGCGGCTGGGCGCGGTCGCTCTGCGCTCGCTCGAGGAATATGCGCCCGATTCGGCCAGTCTTGGCCGCGGCCCTGGGCATCGGGCGCGACGGCGATCTGCCAGCGCTGGTCTACGATCGGATCCAGGAAAAACTTCGGCGCGAACCGGTGGAAGATTTCCGGCTCGATTTCGAAGACGGCTACGGCAATCGAGCGGATGCGGAAGAAGACGACCACGCCGCCGCCGCCGCGGCGGAAGTCGCGCGCGGCCTGCAGAAACGGAACGCTGCCGCCGTTCATCGGCATCCGCATCAAGCCGTTGAACGAAGATTTGCGCGCCCGCAGCATGCGCACGCTCGATATTTTCATCACCGCCCTGACGAGCGCGACCAACGGGAAGTTGCCGCCGAATTTCGTCATCACCGTCCCGAAAATTCAGCTGCCCGAACAGGTCGCAGCCGCGGTGCGGCTCTTCGCGTTGCTCGAAAAGAAGACCGGCCTGGCGAACGGCGCACTTCGTTTCGAGCCGATGATCGAAACCCCGCAGGCGATCATCAACCAGCGCGGCGAAATTGCGCTCCAATCCCTGGTCGAAGCCGCGGAAGGCCGCTGCCAGAGCGTGCATTTTGGCGTTTACGATTACACTGCGAGTTGCGGGATCACCGCCGCCTACCAAACGATGGGACATCCCGCTTGCGATTTCGCGCGCCAGATGATGCTGGTCTCGCTCGCCGGCACAGGCATTCATCTTTCCGACGGCGCGACCAATATTCTGCCGGTCGGTCCCCATCGCGCGAGCGAAGAACAATCTCTTTCCCCTGCGCAACTCGGGCAAAATCGCGAAGCGGTCCAGGCCGCCTGGCGGCTCGGTTTCAACGACAACATGCATTCGCTCCGGACCGGTTTTTACCAGGGTTGGGATTTGCATCCGGCGCAGCTCGTCACTCGTTATGCGGCGGTCTTCACGTTTTTTCTCGAAGGGCTCGAGAGCGCCTCCAGTCGGTTGAAAACGTTTGTGGAAAAGGCGGCGCTCGCTTCGCTCTTCGGCGACGTCTTCGATGATGCGGCGACCGGCCAGGGACTGCTCAATTTTTTCCTCCGCGGCATCGCCTGCGGGGCGATCACGGAAGCAGAAGCGCTCGCCACCGGCCTAACGATCGAAGAGATTCGCTCCCGCTCCTTCTCAAGATCCTCGAAGGGCGGCGCAAAAAATGAGCGCTGCGTTTGACTCCGGGAGCGCACGCGCCTCGCGTGCTGTGTTTGGCGCCCTCGCCGAACACACATGAGCCTTGTGCGAACTTGGCTCCGGCGGCCACACGCGGAGCCTTCCGGCGAGGCGCCGGAAGGAGCGTGCGAGGCGCACGCGCTCCCCGGAAATCGAGCGACGCGAATCGTATGAGCCGGCCGCTGGAGTTTCGCTTGAACGGAAAGCCGGTCCAGATCGATCGGTCTCGCCTAATGTCACCCTGCTGGAATGGCTGCGCACGAGCGGCCTGACTGGCTCGAAGGAAGGCTGCGCGGAAGGCGATTGCGGGGCTTGCTCGGTCGCGATCATCGATCGCGACGCCCGCGGCAAACGCTGCTATCGCGCGATCAACAGCTGCCTCGTCCCGCTCCCGCTCATGGCCGGGCGCGACATCGTCACGGTCGAAGGCGTCGCCGGTGGCAAGGCTGCATCCGGTGCAGCAGGCGATGGTGGAAAATTTCGGTTCGCAATGCGGCTATTGCACGCCCGGGTTCATCATGTCGCTCTTCGAGGGCTACTACCGGAAGGATCTCAAAACCGGCGCGCAACTCGACGAGCAACTCTGCGGCAATCTCTGCCGCTGCACCGGCTACCGGCCGATCCGCGACGCAGCCGCCGATGCGCTCGCGCAACGGAGCGCGCCGGATGACTTCGACGCGCAATTGAAAAACGCAAAGCCGAAACTGAAAGCGGTTCGTTACACGAGCGGTAGCGAGAACTTTTCTGCGCCCGGCTTCGCTCGGCGAAATTGTTCGCAGCGATGGCGCAATTTCCCGACGCGCGTCTGATCGCGGGCGCGACCGAGCTGGGGCTCGAGATCACGAAAAAATTTCGCAAATTCCCCGGTCTCATTTCGGTCGAAGCGATTCCCGGAATTGAACGAACTGCACTCGACGCCCAACGAATGGACAATCGGCGCCGCGGTCACGCTGACCCGGATCGACGAAACGCTGGGCGAGGAATATCCGGAGCTGCGCGAGATGCTGCTCGTCTTCGGCTCGCGCCAGATCCGCAACCGCGCCACGCATGGGCGGCAACCTCGTGACGGCGTCGCCCATCGGCGACTCCGCGCCGGTGCTGCTCGCGCTCGAGGCGCGAGGTCGTGCTCGCGTCCGCGCCGAGGCGAACGCCGACTGCCATTCGACGATTTTTTCGTTTCCTACCGCAAGACCGCGCTGCGAGCCGGGCGAGATTCTGAAATCGATCATCGTGCCGCGAATCGCACCCGAAACGCGATCGGTCCGCAGATTCTACAAGGTCTCGAAGCGCCGCGAGATGGACATCAGCACGGTGGCGGGTTGCTTTGCGGTGTCGTTAGGCGAGGACGGAACGATCGTGCGCGCCCGGCTCGCTTATGGCGGCGTTGCCGCCATGCCGGCGCGGGCGCGGAAGACGGAAGCGGCCCTGATCGGCAAGCCGTGGCAGACCCGCGACCGCCGAAGAGGTTCTGCCGCTGCTGGAGAGCGAGTTCACTCCCATCTCCGATGTGCGCGGCAGCGCCGCTATCAGGCAGCGGTTGATCAAAACCCTGTTGCGGAAGTTTTTTGCGGAGGAACCTGGACTCCTCGGAGCGAGTCCCTCCGCAAAGATCGCGCGGCAGTTGGCAGCGCGGGACGAATCGCCCTCGCACGAGAGCGGGCACAAGCATGTCACCGGCGAAGCGATTTACGTCGATGACGTCGGCGCAAACACAAACCATGCTCGAGGTCTGGCCGGTCTGTTCGCCGCACGCGCATGCCAGGATTCTGCGCCGCGACGCGGACGACGGCACGCACCATGCCCGGGATCGCGGCGGTCCTGCTGGCCGAGGATGTGCCGGGGCTGAACGACGTCGGCGCGGTGCGGCACGACGAGATTTTGCTGGCCGACAAGGAGGCGTTTTACCACGGCCAGATCATCGCGCTGGTCGTGGGTGAATCGCAGGAGGCTTGTCGCGCCGCGGCGGCGAAAGTGGTCGTCGAATACGAGCCGCTTCCCCCGATCTTCACGATCGAGGAAGCGATTGCCGCAAACAGTTTTCACAGCGATCCGAACTTCATCCGGCGCGGCGATGTGACAGCCGCCCTAACGAGGGCGCCGCAATCGCTCGAAGGCGAATTCTCCTTCGGCGGGCAGGATCATTTTTATCTTGAGACGAACGCGGCCTGGGCGGAGCGGGGCGAGGACGGGACGATTTTCATCAGCTCTTCGACTCAACATCCATCAGAGGTGCAACACATCGTCGCGCACGTCCTCGCGCTGCCGATGCACAGCGTGGTGGTCGAATGCCCGCGGATGGGCGGCGGATTCGGCGGCAAGGAAACGCAGGCGGCCACGCTCGCTTCTTTAGCGGCGCTGGCCGCGACGAAGACGGGACGCAAGGTGCGCGTTCGCTTCGATCGCGACCAAGACATGATGATCACTGGAAAACGGCATCCGTTTCTCGGGAAATTTCAGATCGGGTTCGATGACGACGGCCTGCTCCTCGCGGCAAGAATCGCGCTCTTCTCCAACGGCGGCTGGTCGCTCGATCTCTCCCGGGCGGTGACCGACCGCGCGGTCTTCCATCTCGATAACGCTTATTACATTCCGCACCTCGAATTCAGCGGACGGGTGGCAAAAACGAATCTCGCTTCCAACACTGCCTTCCGCGGGTTCGGCGGTCCGCAGGGGATGCTCGTGATCGAGGAGATCATCGATCGCATCGCGCGCGGCACCGGGCTCGCCCCGGAAGTCGTCAGGCAGCGTAATCTTTACCGCGACCGCGGCGAAACCAACACCACACCCTACGGTCAGGAAATCGAAGACAACCGTTTGCAACGCATCTGGCGGGAATTGACCGAGACAAGCGAGTTCGCCACGCGGCGGAAGGGACTGCGAGAGTGGAATGCGAACCAGCCTAACAAAAAGCGCGGCCTCGCCATGACGCCGGTGAAGTTCGGCATTTCCTTCACCACCACGCATCTCAACCAGGCGGGCGCGCTCGTTCTCCTTTACCAGGACGGCACCGCCCAGATCAATCACGGTGGCACCGAGATGGGCCAGGGAGTTTACACCAACATCGCGCTGATCGCCGCGCGCGAGCTCGGCCTAACGATCGATCGCGTCCGAATAATGGCGACCCGGACCGACAAAGTGCCGAACACCTCCGCTACCGCCGCCTCCTGCGGGACGGACTTGAATGGCGCGGCGGTGAAGAACGCCTGCGATACTTTGCGCGCGCGCCTCCTCCCGTTCGCGGAGGAAATGCTGACGAAGAAAAATGGCGCCGTCGTTCCTGTCGACAAGGTCGTTTTCAACGACAACATGGTGCTGAACGTCGACGATCCGCAGTCCGGTTTTCCCTTCGCGGAATTGCTCCAGCGCGCCTATTTCGCGAGGACGAGCCTGAGCGCGACCGGTTTTTATCGCACGCCCGAGATTCATTACGATCGCGAGGCCGGGCGCGGAAAACCGTTTCACTATTTCGCGGTCGGCGCTGCGGTGAGCGAAGTGGAAGTGGATGGCTTTACCGGCATGATGCACATCCGCCGGGTCGATATCCTGCACGATGCCGGCGACGCAGTGAATCTCGGCGTCGCGCGCGGACAGATCGAAGGTGGATTCGTCCAAGGCGCCGGCTGGCTGACGATGGAAGAGTTAGTCTGGGATTCGGAGGGCCGGCTGCGGACGCATTCGCCGGACACTTACAAGATTCCGGCGATCGGCGACACGCCCGACGTTTTTAACGTCGCGTTCCTGACCGACGCAACCCAGCCTAACGTAATCCACGGGAGCAAAGCCGTGGGCGAACCGCCGCTCATGCTCGCGATCTCGGTGCGAGAAGCGATTCGTGATGCGGTCGCGGCTTTTGCGACAATGGGCGGTCAAGTGCCGCTCGCTTCGCCCGCGACCTGCGAAGCGATTTTCAACGCCATCAGCGCACAGGCGCCAGCCGAACCGGTCTTACGATGAGAAACATTCCTCACAAGCTCAGCGTCGCGCGCGGCGAGAAACCGGCTGAGATCGTCTTTAAGAACGCGCAGCTCGTCAACGTCCTGAGCGCGGAAATTTACCTGACAAACGTCGCGGTCGATGACGGCCGCGTTGTCGGGCTGGGCGATTACGACGGGCGGGAGACGATTGATCTCGACGGCGCCTTTCTCGCCCCGAGCCTGATCGACGGACATTTCCACGTCGAGAGCACGATGCTCACGATTCCGGAATTCGTGCGCGCGGCCGTTCCGCACGGCACCGGCGCGATGGTGATCGACCCGCACGAATACGCCAACGTCCTCGGGCTCGACGGCATCCGTTACGTGCTCGAGTCGAGCAAGAATCTGCCGGTCGATTTTTTCATCATGCTTCCCTCCTGCGTGCCGGCGACGCATCTGGAAACGAGCGGGGCGCGTTTCACCGCGGACGATCTCGCGCTCCTGATCGCTGACGAGCGCATCGCGGGCGTGGCGGAGTTGATGAATTACCCCGGCGTTTTTCTCGGGATGGAAAGCGAGCTGGCCAAGATTCGCGCGGGCAAAGGGAAAGCGATCGACGGTCACGCGCCGGGTTTGCGCGGGAAGAATCTGAATGCCTACGCGCTGGCCGGGGTCCGCTCCGATCACGAGAGCACGGAGCTGGAGGAAGCGCGGGAGAAGCTCCGGCTCGGGATGCATCTGCTCGTTCGGGAAGGCAGCACGGAGCGCAATCTCGAACACATCATCGCGCTCGTCACGCCGCAGAATTCCGCCAATTGCTCTTTCGCGACCGACGACAAACTGGCCGGCGACCTCGTCCACGAAGGTCATCTCGATCATTCCATCCGGCGCGCGATCGAGCTCGGCGTTGCGCCGATCACCGCGGTCCAGATGGCGTCGATCAACACCGCGCGGCATTACCGGCTGCGCAATCACGGCGCGATCGCGCCGCGCTTCTGGGCGGATTTTATCGTCCTCGACGACCTGGAAGAATTTCGTAGTCCGGCGGGTTTACAAAAAGGGCAAACTGGTGGCGGAGGACGGGCAATATCTTGGGGAAAGGCCGGCGCTCGTTCCCCAGCCGCGCAGCACGATGAATCTGCGTTACCGCGCGCCTGACGATTTTGTGGTCGCAGGCCGACGGGCCGCGCAGACGATCAAGGTGATCGAGATCGTGCCGAACCAGATCATCACCGAGCAAGCGCTGGAAACGCCCAAAGATCGAGCGACGGGAAGATCGTCTCCGACACCGACGCGCGACATTCTGAAGCTGGTCGTGGTCGAACGGCATCAGGCGACCGGAAATGTCGGCGTCGGATTCGTGCGGGGCTTTGGTCTGCAGCGCGGGGCGCTCGGCTTCCACCGTCGCGCACGACGCGCACAACGTGGTCGTGGTCGGCACGAACGATGCCGAGATCATCGCGGCGATTCGAGGCGCTTGAGGAAATGCGCGGCGGACAGGTGGCGGTCGCGGACGGAAAAGTTGAAGCGGCGCTGGCGTTGCCGATCGCCGGGCCTCGTTTCCGATCAGCCGCTGGAGAGTCGTGATGGAAAAAATCGCCGAGCTCAACGCCGCCGCGAAGTCGTTAGGCTGCGAGTCTGCCAGCGCCTTTCATGTCGCTCTCTTTCCTCAGTCTGTCGCCCGATCCCGGCGCTGAAACTGACCGACCAGGGACTGGTCGACGCGGTGAAGATGGAGCTGACCAGTCTCTTTGAGGATTAGTGGTGCGCTCCCCGGAACTGAGCGGCGCTCAGCCTCCTGATTCACGTTTCAACTGGTCACGACACTTAAACGACGCGACGCGACGACTTCCCACGAGGCGACATCAGCGGAGGTGGCGACCGGCACGCGACAGCGCATGACCTGAACAGCGTCGAACGTGGCCGTTTTCAATGGGAGTCTCAGAGCAGCGGCGAACCGAGATTGCTTTTGGGTCGAAATGTTTTTGTAAAGCAGACTGACATGCGGATCGAAGGGCGGATCGCCGCACCTTTCCAGGCCTAACGAGTTTTGCAATCGCTTGAGCTCCGCACTGGAGTCGAATCGGACGAAGAGCGTCCTGGTGAATTGGGGGGCGAAGCGGATGCCGGCGGCGCGCAATTCGATCGGACCGGAAACGATGCCAGTCAGGATTCGATGCGCTTCCGCTCCGGAATCAGGTCCGACTGCGAGGGTGAGATGGGGCTGGAAAATCGGCGCATCGCACGCCGTCGCAAGACGATTTATGGTCTCTCGGAAGAATTCTTGGGCGGGCGATGCCGGCAGCAGCCAATAGGCCAGCACCGTCTGCGACCGAACCGTTTCCGCCATTGCACGACGTCGCATGAAAATTCGCGCGCGGCGAGTAGGGTCTCGGCATGCCGACAAACGTTCTCGGGACTGAGTTGCGCGCCTGTTGCAATGATCCGGCAACGGGATTTTACCGCGACGGCTTTTGCCGCACCGGCCCGGAGGACACAGGCTTGCACACTGTCTGCGCGGAGATGACGCGCGATTTTTTGGATTACTCCGTGTTGATGGGTAACGATCTCGTCACGCCCCATCCAGAGTGGGGGTTTGCCGGACTGGAGCCGGGCGATCGCTGGTGCATTTGTGTCAGTCGCTGGCAAGAGGCGCTCGAGCGCGGCGTCGCGCCCCCGGTCGATCTGGAAGCGACGCATTCGTCCGCGCTTGAGTTTGTTTCGCTGGAGGAACTGCGCGCACGCGCAGTGTAGGGGCGGGCGTGTCGCCCGCATGGGGAGGCGTGGCGCCTGTTAAGTCTCGGAGCACGCTCACGCTCTTGCGGCCGACACGGCCGCCTCTACAGCCTTCGGCCTAACGACGACCGCGAACGCCCATCGCACCGAGGAGGGAGCGGGTCAGGGTGCCTGTGATATTGGTCGCAACGCTCCGCATGACACTGCGCGCGACACTGCTCCCGAGGACTTCGCTCAGAATATTTGGTTGCGCGGCGGTCGGGGCCGCCGGTCGCGTGTAGGGGACGCCGCCGGGCTGGGGCGCGGATTCGTCAGGAACGCCGAGCGCTTTCTCAAGCTCCGGACTGCGTGGAGCAGTGGCACCAGGGGTAAACGTGCGCCGCGCGGCGGCCGCATTCTTTTGCGCCTGTTCGGGTGAGGCGGCGGTTGAGATCTTGCCGCCGAGAATTTCGTAGGCGCTTTCTGGATCGAGGGTGGTGTTGTATTTGGCGGCGATCTCGGAGCGATCGACCGCCGCTTTCAGTTCATCAGGGGTGAGCGGGCCCATCCGGGACCGCGGTGCGCAGAGCATGGTGGCGGCAAGCGGCGTGGGAGTGCCGCGTTCATCGAGCACGGTGACGAGGGCTTCGCCGATCCCGAGCTCGGTCAGGAGTTGCTCGGTGTTGTAGAAGGGCGTCTCCGGATAATTTTGCGCGACCAGATGGATGGCTTTGCGGTCATTAGCGGTGAAGGCGCGCAGGGCATGTTGCACCTTCATCCCGAGCTGGCCGAGGACGTCGTTCGGGATATCGGTCGGCAACTGCGTGCAAAAGAAAATCCCGACGCCTTTGGAGCGGATCAATTTGATGACAGTCTCGATTTCATCGAGGAGCGATTTCTCCGCGTCGTCGAAAATCAGATGCGCTTCGTCGATGAAAAGAACGAGCTTCGGTTTGTCCATGTCGCCGATTTCCGGGAGGGTGGCGTAGAGCTCGGCGAGCAGCTGGAGCATGAAGGAGGAGAAAAGCTTCGGGCGATTCTGCATGTCGCTCAGGCGCAGGATGGAGACGCGGCCAAAACCGTCGGTCACCTCCAATAAGTCCTGCACTTCAAAGGAAGGCTCGCCGAAAAACTGTTCGGCGCCCTGTTGTTCGAGCTCGATCAACTTGCGCAGGATGAGCGCGGTCGAGGTCGTCGGCACGAGGCCGTATTCCGCGGTCACATTCGCCTTCGCTTCGCCGGTGATGTACTCGAGGACTTTCTTGAAATCCTTCAGGTCGAGCAGCGGCAGGTGTTTGTCGTCGCAAAACTTGTAGACCAGCGCGACGAGGCTTGACTGCGTTTCGTTCAACCCGAGCATGCGCGAGAACAGGAGCGGTCCGAACTCGAGCACGGTCGCCCGCAAGCGCGCGCCCGGCTCATCCGAAATGGTAAGAAACTCGACCGGGTACGCGCTCGGCGACCACTCCGCACCGATTTTCGCAGCCCGATCGGTGATGCCGGCGTTGGGCGCGCCCGCCGCCGCTAGACCGCTCAGGTCGCCCTTGATGTCCATGAGCAAAGTCGGAACACCGGCTTCGGAAAGTTGCTCGGAGATCATCTGGAGCGTCTTGGTTTTCCCGGTGCCGGTCGCACCCGAGATGAGGCCGTGACGATTCATCGTGCGCAGGGGCAACCGAATCGGCGCCTCGGCGAAAACCTTGCCGTCGCGCATCGCCGCGCCGAGCAGGACCGAATCGCCTTTGAAAGAATAGCCGCCCTGGATCGTGGAAACGAAGTCGTCCTTGCTCATGGGGTCGAGAATAGGTTTCGGAGTTGATCGGCGCAAGCTCCGGAGCGGGCGTCCCTGGAACGAAAACGAACGAAAATGAGGCGAGAGAAATTAATGACCGTCTCGCTTCCAGTTGATACACTGTTGCAGTTCACTAGGCTCTTCCTGCCAGCGAAAATAATCATCATGAAAAACATCATTCTCCCGCTCGCTCTTCTCTGTCTCATTCTATCGCCCAACGCATTTGCTCAATGGAACTCCGATCCAATGCTGAACCTCGGCGTTGCGGTCAAACCGAACGATCAGGTCCAACCGAAGATCCGAGCGACGCCGGACGGCGGCTGTTACATCAGTTGGTTTGACAACGATCCGAGCGGAAATCCTCCCTTCGGTTACGACGTATTTATGCAGAGACTTGATGCCAGCGGCGTAGCACAATGGGCGGCGGGCGGGATTCGTTTCGCCGATCTCGGCATGAGTTCGACGCAGGATTATGGGCTCGACGTCGACGCCGACGGGAACGCGTTGCTCGCGTTTCTCGATGATCGCAATCCTCATGGCACGGCCGTGACCGTGATGATGGTGAACCCCGATGGCGTGCAGTTATGGGGCGCGCGGGGCCGAAAGCCCGGGAAGGGACCTGACTTCCTTGGGAACCCAAAAATTACTGCGACCTCCGATGGATATTCCGTCGCCGGCTGGATCGATGGAAACAATCTTACCTTCCAAAAAATGAACGCGGCCGGACACCGCCAATGGGGCGAGGACGGGATTACGATCATCGCGCCAGCGGGTTTGACCTATTCGCTGGCCGACCTTCACGCCGGCGACGACGGTTCCGTGATCGTCTCGTTCGTTTCCGCCGCCGGTTTTACCGGAGCGAAGCACCTTCTGGCCAACAAACTGAGCGGCACGGGCGCCCTGCTTTGGGGGGCCAACCATGTGGCCGTATTTGACGGCGGTTCACTCCAGTTTGGAAACTTCCCGCCTTTTGTCACTGATGGAGCGGGTGGAGCGGTCTTCGGCTGGTACGAGGTGAGTCCGTTGCAGTCGCGCGCGCAACATATCCTGGCCGATGGAACCGAAGCGTTTCCGCACAACGGCGTCCCGGGCTCCACCAACACCGGGCACGATCAGGTAAATCCCTCCGTTTCCTACGATCCCGTGAGCGGTTCGACCTATCTCTTTTGGGATGAAATCCTGGAAGGTCCCCTAACGAATGAAGGCATCTCGGGCCAGAAGTTTGACCCGGCCGGCGTGGTGCAATGGGGCGATACGGGACTCGTCGTTCAGCCGTTGACTTCTTCCGCCGTCATTAACATCACCAGCGTGCTGACCTCGGCCGGGCCGCTCGTTGTCTGGTCGTCGGAACCCGCCTTTGCCCAGGATTCGATCTTCGGCGCAAAAGTTGACCCGAGCGGCGCAATCATTTGCCCGCCCTTTGCCGTCTCCTCCATTCTTTCCTCAAAATCCCGCCTCGACCTGACGCTTTCGTCGTTTGGTGTGGCGTTTGCTGCCTGGAGTGATGGACGCGCGGATGGCGGGGATATTTACGCACAGGATATCAAGGCGGACTGCACTCTCGGGCAATAAAGGCAGGCCGCGGGGAGCCCGTCGGGCGACGGTCCGGGCCCTCGAAATGATGGCCCCCAAACAAAGGGCCAACACAATCTCCTCTCCCGACTCGGCCGAAAGGGCCATGGCAGCCGCCTGAGACTGTCGCTGAGCACCCAGAGCGAACCTCCGGCTAGTGCGTCCCGGTCACAGAGGCAAGCCACCCTAACCGCACCCTGCACTTGCAGAGCGAGGTGAGCGGGGCAGCAGGAACACAACCACGCAGGTTTCAATCCGCGCTCGCTCGCGAGCGAGCGACACCCGGCGTTGATTCGGAAACGCGAGGAGAAACTGTTTCAATCCGCGCTCGCTCGCGAGCGAGCGACCTTCGCTCGTAAACACCTCCAGCGCCTGGGGCGTGTTTCAATCCGCGCTCGCTCGCGAGCGAGCGACCTCTTCGACGTGGTCACCGCCGCCAATCGCAAGGTTTCAATCCGCGCTCGCTCGCGAGCGAGCGACCGGATCCTCGATGTCCGCTCCGCCCATGGCGAAGTTTCAATCCGCGCTCGCTCGCGAGCGACGATCGCTGAGTTGCTCAAGGTAATCTTTGACCAGGTTTCAATCCGCGCTCGCTCGCGAGCGAGCGACGCGTTTGGCCGGGCACACTTCGACCGCGGCGCATGTTTCAATCCGCGCTCGCTCGCGAGCGAGCGACCGGACAGCGGCGGCTTGCTCCTTACCGGGTTCCAGTTTCAATCCGCGCTCGCTCGCGAGCGAGCGACCGCCGCATCTCGGAAGCACAAGGCGATTCATGGAGGTTTCAATCCGCGCTCGCTCGCGAGCGAGCGACTGCCTTTGCATAAGTGGCTGTCGCCCACTGTCAAGACGGCGCCATTCCGCGAAAGGCCGCAAGGCTTTGGCTTTAGCTCGCGCCTAACGATGTTTCGTAATGTCAAAGAACCTGCACTCCGGGCTCTTGCGGCGGGCGCGAACTGACAGCCGGCAGTTTGCGCGCTTTAGGTTCGCGCGGCAATCCGCTTTCTAGACAATCAGCGGGCCTTAGGATCGAAGGATGCCTTGGCGCCGTGGTGTTCCACTCGGCGATTCCAATCGTGTCCCAGATGATAGATGCGAAGGCTGTCCGTCGCCGGGTCGATGATTTTCAGGAGGCGACTGCGCAACACAACCAGTTGACCCGGATCGACGAGGCATTCGAAGACCGAATATTGCACACGCTGGCCATAGTCGAGGCACGCTTTGGCCGTGCGCCGCAGGCGCCCGCGGCCTTCCCTCGTAGTGGTGGATACGTCGTAGGTGATCAGGACCTGCATCGCAGCGGACTCATTTCCAGATGAATGCCGGATAGGCGTCAAGGTCGCCGCGCAGGTGGCGGGCGAGGAGCCGCGCCTGGAGATGTGGCACCAGACCCCATGTCACCTTTTCCTGGAGAAAGGGATGGATCAGCTCCTCGCGTTTCCGTTCCTGCCAGGCCACGAGCACTTTCTTGCGCGAGTCTTCCCGCAGACTGACGGCGCCGTTTTCGCGCTGGTCGAAATCAGAGGAGTCGAGTTGGCGGCGATTGAAGAGCGCGAGTGCGAGGCGGTCCGCGAGGACGGGGCGAAATTCCTCCATTAAATCGAGCGCCAGCGACGGACGACCGGGGCGATCGCGGTGAAGAAAGCCGACGGCGGGATCAAGACCCGTGGCAGCAAGTGCCGACCGGCAATCATGGGCCAAAAGAGCGTAGAGAAATGAAAGGAGCGCGTTGACCGGATCAGTGGGCGGGCGACGATTGCGACCCTGCATCGTGATCGCCGGGTCTTTGGTTGTAAGAAGCAGCGGAAAAAGTTCGAAATAAGCGGCAGCCGAATCGCCCTCGATCCCCCGCAGGGTGTCGAGTGCCGGCTCACGCAGCGCGGTTTCAAGGCGATGGCCAAGCCATTGTGCGCCGCTCTGCAAAGCTGCAACAGAGTCGTGGTCAGGCCGGTCGCGCGCCGCACGGAGGATCGAAGCGCGAGAGTTGGCGATCTTCGCCGCCACGATATTGCGCGCGATCGCGCTACAGGCAGCGAGATCATCCGCCCGCCGAAACTGTTCCCGGCGCAGCAAGACATTGCCGGAGGCAAAACCGGTCGCCGCAGCGAGGAACTTTCCGTGCGGAGAACAGAACGAAAGGGTGATGCCGCTTTCCGCGCAGGCCGCCATCAACTGCGAAGAAGCGCTGATGTCCCACCCGAAGGCGACGATGCTTTCCAGATTGTGCAGCGGGACGCGCAACTTCGTTTGGCGCTCATGGCGCACCTCGACGGCCTCACCGTCCTTGGAAAGCCAGGCGCCTTCGAGAGTCACAAACAGGGTGTTCAGGTGCTGGCGCATTCGGTTTCAGGCGGGTCGTGAATCTGACGGTCAAACCAGGCCGCAGCGCCGCGGCGAAAGCGCAGCGCGTCCGGCATGCAGATTTCGAGTAACGAGCAGCTATCGCATTTCTTTTCGCGCACCGCCGGCGGAGTAATCCTCGAAGCGATGAGTGCGTGTAGTCGCTGCGCCGCTGCAGAGGTGAGATTGCGGAGCGGCTCGTCAAAGGCGACAGGCGTGTGCCGCCGGCGTTTACCATAAAAGAGTGCGCCACTCGCAATCGGTTTTTGCAGCATTTCCTCGAGACAAAGCGCCTGCGCGCAGAGCTGCACTTCGTCGGCCCGGTGGGCCTTTGGTTTGCCGCGCTTGTATTCGACGATGCGGATCTCATCGATTGACTCGTGGAACTCAACTACATCGCATTGGCCACTCAATCCCAGTTCCAGCGAGCGCACCGGCAACCCGCGCGTGATCCGAACGCTAGGGCGGGACTCATCCGGCCCATCGTGGGTGCGCTCGTGGAGGAGATTGCCCTCGGCCGTGAACTGGTTGTCGCTCCAGACCTGCTCGATGTGAATCAGCGCGCATTGCCGTTCACAAAAGAGGAGATGCTGAAGCGCGGAAATGGGAAGGAGGCTCGCTTCATCGCGCATCTGCAGGGGTCAAGACGCGAAGGTGAACCGCGTCCGGAGCTTGGTAGCGAGACGTTCCGCGGGGTCGTCGTGATCTCGCATGTAGCGTTGCCACTCCGCGTCCATCTCGCGCATGAACTCGATCCAGGTGGGAGCGTGGCGGAGATGGCTGGGATAGAGGGGCGCTTCCGCCTCCCGCACACGGATATCCCATGGCTTTGACTCAACCTTTTTACTCATGGCGCGCCGCGATCCATTCGCTCCAGTGATTCCTCTCCGCCAAATTGCATCACCAGTTGCCGAAACTCTGGATCAGCCAGATCGATTTTGCACGTTCGCAGCAGATCGAAGATGTCGCTCCAATCGGAGGCACCGGCGCGACGCACAGGCGATTTCGCGGCGGTCAGCTTCATCGCAATAAGATGCCACGGATGCGGCACCGGCAGGAGAATTCCTTCGCCTGCATCGCGCTGCTCCGCCTTGGCGAGCAGTTTTGCCCAAGTGGTCTCGTCCACCAGCATCAGATCGACCGGCGGCATGGTCCCCGGCGTGGCCGGCTCGAGTTGAATGAACGCGCCGGTGCGATGATAAACGCCGTAGCTGAGCTTCTGGAGGAAATCCAACCATCGCTCGACGGCCTCGTCCGGCACGACAAAGTCAATATCGCGGGTGAATCGTGGAATGTTGTAAAGAATCACAGCGTGTCCGCCGACGAGAAGGCAGGGCAGTTGTTGCTCCTGCGCGCGCTTCAAAATCTCGACGGCCGGATTCACTCCTCAGATGCGGCGGATGAGGGTGACACCTTCGGGCAAGGCGCCCTCGTCCACTGCGACTTCGTAGTCGGAGAAGGAGCGCGCCGGCTTGTTCTCATCCTTTTTCTGCACTCGCACGAGATCGAAGAGCGCGTGACTCGGCGCTTTGCCGAGCTGGCTGTCGTGTTTGAAAACGAGCAATCCTCGCACCGCCATCGAACCGGCCGGGCGCGCGGCCGATTGATCAAACTGAAACGCGTTTTCCAGAGCGCTGAAAAATAGTTCCAGGTCCTTGTCTTCGGAGAAGCCGGTCTGCTCCGCGAGGAAAGGATTCACAAAGCCGTGCGCGCAATAGACCGCGTAGGGGATGGTGAACTTCCTCCCCATGGTGCGGCCTTTCTCGATGTCTTTTTCATTCGTGACCGAGGTCCGCGTGATGGCGTGCTCGCTTGAGACGATTGGGTCGACGGAGCGGGCGAAGGAAAGTTGCACCGGCCCGCGCACCTGGCCGCAGTTCACTTCCGTGGACATGACGGCGCCGAACGTCCGGACGTCATAAAAGTTGCGGCACATCCAGGCTTTGGCTTTGTCGCGCTCGGCAGCTTTGGCGTTTTTGGGGTCGCCCAGATTCTCCGTCTCGTACGCTTCCTTGTGCTGGTTGTTGTGCACCGCGCCTTCGGTGAAATAAATCCGCTCCTCGGGATGCGCAGTCTGGACGAAGTTGCGCACCTTGCGCTTGAGGCAGACGTCGGTGACGAGGCCATGGCCGGTTTCGGCGTCGATGCGAGGGAGATTGCCGGCGTCGGGATCGCCGTTTGGGTTGGCATCGTGCACGTCGAAGAGGAAGACGAAGTCGTATCGGTTTTTCATAATTTGGTTAAGCGGCGGCGGGAGTTTCGGATGGTTTTTCTTTTCGGGTGAAAAGGTCTTTGCGCTGGTGGTAATAGCCGAGAATGAAGAGGCCCTGCTCTTCGAGGTTGTGTGATTTGGTCCGCGCGGCAGCGGCGGACTGCGGCCATTTGATGTCGGCGATGAGCTGATCGAACTGCACTTTTCGCCCGGGATGCAGATGGCGGCGGTGGTGGGTAGAGAGTTGTTCGAGGCGCGGAAAAACGCTCGCGGGCGTGGCGCAGGCAGCGCCGAAGTAGGTATCGCGAATGGTTTTTTCGAGCGGACGCCCGGTCTGCTCGCGGTGTCCTTCTTCCTGGATTTTTTCGAGCACGGCGAATAGCCGGCCGCGCAGATAAGCTGAGTTGGTGTTTTCAGGATCGAGCATGGGCGTGATGGCGAGTTGATGGTTGCGGTTGAGGACGGCTTTGATCGCAGCCGCGCGAAGATAATTGACCGAGCGCTCCATTTGGATACGGCGAACCACGGCCGCGAAGAGCGATTGCGGGTAGCGCGTGCCTTCGAGGATTGCGCGCATGAGTGCGCCCCCGAGCAACGGCGGCGGATCGTCTCCATGTCGAACGGTCTCGCGCAGGAATTCCCAGTAAGCGGGAAACTCGGCATCAGCTCGCCGTTTGCCGGCCGGGCGCTCGAATTCGCGCACGATCTCGAGATCGGCCTTGTGCTTGCGGAGGTGATCGAGCAGCTCGCGGATGGAAGATTGATAAAAGAAACGAACAGAGAGGCGAGCGGCGTTGGGCGCGAGACCGAGAAGATAGAAACGGGTCGTCTCGGAATTATCGGCCAGCTCGCCATAGGCCTCGCGGCCCTGTTGCAGCGCCTTGAGAAATGCTTCGATTTTGGCGCGCAGTTGAAAGTCCTGTGTTTCTTCCGCGGCATGATCGCCGCTGCCGGCAATGGCCGCGAAGATGTCTTCCAGCACCGTCTTTTTGTCAGTCCAGAAAACGCAGGTCGCGTCGCCGATTCGGATGCGATGCTTTGAAGATTGCGGCCCAGTGAGCAGAGCGTTCAGCGCGGTGCCGTAACGAAAAGCGGCTTCCTCACCCACTGGTGAAACTCGACCCTGAGGCCCCATCGGGCCGTGAGGCGGATAATTAAGATAGGATTCGTATGAAGGCTCATTGAAGGAGACGAGTGGTGCACCCGACGATTGTGCACCAGCCACACCTTTGATCTTCGGATGCAGTCTCGCGATGGCGGTGAAGTCTCCTGTCATGAGACACTGGCCCATCACGGTTTCATTTTTGTCGAGTCCGGATTGTTTCTTCCACCAACTGCGAATTTCGGCCTGCTCATGCACCGGCTTTGCCTCGCCGACGATCTGAAAGACACCGAAACCCGTGCCGACCTCAGCTAAAATTGGATGCTCGCTCAGTTGATCCGGGCTCCAGCTTTCCAGAAACCGGCAGACGGCCGAGAATGACGGCTGCCCGATCGATTCTTCCGCTTGGAGGTGCCGTTTTCGGAATGCTTCGAAACGCTTCTTGCCGAAGCCGGCCGGTTTGTCCTCCGGTTGCCGGCCCAGCATGTAGATCTGATTCGCCCAAAGAAAACCGGGATTGATCCCGCTCCCGGACGGCGTTGCCTCTCCCGGCACGCGCATCCGGGCAGGAACGAGCCTGCCGGACTCGTGCTTCACCCGCGCGTCTTCGATGGCAAAGAGCGAGCCATCTGGATTCAGCACGATCCGAAACGAAATCTTCTGCGGGGAAAATCCCGGTTCGGCCAGGCTCGTAGTCGTCGTCCGCGGCGAGACGCTCGTAGAGAGAATGGAGCGATTGCAGAATCATGATTCAGCGCTGGTGAAACGGCAGCGCTGGCACCGTGATGACTCCATCGATCATCTCCGCGCGAAAGAAATGTGGCGTGGTGGCGCGGACTTTCTTGTTCCGCGGATCTTGGTCGAACTCGATCTCGTGGAGCATGAAACCAAGGTCGCGCGTGCCGGAAAGACTCTCATGCGGGGCCGGTTTTGATTCGTCAGGCTCGACCAGCCGGAAGCGCACCGGAAATTCGCGACAGCCAAAATAAGGCTGGTGGAACACCTGCCCGGAGCGGGCCCGCCGATTGAACATGTCGAGATGCTTCCCGGCCACGTCGTTTGCCGAAAGTTCAGGTCCATCCTTTTCGAAGCGGCGATCGAGAATGTCGAAGTGCGCCTCGATCAGGTAGCGGACATCGCGCAAGAGAAGCGAAGCGCGTTGCTGGCGATGCTCGTCCACGGCAATGCCGAGCGCGCCCTTTCCGCAAGTCATCGCAGCGTTCACGCCCGCTTTGCCTTTAAGCGGAATCTTCGTGTCGATCTCATTGCGCCGGATGTTGGTGAAGCGAATCGGATTGAGAACGTGAATGCGATCGATCACCCAGCGCATCTGCGGCTTCCAATAAATGGCTTCGAGAATCCCGCGCGCCGCCGAGGGCGTCATGACATCGTAGCTGACGCGCTCGACCTTCATCTCGGGCCGGCTGAAGAGCGCGTAGGGTCCTGCAACTTCAAGAGTAATTCCGTAGGACATGATGTTCAGGTGATGTCAGGGTAGCTGTTGACAGTTCGACAAACAAGCTTTTCTTTCACCAAATCCAACATGAGCCGAAACCTCAGGTTACTTCCACACCAGGTCCGCTTTTCTTGGCTCACGTTCGGCGGCGGCATATCGATTCTCACACTGGGAGCTTCATCGAGCACTATGCTGCTCGAAGCCCTGGGAGCGTTTGTGGTGGTTGTTTCGATGGCGACCGCCTTCTTCTTCACTTGTCGCTCTTCTCGAAAGCAGCGCGGATTGAAATAGGTGAGATCACGGGTACCTGGGAAGCAAAACCCCTCTCGTCGAAAGGCGAGAGGGGATCTCATACGTGGAGCAGCGCCTCGTTGTTTGTCTCTAACTTTAGCCCGAAGCGCGGATCGTATTGCGTCTCCGGGCAGATGAGAATGTGAAATTGCTCGTCACGCACCGATTCGAATTGCGCGCGGCTCTTGAAAAATTCCGAGCGATAAATCTGCACCGTGTAACGCTGAAGACCGCGCAGCAGATCGCGATGCAGGGGAATCGCATCGTTCCGCAACTGCTTCAGCAAGCTAGCGGCCCGATCATCGAATGGAATCAGAACCGGCACCTGTTCGTTCTCGATCAGACGAAACTTCTCCGCCACGGTTCGGTATTGGAAGTGGAAGGGAAGTTTTCGGTTCCCGCCATCGACTTTGTATTCCGCGCAGATGCCTTTGCTGTCCCAGCGCATTCCTTCGGGCGGATTGTGCTGCGCGTAGTAGAGGTTGAAGAATTGTTCCACGCTCGTTAGGCCAAGCGCGTCTTCATGGAGGCGTAAAACCTGGCTCGCGATCTGCGCTGTTTCGCGAAAATAGGCTTCCGCCCGCTGATGTTCGGAGCGAAAGAGATGCAACTCGCTCCCGGCCCAGCGGCCATTGCGATTACAACGCCCGGCGGCCTGCGCGATTGAATCGATCCCGGCGAGCACCCGATACGCGCGCGGGAAATCGATGTCCACGCCGGCTTCGATCAACTGCGTGGAGATGAGCCGCACTGGCTTCGACCGCGCGAGACGGTAACGGACGACCGCAAGAACACGCTGACGATGAGACGGGCACATCAATGCAGAGAGATGAAAATTCGCCAGGCACTTGGGCAGTAGCCGGAATAAGTCCTGTGCATGCCGGCGCGTGTTGACGATGACAAGCACCTGCTGCAAAGCGGCGAGTTCGTCAGCTACTCGTGCGTCATCAACCGCCCCGCGGTCAACGACCTTCACGCGCCTGAGATTGCGATAAAGCTCGGCCGGTTTCGGAATGATTTCGCGCACGTTCTCGAAACCGATTGGGAGATCGGCGGTGCGCTGAATCGCCGGCTGCGTCGCCGTGCAAAGCACGACGGTGGTGTTGTAGCGGCCGGTCAGCTCGCGCAAGACTTCGAGACAAGGGCGCAGGTATTCCACCGGCAGACACTGCGCTTCATCCAGAATCACAACCGAGTTCCCGATGTTGTGCAACTTGCGGCAACTCGAAGTGCGCGCGGCGTGTAACGATTCGTAAAACTGCACCGCCGTCGTCACCACCAGCGGCGCGTCCCAATTCTCCGCCGCCAGCCGCGAACGCGTGGTTTCCTTTTCCGGCGAGAGATTCGAATGATGCTGCAGGACGACCGAGTCAGGCTCGGAGTCGATCAAGTCGCGAAAGACGTTCTCAAAGACGGCGGCATTCTGCTCAATGATCGAAGTGAAAGGGATGACGTAAATGATCCTGCGCTGCCCCTGCGCGGCCGCATGTCGCAAAGCAAAGGCCAGCGAGGAGAGCGTCTTTCCGCCGCCGGTTGGGACGGTGAGCGAGAAAAAGCCCGCTGCCTGGCCGGCTGCGGCGCGGCACGCGGCGTGGACGTCCTCCCGTGCCCGATCGACCGCGTTCGTCGCGGCTGGGAAAGCAGCGATGTGCCGATCGAGCAACTCCGACATCCTGGACAGCAATTGCCGATCGCCCGCGCGACGCTCATGCGCCTGCGCCGGGTTCATGAACGCTTCCGTCGCGAGGAAGTCTGCATCCACCAACGCCGAAAAGAGAAGGCGGGTGAAAAACGCACCGACAAATGGCGCGCGGATGTTCCGCGCAACCGCCGGCGGTAGTTCCGGCACGGGCCGGCGCAAAATTCCCGCAGGAGCACTTGCGTAAGATGGAATTTGCTTCGCGATTCGTTTCTCCAGACAGGCGCTTTCAGAAATGGCATCGAGCAACCCGGAGTGATGACCTGCGATCGAAAATGCAAGGAGGTGACCGAGGATGTTTCCCGTCTGAACCGCATGTTGAGCGCCAGCGGTTGAATGATCGATCCGCTCCGAGATCTCGTCGCGATGCTCGTCGGATTTCGACCCCAGGTAATGCTGCCATTCAGGCGCAAACTTCCCCAAATCATGCCAAAGGCCCGCGAGGTAACCCCATTGTCGAACCGCGCGCGATTCTTCGCTGCCATTCGGGAACATTTCACCGGCGAAATTTGCGGTCCACCAAGCCACCTTGTTCAAGTGGCCATGAGAGGGATCGAGCCGTTCGCAAGCGTCACAAGCTCCGCCTCCGAGTGCCGCGCACTCAGGCGTAAAGAGCGGCTCCCAAGGTAAGCCCTCCGGCGCGGTGTGCGCGTAAAACTGAGTCATTTCCGAAGAATCTAGCCCAGCGGGTAGGACATCGGCTGGGGGAGGCAAGACGTTTTCTTCGTGGGGCGGAGTGCAATTCTGCGGGGCGGCCATCCTGTGCGCTGTTTTAGCGGATTCAATCCGCAACACCAGATGAATTATCGCTCTGACACCGGAATGCCGGTGCGACAATGCAATCCGCCCACTTGCGGAGCGAGGTGAGCGGCGCTTAGGTCTCATCCCTGCGGTGCCTCGTGGTGTAATGGTAGCACGAGAGATTCTGGATCTCTTTGTCAAGGTTCGAGTCCTTGCGAGGCAGCCAGGGTCTCGGATCACCCGGGATTTAGGTCTCCTCAACTCTGCGCAGGCGTTTTTCTCGAAAAAAACTTTGGAGCAACTCGGCACACTCGTGGCCGAGCACGCCCGCCGTGACATCGCACTGATGATTCAGCGCCGGGTTTTGCAGGAGATTTAATAATCCCCCGGCCGCTCCGCTGCGCGGGTCCGGGCAGCCAAACACCACTCGACGCATGCGCACGTGAACGAGCGCCCCGGCACACATCGGGCACGGTTCCTTGGTCACGAAAAGATCACACTCGTTCAGCCGCCAATCGCCGACCGCGGCTTGCGCTTGAGTCAGGGCTAACATCTCCGCGTGCGCCGTCGCATCTTTGAGCAGTTCCACTTGATTGAAGGCGCGCGCGATGATTTTGCCGGCACGCACGACAACGGCGCCGATCGGGACCTCTTCCGCCCCGCCGGCTCGCGCGGCCATGCGCAAGGCCTCCTGCATGAAATAAGCGTCACTTTGCAAGTCGATGATCGTTTCCATGGCGCGCTTTTCTTTTGAAAATCAACCTCCTCTTGCTAAAGAACTCTGAGATGACGTGGAAAAAAGAAGAATCTCATCTAGCGCGCCCCTGGACGCGTCAGGGCAGACTCTTCCGGCCTAACGAATCACGAATCTGGTGCGGCGCGCCGCCGCACTTTACGGCCAAACAACCGCCAGGAAGCGAAACCAAAAAATCAATGAAAAAAACAGCCTCTCTCTTGCTCGCCTGCTGCGTGGCTGCCGCCACCGCCAGCGCCGCTACGGAACAGGAAGTCGTCGATCAATCGGCCGATATTCTGCGCGCCTTCTACCAAATGCCGGAGCGCCAAATTCCGCGCCGAATCCTGAACAATGCCCGCGGCCTCGCCATCATCCGCGTGCTGAAAGCCGGATTCGGTGTTCAGCGGAAAAGGTGGCCAGGGCGTGGTCGTGGCCCGGACCGGCACACGGCTGGTCTGGTCCCTCCTTCATCGGGCTCGGCGGCGCCGGCTGGGGATTACAGATCGGCGCGGAATTGACCGACTTTATTTTCGTCCTCAATAACGATGCCGCCGTGCGTGCTTTCTCGCGTGACGGCAACTTTAAGCTCGGAGCGGACTTGAGCGCAGCGGCCGGGCCGGTGGGGCGCGATCTGCAGGCCGGCGTCACGACGACGGCGGCGGTTTACACCTACAGCCGGAGCAAGGGGCTGTTTGCCGGGATCTCGCTCGAAGGCGCGATCATCGGCACGCAGAAGACCGCCAACGACCGCTATTACGGCCGGACGGTTGGAGCGCGCTCGATTCTGGCCGGGAAGGTCCCGCCGCCGGCCGGGCGCGGAGCAGTTGCTCGACCTGCTCAATCGCCGATAGGGCAACCGGGGGTGTTCGCGCTTTTTGCTTTACAGTCGCGAAACACTTGCGGCAGGGTCGCGCCGTGCGCAGGATTTGTCTCCTTCTTTGCCTGACGAGTTTCTCCATCTTCCGCCCAGGCGCAGGAACAGGAGAACAAGCTGGTCGATCGGCTTCTGCGCCCCGACATGTCGCTCGCCAACGCCGCCCAGGACAAGAAATTCACCGCCGTCGAGCGGGACTTCGGTGGATAAGAAATTCGAGGCGAAAAAATTTTATGTCCGGGACGGAAAAAACCGCCAAAAGCTTTGGCGGCGCGAAGAGTTTTTTCACCAGAACTTTCGGGACCGACAAATTACCCGCGCGCCAGAAGCGGCCGCCAAGGCCAAGGCGAACGCGGAGATGGCCTACGCAACAGCCAGTTCGCGACCAGGGAAAGCTCGCTCGCCCGCAATTCGTCGGATTCTGCGAAGAAGTGCCAGGGTGCGAGAATACGCGGATAACCGGCCGTTTCTCGGCAAGGGCACGCGGCAGAAAATTCTCAGCCAGCAAGACACACCCGCTGACGATCGACGAGGTGCGCGAGCTTCTGAACAAGAGCAAGTAGCCGTTTGCGGTCGAAGCGCTGGCGCTCAAGCTGACGCACCTTGCCGGGATGGACCCGGCCGAATCATTCGAACTTCTCAAAAGCGGCGCGGCGCAAATCATCAGCGACAGCGGAGCTGCGCCAGAAGCTCTCGTTAGGCCGGCCCCTCCGGGTCAAGCTCGGGGTCGATCCCACCAGCACCGACCTCCATCTCGGGCACACGCTCGTCCTTGCGCAAAGCTCCGGCAATTTCAGGAACTCGGGCACGAGGCGATCCTCATCATCGGCGACTTCACCGCCATGATCGGCGACCCGAGCGGCCGCTCCGCCACCCGCCCGCAGCTCACCCACGAAGCAAGTCCTGGCCAACGCCGAAAGCTATCGCGCCCAGGCTTTCAAGATTCTCGATCCGGAGCGGACGCGAACGGTTTTCAACGGCGATTGGTTCAAGAAGATGCCGTTTCGCGGAAGTCATCCGGCTGAACAGCCGCGTCACCCTGCAGCAAATGCTGCAGCGCGAGGATTTCAAAGCGCGGATCGAAAAGCAGCAGCCGATCCGGCGCACACGAGATTCAATATCCGATCATGCAGGGCTGGGATTCGGTCGAGGTGCAGGCCGACGTCGAACTCGGCGGCACCGATCAGCTCTTCAACATTCTCGTCGGGCGCGACCTGCAGAAAGAGGAGGGCCAGCCGCAGCAGGTGGTCTTGTTCTTGCCCATCCTCGAAGGGACTCGATGGCGTGCAGAAGATGAGCAAAAGCCTCGGCAACTACGTCGGCATCACGCGAGCCGCCTAACGAGATGTTCGGCAAGCTCATGAGCATCTCCGACGAATTGATGGCGCGCTATTATCCGCTCCTCCTCGGCCGCGATGTGCCCGCCGGACCTGCATCCGATGGAGGCAAAAAAGCAGCTCGCCCGGCGAGATCGTCGCGACCTATCACTCGCCCGCCGAAGGCCAGCGCGCGCTCGAGGAATGGGAGCGCCGCTTCAGCGCGAAACGGCTCGACCAGGCGGACCTGCCGGAATTCTCGCCCGCGGCGCAAAGAGCGAAACATCATTTCGCTCGTCGTCGACGCCTACCGCGCGGCTTTTGGCCTGACGAAATCGCGCGGCGAAGTCCGGCGCCTGGTCGAGCAGGGCAGCGTGCAGCTCCGACGGCGAAAAAATTCGCGACCTGCAGGCGGAACCGGCCCTCGCCCCCGGTGCAGGTCCTGCGCCTCGATAAGACCCGCGCCGTGCGCATACAAATAAAAGAGCGCGGCCCGATCGCTCCCGGCCCGCGCTCTTTAATGGAGAAATCTGTTCGTTAGGCGAGCACCGGCTCGAGCATCGCGTAGACGGCGCGCGCTCTGCCACCGGCGCGGCGATGCCTTCGAAATGCGCCCGCAGGCTGCGCAGCTCCGAGGTCAGAAACGCGTCGATGAAGCCAAACTTCCGGTCCAGCCACGCGTAGAGTTTGTTCTTGATCTCGTAGTGCACGGCGAGCGTCACCTCGGTGCAATCGGGCCGGACCTACTCGAACTCCACCAGACCCATCAGATCGATGTTTCCGCCCCACGATTCGAAGGCGAACTGGTCCGGCGATTCGCTCTCGACCGCGGCCACCACGGTATGACCTTCGAATCCCAGCGGGCCGCGGAAACCGAAGTCGATCGTCTTGGACGAAGTCACCGTCGCTTTCGTGACCATCACGAATTGGCGGCGATACGATTGAATGCTGGCGAGGCGGGTTTTGCACTCATCCAGCGACTGGCTCATGTGAAGGGTTTTTTGTAGCAGCATAGGTTTGATGAGGTTGTGCGAATTAATTTTAGCAACGCACGTGCCGATGCCCTTTCTCCTAGGGAGCGCGGTGCTTTGAGCCGCCGCTTATGTGTTCACGATCTGTTACACAACTGTCACTAATTCAACGTCAGCTGCCTGGTTGATCTCTGGGCAGCATTTGGCGCAGCGGCGCCGCGATCTCCGCGCTTTCTCGGTCGAAACCGCGCAAGGATGCGGCAAAGGCGAGACAGCGCCGCGAGAATTTCGGCGTTGGTCGTCGAGGCGAATCGTCAGCGTCCGCGCTCGAAATCGTTCAAGACGACTCCGGCGCATTTCAAACCGGCCGCCTGCGATGCGCGGAGGGTGAGGAAACGTGTGATTCAGACAACCGAGGCGGTTGTGCACGACGACGATCACCGGCAAGTCGCAATTCCGCCGCCAGATCGACTCGTGAAATAGTCGGTCGTGATCGGGACGATCCAACCGCCCACTCCCTCGACCGCCACAAAATCAAATCGCTCCTTCAGCCTAACGAATCCGTCGCTGCAAGCATGCGCGAATCGATCGCGCGGTTCTCCTCCAGCGCGGCCGTCAAGGGCGCGGCTGGAGTGTCGCAGCCAGAGCGGGTTAATTTCGTCGATCGTTAGGCCCGGGCTGCTCGCGGCCAGAAGCTGTCTCGCATCGTCCCGATCGCCGCAGCAGATCGGTTTGTAGCCGGCGCAACGCACCCCGCGCGCGCGCAGGCGTTGCAGGAGCCAGACGGTGAAGCCGTCTTGCCGACGCCGGTATCGGTCCCGGTGATAAAAACGCTCACGCCGCCGCCTGCTCGACCTGCGAGCGACTGCAGCATCGACTCAAAAATTTCGCGCGCCGTCGCTGCTCCCGAGCCGCTCTTCACAAGCGCGATCCGGATGCGGCATCAACCCGAAGACATTGCCCTCGCGATTGCAAATGCCGGCGATGTTTTCGAGCGAGCCGTTCGGGTTCGCCGCCGGCGTGATGCGTCCCGTCCGCATCGCAATAGCGCAGCAGCGATCTGCTGCCGCTCGTTCAATTCGTGCAAAGGTTGCTTCATCCGCGAAATAGCAGCCTTCGCCATGCGCGACGGCAGCCGAAGCAACGTCCCGACCGGCAGCCCGCGCAGGAACGGCGACTCGCCCGCCTCGACCCGCGTCGTCGCAATCTCGCAGACAAAATGGAGCGAGCGATTGCGCACGAGCGCGCCCGGGAGCAGGCCCGCTTCGCAGAGAATTTGAAAACCGTTGCAGATGCCGATGACGAGTTTCCCCGCGCGCGCTTCCTCGACCACCGCGCGCATGATCGGCGAGAAACGCGCGATCGCGCCGCAGCGCAAATAATCGCCGTAGGAAAATCCGCCCGGCAGAACAATCGCGTCCCAGCCGCCTAGCGATGTTTCCTTGTGCCAGACATAATCGGCTTCGATCCCGCTCGATCCCGCGCAGGGCGGCGAGGCAATCCTGGTCGCAGTTGGATCCGGGAAATTGAACGACGGCGAATTTCATTTTTTCTCGTTAGGCATTTCCAGCCGGTAATCTTCGATCACCGGATTGGAAAGCAGATCGCGGCAGAGTTCGCGCAGCTTCGGTTCCTGCGGCGGCCGGGTCGCCGTCCAGCTCGATCTCGAGATAGCGCCCGATCCGCACGTCGCGCGCGCCAGTGAAACCCGAGATGCTGCATCGCCTCGCGCACCGCGGCGCCTTGCGGGTCGAGCACGGTTTCTTTCGGCGTCACGATCACTTTCACTTTCATGTCCGCCACTATGAGCCGACCCGCGGCGCGAAGCAACGTGGACGCCTTGCTGCGAACCTCCTTGTCAGGGCACGCCATGCCGCCGGGCACGGCGCGTCGAATTCCGCGTTTCTGGCCGCGCTTTCGCACCTGCGCAAAGCCGCTAAAGTCCCCTCGTTATGGCAGACCAAATTCTCGCAGGCAAAACCGGCGTCGTCTTCGGCGTCGCGAACAAACGCAGCATCGCCTGGGCGATCGCCAAGGCCTGGGCCGCGGCCGGCGCGCAACTTGATTTTCAATTACCAGGGCGAGCGCTTGAAGGAAAACGTCGAGGAACTGGTGGGCGAGTTCGGCGGCGGAGACGCCGCTCTATCCCTGCGACGTGTCGAAGGATGAGGAGATCGCGGCTTTTTTCGAAAAAGTGCGCGGCCAAACCGACCGTCTCGATCTTCTCCTTCATTCCGTTGCTTTCGCCCCGAAGGAAGCGCTCGAAGGCGATTTCCTGAGCACGACGCGCGAAGCTTTCCAGACCGCGCACGACATCAGCGCCTATTCGTTAGTCGCGCTCGCTCGCGATGCCGCGCCGCTCATGACGGAGGGCGGCAGCATCGTCGCGATGACTTATTACGGAGCGGAGAAAGTGGTGCCGCACTACAACGTGATGGGCGTGGCCAAGGCCAGCCTCGAAGCGAGCACCCGTTATCTCGCCTACGATCTGGGGCCGAAAAAAATTCGCGTCAATTGCATTTCGGCCGGGCCGGTGAACACGCTCGCGGCGCGCGGCGATCAGCGGTTTTCATTGATGATGAAACATTACCAGGAACACGCGCCGCTTCGCCGCAGCTGCGACGCTCGAAGAATCGGCGAGACGGGATTGTTCCTCGCTAGCGACGGCGCGGCCGCGATCACCGGCCAGGTCATTTACGTCGACGGCGGCTATCAGATCATGGGGATGTGAAACCGGCGCGGATCGGGACGTGCGCACCGGAGGGACGAGCTTCGGCTCGTCCAGTTTCTTTCTGGGCGTCGCCCTTTTGGATCCTGGACTCGCCGCGGCGAGTCCCTCCGGACGGCGCCGTTGCGCCTCGTTAGCCGGGCGGCCAGGCGAGGGCGCGTTTGCCTAACAAGTGGACGTGCAGATGCGGCACGCTCTCGCCCGCGTCCGGGCCACTGTTGATTACGATCCGATAACCGCTCTCGCTCATCCCGAGATCGCGCGCCATTTTTGTCGCGGTCAGGATCAGCCGGCCGAGCAGCGCCTGATCCGATTCCTTCGCCTCGGCGAGCCGCGGGATGACACGCTTCGGCACAATCAGGACATGGACCGGCGCCTGCGGGTTGACGTCGTGAAAGGCAATCACTTCGTCATCTTCGTAGACAATCTTGGCCGGAATTTCGCGCGCGGCGATCTTCTCGAAGATCGTCATCGAATCGAGCAGTTCAGTTCCGCCACCGCCGGTCCGCCCATAATTTTTTCGCGAATGAAGCAGGTCACTTCTTCGCGCAACGCGTCGCAGGCGCGCGTCCAGGTCTTGGCGCCACGCAAGTGTTTGATTGCCGGCTGCAGCCCGAAAAAGTGGATCCCGGTCGCGCCGGTCTCGAGAATCGCCGCGACGCGTTTTTCGAGCAGATCGAAAAACGCCAGCTCGTAGCCGTCGCCGGCCGCTTCCGCGATTTCGTAAAGCGAAATCGAAATCGGCGGCGGTGTCGGTTTGAAAATGCGGCACGATTTCCTTGTAGCCGATCACTTTCAGAACGTAGCGCACGGTCTGGTTGAGCTGGCTGAAAGCGACGACCGACTCGTCCGTTCCGCAGCCGCAAATAAAACGCGATGCTTTCGGTCACGTGCTCGGTCAGCCACCAGCTCGGGTAACCGGCGCGGTCGGCCGCCTGGGTGATGGCGTCGTGCAACCAGTCGCGATTGAACTCGAAGAGCTGTCCGGATTCGGAGCGGAGGTAGGGAAATTCTTCCTTAAACGCGACCATTATTTGCGGGTTCGTTAAACAAGTCGGGCTGTGCGGCGTTCGGTTTGAGTGCCGGTGCGAGCGCCTGAATTTCATCGACGAAACGATCGACGATCCTCGAAGCGACGATGGACCGAGGCGTAGCGCAGATAAGCGACTTCATCGAGGTCGCGCAGCTTCGCCAGCACCTTGTCGCCCATCGCGGTCGAGGTAATTTCGCGCCCGCTCGTTTCGATTTCGTGCACGATTTCCTCGACCGTTTCCTCGAGCGATGACGAGACTGATCGATCGTTTCTCGCACGCTTTGGCGATGCTGTTGGCAAGCTTGCGGCGGTCGAAAACTTCGTGGCTGCGGTCGCGTTTGATGACGCGCAAATCGCTCCGTTCGATTTGTTCGTAGGTGGTGTAACGAAAGGAACAGGCCAGACAAACCCGGCGCCGCCGAATGCTGGAATTGTCGCGTGATTGCCGTGAATCGATGACCTTGTCATCGCGATTTCCGCACTTTGGGCAGCGCATGATGTGGTCGGGAGAACTGCCTCCACTACACTTTGTAGCGGGAACGATGCGCAAGAAATTTCGAAGAGCTGGTCGAAAAAAATTTATCTGATCGATGGACGATTTCCGTCTGGAGGGCAATGCTCTGTCATTGCCGTGTATCTTTTGCAACTCGGCAACGACGGAGCGTTGCCCTCCATGCCGGGACGATCCTAACGAGGCGGAAATTCGAACTCCGCTTTCTTCTTGTCCTTCGAAAGGGTGAGGTAGGCGCTGAAGTTTGAACCGCGTTTCGAAACGAAACCTTCGATCAACCCCGTCTTGCCCAACTCGACCAAACGCTCCACGTCTTCCGCCGAAATCTCTTTCCCGCAAAGATTGCGCTTCAATTCGAAAACGACCCGCGGCGAACCATCCGCCTGCGGCTTCGCGACGACGAAGGCGTCGTCCGTTTGATAAAGATCGCCGTGGTGGATTTTGCTTTCGCTCAGCTTGACCGCTTTCGTCAGGTCGAGCGGCGGCTTCGCTTTGCGCGGCGCGCTCTTGCCGTTCTTCGCCCCGCCTTCGCGCGGCTTGCGCGGCGGAAATTCCCAAGTGATCCGGCCGCCCTGCCTAACGAGAAAGGCATCGAAGGGGCGGCCTTTCTTGGAGGTGAACTTTTCGATCAGGTCGGTCTTTCCCATCGTGATCAGCTGATCGCCTGCTCCCGCGTGATTTCCTTCTGGCACATGAGCCGGCCGACCTTGAAGGCCTCCTTCCAGGCGTCGCCGTCGCGCTCGCGCAGGACGTAATTGGTCGGCGCCTCGCAGAGTTCCGCGCCGGTTTTGGGATCGGTCCAGAACGGCACGAGAGCGTTCACATCGACTTTGTTGCCGAAATCCAGCTCCGCTTTTTTGCGGCCGGGATTTTTCTCGTCGTCCACGATTTTGATTTTCGAAGGGAACCGATTGCCCGTTTTCGCGGAGACAAATCCATCGAGCGGACCGATCTCGCCTTTCTCGACCAACTCGCGCACTTCCTCCTCCTCGATTTTGCGGCCGCTCATGACTTTGTAAATCATGAGAACTCCGTCCTGCGATTTGAAGCCGCGCAGGGTCTCGAGCAACGGCTGGCCGTCGGTCGGCGAAATGATGTCGGTCACGCGCGAGTTGGAATCGATCTTCCTCAAAATTTTTCGTCCGCTCGACGATGCCCTTGGTGACCTCGACGATCTCCGCCATGAAATCGCGCCGCCGGAATTTTCCGTGCTCCATCTGGCGCAGCTTGTATTCCCATTCGCCGGTCATGTCCGGCCGGGTAAGCGCGTCGGCGTGCACCGCGGAGAGGAATTGGAGAAGTGATTCGGCTTTCGTCGTCGGCACCAGCTCGCGTTGATTTCGCTCGAGATATTTCTGATTGATCAGCCCGTCGATGGTGTCGGCCCGGGTCGCGGGCGTGCCGAGGCCGCGCTCCTTCATCGCTTCCGCCATCTCTTCGTCGTCGACCAGTTTGCCGGCGCGTTCCATCGCGGAGAGGAGCGTCGCTTCGGTGTAGCGCGGCGGCGGCTTGGTCGTCTCCGCGTGCAGTTTGGCGGAAATGGTTTTGGCTTGCGCTTTGTCCTCGGCGCTCAACGCGGGCAGGGCTTTCGCGTCGGCGGAATCGTCCACGGTGGTTTTGCCGTAGACCGCCAGCCAACCCGGCACGGTCAGAACTTTGCCTTCCGTCTTGAAGGCATGAGCGGACGCGACCGTGCTGATGCGCGTCGTGACATCAAATTCCGCCGCCGGGAAAAAAGCGGCGACGAAACGCCGCGCGATCATGTCGTAGACTTTGCTTTCCATCTCGTCGAGATGCTTCGGCTCGATGCCGGTCGGGATGATGGCGAAGTGATCGGAGATCTGCGCGTTGTTGAAGATGCGCTTGTTCGGGCGGAGCCAGCCCTTTTCCAGAACCGTCTGGCCGTGCCCGGCCAGATCGCCCCGCAGTTTGCCCAAGGTCTCGCGACAAGTCGGGATATAATCTTCCGGCAGGGCGCGCGAATCGGTCCGCGGATAGGTGATGACCTTGTGGCGCTCGTAAAGTGCCTGCGCGATCTGCAGGGTGCGCTTGGCGGAAAGGCCGAAGCGGTCGTTCGCTTCGCGCTGCAGCGTGGTGAGATCGTAGAGACGCGGCGAAGCTTGCGTCGATGATTTTTTCTCCTCGGAGACTTTGGCGAGCGGCTGGCCCTGGCAGGCGGCGAGCGACGGCCTCGGCCAGCGCCTTATCCCAGACGCGATCGATCCGATCGTGTTCGTCGTTCGCCTCCTTCTTGAAATCGGGCCGCTGATAGACGCCCTCGTAGGTTCCCTTCGCGATCTCGAATTTCGCGGTCACGCGCCAGTAGTCGCGCGGCTTGAAATTGCGGATCTCCAGCTCGCGGTTGAAGACGATCGCGAGGGTCGGGGTCTGCACGCGGCCGACGGAGGCGACGTTGCCGCCGCGCGAGCCGAACATGCGTTTGGTGATGGCGCGGGTGCCGTTGATCCCGATGAGCCAGTCGCTTTCGCTGCGCGAGCGCGCGGCGTCGGCCAGGCCGGCCATCTCCTCGCCGTCGCGCAGTGTCTGGAACGCTTCGCGGATTCCTCCCGCCGTCATGGTCTGCATCCAGGCGCGTTTCACCGGCAGCTTCGACTTCGAGAGCTGGTAGAGATTTTGGAAAATCAGCTCGCCTTCGCGGCCGGCGTCGCAGGCGTTGATGACGAGTGTCGATGTCTTTGCGATGGAGCAGTTTTTTGAGCAGGTCGTAGCGGTCTTTCGAATCGGCGATCGGCTTTAGGCCGAATTTTTCCGGGATGATGGGAAGAGTCTCAAGCCGCCAGAAGCCGTATTTCTTTTTGTCGATGTCCTCGGGCATTTCCAGCTCGACGACGTGGCCGACGGCGGAGGCGATGACGTATTCGTCGTTCTCGAAGATGGTCGCCTTTCTTGGGGACTTTGCCGAGGGCGCGGGCAAGGTCGCTGCGCGACGCTCGGTTTCTCCGCGATGATAAGGGTTTTGGCCATGAAGGGATGCCAACTAGACCTCGTTGGCGCGGGTTTGCAAGTCCGCAGCACGCAGGAACGCGGCGCGCGCTACGAGAGCTTCACGAAATATTTGCCGGGCAGCTGTTTCACGAGGCGCTTCAGTTCAAGCCGGAGGAGGGCCGAGGAGACCGTGGCGCTCGGCAAGGCTGGCTCGTCGCGCGATCTGGTCGATCGGCGTTTCGGTCGGATTGATCGCGTCGTAGACCGCCGCTCATCGCTCGGTCAATTCCGGCAGCGGCGCGCGCTGCGGCTTGCGGGCAGTTTTTGTTTTCGGGGAGGAGAATTTGCAGGTCGTCGAGAATATCGCTCGCGTCCATGACGAGCTTGGCGCCCTGCTGGATAAGGCGATTGGAGCCGTGCGCGGTCGGGGCGTTGATGTGACCGGGGACGGCGTAAACCGAGCGGCCCTGCTCGATCGCCTGCGACGCGGTGATGAGCGCGCCGCTATTCAGACCGGCTTCGACGACGAGAATGCCGTGACTCCAACCGCTGATGATGCGGTTGCGCATCGGAAAGGTCTGGCGGTCGGGCTCGACCTCCATCGAGAATTCGGAAACGACCGCGCCGTTGCCGTTGCGGATCTTGTCGGCGAGCGCGGCATTTTCCGGCGGATAAAGTTTCGTTAAGCCCGAACCGATCACGGCAATGGTGCGGCCCTTGGCGGCGAGCGCGCCCTGGTGCGCGGCCGTGTCGATCCCGCGCGCGAGTCCGCTGATGACGTGAGCCCGGAGTAGGCGAGCTGGTAGGAAAGTTTCTTCGCGCACTCCGCGCCGTAGTGGCTGGTGCGCCGCGACCCGATCACGCCGATGGCGTGCTGATCGCGCTCCGTCAGTTCGCCCCAAACGTAGAGCACGATGGGCGGCGCGTGAATCTCGCGGAGTTGGCGCGGATAAGTCCGGCGACTGCGCCGTGATCACGTCCGCGCCGAAATCGCGAATCCGCTCGAGTTCCGCCGGCAAGATCGACCGTGCTTTCCCAATTCGCGATCTGCTCTGCGACTTCGTTGCCGATGCCGTCGATGGCGCGCAGCTCGCTGCGCTTCGCCGCCAGGATGCGCTCCGGCGTTTCGAAAACTTCGAGCAACTTGCGCAACCGCACCGGCCCCATCTTCGCCACCATGTTGAGCGCGATGCAGGCTTCGGTGCTGTTCATGCGTTCCACAAATCGAGCCAGAAAATCGGAAGGCGCTATCGCCGGCACCAGCGAGTTCCGATAATCGCCGAGGTTACGCGTAACGATAAACCGCGTCTTGGCTGAGAGCGCGGCGCTCACTTGCAACGCATCTTCCAGGTCACGCATGGGCAATGCGACGGCCTGTCGCACCGCCTCTGCGCCCGTCGCTGGCAACCGCTACGAAATGCAGCAGCCCGGCAATAAAATTGCGGGCGTTTTCGTCGCCGAGCGCGGCCGGCTGAAGGTAATAAAGGTTGGAGATCGTATGCCAGGCCACCCAACCCGAGCAGCGGCATGTCTGACACCAATCGAACAAGGCCGTGCTACTTCCGCCGAAGGCCGGCCGGCCAAGCGCGACATCGAGCAGCACATCAGTATCCAGGAGAAGCCTCAATCTCTGCAGATATTTTTCCGTGAGATAGCGAAGCCGATCGTCGCCTGCGGCCACCTTGCGATCAAACTTCTTTAGCGTGCGTCGCCAGGACCTGGCGAATGATGGCTCACTCAGGTTATGAAATTGCTTCTCGACCATGTGCGAAAGAGAAGTGCCGTTCGCGTTTACGGCGAATGCCTTGGCCTCCGCAATGGCTGCGCGGTCGATGGTCAGGGTAAGCTTCTCCTTCATGACACGTGCATGTTATGACGCAACACGTGCTGCGTTCAATGGCAAAAGTATCCTAGAACGGAATCTCGTCGTCGTCCGGCTCGGAGGAGCCGCCCTTGGGAGGCGGCGCGCCGCGTGAACCGCTGCCACTCGGCGCTTGATCGCGCGGGGCTTCTTCGCCACCGCTTTCTTCGCCACCACCGCCGCCCCCGCCGGGCGGCCGCCGAGCATCTGCATCATTTCGCCGATGACTTTGAGTTTGCTCCGCTTTTGGCCGGAGGTTTTGTCGTCCCAGGTGTCGAGCTGGAGCCGGCCTTCGATGAAAACCGACCGGCCTTTCTTGAGATACTCGCCCGCCACTTCGGCGGTGCGGCCCCAGAAGGTCACGTCGACAAAGGTGACTTCTTCGCGTTTCTCGCCGGTGTCGAGGGTGTATTGGCGATTGACCGCGATTCCGAGATCTGCGACCGCGCTGCCCTTCGGCGTGTAGCGCACTTCCGGGTCGCGGGTCAGGTTGCCAAGGAGGAAAACTTTGTTGTAGCTGGCGGCATGCGCCTTTTTTAGCGAACCTACTTCGTCTCGGCCATCTTCTTTTTCGCCGGCCGCTCTTTTTTCTCCCGCAGCCTCTGGTAATGCTGGCGATAAACTTCCGGATCGAGCTTGAACTTGGAGCGCAGTTTCGTGATCAGCTGCGAGTCGGCGTGGAAGATGAAGTTCACGTAAAAGCCGGCGTCGAGGTCGCCCGCGACGTAGGAAAACGGCCGCTTGTCCATCTTCTGGACCTGCTCGATTTGGCGCCTTCTTTTTGAAATTCGGACTCAAGACGGTCCACGATATCTTTCACTGCGTCATCTTTGCCCTGGGTGTTGAGGACGATCAGCGCTTCGTAACGATTCTTCATGTTTCTTCAGGTGGTTTGTTGAAAACATTCATCGCAGCAAACAGCCCTTTGTCGATGGCGCACTTCACGGCTTCCGCCGCGCGGTTGATGGTCGCATCGAGGAGCGGGCTGTTCTTCTTCAAAAAATCGGCCGAGCACATAATCGACCGCGCCTGCCGATGGCGCCGCGCCGATGCCAACCCGTAGTCGAGGAATCTCCTCGGTCCCGAAATGCTCGAAAATCGACTCGAGGCCGTTGTGTCCGCCGGAGCTGCCTTGCGCGCGCAAACGCAACCGCCCCAGCGGCAAAGCGAAGTCGTCCAGCACAACGAGAATTTCCGCCGCCGCGATCTTGTAGAAATTCGCGATCGCGGAAAGCGGTTGGCCGCTGCGGTTCATGAAGGTGGCTGGCTTGACCATGATCACGTCGGTCTTCGCCCAGGCTGCGCCCCATTTCTCCGAATAATCCCAGGGGAGCCTGGCGATCGGCGGCGAGCCGGTCGAGCACCATGAAGCCGACGTTGTGGCGGGTTCGCTGATACTCGCGTCCGGGATTTCCGAGACCCGCGACCAGACGAATCGGCGAGTTTCGTTCACGTCCGCTCCGGCGCACGGGCGCGAGAGTTATTTCTTCGCTTCCTTCTCCTTCGGGCGCGGCAGCCTTCGCCGGCGCGGCTGGCGCTGCTCCGCTTCGGCCGCTTCCTTCTTCGCCGTGATCACTTCCGGCGCAGTCGCCGCTTCGACGGCGGCGCGACGGGCTCTTCTTCCACCGTCGGTGCGAGGACGGAGAACGCGGTCAGATCGGGCGGCACTCGCGTGGTCACGCCTTGCGGGAGCTTGATCTCACGCACGTGAATCGAGTCGCCGATATTGAGATGGGAAACGTCGACGTGGATGACATCCGGAAGATCGCGCGGCAGACATTCGATCTCGAGCGAGCGAATGTTCTGCTCGAGCAACCCGCCAAAAGTCTTGACGCCTTCCGCAATGCCGGTCGGCTCGAGCGGGACATCGGCCTCGATCATTTCATCCATCGAGACGGCGTGAAAATCGACATGCAAAATGTCGCCCCCGAGCGGGGAATGCTGCACTTCCTGCATGAGGGCGAGACGGCGGCCTCTTCGCCATCGATCTCGAGCTCGACGAGAATGTTCTCACCGGATGCGTGGCTAAGGATGGTGGAGATGTCGCGCTTGGAGACTTGAAGCGGCTCGGGCTTGGTTTTGCCGCCGTAGATGACCGCCGGCACGGCGCCTTGCGCCTTGATTTTGCGGACGGCGGATCGCCCGGTTGCCGGAGCGCCGCGCTGCGCGATGAGTTTTACTTGTTTGGCCATGGTATCAGTTCGTTATTGCGCGCCGTTGTCGATCTGGAAAAGCGAGGAAACGGATTCGTCTTGATGAATCCGCTTGATGCTTTCCCCGAGCAGCTCAGAGACACAAAGCACCGTGGTCGTAAATCCTTCCACGGTGCGAACAGGCGTGCTGTTGGTCGTTATTAATTCCTTAATCTGGGACTTTTGCAACCGCGGGATGGCGACGTCGGCCAGGACGGCATGGGCCACCCCGGCATAGATGTCGAGCGCGCCGTTCTTTTTCAGCAGCGTCGCCGCGGAAGTCAGCGTGCCGGCGGTCTCAGTCAGATCGTCGACCAGGAGCACATCGTGAGCCATCCACTTCGCCGATGAGATAGAGCGCCTCGGTCTCGGTCGCGCTTTTGCGCTGTTTCGCGACGATCGCGAGATTCGCCCCGAGCGCCTGCGCATACGCGGAGGCCATTTTCAACCCGCCCACATCGGGCGAAACGACCACCGTTTTGCGGGTCAACTTTTCTCGCAGATAGGGAATCAGAACCGGGCAGCGAATACAAATGGTCGACCGGGATGTCGAAAAATCCCTGCACCTGCTGCGCGTGCAGATCCATCGTGAGGACGCGGCTCACTCCCGCGGCGGTGAGGAGGTTGGCGACCAGCTTGGCCGTGATCGGCACCCGCGGCTGGTCTTTGCGATCCTGCCGCGCGTAGCCGAAAAACGGAATCACCGCCGTGATCCGATCGGCGCTCGCCCGGCGCGCCGCGTCCACCATGATGAGCAACTCCATGAGGTGCTGATTGGTCGGCGGGCAGGTCGGCTGGACGATGAAAACGTCGCGGCCGCGAATGTTCTCGTCGATCTTGATGTAGGTCTCGCCATCCGGGAAACGAGCTGATCGTGGCCTGGCCCGAGGGGCACGCCGATGAACTTGCAAATCTTTTGCGCCAGCTCGCGATTGGCGGAGCCGGAGAAAACCTTGAGCTCGGGTTGGAGGGCGAACATGCGTCGAGGGCCGCTACCTTAGGCGCGAACGATTGCCCTTGGCAAAGAAATCCGATCAACCCGCCCAGATTCTCGCCAGAAATACCGAAGGCGACGGAATCACCCGTCGCCTTCGACAAACAAACCAGAAACAAAATCTTCAACCGGAGCCTGTCGCCGGCACTCCGCCTGACTGTTAATATGAGTAACAGAAGTCAGCGCCTGCCGTCAACGAAGTTTTCGCCTGCTCCCATTGTGTCATCCCGAGCCGGCGCAGCGCGGCGAGGGACCTCTCAACTGCAATCCACGTCCCCGACCCAGAACGACACGCCGATTCCATAGGCGAGGTCCCTCGTCGTCTACGCGACTCGGGATGACAATTGTAGCCCGGGGACGCTGACCCCGGCCGACCGGTCACCGCTGCCGCTACCGGGGTCGACGACCCCGGCTACAATTACTTCGCAAACCCTTCGCGCACCTTCGCCTTCTTCTCCTTCAAATCCGCATGTAGCCGCCGCAGCTCTCTCGCCAGCTGCCTGGGTAGCGCGTCCCACGTGCTGGTCGCGGTGTTCCACCGCGACGAACTTTGCTTCGGTTGCGCCGCCACCGAACGACCACAGATCCGGGGAAAAGTTCGCGACGGTGAAACACCGTCGCCAGCACACGGGACGTATGCGCTACCCGAAACTCGCGCGCACCTTCGCCTTCTTCTCCTCCCAATCCTCGTGCAGCCGGCGCAGCTCACTTTTGAGCTGCTTCTCCAGCTCCTCGAACTCCGCGAAGGTTCCCTTCAGTCCCGCTTCCTCAATCTTCCCCTGCAAAAACAATTCCTTCTCCGCGATCTTTGCCTTGTAGGTCGAATCGATCTCCGCGATCTGCGCCTTCTGTTCATCGGTCAGCGTGACCGTCGGCGCCGTTTTCTCAAGGCGTTCCATCGCCAATTCGTAAGCTGATTTCATATTCTCTCCTGCTCGCTCTTACTCGTGCTCGTGCTCCTGATCGTAATCGTAATCGATCCGTTGCGCAGGCAAAATCCGCCCCTAAATTCCCGCTCCGCATGCCCGCAAAAATCCAACTTCTCAGCACCGATTTCGACGGCACCCTCGTCTCGCACGCGAGCGATCCGGTCTTCGACCGCGACTGCATGGAATTGATCCAGGAGCTGCAACGCGGCGGCGCCATCTGGGCAATCAACACGGGCCGCTCCGTCGGCCTGCTCGAGGAAGGCCTGGACGATTTCGCCTTCCCGATGCTGCCCGATTTCATCCTCACGAGCGAACGCGACGTCTTCCGTCCCACCCAGCACGGCTGGGAACCGTACGGCGATTGGAACGCCCGCTGCGCCCAGGCCCACGCCGAGCTCTACGACTCCGCCTCCGCGATCCTCGCCGAGGTCGTCGATTTCGTCAGCCACCGCACCAAAGCCCGGGTCATCTACGAAGCCGACGCGGTCGCGGGCCTGATCGCAACGAGCGAAGAAGAGATGGATCGCCTGGCCAAATTCATCGACCAGGCCAAGGCGCACGAGCCGAAGTTCCATTATCAGCGCAACACCGTTTACCTGCGTTTCTGCCACGCCGACTACCACAAAGGCGCCGCGCTTTCAGAACTCTCCCGCCTAACGGAAATCCCGCGCGAAGCCATCTTCGCCGCGGGCGACCATCACAACGACATCTCGATGCTCGACGGCCGTTACGCCGCCTATCCCTCCTGTCCCGCCAACGCCATCGAAGAGGTCAAGACAGCCGTGCGCAACGCCCACGGCCGCGTCGCCGAAAAGGAATTCGGCGCTGGCGTGCACGAAGCGCTCCAGCATTTTCTCTGTAGCCGGGATCGCTGATCCCGGTCGCTCGTTCATTCGGTAGGGCTCTGTTAAGGAGCCACGGCTGAAATCTTATTGCCGTTCGCCCAGGCATCAGCTTCGCGGTTCCAGCCACTTATCAAGCCACTCCCAGGGACCGCAGCGCGTGGGGACATAGCGCCGACTCACTAGGCTCGCGACCGCACCGAGTTCCGGACAATCAGGATAAGCCGTCCAGCCAGCGACGATGTGCGAGATACCACACCACGCGGCAAGGATCGCTAGCGTCCAGCCAACCGCCGGGATTGGAATGTGAAGCCACGCCCGCGCAAGCATCAACCAGCCAACGCCGACAACTGCTCGGGCCACCCGCTGACGGATTGTAATCCGGTGCGATGGGCCGCCGCCTTCACCAATCGTGCACGTCGAGCAGTATGGCATTTTCATCCGCGATCTCCTATGGGGGCGCTCAACTCGGGAAGCTCGCTGATTTCCCTCCATCTTCTCCGGCAGCTTAGTCGAGCACGGAAGGGTCCGGCAAGAGCGAGATTCAGAAATGACCCGCTTTGCCGCCCCTTCCTTGTTCCTACCAGCCGAATGGTGACCCGTAACGTGTACTCGAGATTACCAACGCAACGGCCCCAAGAAAGGAAACAAGCGCGAGGGTAAAGAGTACCCAAAAAAGTGGCGATGCAGGCACAGCCCTCTTCTGTAATTCAGCCAAGTGTTTTGCGGCTGCCGCCTTTTCTTGGGCTAATTTTTTGGCGGGCTCTGTCCTTTAAAGACGGAGTTGCAGCGTCCAGACTACGACAAAGAACTCGGCTTCATTTACAAGGGCAAGCCGGTTGACTCGGAGAGTATTACATCGGTCCAAGTGTCCATCTGGAACGCCGGAACGAGAAGCATTCGGGAAAGCGATGTCCTCGAACCCTTTCGCCTAGTGCTCCCGGACAGGGCGGCCATCCTCAGCGCCAGAGTGAAGAAGACTACTCGTCCAATCTGCGGCTTCGAGGTTCTCGATAACCAGGAGGATTATAAGTCCGGAACATGCCACCTCAAGTGGCGCATCCTGGAACCCGGCGACGGTGCTGTTCTCCAGATAATCTACGCAGGCAGCGCCCGCTACGATCCCAAGCTTGAGGGCACGGTGGAGGGACAGCGAAATGGCACCGTCATAGAGCAATACAGCCTAACGGCCAGCAAGCAGATAGAAGATTTCATTCCGACGAGCCGGGCCAGGCCGATCTTCAGCTTGCTCTTACTAGCGGTTTTCTTGTTTTTCATCGCTCTCAGAAGCCACGCAAAGGATGAACACTAAAAGTCAGCAGCGGCTTAATCTGCGATGCCTGATAGAAGTAGACACTCAGAAGAACGCCGATAAGTGTGCCTACAGTTCCGGCCATGCTGAGCCAAAAGAAGAAGATATGGCTCCGCCATTCTCCGACTCGCTCGGCCAAGGATTTATCTACATTATCGGGGCCGTTCTCCATCGTGTCTTTCGTGCCTAACGGCCGACGGTGAAACATGGAATCATTTCCTTCGATCGTGATTCGCCCTAACCGGCAGAGCAAGCCCAAACTGCAGCGCTACTGGCAGAAGGCTTGAAAGGCGGGCTGGCCTGGCCAGCCCGCCTTCCGTTTCACACCCTAACGAGCCTTATGCCCCGACGTTGAGGCTGGTCTCGTCGCTCCATTGGTCGACCGGCTGGTCGCCGACGTAATACATCCCGCGATAGGCCCACTTCGCGGGGTAGACGGCAACGGTTCGGTGTGGGTGGTAGTTGGGCGTGGTATCGGTCGCGAGCAGGACGAAGCCGTGGCCGTCGCCCCGGTCCACTTCCAGCCGGATCATGTCGAGCTGGTCGCCGTGACCGCCCCAGCCCCATCCGACCTGCACCGCGCCGCCGCTGACCTTGACCTTCAGCAACGGCTTGATCGTGCTGAGGTTCGGTCCCGCTTTCCTCGGGGGCCCTCGATCCCGAGCGCTTCGCCGATCGCGGTATTGTAGTTGGGATGCGCCTTGACGGACTCGACCAACCCGCGGAAGCGTGGCTCGATCCCCGGCTCGACCGGACGGCTGATCGGCCTGACCGTGCGGTTGGGTCGCCCAACCGCGCCGTGCAGCGGGGGGACCGTGGAGGTTGGGGGTGGAACGGGGGTGCATGTGGGGAGGGCGGGAGGTTACATATTCACGGGGTTGGGCGGATCAGCTCGCGCTGATGGAAAGAGGAAATACCAAATCCCGCCGCGCGCTGTCACGAGGACAGTTCGCGACGCTGCACGGACCCTGACCGATCAAGATGGTCCCGCGCGCCACTGGCGGCCGCGGCGAGGATTCGACCGCATTCTGGCTGGGCGAAAGAATTGTTCGTCCTCAAAGGCGAACGTCGGTAGGAGTCTCGTTAGATGTTGCGAGCCGACGCGCATTCAGATAGCACAAAGACATGTCGAAGATGATCCTCGGTCTCATCTGTGGTTTGGTTTTCGGCGCGCTGGATGTCGGGCTGATGTTGCCGATGTCGTTCCCCGACAAGACCACCGCTTTACTAGGCGCTTTCACGAGCCGCTTCGCGATCGGTTTTGTCATCGGGTGCGTCCAGCTGCCCTCGTGGCCCGGCTGGGCCGTCGGGCTTGTGTTCGGCCTATTGATCAGTCTGCCGGACGCCATTATCACCCACAAGTATGTCCCCATTCTGGTTCTGGGCGGGATCGGCGGTCTGGTCATCGGCGGTTTGATCCACGGCTGGAAGCTTCACATCTAACCGGGCGGCGGAGTCGACCGCGAGCCTCGAAGAAAAGGATGAAGGCAGAATGATGAAGGACGAAATGGAGAGGACACGGCCGCTCATCTTCTTCGCGTTAGCCTTTGCCGCGCTTTCCCCAAACAAACATAGCCAGCACTGTTCAGACTAATGGTAAGAGAGAAGCCGACCAAGCTTGAGGCACCGAACGTATGTCCCGTCTGCGGCGAGGACGTTCCGCGCGGTTCGTTGGCGTGTCCCGAGTGCGGAGCGGATCACAACTCAGGCTGGCGGGAAGACGCCAATACCTACGACGCCGCGGATGTGCCCGACGATGACTTCAACTACGACGAGTTTATTGGCAGGGAATTCGGATCAGCCCCGAAACCAGCCGGCGTAAGAATGCTTTGGTGGATTGCCGCCGTCGCCCTCATCCTGATCTTCCTGGTGATTTACTTCCATGCGGCCCACTAAAGAACGATTCGAACCAAAGGGCCTAACGAGACGATAGAAGGTTGAAGGCAGAACGATGAAGGATAAATCCGAGCGTCTCCGGTCATGAGATCACCACCTCAACCGGCAGCGCGAGAACTTTGGGCGATCGCCTGGCGTTCCATTGTCTTCCTGCCGATGATGCTTGGGATGTTCCTGCTGCTGCTCGTGCATGTCTCCGGTTCCTTCCTGCTGCCGCTCGTTGGAGGCGCCTGCCTCTGGCACGGACTTTGGTCGTATGGTGTCGCCTCGCTTTCTCTTTGGTTCCTTCTCTTTTGGTCGTGGCGGCACTTTCGGCTGCGCGAGCATTTCCAAAGCCCGCCCTCGCTCTTATGACGGATGGGGACGGAGCCCGTCCCTCCGCGCGGGCGGCTAACCGAGCGGCCAACCGTCCCCGGACACTGGGATTTCCCAAGATCCGGAACTCAGCGCTTTTCACATCTGCGTGCGTCGCGTATGCTCTTGCGATGAGTGTGGAAGAACTTGAATCGCTCGTTTCCGGACTTCCCCCGGCCGAACTGGCCCGCTTTTCTCAGTGGTTCGAGGAGTTTGTTGCCGCCCAGTGGGATCGCCAGATTGAACAGGACTTGAAGGCCGGTCGCCTCGATGACGCGCTAAAACGTGCCGACGACCATTACGAGGCCGGTCGCTGCACGCCGCTTTGAACCACTTTGCGGATCCAGACTTCTGGTCTCACTATCGGCAGCTGCCGGACTCAATCCGTAAGCTCGCTGACAAGAACTTTGAACTCCTCAAGCGCGACCCTCGGCACGCATCGATCCGTCTGAAGAAAATTGGCGTCCTCTACACCGCCCGCATCGGCCTTCACTATCGCGCCCTCGCCCGCGAGCGTCCCGACGGGCTGCAGTGGTTCTGGATCGGCCATCACTCGACCTACGACCAACTGCTCAATCAGTAGGCTGCCAGAAGCATTCAATCACCGGTGGCCGAACCCAATTTGAGTCGCTCGTCTCGGCCAACACTTCGCCTAGCGGCGGCCAGCTCACTGTGCTGTCCATGTCGTGGAAGGCGTGGAGGTAGACGGCGACGGCTTCGGCCGGGTATTTGGCGAGCAAGCTGGTCGATGACTCCGCCAGCTTTTCCTTGGGTGGTGAGTCGGGCAGGTTCTCGACCGTGCCGTCTTCGTCGTGGGTGATCCCTAACGAATCGAGGAAATCGCAGAGCATCGGTTTTTGCGCGCCGAGCAGCCAGGCCTGAAGCAGATGGGCCGCCAGGGTGTCGGCCGCCTTGCGACTGAGCGCGTTCTTGATCCAGGCGTAACGTTCGTTAGGCGGTTTCCGCTCGACGAAGACTGCCCGCAGCTTGCGCTGGCTGGCCAGGCCTTGCACGACGGCTTTGAAGACCGGTTTCTGTTCGTTTTGCAGGTAGCTAAGAATCTCCGCGGCGAGGGCGGGCGACATGTGCTGGAAAATTTCGTGCGATTTCATCTGATGGTCTGACGGACGATGGCGGGCGACGACAGAACATCGCGGGCCGGGAGCGGCGAGTGTTTTTCGCGCAAAACTATTCGTCATGTAGGTGAGAAGCAGCACCCAGAAAGTGAGCGCGAGACTGAAGAGCGGGAACTGCAGGGCGAGCGGGAGCGAGTAGATGATGGCCATGAGCGGAATCCAGACTGCCCAGGTGGCGAGCAGGGTCGGCACGATCTTGTCCCGGTAATGATCCCAGGTGAAAGCCGCGGCCTAACGACTCGCAGGCTGAAGCCGCTGTTTTTCCATTCGTAGGTGAGGACGCCAAAGGGCGCGGCAAAAAACGGATTATAGCCGAACTGGTCGATGCAGATTTTGCCGAGCACGACCGGGACCGTGACGACGTTGCCGAACAAGGCCGCTTCGCTCCGATAGAGCAGATCGACGAGCGAGCCATCGAACGCCCAGATCGGAATGGTGAAGAGCAGGTTACGCAAATTCCGACTGGCCGGGCGTCCGCGCTGGAAAAAGACAATGAGGAAAATTTCCGGCACGAGTCGCGCCGGCGGCGATGGAGGCAAGCGACGACAAAGACGAGGCCGTGGCGCAGCTTGTAGGCGGCGAAGTCATCAGAGCGCGCGCGCCACCGCCGGGCTGAAATAGTAACCGAGCAACAGCGCGAGCATGACCGCCTGGATGAAAAGCGCGGGCGCGAGATTGGCGCGGGCCGCTTCCCAGCCGATCGCCAACGAGGTGCGATGGTGCGGTCAATGGCAGTCATCGCCCAACTCACTGCGAGCGTGGACGCGCGGAAGCGCGTCCCTCCGGAGGGACGCGTAGCGGCGAGTCCAAGTCGCGGCGACCCAAGGCATGTATATGCCCTCGATTCCTTTCGGCAAATCTCCCTTCATCAACCACAGCAGGGCGCTTCAGAAAAGCTGCGGCTGGCTCTCATCTTCGGTCTCCGGCTCACCAATGATGGAGCGGATTTTCTCCATCATTTCGCGAAAATCGTACGGGCTTCTGCACCGTGTCGAGGACACCGGCGCGCAGAATTTCCGAGCGCAGAGTCGGCTCGAGATAGCCGCTGGCCACGATCGCGCGCACACTCGGCTTGATCTCTTTCATCTCGCAGAAAAACGTCGCGGCCGCCGAGCCGCGGCAAGCCCGAGATCGCAGACGACCAGGCCGATTTCGTCGGCGTGGCTTTCGAAAATCTCGACCGCCTCGACTCCATCCTTGGCCGCGATGACGCGATAGCCGTCGCTTTCCAGCATCATCACGCCGAGGTCGCGCAACATTTCCTCATCCTCGACCAGCATGATGGTGCGGGCGGGACCGTTCGGGCCCGCCGGCACTTCCGTTCGCCGGCAGCAGCCTCGGCCGCGCTGCCCAGGGGCAGAAAAATACTGAAGGTGGTGCCCTAGCCGCGGCTCGCTCTCCACTGCGACGAAGCCGCGGTGATTGTTGACCACGCCGTAAACGACCGAGAGGCCGAGGCCGGTCCTTTGCCCCGCTCCTTGGTGGTGTAGAAGGGTTCGAAAATGTGCGGCTTGACCTCTTGCTGATGCCGGTGCCGGTGTCGATCACGCGCACGAAGACGTAATTCTCCGCCGTCACGCCCGTAAAATTCTCGCGCAGCTCGGCGCCGTCGGTCACCCCGGTCTCAAAGCGTGATAGTGCCGTCGTCGGCATGGCGTCGCGCGCGTTGACGCAAAGGTTGAGCAGGACCTGGTGGATCTGGCTGCGGTCCGCCTTGGCCAGGGGCAGATTCGGCTGCAGATGGAGGACAAAATTGATCGTCTTCGGGAAAGTGGCGCCGAGCATTTTCTCCAGTTCCTGGACGAGGCATTCAAATCGAGCGGCGCAAAATGGGCCTCCGGTCTGGCGCGCGGAAGTGAGGAGCTGCTGGACGAGCGCGGCGCCGCGCCCGACCGCGTCGCGGATGACCTTGATCGCTTCGGGCATTTGTTCCGGATGTTTTTTGCAAATCCTCCAGCCTGGTGGTGTAGCCGAGGATGATGGCGAGGATGTTGTTGAAATCATGCGCGATCCCGCCGGCGAGCGTGCCGAGGCCCTTCCATCTTCTGCGCCTGGATGAGTTGTTGCTCGAGGCGTTTGCGCTTGGTGTCGTTAAAGAAGTAGCCCTTCAGTTCGGTCAGTTGGCCTGCTTCGTCGAAGCTCCCGATGAATTTGGCCGCGACGTAGAGCCCATCGCCGTCGCGCTGCTGCATCTCGAGCTCATGAGCGCTCCAGCGCTCTCGTTAGGCCGGAGCTCGTCCAGCAGTTCGAGCCCTTCTTTCTTGGTGTGCAGGAGGGAGAAAAAATTCGCCGAGCGCGCTTCCTCGATCGAGTCGAAACCAAAAATGCGCGCGAAAGCCGGATTGCAGGTAACGATCGACCCGTCCGGTTTCATGATGAGGTTGCCGGTCAGATCTTCATCCACGAAGCGCCGGTAGCGCTCTTCGCTCTGGCGGAGCGCTTCCTGCGGCGCGCATCCGCTCGGTCACGTCGATGCTCAACTGGAGCAACGACGCCTCCGGCGCCGTGCCTTGGAGAGTCCAGCCGGTCGAGGCCACGATCTCCGCGCCGTCGCGCCGGACCTGGCGGATCTCGCCTTCCCAATTGCGCTTTTCCTGAAGTGTCCGCAGCACCCCGGCGAGCGCTTCCGGCGGCCCCGTTTGCAAAAGCTCGTGCACGTTGCGCCCGGTCGCTTCTTCGCGCGACCAGCCATACATCCGCTCCGCGCCCGCGATTCCAGTAGGAGATTTTGCCCAGCGGCATCGGAAATGACGATCGCGTCGTTGGCGAGATCGAGCAGCTCGGCGTGGCGCAACAATTCCTGTCGCACCTGCTGCAAATCGCGTTCCGTTTCCGCCTGCTGCACGAGACGACGGATGGAAGGAGCGAGCTTGGCCAGGCGTTTTTTAAGAATGAAGTCCGTCGCGCCCGCTTGCAGCGCTTCGTTGATGGCACTGGCGTCATCCGCATCCGAGACGAAGATCACCGGGACCTCCGGACGCTGCTCCCGCGCGACCGCGAGCGCGCGCAGCCCGTCGCTTTGCGGGGCGTGACGATCGGCCAGAATAATATCGACCGGCTGCTGTGACAGCTCGCTCCGCAGCTCCGATTCGTTCCGGGCGCGCAATACTTCGCAGGCAATTCCGCCGGCCTGCAACTCGGCACAGACCAGCTCGGCATCAGCGTCGTTGGTCTCGAGATGAACGATCTGCAATAAACCCATCGTGGAAAATCGGTCGTTCCAGCAGCGACCGGCAACACTCGTCGCACATCCGGCAAAACGTTGCCAGCGGGATTGCGTGCGATTCTTTTGCCTAACGAATCGGATCCGCCGTGGCCGGTGCAGAGGTGGAGTCATCGCGGTGGCTGAGCGCCGGCGCGAAGTAAAACCAGGCGACGAGCCCGCCCGCAATGACGAGGAGGAGGAAAAGAAAACTGAGGGCGCGCCAGATGTTGCGGCGCGAGCGCGTCTGTTCCCAGGTGGCGCGCTTGAGCGCCAACTCCATCTCCAGCAGCCTGGTCAGGGCATCAGGATCTGTCACCACATTCGCGGGCTGCTTTTCAATCGTGGACATCCTGCAAAAAAAGCTAGCAGCAACTGCGCCAACCCCTGCCTGGCGGCTGGCCGAATGCTCCTTGCCCGGGAGGCCGCGACCACCTAGCGATGGGGCAATGCATTTGACTCCTCCGCTTCACCGAGGCGACTTCCCGCGATGAGCGCAGGCGAAACATTGAGCGCGCAAGACCAGCGCAAAATCCTCGCCTACGCGCTGCCGATGCTGCTCTTCATTGCGCTGCTCGGTCTCGGTAGCGCCTTGAAAACCTCGGCCGGCCCGCTCTGGCGGGCCGCCCCGGAGTTTTGGATTTACCCGCTGCAAACGATGCTCTGCGCCGGGCTCCTCTGTTATTCCCGCCGCGATTACGATTTCCACGCTTTGCGCCGGCCCTTTTTCACCGCCGCCATCGCGCTCTTCGTCTTTCTGCTCTGGATCGCGCCCCAGCAGTTTTTTCACTTCCCGGCACGCGTCGCCGGTTTCAATCCAGACACCTTTGCCGCCTCGCCCTGGCTCTACGGGACGACGCTGTTCCTGCGTTTTCTCCGGCTCGTTCTCATCGTGCCGCTGGTCGAGGAAATCTTTTGGCGCGGGTTTTTCCTGCGTTTCCTCATTGCGGAACGATTCCAGAGCGTGGCCTTCGGCACCTTCTCGTGGCTGTCGTTCGCCGTTGTTACGCTCGCTTTTGGCTTCTCGCACTTGAGGCCGGATCGGCCTGCGGCCATCATCACTGGCGCGCTCTACAATTTCGTCGCTTATCGCACCAGAAGCCTCAGCTCCTGCGTGCTCGCGCACGGCCTCACCAACCTCGCGCTCGGCCTCTGGATCCTGGCCACCAAACAGTGGGGCTTCTGGTAAGCGAATTCCCTTCGTAATCGTGCTCGGCTCCCGCTCCTGCTCGTGCTCGATCCTTTCTTTTGCGATCACGAGCACGAGCAGGAGCACGATTACGAGGGTGGGCTGGAGGAAATCGGCGGCGCTCCATGGCATCGCTCCTGCTCATTAGAAGGGCACCATGCGCTCCACCTTTATGCAGAAAGTCCTCATCTGCATGGTTGCTGCGTTCTTCGCCGCCTGCCTCATCCAATGGGGCAAGATCTTTGTCGAAGGCGCCGACGACGCGCTCAACGCCGGTTACAAAAAAGACACCACTTACGTCGTCGGGCATTGAGCTGACCCCGAAAGCCGTTGCCCTCGGCAGCCCGGCAGTTAACCTGCCGGAGAAGCATGAGGATCGGCATTGCGCAGATCAATCCCATTGTCGGCGATCTTCGAGGTAACTTTGAAAAGGTCCTCGCCGCCTACCAACGACTCGCCGCGGCCGACGCGGAATTGGTCCTCGCTCCGGAACTGGCGATCAGCGGTTACCCGCCGCAGGACCTCGTCTTCAAGTCGCGCTTCGTGCCGCAAAATCTCGAAGCGATCGAGCGCCTCCATGCCTGCTCGGCGCGGTGCCGCTCCTCGTCGGCTACGTGGATCGCAACGAAGGTCGCGGCAAACCGTTCTACAATGCCGCCGCGCTCCTCGAACGTGGCCAGCCGATGCGCAAGAGCTTCAAGACGCTCCTCCCGACCTACGACGTTTTTGATGAAGATCGCTATTTCGAGCCGGGGACAGGCGGCGAAGTTTTCACGGTCGCCGGACGGCGGATTGGCGTCACGATATGCGAAGATATCTGGACCGAAAATTATCTGCCGCGGCCGCTCTACGATCTCGAGTTGGTGCCCGGCCTCGTCGCCCACGGCGCAGAGATCATCGTCAACCTGAGCGCCTCGCCTTTCGGCCTGCACAAACTGGAAATGCGCCGCGCAATGGTCGCCGCCCTCGCACGCGCGCATGACCGACCGATCGTCTACTGCAACGTGGTGGGCGGGAACGACCAGCTCGTTTTCGATGGCAGTTCGATCGCTTTCAACCCCGCGGGAGATTTGATCGCCCAGCTTGCCTCTTTCCAGACTGGCGAAGCCATCGTCGAGACCGATTCCACCACGGCGCTGACGCTCGCGCCGGTTGAAGAGATGTCCGAACTCTTCGGCGCGCTCTCGTTAGGCGTGCGCGATTATCTCGCCAAGTGCAATTTCAAATCCGCCGTCCTCGGCCTGAGCGGCGGGATCGATTCCGCGGTCGTGGCCGCGATCGCGGTCGATTCGTTAGGGGCAGAAAACGTCATCGGCGTTTCGATGCCGAGCCCCTATTCCTCGCGCGGCAGCATCGATGACGCCCTCGCCCTCGCGCGCAACCTCGGCATCGAGTGTCTCGCAGATTCCGATTGGCGACGCCTTTGCCGCCTTCAAGGCGCAGTTCAAGGAAGTTTTTGCCGGGCGACCTGAGGATACGACCGAAGAGAACATGCAATCGCGCTTGCGCGGAATGATCCTGATGGCGCTCTCCAATAAGTTCGGTCACCTTCTCCTCACCACCGGCAACAAAAGCGAACTCGCCGTCGGCTATTGCACCATTTACGGCGACATGGCCGGCGGGCTCGCTGTCATCAGCGATGTTCCCAAGACCCTCGTCTATCAGCTGGCGCGCTGGATCAACTCCGACAGGTCGCGCGCCGGTCGCGAGCGCGAAATCATTCCCCGCTCGACGATCGAAAAGCCCCCCAGCGCGGAACTCAAGCCCGGCCAGGTCGACCAGGATTCACTCCCGCCCTACGACGTGCTCGATCAAATCCTGCAGCTTTACGTCGAGGAAAATCGAAGCGCTCGTGACATCGTAGCGCGCGGCTTCGACGAAAAGACCGTGCGCTGGGTCCAGCGCCGGGTCGACCTCAACGAATACAAACGCGAGCAGGCCGCGCCGGGCATCAAGGTAAGCAGCCGCGCCTTCGGACTCGGCCGCCGCATGCCGATCGCGCAGCAGTATTCGGATGGCGAACTATTTCCCGACGACGCCGGCCGAAAAGCTTCGTGAATTTGCACCGCGTTGGAATCGAACCAACAACCCAGTGATTAAGAGTCACTTGCTCTGCCAATTGAGCTAGCGGTGCGTTTTCGCGCCCAACCGGGTTGACCGGCAAGGGACTCGAAAACTACTCATCGAACCGCGCCGCACAACGCGGAAATTATCTGTCCAGCAACAATGGCCGGACAGTGTCCGGCAGAACCAGGACGTCGAAGATCGCGGCAGCCAACGGAATCGCGGCGCAGCCATCAAATCGTTCCGCGACCTTCGCGGCGACGAAGTGAGGCGGTGTTATCTGGAACGTAAGTGCCCTTTACGGTTTCGTGATCTCGACAATGTAGAATTTTGTCGCTCCGTTTCCATCGAAGTCCGTCACGGTGCGTTCTTGCCCATTGTCGCTAAAGCTCGAGTTCGGCAACGGCGCGTAGCTTCCACTCGTTAGGTCCAACTTCGCCTTTACCAGGTAGACCCGATCTATGAGGCGCGGACTGAAGATGAGATCCATCTGGCTGGGTTGGCCGTCAACTGTCGCTATCTTCAATACAAAACGTGAGTTCGGGTCGAGCGGATCCAGGCCGGCCACGAATTTGAAAAGATTGCTTTGTCCGGTTCCGTCGGCATCGACATCCGGCCCCGCCAGCAGATTCGGCGGGAGACCGAAGTACTGCACCTGCCATGCATCATCGATCCCGTCGCCAGCATAGGTGCCGAGATCATCGAGGTTCACGTTATTCACCGTCAAAGGCAAGGTAGCGGTGAAACCAAAAACGCCCTGGGCGGTGGCAAGGGTGTCTTGATAAACCGTGCCCGCGGTTGCCAAACCGCTCGCGTTGATTCCGGTGAGCGGCCCGTTGAGAACACTCCAGGTGACGCTGGTCGGCGACACGGTCAGAAAGGTCGCGTCATCGAGTGTCTGCGATGCACTCAGCTGATCGGTCGCGCCTTCGTTAACGGGATTGCTTTGCGCGGAGAGAGCGAGGCCGGTGATCTCGTAGAGTTGTGCGACGTAACCTTGCTTCAGAGTTTCTGGCGGTGAAGCCGTCGAGATGCCGCTGATGGGACCGGCGGTCGCGTCGCTGCTGTAGCTCGCACTCGTCGCATGGTCTCCGGCAGCATCAATCGTCTCGGTCGTGACCGCGTAATAGCTTCTCGTGTCCGCGCGGACCGGCGCCGCGAGGACGAGGCAAAGGAACAGCAGCGCTGATTGAAGCAACGGGCGCATCCTACTGCTCACCTTCGTTCTTACTGGCGATCGTATTCGAGACCGCTTGTGCGGGAGGGATGGAAATCTCCATCCGTGTGAGTCGCGCTTCGCGGTCCTTGTCGCGGGCCTCGAGTGTGGCGAGACGTTTCGCGTTGGCGGCATTTTCCTCGCGCAAGGTGGCGTTCTCACTGCGCAGCGTGGCCAGCTGAGATTCCTGCTCCTGCTTCAACTCGGCGATGCGCCGGTGTTTCTTGAGAAATTCGTTGAGCAACATCGCGTTCACCTGCTCGTAGCGCACCGTCTGGATTTCGCCTTTCTCGTCGCGAATGACGAGGTTGGGACAAACCTCGGCGACCTCTTCCGCGATCAAGCCAAACTGCGGGATGGCCTTTGCATCAATCTCCGGCTTGTAATGGAAGGTGACCGGTTTGAGAGAGAGCAGCGCGTCGCTGGCATCATCCATCGGCTTGATGTCGGTCTTGAAGCGCCGCGAAGAGCTGGTGATGCCAAGCTGGCCGCCGGCGCTGACGAAGACGGCCGCACCCGTTACGCCGACTCCGGTGATGCCGGAGATGTAAGTGGCCGTTTGCGTGCCTGGGGTTCCGATGCGGATGGTGTTGGATTCCGCGGCCCCGTCATTACCGATGTCGATGTTGCAAGCGTTAAATGCGCCGCCCCGGGACTTGCTGACGCCCTGAATGATCTCCTGCAACAGCTGATTCGCCAGGCCAAGACCGACGAGGTCAGCAGATGCGCTGTAGCGATCAAGGGTATCGATAAAGGGGCTGCGTTTGGCGTCTCTCACGGTTAGGCGGGGATGTTCTCGCGGGCGAAACGCAACGCCCGCGACATCCAGACTAGCTCGTCGACGAATTTCTTCACTCGCCCGCTGTAGGCGGGATCGGTGATGCTTCCGGTCGCCGGATCAAACAGCTTGCCGGCATGACCGAAATAGACATCCCAGAAAATCGTCACCAGGCCCAGTTCGCGCAGCACAGGGAGCAAGCTTTCAATCATGCGTGCGCCCCCAAAAGGCCCGGCCGAGACCCCGCACACCCCGACCGCCTTGTGAATGTATTCCTTCAGGTTGGAGTCGAGCACGTGCTTGAGCAGACCGGGAAAGCTGTGGTTGTACTCGGGGACGACGAGAATCAATCCATCGGCCCGATCGACTGTCGCGGAAAATTGCGGGTCTTTGATCGCCTCGCCGGCGTCATCAATCGAAAGCCGGAGTTTTCGGATATCGATGAATTCTGTTTCCATGTCGGCCCGTTTGGAAATCTCTTCGAAGACAAAGCGCGCGGCGTGTTCGCTGGCGCGGCCCTGGCGTGGAGTCCCGAGAATGAGAGGCAGGAAAACGGGTCGAGTGATCGATTCCATAACGATTTTGTCGCCCATCCGGGACAAAACTTACAGTTGATAATTTCGCCGTATCGCTCGCTGGACTGGACTCGCCAGGGCGAGTCCAGATTCTACACCGGCTGCAGCGGTGCGGGATCGGCCATGCCGGCGACCGGAACCGTGTAGCGGTAGATGGGCACCGCTTGCGCGACATTTTTCAATTCCATCGGCGCGGTCCGCTCGAAGGCCGCCTGCGTTTCGGGCGGGAGCATTTCGTAAAACGATTGGCTCACCAGGATCTCCCATTTCCCGGCGCGATCGCAGAGACGCGAAGCCAGGTTCACGGTATGGCCAATGGCGGTAAAGTCGCGGCGGGTATCGGACCCGATCGAGCCCACGACGGCGCGACCGCGATGGATCCCGACTCCGAGCGCGAGCGGCCAGCCTTCCGCCTCGATCTCCCGCCGAATCGCCCCGACCAACTCGCGCGCGCAGGCGAAAACTCTCTCTCCCGTTCCTTCGCCGCCGAGAAAAACCGCCATGACGGCATCGCCGATGAATTTGTCGACGTCGCCGCCAGCCGAGACAACCGCGTCGGCCTGGACCGCGAGGAGCCGGTTCAGTTCGCGCACGAGGAAGGAAGCCTCCCGCGTTTCGCACCAACTGGTGAAGCCGCGCAAATCCGCGAAGAGCACGATCACCTCCTGCTCCATCCCGGCGAGCCACTTTGGATCCTTGCGACTCCGGCGCACGGCCTCGGCGGTGAAGCGCGAGACATAGGGCAGAAGGGCCAGTTTCTCGCCTAACGAGATGATCATCTCGTTAAAAACCTTGCCGAGATGTTGCAATTCGTCACCGGTGGTCACGTGCACCTGGACGTCGTGCTCGCCGGACTGGAAGCGCCGGATGCCGGCGGAGAGTTTGTTCAGGCCACGCGTGATATTGCGCGCAAGGACGAGGCCGGGAATCATCGCGACCAGAAACGCCCCGCAACCAATCGCGAGAGCGAGGAGCAACTCCTCCCGCTGCCGCGCCACAAACCGGCTGATCTCAGCGTCCGCTTCGATCATCGCGACGGGCTCGCCGGCGCGATTGAGAATCGGCGCATAGCCGCTGATCCAGCGCCCGTTTTCGTCTTCGTAGGCGTCGCTGCTTGTCGGCATTTTGGTCATCCAGGCCTCGAGGAACGGGGCGCGATTGCCGGGAAGAATAGTATAGCGACTGCCGATGAAGGTTTTCTTCTGCAGCATGACGACAAACTCCGTCTCGAACGGCGCGGTCATGCTGGCCGGGCGCAGGATATACATTTCATTTTCCGCCAGACGATTCACCCGCCGCGATTGATCGAGAATGTTTCGCGCGGCCTGAAAGGCGGACGATTCGACGTCGTTAGGCGTGTGAACGGTACTGATCGCGTCGCCATCGAGCGCGAGGGCAGTCGTGCCCGCGGTACCGCGCACAAAAGCCTGGAATTCCTGAAGCAGTTGCACCCGCCGGAAATGGAAGTTCGTGGCAAGAATCGCGGTCACGACCAGAGCCGCCACCGTGGCCATGGCCAAAGCGACCTTGGTCCGAAGTGAAAGTGGAAGGGCAGCCATATCCTGAAACGGCGGTGAGCTGGCTAACGATCACGTTTTTCCGGGTCGAAAGTCGAGCACGAAGGCAGCCTCGGTCGGCAGCAGCGAGGCGCAGCGCTTGCCGATCGGCCTGTCAGTAGGTCTGACCGACATTCTCTCCGGACCAGAGCTTTTCGTCATACCGCTTCAAGGCGATGCTGCGACGACGCTGCTCATCCAACTCCTGAAGGCTGTCCCAGGCGCTTCCGTTGGATGGCAAATCCTTGGCGATCTCGGGATGTACGATTCGCGGCTCGTAGTTTTCTCCGCATCTTCTGCTTTCACCACTTGATCGCGCAATATTCCCGTCTCTTTCGCTGGCACGTCCTCCGCTACCTCGCGAAGCATCCACTGCTCGCGACTCTGAACGTTACGACCGTGGCGCTTGGCGTGGCCCTGTATGTCGCGATTCAGATCGCCAATTACAGCGCCAATCGCGCCTTCGAAGCGAGCGTGGATGTGGTCGCGGGCAAGGCGCAGCTCGAAGTGTACGCGCCTGCCCGTAATCTTCCCGACGACCTCCTTCCGATCATCGCCCACCACGCCGGCATCGCCGCTGCGACCCCCATCATTAGGGGATTCGTTACCCTGCCTGATTTCCCGGGCGAATATCTCGACCTGCTCGGGATCGATATCCTGACTAACGGACCGTTTCGGACCTTCGAGTTGACCGATTTTCGCACCCGGCAATTCGATATCCAGCAGTGGCTGCGCGGTCCGCGCACGGTCGCGGTCAGCGAGGAACTGGCGGGCCAGCACCACCTCCGCGCCGGTGACAAAATCAAGGTGCAGATCAACGGCCGGGCGACCGATCTCACGATCGGTTATCTTCTTCGCACGCGCGGGACGAGCGCGAACGCCGATTCGCATTTCGCGGCGATGGATATTGGCTGGGCCCAGGAGTTCCTCAGTCGACGCAACACGCTCGACTCCATCTCGCTGCGCCTGACGGACGGGAGCGATTTGGCAAAGATCGCCGCGGAACTGAAAAAGGAACTTCCACCGGATTGCACCGTGGCGCCGCCCGCCCGGCGCGGGGAACAGGTGGAGAAGATGCTCGCCGGTTTCCAGCTCAACCTCCAGGCCATGAGTCTGGTTTCGCTCCTCGTCGGGATGTTCCTCATCTACAACACGATCGAGGCCTCGGTCGTCCGCCGCCGCCACGAGATCGGCATCCTGCGATCGTTAGGCGTGACGCGTGGCGAGGTGCGCTGGCTTTTTCTTGGGGAAGCCGTGGTCCTTGGTGCGATCGGCATCGCGCTCGGGCTGGCCGGTGGCTATCTGCTCGCGCGTGCGCTTGTCGGAACGGTCGCGGAAACAATCTCGTCGCTTTACGTCCTGCTCAGCGTGCGAGAGGTGAGCGTCGCGCCGTGGATTTGGCGCAGCGCGGTGTTGCTGGGTTTCGCTTCGGTCATAACAGCTGCCTGGTTTCCGGCTCGCGCCGCGGCCGCGCTCAATCCAGTCGATAGCCTGCATCACGGCGCGCGGATCGAGCAATCGGTGCGGCTATCGCGCGGATGGATTCTCGCCGGTGGCATTTCTCTCTTGTTCTCAGTCCTGCTCTCGCTGCTGGCGCTGCGCACGGGGCCACCGTGGCTCGGCTTCGGGGCGGCGTTTTTTGTCCTCGCGGGTTTTTCTTCCCTCGCACCGGAAATCACGGCGCGTTTCAGCCGTGCAATCAGCGCGGCCATCCATCGGCACATTGAGCTGCGCCTGGCCGCGCAGAATCTTAGCCGCACCTTGTTGCGCAATTCGGTCACCATCGCGTCGCTCGCCGCGGCGGTGGCGATGACGGTTGGCGTCGCCGTGATGGTCTTCTCCTTTCGTCAGACCGTCGGCGATTGGATCAATCAGACCCTGGTCGCTGATCTTTTTATCGGACCGGCGGCTAACGAAATCGCCGGGCCCACTTCATTCGTTCCGCCGGCGGCGATCGAGTATTTGAAAACCAAGCCCGAGGTGGCCGAACTGGACACCTACCGGGGTGTAGAACTTCCCTTCCGCAAACAAACGATCGCCGTGGCCGTGATTACGGGAAAAGCCCGGCGCAATCTTCGTCTTCGGCAGGGCAGGAATGACGAAATCATCCCCCGTTTTTATCGGGAACAGTGTGTCCTGATCTCGGAAAGTTTTTCTCGCCGATATCACCTCGCGGAAGGCGACACGATCGAGCTACCCTCGCCGGAAGGTCGGAAGAGCTTCCCGATCGCAGGCGTCTTTTACGACTACACTCGCGACCAGGGTACTGTCTTCTTGAGCCGGAAAAATTTCCTGAAATTCTGGCACGACGATCGCGTCAACAGCATCGCGCTTTTCTTGAAACCAGAGGCCAACCCGGAATTAGTGGCGAAGGACTTCCGGGAACACTTCAGCCGCCGCGGCGAATTCTCGATTTACTCGAATCGGCTCCTGCGCAGCCGCATTTTCGAAATCTTCGACCAGACCTTCGCCGTGACCTACGTCCTGCGCACCATCGCGGTCCTGGTCGCGGTGATTGGCATTTTTCTTGGCCTAACGACGCTCGTGACCGAACGCTCACGCGAGCTCGGGATCATGCGTTCAATCGGGGCTTCGGCGGCGCAGATCCGGCGCTTGTTGCTCTGGGAAAGCGGGATGATCGGGGTGCTGGCCAGCGCGCTCGGCCTCGCTGCCGGGCTTTGCCTTGCGCTCGTGCTCACGGGCGTGATCAATCGCGCTTTCTTCGGCTGGACGATCCAGCTCGCTTTTCCATGGGTTTCGTTGGCCTGGACTCCGGTCTGGATCATCGCGGCCGCGGTCGCCGCCGGCTGGATTCCGGCCTGGCGCGCGGGTCGTTTGAATGTGGCGGAGGCGGTACGGAGCGAATGAGGCGGATCGAAAACTGGCTGACGCTCGTTCGCGCGAGCGACAAGACTGGAGGGCAACGCTCCGTCGTTGCCGTGTTTGAATCTGGGCAACGACGGAGCGTTACCCTCCAGTGCTGCTACCTTGTGCTCGGAGCGCTGCTTTGTGTCGCGGCCGACTGGCAGAGTGCCGAGCCAGGTTGGCGCTACCAATTCCCGCGCGATCACCAGGTTCACGAGAAATTCAAAACCGAATGGTGGTATTACACCGGCAACTTGATCGATGGGCGCGGACGTCGCTTCGGTTATGAGCTGACTTTTTTTCGGCAGGGCATCCTGCCGGTGGCGGAACGCAGCGCGAGGACTTCACGCTTCGTGGTCGAAGATCTGAAATTCGCGCATTTCACGGTGACGGACGCGGCGGGGAAGAAATTCCTCTATCACCAGAAAGTGAGTCGCGGCAGCTTCGGCGAGGCCGGCTTCGATGAGAAAGATCGCATCGCCTGGATCGATTCGTGGACCTTGCGGATGAACGCCGACGGCTCCTTTGATCTCGCGGCGGAGGCGACGGACGCCGCAATTCAGCTTCACCTGGTTTCCCAAAAACAACCAGTGATGCATGGTCCGCAAGGGATCAGTCAGAAGGCGGCGGGCGACGGACACGCTTCGCACTACTATTCGATCACGCGCCTCGCGGCCACCGGTCGGGTACGCGCGGCGCAGGAGGATTTTGCGGTTACGGGGGAGAGCTGGTTCGATCACGAATGGGCGACCAACCAGCTCGCACCAGGGCAGGCCGGCTGGAACTGGGTCTCGGCGCAGTTCGACGACCAGAGCGAACTCATGCTCTACCAAATGCGCCTGACGAACGGAGGGATCGATCCGGTTTCGAGCGGGACCTTCGTGCGCGCGGACGGCAGCTCGGTTTCCCTAACGAGCGCGGATTTCGAGATGACGCCGGTGAGGTTTTGGGAGAGCGAGAAAACGAAAGCGAATTATCCGATTGGCTGGCGAATCGCGATCCCGAAAGAACAACTCGCATTCACCATCCGACCGGTGATGCCGAACCAGGAACTGGCGCTCGAGCCGCTGACCTACTGGGAAGGCGCCTTCGATCTGGAAGGCACGCGCGGCGGGAAGCCGCTTCGCGGGCACGGTTATCTCGAGCTAACGGGTTACGCGGCTCCGTTGCAGGAGCTCAATCGTTAGGCCGGAGCACAGGCAGCTTGCCTGTGGGGACAGCGGGCGGCTCGCCTGCTGAAGAACGCGGCGCCACAGGCGAGCCGCCTGCTATCCCCACAGCCGGGCCGGCTGTGTTCCGATTACGCCTTCGCGCGGCGCACCTCACGCCTGGGTATGCCGGGCGAAATGCACTTCTACGCCCTTGGGCAGGAGACGTTTGCGGCCGCGCTGACGACGCCGGGCGAGAGTGGCACGCCCGCCTTTGGTGCTCATGCGCGCACGGAAACCATGCTGCTGTTTCCGGGTTCGCTTGGATCGCTGTAAAGTGCGCTTCATAGAGGAAAATCCCGCTGCCGGGCGTTGAAAGAGCCGCTACTCTAGGAGGACGAGCCGGTTTGTCAATTTAGGCGACAATCTCAAGTTGTAGCCGGGGTCGCTGACCCCGGAGAGGGCAAGCATGGCCACGCGCCAGACCGACTGGGGTCAGCGACCCCGGCTACAACGGAACCGCATTGCCACCGGTGGCGGATTGTGGAATAACCATCTGCGATGAGCGATGTGGTCATCGAACCGGCGATATCAGAAGATCTCGATGAATTGTCGAGTCTTCTCGGCGAACTCTTTAGCGAAGAGAGTGATTTTCGCCCCAATAAAGAAAAGCAGCTCCGTGGTCTGCGCCTCGTCTTCGAGCAACCCAGCCGCGGACGCGTCTTTGTCCTGCGCCGCGATCGCAGCATCGTCGGGATGATCAATCTGCTTTTCACGATCAGCACGGCCGAAGGCGGCTTCGTCATCCTGCTGGAAGATCTGGTCATTCATAAGGAACATCGCGGCCACGGCTTCGGTTCGATGTTGCTGGATTATGCGATCGAATTTGCGCGACAGAAGAATTTCCGGCGCATCACGCTTCTGACCGATCGGCCGGAATTGCGCTCGCAAAGTTTTTTCCGCAAACACGGCTTTTACGAATCGCCCATGCTCCCGATGCGCCTGCTCCTTCCGGCACAGCAGGAACAGGACGCGGCGCTTTGATGCGGCGGCGACCGGCCCGCGCTATCTTAACCACATGCCGACATCAGGGGGTTCGATCCGACTCTTCCGCCTCGCGGGAATTGAAGTCTTTCTACACTGGTCATGGTTCCTGGTGGCGGTTTACGAAGTGCAGATTTGGCGTTCGATGTTCACTTCGCCGGTCTGGGCCGTTTTGCTCTATGTCGGGCTCTTCGTGCTCGTCACGATGCACGAGTTCGGTCATGCCCTCGCCTGCCGGCAGGTGGGCGGCCGGGCGGACCGCATCGTTCTCTGGCCCTTGGGCGGGATTGCTTTTGTCAGTCCACCCCAGCGTGCGGGCGCGATGCTCTGGTGCATTGCCGCCGGTCCGCTGGTCAATCTTCTTCTCGCCCCGATCCTGGCTCTGCTGCTGCACAGCGCCGGGCGGGCCGGTACCATAAACACCAACCCCGATGCCTATCTCGTTCTTCTCTGGATTTGGCGAATCAATCTCGGGCTGCTCCTCTTCAATCTGCTGCCAATCTATCCGCTGGACGGCGGTCAGATCTTGCGCGCCGTGCTTTGGTTTCCGTTAGGCCAAATCCGAAGCCTGTTTATTGCCACCGGGGTTGGTTTCGTCGGTGGCGGCGCGCTGGCCCTTTTCGCTTTCTACCGACAATCGATTTGGATCGGCTTCATGGCCTTTTTCCTTCTCAGCCAGGCCGGGCTGGGCTGGCGGCAGGCCCAGTATTTGAAAATGGAGGAGGAGCACGCACGAGCAGCTGCCGCCGCCCCGCCTCCGCTACCGGAGAAGAAGGCGGTCTTGTAGACGCTTCGCTCTCTCCGAGCCGTAGGTCTTCCGAGCCGGAGGCTGCGAAGCGCGGGCTAATCGTGGCCGGCATCCTGAATAGGAAACGCAGACCCGCGTTGCCCAGAGGGCAACGTCTACAGGGCTGGTTTTCCCATCCAGGATTTTAGCTCGGGCACGAGCCGTTTTTTGAACTCGGCGCAGAAACCCATTTCGTCAGTAGTTTTCTCGACAGCCTTGGCGGCCGACGCAGGCAGATTTGTTTTCGCGTAACTCGCCAGCGTCTCGGCGTCTTTCGGGTCGGAGAAAAAGGTGAAAAGGCTCGGAGCGAAACTCTCGGCACCGACCGCATCCTGCTTCGCGAGCAGCGCCTTCATGTGCTCCCTGGCGAACTGCCAGACCAGATCGGGGTGCTCGCTCTGGCGCGCCACAAACTGCAGAAGGAGAGCCGCCCGACTCGTCGGCAGCTCATCCGTCAGGGCGATCACCATCGTTCGCGGCAGCAGCGTCGGATCAATCGCGTTCCCGAGCGCTTCGTAATAATTTTGTTTCTCCTCGATGCTCGTCGTTTGCCGGCCGAGCTGGTGCAGCTTCTCCCACGTTGCGGCGTCAGCATAACGACCGACCACGGCGAGAATCGTTGGGCGTAAATCCGGCGACAGACTTGCGGGATCAGACAGGAAGCCGTCGAACCGCGTCCGGCATCCGGCGACGACATCGGAATCGTTGAGCACTCCAAGACCGCGAATCAGAGAAGCGCGCAGGAAGGTGTGCCGGGACGGTTCGCCCGGCTTGGGTTCCCAGCCAAGGCGACCAAACGCAGGCCGCAGGATGGCGCGGGCGTATTGCTGAAAGTCGGGCCGCGACGGGTCCTGGGCGAGCAGTCGATTGATGAAAGTGAAGGTGTCGATGACCTGATCGTAGACGGCCAATTGATCGCCCTTCATCACCCGACTAACGAGATCGAGGTAACGCGAGAGCGGTCTGCGCTCGGCCTCGACCAGCGCCCAGGCGTCAATGAGCAGGTTTACCCGGTCGGCTTCCGACATCTGGTCCAACTGCGCGACGAGCAACTTCCAGGACGCGTCGTCATACGCAACGCGGTAGTATCCGGAGTCAGCAATGTTGAATTTGATTGCACGGTCGTTAGGCACTTCGCTGGGCAGATCGGCCGTGGAATCCCGCATCAGGAAACTGTTCGCTCCCGGTTCGCCTTCCGTGCGGTAAGTGAGCGGGATCTGCCACTCGAGCGCCGGCGGGTGCGGGAAATGCACCGTGAAGCGCTCTTGCGTCAGTTTGGTCGTCTTCTCTTTGCGCTCCACCCTGACGAGCGGAAACCCCGGTTGCTCCGTCCAGCCCGGCGCGATTTCACCGACGGGTTTGCCCGAGACTTCCGTTAGGGCTTGCCAGAGGTCAGCCGTGGTCGTGTTCGAATACTTGTGCGTCGCGATGTATTTGCGGATGCCGTCGCGGAAGACATTTTCCCCGAGAAAACTCTCCAGCATGCGAATGATTGACTGGCCTTTCTTGTAGGCGATCTCGTCGAAGGCGCTGCCCGCTTCCGCCTCGGTCGCGATCGGCTGCTGCACCGGATGCGTGGTCGAGCGCGCATCGGATTGCATCGCGACATCCTTGCCGAAACCAACCCGCCGGCTCGGATTCCGCGAGACATTGCGACGCAGCCATTCATTCCACTCCGGGTTGAAATGATCGGTGCACTTTGAACCCATCCAGGAAGCGAAGCCTTCGTTCAGCCAGAGATTGTCCCACCACGCCATTGTGACGAGATCGCCAAACCATTGGTGCGCCATTTCGTGCGCGACGACCGCGAAAATATTCTGCTGCGTTTCCGCGGAAGAATTCTTCGGATCGAAAAGCAGGACCGACTCGTAATAGGTGATCCCGCCCCAATTCTCCATCGCGCCGCCGAAGCCGCCCGGAATCGCGAGGAGGTCGAGCTTGGGCAGCGGATAAGGCACGCCAAAATACTCGTTGTAGTAGTGCAGAATTTTCGCCGCGCTCTCGAGCGCATAACGACCCATCTCCGCTTTCCCTTTGGTCGCGAAGACGCGCAGTTTCACGCCGTCCTGTTCGCTCTCGATCGAATCCATTTCCCCGGCGACAAGGACGACGAGATAAGTCGCCATGGAGGGCGAAAGGGCGAAGCGCACTTCCTTGTGGCCGCCGCTTTTCTGCTCGTTCTCCACCGGCATGTTCGAGAGCGCGGTGAAGTTTTCCGGGACGCCGATGCTGAGTTGGAATCGGGCGCGGAAACTGGGCTCGTCCCAACAGGGGAACATACGCCGCGCGTCGGTCGCCTCGAATTGGGTCCCGAGCATGATCTTCTTTTCGTTCGTCCCCTGCTCCCGGTAGCGGGCGTAGAAAAGCCCCTGCCCCTGGGCGTTGATCTTGCCCTTAAACCTGAGCGCGAGCTGATGTTCGCCCACCGCCAGCTCGTTAGGCAAAGTCAGCGTCAGCGTTTGCTCAGCGGGGTCGAGCTTGATCGCTTTCTTCGGCAACGGCTGATCATCGATCGAGGCGCCAGCGACCTCCATCTCCAGAGCGTTGAGCACGATCCTGGTGACCGGTTTCTCGGCTCTAAGTTTAACCGTTTCCGAGCCGGTGAACGTCAGTTTGTCGAGGTCCGGCTCAATCCGAATCGCGTACTCGACGGGCAGAATCTCTTTCGGCAGCTTTCCCGGCGTGGTGGCGAAATCGAATTTATTCTCGGCGTTCGCGCGCGACAGAAGGAGCAGAGAAAAAGCAGCGAGGAACAAATAACGCATCCGGCACATAATCCCGCGCGCGGCGCTCCGCAATTCTCCGCCCCTTCTCGTGCTCGTGCTCGTGATCGATTTCTTCCCCGAGGACGAAGAGAAGCACTACTGCACCACGAGCAGCAACAATAACTGCCCCGCGCCAATCTGCGGACCCCTGATCACAAGCGGACCGCTTGGGCTGAGGGTCGCGTCGGTCTCGAGCAGCAACTGCCGGTCCTGGAACAACTTCAGATTGACGCGATAACCATCGCGCGAGACGCCACGCGGATCGACCCGGAGCGAGAAATGCTTGCTCGTAGCCAGCCAGTTTGTCTCATCGTTGAGGAGCGCTTTGCGCGAAACACCGATCAATTCGAATTGATTGTAGCCAAAGGTGCGTTGCAACGTTCGGTCGAATCGGTGCACCTCAGGCGGCGCGGGCCGCGGCCTTGGAGCATTGGTGGCCATAACGAGACCGCTCCAGACTTTTTTCCCGCCCCGTCCTGGCTTGCCAGCTCTGGCGGGCGAGGCAGCCGCAAGGAGCAAAGCAACCCCGATGAGAGCGGCGAGAGGAGTGCGGCACATCGTTATTTTGCCGCGTAATCGGCCGGCAATGATTGCAAACCATCCACCCAGAGCACGGTCACGCGGTCCTGCTTCGTCTGGAAAATTGAAACGGTCGCGTTCGGATTGACTCCGGGATCGACCCGCGCGTTCAGGATCTGGGTGAGATACTGCGACTGATCCGGCGCCTCTTCCTCGCGCATGACAAAAAAGGCGCAGATCGCAAAGACGGCGAGCGATGAAATCCCCGTCCAAAGCAGACGACGAATGGTCCACCAGGCCTCGCGCTCTGCCGGCGCCACCCGCGGTTCGATCGGCACGGACTCCGCCGCAATCCGGCTGCGCAACTGGTGATGAAAGAACTCCTCGTTGCCCATGGCGGGCGCGCGCAATTCATCCTTCAAAAGCGCACCGAGTTTGCGCGCCTGCTGCTTCTCAGCCAAGGCCGCGGCCCGATCCTCGAGCGAGGCTTCAAACTCAGCCCGCTCTGCCTCGCTCATTTCGTCATCGACCCAGGCGGTCCACTTTTCCTCAAACGTTTTCATAAACATCTCGCAACAAATTCTGCAGTTTTTTGCGCGCATAGAAGAGGCGTGACATGACCGTGCCAATGGAGCAGCCTAACGACTCGGCGATTTCGTGGTACTGCATGTCCTCGATTTCCTTCATCAAAATGACGGCACGATGCTCGGGCGAGAGCTGGGCGATGGCGGCCTCGATCCGGCTCCGGATTTCCTTGTGCTCCATCCGCTCGTGCGGGAGCGCGTCGGCGTGCGGCACGGTGCGAGAGGCGGGATCGATTTCCTTCAATTGAATCGCATCGTCAAACTCCGCCCCACCCCCTCGGACCTGTTTCTTGCGCAGAGAATCGATCGTCACGTTCATGACGATGCGATAAATCCAGGTATAAAAGGAGGATTGCCCGCGGAAACGGGCAATCGATTTCCATGCCTTCAGGAAGCTATCCTGGGCCAGATCCCAGGCGTCCTGCTCGTTATGCACCATGTTATAAATCATACCGAAGACCCGGGTGCGATACCGGCTCACGAGTTGGTCGAAGGCCTCGGTATTGCCCGCCTGCGCTTGTTTCACGAGGTCGAGCTCCGGGACATCGGCCTGCGCCGCAGTCGCTTCCGTGTCCATTTTTAGACGGGGGCGAGCCCGATTCATTCAACGGCGCTAGAGGCTGCCGTAGCGGCGCAACCATTCGCTCCGGAATTCGCCCATCAACAGGATAATGCCGTCGCGGACCTGGAAGATCCGCTGTTGCAAGGCGGAATGCTGCTCCCGCGTGATGGATTTCTCCTTGATAAGCTGGGCGGAAGCATCCATCGCCACGGTGATCGCTTTGAGCGAGCGTTTCAGGTAGGCGATCGTCATGCCGAGCTCCTCGGCCTCTTCGTCACTCAGGGCGGCGGCGAGTTTCGCGCTCGCCAACGCGGTGTGGGTGGCCAGTTTGACGGCGGCCGGATCGTTTTGCAACGCGCCGCGGGATTCGAAAAGACGGTCGATCCAGATCGTCAGGGAAAAGGCGGCGCGATAAAGGACATGCTGCTCGAAACTTTCCGTGCAGGCACTAATCGGATCGTCGGCGGCATCTTCGCCAGCGTCCTCCTCGACGAGAGATTCGAGGTCGTTCCAATCGTCGCCACTGTCTTCGTTGAGATGGCACCAACCCATTTCGCGCGCGACAATTTCATCGCGTTGCGGATCGTCGATGTACTTCTCGAGCAGCTCCATGTATTTCTCCGTCTTCTGATCCTGCTGCTGGAGAAACCGTTCCCACTCGTATTCATCCCAAGCGCGGTCTGAGTCGTGCTCGGCCATGCATTTTATCTAGGCCAGCTTGGGAGGCTGCGCAAAAAATTTTCGAGGCGCTTCGCCCACTTTGACCACCACGTCAATTGGCCCGTAAACTCCCGCATGGGCACCATCGATGAGGAGGAGCAATTTTATCGTGATACTGAGGCGATCGCGTTTCCAAAAATCGATGATCGCCAACTGGCGCAGCTCGATCCGCTGGGCGAGCGACGAAAGTTGCGGCGCGGCGAGATGATTTTTAAAGCAGGTCAGCGCGATCTCGGTTTGACCGTGCTCCTCCGCGGTGAGGTCGAAGTCTTTGAGAAACGCGAAGAAACAGAGCAGATCCTTGGCATACCGGGCGAGCGTGACTTCATCGGTGACGTCTCGATGCTCCAGGGCACCTCGGCGCTGGCCAGTGCCCGGGTGAAATCCGATGAGGTGGAAATCTTGCACGTCCCCGCGGAGAATTTACGGCGCGCGCTCGCCGAGTTGCCCGGAGTTGCCCAACCGGTCGTCAACGCCTTAATCATGCGTCGCCGGCGGCTCATGCGAGACAAGGAGTTTGCCGGGTTCCGGATCATTGCCCTGCGCGACTCGCGGGAGGGACATCAACTGCACGATTTTCTGACCAAGAATCACGTGCCTCATCGCCTGATCGAATTTGAAAGCGAACCAGGCCAGGCCCTGGCCCGCCGGTTCAACCTGGCGAGTCGCCACTTGCCGACGCTCATTACCGCGACTGGCGCCCCGTTGCGGCGGCCCTCCTTGCGTGAAGTCGCGCAAATCGCCGGGCTGCTCCGGCCGGTCGCCACTGACGACCAGAATGAAATCCATTGTGACCTAACGATTGTGGGCGCGGGGCCCGCCGGCCTGGCTGCGGCGGTTTACGCGGCGTCTGAGGGGCTGAAGGCGGTCGTTCTGGAAAGCTACGCGCCGGGCGGGCAAGCCGGCTCCTCCTCGTTGATCGAAAACTTTTTCGGCTTCCCGACCGGAATCAATGGCGGCGATTTGACCTACCTCGCGCAACTCCAGGCTTACCGCTTCGGCGCGAAATTTTCGACCCCCGCCCTGGCGCTCTCGATCGCTTTTCACGAGGGCGACGAATATCGCGCCTGCCTGCAAGTGGAAGGTTGCAACGCCAGCCTGCATTCGAAATGCGTTCTCATCTCGACCGGCGCCGATTATCGCCGAATCGACGCGGAGGGCCGGGAAGAGTTTGAAGGTTCCGGCGTTTACTACGCCGCCACTGCGCTCGAGGGACAACTCTGTCGCGGCGCCACCGTCATCGTGGCCGGGGCCGGCAATTCGGCCGGGCAGGCCGCGATGTATCTTTCCGAAGGCGCGGCCAAGGTGCTCCTCGTCGTGAGGGGAAACGATCTGAGCAAAAGCATGTCGAATTACCTCTCACGCCGCGTCGAGACGAAGGAGAACATCGAAATCCTCTACCAGACCGAGATTCGAAAAATGATCGGCGACAAAATGCTGCGGAGCGTCGAACTGGAGAACACCGCCACCGGTGAGAAACGAATGGTCGAGACGCCGGCCGTGTTCTCGATGATCGGCGCCGAATCCTTGCACGAGCTGGCTGCCAGCCGAAATAGCTCGCGACAACAAAGGCTTCATCAAAACTGGGAGCGCGGTGGCGCAGACGCCGGCCTGGCAAAAGAGCAAGCGAGCTCCCGGTCCGCTCGAAACCAGCGTGCCGGGAATCTTCGCCGCCGGCGATGTGCGTTCGGGGTCGGTCAAACGCTGTGCTGCGGCCGTCGGCGAAGGCGGCATGGCCATCGCCGGCGTGCACGACGCGATGGCCGAGTTTGCCTAACGAATCGGGCCCGGCGGTCAGCGCCCGGAAGGACGTGCTTCGGCACGTCCAGTTTCTTCCGATTTAATCCAGGCCACCCGGGAGAATTTGGACGCAGCCGCGAACAACCTGGACATGCGGAAGCATGTCCCTCCGGAATCAAAGTCGTTAGGCGGGCTGGGTTTCCGCGCGCTTGGTCTGGAGGCGCAACTGGCCGCAGGCGGCATTGATGTCGTGTCCTTTCTCGCGGCGCAAGGTGGCGACCGCGCCGTGATCCCGCAGAATGTGGAGGAAAGATTCCTGCCGGTTGCGGGAAGGCCGCGACCATTCCAGGCCCTCGACCGTGTTGTAGGGAATGAGGTTGGTCTTGGCTGAGAGCCGGAGCGCGTGTTTCGCCAACTGGTGCGCCTGCTCGTCGCTGTCGTTCACTCCGGCAATGAGGATGTATTCGAACATTAGCCTCTTCTTCTGCGCGACGTATTCATCGCAAGCCGCCAGCAGCGTCGCGAGATTGTATTTGCGATTCACCGGCATGATCTGGCTGCGCACTTCGTCAGTCGCGCCGTGCAGGGAGATGGCGAGCCGGAATTGGGTTGGCTCCGTTGCGAGTTTGCGAATCTGCGGAGCGAGGCCGCTGGTCGAAATGGTGATGTGACGCGCGCCGATCTCGAGGCCCCAGGGCGCATTGATGATGCGGATGGCGCGCAACAGGTTGGTGAGGTTGGCGAGCGGCTCACCCATGCCCATAAAGACGATGTTATCGATCTCCTCGCCGCTCGCGGCCTCGATCGCGAGCAGCTGGCTCGACGATCTCGGCCGGGTCGAGATTGCGCGAGAAACCGTCGAGCCCACTCGCGCAAAATTTGCAGCCATAGGCGCAACCGACCTGCGTGGAGACGCAGGCCGTGCGGCGATCGGAGGTTTCGCCATAAAGCGCGGGCGACGCGGGAATGAGGACCGACTCGATCAGGTTGCCATCGGCCAGACGGAAGAGAAATTTCTGGGTCGTGTCCTTCGAGCCAAGCACGCGGACGACTTCCGGCCTAACGAAAGTAAATTCCTCGGCCAGCCGCGAGCGCGTGGCCGCGGGCAGATCGGTCATGGCGTCGAAGGAATCGACCCGCTTTTCGTAGAGCCAGTCGGTGACCTGCTTCGCGCGAAAGGCCCGCTCACCCTGGACCGCAAAATGCGCGGCCAGCTCGTCGAGGGTGAGCGATTTGATTGAAGGTTTCGGCACGCGCAAATCTAAGGAGGCGGACGGGGAGCGTCCAATGTGGACGTTTCCCTCTGGGAAAGTATCTGTTTCGCGTCGGTGCGGGGTAACGGTGTCATCCCGGGGCGAGCCAGTGACCAAGGCGTCACTGCAGGGCAACGCTCCGTCGTTGCCGTGTTTCCGGGTCTGACGGCTGGATTCGATCAAACACGGCGACGACGGAGCGTCGCCCTCCAGCGCTTTCCCGTCCCTCGCGCTCGGTCGCGCCGCTCACCGTGCAGCGCGCAGACCCGCGCTTCGCAGCCTCCGGCTCGGAAGACCTACGGCTCGGAGAGAGCGAAGCGTCTACAGTCGCGCCACAAGGATGCCGTCGGGTTGCTCCTTCGTGTCGGGCTGATCGATCTCGATCGTGTAGCCGCTCGTGCGCAAGAGTTCGCGGCAATCTTCATGCAGGGTCAGCCCACGGGCCCGGCCGTGGGTGCCAATGAGGAAGGATTTCACCACGCCCGTTTTCATGCTCTCTGCTGCGCCTTTCAAGACCTCTACCTCCAGGCCCTGCACGTCCATCTGCAGCAGATCGATCGGCCGGCCCATCCGCCGGACGAAGGCGTCGAGGGTAATGGTCGGGATGGTCGAAGGATTTCATTCTTCGGTCTGCGCAAGCCGACGGCTTCGAGAAAATGGTTCCAGCGTGCACTAAGCGAAGCGTTTGGTTTTGCACCCTCCGGGGCGAGGCGGCTGCTGTAGCCGCGATCCATGAAGGTCTGACTCCCGGCGGAAGAGGTGAGGCCTTCGGCGTGAATCACGAAATCGTCTCTCGTTAGGCCATTCAGGACCAGGTTTTCGTTCAGAAAACGACGATGCCGTTCCAGAGGCTCGACTCCGTGGATCATGAGACCCGGGGCAAGTTTATGGGCGAGGATCAGGTAGTAGCCGATGGCCGCGCCGACATCGACGAAGCAGCCCTCGGCGGGAGACGCCGGATCAGGTCGACGAAGATTTCTTCTTCTTCGGCTTCGTGGACGTTGCGTTTTCGGTAACGCGCGCGCTGCTCGTCGAGGAGCTGATCTTCATAGACGCGAACGCCGTTATCGAAGGTGTGGATGGCGCGCTCCATTGGCGCCGCGAGGTTAGCGCGAAGAGGAGGTTCCTCACAAGTGTGGAGCGGACCCCGGTCGACGTGTCATCCCGATCCGCCAAAGGGCGGAGAGGGACCTCCCCACTGCAATCCGTGTTTTCCGATGAGAAGCAGGCGCCAATTGCAGTTGTGGGGTCCCTCTTCGCGCTTCGCCGAATCGGGATGACAACGCAATGGGGGCGAGGCCGCGCCGGGTTCCCCTAACGAGCGATGCTCACCCGCCAGATCGTGCCGTGCGCGTCCTCGCTGAAGAGCAGACTGCCGTCTTTCGCCACCGTGACCCCGACCGGGCGGCCCCAGACATTTCCCTCCGGCGTGACGAAACCGGTCACGAAATCTTCATATTCGCCCCGAGCCTTCCCGTGCTCGAGGGGCACGCGCACGATTTTGTAGCCGGTCCGCCGGCTGCGATTCCAGGAGCCGTGAAAGGCGGCAAAAATATCACCGTGATATTCCTCCGGAAATTGTTGTCCGTCATAAAAACAAAGATTGAGCGTGGCCGAGTGCGCCTGCACGAGCACATCGGGCACGATGCACCTTCTCGGCCAACTCGGGATGCGCGCCCTTGTGCCGCGGGTCCTGATGATTCCCAAGATAAAACCAGGGCCAGCCGTAGAAGCCGCCGGGCGTGACGTGGCTGATGTAATCGGGCACGAGATTGTCGCCCAGCCCGTCGCGTTCGTTCGTGCTCATCCAGAGTTCGTCGGTGCCGGGGCGCATCGCGATGCCGACCGCGTTGCGAATTCCCCAGGCGTAAACTTTCTGTCCCGATGCCGTCGGGGTTGAACTCGAAGATGCGGGCGCGGTTCGCTTCGGCCGCATTGTCGGAGACGTTGGAGAGCGAGCCGATCGAGACGTACATCTTCTTTCCGTCGGGCGAAAAAGCCAGCCCGCGCGTCCAATGGCCGCCGCCGCGCAGAAAGCCGCCGGGGGAGAGATGGGCGCCGAGCGTTCTCGCGCCGGTCCGCGCGCCTTCAGGTCGCCGTTGCGATAGGGAAAACGGATCACGCCATCGGTGTTCGCGACGTAGAGATATTGCGGCTCCGGGTCCGGGCGGATAGAAGGCGATCCCGAACGGTTTGTTCAAGGTCGCTTCTCGGCAAAAATCTCCGTCGTGTCCGGTTTGCCGTCGCCATCGCGATCGCGCAGGACCTTGATCTGGTTGGCCCGGCTTTCGACGACGAAAATGTCGCCGTTCGGCGCGGTCAGGAGAACGCGCGGATCGCGCAAACCCGGTCGCATATTCCTCGATCTTGAATCCGGCCGGAACGTGGAGTTGCGCGCCCCGCGGACGCGGCACGATGTCGGGACCGTTGCTCGCGGAACGGGTGTCGTTAGGCGGAGGCAGATCGGCGACCGTGATTTTGCGTCGGACGCCGGGGGCGTCGCTCGTCCAATCGCCCATCGCCGCTCTGCCGGTGAGGAGCTTGCCCGCCATCCTGGGCGGCGAGAGCGGCGAGGGCGATGGCAGCCGACCGCGCCAGAGCAAGAACGCTACGCCCGAAACGGCCCATGCGCAGGGAACTCGCCTAACGAAAGATGACGGAGCTTTTTTCCTTCGCCTTGACCAGTCTGTTGCTCGGGATTTGCGCTGGTTGATGACGAAGGTGTTGTTGTCGCCGAGCCTGGCCCAGGGACCGGGCGGCACTTCGCTGAAGTCGACAAATTTCCAATCGGTCACATCGGTATCCTGCGAGGCCGAGATAATCGCGCACCGCCGGCGAGACATCGAGCCCGGCGCCACGGTTGAGGTTCGGCTTGGGCCGCTCGTTTCCGAAGACGTATTCCCAATGATCGGTGCGAAACGGGCCCGCATCCTCCCATTGCGCGTAGACGGTGCGGTTGCCTTTGCGGATCGCGACCCAGCGGCCTTTGCAAACCGAGACGCCCGGTCCGCGATAGGCTTCCTTGAACCACGGCACGACCCTGGGCGCCTCCGCCCGATGACCTTCGCGCGCCTTGTCGTTGTAGGGCAGCGCGCAATAAAACGGGTTCTGCCGCGGGGTGAATTTTACCGGGATGTAGTTCTGGCGATGCGACGGGTTCGGATCGTCGTAGCCGCCGTAGTTTTTCGCCCAGGCCGCGTCCCAACTGCTGGCGTGATTCGGGACCGGGTTATTCGCGGTCGGATTTTCGCCGATCCAGAAAACCGTCGTGACAATGCGCTTTTTCCATGGGGAAACGGTCGCCGCCCTTTTCGGGATTGAGCGAGACGCGGCGGGGTGTAGCCAAGTGGATCGACTTTGAGGAGCACATCCTCGTTCAGACGATTCTGCTTTTTGCTCAGCTTGAACTTTGCTCGTGGGAGCCTGCGCCGGCGCGGAGGGCGCAAAGACCGCCGAGACCGACGACAATAAAACGGCAATAGTATGAGTAAATGTTCCTGGTTTCATCAAAAAGCAAAAGCTTCAGCAACCGGCCGTAGAGAGGGGCGCACTATTAGGATTCGGTCGGCAGACCGGAAATGCGCGTAACGTGAAGTGCGGAGAAGCTAGCACGACTTCGCCGGGGATCAACGCGCTCAATCCACAAATTTTCCGGGATTGAGGATGCCGGACGGATCGAGCGCCTGCTTCAGGCGCGCTGTGCAGCGCGCGCGCGACTTCGCTCGTCGCCTCGGGCCACCAGCGTTTCTTGGCCAGACCGATCCCGTGCTCGCCGGTGATCACGCCGCCCCATGTCAAGACCTGCGCAAAGAGTTCATCAAGAGCCTGCTCGACCCGAGCGTGCACCGCCGGGTCGTCGTAATTGGCGGCCATGATGTTAACGTGGATGATTGCCGTCGCCGGCATGGCCGAAGGTGGCGATGGGAAAGCCGTGCCGCGCTTGCAGATCTCCCGCGAACTCGACCAACTCGACGAGCCGGCCGCGCGGGCACAACGATATCCTCGATTCAGTTTCGTCAGGCCGGTGGCCCGGAGCGAATTGCTGAATTCGCGCCGCAGCGACCACAACTTTTCCGAGCTCTCCTCCGTCGTGGCGAGGGTGAGAGAATTTGGCTTGTGGCTTTCGAGCAAGGCTCGCAAGGCAACGGCTTCGCTCCGCACACTGTCCGGCTGGCCATCGACATCAACGAGCAGATGGGCGTTGCCTTCCGGGATCATGGCGGGATCTTCAGCAATCGCGGCGCGCGGCTTCGAGGGTGAAATGATCGGCGATTTCGAGCGACGACGGGAGAAAACCGGCCGCGAAAATGGCCTGCACCGCCGCCGCGGCCTGCGCCATGGCGGCGAACGAGGCGGAGATCGTGGCACGCGCCGGCGGCAAGGGGAGGAGGCGGACGGTAATTTCCGTCACCACGCCTAACAATCCCTCCGAGCCGACGAAGAGGCCGATCAAGTCGAAGCCGGTCTTGTTTTTGTGCACTCGTCCGCCGGTGCGGAGGATCTCACCACTCGCCAGCACGACCTCGAGGCCAATGATGTAGTGGCGCGTGACGCCGTATTTCAGGCAGCGCGGGCCGCCGGCGTTCGTCGCCACATTTCCGCCCATGGTGCAATCATGCAGGCTGGCCGGGTCCGGCGGATAAAACAGTTTCTGGGCGCGGACCGCGGCTTGCAGCTCGCCCGTGATCACCCCCGGCTCCACGATCGCAATCGCATCGTCGAAATTGATTTCCTTGATCCGATTCATGCGAGCGAGGGAAAGCGCGACGCCCCCCATCGCCGGCACGCAACCGCCGACGTAGCCAAAGCCGGCCCCGCGCGCCGTCACCGGGATTTTGTTGTCCGAGGCGAATTGTAAAAGCCGGCTGACTTGCTCGGTCGACTCCGCAAAGACGACGATGTCCGGGGTATGCTCGGCGAACCATTTGTCGCCCCGGTGCGCCAATCGCGTCGGTTCGTCGGCCGCGACGACCGCGTCCCCGAGCAGCGCGCGGAGTTCGACGGCCAGGTTCATCGTTCCACCATAATCGGTGGTTCGATTACTTCCACGCGTGTGCCCACCTCTGCCGCATCGAAGAAGTGCTTCGCCATCTGCGCCGGCATGCGGATGCAACCGTGCGAGGCCCGGTAGCGTGGAACAAACCCGGCGTGCATTCCGTAGCCGCCGGTAAAGCGCAAAAAATAGGGCATCGGCGCGCCCACAAAATGCGCGCCCTTGGGACACGGGTCTTTGTTGATATCCACATCGCGCAGCAGGACCGAGCCGGACCGGGCGAGATATGCCCCATACTGGCTGGAGACGTGGTTAGCGTCTTTCTGGATGACGCGATACTTGCCGGGAGGAGTTTCGAAATCCCGGCGACCGGAGGAGATGTTCGTTCGACCGACCAAAACCTTTCCGCGATAAAAAAACGCCTGTTGGGTCGTGAGATTAACGAGAATCTTGCGGGTGCCTTTGGCGATAGCAGTATCGTCCCACGAGGAAAAGATCGGGTGATGCGAGGCCCATCGCGTCTGGGTCGCCACCGAGCGATGCCGGCGGACGCCAACGTCATTAGGCAACTCGGCGCAGCTGGCGAAACTCAATGCGATTCCCGCGGCCATGGAAAGCGCGCGGCAAGGCAAGAATCTCGACATCCGGCGATTGTAGCGTGGTGCCATGGTTCACACAACGCCACCGCCCAATCGCTCAAATTCTTCGGAGCCGGGATCGCTGATCCCTGTGACCGCAACCAGCTCGCAACCGGGTCGGGATCAACGATCCCTGCTACAACCCGCGACGCGCCGCAAGTCCGGCCGGGCAATCCCCTGACACTTAACGCTTTGGCGCATTGTCGGCCGCCGCCGGGTCCCGAATCGTGTAGCCGACGTAACGCAACGTCTGGATAAGGGGCGCGTCGAAGCCGGAATCAACCTTCTTCCGCAAACGGGCGATGAAGATTTCCACGGTCCGAGTGTCGTACTCATGTTCGCGCTGCCAGATGCGTTCGCATAGCTCCGTGCGCGAGAAGACGCGCCCCGGTTCTTGCATGAGGACCTGGAGAACGTCGAACTCACGCGGTGAGAGGGGTATCAGTTTTCCGCCGCGGGAGACGTGGCGATGCTGCACATCCATGTGCAGGTCCGCCACTTTGAGGAGATCGGTCGCCGTCGGGGTCGCGGCCCGTCGCCCGAGCGCTTCGACGCGCGCCATGAGTTCATTGAGCGAGAAAGGTTTCGCCAGATAATCATCCGCACCTGCTTTGAGGCCTTTCACTCGATCGCCGACTCCGCCGCGGGCGGTCAGAATGAGAATCCGCGCGGCGGAATGGGCTTTGCGCAACTGAGCCAGCACCGATAAGCCATCGAGGCTAGGAAGATTCAGATCGAGGATGACGAGATCGGGCGGGTCGAGAAGCGCCGCTTGCAATCCCTCCGCGCCATCGTTGCGCGCGCTCGACTCATGATTGGAGCGCTGCAGTTCTCGAGTGATCTGCCGGGCCAACCGAGGATCGTCTTCGATGACTAGGATGCGCATTCAATCCCTACAGAAGTCTGCATACCGGGAAATGGACCCCAAACGCCAGCTAATTCCAAATATTAAGGTTACAACCCAAGGACATTCTGGAAATCGCCTCCGGTTCGGAATACAACTGGCTTTGCGCATGGGCTCGGGACCAATCATTCAGACCATCACTTCAGGCAGCGAGCAGCGCATGAACGTCCCTGCCGTCACAGTGAAAAGCTTCTTCAAGGAGCACGCCAGGGCGTTGCAGCTCAAGCTCGAGGGCAGGCAAATCGGCTTCGATCGGCGTATCCGCGAGCCAACGATTAATCGCCCCGGGCTCGCGCTAGCCGGGTTCTACGAGTATTTCGCGGAAAAGCGTGTGCAGGTCCTTGGCGCGGCCGAACAATCTTATCTCAAGAGCTTGTCGGTACGGCAGCGCCAGACTACGATTTCGCGCGCTCTGCGCCCAAAAAATCCCCTGCATCGTCGCCTCGCGCGGCTTCCATCTTGCGCCGGATCTGCTCGCCATCGCCGAGGCCGCCAAGATCGCGGTCTTCCGCACGCCGATGATCACGATGAAATTCATCAATGCCGCGACCATCGCGCTCGAGCTCGATTTCTCGCCGACGGTGACGGAGGGCGGCAGCATGGTCGATATCCTCGGGGTCGGCGTCCTGATCCGGGGCGCTAGTGGAGTCGGCAAGAGCGAATGCGTCCTCGGCCTGATCGAGCGCGGCTATAGTCTGGTTGCGGATGACGTGACACGGATCAAGTCGCTCGAAGGCCGCGAACTGATGGCGACGGCTCCGGATTTGACCCGTTACCACATGGAAGTGCGCGGGATCGGCATCATCAATGTCGTTTCCATTTTCGGCATCGGCGCGATTCGCACCGAGAAGCGACTGGATCTGGTGGTGACGTTAAAAGATTGGCACGAGATGGAAGAAATGGATAGAATCGGACTGGACCGCGAGCTTTACGAGATTCTCAAGATCCAGGTCCCGCACATCACGATTCCGGTGCGGCCAGGACGGGATATCGCGCGATTGATTGAGGTGGCGGCGATGGATCAAAAGCTGAAAGGCCTCGGCCTGAATAGCGCGGTGGAATTTAACAACAAATTGCTCGGTCTAATGCAGACGCAGGACACGTAATGGGATTATTAAATCGACGCTCGGTGCCAACCTCGAACGAGAAGGCGGAGAAGGAGATCACGATCGTGAATCGACTCGGTCTCCATGCTCGTCCGGCGGCGATGTTCGTCCGGATCGCGAGCCGGCATCGCTGCGAGATCTGGGTCGCGAAGGAAGGCGAGGAGATCAACGGGAAAAGCATCATGGGATTGATGATGCTCGCCGCCGGCCAGGGCTCAAAGTTGCGCGTCCGTGCGGAAGGTCCCGACGCCGCCCAGGCCCTCCACGACATCGAGGAATTAATTCAGTCGCGCTTCAACGAAGAATAGTTGACGCTCCGGGTATTCTTGCACCGGAATGAGCGGCGATCGCGGCCCAGAGGAAAAACGTTGTCAGGGTGTGCCTGCGTCGCCTGGGATCGCGCGTGCCCCGATTCACGTCTTCTCGATCGAGACGGACGACGTGGTCAAATACCACATCGACGCCGCGCAGGTGCCGGATGAGATCGCGCGCTTCGAGAGCGCGCTCATCCAGACGCGGGTGCAGATTCTCGAGATGCAGCAGCAAATCGCGGAAGCGATCGGCGCAAAGGACGCCGGGATCTTCGATGCCCACCTCCTCGTGGTCGAAGACCAGACGCTGATCGACGAAGTGCTGCGCAAACTCGAAGCCGATCATTGCAACGTCGAGTTCGTCTTTCAGGAGGTTGCGAACCGTTACGTCGAATCGCTGAGCAAGATTGACGATCCCTATCTGCGCGAGCGGGCACTCGATATTCAGGACGTGACGCGGCGCGTCATCCGCAACCTCCAGGGCAAGGCGGCGCGGCCGTTCCTTTCCGTCGATCAGCCACATCTGCTCGTCGCCCATAATCTTACCCCCTCGGATACCGCGACGATGAATCGCGAACAGGTGCGCGGCATGGCGCTCGATCTCGGCAGCCGCACTTCGCACACCGCGATCATGGCGCGATCGTTAGGCATCCCCGCGGTCGTCGGTCTGCACGACGCGACGGAGAACCTGGAAACCGGCGCGCCCGCCTTGATCGACGGATACAACGGTCTGCTCATCGTTCACCCGAGCGAGGAAACGCTCAGCGAATACGCCGAGATCGAACGGCAAAAAGGCGCGATCGCGGAAAGCCTGACCCGGCTGCGCGAAACCAAATCCACCACGCGCGACGGACGCCACATCGTTCTCTCGGCCAACATTGAGCTGCCCGAGGAAGTCGAGGCGGTCCTGGCCAACGGCGCGGAAGGGGTCGGCCTCTATCGGACCGAATTCCTCTACCTCAACCAAACGGCGCTACCGACGGAGGAGGAACAATTCGCGATTTACCGCACCGTGGCCCAGCGGGTCGCGCCCGATCCGTTGATCATCCGCACGCTCGACCTCGGGGGCGACAAGCTGGCCGACAACATGGAGAACGGGGACGAACTCAATCCATTTCTGGGCTGGCGGGCGATTCGTTTTTGCCTCGAGAATCTCCCGATTTTCAAAGCGCAGTTGCGCGCCATTCTGCGGGCGAGCGTTTATTCGAACGTTCGGATAATGTTCCCGATGATCTCGGGATTGGATGAAGTGCGGCGGGCCCTGCAGATCGTCGAGGAGTGCAAAGACGAGTTGCGTTGGGAGGGGAAGATCTTCAACAACGCGCTCGAGACTGGCGTGATGATCGAAGTGCCGACAGCTGCGATCATGGCGGACTTGCTCGCGCGGGAAGTCGATTTTTTCAGCATCGGGACGAACGACCTGATTCAGTACGCGGTCGCGATCGACCGGACGAACGAACGCGTGGCCCACCTTTACGAGCCGAGCCATCCCTCTGTCGTCCGGCTGCTCAAGATGGTGGCCGACGCCGCGCATGCCAACGGCATCTGGGTGGGCGTCTGCGGCGAAATGGCCGGCGAAGTTTTGTTTACCCCGCTGCTCCTCGGCCTCGGGATGGACGAACTGAGCGCCGGCCCAACGATCGTGCCGCGGGTCAAAAGCGCGGTCCAACGCCTAACGACAACGGAGTGCCAGCAGCTGGTCGAGCAGGTGCTGGAGCTCGATACGCCCTCGGCCGTCCTGGCCCGCTGCACCGAGATGGCGCAACGGAATTTCCCCGAGCTGCTTGGTTAAGCGGCGCACAATCACTCTTCCTCGCCCGCTTCGCCCTCGGGTTCGATCTCCGGCTTGATCCCGTCCTCTTCCATTTTGCGCAGGACGTCGCTCATGTCGTCGACCTCTTCCCAGACTTCCTGGCTGACGTAAATCTGCGACTTCTGCTGCACGGCCATCGCGATGCAATCGCTCGGCCGGCCATCGAGCTCGATGATTTTCTTCTGCTGCAGCTCGTTTTCCGCGCAAATGATCATGCGCGCGTAATAGGTCGCGTTTTTCAGATCGTTGATGATGACCCGCTCGACGTGCGCCCCCAACGCCGTCATGAGATGGCCCATCAAGTCGTGCGTGAGCGGACGCTCTTTGACCGTCCCGCGCATGAACATCGTGATCGCGCTGCCGACGCTTTGGTCGACATAGATGATGAATACTTTGTCGTTGTTCCCGAGGAAAACCGCGCAACCGCCACTCGTCGGCAGGACCGCTCGCACCTGCACCTCCATGACCGTTTTATTCATCAAAAAAAACCGTATCAGAGCGAATTCGAAAAACAAGAGGGTGAGCGAGCCGGAGTCGCAGCAGGTCACGGGATTGAGTTCTTTCCCCAGGCTGACGACGATCGTTTTGCCAGCGCGCAATCTCCCGAATTGAATTTGCAGTCTGGTGCCCTACACTGCGCCACGATGACGAGACCGGACTGGGATATAGATGCCGCGATCGCGACTTATAACGTCGAAGGCTGGGGCAGCGGTTATTTCTCGGTCAACAGCGCCGGCAACGTTGTCGCCAGGCCGCTCAAGGAAGCCGGCGGTTCGATCGATCTGCTCGAAGTGGTGAACGAAGCGCGCGACCGCGGTCTCGGGTTTTCCGCTCGTCATCCGCTTCCAGGATCTGCTGCGTCATCGGGTCGAGACGGTCAATCGCGCTTTTCAGGCGGCGATGCAGGAGTTCGGCTATCGCAGCGTCTATCGCGGCGTTTTTCCGATCAAAGTCAATCAACTGCGCGAAGTGATCGAAGAGATCGTCGACGCCGGCGCGGAATTTCATTTCGGCCTCGAAGCGGGCAGCAAGCCGGAGCTGATCGCCGCCCTCGCGATGCACAAGGATCCCGAGAGCCTCATCATCTGCAACGGCTACAAGGATCGCGCCTTCATTCGCACCGCCATGCTCGGGCGCCGGCTGGGCAAGTCGGTCATCATCGTGGTCGAGAAACTCGAGGAACTGGAGCAAACGCTGCGCGATCGCGAAAGAGATGGGCGTCGAGCCGCACATCGGCATCCGGGTGCGCCTGCACAGCAAAGGCGCGGGAAAATGGACGACGAGCGGCGGCGAGAACGCGAAGTTTGGCCTGAGCACGACGAACCTGGTCGCGGCGAGCGAAATGCTCAAGGCGCAGGGACTCGCCCATTGCCTCAAGCTCGTCCATTTCCACGTCGGCTCGCAGGTGCCCGACATCTCGACGATCAAACGCGCGGTGCGCGAAGCGGCCCGCTATTACGCGAAGCTCTCGAAGATGGGGCACGCGCTCGGTTACCTCGATGTCGGCGGCGGGCTCGGGGTCGATTACGATGGTTCGCGCACCAGCTTCGACAGCTCGACCAACTACTCGCTCCAGGAATACTGCAACGACGTCGTCTACAACATCATGGAGGTGTGCGACTCGGAGGCCGTCGCCCACCCCGCGATCGTGAGCGAAGGCGGCCGCGCGATCGTGGCCCATCATTCCGTCCTCGTGGTCGAGGCTTTCGGCTCGATCGAAAAGGATGTCGCAGACGACCAAGATCGAAGCGACGGCCAACGATCCGAAGCCGTTGCGCGACATCATCGAGGTGAAGCGCCAGCTCAAGCGCGGCAATCGGCTCGAGACCTTGCACGACGCGCAGCAGATCAAGGAAGAGACGCAGCAGATGTTCAATCTCGGCCTGCTCGATCTCGAATCGAAGGCGAAGATCGAAGCCGCTCTACTGGCAGCTCGCCCGGCAGATCGTCACCCTCCATCGCGGCCTGAAGTACGTGCCGGAAGAAGTGAAGGAGCTGGAGACGTCGTTAGGCGATCAATACATCTGCAACTTCTCGGTTTTTCAGTCGCTCCTCGATCATTGGGCGCTCGGCCAGCTTTTCCCGATCATGCCGATCCATCGCCTGACGACTCCGCCCGAGCGCCAGGGCACGCTCGTCGATATCACCTGCGATTCCGACGGCAAGATCAACAAATTCACCGATCTGCAGGACGTGAAGGACACCCTGCCGTTGCACAAGATCATCCCAGGCGAGCTCTATTATCTCGGCGTTTTTCTGGTCGGCGCCTACCAGGACATCATGGGCGATCTGCACAATCTCTTTGGCCGCGTCACCGAGGTCCACGTCTTCCTCGATGAGGACGAGGAATCGGGTTGGTACATCGAAGAGGTGATCGAAGGGAGCACGATCGGCCAGGTCCTGGCGCTGACGCAGTGGGACAAGATCGAACTGATGCGCCTGGTGAAGTTGCAGGTGGACGCGGCGATCAAGAGCGACCGGCTCAAGCCTAACGACGCCATGAAAATCCTGGCCGATTACGAGCGCGGCCTGCAGGGCTACACCTATCTGTCACTCGATGGCGCGGCGACGCCAAACGGAAACGCCCCGTCCGCCGTGCCGGCGCAAACCGCCAGCGATCCCCGCTTGTAAATCCGCTGGGAGCGGGGCGATGCTGTCTTGCCCTCCCGATGGAAGCTCCCGCAGACTCTCGATTTGAGATCGCTCACGTTTTCGCGATGGACCGGTCGAATGCGCGATGCAGATCAGCGCCGCCGCTCAAGGAGCGGCCCAACGCGCACTTCGAGAATCACCGCCCAGAGATGGGGATCAAGAGCGACCGACTCAAGCCTAACGACGCCATGAAAATCCTCGCGGATTACGAGCGCGGGCTCCAAGCCTACACCTGCCTTTCGCTCGATGGCCCAGCCGCGTCGAGCGGGACTGTGCCCCAGGTCACTCCCGCCGCCCCGGCCTAACCGCACGGCGGTGCCAGGTCGCTATCGCAAGTTGTAGACTTCGATCAAGGCCACTCCGGTGCCAGCATTCTCCCCGCGCACAATCGCGGTGTAACTGCCGGGCGCGAGGGAGCGGATGATGGCCGACTCGGCGTCGTTCGTCGGAGCGAGACCGGTCGATTGGATGAGCGACTCCTGCGTGTCCCGCCAATTATCGTCGCTCTTAATGACGGCGCCGTTGGCGTCGTAAAGATCGAGATTGGGGTCAGCCAAGGCGTTGCCGACGCCCGCTGCCGCGAGGGAAGGTCCGATTGCCCTAACGACTACGGTATCGCGGCCACCGTTGCCGACAATAAACCCGGCGATCAAGACGTCGTCGCCAGGCGGGAGGAAATCGAATGCGATCGAAACGGCCGCGTCGACCCCGCGCTTCGCAGAGCGAAGCGTCCACAGACAGCTCCGCCGATTACTTCTTCTTCCCTTCGCCGGGGCGATAGTCTTCCTCGGCAGCTTCGAACGCCTTCTCGAGGCCGACCATGTCTTCGCCGGGACGGAGATTGTCGAACGCCTCGGACTCTTTTCGAGTTCTTCCTCGGAATAGTTCGCGGCCTTGATCGAGAGACCGATGCGGCGCTCGATCTTGTCGACCTTGATGACACGCGCTTCGACCTCCTGGCCGACCTTGAGCACGTCCTTGACCTTGGCGACGTGGTCTTCGCTCAACTGCGAGATATGGACGAGGCCGTCGATGTCATCCTGCAACTGCACGAAAGCACCAAAACTGGCCAGCTTGGTGACTTTGCCGGTGACGAGATCGCCGATCTTGTATTTCTCGTCGATGTTCTTCCACGGATCGTCGCTCAGCTGTTTGATGCCAAGGCTGATGCGCTGGTTGGTCTTGTCGATGTCGATCACTTCCGCCTCGACTTCGTCGTTCTTTTTGAAGACCTCCATCGGATGATTGATCTTGCGCGTCCAGCTCAGATCGGAGACGTGGATCATGCCGTCGATCCCGTCTTCCAGTTCCACGAAAGCACCGTAGGCGGTCATGTTGCGAATCTGGCCTTTGACCCGACTGCCGATGGTGAATTTCTTCTCGATCTCATCCCACGGATTGGGCTCGAGCTGACGCAAGCCTAACGAAATTTTTTGCTCCTCCTTGTTCACGCCGAGGACGACCGCTTCCACTTCCTGGCCGGCGGTCAGGATATCGGACGGACGCATGATGCGCTTGGTCCAGGACAATTCGGAAACGTGGATGAGTCCTTCGACGCCTTCTTCCAATTCCACGAACGCGCCATAAGGGACGAGGTTGGTGATCTTGCCTTTGACCCTCTGGCCGGCCGGGAAACGCTCTTCGATCTGGTCCCACGGATTTTTCTGCGTCTGCTTCAGGCCTAACGAGACGCGCTCTTTCTCCTTGTTGATGTCGAGGACGAGGACTTCGAGCTGCTGACCGACCTTGAGCAATTCGCTCGGGTGACCGAGGCGGCCCCAGGTCATGTCGGTGATATGGAGGAGACCGTCCATGCCGCCCAGATCGATGAACGCTCCGAAATCGGTCAGGTTCTTGACCGCGCCCGAGACGGTGTCGCCGACCTTGACTCCTTCGAGAAATTTTTGACGCTTCTCGCTCCGCTCCTGCTCGATCAATTCACGCCGGCTCAGGACGACGTTTTTCCGGTCGTCATTGATTTTGACGATTTTGAAATCGTAGGTGTTGCCGACAAACTGCTGGAGATCGCGCGGCGGGATGATGTCGATCTGCGATGCCGGTAAAAATGCTTCGACGCCGATATTCACCATCAGGCCGCCCTTGACCACGGATTTTACCTTGCCCTTAATCAATCCGTCCCCGGCGAAGACCTGCGCAATCTTGTTCCAATTCTGGCGGTAAGCGGCTTTCTCCTTGGAAAGCACAACCATGCCTTCATCGTTCTCGAGGCGCTCCAGAAGCACTTCCACTTCGTCGCCCACTTCGAGCGACTCAATGTCGTCGAACTCCGCCGTCGGGATCACGCCCTCCGACTTGTAACCGATATCCACGAGCACTTCCCGTGGCCGAATCTCCAGAATGCGCCCCTTGACGATGCTGCCTTCTTTGAAGTCGCGCATCGACTTCGACATCAAATCCTGCATTTGCAACATATAGGGTGTGACTTCCTGGTGAGGCGGGGCTCGGTGGTTGAAAGCAGCGGCGACTATCGCTCGCTGTTCCCGCAGAAAGGGTAGGAAATTAGCCACGTTCTTGGGCGCGGTCAACTGGCGCCTCGAAAGGGTTTGCTCCTCGTGACAGCCGCATATAGTTTCCGCCCGTCATGAGTTGGAGCACTAGTGAGGCAATGACCGACCCGGCCATTCGCGAGGCAATCGCTTTTCATTCAGAGTTTAAGTTCTTCCTGCGCGATATACCGGTCGAAATCACCCTCCGCCTCTACAATCCGGTTCACTCGAGCGCGATCGTCGTTCGGCAGAGTCATTTGATTTTGGTCCCGGGCGTGGACGGGCCGGAGCCAGCCGGCTGCGAGGATCCAACGCGGGATGGCGAAGTGTTGCAAAGCGTGATCTGTCAATTTGTAGGCGTTTACAATGCCGCGATCGCGCAGGGTCTAAGGCCAGATCCATCCTGGTTGAAGCAAAATCCGGAATTTCGCTAGGAGTCCGACCTCCTTAACCACCGGCGGGGCATTTCCTCGAGAGTTGACGCCTCCGCTCTCTTCGTGTCGTTTCAATGCGGGCATGATAAAGAATCTGATTGTCTTCGGTCTGCCGCATCGCGTTTTCTTCACGCCTGCTCGCTGCATCTCCGGTCGAGGAGCGAGTCGCCGAAGCGATCAAGGCACCGGGGCTCAGCGTGGTGCATCTCTGGGCGCCGTGGTGTTCCAACTGCCAGGCGGAGCTGAAAAGCGGCGGCTGGACAAAGATGGTGAAGGAAAATCCCGAAGTGAAATTCTATTTCGTTTCGGTTTGGAACAGCGGCGACGACGGACGCGCCACGCTGGCCAAGTACGAGATCGCGCAACAGCCAAACGTGACCATCCTCGCCGATCCCGGCCCGCGCGGCGCCGACCATATCAAGCAGTTTGCCGGACTGCCCTTGAGTTGGATTCCCACGACCTGGATTTTCAAGGGCGGAGATCTTCGCTACGCCCTGAACTACGGCGAAATCCGGTTTCCCGTGCTGCAGCAACTCATCGCCGACAGCAATTCTGAATGGTAAGACCAAGCTCTCCGCCGGCGCGAAATTCGGGTTGCCAGAGCCGGAGGGGTGTAGCATCTTCCCCGTCCGCTGCGCCGGTCCGACCGGCGACATTTACCTATGTCAAACACGATCGAACTAGTGCCTGAGCTGCTCGAAGCCGGCGTCCATTTTGGCCACCAAACGAAACGGTGGAACCCGAAAATGAAACCGTTCATTTTCGAGAAACGGAACGCCATTTACATCATCAACCTCGATGAGACGGTCAAGCAGCTTCAGCGGGCCACCGATTTTCTCCGGGAGGTGGCGCAGCGTGGCGGCAAGATTCTTTTCGTCGGTTGCAAGAAACAGGCCCAGGAAGCCGTCAAGGAAGCGGCGGTCGCCTGCGGACAATTCTACGTCAACCAACGCTGGCTCGGTGGCACTTTGACGAATTTGACCACGATCCGCAAAAGCATTGGCCGGTTGAAGTACATCGAAGAGATCGAGGCCTCGCCCGATTACAAGAAAATGGGTAAACAGGAGCTCGCGGCCTTGAATCGTGAAGCGGCAAAGTTGCGCCGCAACCTCGAGGGTATCCTTGAGATGTCGCAACTCCCGGACGCCTTGATCATCATCGACACGACGCGGGAACAGAACGCTGTCAACGAAGCGCGCCGCCTCGCCATCCCGACCGTCGCGATCGTCGATACAAATGCGGATCCCGAAATCATCGACTATCCGATTCCGGGCAACGACGACGCAATCCGTGCCATTCGCGTGATGCTGCAAAAGCTCGTCGACGCGATTGTCTCGGCCAGCGGCGAAGCGCGCATGCGCGAGGAAGTCGAGATGGCGGGCGTCTCCGCCTAACGAGGCGACAGTTGCGAGTCGGTGGTTGAGAGTTGAGCGACTCCGACTCCTTCGATTGATCTCTCAACTCTCACTTTCTTTCAGCAATGGAAACTTCTTCAGTATCTATGGAAATCGATCCTCAACTCGTCAAACAGCTCCGCGAAAAAACGAACGCAGGTTTCATGGATTGCAAGCGCGCTTTGGCCGACGCCGGAGGCGATCTCGACAAAGCCGAAACACTCTTGCGCACCAAGGGTGTCGCGAGCGCGAGCAAAAAATCATCGCGCGCGACCAAGGAAGGCATCGTCGCCTCCTACATTCATTTGCAGGGCAAAGTCGGCGTCCTCGTCGAGGTGAACTGTGAGACCGACTTCGTGGCCAAGAACGAGGGCTTTCGCGCCTTTGTTAAGGACATCACTCTTCACATCGCTGCCGCACAGCCGCTCTACGTCAGCCGTGAGGAGGTCCCCGGAGCCACGGTTGAATCCGAGCGCGCGATTTATGCCGCGCAGGTGGAGGGCAAGCCCGAAAATGTGATCGCGAAGATCGTAGAAGGAAAACTCGACAAGTTTTACAGCACGGTCTGCCTGCTCGAACAAGGCTTCATCAAGAATCCTGACCAGACGATCAAGGAGCTGGTGGCGTCAAAAATCGCGGAAATTGGCGAGAACATCGTTATTCGACGATTTACTCGTTACTCCGTGGGTGAGCCCCTTAGTCAGGAATTGATCCCGGCTTCCCACCCCGAGAGATAAGGGTCGATCTGCGGCCCGGGACGGCTGAGTTCGATTCTTCAAAGCGAAGCCGGGGCCGTCGGAAAGCGAAACCCGCCAACCAACGTTTGTCACGTCAGCGGGCGGGCACTCGCAGTCGAAGTTCGGGAATTCGCTAGGGGCTGGTCGGAGGCAGCTCCGGAATAAAAGTAAATGGCGGCACTCGCGGCAACGCCGGCGGTGGGCCTTCGCCGGGTGCCTGAGCTTCATATGGACCTTCTTTGGGACTCTTCCTTGCCGCCCTCGCCGTAGATGGACTCTTTGCCATCCATCATTGCCTTGCCATCCGCTTCCGGCACGTTACGGTCGCGCTTCGACACGCCGAAAGCTGCAACCTGCGCGATCGAGAAAGCGTCTCCCTGCGTGCTGGCCGGATGCCACTTGAGCATGACGTAACGACCCGCCACCTCCGGAAAATCAATGGAAGCGCGCCCCGCGCCGCTGCTGACAACCGAACCGACCGGTTTCAACCCGGCGAACGTCTTTTCGCTGATCCGGAGGGACGTCGGGAGGTCATTGGCCGATCCGACATTCGCGACCTGCTGCACGTCTGAAGCAGCGCTCTCGCCTAACGGGAGACTAGGCAGGACGTAGAATTCAAAGCTGCCTGTCTGCGCAGCATAAATGGCAGAAAGACGGGTTAAGGTTCGCTCTCGGCCAAGATCGATCACAGCCGTGGGCGCTGGGTCGCCGCTGGCAAATCTGTAAGAAGTCGCGGGCTGATCATCGATCATGTTGTTCGCCTCTTCCGCGTCACCGGAACTGACATACAAACTGCGCGCTCTTGCGTGCAGGTCACTGAAGTTAAAACTGATCAGCGCCAGAGTCGCCGACTCCTCTTCAAAGCTGACCTTGCGCGGTCGCGGCATCGTAAAATCTGAGAGAGCGGGCGTAGCATAAGCGCCAAACGCGGCGATGCGGCCTGGGTGTGTGATATTGAAACTCAGTTTGACGTACTTCGCTTCGCCCGGTCCGATCTTGGCCGAAACGGCTCCTTGTGACAGCGCACTCTTTGCAAGGCGCCGCCATTCCGGGCTGTTGTCAGGCAGGTCGGCGTTGGACGTGGCGATTGTATAATCGCCCTGTGCCCCGTCGTTCAGAAAGGAAATGGCCTGGATATTTTCGATGTTCGCAAGCGACACGAGAATACTCGATACCCCGGCTGGAATCTGATAACCCGTAGTCGGATCATCGCAGAGCAATGCAGCTGCGGAGGTATTTTGATCGATCCCGTTTGAGCTGAGCTGCAATTTCGCGATCGAATCAATTTGCGGGGCCGCCTTTACGGCCGCTCCGAAATGGTAACGCGCCAGATTTTCCGGGTAGGAAGGAGCCTGTCGAATGGTCAGCGGGGGCGCTTTTTGCAGCACCACATCAGCGGCGGTTGCGATGGAGGGAGCGACCAGCGCCATACAGAAGGCTAAGATTGCAGAGGACGATAGAGCGAGTGACTTCATATAATTTCCATATTTACAAAAATGAATAGTAGAAAATCGGGCCGAGCTTGGCAATGAAAATTTCGCGACCTCCCGAAACAATCTCCCACGCGGAAAACCGATTGCAAGACGCGACCGCGACCGAGCGCTTTCCCTATCTGGGCACCGCACCTCAGCTGGCTCGCGGAGGTTAAAAAATGAAATCCGTTTGGGGGTAGACTTCGTCGTTTCCAGCAATTCAGGCCAGCACGACGAGATCGCATCGAAACGGCTGGGTAGCAGTCCGATAAACAGTGGCGAAGCGCAATCAGTTCTGGGCCATCAGCGGCGCCGGCGCAGACTCGAAACTTCCGGCTGCCTGCAAAAGCGTAGAGTGGAATATACGAACGAGGCCCAAGATCGCTTGTCCGATAAGCTCGCCAATTGATCGTCGGATCCAAGACGTAGCCGCCCGTATCCGAGTCCCATTCGAGCCAGGCATGTGTGGAACGGCTGGTGGAAGTGCGTTTGCCGATGACCAAACGCAGATTGCTCGCGCCATGTTCTACCATCGTCTGGTAGAGCGCGACCGCTTTCGCCTTGCAATCCGCGGCCGCACCGGACTGGGTTTCTGCCGGGGTTTTCCACTCTTTCGTGAACCCGTAGGGAATCGACCGCAGGTCATTGATCCAGTGGTTGACCATCCCCAGGGAAACGTCACCTGGGGCGGAGTTGCCATCAGATAGTAGAATCGGCCGGATTCGGCTCATTTGGATATCGTAAGGCGTGGTTTTCACCTTCAGGAAGAGAGATGACTCCCCGAAACAGGAGACGCACGACAGTCCGATCACCGCCAGGAGAAAAAAGAAGAACCGTTTGAGAGCGAAGGGATTGATGCTTACGAAAATCATAGTAACTATGTTTTCTAGAAGCAGCGTCTGTGCCAAGGCCGGCTTCGCCGGCCGAGTTTCCGGGGCTGCTCAGGCGCCTCTCTCTGTGGTTTCTTTGGTCCCCGGGCCCGACGCCTTGACGAGGCAATCGCCCACGTGAATCAAGCGATCGCACACTCTGAGTTGGTCTTGAACGTAGCGACGGCATATCAGCTGGGGCGAAATGCCGGGGATCAACGAGGCAACCTGCGTTCGAATCTCTTGCTTTCCGGGCGACATCCATACCGTGGGGCACCTCCGGTGCGGGAATTAAAATATTTTACGAGTTTTACGGAACACAGAGACGCGGACAACCCCATCGGATCAGCCGTATTGGCCCAGCTGGGAGAAAAAATGCCCCTGTCCCACTTGCCCTGGTTCCTGTTCCCTCACACAAGCCGGGCCAGACTTGACGCCGGGCCGGCGATTGTTTTCCCGCCCCGGATCAAGCGTCGGTGCAGTGACAGCGCACCTGTTTAGCCCCCCGATCCAAGACTGGTCGAGACTTCTAATGAACCGGTTGGACCCGCGGAAGCGCGTCCCTCCGAACGGATTCGCCGGAGCGAGTTCAAATGGCTGCTCCTCATGTTCCTTGGTGGCGTCGCGCCCACCCTCTCAGTGGTGCACAGGACGCGGCGCTTGGAGAGCAACGCTCCGTCGTTGCCGAGGCTGGCCTAGGAAACACGGCGATGACAGAGCATCGCCCTCCAGCCCGCGCCGTGCTTGAAGCAACGCATGTTAAAATCAGACCCTGCGACATAACCGGTGTGACAGGCACTGGGTCGCTGAAGAAATATGTGCGAGACGTTGAAGGCTTGCTTAAGCCGGGCGGGCAAGCTGGCACGGCGGGCCGGACGTATCCAGGGGACTCGCCAATTGTGACCGCTTTCCACGATTCACCTGCCGCCAGGATCTACGAGGTAAACATCACGTTTTCACGATCGATGATCGCGCCGTAGTCTCGAAAACAAGCATGTAATTCGGGAGTGTAATAGTTCCCCGTTTTATCAGGATTTAGCCCAAAAAATATCCTTCCGTGTGGCCGTAAATGGCGCCTCAAATCATCGACAAGATATCGCCACTCCTCAGTTCCCCACCAAACCGTATGGCTTTTTCGATTGAAAGAAGTGGAGAACGCGGTAATCAGATCGAATTTGCGCCCGAAATCGGGCAAGGGTTGGAAGGGTTCGATTCGAAAAATCGTCCGCTGAACCTGAAAAAGGTCGACTAGTTCACGGAACAACGGAAAATCATCGATATCCGTGCCTAAGCCTTCGTGTCCGAATTGCTGCAGGATGTAGAGGAAAAAACCTCCCCCGCATCCCAGATCGAGAATGCTGGACGGCGGAGAACGATGCAATTTCAAATCCTGGACGCGCCTGACATTGAGTGTCAACCATCGCCGAATATCGGCGTACTTCGCGTAGTGCTCTGCGGAACCCGAATATCGCTCTCGAATCGCTCGAATCTCGGATTGGTCAAGTCTATCCAACATCGGCTGAATCTGGATCGGGTAGATCAGTCGCCGCACTCGTCGCCAGCTCCGGCGATAGGTCTCGCCGGCGCCCAATTTTTTGATCTTGTAGGACAATTTCATTCTGTTATCGGAAAGAGAGTCGCATTTTCACCTTCAAGTCTTTCGTTAAAGAAGGCCGGTGAGGACAGAATCGTCCACCACAAATTCAAGCTTCTTTCCAGACGGGTGTTTCGTCGGGCGAATTTCTACGATTCTTCTCGCCCAAGAATGAAAAGGGTGGTCCGATTTCTCCGAGCGCTTGAAAAGCGCAGTCTCTAACTTTGCAGGTTGGGGAGTCGAAGTCCACGCCAACTCGGCAGGTCACCAGCAATCGCTCTGGGAGCGGCTGCCAGATCTGCCGTCGCCCTGATGAAGGGGTTGGCGACTGAGGGGAGGTTTCGGGGGCTAAATCTTACAAAAAAAGGTCACATGAAGCGCATCGAATTACTCGAGCGCCTTCGGTACCGCAGGTCCCTAAAAGGACAAACTACCGAAAACCGCGGTCCGGTTTTTACGGGTGCGCGCGTCTCACCGTGACGCTGGGGTCAAGGGAAAGAAGACCGCCGACCGAGGTAGCCCCAGTATTTAACAGCTCCTGGCTTTGGACCACATACATCGGAGACCCGCTGTTTGCTTGCTGCCCGTAGAGGACAACACGCTGTGGGATCCGACTGCCAGTAACATCTACTAGAATGACCCTTTTCTGGATCGGTTTGGTCACATCGACGTACGCCCGGCTCGCTTTATTGACAGTGCCGTCCGTGTTCGATCCTGCCTGCGCGGAAGCGGCAAATGCGAAAGCCGCAAGAGCGGTTCCGACGAGACACCCCCGAATTAATGTTATCAGTTTCATAAAATCATATTCTATTTGCAAAACGCTCGCGTGCAAAGACATTTTTACGACGTTTGCAGACTCGCCTTCGACCCAAACTCGGCGTTGCACCCCTAAAATATCGACAGCAGCATAACCGATCGCCGGATTCCGCCCTTCCAGAATGCTCTTTTCAGCCTTCGTTTTGGCTGGCGCGGATCAGGGTCATGCAGACTGCTGGACTTTGATCTAATCCTGGCTGCGCCGACGAACCCTGACCACAGGCGAGCGCTCGGCACTCGGGAAAATTCTCGGCGTGGTCGCAATCATTGAATGCGCTTCACCCGCACAATCGTGGCTCCCTCAACGAACATTTTATATCCAAAAAAATCACGATAAATTACCACTCTCGGACTTTCGATCGCCGAATTCGGAACGAAATCGTCGTTGGTTGGCCGCCAGTTTTCCCCGTTGGCCAGATGGAAAACCGTTTTGGGCCCATAACCTTTGTATTGACCAACAATATTACTTTCGATCACCTCTGGAGAACTCACCCTTCTCTCCTTGACGGCACGGTCGACTGCCTGTGTGGCAGCGACGGTAGCCGCATCCTTTTGCTTCGCGGACACGTAATCCCTGATAAATTCGTCGAGGACCGCCCGCTCGCCGCCGGTTAGCTTGCGCAGACCGGCTCGTTCGTACGTTTTGGCATCCATCGCGTTTTCCAGGCCGCCAAATTCCGGGGTTTGAGCAGATGCAATTCCCCCGACGCAAGCGAGGAGCAGTGCAGAAAGGTAGAGTTTCTTCATGGAGTTCAGAGTTGCTTCTCTGAATAATGCAAGCGCCCTACGGCGCAAGAGTAAACTTGTCGTTGTAGCCGGCGCTTTCCTGCGTGGACCCTGCAACACATCACCGCACCTGGGTTATTCGAACGAGCACTACGCCATGCGACGAAACCAAGGCTTCGAAAGTCTCGGCGAACACACCCAGATCTTTTTGGCGCCACAGATCTCGCACAATCATTTTTCCCCTGATTTTCAGATCGGACCATTGGACCCGCACCTTCGCCGGTGAATTCCCGCGGTTAAACAGGCCGAGGGCAAACGCTCCGTCTTCCAACGGCTTCGCATAAACTTCCCGTTCACCAGATTTCGCCACGCGGGTCGCTTGCCGGCAGAGAGGATCCTGGTTGACGTCAATGACCTCATCGTTGGTAATCAGGCCTTTGGTAAATGGATCGAGGTTCTCAAGGTTGCAGCCCAGCAGGAGCGGCCCGGACAAGAGGCACCAGAGACTCACATGAGTGTATTGCTCATCCGACGTTAGGCGGGTCATCCTCGGCCGGTTCCATCTCAGATCTCCGATCGTCAACATGTCGGCGTCATTGTAGTGGCCGGGCCCGTTAAAAGGCGCCCATTTGTCACGCGAAAACCCCACTTCGCTGATGCTCCGCCACGTGTCCTCCAAGTCCACTGAAGTGCGCCACGCGTCGGCGAACCGGGCCAGCTCGGAGGCAAGCGAAAGTGGAGCGTTGTTCGACACGCTGTAAAAAACATCGCGCGGAGCCCTGGCAAGTTCGTCATGCATCGTCACGACGTCGGCGAGATCAATTGGCGCCCAATCATATTTTAGATAATCGACGCCCCAATCTGTCCATTGCTTTACATCCTGGGACACAAACGAGTACTTACCGGGACGCCTCATTTCCTTCGTGTACTTCCGCCTCTCTTGCTTCCGCAGCCGGTCCGCCAGTGGTTTCAGCCAACCGTAATTATCGAGCCAGGAATGAAATTGAGGGACTTGGTATTGAAAGAACTCGTTATAATCATGGGCGGCGATCCAGTCGTCCCTCCCGTTCACATTGTCGGACGATGATCCATTGTGGCGGCTTAATGTCGTCCGCCAAGGGGTCGAGTAGAGCCCGAACTTTAGCCCCATCCCATGGAGCTCGGCGGAAAGGCGCCTCAAATCCGGAAACCTTGAATTGGGCTGAATGGCATTGAGCGGGCCGCCCCGTGCGCCTTGCCATCCATCGTCGATATTAATATAGCTCCATCCGTGATCGCGAAGCCCGTTGGCGACGAGGGCGCGCGCGGACGCCATTACTCTGTCCTGGCTGACCTCGATTCCCCAGCAATTCCAGCTATTCCAGCCCATCGGTGGCGTGAGCGCGATCTGATCGCCGACCACGATGGACAAGGCTCTCTCGTCCGAGCCGAGGCGATTTTCTGCCTGGAGCCTGACCGAATAACGGCCTCGCCCTGAGAGCGCGCCCACAATTTGGCCGTTGGCCGGATTAATCTTCAAACCCGCCGGCAGGTTGGTGGCCTCATAAAACATCGGCCTCTCGCCCGTGGCAGCGATCTGATAGCGAAACGGGGATCCCGGCCTGGCCCCGACCACCTTCCCTCCGTGAATTTGCGGAGTCGCCGGTGCCGGGGGGGTAAGAATCGGGAACGTGTCCGGCGTCGCTCGAATCGAGGCACGCTGACAGGAAGCCGCTACGAGCGCTGCCAGAAGACCGGTGCAAATCTGAACCCGGAGTGTCGGATTACGGCAATTTCGGTAATCCTTGTTCACTCTGCTCAAAACAACCGCTTTGCTTGCCATCTCACAAGCACCCTCCCAACTTGTCATCCCGATCCGACGCAGGACGGAGAGGGACCTCCCATGAGGCGACATCTCCTTGAGGGCAGGGAGACGCCCATTTCATTTGTGGGGTCCCTCTCCGCGCTACTCCGGATCGGGATGACAGGTGGTAAAAAGCGTTTGAGATAGTTTTCAGGATGGAATGGTTCACTACAAAGCAATAGCGGCCAAGCCTTTTGGGCTTGGCCGCTAGCGTTGATTTGTCTTCCTAGTGAGGCGTTCCTAGAACTTCTTTGAAACCTCGAAGTAGAGGAAGCGACCGTAGGGATCGTAGGCCGAGAGATCGGTGTTGTTGTTCGCACCGTCAACCGTTGGCGGCACACGGTCGAAGATATTGTTGCATCCCACCGCGACCGTCAGGCCGTCAACCAGTCGGCTGAAGGGTGAGACCGTCGTTTCCGGAGCCGCCATAGCGCTCGACCCTGCCACCATTCCTTTGGCGTCCTTCGCATCTTTCGAGTAGGACGGAGCGGCCGCCACGGGTTTGGCTTGGAACGCATACTGAAGGCGCATGTCGAAGGTCAGGTAATCGCCGATCTTCATGAACGTAAACTGATCTTCAGTCTCCGGATCGTGGCCCTGTGAATTGTCCAAGCCCGGCATGTAGTTCATGTTTACGGCGACACTCGCTCCTTCATAGCTGTAGCGGGTCAGGGCCGTTATTCTGTAGTTCGGATTGGCACCGCCGCCTTCTGAGAAGTCGAGGCCATTGATATTATAGTAATTGCTCGCTGGTTGCGTTTTGAACTCGTTGGTCGTGATCATGACCGCATTGACCCCGAACTGCGCCTGGCCCCATCTGTGCAGATCAAGATCATAGTTCGCGCTAAAGTCGAAACCATCGACGTGGGTCGCACCAATGTTGATGTTCGTATCGACATAGTAGACCGAAGCGAGGTTGCCGTCCAACTGGTGCGCTGCGGTGATCGGCCTTGATCCCAGTTGACCTGGGAAGTTATTGAAGGCTACCAGGTTAGCATAAGGTGACGCAGGGCCGTTGGCCTCAACACTTTGCAGAATCAGGTTGCCGCCCAGTGTGCTGACGATCTGCTGCTGCAACGTCTTAAAGTAGTCAGCCGTGACAGTCAACCCGGGAAGCCAGCTCGGGCTGTAGACAAAGCCGGCCGTATAGGATTCCGCTGTTGACGGGACAAGATTTGGATTCGATCCCGACATGACCTGCGCCTGGTCCTGCACGTTACCATTCAAAGTAATGGCATTTGAGAAGCCAGTCGCAGACGGTCCGAAGAGCTCATACAAGGTCGGAGCGACGAAGGAATTCGAATAAGTGGCGCGGATCGTCAAATCCTTGATTGGCTGATAACGCAGCGTCACTTTCGGCACTTTCGCGTCTTCGCTCACGCCATCGTAATGGTCGAAACGGCCGGCCAGATCGATGTCCAGGCTGTAAACTGCGGGGATATTCATCTGTGGCCCAACCACAGGGACACTAACCTCAGCATAAACGGATTTGACCGCTCGGCCAGCATTGATGTCCTGCACCGGAACCGAGCCGACGAAGATTTCGGGCGAGTCTTGCAGTTTGAATCCTTCCTGGCGGTATTCACCACCGAAGGACACACCGAGATCGCCGCCCGGGAGATGGAACGGGAATCCGTAGACTTTCCCATCGAAGACTTCCTGGTAGGACGACTGGCTCCGGATGTTGGATCCGAAGAGAGTATTAAACTGTGCGCCGGAGATTTGCCCGGGTCCAGGTACCGACGACATTGCGCGCAAAGTAGTCGAGCGGTGGGATTGGGTTCCCACTGAAATCGACTGCCGTTCCCGCGATCGCTGCGTTCAACTGCGTCGCATTGACCAGGTTGGCGTTGACAAAGTCGATGTGGTCATTGCTGTAGTAGATCGCTGCTTCAGCGGTCCAGTCCTTCGAGATTTGCGAGCGGAGGCCGACCAAAACGCGATAGAAGCTCGACTCATCGTCGAACCGGCGCGGCTTATTCTGAAAGCGCTGGTTAGCGAAGAGGCGGAAATCCCCGGAGAGGTTATTCCCGTCAATCGACATCTGGAACGGATTGAAAGGAGCAGGAGCACCCCGATCTTCCGGAACGAGAAGGCCGGAAACAGGATCAACCCGCTGCGAACCCAGGATGATGACGCCGGTGCCGTTGTTCAGCGGCTGGCCATTCAGGAAGCTCTCGTTATGATTTTTCGCATAGAGGAAGTTGGAGAAGAGTTCCAACTGCTTCCCGAAGATCTGATGCTCAACCGACGCGTAGGCATTGGTGTTGGAAATATCCAGCGTGCTCGTCGGAAGCTTTGACAAGTCGAACGCGAGAATTTGGCCGAACGAGACCTGGTCATAGGCCTGCGGAATTTGGAAATACTGGCCTTGATTAGCCGAGCCCGTCGCTGGCGGCGGGATCGATCCCGCCGTTACTCCGGGTGCGTCAAAGGGCGAATTGAACCCCGGCTTGAGGATGTAGAACTGAGTCCCGCCGCCCTGGTTGTCTCGACCGCCACCGGCAAATGTCGTGGTGGCGTTGATGAAGGGCTGCGAATAACCCCGCTCGCGGTTAAAGAGCGGATCGATCTCATAATACTGAAACCCAACCGTGACGTGGGTGGTATCGTTACCAATCCCAGCAATCCCGCTCACCCTCCGTTCGGAAACCGCGCTCGAAGGGGTGAATCCGTAGCGAGCGTCGATCTGAACGCCCTCGAAGTCCTTTTTCATAAAGATGTTCACCACACCACCGACCGCCTCCGATCCGTAGAGGGCGGATGCACCGTCCTTCAAGACTTCAATTCGGCTGATTAGTGACGTCGGGAAGATGCTGACGTCACTGAACTGAAAACCGCCGGCGGAGATGGCCGCGGAGTCGACGATACGCCGGCCCTCAAACAACACCAAGGTGGGCAAGCCACGCAGGGAGATGATGGATCCGCCTTGCGTTGCGCCGCTCGCGATGTTCGCATTCGAGCCGCCGAGGTTACCCCCGCCGCCGAAATCCGGATTGCGCTTCGTTAGGATCGTTAGAACGTCGGACGTGCCGCCGGCCTCCGCGATGTCCCGGGTCGAGACGGTATCAAGCGGTGAAGCGAGCACCTCTTCGGCCGTGGGAATGTTCGATCCGGTGACGACGATACGTTCAGTGGTTGCCTCCGTCGCAGGCGCTTGAGCGTAAAGGCTCGCGCCGAGTAGGGAAGCGCATCCGACGCCGGCCACGAGGACCGCGCGGAGGAATCCCGTTTTGCTGTTTACAGTTCTGATCATTAGTTTCTCCATTGGTGTTTGGTTAGGTTTGGCGGTGAGAATTAAGGAAGAAATCCACCCTGACAAGCGTTTTTTTCATTTTTTTTAAAATATTTTTGAACGGCCTTCCGGTCACCGTGTGTCGCATCCTGCCACTCCGTGGTCAGAAAAATCGTTCCGCTTGCCTCGGCCCTAACGAGCAATTTCAGCGCCGACGAGAGGAATTTTTACAGCCAGGGCGGTTCCGGCCGGAACCGCGCCACGCAGCGCCGCAGACGGCAGTGCTGTGTCCGATCCGGCGTTTCCGGCAATCTGACCTCGCGTCCGGCAAAGCGCTTGGGCCGGCGGCAAAAATCTCTCCCCCAAATCCGCAAATCTGCGTAATCTTCCAATTGCAATATGTTCACCGGATTGATCGAAGAAGTCGGGCGCGTGCGCTGGATTCGGGCGACCGAGCAACGCGGCACGCAATTGCATCTCGCCGCGCCCATCGATCGCCGCGCGAGCTGCGCGAACGGGCGAGAGCGTTGCTGTGAACGGCTGCTGCCTAACGGCGACAAAGATTCGCGACGGCAATCTCACCTTCGATTTGCTCGCCGAAACCTCGCCCGCACCAATCTGCGCGACTCTGCGTCCCGAGAGCCCGGTCAATCTCGAACGCGCGCTCGCCGCCATCGGGCGCCTCGGCGGGCCATTTCGTCCAGGGACACATCGATTGCACGGCGCGGGTCCTCGGATTTCGCGGCGCACGGCACGGATTATCGCCTGGAGGTGGAGTTGCCGGCAGACTTTGCCCACTACGCCGCCGTCAAGGGCTCGATCGCGCTCAACGGGATCAGCCTAACGATCGCCGAACTGCTCCCGGCCAGCTTCGTCGTCTGGATCATTCCGCACACCCGGCGAGAAACGAATCTCGGCCGGCCTCCAGCCTAACGACATTCTTGAATGTCGAGTTCGATCTCCTCGCCAAATACGTCGAGCGGATGCTGCCGCGGTCGATGCGTGCGAGGCGCGGAAATAGCGGTTCCTATTTCGCTCCCAGACCGAAGAGCACCGCCGGAATGGTGCGGAAGAGGATTCTAAAATCCAGGCCTAACGACCAGCGATCGATGTATTCCAGGTCGAGCTTCACCCAGTCGCTGAAATCCTGCACCTTGTTTCGGCCGCTGATTTGCCAGAGACAGGTCAGCCCCGGCTTCACGCTCAGCCGGCGGCGCTGGGCCGTGTTCTCAAATCTTTCCACCTCGTAGAGCGGAAGCGGTCGCGGCCCCACCAGGCTCATGCTCCCCTTGAGCACATTCAAGAGCTGCGGCGTTTCATCCATGCTCGTGCGCCGTAGCCAGCGGCCGAGCGGCGTGATGCGCGGGTCCTCCGCCACCTTAAAGACCGGTCCGCGCATCTGATTGAAAGGCAATAGTTCCGCCCGCCGCATCTCCGCGTCGCTCGACATGGAGCGAAATTTATACATGACAAACGGCTTCCCGTTTTTTCCCGCCCGCTCCTGCTTGAATATGACCGGCCCTTTCGAGGTGAGCCGGATGCCGATGGCGACAATCAGCATGGGAATGGCGAGCAGAAGGAGGCCAATGAGCGCGCCCGACGACGATCGATCAATCCCTTGATCCGAAACGCCCACGACACATCGGGCGTCGAGCGAAAAACCAGCATGGGTCGGCCACCAAAGGCGTCGAAGTCCGGCTTGGCGATCGCGGTCTGGATGAAATTGGCAACCAACCAGGCCGGCACGCCTTCCACTTCACAGGCGCCGATCGCCTGCTCGACCCGATTGAGTTGGCCATGCCCGGCCGCGAAGATCACCCGTGAAACGACTGTGCTCGATGCATCGCTTCCACCAGATCGGTGATGGGTTGTTTCTCGATGTCGATGCGCTCGGCGACCTGCAACAAGATGCGCTCCTCGGCTGTGAGCGATTCTTCCAGCGCAGCGATGTCCTGCGGCACCCCTGCGAGCAGGACTCGCTCCCGCACCTCGCCCCGCGCGGCTCGCCCGCGAATCCGCGTTACGATGAGCCTTCCTTCAGCAGCAACGCTGCGCTCGCGATCAAAATGAAGAGCAAAGGCACCGACCGACTGGTCAGCGGCAGGCGCAAAAAGATCACGCACACGCTCACCAGGATGCTGAGGTAAATCATCGTGCGCATGATCTGGACGAACGATCTCCCGAGCGTCTTGTTGAACGGCGATTGATAAAATCCCTGCGAGATCAAGAATGATTGGCCCAAATGGCATGATCACAATCAGGAGCCACTGATAGTTCTGGAAAGGATCGATTGGATAGGGAAGGTTGAGCCAGCCCGTCCCGTAAAAACGCAGCGCGTGCGCCGCGAAGAGCGAGAACGCCATTACCAGCGCGTCAAGGAGTTGCTGAAATTGCGTGTTTTGTTCCTGTTGCCTTGCCAGCATGGTAAGATATCTTTTCCGGAGCGCAGCCCTGCCATCGCAAGTTGCGCGCCTGAAGGCAAGATATGATGGGTAAAAACTGGGTCAAAGAAGACGCTTGCACGTCCCGGCTGGTAGCCGTCCTGGCCTCGCCCGCGGCTCTGGCCCGGGCCACGCGCCTCCGCCGCCCGCCCGATCTTTTCGAGCTGCGGCTCGATGCGCTCCGCCATTCGTTAGGGGAAGTGGCCCGCGCCATCCCGAAGTTGCGCGCCCCGCTTATTCTGACCGCGCGTCATCCGGCGGAAGGGGGCCGCGGTGAGCTCGATCTCGCCGCGCGCCGCATCTTGTTAGGTCGTTTTCTCGGCCAGGCCGATTTTGTCGATCTCGAACTCCGGTCCGTTGCGCAAATGGCAGGGCTCATCCACGAAGCGCGACGCCAAAACGCCGGACTCATCCTTTCCCTGCACGACTTCCACGACACGCCGACCCAGGCCGAGCTCCTCCGCAAGACCGAATCCGCCGCGGTGGCGGGCGCCGCCATTTTCAAAATCGCTACCCGCACGGACACGCCGGCGCAGCTCGCAAGGCTCCTTTCCATTTTTGGAAAGCCGCCAGTGCCTCTCCCAATCGCCGCGATGGGAATGGGACGACTCGGCCCCGCTTCCCGCCGCCAACTCGCCCAGCTCGGTTCGGCGCTGACCTACGTCTCGCTCGGCGATGCCACCATCGAAGGCCAGCCTACCCTGAGCCAACTCCGTCGCACCCGAGCCGCGTCTATCACATAGAATCACGCCCGCCGATGCCCGAGATCGTTGCACTGCCCGCCACGGTTCCCGTCATGCCGCTCACTGGCGTGCTGCTTTTTCCCAATGCTCTGCTCCCGTTGCACATCTTTGAATCGCGCTTCCGCGACATGCTCGAGCACGCCTTGCACGATGATCGGATGCTCTGCGTCGCCCTCGTGCGGCCGGAGCGTTCGCAATGGCGGACGAGCGCAGACTTTTTCCCTGTCAGCACCGTCGGCCTGATCCGCGCCTGCGTCGGGCGGAGCGATGGAACCTCCGACCTCATCCTGCAGGGGATCCGGCGGGTGAAATTCAGCGAGTTTGAACAGGAAACCCCCTTCCCTATCGCGCGGATCAAACCGCTCAAGACCCGCACCAAGCCGACGTGTCGAGACCGATGCCCTCGCCGCCAAGGTGCTGGAATTTTACGCCCAGCTCAAAGAGAGCGGGCGCGAGCTGCCGGAGAAAATCGATCGTTACCTGAGCGAGATGTCTGATCAGGAAATGCTGGCCGATTTGATCGCCTCGACCTTCATCACCGACGCCGCCCGCCGCCAGCAGTTGCTCGAGGAACTCGATCTCAACCAGCGCCTGCGCCTGCTCATTCAATTCCTGCGCGAGGAGGGAGGTCTGGGAATGGATCGTGATCGTGCAAAAAGCGCCGCCTAACCATCACTCCACTACGATCCAGCACGTCCATTCTGCAACCGGGCATGCTCCTCGAGCAAATAGCGGTCCGTCATGCCCGCGATGTAATCGCACACCGTCCGGTGCAGCCCTTCGCCTTCGATCCGCCGGGCCGCGGAATCCCCCAGCCGCTCCGGCTCGCGCACGAAAGCGACAAAAACCGCCCGCAACATCTCGCAGGCACGCCGGTTCACCTCCGCCACCCGCGGATGATAATAGACGTTGTCGTAAAGAAAGCGCCGCAACTCGCGATTCGCGATCCCCTGCTCGTCGCTGTAACGAATTAGCTTCTCCTTTTGCCGCCGCACCTCCTCCACGCTCGTTGGCGCCGCCACTGCGATCGAGGTCGCGCTCGTCGCCACCACATCGCGCACCTGCAGATCGATAATGTCGCGGATGATATTCTTGTGCAGCTCCGCGCCTAACAAATCCGGATTCCGCGCCGCCACCCGCTCATGGCTCCGCTGCCAGATCGCGCTCTCATCCAGCTGATCGCTGTCGATGATCGCGAAATCGAGCGCGTCATCCAGATCGTGGCTGTAATAAGTGATCTCGTCCGCCAGGTCCGCGATCTGCGCTTCGAGCGACGGCGACTCGCCCTCTTCATGTTTGCGCAACCCCTCCAGCACCTCGACGGTCAGGTTCAATCCCGGGAACGCCGGGTAGACCGACTCGAGCAATTCCACCACCCGCAAGCTCTGCCGGTTATGCTCGAAGCCGCCGTGCTCCCGCATGCATTCCGCCAGCATCTCTTCGCCCGAATGCCCAAACGGCGAATGTCCGAGGTCATGCGCCAGCGCGATCGCCTCCGCCAGATCCTCATTCAGCGCGAGTGCGCGCGCGATCGTGCGGCTGACCGACGCCACTTCGAACGTGTGCGTCAGCCGGGTCCGCAAATGATCGGCCGTCCCGTTCAGGAAAACCTGCGTCTTGTATTCCAACCGGCGAAAAGCGCGTGAATGAATGATCCGCGCCCGGTCCCGCTGAAACTCCGTCCGGTAAACATGCCGGTCTTCGGGGAATTGCCGGCCGCGCGAGTCGCCCGACTTTTGCGCAAAAGGCGCGAGCGTGCGCCGCTCATCCGCCTCCATCTCCTCGCGCTTTTTCCAGCCGACCGGCGGCAACTGCGCGCCCTCGGCGAAGTCGTTAGTCTGCATTGTCCGCCTCGGGTGCTGCCGAAATCTTCTTTGCCAGCGCGCGCTTTTCCGCCCGCGCCTGCACTCGCAGGAGGAGGAGATCGAGCAGCGCCAGCAACACCGCCGTCACCGTCACCCAGGCGCAGGCCAGCCAGTAGAGAATAAACCAGCCTGGCCGGGCACGCGGATCAAGCCAGGACGCAAGAAAAGTCGCCCCGCAAAAGAGCATTAGAACCGCCGCGATCACGATCCAGAACATCGTCTTGCGCCGCGTCGCCTGGTCGCGCACCAGCCCGCGCGAGGCATGAATTGCAAAAGAAACGAAGCGAAGTTTTTTCTCGTTAGGCGGGGGCGGACTTGGCGGCGGTGTCATCTACGCCTAACAAGTTCGCCAGTCGATTGGGGAACGCAACCGCAATGGGCGGCGCGGGCCGGGAATCCTCTACCCGTCGCTCTTCCAATGTTGTACGATTTCCCGAGATGCACTGCGACGGGCAAAGGGAATCCGAGACCGGGCTGGCCGGACCGATCGCGCGGCCGCTGGAGCAAGGGCCGCCGCGGCTTCGGCTCGCCTCACGTGGCGGACCGCAGAGTCGCCTCGGTTTGCTCGCGAACGGGGTGGAAATACCGTGCGACTTGCGCGAGATCGAACATCCCGAGGGACGATTCCGAAGGGAGGATGGGACACGTTACGACATCTGCGTCATGGAAGCGCGGACGCATCCCAACCTGCGCGCGCCGGCGATACCGCGGGCGAATTTCGTGGGCGATTGCGCGGATAATCAGCCAGGAGTGATCCGATTGGGGAACGTGCAGCAAAGCAGTTTTCGACTTTGCCTGATCTCGCCCGGTGAAGCCCTCGGAACGTTGGCGGCCGCGGCGAAGTCTGCGCGGACCGTGCCGGTCTGAGCGGGACGCAGGGTGCCCGGTCTTGTTTCCGCCGGGATCCCGCGGTCGGTCTGCCGCTGCATGAGGCAGCAGGCGATCCCGCGGAATTGGGCGCAGAACAGCCTTTCTCCCAACGCGAAAGGCATCCTAGAAGTGACCGTAGGGGGAAAAGAAGGTGGTACCGGCGACGTCTGACAAGGTGTTCCAGGTGGTCGCCGGAACTTTCGGCAGTGAATCTACGGTTTGGACACCGTAGGTGTGGCCAAAAATGTCGGAAGACGTGTTATAAAGCGGGCTGCCTTTCTTCATGTAAACCACCCAAGCCGCGGTGCTGACGGTTGAGCCTGTGGTCTTGTTGTTTTCGATCGCGTACTGATCGACTGCGCTATCGATCAAGCGCAGATCGTTGAGGACGCGACTCGCCTGGGCACGCTTCCGTGCCCGCAGGAAGCCGGGGACTGCGATACTGGCCAGGAGCGCGATGATGGCGACCACGACCATGATTTCCACGAGAGTAAAGCCGGAGGACGCTCGAGATGTAAGACGTTTCATTTTGGCCGCAGCATTGAGCAGCCACCAGACCCCCATGCCGTGACACACCCCTAGCTTTTTTTGTAGTGAATCCCGCTACAGATATACCGCGAGCCAATGGCGGCGCGGGGGACTAACGAGAAGCGGCGGCCGGGTGCCGGGAGTCGTTCAGCCAGCGCGCTGCTTCCTGTTGCAGTTGGACTGCGTTCTCGAGGCCCAGCTTTTCCTTGATGCGGGCACGGTAGGTCTCAACGGTGGCCGATCCCAGACCCAGGCGAGCGCCGATTTCGCGCGTCGCGCGCCCGCGGCCAATCATTTCGAAGACTTCCAGCTCGCGATCGGTCAGGCGATCCATGCCGACAACCGTCTTTTGACCGCGGCCCGAAAGATTGCTCAGGATTTTTGTAGAAGCGCCGACGGTGAGAAAGATTTCACCGGCGAGCACTTGCCGGACGGCGATCATGATTTTGGCAGAGGCTTCGTGCTTTTGGATGTAACCCCTGGCGCCGGCGCGCAGGACGCGCTGCGCGTAGAGCGACTCGTCATGCATGGAGAGCACCAAAATAGGCAGACTCACCCCGGCGGCGGCAAGATTCTTGATCAGCTCCAGGCCGCTCGATCCTTTCAGGGTGATGTCCACGACGGCCACATCGGCGCCACTGGTGCGGGCCAGTTCAAAGCCGTCTAGAATGTTATCCGCCTCTCCGCAAACCTCCATGTCCGGTTCCATGTTGATGAGGTGCGCGAGCCGTTCGCGGAACATCGGATGATCTTCCACGATCATGACCCGAGCTGTGGCGGAGTCAGGCGACCTGGCCATATTTGTCTATCTCGTTGTGCTCGTCGAAAGAGCAAATGACTTCAGCGCCGCCGGCGTCGGACTGCGCGATCCTGAGATTTCCGCCGATCAAGCGTGCGCGATACTCCATGATCCTCAAGCCCATCCCGTCCCTGGGGCGAGAGGACGAAGGCAGCCCTTTGCCATCGTCAGCGATGCGTAATCGTGCCGGCTCCAAATGCACGCGGACGCGCTGGGCGGCGCCGTGGCGGGTGGCATTGGCGATCGCCTCCTGTGCGATGCGGTAAAGATGGGTCGCGACCGGAGCGGCGGGAAGCGCCGCCGGTGTCCTTTGGACGAATTGGCAGTCAATGCCCCGGAGTCGGGAGACGGAGTCGGCCAACTCCTCCAGCGCTGAGGCCAGTCCGGCGTCGTCCATTTGCACTGGCACGAGACCACGCGCGAGGTTCCGGGTCTGCACCACGCTGTCGGTAAGTAAAGTTGCGATTTCGTCGGCCGCGGCGGCCTCAGAAGACATCCCGCTTCTGAGCAGGCAGGTCTTGAGTGAAGCGGCGGCGCAGCCGATGCCGGCCAGATACTGGCAGATGCCGTCGTGCAAGTCCTGTCCGATACGCCGACGTTCGTCCTCGCTGATTTGGACGATTTCGCGCTCCAGTCTTTGTGAGTACTTGAGCAAGACGACCTTCGATCGGATGGCATCATGTTGTCGCTTCACGTTGGACGCGAGCGTGGCCACGAGGACGAAAAAACTAAAACGCACACTCGGTTCCCAGATCGCGATCCAGGTTTTGGCATAGATATGACCGCTGAGCACATCCGCCCACCACCAGGTAATCCCGCTCAATATCGCGATCAAAAGAGAATACCTTCCGTCGCAGAGCCAGGCCACGAGCAGGATTGGCGAGGCGTAAAAAATGGAACAACTGATCTGGTAACCGGCGAGGTAATCGAGCGAGCCGATCACCAGCATCAGAACAGTCGCGGCGCCGAAAATCACCGGTCTCGATTGCCTCTGGAGAAGCGACTTTATTCCCTCCGCTATCCGCACACTGGCCGAGGGAGCAAGTCCAGCGCCATTTCGCTCTCTGCCTTCATTTCAAAACGGTCCGTTGAGAAAGGACTCTCGCCGCCAGATCGCGCGAGTCAGTACCCGAAACCCCTCGCGCAGCGCAACATCCCTTCACGGTTCGCGCCGCCGCGAGCGCCCAGGCCACGAAGCGTTGGCTTCCGTCGTCGGGGAGTGGTTGGGCAATTAGATCAAGAGTAGCGACGGATTTTCCAGGAGTTGCCGGAGCGCTTTCAGGTAGTTCGCGCCGATCGCACCGTCTACCACGCGGTGATCGCAGCTCATACCAATCTTCATCCGGTAACCGGCGGCGATCGCGCCAGCCTCGTTGACGACCGGTTGCCTAACGATCGCGCCGATCGAAAGAATGATGGCCTGGGGCGGGTTGATGATGGCGGAGAAATTGTCGATTCCGTAGCTGCCGAGATTGGAAACGGTCAGGGTGCCGCCTTGGAATTCCTCCGGTTTCATCCGCTTGTTCCGAGCGCGGTGGGAGAGGTCTTTGACCGCGGCGCTGATCTCGCGAAGCGATTTGTTTTGCGCGCCGCGGATGACCGGGGTGACGAGGCCTTCATCGATCGCGACCGCAACCGCAAGGTTGATGTCGCCGTAGTGGATAATGGCGTCGCCATCGAAGGAGGCGTTCACCTTCGGCTCGCGCAGGGCGGCCGCGACCGCGCCTTTGAGGATGAAATCGTTGACCGTGATTTTCGTTGCGTCGTCGTCTTCGCCGCCGGATTTCAACTCAGCACGGACGCGCATGAGCGGGTCGGCGTTGATCTCGATGTTGAGATAAAAATGGGGAACCGGACCGAGGCTGGAGACGAGGCGATCTGCGATCACTTTGCGCATGCCCGTGAGGCTGATGCGGGCTGTTTCGCCGGCGGCGATCGCGGGCGCAGGAGCCTCGGTTTTTTTCGCGAGGGGCGCGGCGGCCGGTTGATCGGCAGAGACAGCCGACGCTACATCTTTTTCCACGATGCGTCCGCCGGGGCCGCTGCCCTTTAGGCTCGTCAGGTCGAGGCCTTTTTCTTCGGCAATCTTGCGCGCGAGGGGTGAAGCTTTGACACGCTTTTCCTGCTGTTGTAGCGGCGGCCGCTCCGTTGGGGCTGCCTTGGGCTGGCGTGGTGCGGGCGACACGCCCGCCGCTACACTCTCCTGCGCTGGCGCCTTTTCTTTCGCTGCCGGCAGAGAAGGCTTCGCTTCCTCTTCGCCTTCTCCGCCGATGAAGGCAATGCGCTCGCCCACGTTCACCTTCCCGCCGTCCGGGACGTAAATTTCTTTCAGGACGCCGTCGTCAGTCGCTTCCCATTCCATTGTCGCCTTGTCGGTCTCGATCTCGGCCAGGACTTCGCCGGCGGTGACTTCATCGCCGATCTTTTTTTCCAGCTCACCAAGGTCCCTTCGGTCATGGTGTCGCTCAGTTTCGGCATTTGGATCTCAGGCATGGCAGTGCGGAATCGTTGCAGGGTTAAAGGGATGAAGCGGTGGTGGAGCGAAGCTCCGGAAACGTTATCGCTGCATCGCTGCAACTCTTCAACGTCTTAACCGCAGATCCTTCGCACGGCGGCGACGATTTTCTGCGGGTTCGGCAGGACCGCTTGTTCGAGCCGCTCGTTGTAGGGCATCGGCACGTCTTCCTGCGAGACGCGCAGGACGGGCGCATCGAGCTCGTCGAAAATTTCCTCCTGGATCCGATAGCTGATTTCCGCACCGATCCCGCAGAACGGTCGGTCCTGCTCCGCAATCACGACGCGATGGGTTTTGCCGACCGACCTGAGGATGGCCTCGATATCGAGCGGCTTGATCGAACGCAAGTCGAGGACCTCGGCGTTGATCTTTTCACCGGCCAGGGTCTCGGCCGCGGCCAGCGCCATCGGCACAGTCTGCGCGTAGCAGATGATGGTGACGTCGCTGCCTTCGCGCTTGACCTCGGCCTCGCCTAACGGAATCAGAAGCTCGGTATGCTCGTCTTCCACCATCCCTTTTTGGCTGTAAAAAAGCTCGCACTCGAGCACCAGCACCGGGTTGTCGTCGCGCACCGCGGTCTTGAGCAGGCCTTTCGCGTCACGCGGCGTGGCGGGGGTGCAGATTTTCAACCCGGGCACGTTGGCGTAGAGGCATTCGGTGGCGTGGGAGTGGGTCGCGCCGAGCTGATGCGCCGGGCCGTTCGGGCCGCGAAATGTGATCGGGATGTTGAACTGGCCGCCGGACATGGTGAGCATGTTGGGCGCGTTGTTCACGATCTGGTCGAACGCCACTAACGAAAAGCTGAAGGTCATGAACTCAACGATCGGGCGCAGGCCAACCATGGCGGCGCCGATGCCGAGGCCGGCAAAACCGTTTTCGCTGATTGGCGTGTCGATGATCCGCTCCGCCCCGAAACGATCGAGCAAGCCCTGGCTCACTTTGTAGGCCCCGTTGTACTCGGCCACTTCCTCGCCCATCAGGAAAACGTTCGGGTCGCGCGCAATTTCTTCGGCGAGCGCTTCGTTCAGCGCCTGGCGATAGGTGATTTCTCTCACCCTTTTTTCCTTAATGCAGCGGCGGCCGTATCGGCCGGTCGGACGGACTCGTCCCGTCGCGACTCGGCCGCATCCCCGTTATTCCCCACCCCGGCGCTCGCTTGCTCTTGTTTCCTGGTCATCCCGGTAGGGCGCCGCGTTTTTGCGGGCGCCTCGCCCGCCGCTACACTTTCCGCGTAGGTGTAATTATAGAGATCTTCAAGCGGCGGCTCCGCGCTTTTCTCGGCGAATTTCACGCTCGCTATCGCCTCATCCTTGGCCTTCTTGTCCATCTTGTCGAACTGCTCGTTGGTCAGTTTGCCTTCCCGGGTGAGCTGGGCGCGCAGGCGTGTGATCGGGTCGTCGAGCCGATATTTTTCCAGTTCCTCCTTCGTCCGATAACTCGCCGGGTCGGACATGGAATGGCCGCGATATCGGTAGGTGCGCGCCTCAACGAAAGCGGGGTGCGGATCTTTCCGGATGGAGGCGATGATCTCGCCCAGTTTGTCGCGCACTTCACGAAAGTTCATTCCGTCGACGACTTCTCCCGGCATGTCGTAGCCCTCGGCGCGATCCACGATCTGCTTGAGCGAGGTCGAGCGTTTCACGGAAGTGCCCATGGCGAAAAAGTTATTTTCGCAAATGAAAATGACCGGGAGCTTGAAGAGCCCCGCGAGATTGAGCGCTTCGTGGAAGCCGCCCTGGTTGATTGCGCCGTCGCCAAAAAAGCAGAGCGTGACCCGGTCCTCCTTGCGGTATTTGGAGGCAAAGGCCATCCCCGCCGCCAGCGGCACATGCGCACCGACGATGGCGTGGCCGCCATACATGTGATTGGCCTTGTCGAAATAATGCATCGACCCACCCAGCCCGCGGGAGCAGCCGGTCGCTTTGCCGAAAAGTTCCGCCATGCAGGCATCGGCGCTCGTGCCGCGAGCGAGAGCATGGGCGTGATCGCGATAGGCCGTGATGATGTAATCGTCGGGCCGGGTGGCCGCGACCGCGCCGGTCACGACCGCTTCCTGCCCGATATAAAGATGGCAAAAGCCGCCGATCTTTTGCGCCTGATACTGCTGGCTCGCGCGCTCTTCGAAGCGGCGAATGAGCAACATCGTCGCGAGCATCTCGACTTCGTCGCGTTGCTCCAGCGGCGGCATTTTCGATTAGTTAGGCAAGGGACGAACCGCAGCGGCAGGCAACGCAGCAGCACGTCGGCCGAAGCTCATGCAGGCGACAAAGAGAAGGGTGAAAAGCAAGTCACTCACGAGCGAGTTGCGGAAAAACATCCAGGTGGGAGTGGCGCCATATTGCGGCAGGCCAACCGTCAGGGCCTGGATTAGGCCTGCGAAATTCTTCACGTAACCGGGATCGGTCAGCCAGGAAAACGCGTTGGTGATGGCGTAGAAAAGGGTTGAGCCGGCGAGGGAGGCGGGAACGATTGTTTTGAGCGAGGCGCGCCGGCTGATGGCGAGCCCGAGGAAGCCGACGAGCGCAAAGGCGAAGTAGCGGCAAAAGATCAACGGATCGAAAAGCGAGGCGCCGTAGTAGAAATCGAGCACCACGTCAGAAACGAGCAGAGCCACGAAGGGAACGGTAAACTTGTATTTCGGGGGGAAATAGATCGCGCTGCAAAGGGCGATCGCGGCCAGCGGCGCAAAATTCGAGAGCCAGGCGCTCCCGCCGCCTTGCACCACGAGGGCCGTGGCGATCCGGAAAACCACCGCAAGAAAAACGAGCACAAGCGCAGGAATCATGGGCAAAACTCAACTTTTCTGGGCGAGATGCAATCGTGTTTTCTCTTTCCTGCTCCTGCTCTTGCTCCTAATCTCACTGGTGAAGCGTCTTGTCCCCGTCGGATTCGGAGCAAGAGCAAGAGCAGAATTAGGAAGTTTTGGCCGCGGCTTTGTTTAAGCGCGCCTTGCGGCGATTGGCCACATTCTTGTGAATGATTCCGCGCTTGGCCGCTTTGTCGAGCGCGGATACGAGCCCGCGCGTATCCTTTCCGCCAGCAGCGGCGTCCTGTTTGGCGAGGGAACGCAGATGCGTGACGACGCTGCGATTGCGCAGAGTGCGGCGCGGATTTTGGCGCGCGCGTTTGGCAGCGGATTTGGAGTTGGCCATGGAATCTTTTTTTGTGGACGGGGAGGCTCGCGGACAAGGTCGTCTTTGTCAATATCGCCCCGTCAACGAAAACCTTTATGATCACGTTTCGCCCTAACGAGGTCGCTCAGCCTCGCCGGAGTCGGCGACCCAGATTAGAATGCGTGCATGGAGCTCTTTTGGTGGGGCACAGCGCTTGTCTTGATGGCGATCGGACTCATCGGCACCGTCCTGCCGATTTTTCCCGGAACCACCATTATCCTGGCCGCCGCTATCCTGCACCGGGTCATGCTCGGGCCCGCAAAAAGCATCGGATGGCGGAGCGTTGCGGTGCTGGTCGCCCTCACCCTCGCCTCTTACGCGCTTGATTTCGCCGGCAGTTGTTACGGCGCGCGGCGTTTTGGCGCGACCCGCTGGGGCGTGGCTGGCGCGGTCGTCGGCGCAATCATCGGCCTCTTCTTTGGCCTGCCCGGTCTGCTCGTCGGTCCGATTATCGGGGCTTTCGCGGGCGAAATCATCGGCGGCAAACGCCTCGTCGCGGCCGGCCGGGCCGGATGGGGGGCATTGTTAGGCAATCTCGCCGGTACACTGGCCAAGCTGTTGATCGCCCTGGCGATGGTCAGCTGGTTTCTGGTCGCCGCGCCGGCGCCGTTTTAGGGACGGGGCGGACTGCTACGAGGAGATCTTCGCGTAAATTCCGATTAACGGCCGCCGCGACGGCGTCGGCGTCCGGAAATCGCTCGCGAAACCGTGCCTGGTGCGAATTTCCACGTGGCCGGCGGAGCGGCCCGACCCGTAGACGAGAACCGCGCCGACGGGGGCCTGATAGGGATCGCGCGTGGCCAGGCGTTTAAATCCGTAACGCCGCACCAGTTCGTCACCCGCTTGCCGGGCCAGCGCAGTCTGCGGATAGGAATCGACGGCGCCGGAAGCAAGCAAAGCCTCTTTCACATAGCGCCAGCAGCGCATCCGTGAATGGGCGTGCGCGCGCTCTTCGGCGATGGTGGCGGCTCGGGCCAGCTTCGGATCGAGATGCGGGAAGGGATGGGTCATCTTGCCGGTGTAACCGGAGATGATCTGGGCCGACTGCACCTTCCCCTTCGCATCCACGTAGACAAAACGCGTCTCTGACTTGGAAAGGCCGGCGGCGTGAGCGCTGGAGAGAGCAAGGGCGCAAATCCCAATAAATAGAAGAGAAGGAAGGCTGGGAAAACGCACGCGAGCCGCCTTTATGCAAGCAATCGGGTTGCCATGCAACCATAAAATTCGCCAATCGCGCATTTTTTTGCCCGACCAAGGTGCGGCTCGGATTGAGTCCCTAATAAAATTGCAGTAAATTTCACAAATGGGTTGACACCGCCGCCGAAAATTGAGACGCCCTCCAGAGCAAACGAGGGAGTTTTAGTAAGATGAAAAAGATAGCTTTGGTACTAATGGCGATGGGTCTCGGAGCAACGGGTGGGTTCGCAGCCTTGGAAGGAACTGATAACGCTTCTAATTACGGCGGCAGTTGGACCAATGGGACAAACGGCGGCACGGCCGGGACGTTAGTCCGTGGGACCTGACCAATAACGGTGGGGGCGGATTCTCAGGTTACTTTCCTCGGGGACTCGACCCTTGGGTCAGGCGACATCAATACCGGGGGTCTGTCGTTCGCAATTTTCGCAAACCCGGCCGGCGCTTTCGCGGATGCGCTTCGTAACTTCGGCTCGACGCTGTCCGTCGACCAGACGTTTTCGATCGATATCGCGGTAAATTTCCGCAATGGGAACAAAGGATTTTCGCTCTTCGATGGAGGGAGTGAGATCTTCAATTTCAACGTTGGTGGTGACGATTACCAGATCAACGGATCGAGCATCGGCGCACCCTTTAGCGGGACGGCAATTTTCAGCCTTTCGTTGACGCAGACGTCATTAACCGCTGGAACCTATTCCGTGTTCTACAATGCCAATTCCACCTTCTACAACGGCGGCTACACGGGACTGGCCAGGGCTTCAAGCTCTACAACTCCGGCACCGACAACGGCGACGACACCAACAACCTGTATTTCAATAACCTCGCGATCGTACCCGAGCCTTCAAGCCTCGCGCTCATTGCCGGACCCGCCCTGCTGGGCGCATGTTTCTTTGTCCGGCGCCGGCGCCGCGCCTGCCCGTCGCAAGACGGGCTTTTCTTCTTTTGAGCAACGGCGCCGCGCCTTTCAGCCCACGATCCGGCCGGTGACTTCGCCGAAGCCAACCCGATAGCCGTCGCCTTCGCCCAGCCGCTGATCGTCAGGCGATCGCCGTCTTCGAGCCATTTGCGCGTTTCGCCACCGGCAAGCTGGAGCGGATTGGCCCCGCGCCAGGTGAGCTCGAGCATGCTCCCGCGCGCATCTTCCTCCGGGCCGCTGATCGTTCCGCTGGCCAGCAGATCGCCCGGCTGCAGGTTGCAGCCGCCGACGGTGTGATGGGCAAGTTGTTGCGCGATGCTCCAGTAAAGATTTCGCAAATTGCTCCGCGTGATCGTTTGCGGCGCGCTCATTTTCGCGGTCTGCAACTGCACCTCGAGCTGGACGTCGAAAGTGAAATCGTTAGGCGCGCGCAGGTAGTCCAGCGGCTCCGGGTCCTGCGCCGGGAGCGGTTTGCGGAAAGGCTCGAGCGCTTCCAGCGTCACCACCCAGGGGGAAATGCTGGTGCAGAAATTTTTCGCCAGGAACGGGCCGAGCGGCTGGTATTCCCAGGTCTGAATGTCGCGCGCGCTCCAGTCGTTCATCAGGACCATCCCGAAAATGTGATCGACCGCCTGCGCGATCGGCACCGGCTCGCCGAGTTTGTTAGGCGGGCCGATGAAAAAGGCGGTTTCCAATTCGAAATCGAGCGCGCGGCTCGCGCTGAAAATCGGGCGCGGCGGCATCCGGCGGTTTGATTTGCCCGTGCGGGCGGCGGACATCCGCCCCGCTCGGCACGATCGAGCTGGCGCGACCGTGATAGGCGATCGGGAGCCATTTCCAGTTCGGCATGATCGCGTTCTCCGGCCCGCGAAACATCGTGCCGACATTGAAGGCGTGATGATAGGAGGAATAAAAATCGGTGTAATCGCCGATCCGCGCCGGCAACTGCATCGTCACGTCCTTTTGCGGATGAAAGGCCCGCTCCCGCAGCGCCGCGTCGTCGCGCAGCGTGGCGGTCTCGGCCGCGAGGAGATGTTGAAGGATCTGACGCGTCTTGCGCCAGGTCGGGCGGCCGAGGGCAAGGAAAGGATTGAGCGAATCGCGCGCAAAGATGGAACGCTCCCCAAGGTCCAAGGCGCGAAAATAGCCAGCCTCTTCGAGAACCGCAAGATCGAGCACGAGATCGCCGATCGCGACCCCGGCGCGGGCCGGGCCGTTGTTAGGGCGGAAGATCCCGTAGGGCAGATTCTGCAGCGGAAAATGCGACTCGGGCGCGACCTCGATAAAAGAGCGAAGCGACTGGGACCTGGCGGGCTCGTTAGGCATAATTCAAAGAAATCCGAGCGCGCGCAGGTCGTCGCGCGGTTCATCAAAACTGCAACTGCCTAACGACGTCACGAGCTGGCGCCGCTGGGTGATTTGCGTCGTGCTGATTTTCCAATCGCGCCAGCGGAACATCTCCTCGCCAAAGGCAAACGAGGCCGCGTCTTCGTCGGCCAGCATTTCCTGGGTCTGCGCTTCGCTCCAGCGATGCTCGGCCGCGAGCACGCCGGCCCCGAGGACATTAAGGAAACCGTGCATCTTCGTCCCGACACTTTCATGAAATTTGAGGACGGGATGATGCAGGCCGGCGGTGAACTTGATCGGCACGCGATGCCGCGCCGCCGTGACGAGAGCGCGCGCGATTTGCGGCACCGGTCGGGAAGGCATCCGCCGTCACACCGCCGGTGCGGAGTTTGAACCCGGCGCCGGTGCCCGAGAGCGCTTCGATCGTCGCCGTTGCCGCATCGGCGGGCGCTTCCCAGAAAATATTCAGGGCAAGATCACCGAGAGCGGCACGGGCCACGCCCAACGATTTCGCAACCGGCCCCGGCGGCAAAGGCATTTCGAATTGCCTGATCGAGGCTACGCTCTTGTGCTCGCCCAAAAATTCCTTGATCGCTTCCGCCGCCGTTTCCAAGGCCGGACGGAATGCAGCCGCCTTGGCCGTCTTCGGCCCGAGCGCGGAAATCCGCAACGGATGTTGCCGGTCGAACTGAGCCAGTTGCGTGCGCGCTTCGGCAAATTTCCCGACCGGCAGAATGAAAGCGCCCAGCATCCAATCGTTCCGGCGAACGAACGTAAGCCGCCTGATTTTGCAATGCCGGCTAGAGGGCGAGATTGGCGGGCGGGAAGAGTCCCGCATAGTCGATCGCGTGTTCGAGCAGCGCTCGTAAGGAAGCAGCGGGCATGGGGAAAACTCAATGGCGCAATCAGCGCGCTCGTCAACCATGGGAAATCTTTTTGCGCCCGAATCCATCGCCCTGGCGCGTAAATTACCCGCGGCAAACGATTCATCGACACAGTGGAAATCGAACTCGACCAGGAGCGATCTCGGCCTGACCCCGCGGTAAATTCGACGGAAAACACCGTCGTGACGCCGCGCCTCCGGATTCACGAGCTCTTGCAGGGGCCTTTTAGATGTGCGCTCGCTTGCCACGACGGGCCTGTTTCTGCTCGCGATTTTTTATACGATCTATTTCCTCCGCTCGCTCCTTCTCCCGCTCGTGCTCGCGCTCCTTCTGAGCTACCTGCTCCGGCCGATTGTGCGCGGATTGGCCAAGACTAAGAATCCCACCGCTGATCGGCGCCGCTCTCCTCCTTCTCTCGCTCGTCGGCGCGTTCGGTTACGGCGGTTCCTTTCTGGCCGCGCCGGCCGCCGGCTGGATCGAGAAGGCGCCTTACAGCTTGCACCAGTTGCAAGAGCGGCTGACGGCTTTCAGGAAGCCGATGGATCAAGTCGCGCAAGCCAGCGGCGCGATCGAAAACCTGACCACGACTGAAACTGCGGCGGCCAATACACCTACGGTCGAGGTCAAGCAGCACCCGCTCACGAATCGGCTCTACGCGCACACCTCAGAGCTGCTCATCAGCACGCTCACCATGGTCATCCTGCTTTATTTCCTGCTCGCTTACGATGGAGTTTTTCTCGGGAAATTGATCAAGCTCATGCCGACGCTTTCGGATAAAAAGCGTGCGGTCACGATCGCGCACGAAATCGAAGCCCAGATCTCGCGCTACCTGTTCACCATCACCATGATCAATCTCGGCCTCGGCATCGCGGTGGGCGCTGCGGTGGGATTCCTCGGTTTGCCCAATCCCGTCATGTGGGGTGTGACTCGTTGCCGTGCTCAACTTCATCCCTTACCTCGGCGCGCTCACCGGAATTTTCTGCATGATCCTCGGAGCGTTGCTCAGTTTCGACAGTCTCGGGTTTGCCCTGATTTTTCCCGCCATTTACCTGGCCTTGGCGACAATCGAGGGAAATTTCATCACGCCATTTGTCATGGGCCGGTCGCTCACGCTCAACCCGGTGCTGGTCCTGCTTTCGCTCATGTTCTGGGGCTGGATGTGGGGCATCGTCGGCATCCTCATGGCCGTGCCGATTCTCGCGGCCTTCAAGATTTTCTGCACGCATCTCAAACCGATGGAGCCGTTGGCCGAATTCATGAGCTGACGAATTTGCGTTGCCGAATGTTGGGCCCGCATTGAAAGATGCGTTGTGGCAGAAACCGCTGACTCGATCGTCGCACCGCATGGGCCGCCCGTGGCCGCGGTGCATTCCCGCAAGAACCCCTACCCCGGCCGGTTGCTAGTCAACCACCGGCTCAACAGCCCTGATTCGGAAAAGGACACGCGCCATTTCGAGATTTCACTCGAGGGCTCCGGTCTGAGCTACGAAGTCGGCGACTCAATGGCGGTTTACCCGTCGAACGATCCCGCTCTGGTCGATGAATTTCTTGCCGTGCTCGGTGCGAAGGGCGACGAAGAGATCGCGGGGAACCGGGGCGGACCGACCACGCTGCGCGAAGGGTTGCTCCGCGACTACAGCATCACCCAGCCGACGCCGCGATTTTTGAACGCGATCGCGGAACGCGCCGCCGCCGCCCCGCTCCTGAACGAGTTGCTCGATCCGGAGCGGAAACAGGACCTCGACACCTATCTCTGGGGCATGGAGATGATCGATTTTCTGGTCGAACATCCGTCGGTTAAATTCGCGCCGCAGGAATTTGTCGCGCTTCTCCCGAAGTTGCAGCCCCGGCTCTATTCCATCGCGTCGAGTCTGAAGATGTTTCCCAAAGCGGTCCACTTCATCGTCGACGTCGTGAAATACAAAAGCCATGGCCGGGTACGTAAAGGCGTTTGCTCCACCTTCCTCGCCGAACGCTGCTCCGATTCCCCCGCGCCGATTTATCCGACAGCCTCGAAATTCCGCCTGCCCGAGGACGGCGACACTCCCATCATCATGGTCGGCCCGGGGACCGGCGTCGCGCCGTTCCGCGCCTTTTTGCAGGACCGCGCCGTGACCGGCGCGCGGGGCAAGACCTGGCTCTTCTTCGGGGCGCAGCGCGAAAAGAGCGATTTCTATTACCAGGAAGATTTCGAGAAATTCATGGCCGACGGGACTCTGACCCGACTCAACACGGCGTTTTCGCGCGACCAGGCGCACAAGATTTACGTGCAGGACCGAATGACGGAGGCGGCGGACGAATTGTGGAAATGGCTTGAGGAAGGGGCGCACTTCTACGTCTGCGGCGATGCCAAGCGCATGGCCAAGGATGTGGACGCGGCCTTGCGCCAAATCGTGCAGCAGCAGGGGGGCAAGAACGGCGAAGAAGCGAGCGAATACGTCGAGAAATTAAAGAACGATAAACGCTACAAGCGCGACGTTTATTGAGCAGACGCGGAGTTGCAGCCGAAATCGGTGATCCCGGTTTTGCCGCGACGTTGATCACTATTCCGGCCGGGATTATCGATCCGGGCTACAGCACCGCTAAAGAATGACGGGGCGCCCCTCGGTCATGACGAGGATTTTTTCCTCCACCCCATGGGCGCGCGCCGCCGAACGCAATCGCTCCGGTGGCTCATGCAACGGCTCAAAGCCGAGGCGAAACGTTCCGTAATGCATCGGGACCAGCTTCTGGCCGCCCAGTTCGAGGAAAGCCCGTACCGCTTCCTCCGGATTCATGTGCACTTCCCGCTTGCTCGGCGCATCGTAGGCGCCGATCGGCAGAAGCGCGATCTCGATCGGGAAACGCTCGCCAATCTCCTTGAACCCCGGGAAATAGGCACTGTCGCCGCAGTGGAAAATCGAGCGGCCATTCACTTCGACGACAAATCCGCCGAAGCCGCGATGCGAATCGTGCAACATCCTTGCGCCCCAGTGATGACACGGCGTGAGTGAAATTTTGAGCGGCCCCAGCTGCACCTGCTCCCACTCGGCCAGCTCGTGCACAATGTTAAATCCGAGATCGTGCACCAGATTACCCACACCGATCGGCACGACAATCGGCTGATCGGCCGCCACCCGGCGCAACGTCCGGCGATCGAGGTGATCGAAGTGCGCGTGCGTGACCAGGACAATGTCAATCGAGGGCAGGTTGTCGAGGTTCAAACCCGGGCGTTTGAGCCGTTTGATCACGCTCAGCCACATCGACCAATTGGGATCGATGAGCACATTCATCCCTTCGAATTGAATGAGGAAAGAGGCGTGCCCGATCCAGGTGATGCACATCTCGCCCGGGCGCACTTTCGGAAAAAGCGTCAGCGACCGATCGCCGGAGCGCTTGGTAAAGAGCGAGGGAATCAGGACCTCGGTCAGAAAATTGCGTTTATGCCAATCCAAGCCCGGTTTCAGGCCGACGCGCTTGGCCGTTTGGTTTTCGGCCCCGTTGATCCTCCCGGCTCGGACAACGTGGGTTCGCTTCTTCCGCGAAAAAGGTTTCGGCACAGCCGGGCAACCATATAAACTAACGCGGGTGAAGCAATCGTTTTGCGGCGCGAATGGCACGTTGCGCAGAGAAGATTGTCATCCTGAGCCGGCGCCGCGCGGCGAAGGACCGCACAATTGCAATCGACCCTTTCCCTCCAATAGAAAACGCTCGCTCCCGGCGGCGAGGTCCCTCGCCCTCTGCGCGACTCGGGATGACAAGTCTGGGATTCGCCTAACGAGTTGACGCGAAGGCCCGATGAAGCTTCTCCAATCCCCTCGGCAGCCCCTCCTCGGCGTGGCCTTGGCCGCAATCGGCGGCATTTTGCTCGCGGAATTTTTCAACGCGCCGCTTCCGCTGCTCTGCGTTTTGCTCGCCCTGGAGGCGATCGTTAGTCTCGTCCGTCCGCGGGCGGGCCTGACCCTTCTCCTTGTTGCCGGCGCCTTCTTTACCTTGCATCTGGTGCAGCAAACCAATGCGCCGGGCAAGGCATTGAGTGCGCGCCTGGGGGAGCGGTCCCGGCCTGTCACCGTTGTCGGAACCGTCGCGAACGAACCAAAAATTTCCCCTAACGATTTCAGCACCTTTCTCCTTCGGCTCGACACAATCGATCTCGGCGGCCAGCAGGAATCCTGCGCCGCCACGATCCGCGCAGGCTGGAAAGTCAATCCCCAACCAGGCGACAAGATCAGATTGCGCGGCATCATCGGGAGCATCCCCCCACCCCGGAATCCCGGCGAGTTCGATCTGCGCGCCTACCTTGCGCGCCGTGACGTCCACCATAGCGTCTTCGTCCGCTATCCGGAGGACGGCGCCATCCTCGAGGCCGGTTCCGGCGGGTTCGTCAGGCGGAGCGCCGCCCGGACGCGCGACTGGATGCGGGCGACGATGACGCGCGGGCTGGAGGATTCGCCCGAGGTCGCGGCGCTGATCAACGGGATGGCGCTCGGACTGCGCCACGAGACCCCGGATGATATCGAGGAGCCATTTCAACAAACCGGCACGCTGCATCTATTCGCTGTTGCCGGCCTGCATGTCGGCATCGTGGCGCAATTGCTCTGGATTCTGGCCTTGCTCCTGCACCTCCCGCGCAAGGCGGCGGCTGCCCTCATTATTCCCTCTCTCTTTTTCTACTCCGCCATTACCGGGTTCCACGTCTCCAGCCTGCGCGCGGCCACGATGGCCGCGGTCTTGTTAGGCGGAATCTTTTTTGATCGGCCGGTGCTCGCTTTGAACAGCCTGGCCGGGGCCGCGCTCGTCATCCTGGCCTTTGATCCTAACCAGCTTTTCAATTCCGGCTTCCAACTTTCCTTTGCCGTCGTCGGCACCATCCTCGTTTTGGCCGAACCGATCTCGCGCTTCCTGATTCGCGCGGCCGAACCGGATCCCTTTCTTCCGCGGGCCCTGCTTTCGCCCGGACGCCGCATTTTTCAGGGTGGCTTCTTTTGGAGCGCGCGCGCGACTTCAGTTTCCGCCGCGGCCTGGATCGGCTCGCTCCTTCTCATAATTTGGTATTTTTATCTGATCACGCCGATCTCGCTTCTCGCCAATCTGACCGTCGTTCCGGTGGCTTTTTGTGTGCTGGCCGTCGGGCTCATGTCGCTGGTGGCGGCGCCGCTTTCCACTTCCCTCTCGCTCGTTTTTAACAATGCGAACTGGAGTCTGGCCAAAATCATCCTCAGCCTGGTGCACGTCTTCGCGCACCTGCCTACTGGTCACATCTACGTCGAGCGGCCGCATTGGCCGACCGGGGCGCGGGCGCAAATCACTGTGCTCGATGCCGGCGCCGGGGCCGCTGTGCACCTGCGCGCGGGCGGCGCGGATTGGCTTTTCGACACCGGCAGCGCGCGCGACTACGAGCGCTTTCTGCGCGACTACTTGCATTCGCGCGGGGTCGATCGACTCGACGGACTTGTCCTCAGCCACGGCGACTCGTCACATATCGGAGGTGCGCGGGCGGTCTTCGACGAGTTCAATCCCAGGCGCGTGATCGACAACGGCGCGCCAGATCGCTCGAGTGTGCACCGGGATCTCGTTGGGCTACGGCGGCGGGAAATCGCGGCGCGCGGCAAATTCTTCCAGCTCTCCCGGAACGTGACGGCGCGCGTTCTCTATCCGGTCGCCGGTTTCCAAGCGAAAGCCGCGGACGATCAGACGTTGGTCGTGCAGCTCATCATCGACGACAAATTTCGCGTTCTGCTTGTCTCCGACAGCGGACGGAGGACCGAAGAATCGCTCCAGCAGTTGACTTCCCCTAACGAACTACGGAGCGATGTCCTGATCAAAGGCCAGCATTACTCCGGCGAATCAGGTTCAGCCGAATTTCTGGAAACGGTGCAGCCGAGATTGATTGTTGCCACTTCCCGCGATTTCCCCGCCCGAGAACGAATTCCCGACGATTGGGCGCGACTCGTGCAAGAGCACGGGATCACGCTTTTCCGTCAGGACCGAGACCGGAGCGGTTGATTTGGAATTCTTCCGCAACGACTGGCAAGCCAGGTCGTTTCTCGGTCACACCGTCTTCCGGAGCCCGAGGCGGTAGATCGGCGCGCCGTTGGCGCGGAAGCGTTTTTCGAAGGTCGTTAGGGGAAACGATTCTTCCCGCCCCACCGGCTCTTCAACCAACGCGGCGCCGGCGACCAACTCGCGTATCGCCGCGAAATAATCCGCCTGGTCGGTGGCAACGCGAAAAAGTCCTCGGGGCGCGAGCAGACGATACAAGGCCGCGAGGAAATCCCTCGTCACGATGCGCCGTCGCTGATGCCTTTGCTTTGGCCACGGATCGGGAAAGAGCAGATGGACCGCCGTGGCCGAATCCGGCGGAAGCAAATATTCCATCGCGTAGGAGGTCTCCACCCGCAGGACGCGCACGTTGCTCACGGCCTGCCGGGTCGCCCGACCGCAGGCGCTGCGGACGCGGCCGAAGAGCCTCTCGATGCCAAGAAAATTGCGTTCCGGAAATTTCTCAGCCATGGCGACGAGAAACGATCCGTCGCCGCACCCCAGATCGACTTCCAAGGGAGCGGGTCGGGAAAAAACCGTCGCCAAATCGAGCGGCGCAAAGTAGTTCGCGGGAACCAATTCGACCGCCGAAGCAAAGCCGGCGGCATCCGTTGCCCGGGCGGCGGACGGATCTTGTTGGTGGAATAACCTCACTCCTGGATCACTCTTAGCTCGAACCATGTATAAATTTCTCATTCTCCTTGCCACCATTTTCTGCGCGGTCGCGGCTCAGGCCGAAACCAAAACGGCCATCTTCGCGGGTGGCTGTTTCTGGTGCATGCAGCAACCATTCGATCACGTCAAAGGCGTCAGCAAAACCGTCGTTGGATACACGGGCGGAAGCAAAGAAGACGCAAATTACACTGCCGTCTCCGCCCACAAAACCCAGCATCGCGAAGCAATCGAAGTGGCCTACGATCCGGCGCAGGTCTCCTACGACCAGTTGCTCGATATTTTCTGGCGCAACATCAATCCCACCCAGGCGGACGGCCAATTCCACGACATCGGCCTCTCCTACCAGGCGGCGATCTATTACCAGAATGACGAGGAGAAAAAAATTGCGGAAGCTTCAAAAGAGAAACTTGCGAAATCGGGCAGATTCGATCGGCCGATCGTGACCGAAATTCTGCCGGCGAAGCCCTTTTATCCCGCGGAAGAGTATCACCAAAAATATTACCTGAAGAACCCGGCCGCTTATAACGCGTATCATGTCGGTTCCGGACGCGTCAGCTATCTGGCCAGGATCTGGGGAGAACCGTAATCGTCAGGCCCACGGCCTAACGTGTCTCTTTTTTCCCCGTCACGACCCGACCGCTCCTGGCGTCGACCGCCACGGCGACGGGTTTTGCATGCGGGGACGTAATTTGAATCGACCAGATCAACGTCCCCTGGACTGTTTCCAGCTTCGCCGCCGTCACCCACGCGCCGGGATACTGTTTCAAAGCGATGTGTTGCGCTTCGTTCTTCGTGATTTTCGCATTCCCGGGAGCATACGGCCTCGCGACGAGCAAGGGGAAAAACAGAAGCAAGGCGAGCGCCCAGAGAGAGATCAGCTTCATGCCATAATGAAGAGGCCGCCGCGGACCATTAGCAAGCAAAAGCGCATCGAGAATCAGACGTGCGCCGGAAGTTCGGCCTCCCTGTAAACTGAGTTTTCGTTAGGCAATCGCCCCCGGCCTCGCCGCACCCGATGCAGCGCGATAAGGGGGAAAGAAACGCCACGTGGCACGAGCGCTGCTTTAATAAATGCCGCGAACTAGGAAGTCACTACAGCATTAAATAAAGTCACGTAACGTTCCTTAAGCTTCGCAGCGCGGCCAGCCATGGTCGCGCATTTTTTTGGCGCCGTTGTTGTCGCCGGGGATGGCTGATCCCGTTTGAGAGGAAGGAAGCCACGCGATTACCCGGCCGGGATCGGCGATCCCGGTTACCACTAAAACTTGTAGAGGTCCGCCTTGTGCGGCTCGACAAACTCCGCCTGCGCGACGGTCAACGGCTCTTTTAGCACCTTCGATAATCCATCCGCCAGGACCGCGGCGATGACGTTCGGTTCGCGGGTGTAGATCGGAATCGGAAAGGAACCGGCATTGCGATCGTAGCCGTAAATCGTCCCGTCGGTTTCCCAAACACAATAGGCATGACCGGCCGGGTGATCCTTGTATCGCACGAGCAGAATTTTCGCCCAGAAATTTGGCTCGAGGCTGTGCTGGGTTTCGACGACAGCGAGATAATTGCAGGCGGAAATGACGCAGCCATTAAGCACCACGAGATCGTTCTCGCTCGGCGAAAGGATGACTTTTTGCTGCTGGCAGGCGCCGAGGGCAAGAGAAGCGAGCAGAGCGAGGCGGCCCAGAAAACACGGACACTGACGAATGCAGGAAAAAAATGGCATCAAGTGAAAGATTCATGGCTGTTATATCACCTTCTCTGCTGCGCTGGGAAGGGTTACTTTCTAAGGCGCAATGCCTTTATTTTGCCCTGCAAGGCGGCAAGGCCGTCTCAAAATGCCGCTTCGCGACCAGGCGGCTCACCGCCGGCCCGCTGTGGTAGCGATGGCAGAGCACACAGGAGTCTCCGGCGACTTTCGGCTGATGGCACTGGAGACAGAGGGTCTTCGAGAATGCCGAGAAATTGCTCGCGAATCGAGTCGGATCGCGATTCGCCTCGGCCCCGGATGTGCCGGAGAAATATTTCGCGTAATCCGCTTTCGGATCCAGCACGTGACACATCTGACAGCCGGCATCGCCGAACAGGCTAAGATGCGCGGAGTGATTAAAGGTGGTGAAGGTTTGGCCTTTGGGCTCGGACTCGATCGGCAGCCAATGCACCACGCGTCGTGCCGCCGCGCTCGATGGTGTATGGCATTTCATGCAGAGCCCGGGATTCTGCGGATCGGCCAGTTTGTGGAAAGCCTCGGAGGCGTTTGGCGCATCAGGCCTGCCGCTGAGTTGCGCGGCCGCCGTCAGCCAGGCGACGAGGAACGGATCGGCGTGCCCGCTCGGTCGATAAAAGAGAGTGAAACTTTCCGGCGGCCGATACCAGCCGCCGGCAGCGACCCAATCTTCCGCTGACTTGCTTTCGACGGCGGGCGCGGGGATGGGCGTCGGCGCCTCCGGGGCCGCAGTCGCGGTGCCCGCTCCCAGCAAGTCGCCACTCGCCAGGTCGTCGTCGGAAGCGGGGCTGGCTGCCGCGAGCGGTCGTCGCCGCCGCCACAAGATCATCGTCCGCCTTCGTCGCGGGAGTGGCCGTGGCGACGAGATCATCGCCGCCGAGCAGCGACTCGTCGCCGGCCGGCGCCTTTTCGTTAGGCGAAGCGGCCGGCGTGGGTGTCGGCCTGTTGGCTTCCGGCAACGGCGGTTTGATTCCCTTTTCGTAGTTGGCCACTTCCGCCAAAAGATGCGGCATCCATTCCTTCTGCGCCGCGAGGAAGGCCGCGCGCGGCACTTCCAGACCCGCGGGCGCGATCTCGCCCTGCATTTCCTTCCTCAAATAGGATTGGCCCTCGACGACGAGATGGAAGAGCAGTCTTCACCCCCCAGGCAAACTGCTCCGCGGCCGCGAGTTGCTCCGGGCGTCGCCTTGCGTCAGGTCGAGCAGATCCACGCCGCGCAATTTCGCCCGCGCCGCGCGCATCGCCGGTTGCCGGTCGAGCAGCAATTCCATGAACGGCGTCAGCTTGGCATCGGCAAATTTCGGCCATTCGCCGATGCTGATTCCCTTCGCGGCGAGGGTTTCGGCATCGATTCCCGGCACGGTAAAAAAAGCGACGCCTTTCACCGTCATGCCCTCGCCCTCGATTTGTCCGCCATGACAGGCCGCGCAGGTCTGGTCGAAATTTTTCACCTGCATGAAGCGCCCGGCCGGATCGGGCGCGTGACAATCCGTGCAGGAGGTCGGCGCCTTCGCCTTTCGTTTCGGCGAAGTGCTGCCGCAGATGGCTGGCGTGATCGAAAAAGATCCGGGTGCGCGCGCTGGTAGGGATAGTTGGCAAAATCGGGATGCCCTTTTGCGAAGCTGGCGAACTGGACTGGAATGGCAGCTCTGGCATTGCGCGTTGGTGAGGCGCGTGAGATCGAATTGCGGCCATGATGTTCCTGGTGGCAGGTCGTGCAGGCGAGCTCGCCGGCTTCGGCCCTGATCGGGTTGAGGGCGTGGCTGACGCGGAGCAAAAGCGGCATCCGGCCTCGGCTCGTTAGGCCGGGCCATCGCTTTTTCTCGCAGCGCGATCAGCCGGGCCGGCGAGACGCCGTGCGGATCGAACGGGTGATCGCCCAGCGCGTGGCATTTCAGGCAGAGCGCGCTGTCGGTCAGCCGCCGCCGATTCAAGTCGGCGAAAAACCCGGCGACGGCGGCCGCACCGGTCGGTCGACGCGTGACAATCGCTGCATTTCGACGCGGAGGTGGCGTGCGCATTGGTCAGCGGGCCGGGATTCATCCAGGTCTGGCGCAGTCCGCTCCCGAGCAAAATGAGCAACGCGCCCGTCGTTAGGGCCAACAACTAGCCAGACGAGCGAAGCCGCGGGCGCGCCGGAGCGAGCGGCACCGGCTGGCAGGGCGGGATCGGATGCGCGCAGGTGCCGTCCGGGAGCGGACCTTCCGTGCATTTGCCGCCGCTCGCCTCGGTCCGCATGCAGAGCCAGCGATCGCCTTTTTTGGCCGGGAGGCATTCGCCGGTGTGGCGGCAGTTGCCCTGCGCGTCCGGCCCGAGCGGGCAGCCGCGCCCTTCCGCGGCGTGACCGCAAACCCACTCCTGGTTCGGCCGTTCGTAGCGATTTTCCTTGAAGCGAAGTGGATCGAGTGGGCGCTGCATTTTACCACCTCCCGGCGTAGAGCGTCGCGACGATGCCGTGCGCGATGCCCGAGCAAAATCAAACTGTAGGTAAAAGGGATGTGGACGAAGAGCCAGAGCTTGAGGAGCCGCTGCGAGGCGTATTGGAAATCGAGGTTCTGTTTCGTCTCGATCCAATCGCGAATCTCGGCTGCGATCGCCTTTTCGCGCTCGTTCAGATAACGATCGAGCGCGCTCGTTTCGGCGAGAAGCGCGTGCCACTTGCGGCCGGCCCGCGGCGCAGCGCGGAAAAGGCGCTCGGGCTGTTCGGTGAAAAAATCGCGCAGATATTGCACGTAGAAATTGCCCAGCGTCGACGACTCGGTCTCGCGCTCCGCCTGCCGGACGAGATCCTCGACCTCGCGTTGAATGCGGAGGCGAAATGCCGGGATGCGCTCGTAGAGGAGCGGTTCGCCGGAGCGCGCCATCCGCGGCGGCAGATCGCGGCTGATGTAGAGACCGAAGAAACCGCTCAGGATGACGATGCAAAAAACGAGCGCGAGCGTGATCTCGAAGGCGCCGCTCGGGATGCGAAAACGGATGTGGAGGAGAAAAACGAAAAGGCAAAACCAGCCGGCGTAGATGTGGATCTGCAGCCAGGTCGCCGCTTTGACGAGAGGCAGGAACGGCAGCTTCTTGCGCGCATTGAAAAGGGTCGAGGCCGAGAACGAGGAAGAGGAGGAGGAGCCCGGTGTAGATCGCAGTCCGGGCGGAGGGCGGCGCGCCAGACGCGCCAGAGGAAAAACATCGCCGACCGAGAGCGACGAGCAGCCCGGTGGCAAAACAAATTCGCCTAACGAGAAGCGGGCTCACCGATTGAGCCACCTCGCCAGTTGATCGACCTCGCGCATGTCGGCGCGAATGAGCGCGTCATGCGGGCAGGCGCGGACGCAGGCCGGGCCGCCGAGTTGATCGACGCAGAGGTCGCACTTGCGTCGCTTTCAAAATCGGCGTCTGGGTCGCTTCGTCGAGAATGAACTGGCCGCCGCCGGTCGCGAATCTCGACCATCTGGATGTTGTCGTAGGGGCAACTGTTCGCGCAGGTCGCGCAGCCGACGCAGGTGCAGGTCGTTGATCACGACCTGCCCCTCGATCGATTCGCGATGAATCGCGCCCGTCGGGCAGCCGATCATGCAGACCGGATCGACGCAATGCATGCAGGCGTTGGCGACCATGATGCCGTTCTGCACCCGGCCGTGGCGGATGAATTTCGGGTTGTTGTCGTGGCTCGCGGCGCAGGCGCGCACGCAATCGTCGCAGCGCGTGCAGCGATCGAGATCGATCAACATCGTGGCCGTGCCGTTGACGTAGCGTTCCTCGACGAGGAACTCGATCATCTCCGGCCCGAAGGTCGCTTCCGCGTCGCTGCCGAGATCGATCTCGATCTGGCGCTGGACGCGCTCGCGCAAGTCGACGGATTTCCTCCTCGCTCAAAATGCGGCGCGATGAACTCGTCGAAGATCGGCGTCGGAATGACGAGAATATCGACGTAGCCGATGGCGCGGAGCGAAAACTGGAGACCGACGCGATTCGTCGAATTGCGCTCCGCAAAGCAAGCGACGGAGAGACCAAAGACGTCGCCTTTGCCGAGATAACTGATCGGTGCGCTCGCCGTGATTGTATTTGCGGCTGAGCGCGGGCGAAGCCGCTCCGGATGAGAATCAATCCGTTAGGGTAATCGCCTTCCCGCGCGATGACCGGTTCCTTCGCGAGACGTTCCTGGGCGGAGGCTTCGCGCACCGTCCGGTAGGAAGCGTTCCACTCGAAATCGCCGTAGCTCTCGAACTGCGTGTGCGTCGCGACCTTGCCGCAGAGCTTCATCGGAAAGATTCTTGAGCAGCGGCGTCTCCGCAGATGGGTGCGCGAGGCTGCGCTCGCGATAGAGCCGGTCGATGTGCTGCTTTCCATTCCGGCGCGTATTTGCGAATCTCGCGCAGGCCCTGCCAGCGCAGCTCGAGCAACTCGGCCGGACCTTCCGCGATCGACGGTGGCCGTGCGCGGCGTGCGCGCGAGCGCGGCGATCTCGCCGAAGAGTTCGCCCGGGCCCGAGCTGGGCGGTGCGATTCTTCTCGAGCACCCCCGGCACGTCCTGGAGAAAAACGCGCACCTCGTCGCCGGTCGCCTGGCGCGCAGCGGACCTCGCGCCGCGTCGGCGCTGCTCAGTCACTTTGCCGCCGGAATAATCGCGCACCTCGGGATATGGCGGCCGCGACCAAAGTTGCGCGAGCGAGGCGAGGAAACTTTTCTTCTGCGGCGGGCGGCGCCCGAGCATGGCCGAGGGAAGCGAATCGAGCACGACCCGCACCTCGCCGCTGAGGATGAAAAAAGCCGAGCTGCCGTAGTCGCCTTCCCTCACGATGATATCGCCCGCCTCGAAGCGCCGGATGCGCGCGTCGTTGTGCAGAATTCCGCGCAGCGGAATAGTCGGCGGGAAGCGGCTCGGGATCGATAGTCGAGAAGCGGCGCGATCGCGAGGAGCCGATCCACCTCGGCCTCCGTCATCGCGACGCCGAAGGGCACGTCCCAGCGTTGCGGCCGCGAGATGCGCGTCAGGGATTCAGCCATGGCCAAAACGGAAGCGCCGGCGCGCGGAAGCATCCAGCGACGGTCATCCGGTCGTTAGGCGTTAGGGCTGGTAAGGCTTGCCGCGATATTGTTCCGGCTTCGGGATCATCGGGTCGAGGCCCGCGAGTTTGTCGCCCGTCTCGGTCGAGGAAAATTTCTTGCCCAGCTCGGCGACTTTGTCGGCCGCTTCGTCGAGTGGCGCTTTGTTGTTCAGTTTCAAGGCGGCGGCGTTGCGATCGTGAGGATCTGCGCCATCTCGTCGGTCGGCGCGGCTTTCTGAATCGCCGCCAATTTTCGTTCGCAGCGCGTTCGCCCGTTGCGCCATGGTGATGCCGTAGGTCGCTTTCTCCGTCGCGCTGGCCACGCCGCGCAGGCTGTACTCGAGATCGAGAATCGCGCCGGTCGCAAACATCATGCGCTGTGTGATTTTGGTCGTCGTCCTTGTTCACTTTGCCTTCGCTCGCCGTCGGGCGTGAGGAAGTTGTGCCGCACCATGCCCTGCGACCAGGAGACGAGCTCAAAGCCTGCGCTGCCCGCGGTGTGGCCGCCCGGTGTTCACCAGCTTTTCGTTAGGCACGAGATGGCACTGGTAGCAGTTGGCCGCGACCGCATAGATGTCTTCGGGCCGAATCATGCCGGCCGCGGCCGATTTCGTGCGGCGCTCTTCCTGCGAAAGTTTCTTGTCGTTGTGAATGTTCACCCAATCCGCGGCCGCGCCGTGGCAGGACTCGCAGGAGACGCCGGAGATCGGTTCCGCGGCTCCCGCCCTTCGCCTGCACCGTGTAGTGGCAGGTCAGGCAAAGACTTTCGCCTTTGATCCGCTTGATCCCGAGCGCGCTGGCGATTTTTTGCCCGGCCGGGCTGCGATGCATGGAATCGAAGGTCGCGAAATGCGGCGTCGTCTTCCACGCTTCGGCTTCATACTTGTGGCACTCGCCGCATTTTTGCGAGCCGACGACTTTGGCCGGGATCGATTTCGTGCACTTGCGCGGAAAAGGCGAGCGGCGTTCCGAGTCCCAGGAACAAGGCAAAAGTGGCGGCCAGTGCTGCGCGACAATCATTCATCATGAAGAATCCTCCTTGGTTGCGGCATTGACGTTCTCCATTTTTTTACTAATCAGTCGACCTAGCAGCGGCAAGCATTTTTCTCGCGAAAGAAATTTTGTTTTTGAATTGACGAACAACTCGCCAAAGATCGCAGCCTGAGTTCGCCATGCTTCGCCGCGTTGTTTCTACCTGCGACTTTGCGTTGGCCTGTCGGGCACTGATACCATTTTTCCGCACAAGCGCAAGAGCCCGCGTCTGCAGCGCCGCCGCTGTGCCCCGCCGGCGCCAACGGCGCGGACGATCTGCTCGCGAGCGCGCCGCCCGCGGCTCCGGCGGCGACCGCCTGCGCCTCGACGCGGACGATCTCCTCGCGCCCGGCCCGGGCAGGCAACCCGCCGGCTGCTTCCTCGGCGGACGATCTGCTCCTTCCGGAAGGCGACACGGGAACCAACGAACCGATGCCGGATCGATCTCCTCCTCGTCCCCAACGCGCCCCAGAATGCGCCCGCCAAAACCACCGGCGCGACCGACCGGCAACGCGGCCGTCGATCACGCCCAGATGCTGGTGGAAAATAAATTTCCTTCCGCCTCCACCTGCGCCACCTGCCATCCGACGCAGTTCCGGCAATGGTCCGTCTCGCAGCACGCCTACGCGCAGGTGAGCCCGATCTTCAATACCTTCCAGGCGACGGTCGACAGACTCACCGCGGGCACGAACGGCGACTTTTGCATTCGCTGTCACACCCAGGTCGGCATGCAAATCAGAGGAGCCGACCTTCATCAGCAACATGGATCGCAATCCGACTTCACGCGAAGGGATCACCTGCATCTCTTGTCACCGAGTGAAGAAAGACTACGGCAAAGTGAGCGGTCGCACTCGCACTCCAGCAGGGCGATATTTTCGAGCCGGTTTATGGACCGCGAGGCAACGCGCAACCTGAAGAAGGTTCTCTCCCAGCCGGACAAATTCCAGGTCGTGACCAAGCGTGGCGAGGTCGGCCGCGCCATTCATACCAACGTGATCAAGTTCGATCCGCTCGAAAAATCGGGCTTTTGTGGCACTGCCACGACGTCAATTTGCTCAACGGTTTCCGGCTCGAAGAAGCGTTTTCGCAATTCAAGAACTCCCCCGCCAATAAACGCGGCGAGACCTGCCAGGATTGCCACATGGGCAAAATCCCCGGCATCAAATCCGGCTACGCTTTCGGTCCGGCCGCGATGGTCGGCGACCAGCCGACGCCGCCGCGCAAGTTGACCGATCACCGTTTCGCGGGCCCGGACTACTCGATCATTCACCCGGGGCTTTTCCCTTTCAACGTCAAGGCGCAGCAACTCGCCACCATGCGCGAGTGGCTCCAATTCGATTATCAGGCGCGGGCTGGGGCACAGATGCGTTCGAGAAAAAAGCGCCGGCTGATTACAAATTCCCCGCCGCGCTGGCAATCGATCGACGACCGCTACGACGCGCGCGCCATTCTCGACGATCAATTCGCGAAACTCGAAGAAGCGAACTTGCAGCGCTACCAAATTCTCCGCCGCGGCTTTCAACTGCACGATTTCGTCCTCGAACAAAACGACGACCGCGGGATCAAATTCAAGATTCAGGTCGCGAACGGGACCGATGGCCATGGCGCGCCGACAGGTTTCGACGGCGAGCGGGCCAATTTCCTGCAAGTGCACGGTGACGGATCGGCAGCGGCAAAGTCATTTTCGTCTCCGGCGACCGCGATCCGAACGGCGACGTGCGCGATGATGGAGTCAGCCTACGTGCACGATCGCAAACTGCCGCTCGATAAATATCCTCTTCAGCCTGCAGTCGAAGTTTCTCGTCACCCTTCATTCGCGGCGGCGAGACGGCGTGCAGATTCATTCCGGTGAACCAGAGCGTCGATCCGCTGCCCTACGTGCGCCCGGCGACCAACGCCGACGTGCTCCTGGGCCGGCCAAACGGCGCCCGCAAACAGAGCCACCGTCCTGCCGCCGGACGGTTCTCGTTGGGCGCCCTACAAAGTGGAGGGCGCTCGGCTCACCGGTCAGACGCCTTACAAAGTGAACGTCAAATTCATCACCCAAATGGTTCCGGTAAACCTGCTCGGCGCCATCGCCGCGACCGGCTTCGATTACAACATGTCGCCCAAGAGCATCGCCGACGCCGTGGTCGAACGCTCCCAAACGCTCTGGAACCGAAACGTCGTCCTGCCGTCCGCTCCGGCCGTCCTCCGCCTCAGGCCAACCGAGCGCGAAATCATGGCGCCGCCGAACAAGCCTTTCCTGCCGGAATCGAAAGCGGCCGCAACAAGCCCTCAAAGTGGCGGACGCCGCGCATTAATCGTTCGCCATGCGCACCAGTCTAACGATTCTAATCCTGCTTGCTTTTTGCCTTGACGAATCGCTCCGGACGCATTCGCCCAGACCGCGCGGCCGAGCGACAAGATTATCTGCCCGACCTGCGGCCAAGAGATGCCGGGCAACTTCCACTTCTGCAGCAATTGCGGAACGAATCTCGAAAACGTCCCGCGTATCTCCGAGCCTGGCCGACCACCACGGCTCCGCGATCGACGGCGACACCACCGCCACGATCGCGACAAAAGGAGGTTGAGCTTCCTGAGACTTGTTGGCGGCCCGGCACCCGCCGCGCCGCACGGCAGCAGCGCCTTGAGCGACAAACCGGTGCCGCTCAAGCTCGAGGGATTTCCGGACCGGCCGGCGCCGATCATCGAGATCGGCCAAAGTCCATTTCTCGGGCGCGGCCCGATCGCGCCCGGCTACACTCTGCCCACGGGAGCGGTCTGGCAGCCGGACTTCATCGTCTTCGGCACTGGCCCGCACCGCCCTCCAGACATTCGACAACGGCAACGGCAATGGCCAGATCACCGAATGGGCCAATCGGCTCGATCTTTACGGCAATCTTTACCTCACCCCGACCGAGCGCCTCCTGATCGGCTTCCGCCCGCTCGATCGCGAAGGACTTGATTACAGCGGCTATCGCTTTGATCCGCAGAACCGGCTCAAGAACGATCTCAACGCCTACGTCACGACCCTTTTCTTCCAGGGCGATTTCGGCGAGCTCTTTCCCGAACCTCGATCCCGGCGACACCAAGGGCCTCGATATCTATTTCGCCATCGGCCGTCAGCCGCTCAGTTTCCAGGACGGCATCATGATCAATGAAGACGTGATCGACGCCATCGGCATCACCCGGACTTCGAACTTTTTCCTCGGCGCCTCCGCCTGGCGCACCACCGGCATCTTTGCCTGGGGCGAGCTGAACCGGAACGACAACGTGCGCGAAAGCAACGCCCGGTTGTTCGGCCTCTTCAATACGGCCGATTACGCCTCCGACACGATCGATCTCGATTTCGCCTACGTCACGGCCGACGCCTCCACTGGTGGTGACGGTGTTTATTTCGGCATCGGCGACACCCGGCGCTTGGGCTGATCAATTCCACCACCCGCGTCAACGCTTCCTTCGCGCTCGATCACGAAACTCCCGCGGTCAGCACCGGCGTCCTCTTCTTCCAGCAACTCTCCACCACTTTGCCGGAGAGCAAGGATATCGTTTACCTCGACGCTTTCTGGGGCATCGGCGATTACTCTTCCGCGGCGCGCGGCGGCGATCGCGGCGGACCGCTCGGGCAGACCGGCATTCTCTTCGCCGCGCAGGGCCTCGGCTCCTATGGAGCGCCGTTAGGCAATCGCGCCAACGACGCCGTCGGCGCGGCCATCGGTTACCAGAAATTTCTCGGCGGGACCGACAAGCAACTCACCTTCGAACTCGGCGGCCGGGTCAGGACGCGCGATCCACAGTTCTTTCCGATCAGCCACCAACTCGATCGCCGGCGCGGTCCGCTATCAGATGAAATTGAACCAGCACCTCGTTCTCATCTTCGATACCTTCATCGGCTTCCCGGAAGATCGCGACACGGCTTATGGGTTTCGATCCGAGCTCCTGCTAAAATTCTAGCGGGATTGATTGCGCGATCATGATTCTCGAAGCAATCGGCGGCATTCTCGTCGGCGGCGGATTAATCCAGCTCGGCCTCGTCACGGCGGCCAATGTCCGCCGGCTCGCCGGCCAGAATCGCCAGGCCGATCTCTCGCTCGATCTGCTCAAGACCGAGCTCGAAATGATGCGCGACCTGCGCCGGCAAAAAGCGCTCAGCGGCGCTCCCTGGAACGGCTGGCGCAAATTTTTCGTCGCGAAAAAAGTGATGGAATGCGACGACATCTGTTCCTTCCATCTCGTCGCCGCACGACAAGAAATCGCTCCCCGATTTTCTCCCCGGCCAGTACCTCACCTTTAATCTCGACATCCCCGGCAAAGACAAACCGGTCGTGCGCTGCTACAGCCTCTCCGATTGCCCGCGACCCGACACCTACCGGGTCACGATCAAGCGCATCCCGCCGCGCGACAAAGACGCGCCACCCGGCCTCGCCTCGTCCTTTTTCCACGAGCAGGTCAACGAAGGCGACATCCTCGATGTCAAAGCGCCCTCCGGGCAGTTCTTCCTCGACCCCGCCGGTAGCGGCGGCCTCGTCCTCATCGGCAGCGGCATCGGCGTCACGCCCGTCCTGAGCATGCTCAACACCCTCATCGCGCGAAGGTTCGCGACGCGAGATCTGGTTCTTCCACGGCATCCGCAACCGCTCCGAGCACGTCATGAAAGAACATCTCGAAGCGATCGCGCGCGAGCATCCCAACGTGCATCTGCACGTTTGCGCGAGTAAGCCCGATCCCGACTACGAGCTCGGGCGCGATTACCAGCACGAAGGCCGCATCTCCGTCGATCTTTTCAAAACGCTGCTGCCTTCAAACAACTTCGATTACTACCTCTGCGGTCCCGGCCCGATGATGCAGGACGTGACCGAAGGTCTCAAAGCAATGGGGCGTCCCGGAGAAGACACATCCACTACGAAACCTTCGGCCCGTCGAGCGTGAAGAAAGTCGCCGCCGTCGTCGCCCCCGGAGCGCAAGCTGCCACCGGCTACGCGATCCAATTCAAGAAGAGCGGCAAGACCCTGCAATGGTGCGGCGACCACACCAGCATCCTCGATTTGGCCGAAGCCAACGGCATCAGCATCCCGAGCGGATGCCGGGCCGGCAGTTGCGGCACCTGCCAGGTCGCGGTCTTCTCCGGCGAGGTCGATTACATCGAGAAGTCCGATTTCGAGACCGACCCGGCACCCGCCTCACCTGCATCGGCGCGCCCAAGAGCGACCTCGTCCTCGACGCTTGACTTCTTGGCCGCCGGCGGGTACTTCGCCCTGCCCTTGAAGCCATCATTTCCTGCTCATTGCCTGCTCGTTAGGCTGCCATTGCTCGCGACGGCGCTGCTTTTCTGCGCGAGTTGCAGCCCGAGCGATGACGCGAAGATCACGGTCTATCGCATTCCGAAGGAGACCCAGCCGGACACGCCGGCGCAATCGGCCGCGATGAATGGCGGCGCCGCCCCGGCGGTGCATTGGACCGCGCCGACAGGTTGGGAAAAACAGCCCGCGAGCGGTTTTCGCAAAGGCAGTTTCCTCGTCCGCGGCGCGGAGGGAAAGACAGCGGACGTCTCGGTCATCTCTTTCCCGGAAGCAGCCGGCGGACTGCTCGCCAACGTCAATCGCTGGCGCAATCAGTTGAAGCTGGCTCCCATTCCGGATGAGGCGCAGGCCGGCACGCCCATGACGGTGAGCGGGCGCGACATGTTTTTTGTCGATCTGGTGAGCGAGCAGCCGATCCGCCCGATGGTTCGAAGTCGCGCATTCTCGGCGGAATCTTTCCGCTCAATGGGGAGACCTGGTTTTTCAAAATGATGGGGCCGGATGAGCTCGTGGAATCGCAGCGCGACGCGTTCCAGCAATTTCTCCAGAGCGTGCAGGTGACCGCGGGACCGCGGCGGCATCTGCGCCGATGACCGCGAACACGGGCGGGAGCAACACGAACGCCCCCGCCCCGCCGCCGCTCGAAGCGGCGCAGGGCGCGCCGCTGCAATACACCCTTCCGCCCAACTGGCAGGAGAAGCCGCTCTCGCCGATGCGGCTGGCCAGTTTCAATGCGACCGCGCCTAACGGAAAGCAGACCGACGTCTCGGTCGTCTCGCTCCCGGGAATCGCGGGCGGCGATCTCGCGAACGTCAATCGCTGGCGCGGCCAGGTGAAGCTCGCGCCCGATCGACGAGGACACGCTCGCGAAAACGGCCGAGCACGTGCAGGCGAATGGGCACGATTTCCTGGTGGTCGACCTGGTGAGCGAGGAACCGATCGATGCGCAGCAGGGAAAGCAGCGCATCCTCGCCGCGATCCTGGATGAGAACGATCGTTCCTGGTTCATCAAGATGACGGGCGAAGATGCCGCGGTCGAATCGCAGAAAAGCGCCTTCACCGATTTTCTGCGCAGCCTGAAAATTCCCTAACGAATGCCTGCCACCGCCGCCAGCCCGAATTTCTGGAAAGTCGCCGTTGCGTGTTTTCGCGTCGCTCCGGCTGACGGTGGTTTGTCTCGGGTTCGGGATGTTGCTGGTTTTTCTCGGCACCCTGGCGCAGGTGCATCTCGGGATTCACGCGGTGCAGGCGCGCTATTTTCAAAGCCTGCTCATCTTCTGGTCGCCACCGGGGGCGAACTGGAAGATTCCGATTCTGCCCGGCGGTTATCTGCTCGGAACGGTCCTGCTGGTCAATCTGCTCGCGGCGCACGCGACCCGTTTTCAGCTTTCCCGGAAAAAAATCGGCATCATTCTGCTCCACTTCGGAGTCATCCTCCTCTTGCTCGGCCAACTGCTGACCGGCCTCTTCGCGCGCGAAACGCAGATGCGGATCGACGAAGGCCAGACGCTCGGTTACTCGGAAGCGCCGCGCGAAGTGGAGCTGGCGGTGATCGATGCGACCGATCCGAATTTCGACCAGGTGGTGTCGATCCCGGAAGAGGTGCTCGCACAGCAGGGGACGATCCAGAATCCGACGCTGCCTTTCACGCTCAAGATCCGGCAGTTCCTCCCAAACTCCCGGCTCGCGATGCGCTCGCAGGAGCCGCAGGCGCCGCCTTCGCTGGCCACGATCGGCTTCGGGCAAAATATCGTCGTCGCGCGAGGAGCCGCGCACGGTCAAGGACGATGAACGCGATCTTGAGCGCGGCCTTTGTCGAGGTCGACGGAGTGCAGGGTTCGTTAGGCACATGGCTCGTCTCGAACGCGATTGCCGATCCGCAATCGTTCACTCTCAACGGGCACACCTATCGAACTGGTCATGCGGCAGCGGCGTTTCTACAAGCAATTCGCGCTCACCCTGCTCGACTTCGCGCACGATCGTTATGCCGGGACCGATATCCCGAAAAATTTCTCCAGCCGGGTGCGCCTGGTTCGATTTCGAGCGGGGCGAAAATCGCGAGGTGCTCATCTCGATGAACGATCCGCTGCGCTATCGCGGCTTCACTTTTTACCAGGCCGGTTTCGACAACAACGACAAGACGACCATTTTGCAGGTGGTGAAAAATCCCGCCATGCTCCTGCCCTACATCGCCTGCGGACTGGTCGCGCTCGGGCTGCTCGATCCAGTTTTCGATGCACCTGTTTGGCTTTGTGAAAAAGAGGAGCCGATGAAGCAGGATCGGCCCATCATCATTTGGTTGATCGTCGCCGCGACGCTCGCCTACGTCGTCGCGCCGCTCTTCCAGCACGACAGACGCCGGCGGTTTCGAGATGCAGAAATTCGGCCGGCTGCCGGTCTTGCTGAACGGCCGGATCAAGCCGCTCGACACCGTCGCGCGCAATTCGCTTCTCATCATTCACGGCAAACAAACGCTTGCCACCGATCACGGAGATCCCTCACCCCGATGGATTGGCTGGCCGAGGTCATGATGAAACCGGACGAAGCGGATCTGCGAAAGATTTTCGTCATCCGCAATCCCGAAACGCTGACCGCGCTCGGCCTGAGCCCGGAGGCGGGAAAATATTTTTCCTTCCGCGAGCTCGCTCCCGCATTTGCAGGAGATCGAGCAGCAGGCCGCGCTCGCGGAAAAGGTGGAGGCACAACTGCGCTCGCCTTTTCAGCGCGACATCATCAAGTTGTTTGAGCGCGTCTCGCTTTATCATCGGCTCGAGAACAGCCTCGAAGTCGCGGGCACGGAAGATTTCAAGAGCCAGGTCGATGATTTGCTGAAAAACATTCGACCGTCACCAGTCCCGATGAACAGCGGCATCACTGCGGAGGCTTTGCAGAGCCTCGGCTTCCTCGCCGAGACCGGTTATTTTTTCCCCATCCCGCCGTTTCCGCCTAACGATGATCCGCTGCAGTGGCGCAAGATGGGGGAAAGCCTGCTCATTTTCCTGACGGACGGAAAAATGCATCCTGCCGTCAAGTCCTGGGCGACATGGCGACGGCGCTTCGCGGCGAACGATCCGGCGACCTTCAACAAGACGCTCGACCATTATTCAGCCGGAACTGAAGCGCGATTTTCCGCGGCGCGTGTGGAAGGCAAAAGTCGAGTCGGTCTTCAACCAATTGCAGCCGTTTTACAGCGCGATGGTGATTTACGTCCTGATTTTCATTCTGGCCTGCGCCTCGTGGCTGGTCTGGCCGCAGACGCTCGGCCGTTACGCTTTCGCTCTCCTCGTCGTGACCTTCGCTCGTGCATTCCGCCGGACTGATCACGCGGATGTATCTCGAAGGCCGGCCGCCGGTGACGAATCTTTATTCGTCCGCCGTCTTCATCGGCTGGGGCGCGGTCTTGCTGGGCATTTTTCTCGAACGCTTTTTCCGCAACGGCATCGGGAGCGCAACGGCCGCCATGATCGGCTTCATCACCCTCCTCATCGCGCATCATCTCTCGATGGACGGCGACACGATGGAAATGATGCGCGCCGTGCTCGACACCAACGGCTGGCTCGCGACCCACGTCGTCTGCGTCACGCTCGGCTACGCCTCGACTTTCCTCGCCGGATTCCTCGCCCTCACCTACATCGTGCGCGGCGCGTTTACGCCTTCGCTCGATCGCGCCACGGCGCAGTCGCTCACCCGGATGGTTTACGGCATCGTCTGCTTCGCCACCCTCTTCAGTTTCGTCGGCACGATCCTCGGCGGCATCTGGGCCGATCAATCATGGGGCCGCTTCTGGGGTTGGGACCCGAAGGAAAACGGCGCGCTCCTCATCGTCCTCTGGAACGCCATCATCCTGCACGCGCGCTGGGGCGGCCTCGTCAGGCAACGCGGCCTCATGGTGATGGCGGTCTTTGGCAACATTGTCACGAGCTGGTCCTGGTTTGGGGTGAACATGCTCGGCATCGGGCTGCACTCCTACGGTTTCATGGACAGCGCCTTTCCCTGGCTGATCGCTTTTGGCGCCAGCCAGCTCGCTTTCATGATGATCGGCCTCCTGCCGCCGCACGTCTGGCGGAGCCAGCTCGAACCGGCGAAGAGCGCCGTCAAGCCGCACAGATGGCCGACGCCTCCAGCTGATACACGCAATGAGAGCGAGCCCTGTCTCACGCCGTCGCGCCTGAAGGCGTGGGGGCGCGCCCTCAGGCCTCGTCGGATCGGGGGATCCGGGAACTAGCCATGGTACAACACACACTGGGTGTCTCTACCTGTTCCATGCGCAAAATTCCCCCGCGCGTTGCAAAAATAATGCAGAAATCCTAAAAAAATAATCGCCTCGACGCCGGACACACCCTCGTCGCGTCTGCCACACGAGTGGCCTTGACGACGAAGTCCTAATAAAGATCGTCGCTGGCTCCGGTCCGGCGAGAATTTTCTGGAAGCGCGGATCTTTCCGCAGCGGATCCCATTGCCAGCGCAACCGCAATTCCCAAAGGCTCATGCTTGCTTCGTCCAGCGGCGAAACACAACCGGGCTCGCGCAGCAGAGAATTGATCATCGTGATCGCTTGATCCAGCATCGCCGACCCGCGCATGGATCAAGGCGAGGTTGCAGAGCCACTGATGCCCGTCGATGGCGTCTTTATCGACGGGCGTCAGTTCGAACCGCACGTTCGCCTTCCCGAATCGCGTCTGCTTTCCTGCCCATGTAGGCATAAAGCAAGCCGAGCCGGGCGTGACGCAAGGCATCGCCGGGATGAGCCAGCGTTTCGGCTTCCATCGAGGGGCGAGCGCTCTCGAAAACTCGCTGCGCCTCGGCGTCCTGCCCCTGCGCCATGCCAGATGCAGCCGTTCGAAATAGCTCTTCGGTACCGGCGCACTGAAAACGGAAGGCAGCGTCTCGAAAGGGAAAGCGATCGATCGCCGTTTGCGCCGCCGCGAAATCGCGGGCCAGCATCGCCGTATCCCAGCGCCCCCAGGCCAGAATTACCCTCCGGGTCGCCGTAACCGGTCAAATCCGCGAAAAACTTTTGCAACGGAGCAAGGTCGCCATTTTGCCAGAGATCCACCAGAGCCTCGCTCGACTTTCAGCGGATCCATTCTTGGCGAAAGAGCCAGGGCGCGGTCGGCATGAGCGGCGGCGGCAGGCCAGTCGCGCAGCAGGAACGCCGTCGCGTGAAGTTCATGTTCGTACTTCCGATTAAGTCGGTCGCGGGCGAGGACACGCTCCTGGCCGGCCCGGGCCTCGCGCCATCGACCCTGCCGCCGATGGATGAAAGCGATCGTCGCTTTCCGCCTCCGTATCGTTAGGGAGAAGTCGACGCGCAATTTCGAGTTCCGGCAAGGGCGCGGTCGAAGTCGCGCTCGATCGATAGAAGACAGAGGCCCTGGGCAAGGTGCGCTTCGCCAAGCTCGGGCTGGAGCCGCAACGCTTCGCGCGCTTCCGCGTGAGCGCGCGCCTTTAGGTCTTCGCTCGGCCCGCGGAAGCGGTAGAGCAAGCCGAGGGTGTTGAAGCGAGCCGGGCATGGGCAAGAGCAAATCCCGGATCGAGGGCCACGGCCTGGCGGTAGAGAGCCTCCGCCGCCTCATAGGCCGAGATCGCAAAGGCAGGGCTATTCTCGAGTTTCCGTCCCCGCAGATAGAGGACATAGGCATCCGGATTGCGCGTCGACTTGGAACGCACGTTACCCTCTCGTTCCTGCGGACTGAGCGGTGGCATCGAGCGCGTCGGCGATATCGCTCGCGAGTTCGCCTTGCAGATTGATCGCATCGGCCAGCTTGCGGTCGTAGCCCTCGGACCAAACTTCGTGTCCCGTCACGCGTGTCGACAGAGAAACATGAAGCCGCACGCGATTGCCGTCGCGGCGCAGGCTTCCTTCGAGAAGATGCCGGACTCCAAGAGCCTGACCGATCGCGCGCAGATCGCGCGGCCATCCGCCGCGGTAACGCGACGTCCCAAGGCGGCTGATCACTTTCAGATCGCGAATCTTGACCAGGCGGGAGAGAATATCGTCCTGCACGCCTTCGGCAAAAAAGGCGTTGTCCGGGTCGTTGCCCAGATTCTCGAAACGGCAACACGGCGATGGATTTGTCATCCAGGGAAGACGGGGCAGGCGAGAAATAAAGGGCCAAGCCGACTAGAGCTGCCGCCAAGCCCAGCCCGGCGGCCACGCGCCCAGCGGCGAGCGCCTGCGACCGGCCGCGTAGAGCCGCCGAGAGTGTCTGACAGTGCTGCAGCGATTGCATCAGTTCGACCGCCGATCGCGGCCGATCCTCCGGAGCGGGAGCGAGCATCGACTTGCAGAAGCGCGATAACGGGCGCGGGAACCTCACGCTTCGGCAGCCGCGCGACGGACCGCGGAGCGCGTCGACTTTGCGCGTCGCCTGCTCCAGCGACTGAATGGCGGGAATGGGAATTTGCCCGGTGAGCGCATAGCAAAGGGTCACGCCTAACGAATAAATGTCCGAGCGACCGTCCACCTCGCGTCCCCCGATTGTTCCGGACTGGAGAAGGCCAAGGTCCCGAGAAGGACGAGGCGGCCGCGCAGGACTCACTTCCTGCGCCGGCGACCTTGGCCAGGCCGAAGTCGATCACCTTGACCCAGGCCCCGGCGCCAGCTGCCTCGAGCTTTGTTCGCCGAGGCGGCCTTCCTCTTCCGCGACGAGCATGATATTGGACGGTTTCAAGTCGCGGTGCACCAGGCCGCGTTTTTCCGCCGCGGCCAGCGCACGGGCGACCTGGAGCGCGATCTCGAGCGCGCAAGGTTGGCTCGAGCGGACCGGTCCGCGCGCGTCAAGCGCGCTTCGAGCGATTCCCCTTCGACGAACTCCATCGCGTAAAAGCATTCGCCCGGACCGACGTTTCTGCGGCCTCTCGCCGCCGAGGTGGAAGGCAGAGTATTGACTCGTCCCGAAATGAAAAACAGGTCGCCACGTTCGGATGACGCAACTGCGCCGCCGCCTGCGCCTCCTGCAGAAAACGCTGCCGCGCTTCCGGCCGGGCCGAGAAACGCGCATTGATGATCTTGAGCGCGACCGGCGTATCCAGATTCACATCGCGCGCTTTGTAAGTCACACCCATCGCGCCCCGGCCCAATTCCCAGAAGAGATCCATCGGGGCGGGTCAGGATTTCGTAGTGCTGATAAACGGCTGGCCGGTTCGTTAGGCGAAAGGCGCGGTCGCTTCCGTCGCCTTCGATCCCCGTGCTCAAAAGGCAGTTCAGGCAGCCTTCTTCTCCCGGGAGACTCAGGAACGGCGCCCCGCATTGCTCGCAGATGAGCGTTTTGTTTTTGGCCGGAGACGGCATCGTCCAAACTGATCGAATCGCCCGGTCACTAGAAGACGGTTGCGCGGCTCCGGGGCCGCCAGGATTTGCTGAAAACGCGGATCCTCCGCAGCGGATCCCATTGCCAGCGCAAACGCAGTTCCCACAGACTCATGCTCGCTTCGTAAAAAAAGACGCCGCCCGGCATCCGAAGCAGCGACTCGATCATCGAGATGGCCTGCATCTGCTTCGCCGACCCGGGCATAGATCAGGGCGAGATTGCATAATTCTTCTCGGCCCGTCGAAAGCGTCCTTGCTGACGGCTTCAGCTCGACGGCGCGTTTACCTTCGCGGATCGCATCCGCCTTGCGCCCCATATAGGCATAGAGCAAGCCAAGCCGGGCATGCCGCAAGGCGCTCTGCGGATGAGCGAGCGCTTCAGCTTCCTAGGCCGGCCGCGCGGCTTCAAATAATTCCTGGGCCCGGGCATTATCGCCCGTGGCCAGCGCGATGCAGCCTTCGAGATAACTTTTCGGGATCGGCGCGCTATAAAACGGAGGGCAGGGTGTCGAAGGGAAATCCGTCGATCGCCGCCTGGGCCGCGAGCGAAGTCCCGCGCGATCATGGCGGCATCCCAGCGCATCCAGGCGACGATGCCCTCCGGATCCCCGTAGGAATGGAGCTCCGCAAACACTTTCTGCAGCGGGGCGAGATTTCCGTCCTGCCAGAGATCGACCAAAGCGCGCTCGACCTTGAGCAGCGGAATGGTCGGCGCCGATCGCCTCGGCCCGGACGGCATGCGTTCGGCCGCGGGCCAGTCGCGGAGAAGGAAAGCGGTGGAGTAGAGTTCCTCCTGGTAGGTCACGTTGCGCGGGTCGCGCGAAAGGCAACGCTCCAAGCCCGGCGCGCGCCTCGCGCCATTCGCCCCGCCGGCGGTGAATATAGGCGATGAAGCTTTCCGCTTCGGTATCGTTAGGCAGAAGCGGCGCGCAATCTCCAACTCCGGCAGGGCGCGATCGAAGTCGCGGTCGATGCGATAGAAACAGAGCGCATTGGCGAGATGCGCTTCGCCCAGATCGGTCGGAGCCGGAGCGCTTCGCGCGCTTCGGCGTGGGCGCGTTTTTTCAGATCCTCGCTCGGGCCGCGAAAGCGATAGAGCAAGCCCAGGATGGAGGCGAGCCGGGCGTGGGCGAGAGCAAATCCCGGATCGAGCGCGATCGCCTGGCCGGTAAAGCGCCTCGGCCGCTTCATAATCCGAGATCGCAAAACTTAGGCTGTTCTCGAACTTGCGCCCCCGCAAGTAGAGCACATAGGCGTCCGGGTTGCCGGTCGAGCTTGCGCGGACTCCACGCTTTCCTGCGGGCTGAGCGTGGCGTCGAGCGCTTCGGCGATAGCGGTCGCGAGTTCGCCCTGCAGGTTGATCGCGTCCGCCAGCGTGCGATCGTAGCTTTCAGCCCAAACCTCGTGTCCATCCCGCGTATCGATCAAGCGCGACATGAGAGAACACCCGATCGCCCGTCCGGCGCAAGCTCCCTTCCAGAACGTGCCGCACCCCGAGCGCCCGGCCGATCGCCGTCATATCGCGCGGTGCATCTGCTGGATAACGCGACGTACTAGATGGCTGATGACTTTCAAATCGCGAATCTTGACCAGGCGCGAGAGAAGGTCGTCCTGGATGCCCTCGGCAAAGAACGCGTTGGCGGGATCGTTGCTCAGATTCCGAAATGGCAGGACGGCAATCGATTTGTCGTCAGGCGGCGATGACGGCAAAACAAGGAAAAGGGCTAATCCCAGCACGCCGGCCGCCAAAGCGAATCCACCGGCCAGAGCCCACCGCAGGCCGGCGTGTCCGGCGACACCCGGCGTGGGTCGACGCCAGTGAGACCATCATGGCAGCGCTGCAGCGCCAGTCCCAATTCGACCGCCGAGCGCGGCCGATCCTTCGGATCCGGGGAAAGTGTCGACCGGAGCAGCGCGATCACAGGCGCGGGGACGCCGCGCTCCGTCAGCTGGGCCACGGGCAGCGGAGCGCTTGTCTCCTCCGCCTCCCGCTCACTCTTCGTCCTCGACGGGAAAGGCACCTTGCCCGTGAGCGCATACCAAAGGGTCGCGCCTAACGAATAAATATCTGAGCGACCGTCTACCGCGCGCGCTTGAATTTGCTCCGGGCTGGAAAAGGCCACGGTTCCGAAAAAATGCCCGGGACCGGACGAATCCTTTTCCTTTTGCGCGAGCTTGGCCAGACCGAAGTCGATCACCTTGACCCAGGCTTCTCCGGCGCGGTCATGCGAGACATTGGGCGAGAGGATCTCTTCTTCTGCCGCGAGCATGATGTTGGAGGGCTTCAGGTCACGGTGGACCAGGCCGCGTTTTTCGGCCGCCGCCAGGGCACGCGCTACTTGCAAGCCTATCTCGAGCACCTGCAGGGGCGGGAGCGGACCGGCGCGACGCAGTCGCGCCTCGAGTGTTTCGCCCTCAATGAACTCCATCGCGTAGAAGCAATCACCGGCATCGGCGTATTCCTCTGGAGTCGCGGCGGGTTCCGGCAGCGCGTTGATTGTCCCGAAATGAAAGACGCTCGCGACATTAGGATGGCGCAGCCGCGCCGCGACCTGCGCCTCACGCAGAAAACGACGCCGTGCGTCCGGGCGGGCCGAGAAACGCGCATTGATGATCTTGAGCGCCACAGGTGTGTCGAGGTTCACATCCCGAGCTTTGTAAGTGACGCCCATCGCGCCGCGCCCCAATTCCCAGCGTGAGCCGTCGGGACGGGTCAGAATTTCGTAATGTTGATAAAAGCGGTTCTCCGACTCCTTAGGCGAAGAGATTTCCTCCGCTCCGTCGGTCGCCATCCCGGCGCTGAGGAGGCAATTCAGGCAACCTTCCTCCCCAGACGAGGCCACCAGCGGAACTCCGCATTGCTCGCACCTCCGGATCGTGTCTTCGCCTGGTGCCAGCATTGTCCGAGGATGACCCTCTTCGCTTTCCGTTAGGCACTGGCGATCAGCACCCGGCAAAGATAGCGCAGCTCTTCGTCGATGTCTTTCTCCTGCGCCACCGTCCGCAAAACCTCCGCCCGAAGCAACGCCCGATAGCGTGAGCGCAAACGAAAGAGATGACTGCGCAGGGTCTCGAGGGGAACGCCCAGCCGTGCCGCCGCCTCTTCCTGCGACGGCAGACCAACACCACCGGTCAGGAAAGGCCGCAACGCGGCCAGAACCCGGGCCCTGGAGCCGCTGGAATATTCTGCCCGCAGATTCTCCATCGCCCGGCCGACGAGCGCAGCCGCCCAGTTCCATTCGAAAAGCCGTTCCTCATCGAGCGGCGCGCCGATCAGGAGCGCGTTGTCCGAGACGCGTTCAATGGCATTGATCTCGCCTCCGTCCAGAAAAACCATTTCGCGGCCGCCACCGCGTTTCTGTCGCGACTCATGCGCCCGGGTGGCGCTGAGGTAACGCTTCAAAAGCGTGAGCAGAAAAGTGCGGAACTTTCCTTTGCTCCGATCAGGTGTCGCGTAGGCGTGTTTCTCAATCAGATAAGCAAAAAAACCCTGCGTCAGATCCTGCGCATCCGCCCTGCTGTAACCGCGCCGGCGCACAAATCGATAAAGCGGCGGCCAGTAGTCCCGGCAAAGTCGCGTCAGAGCGGCCTGCGCGCGGTCGGGGGCGGTTTCCTCCAGTGTGAAGTCATGCACGACACTCCAATGCGTCGTCATGAAGGCCCCTCCGCCGGTGGGAAAAGATGTGACGTAATCGTTCAAGTCGGCTCGAGGATACCGACTTTTCGGATCGAGAGTCAAGCGTCCGCTTGAAACGGAAAAAATACTGGGAGGCAAAGCGAAGCGCCCCGCGGCGATTTTCTCCAAAATCCTACAAGCGCTTCTTTGTGAAAGCGCGGCCCGAAGACGACTTGAGATAGCGTTCCAATTCTCTGGCCCGCGCTTCGTCCGACAACGCGACGTAAGTTTTCACCCGCCACGGTTTCCACTTTGCCGCGTGCGGCACCGCCCCCGAATTATGAGTTTTCAATCGCGCTCGAAGATCGCGCGTACAGCCGACATAAAAGCGCTCCGGGTCGAGATCGCTCAGCAAGATGTGGACATAAAAGAAGTGAGACATGTTTCATCCGACTACTCTCAGAGCTTCGGCGCGATAGGCTGGGTTTACCGAGTCGTAGCTCGCCGCCAAGGGCTTCCACTCGTTCATAGCGGTCCGCCTTCGCCAAGGCTACCGCGCGACAGTCTCCGCGCGCCTCCTACGGCGGCGAGCGAAGACTGGAGGCGAGGGGAGTTGAACCCCTGTCCTGATCGCTCTCTCCGCGAGCTTCTACATGTGTAGCCGGTGATTATTTTTAAGCGGTCGGACGTTGCACCGGCACACGCCGCCCACCGAGCCACCACGAAATTCCTTCACCGTCCGGCGCGGTCACTCCGCCGTCCGATTAGCCTGCTGTCCATGTCCCGAGCCGTAGCAGGCGTCCAGCCCGGGACATCGCAGTCAATTAAGCCGCGAGAGCGAGATCTTGGTGATCTGCATTTATTTTTTTTGGTCCGGATTTTAACGAGGCCAACGAACCATCCTCGACATGCCGCCTGCGCTTCAAACCATCAGTCGAAACCAGTACGCCCCCGTTTTTGGGAGACGAAGTATTACTCCATGATCGACGGAGAAACAACCATCGCCGTGCACGAAAAGCCTTGCTCGCGACCCGGCTCTGCGAGACGAGTTCTCCATGCCGGAGCTGCGAGATTTCAAGAGCTCCGTCGCCGTTCTTGTTTCCAGCTGCGACGCCTTTTTCGATGCCTGGCGCCCGTTCCACGCGTTCCTGCAAAAGTTCTGGAATGATTGTCCCCTCGAGATTTTTCTTTTGACGAATGAACTCACGGTACGCTCAACGCGCTTGCGCTCGCTCGCGGTCGGTCCCGATCGCGGCTGGTCGAGTAACCTGGTTTGGGCGCTCGACCGGATTGCTCAACCCTATGTCCTTTACCTCCAGGAGGATTATTTTCTCACCAGGCCCGTCGATGGGGCGCAAATGGCGCAGGACTTCACCGAAGCGATGGACTTTGACGCTGCGTCGCTCTGCTTTCGCGCACGCTCCGAACCGGATGCCGGCTTTCAATCGCTCAACGATCGCTTCGGCATAGTGCCGCTCACTTCCGACGGCCGGACGCGCTGCCAGGTCGCTCTCTGGAAAAAAAGCGCGCTCCAATCGGTTCTACGAGCCGGGGAGACGGCGTGGAATTTCGAGGCGCGCGGCAGCGCGCGTACTCAGGAGATGAACATTCTTTCCTATCGCGGCCGCGAAAATACACCGATTCCATACCTGATGTCGGCGATCTCGCGCGGCTTCTGGATGCCGGAAGCGATCGCGCTTTGCCGTGCGCATGACGTGACGATCGATCCTTTTTTCCGGCCGGTTTATTCGCCGCGTTCCTGGCAGCGCAACTTGCGCCGTCTGCTGAGCCGACGGCATTCTGTGCAAAAAAGCGGCGTGATCGATTTAACATGAAGCGTATCGTCCGGTGGAACGTAAGCAGCCGGGCCCGCCAACTCTCCGGCGGCGACGCGCTGGTTGTTTCGATCCCGAAGAGCGGACGCACCTGGGTGCGGACTTTTCTCTGCGCCTACTATTGCGAAAAGATCGGCCAACCCTTCACCCTTGAACCGGAGCAATACGAAGGCGTCCCCCATCTGATCTACACGCACGATCTTTTCGAACAGCGGACGAAGGCCGATCGGTGGGACAAGGTCCGCGGCAAGTATTTGATCCCGCAACGAGAACGGGCCCGGCTGCCCGTCGTCCTCCTGGCGCGCGATCCACGCGATGCCTTTGTCTCGCTTTACGTCCAACTCACGCGCCGGACGAAGGAAACGCCTGACGAATTGAAAGCAATGTCCGCCGCGGCGTTGTTGCGCGATCCGGCCTTTGGGATCGAATCGATGGTCGAGATCATGAATAGTTGGCTGAACGAGTGGTTCGGGCGCCCGGACTTTTTACTCTTGCGCTACGAAGAGCTGCGCGGCGACCCCGAGCCGGGCTTCCAGGAACTCCTGCGGCTCCTTGGCGAGCGGCCAGTGCAGGAAAACGCTTTTGCCCAGGCGCTCGAGTTTTCCGATTTCGACCACATGAAGAAAATGGAAAGCGCGGGCGCGTTCGAGTCCAAGATCCTGCGCGCAGGCGATGCGCGCGATCCCGAATCGTTCAAAGTGCGACGCGGCCAGGTGGGCGGCTATGGCGAGTATCTCAATGCGCGAGACCGCGATTACGCGACGAAAGCGATGCGGAAACTGGACCGCCGTTTTGGTTACGCAGTCTAACAAGAAGAGGCAATCCCCGTGGCAAGAAAATTGATCATGGTGATGGGCGTGCAGCGCTCCGGGACCAAAGTGCTCTTCAATTCGCTCGCAAACGACCGAAGTTTGACCAGCTTCAATGAGAGTGTGGACGATGCCATCTATGATCGCTACCGCCTGCGCCCGCTGCCGCAAATCGCGCACGTTCTAAACGCCGCCCCCGGGACCGTGCTCCTGAAACCCATCAGCGAGACGCCGGATCGCGCGCTCGAAGAAATCGCGGCGGAGTACGCGGCTTATGATTTGCGCGTGGTCTGGATTTATCGCGATCCCGTCAATGTCCTCTATTCCATGCAGCGCAAGGGATGGCTGCCGCCGACCCAAATCGACGCCACAGTTCATGTCCTGGACTGGGAGAGACGCAATCGTTTGGCCCTGCGATTTCACGCGCAAAATCCCGCCAGGATCGCCATCGTTCGTTATGAAGACTGCTGCATCGACCCGCGTGTCTTCCGGGATTTCAGCGCGTGGCTTGGTGTGACCGGCGCATCACTTTTCCGCACCGACAGCGACGTCGGCCGTAAGAATGTAGCGCGCGAAGCGCAAGAGAAAATCCACGCGGCTGTCGGGCTGACACTCCTCGCGCTCGATGACGCACGCACCTTCAAATCGCGGCCGTTGTCTCGTTGGAAACAGTCTTTTCGCGAGACGTTTTCCGAGACTCGAAGGAAGAGGGTTAGAGGCCGCACCAGTCATCCCCGCCACGAGTATTCCTCGCCTCGGAACGCCGCCCTCTCGTCCGCGCCCTTGCGCTTTCCTTCGGAAGTTGAAGGCCTGCAATTTTGGCTGGACGTCTCGGCCAATAAACCGGGCGCCGACGGGAGGATCGCCAATTTCCGGGAAAGCGGACCTCATCGCATGATGGCCGGGAGCGATGAACACCGCCCCTTCCATATGTTCGTGAACGGCAAAGCTGCGCTCTTTTTTCCCGCGGAAAAAATGGCGCTCCGCCAGCCCACCGGGTCCGGCATCTTGCGCTTCGGCGCTGGCGAGGATTGGTCGTTCATGTTCGATGGCGGCCCTGTCTCGATTTTCGCCGTCTTCAAGCCGCACTTTCCTCGCTCTGCTCCGAAGAGGCCACAGCGAGCGGTCGTCTTTCGGGTCGGCTCGCGCCAGACACCGGCGCCGTCGTTCTTCCTCGAATGGAATGAGCGTTGGACCGCATCGAAGGGAATGTTTGTTTCAGCGCAATCGACGACTGAGATTGTTGCCGCTACCCCGCTCGGCGGTCACTCCCGTCAGCAATGGCGAGTCAATTACCTGCAACACCGCGGCGCGAGCGAAGATAGCTCTCCGATTTTGAGCCAATTCGCAGAAAACGCCCGCCTCGCGCTGCTGCCAAAGCCGCCAGAAGGACCGACGGCAGGCACAGATTGCGATTTGCAGCTGGGCGGAAATCATGGCGAAGGCGATTCACTTTTTTTCGGCGCGATCGCGGATCTCATTATCTTTCGGCGGGCGCTCGCGCCTAACGAACAACTGGGAATCACCCGTTACTTGAAGGAGAAGCACCGGCTCTAATCGCCCGGCGCGCTCCGGCGATCCGTCCCCGGGCAGAGACGCTGGCCGGAATGACCAGTTCATCTCTCTCAAAAAACCTTGAAAAATAATTTGCCATCTCTAGTTGCCTGGTAGAGTATCGGTGCGATAACTCTACTGGGTTACTAGAGATGAACCTGTCGAAACGCAGCGAATACGCCCTCCGCGCCCTGATCGATCTCGGGCTCGCGCGGGAGCTGGACCGCCCCATCCTGCAAGTGGGTGAACTCGCCGCCAAGGAGAAGCTCCCGATCAAATTCCTCGAACAAATTCTCACCCAGTTGCGCGTCGCCGGTTATGTCGAAACCAAGCGGGGCAAACTCGGCGGCTACTCCCTCGCCCGGCCGGCCAGCCGGATCAAACTCGGCGCCATCATTCGACTCCTCGACGGCCCGCTCGCCCCGATCGCCTGCGTCAGCCAGACCGCCTATCATCGCTGCACCTGCCCGGATGAAGCGCATTGCGGTTTGCGCATGCTCATGCTCGACGTTCGCAATTCGATTGCGCGCATTCTTGATCGCGCCACGCTTGCGCAAATCGTCGAGATTACTTTGCGCAAGATGCGCCGCGACAAAGTCCCGCTGCCATTTGCCCGCCAATCTTTTGGCCTCAACGATCTCCTGCCGCTCGCGGCGCCACGGAAGCGAGTCCCCGCCTAACGAATATGAGCACCGATCACCCAGAGTGGCTCAAAATCGTGCGCGAGAAGGTGGAAACCCTTCACTATGGCGTGGTGCAGATCGTGATCCATGATTCACGCGTCACACTCATCGAGCGGACCGAGAAGACACGCCTTACTTCCCCCGAGACCGAGACTTTCGACCGACCAGACAAACTGGAGGCAAACAGCCCAATTCGAACGCCGTAACCGGAACACCGTCCGTCGTTCTTCATCTCAATGCTGCCTCATGTTCATATCCTTCGCCATGTGTCTGTCTCGCTCGTCCTTTGTTCTGGTCGCCACGCTGATCGTGCTTCCCTGTCTCAGGACAACGGCGGGCACACAAAGCGCCTCGCAGTCCGACACCGCAACGTCAGTCACCAAACCGATCGATGATAATCCGCTTAGCTTCTGGGATGGTCGACTGACCTTCGACCTTGAGGAGCGGGTGCGCGCTGAAAGCCGGGCCGACAATCGCGATTTCAACTCGGCGGCTCACGATGACAATGATGACTCGTGGCTGCTCAATCGCTTTCGTCTTGGACTGGCATTCAGGCCACTCTCCTGGTTGAAGGTCTATGGTCAGACTCAAGACTCGCGCGAAGCGTTCTCCGACCGAGCGAACATTCCTGGCATTCACGGCGCCGAAGGAGATGACGTCTTTGATCTTCGCCAGGCTTATGTGGCGCTCGGCGACACAAAGAAATTCCCTTTCGTCCTCACTGTTGGACGCCAGGCCATTAGTTATGGCGATAGTCGACTCGTCGCTGACTCCAAGTGGGGAAACTTCGGCCGCACCTTCGATGCGATTCGTCTCCGCTTCGAGGAACCACATTACTGGATCGAAGGCTTTGCCATGCGCCCAGTGCAAATCGAGCGCCATGAGTTCGACGCGAGCGACGCTGAGGACAACTTTTTCGGTGGATATTTCTCGACCGACTTCGTTCCGAAACAAACAACTGACTTCTATGTTTTCTATCGTCACAAGAACGACAACCAGCCTGACCTTGATCCGACAAATAAGATCGATCCCGCTGGAACCTGGAACGGCCCGGCCGCGCGCTTCGCAACCATCGGCGCTCGGATAAAATCAAAGCCCGATTCGCTACGTGGTTGGGATTATGCGGGCGAACTGGTTTACGAGGTTGGAGACGTGTACGCGACCGATCTCAGTTCCGTCCGCTCTGACCTCAGTGCCTTGGCCTTTCATGGTTCCGGCGGTTATACGGCGAAGAGTCTTTCCTGGAAACCTCGCTTCGGCCTCGAGTATGACTTCGCGTCCGGCGACAAGAATCCCAATGATAAGAATTCGGAGAGCTTCCAAAATCTCTTTCCATCGAATCATGACAAGTATGGCTTCATGGATGAATTCGGCTGGCGCAACATCCATGACCTGCGAGTCCAGGTTAACGCGAAGCCGGTTAGGAAGCTTGATCTCGAGTTCGACTTTCATGCCTTCTGGCTCGCTGATACGCACGACTTCTGGTATCGCTCCAATGGACTCTCCGCGCTCCGGACCAAGACACCGGACGGTCGAGACGTTCGCACCATCGGGGCCAGCAGTTTCGCGGGTGAGGAGGTCGATCTGACGGCGACCTACGAGCTCAACAAGCACGTCAAGCTGCAGGCCGGCTACAGCCACTTCTTCGCCGGTGACTATCTCGCCGACACTGGCGCGTCCTCCGATGCGGATTTCGGCTACATCATGACCACTATTAATTACTAACTCTCTACAAACACAATATGAAACTACTAACGGTCATCACCGCAGTGTTTTCACTAACCTTCGTGACGCTCGCACACGGAAATGAGAAGGTTACCATCCGCTTCGGGCATTTTCCGAACATCACTCACGCCCAGGGCGTCATTGCTCACGGCCTGTCGCGTCAGGGCAAAGGCTGGTTCGAGCAACGGCTCGGGCCGGAGGTCGAGATCCAATGGTTTACACTATAACGCGGGGCCGTCCGCAATGGAGGCGATCTTTGCTGGCGCCCTCGATCTCACTTACGTCGGCCAGGGGCCGGCGCTAAACGCGCATTTCAAGTCCGAGGGTGAAGAGATCCGCGTCGTTTCCGGTGCGGCCACAGGCGGCGCGGCGCTTGTCGTCAGGCCGGACGGCGTGATCAAGACGGCAGCGGATTTTCGCGGGAAAACCATCGCCAGCCCGCAGCTGGGTAATACGCAGGACATTTCCTGTCGCGCGTGGTTGAAGGCGCAAGGTTTCAAAATCACGCAGATCGGTGGCGAGGTGAAGGTGCTGCCGGTCGCCAACCCGGATCAGCTCGGCGCCTTTCAAGCGAAACAAGTCGACGCTGTCTGGACGGTCGAACCATGGGTGACGCGGCTGGAGCGCGAGGCGCAGGGAAAAATCTTTCTCGATGACAAGGAAGTCCAGACGACCTGGCTGGTCTCGAGCGTGAAGTTTCTCGAAGAACAACGCGAACTGGCCAAAAAAGTTGCGGCCGCCAATGCGGAACTGACCCAGTGGATTCAAACTCACCCGCAGGAAGCGCAGCAAATTCTTGCCGCGGAATTGAAGGAAGAAACCCGGAGCGCGATCCCGGCTGAGGCGATCGCACAGGCCTGGTCGCGGATTCGTTTCACGACCAAAGTCTCGCCGCAATTGCTGAACAAGGCCGTGCAAGACGGCAAGGCTGCGGGGTTCTTCAAAGGTTCGACCGATACCTCGAAGCTGCTCGCTACGCCCTAACGAACATGTATTTCACCCAAATCCTTGAAATCCCCCGCAGCGCCAGCTCGTCGGTGCAGGAGGAACTGGAAATCGTTCCGCCGAGCAAGTTGCGAATCGAGAATGTCTCCAAGACTTTTAAGTCCCGCACCGGTCCGGTGCAGGCGCTCGACCGCGTCAGCCTGAAAGTCAACGAGGGAGAATTCGTCTGTCTCGTTGGGGCGAGCGGCTGTGGCAAGTCGACGCTCCTGAACATCATTGCGGGTCTGGAAAGACCGGATGGCGGCGCCATCACGGCCGACGGCGAACCGGTCACGCAACCGGGACGCGAGCGCCTGGTCATGTTTCAGGAAGCGGCTCTTTTTCCGTGGCTCGACGTCCTCGGCAACGTCCTTTTCGGGCTGAGGCTAAAACCAAACCTAACGAATAAAGACCGGAAGGATGTGGCTCGCTATTACCTGGAGTTGGTCGGCCTGACGAAATTTGAACGCGCCAACATTCACGAGCTTTCCGGCGGAATGAAACAGCGTGTCGCCCTCGCCCGTGCCCTCGCCCCCAACCCGCGCATGCTGCTCATGGACGAGCCGTTCGCCGCGCTCGACGCGCTCACCCGCGAACAGCTCTACGGCGATTTGCAGCAAATCTGGGAAGCGCGCCGCAAGACTATCATCTTCGTCACGCATAACGTGCGCGAGGCCGCCTGCCTCGGCGATCGCGTCCTCCTCTTTTCGCCGCATCCGGGCCGGGTGCGCGAGCAATTCGTGATCAAACTTCCGCGCCCGCGGGACATCAACAGCACCGAGCTGGCGGAGTACGCCAGCCGGATCACGCGCTCGCTCAAGGGATTCAAAAATGGAAATGTGGAGGTTGCAGAATGAAACGCTTTTTTCTCTCGCTGCTCTTTTTCGTCGGGCTGCTTCTGCTCTGGGCTTTGCTGGTGCGCCTGCGCATTTGGTCGCCCGTGCTCTTGCCCTCGCCGTGGAAGGTGGCGGAATACCTGGAATCCGCCGCGGCCGACGGCACGCTCTGGCAGGCGATGCTGATCACGACCAAGCGCTTATTATTAGGCTTCGTCATCGGCCTGGTTGGTGGCGTTCCGCTCGGACTCCTCACCGCGCGCTGGAATGTCCTGCACGATACGATCGGCACGCTCGCGCTCGGGTTGCAGACTCTGCCGAGCGTTTGCTGGGTTCCGCTCGCCCTGCTCTGGTTCGGGCAAAGTGAAACGGCCATGCTCTTTGTCGTCGTCATGGGAACGCTCTGGTCGGTCGTGATCGCGACGGACACCGGCGTGCGTCACGTCCCGCCGATTTTCCGCCGCGCTGCCCTAACGATGGGATCGAAACGTCTTCATATCTGGCTCAAGGTCATCCTTCCCGCAGCGCTCCCGTTTATCGTGAGCGGAATGAAACAGGGCTGGGCTTTCGCCTGGCGCTCGCTCATGGCGGCCGAGATCTTTGTCACGATCCTCTCGGGCTTTGGCCTCGGGCAGTTGCTCCACTACGGTCGTGAGCTGAACGCCATGGACCAGGTCATCGCGATCATGCTGGTTATCGTCCTGATCGGTCTCGCCGCGGACAAGACCTTCTTCGCCCCGGTTGAGCGATTCCTCCATCGCCGCTGGGGCACGAGTCAATAACCGGGGATGAAAAAAGTTCGCGCTTCCCGCGAGATCACGATCATCAACGAACTCGGCCTGCACGCGCGCCCGGCCGCCGAGTTCGTTAGGCACGCCAATGCCTTTCGCTCCGAGATTTGGATCCAGACCAAAACCGGGCGCTTCTCCGCCCTCAGCCTGCTCGAAGTGATGCGCGCGAATCTTGATCGCAGTGCCGTCGCCACGCTGGAAGCGATCGGGCCGGACGCCGAAGAAGCGGTTGAACAACTCGCCCGGGTCGTGAGGGAACTGCGCGATCCGCACTAACGGATGCAGCCTTTCTCGAGCACCCGTAACAGGTCTGTTACACAATCATGCTTGCGGCGTGGCAGGGGCGGAAATTCCCTTAACTCATGAAACTTCTCCCTTTTCTTCGCCGACTCGGCGGTCTTACCGCCCTTTGCTATTCCTTAACAGTGATCGATTCCGCGCCGGCTGCGAGCGCCGGCGACAGCGCGCTTTACGCGATCGGCGGGCTCTCATCGAATGACATCTGGGCCGCGGGCTATAAGTATCAGGGAAATCTCAGCTTCCCGCTGGTCGAGCACTGGGATGGCGCCAGTTGGTCGATTATTCCAAATCCACCGAACGTGCTGCAAAGCCAAATGCACGGGGTGGCGATGGTCGCGCCTAACGACGTCTGGATCGTCGGGCAAACCTGGAACGTGAGTGACCAAGCCTACGTCCTGCATTGGAATGGCAGCAGCCTGCAGTCGGTGCCCTGCGTGAACCCGGGTTCCTATGTCGCGCTTTACGCGGTCGCCGCGGTCGCCGCGAATGATGTCTGGGCCGCCGGCGATTATTCGACCAACGGCCACGATTATTTCACGCTCATCGAACACTGGGATGGTACGCGCTGGAGTGTTGGGTCCAGTCCCGGCGGGACCTACGACACCCTCAGTGGGATCACGGCCGTGGCCGCGAATGATATTTGGGCGGTCGGCGGGACCCTCGATGGCTCTGAGATTCTGCATTGGAACGGCCAGGCCTGGAGTATTTCCCCTACCGGCTCGATCGAAAATTATGCCAGTTACTACAGCGTGGCGGCGATTTCGCCTAACGACGTCTGGGCGATTGGCACCCGGGGCGGGACCTTGACCGATCACTGGAATGGAACGCAGTGGAGTCTTATCTCCAGCCCGAATCCGAGCCGGGTCGGCAACGGGCTCTTCGGCGTGGCCGCGATCGCCCCTAACGATGTTTGGGCCGTGGGCCAGTCATTTGCCTCCACTTATCGCACGGTCGCGATGCACTGGGATGGCGCAGCCTGGAAGGTGGCCAGAACACCAAATCCGGGCAGTGGTTTCGGCTCGAACGTTCTCTATGCGGCCTGCGCGCTCGCCTCGAACGACGTCTGGGCGGTGGGGATCGGCCAACAGGCCCTCACCTTGCACTGGGACGGGCGACGTTGGCGTGTGATCCCGAATCCGGGTTGAGAGCGGGCCGTTAACGCAACGGCCGCGCGACCAGAATGCCTGTGTCGCTGCGATAACGCGCGAGATAACTGGAGAGGCGCGAATCGATCACGACTCTCCCATAATTCTGCGGCGAAGAGGCGTGCATGAAATGCAGCACCCCGTCGCTCGTTCGGCAGGCCAGGCCGACGTGCGAAGTTGAGTAAAGTCCCGGCCGATCGCGCGAGACAATCCCTATGATGTCACCACTTTTCAGCTTCGATTCGATTCCGGCCACCTGGCTCTTCAGGATCTGGTAAAGCGGGCGCTCGCTTACCCGCGCCTCCATTCGACCCAGGGGCGCAAGCAGGGCCGGGTTTGCCTTCAAGTAGCGGTAATGCCGCCAGCCAAATGTCATTTCGTGCGCGGCGTGCCGGGCGCGGACGCCGCCAAGCTCTCTCGTCAGATCGTTGACCAGACCACGGCGATCATTATCTGCCAGCCAATCCTCCAGATAATGCAGCCGCGAGAGATATCCGCCGGTGCACTCGCCGTCGCGATAGCGATCGAGTTCGATATAATGGAGCAGCCGCGCCGGCGTCCAGGCGCGGGCGGGCTCATCGAGCATCCGGGCAAAGCCGAGGGCGATTTCGAAAAACGTCCAGCAATCCATCCCATTGAAATTCACCGAAGGCGCCTCGATATGATTGTCGATCTCGAGCGTATACGATTTGTAGCGCGTCCCGGCCATGGCGCGGCCGACCGTCGCGGTCCGTTCTCCGATCGGGAGCGACTTCCAATCATTCGCCTCGGCTTGCTGCACGAGACGCTCAAACTTATCCCGGCCTTGAAAAACGGTGCTAAAGGGCAGCGCAGATGCGCTCGTTAGGCCAACCGTCGCCACGAGGACGCAGAGCATTCCAAATAAACCTTTCTCCGCGCGCATGACGCGAAACCTTTCGGAGAAAGCAGTAGCATGCAAGATGCCACACCGCTATTTCGACTGGCGCGGCGCCGGAACGAGCAGCACGGGGCGCTGGCCGGCCTTCAAAATGCCTTCCGTCACGCTGCCGACGAGGAGATTGTAAACCGAGCCGTGCCCATGCGAGCCCATCACGATAAGGTTGGCGGAAATCTCGTTCGCCGTTTGCAGGACCTCCTCCACGACCGTGCCATCACGTTCATGGGCAAAGACACGCAAGCCGCTCCTGGTCAGTGCGTCGCGCAGGGCGTCGAGCCGATCTTTCTTTCCCTCCTTGGGCGGATCCGGCGGCACGCACCCGGCCACACCGGCAGGCAGACCGCCTGCCATCCCCATCTCCGGCATCCCAATTCCCGGGTAGCCGATCGTAGCCGCCGGGAAGACCGGAACGGCCGCGATCTCGCGCACGTGCACGAGGTGCACCTCGGCCTCGAAGGCCCGCGCCATCTGGCGCGCCAGCGCCAGCACACCTTCCATCGCAGGCGAAAAATCAACGGGAACAAGGATCCTTTTCATCGGCGAACCGGTTGCTCTGGGAGAATGGGGGAGCGCGTCGCCGCGGTCAAGCGGCTGACAAACGCAACCGACGCCGTTAACGTAATCCGTGGACGACCTCTTTACCGAGGCAGAGACGGAGCCGACGACAGACGCCTCCGCCCCGCTTGCCAGCCGGATGCGACCGCGCACGCTCGAAGAGTTCGTCGGGCAGGAACACATTCTCGCGCCGGGCAAGCTCCTGCGCCGCGCGATTGAGGCGGACCGGATGCCGTCGGTCATCCTGTCGGGCCCGCCCGGCACCGGGAAAACCACGCTCGCCCAGATCATCGCAGCGATTACAAAGGCGAAATTCGAGAGGCTCAGTGGCGTCGAAAGCAATGTGGCCGAGATGCGCAAGGTCGTCGCCGCGGCAACGCAGCGCCGGCGCATTTCCGGTCAAAAGACGATTTTGTTCGTGGATGAAATCCATCACTTCAACAAGGGGCAGCAGGACATTCTGTTACCCGACGTGGAGAGCGGGAACCTGCGCCTGATCGGGGCTACGACCTACAACCCGTTTTTCTACGTCAACAGCGCCCTTGTCTCGCGCTCACAGGTTTTCCAACTGGAATTGTTAGGCGTGGAAGAGCTCGAGCAGTTGATCGATCGGGCGCTCGCGGACAAGGAACGCGGGCTGGGAAACTATCGCGTAAAAATGGACGCGAATGCCAAACGCCACCTCGCCAAGCTCAGCGACGGAGACGCGCGCAAATGCTTGAACGCGCTCGAGATTGGCGTGTTGACTACGCCGCCCGATGTAGCCGGGGACGCTGTCGGTCGCCCCACCGCAACTCCTCACGTCACCGGGGACAGCGTCCCCGGCTACAACGGCGTGACCCATTTCACGCTCGCCGTCGCAGAGGAGAGCATCCAGACCAAAGCCGTCGTCTACGATCGCGCGGGCGACGCGCATTACGATACGATCAGCGCTTTCATCAAGAGCATGCGCGCTTCGGATGAGAAGAGCGCCATCTACTGGCTGGCCAAGATGCTGCATGCCGGGGAGGACTTTCGCTTCATCGCGCGGCGCATCGTCATTTTCGCGAGCGAAGATGTCGGCCTGGCCGACGCTCAGGCCCTGCCGCTGGCGATTGCGACCCAGCAGGCGGTCGAGTTTGTCGGGATGCCGGAAGCGCGCATTCCCCTCGCCCACGCCACCGTCTACATGTGCCGCGCGTCCAAGAATCGCGAAGCCTTCGAATCGTTAGCCGCAGCCAGCGAAGCGATCGAGGCAGAACGAACGAAGCGCGTCCCGGAGAAGTTGAAGAACAAGCATTTCCCGGTGAATCCCGTTCGGTAGGCACAACCTGGAGACGCTTCGCTCTGCCAGGCGCCACGACCTGCGGATCGCGATCGAAGCGACGTGAAAGGGAAGCAAGGGTTACGACTCTCTAGTGTCCCGGCGCGCACCCTTGCTTCCCTTCCATGACACCAGTGCTCAGCGCTTCGAACCAGGCCACGCTTGGCCGATGGCGAAAGAGCAACCAGGCCGCCACCGCGCAAAGAGCAACGCGTCGATCCAGGCACGGGCGACGAGCGACCAGGGGATCGCACCGACCAATCCGCAGCCCGAGCCGTAAACGGCGATAAGAGGCCAGATGAAGATGAAAGGCCGGCGCGCCCAGAGGCGATGGCGCCGCAGACCCAGGCTCGTGAGGCAAATTAAGACTGCGATCGTGGCCACGAGCGGCGCCGCTACCTTGAGCCAGGCGTCCCGGCTGACCGGTACGCCGGGCTCCCCGATTCCGGCTGCAACTGCGGCAATCCCGAGCACGGCGCCGACGGCGTAAATGCCGGCGAACCACATCACGACCGTTAGAGTTTTTGGACGACGCATCATCTCTGGTTCCTCCCGGCCTATCAGAGCGGCCGACGGCGGGCCGCCGCGATCAAATAAATCGCCCCCAGCGCCATGAAGCCGGCACCGGCGAGGCCGGTTCTCCACTGGCTTCGGGCCACGGCCAAACCGATCCCAACCGCACCGGTCGCGAAAAGGCCGAGAGCAATCAGCCAGGTCAACCAGGTTTCAGTCCTGTTAAACTTGCCCCGCCGCAGCATGGTTTCTCGATATTATTCAGCCTAACGAACGGAGTCGATGACCGGAGCGCGAAGAGGCCGCTGGCACAAACGCGCCCTTCCCTCGAATTTGCCGGATGGAAGAAAAGGCGCCAACAACCGGCCAGGCGCTCTTGCGCCGGCTTCATCCACGCCTGGCGCGCTGGTTCGCTGCGACCTTCAGCGATTTTACCGAAGCTCAATTGCTTTGCCTGCCGTCGATTCTTGATCGCGCATCCATCCTCCTCACCTCGCCCACCGGCAGCGGCAAGACCCTCGCCGCCTTTCTCGGGGTCTTCGATTACCTTCTGCGGGAACTCGAGGCCGGGACGCTCTCGTTAGGCGTGCATTGCCTCTATGTCTCGCCCTTGCGCGCGCTCAGCTACGACATCGGGAAGAATTTACGCGCGCCCATTATTGGATTGGGTTTGGAGAAGGAACTGCTCGTCCACGTCCGCACCGGTGACACGAGCGCGAGCGAGCGGGTCAGATTTCGGCGCCAGCCGTCGCAATTTCTCGTCACGACGCCGGAAAGCCTCGCCGTCCTGCTCGCGCAGGAATCGTCCGCGCTCCACCTCGCCAATTGCCGATTCGTGATCGTGGATGAGCTGCATTCCTTCGCCGGAAACAAGCGCGGGGTGGATTTGGCTCTTTCGCTCGAACGGCTGGAAGAACTCGTCAGGCACGCTGCCCGCGCTGACGTTGTAGCCGGGGACGCTGTCCCCGGTGGCGGTGATCGTGATCGCGGCCGAATCGGTGCCGGGGACAGCGTCCCCGGCTACAACGGGGGGCTTTGCCGCGTGGGCCTTTCGGCGACGGCTGCACCGCTCGAATTGCTGGCGAAGTTTCTCGTAGGCGATGACCGGCCTTGTCGGATCGCGCGCGCCAAAATGGAAAAGGAATCGATCGTCGAAGTTTTCTCGCCCATTCGGCGCCAGCCATATCCGCCGGCCGGATACACCGGCATGCGCCTCTATGCGGAGCTGGCGGAATTGATCCGATCCCGGCAGTCCGTTCTCGTTTTCACCAATGTGCGCTCGGCCGCCGAGCAAATCGGTTTGCGCCTGAAAGAACTCCTGCCTGAGCTGGCCGACCAGATCGAGATCCATCACGCCTCACTCGATCGCAGCGTGCGCCTCGAAGTCGAAGACCGGCTCAAGGATGGCGAACTGCGCGCGGTGGTGTGTTCGACCAGCCTCGAACTCGGCATCGATATCGGCGCGGTCGACCTTGTCGTGATGGTGGCGACGCCGAAAGGCGTCTCGCGCGCCATCCAGCGGATTGGCCGTTCCGGACATTCCCTGAACAAGACCAGTCACGGGGTGCTCGTCGCGACCAACATCAACGACCTGGTGGAAGCGATCGCCACGGCGCATCTCGTCCGGCAAGGCGCTCTCGACCCAATCAAGATCCTGGCCAAGCCTAACGACGTTCTCGCGCAGCACATTGTCGGGATGGCAGCGCTCGCGCCGCTCGCCGTCGAGGACGCTTTCACTATCGTTAGGCGGGCTTTTCCTTTCCGGGAACTGGAACGCGAAGAGTTCGAGCATGTCCTGGAATACCTCGCCGGCGGCGGTGAATCATTGCGGCGCCAATACACCAGCCTCTTCGGAAAAATCGCGATTCAAGACGGGATCGTCTCGCTCGCGCATCCGCGCGTCGCGCGCGAGTTCCTGCTCAATATCGGCACGATCGTCTCGGAAGGATTCGTCAGCGTGCTGCTCGGGCGGCGGCGACTTGGCTCGGTCGAGGAGGGATTCATCAAACAACTCCAGCTCGGCGATCTTTTCGTTCTCAGCGGCCGCGTCGTCAGGCTGATCGACACCGGAGTACAGGAAGTGCACGTCGAGCGGGCCGATGGGCGGCTGCCGACCATTCCCCGCTGGAATGCGGCCAAGATGCCGCTCACTTCCGGGCTGGCGAAGGCGGTGCGCAAGCTCCGCGGCGATCTCGACGCGCGATTGCGAAAGGGCACCGATGCGGAGGCGGTCGAATGGATCGTCGAGACCTATCAGATCTCGCTCGCGAACGCACAGCCGATTGTAGAGTTTTTCCAGGCGCAGATGGCACTCTCGGAAGTCCCGGTCGGCCGCATGCTCTTGATCGAGTTGTATCGCGAAGCTGACTATTCTCATTATTTCTTCCACTCGCTCATAGGTCGAAGCGCGAACGACGCGCTCTCGCGCATCATCGCCTGGCGAGTGCGGGAGCGGATCGGTGGCAATGCACTGGTCACGATCGACGATTACGGCTTCCTTCTTACGCTGCGGCGCTTTCAGGAATTGCCGCTCGCGCAATGGAGAAAATGTTTTCGGCGGGCCGAAGCGGAAGAGGATTTGCACGCCGCCCTGCGCGGCTCCGAACTGGTGAAATGGCAGTTCCGCGGCGTGGCGCAGACCGGGCTGATGGTGCCGCGCCATCTTCCGGGCCGGGAACGGAAACCGCGTCAATTGAGCTGGAGCTCGGAGGTGCTCTTCCGCGTGCTCGAGCAGCACGAACCGGATCATCCCCTGCTCGAAGAAGCGTATCGCCAGGCGATGCACACCTTCCTCGACGCCGAGGCGGCCTACGCTTTTCTCGATGAGGTGCCCGACTTGGAATGGAAGTTGCGCGAGCTGCCGGTCGTTTCGCCGTTTTCGTTCCCGATCTACGCGAGCAAGATCAAGGAAAGCATGATGCTGGAGGATCCGGCCGCGGCGGTTGAGCGGATATATTTCGAAATGTATTCACGGGTCGAGCAAGCAGTTTCGACTCCTTCAACTCCTGCTCCCGCTCTTAATCCAAACAACGATCGACAAAAGAGCCGGAGCAGGATTAGGAGGGGACGCGGAGATGAGTTTTAAGGATCACTTTTCGCGACAGGCGACGGACTACGCGAGATTTCGGCCGCGGTATCCGCGCGCGCTTTTCGAATTCATCACGGCCAATTCCCCTAGCGAACAGCTGGCGCTCGATTGCGCCACCGGCAACGGGCAGGCCGCCGTGGCGCTGGCGGAGCTTTTCCAGAGGGTGATCGCGATCGACGCCAGCGCGAAGCAGATCGAAAAGGCTCAGCCTGACAGCCGCGTGGAATATCGCGTCGCCCCGGCGGAAGCGAGCGAACTCTCCGCCAGTTCCTGTGACGCCATCACAGTTGGGCAGGCCCTGCATTGGTTCCGACCTCGACGACTTTTACGGGGAGACTCGACGCGTTCTGAAGCCGGACGGCGTGCTCGCGGTCTGGACCTATGGCCATTGCCGCATTTCGCCTGTCGTCGATGCGCTCGTTAGGCGTTATCACGACGACGTCGTTGGCCCGTTCTGGCCGCCCGAACGAAAAATGGTCGGGCCCGCTTACCTTGATCTGCCGTTTCCCTTCACTGAAATCGAGACGCCGGAATTTCAGATCGAAGCTTGCTGGTCGCTTGAGCACTTGCTCGGTTATCTCCGCACCTGGTCGGCGACGCAGCGTTTCTCGCCGCCAACGGTCGCGATCCGGTGGACTCCATCGCAGTTGATCTCGCCAAGGCATGGAATGATTCGGACGCGACAAGGCTCGTCATTTGGCCGCTAACCGTTCGGGTCGGGCGCGCTTGATGCGCGAATCCATCGTGATCGGAAACGAGGGACGAAGACGAGCAGGAGCAGGAGAAACATGAGCTGGGAAAAATAAAGAGGGCGGACCTTGCGATCCGCCCTCCCCTTTCCGTCGAGCAAGCTTCTCCCTAGCTTTTGCTCTGCGAAACTACTTCGTTCAGCTTGAAGATCGGCAGGAACATCGCGATCACGATGCCGCCCACGATCACCCCAAGGAACACAATCAAGAGCGGCTCGATCAAGGAGGTCATCGCGTCGAGCATGGCTTCGATTTCTTCGTCCCAAAAGTCCGCCATTTTCTCCAGCATGGTGTCGATCCGGCCGGTCGATTCACCGGCCGCGACCATGCGCAGCATCATGGGCGGGAAAATTTTCTTCTTCGAAAGCGCGACCGAAAGGTTGTCGCCTTTTTCGACATCGGCGCTGACACCTTTGATGCTCTCTTCGACGACGTGGTTGCCGGACGAGCCGCCCACGATGTCGAGCACTTCGAGGATCGGCACGCCGCTGCGGATGAGCTGGGCAAAGGTGCGGGCGAAACGCGACATGCAGATCTTGTGCACGAGCGGTCCGAAGACCGGCAGCTTCAGCTTCCAGCGATCGCTCAATTGGCGGCCACGGGTGGAGCGCAAGAAAGCGCGCAGACCGAAGATCGTGCCACCGATCCCGAGGATCATGAAATACCAGTTCGCCCGGATGAAATCGCTCAGGTCGATCAGGAATTGAGTCGGAGCAGGCAGTTTGGCGCCGAAATCCTTGAAGATTTCGCCGAAGACCGGGACGACCCGGACGATGAGAAAGGTCGTGATCAAAAAGGCGATGCAGATGACGATGACCGGATAGGTCATGGCCGATTTGATTTTCTTGCGCAGACGGGCGCTGGCTTCGAGGAAGCCGGCCAGCCGGTCGAGAATTTCCGAGAGCAGACCGCCCGCTTCGCCCGCTTTCACCATGCTGACGAAGAGGCGGTTGAAGACGCGCGGGTGTTTCGCGATCGATTCGTGAAACGTCTCGCCGCCCTGAACGCGAGCGGTGACGTCGCTGATGACATTCCGAAGACTCTTCTGCCGTTTCGGATCGCACTGCTCGTAGAGCGCGGTCAGGGCCTGGACGAGCGAGATGCCGGCCTCGATCATGGTCGCGAGCTGGCGGGTGAACAGGACCAGGTCGGTTTCCTTGACCGTCCAGACTTTGTTCTTTTGGCGGCTGGCGGCGGCCTTTTGTTGCAGTGAGAGGACCATGAGCCCGCGGCTCATGAGACTGGTGACAGCGTTGTCCTCGTTGATCGCGTCCTGGATACCGTTTACGATATTGCCGGCACCATCGCGAGCTTGATAGGAGAAGGTCATCATATGGTTATTCTAGTGAATGTCGTTCATTATAGCAGCTATGATGCCAACTTGTTCCTGGACTCGTTTTTATTGCCATGATTGAAGCGACTGATCTCTCGTCCTTGACCGATTTCCTCTGGCTTTGGCAGGCCTACGATCCGGCCGTCAAATCCGATCTCTTTGCCAGCGCCGCGAAAAACGGAGATCGCCTTTTCCTGGTCGACCCGATTCCGCTGGCCGCAGCCGCCCTCGCCGAGCTGATGGCCCACGGAGAGGTTGCCGGCGTGCTCGTGACGAACTCCAATCACTCGCGGGCCGCCGCCAAGTTTGCCCGGCAGCTGGGTACGACGATTTTTGCTGCGGAACCGGTCATCGGCGAATTCGGAGGCATCAAGATCGAGCCAATCGGAGGGGGCGAAATTCGGCCCGGGCTGACGGCGATCCCAGTCGCGGGGGCGGCCGCGGGCGAAATGGCGTTCCATTTTGCCGACAAGGGCGGCACTCTGGTGATCGGAGATGCGCTGATCAATTTCGAGCCGTATGGGTTCACCCTCTTGCCGGCCAAATATTGCTCCGACCAAAAGCAGATGCGGGCCTCGCTCCGGCAGTGTCTCGATTGGCCATTCGAACGCCTGCTTTTCGCCCACGGCTCGCCAATTCTTTCCTCCGCCCGGGCGCGACTTGAGACGCTGCTGCGATGAAAGACGAAGACAACCAAAGCGGTTTGACCCGCTTTCTGCGCTTGATCCGCTTCTCGCACACGATTTTTGCACTGCCCTTTGCGCTCGGAGCGCTCCTCGTCGCAACGCACGGCCGGCCGTCGGCGCGACTGCTCGCGCTCGTCCTGGTTTGCATGGTCTGCGCCCGGACCGCCGCAATGCTCTTCAACCGCATTGTCGATTGGTCGCTCGATCAGCGGAATCCGCGCACCGCCAGACGGCATCAGCTGATCTCCCGACCGATCGCGCTTTGGCTTTTGGTTGTTAGCTCGACGGCTTTTGTGGCGGCGTCGGCGCTGATCAATCGCACAACCTTGCTCCTCTCGCCGCTCGCGCTCGGGATTATCTTCTTTTATTCGCTGACGAAGCGCTTCACGGCCGCGAGTCATTTTTTCCTGGGTTTTGCCCTTGCTGCCGCGCCGGCCGGAGCCTGGATCGCAGCGACTGGCCGGCTGGCGCTCGCCCCCCTGCTCCTCGGGGCAGGCGTGGTCGGATGGGTGGCTGGGTTTGATTTGATCTATGCCACGCAGGATTTTGAATTCGACCGGCGGGAGGGACTGCGTTCGCTGGTGGTGCGCCTGGGCATTGCCCGCGCCCTGCGGCTCGCCCAATTTCTGCATCTCGCGATGTTCTTCGCCTTGCTCGCCTTCGGATTCGCGGCCTCGTTAGGCGCAATCTACTTTTGCGGCATGCCGCTGGTCGCCGCGGCCCTCTTCTACGAACACCGAAGCGCGGCCCGGCTCGATCTGGCGGCGATCAATCGCGCTTTTTTCCAGAGCAACGCTTTCGTCAGCGCGGTCTTTCTATTCACGGTCTGGGCGGCGGTCTTGTAGGCGCTTTGCCGTTTTTAGTGTACGCCCCACGCGCGTTCTCTCGCTTGTCATCCCGATCCGCCGCAGAACGGAGAGGGACCTCACCCAAGATCTGCCACAGGCTGACTAGAACGGGACGGGCCAGACCTCTTGCGGGGTCCCTCGGCGCGCTGCGCCAGCCTCGGGATGACAATCACCGCGCGACCGACGCTAAAGACCTACCTTCCGCTGAGCGAAGCGTCTACAAGTCGAGCTGGGCGATCCGCGCGGCGTGGCGACCACCCTCGAAATCGGTCGTGAGCCAGACGCGCACGATGCGCAAAGCCAGGTCCTCCGGGATCATGCGCTCACCCAAGGACAGGACATTGGCGTCGTTATGCTGGCGTGAGAGGCGGGCTGTTTCCTCGTTCCAACAGAGGGCGCAGCGGACTCCGCGCACTTTATTCGCGGCCATGGCTTCGCCGTTGCCGGAGCCGCCAAGGACGATGCCGCGGTCGCACTCGCCTCGCGCGACCGCTTCCGCGGCCGGACGGATAAATTTCGGGTAATCGACCGGCGTTTCGCTCGTCGTACCAAAATCCCTGACCTCATGCCCTAACGAAATGAGGAGCTCCTTGATTTTCTCCTTGTAACGAAAGCCAGCGTGATCGGAGCCAAGCGCGATTTTCATTTCGTCTGTTTATCGGAAGAACGGCCCGCTTGTCGAGTGTGGGAGGGGCCTTTGTGCCGCGACTCGCCCATGCCCCGCGCACCCGATCGGGGCACAAAGGCCCCTCCCACATTGATCATCAGGCACCGTGGAGCTTGGCCAGTTGTTGCCAGAGTTCGCGCTCCGCTTCGCTCAGCTTTTTTGGGATCGTGATTTGCGCTACCACGTAAAGATTGCCGCGCCCACCGTTGGCGGTCGGCAGCCCGCGATCGCGCAGGCGGAAACGCTGTCCCGCTTGCGTGCCGGCGGGGATTTTCAAACGCCGTCCGCCTTCGAGAGTCGGGACTTCGATCTCCGTGCCGAGTGCCGCGCGCCACGGCTCGAGGGCGGCTTCGTAAATCAGATCGTTGCCCTCAACGGAAAAATCAGGATGTCGCGCCAGCCGGACCCGGAGGAAGAGGTCACCCTTCTTGCCGCCGGCAACGCCCGCTTCGCCCTGGCCGGCGAGCCGGATGCGCTGGCCTTCATGCACGCCGCGCGGGATTTTGACCTGGTAGGTTTCCACTTTCTCGGAGTCGCTCCGGCGCAGCGAGACCTGGCGGGTGGAACCGTGCAGCGCTTCTTCCAGCGTGACCATGATGTCGGCCTCGACATCCTGCCCGCGCTCCGCTGTGGCGGGTCGTCGGCCCAAACCACCTCCGAAAGCCGACTCGCCGCGCCCGCCGCCGAAAAATGCCTCAAAGAAATCGCTGAACCCGGTGCCACCAAATTCGAACTCGACCCCGCCGCCATTGCCGCCGGCATAACGACGGAAGCCGCCACCCGCCCCGCCGCGTCCCCAATCGGGCGGCGGTTGAAATCCGCCCGGCTGATTCCAATTCGCCCCCAGCTGATCGTATTTTTCTCGCTTCTCCGGATCGCTCAGAACTTCGTAGGCCTCGTTGATCTGCTTGAATTTCTCCTCCGCCGCGGCCTTCTCCTTCGCCTTGGCGAGATCGGGATGGTGTTTTCGCGCGAGCTTGCGGAAGGCGCTCTTGATCTCGTCGGCGCTGGCCGTTTTCGCGACCCCGAGAGTCTCGTAATAATCCCGGAATTGAACCGCCATAGTTGGTGCGGAGGAATTTCCCGCATCGGCCGGAATGCGCAACCCGGACGGCGGGCCAACGCGGGCCCCGGGAGCCAGGGACAGCGCGATACGATTGAATTTAACCGCAGAGAGGGATTGGCCTCGCCCTAAATCAGGCCTTTGCGGCCGCTGCGAACGCTGCGGTTAAACAAACGCCTAACGATCGGCAAAAATCGGCCCGGCCGCCACATCCGCGGCGTCGAAGGTGAAGCCGTGGCCGGCATTGGGGTCGAGCGACTTCAACAACTCCGAGACCGCCTGGGCCGTGCCGGCGGAATAGAAGCGGACGAGACCGACGGTGGTGCGGCGCCCGAAGACCGTGATCATGATCGTGTCGTCGTCGACCGAGTTCATGAAAATGTGGCTGCCGTTGCCTTGATGATAGAGGGCATTGAACTCGACCTCGCCGATGCGGCGGGCCAACTCCTTGGTCGCGGCGAAGGAGCCGGCTGCGAGCGCCGCGATGATGGTCACGTCCATGACGGAGACGTCGCCGAACTGCGAGATGACGTTGCCGCCGCGATCGATCACGACGGTCAGGTCGGCGTCGGCCTTTTTCAGGAAGTCACCGAGGATGCCGTCGAGGCTGGCGACATTCTCGATCGTGAGAGCGGGGATGCTGTTCATACCGGGAGGGGCTGGCGATTTTAGGCAGCGGAAGGTTCCACCGGGAGGGCGACGGGGGCGTGGCGCCGCAGCCGGCGCGGCGTCGCCTTGTTTGCTGAATTTGTGGAGCAACATCTGCGAGACGGCGTTGAGCGAAGCGAAAACGTTCTGGCCGGTGCTCGAGATGACCTCGAAGCTTTGCACGCGTTTCTTGCGATTGTTCAGCAGGAACTCGAGGTAGTTGACCGGCGCGATATTCGGCAGGTCGCGCTTGTTGTATTGCAGGACGTAGGGGATCTCGTCGATCGAGATGTTTTGCTGGGCGAGGTTGTCCTCCAGGTTCTGAAAGCTCTCGACGTTCTCCTCCATCTTTTCCCATTGCGAATCGGCCACGAAAACGACCCCATCGACGCTCCGGAGGACGAGCTGGCGGGTGGCGTTGTAGATCACCTGGCCAGGGACGGTGTAGAGCTGGAACTTGGTCACGAAGCCTTTGATCACGACCGCGTTGAGGGGCAGGAAATCGAAGAACAAGGTGCGATCGGCCGCGGTCGCGAGCGAGACGAGATCGCCGCGGTTGGCCGGGCTGATCCGCTCGTGGATGTAGGCGAGGTTGGTCGTCTTGCCGCAAAGGGCGGGACCGTAGTAGACGATCTTGAACTGAATTTCCCGGCTGGCGTAGTTGATGATGGACATGGCTCTTTTCGTTAGGCGTTAGGCTGACTGGGCATACATCCGCGCAAGCTCCTGCGTGGCGCGACCGAGTCGGTCGCGAATCTCGGGGGCGATCTCGCCAGCGGAATGGAGGGCGGCAAGGCAGATGTTGCCGTGCGCAAAAAAGCTGACCGGCGTTTTCGCGCAGAAAAGGGTAATGCCGTTGAGCGCTCCGAACCTGGCCCCGGACATTTGCTCGCCGACCCGTTTCATGATCGAGGGCGCCATGGCGCAGAGGGCGTCGGCTTCATATTCTGCCGGGATATTTCCCGCCAGGCTGAGACCATCGGAGAAAACGATCGCGCACGCGCTCACACCGGGCTGGCGGCTGACGTGGACGACGACTGTTTTGGCGTCGAGCGGTTCGCCGGTATTGAGCAAATTCTGGAGCGCGGTGCGTCTGACGGGTGCGACGGGTGCGACGGCTGCCGGAATGCCGGCGGCCAGTTTCGCGGCCGGAGCGACCTCGTCCTTGGGCGCGAGGGCAGGCTGGGACGGTTCCTTGGTCGGGGCGACGGGAAGCTCTTTCGCGGGTTCGACGGGAACCTCCTTCGGCGGCGTCACGGCCGCTTTGGCAGCCGGCTCGGCGGGAGCCGGGGCAGGTCTGAGAGCGGATGGCGCGGGAACAACCGCGGGTTTGGGCGCGGCTTGAGTTGCCGAAACGGAGGGTTTGGTTGGAGCCGCGGCCGGCTTCGGCGCGGTTTCCGCAGAGGCCGTGGCAGGCGTGGGTGTGGAGGCGGCGACAGGCGCAGGCGTGTCCTCGGTCGCCTTTGTGATCGGCCCGACGGAGACTTTCATTCGGGCGGCGTCTTCGCTTGCCTTCTGGCTGAAAGGCGTTTCGAAGGCTTCGGCCATTTCGGGTTCTTCCTGGTCGCCGCGGAGCTGCAAGCTCTCGCTCGGCAAGTTTTGCAACACGTCCTGGAGCGAGAGAGGCACCGGAGTGCCGGCGGCGTCGACTTTGAAAAGCGCGCGGTATTCTTCCGGCAAGGCCGCCTGGAATTGCGCGGGCGAGATGGCAACCCTGCCTAACGACAACTGTGGCTGGACGATCGCAAACGGAATTTCGATTTGCGCCGTTTCCGGGACCGGATCGATCGGGCCGGTCAACTGGAAGGGCGCAACGTTGCGCAGAATGTTACGCAAGGGGAGCGAGATGCGCGGACCCGAGGTCGAGAATTCGAGCGCATCGGGATTCGTCCGTGGGACCGGGAATTTCGACCCTTCGCGCAGGTCGTTGGACGGCGGTGTAACCTTGAAAGGGATGCGCGTCGGTGTCGACGGAGCGAGGGGCGATGGCAAAGGGGTTGGAACGGGCGACCCACTTGAGGCTGGAACTCTCTCAGCGGCGGGCGCACCCGTTCCGTTCGGTGAAATCTTCGCGGTGGTGGGCGGGCTCGGAGGTGACTGATCGAGCGGAAGAGGTGCCTTGACTTCAGGCGCGGGCACGGATGCGGGGGCCGGCACGCTGGCCGGAGTCGCGGTCGCGGTGGAAAACCGAATGGGAGCAAAAGGTTTCGGGGCGGCGACGGATGGTGCTGGCGCGGCGACTGCCGGTTTCGCTTCGGCAGCGACTGCCGGTTTCGCCTCGGCCGCGATCGCCGGTTTCGCCTCGGCAACGACTGCCGGTTTCGCCTCGGCAACGACTGCCGGTTTTGCCTCGGCCGCGATCGCCGGTTTCGATCCGGCCTGAGGCGCTGATTTTGCAGCGGAAACTTCTCCAGCGGCCGGTGACTTCACCGCCGTGCCAAACCGCTCGTTATCCTCGAGTGTCACTTGCAGGAACGGCGTTTCGACCTGCGGGTATTCCTGATTAGTAATCTGGTCATCGCGCACCTGAAAACTGGCGAATTGCTCGACCACTTTGGCAAACGGGAGGGCCACTTCGCGCAGATCCGCAGCTGGCACTTCACTGATGAAAAAGTCTGGCGCTTGCTTGTAGATAGCGCGGAGAAGGACGGTGGGGCGACCTGTCGCCATGCCACGCTCCACCTCGGAGGCTTTCAAGATTACGCGTCGTTCCGGATCCACTGGAGCTGGTTTCAGCAGGTCGCCCGGAAGATTTGGGACCAAATCGGCCAGGAAAAGCGCGATCGTCCGCTCCGGCGCAGGTCCGCTCGAAGGAAGTTTCGACCCGACTGCGATGGATCCACTCCCGCCCAGCGATATTTTACGAGCGGGCGTTGGGGCGGTTTGGGTCGGGCTCGATGCCGCAGGCGGCACCGAAAAGTTTCCGATCGGTTCCAGGCCAACGATGCGTGAGGAGTTGGGCAGGACAGTCTTGCCCAGGCGTTCAGAAGCTGGCTTCTCGATCGGGGCGACCGGTCGGGCAGCGACAGCGACCGAACCTTCCTCGGCCTTCTCCTTCTTGAAGAAGCGGATAAACGGTAGATTCATTATTAGTGGTCCTCAGCAGTTACGCGCCAGACTTCTTCCAGCGTCGTAATTCCTTCCATCGCCTTGTCGATGCCGACCATTCGAAGTGTCTTCATCCCTTCGGAGATGGCCTGATTTTTTATCACGGCGGCCGACGCGCGCTTGATGATCAAGCGGCGAATCGCTTCGCTCACCGGGAGCGCTTCGATGATCGCAGCGCGGCCGGAATAGCCGCGGTTTTTGCAACGATCACAGCCGATTCCATGATAAAAGACTGAGCCCTCGGCCGGCTCCATGCCGAGGCGCTCAAACATTTCAGGTTCCGGGACAAATTCTTCCCGGCAATTGATGCAGACCCGACGGATGAGTCGTTGCGCGCAAGTCATAATGACCGAGCTCGAGATGAGGAAGGGTTCGATTCCCATATCATCGAGACGCGCAATTGCGCCCGCAGCGTCATTCGTGTGCAGCGTGCTCAGAACCTGGTGACCGGTGAGCGCGGCCTTTACGGCGATGTCGGCAGTTTCGTTGTCACGAATTTCACCGACCATCACGATGTCCGGATCCTGGCGGAGGATAGAACGGAGCGCGGAGGCGAAATCGAGCCCGATATCGGGTCGAGCAGCGACCTGGTTGACGCCCATTAACTCGTACTCGATCGGGTCTTCGACTGTGACGATGTTGTAATTCGGACTGTTGAGTTCCTGGAGGACGGAATAAAGCGTGGTCGTTTTACCGGAGCCGGTCGGGCCGGTGACGAGGATCATTCCATGAGGCGCGTCGATCGCTTTGCGGAAACGCAAAACGGTTTCCTCGTCCATTCCCATCGTGTCGATACTGCCGGCGAGCGCCGATTTATCGAGAATACGGATGACGACCTTTTCGCCATGCGAGGTGGGCAGAATCGAAATACGCAGATCGACTTCCTTCCCCATCACCTTGATGCGAAAGCGCCCATCCTGCGGGATGCGGCGCTCGGCGATGTTGAGGCCGGCGAGGATCTTGATGCGCGAGGTGATCGCGAGCTGGAGCGCTTTCGGCGGGGACTCCGCCGCGATCAATTCGCCATCGATGCGGTAACGCAATTTCAGAATCTTCTGGAAAGGTTCGAGGTGAATATCCGAAGCCTTTTCCTTGATCGCCTGGGCCAGGATCAGGTTCACGATCTTGATCACGGGGGCGTCTTCGCTATCGGTCGCGAGGCGGTCGAGATCGATCTCATCGCGCTTCTGCTGCTGCACCTCGACTTCGCCGGCCGCTTCCTCCGCGACCTGCTTGAGCACTTCGCTCATTTGGGTGCCGGTGCTGTGGACGCCGCTGAGCGCTTCGCCGACCGCGCGTTCGGTCGCGATCATCGGCACGATCTCCATCTGCGTGCGGCGCTTCAGGTCATCGACCGCGAGCACGTTGGTCGGGTCGGCCATGGCAACAAAGAGCTTGCCATCGAGCCGCGCGATTGGGACCAGTTTGTGCGCTTTCGCCATGTCACGCGGGATGAGATTCAGGATCCCTTCCGGCACGCGCACTTTCGATAGATTGATTGGCGGTGTGTTCAGGCACCGGCCCATACTGAAGGCCATGTCCTGGTCGCTCACGAATTGCTTGTCGGTCAGAATCTTGAGGAGCCGTCCCCCATGCTGCTTTTGCAGCGTGACCGCTTCGTCGAGCTGGGCAGGCAAGAGCAGACCATCCTCGATCAGGATATCGGCGATACGTTCTCCGAAAGACTTGTTTCTCATCGGTCTAGGCGGCTCAAATCCGCGGCTCCAAGCGGTAAACATCCTGCAGCGTCTTGATGACAGTGGCCGGCTTGGCCAGGTACCACATGACGGTGTAATCGAGCGATTGCTCGACGGCTTCGCGCGCGGCGGCATCGAAAGGATTGCTCACTGCCACCATGATGGTGCGGCTGATCAGGTCAAAGGGCACAAAAAGACGATTAATCGTTAGGGCATCGGGCAGCATGCGCACCACCTGGCGATCAACGTCGTAATATTCCAAGGGCACATAGGCGAACTTCGTCCGGTCGATCAGAGCCGAGAGAATGCACTCACTCTTTTCCTCATCGCTTTTGCACAGCCGATCGACCAGCGAGGCCGCGAGCATCTGGGCGCTGATCGCCTTGTCCGCTTCCTTGACCGCGGCGAGTTCCTCATTCACGGCGTCCTCAGGAAACATTTGTTGCACGATCAAGAATTTCGCGAGCTGCTCATTAGCCTGCTCAGTGCTCTGCACTGAGATATTCTTGCGCCCCTGGCGGGAGCCGCGCCCGTCGATCTCGACCAAACCCGCTCCGCCAGAATGTTTCTCGGGGGGTTTGGGTACGGCGATGAGCCCGTGCTCGTTCGCGACTCGCGACATCGTTTGGCCCGATTGCCGCAGCCGGTTCTCGATCTCGCCTTGCATGGCGAGGATCTCCGGCGCGTCGGGTTCGACGGCGAGAACGGCCTCGCACTCCTGCAGGGCGAGCGTGAAGGAACCGACGGTGTTATAAGCTTCAGCGAGCCGTCGCGAAACCCGGAGCGAGTCGTCGCTCTTGCCGAGCTTCTGATACGCCACCTTCAGGATCTCCAGCGATTGATAGTCGTCCGGCTGTGTTTGAGTGATGACCTCAAACATCTCAATCGTTTGGAGAATCTGGCTACGCTCCTCGTCTGATAACGTGTGTTCCAGCACGAGGGCGTAAAAAGCTAGAACCGTGCCGATTGAACCGAACGGCCTCAGTTTCGAAAGAATCACCGGCTTTGCCCGCCGTTGGACCACCATTTCAGAGCCGGAAAGGGGGCGTCGACGGCGGAATCGAGTGTGCTGCCCCTCGGAAAAAACCGCCGCCCCGAGCTCGCGGCCCAACAATTGTGAGGAGGGATATCCGTTGCTAAACTCAGCCACGACCCATCAACATCTGCTCATGCCATTCTTCATAACTCAGCTGATCGGCCGATCCGTCATTGTTTATCTGTGCGTCGCTCTCTCGCTCATTGCCTCAACCGTTATCGCCGAAGAACCCGCCGCCAGGGCGGCAGAAAAAGCGCCGAAGCCACTCAGGATTCTGATTCTCGGCGGGACCGGATTCACTGGACCGTTCCAAGTTAAATATGCGCTCGCCCGCGGGCACAAGGTGACCGTCTTCAACCGCGGCAAGACGCATCCGGGCGAGTTGCCTGAGGGCGTCGAGCAACTCATCGGCGATCGCAACGGGCAACTCGACGCGCTCAAAGGCCGCAAATGGGACGTGGTGATCGATAACCCGACCATGCTCCCGAAATGGGTGCACGACGCAGCCGAGATCCTGAAGAGAAATGTCGAGCGCTACATCTTTATCTCAACCATCTCGGTCTACGCCAACAACACAAAACCGGGCGTGGACGAGAGCGCGCCGCTCGCCAAATACGAGGGTGCCGACGCGATGAAGGAAACGCGCGACACAGTCATCGCGTCCGGGTTCGCCCTCTACGGTCCGCTCAAGGCGCTCTCGGAAAAGGAAGTGGAGAAATGGTTCCCGGGAAGATCCCTCATTATCCGCCCGGGATTGATCGTGGGGCCAGGGGACGAGACCGACCGGTTCACCTACTGGCCGATCCGGATCGGCCGCGGCGGCGAAGTGCTCGCGCCCGGTAACCCGGACGACCCGGTGCAATTCATCGACGCCCGCGACCTGGCCGAATGGACGATCCGCATGGCCGAGCAGGGCGCGACCGGTGTCTACAACGCCACCGGACCCGCCTCTCGCCTAACGATCGGCGGGATGCTCAACGGCATTAGAACGGCGCTCGAGTCGAATGCGCATTTCACCTGGGTGCCAGCCGATTTTCTTGAAAAAGAAAAAGTGTCGCCGTGGTCGGACATGCCGGTCTGGGTGCCGCCGGACGGCGAGGATGGCGGCATGGGGGCACTGAGCATCAAGCGCGCCCTCCAGAAGGGACTGACCTTCCGGCCGCTGGCCGAAACCACGCGCGACACGGTGGCCTGGTTCAAAGCGCAACCGAAAGAGCGCCAGGAGAAATTGCTGGCAGGCATTACGCCAGAGCGCGAGGCTGAGGCGCTGCGAGCATGGCAAGAGCGGGCGAAGTAGCCTTCGTTCGAAAGCCCTGCTGCGTCGCAATGAGCATGGGAGGCAGATGAGATTGATTGCGCGCATTTTGGGCGCATTGATTCTTATTGTCCTGCTCCTGGTCATCGCCTTTTTCGCGATTGGAGGCAGGAGCATGATTCGAGCATTCGAGGGACCGAAGCTTCCGCCGAGGGCATCGATTCTAACACCGGCAACCGATCTTGCTTATTTCCGCCAGGCCGTGCTCGACAATGAGCGCGGTCCCAGCCGAGCTCAGTTCGAGCAATTCACGACGTTGATCACTCAGAGGCATTTACCAAAAACCGTCGACGAGCTTAGTCTGACGGCGAGCGCGGCTCTGGCGGTGTTCGATAATGCTCATTCCACGCTTACCGAACCGAAGATGCGTCGGCTCCCAATCCGCCTGCACTGGGTAGCGGATGGATTGGTTGTCGTCAAAGCCACATCGGCGGCGGCGGCTCTCCTCGGTCACCAGATCGTGTCCATTGGAGGGCGCTCGCCTGACGAACTGCTGAAAGGAGCCGAACGCTTTATCGGCGGTGGAACGCCCGGCTGGCGGCGCTACCGAAGCGAGTATTTTCTCACCGCCCCCGTGGCGTTGCGCGCTTTAGGAGCGACCGTCGCGGACGATCAGGTGATAATCGAATCCATCGATGAACAAGGCACCCGCCGCGGGGGGGTCGAGAACCTCTCCTGGCTCTTCTACCTGGGCTTCCTATCGCGCAGGACGGGACCTCGTGGTCGAGGCGATCTTTGCGGACGGTACCGGAAAGGCCGCTAGACGAGGAAGGTTGACAAGATCGTTCAGCCCGGATGAATCGCGCACTCACTCTCTTGCACAAAGCGGTCGACGTTCGCCCAAACGAAGTCCGCGCGCTCCTCCTCGCCTGCGTTTTTAATTTCATTATTCTCGGCAGTTACTACGTCATCCGGCCGATCCGGGACGACATCGCCGCCGCCGGGGGGGATCGAGAACCTCTCCTGGCTCTTCACCGGCACGCTGGTCACTATGCTGATCGCGAACGCGGCCTTCTCCGCCATCGTCGCGCGCATGCCGCGCCGGAAATTTCTTCCCATTGCCTACCGTTTTTTCATCGCGAATCTGGTCATCTTTTACTTCCTCATGCGCACGCTCACCCCAGCGCAAAACGTCTGGGTCGGGCGCGCTTTCTTCGTCTGGGTGAGCGTTTTCAATCTTTTTGTCGTGACGCTTTTCTGGGCCTTCATGACCGACGTCTTCAACAGCGAACAGGCCAAACGGCTCTTTGCTTTTATTGCCGTCGGGGGTTCGTTAGGGGCGATCGCCGGGCCGATCCTGACCGCTTCGCTCGTGCAAAAACTGGGCGCGGCAAATTTGATTTTGGTCACGGCCGCGATGCTCGAGATTGCGCCCTGGTGCGTGAGGTTTTTCCAGCCGAATTCCATTCCCAGCGGGCGCAGGTCGACCCGGGCGAAGCGAAGGGGGAGAAGGAGCTGACCGATCCGGAAGTTGCCGAACAACCGCTCGCTGAAGCGGGGGCGGAGCAGGTTGATCGGGGGCGGGATCATCTCCGGCATCTCGCATGTCCTGCGTTCGCCTTATTTGTTAGGCATTTGCGCTTTCATGCTCCTGCACGCGATCACTTCCACGATCGTCTATTTCCAGCAGGCCGATATCACCGGCCATCAATTTCACGATCGCGCCTTGCGCACGGCCTTCTTCGCACAGCTCGATCTGACCGTGAACACTCTCACGAATCATCGTGCCAGCTGCTTCTCACCGGCCGCCTCCTGAAGTGGTTCGGGGTCGGCCTGACCCTGGCGTTTCTTCCGGTGCTGAGCGTGATCGGGTTTCTCGGGATGGGCCTCTGGCCGGTGCTCGCCCTCCTTGCCGTGTTCCAGGTGCTGCGGCGGGCCGGCAATTTCGCCGTCACTCGGCCCGCCCGCGAGGTGCTCTTCACCGTTTTGCGGCGCGAGGATAAATACAAAGCGAAGAGTTTCATCGACACCTTCGTCTATCGCGCGGGCGATCAGATCGGGGCGTGGTCCTATCCCCTGCTTACCTGGCTCGGGCTTGGCCTGACCGGCATTTCGTTCGTCGCCGCACCGCTCGCCGCCATCTGGTGCGGGCTCAGCCTTTGGTTAGGCAAAAAGCAGGCCGCGCTGGCGGCAGCGCGCTCGGTCGGCTAGCGCACGCCTCCCCGAAGATTGCCAAACGATGCGATTTTGCTTTCACGCCGTAACTGCCGACGATGTGGTCGTGCCACGAACGCGACTCATTCTATTTTTCGTCATTCTCCTGCCGCTGGTCGGATGGGCCACGCCGGAGGACAAGATCTTCCAGGCAACGGCCGCGAGTTACATCGCGCAATACCTGCAGCGCAATCCTGAGACGGCGACGGCGCTGGGCGATCATCGTTTCGACGATCGCCTGACCGATTATTCGCCCGACGCCTTCGCCAAGGCGCCGCAGCGGCGAAGGAATTCCGGGAGAAACTGGCGAAGATCGACGCCTGACGCAGCTACCGGGCTCGAACAAGATCGATCTCCAGATTCTGCGGGACGCGATCGATTACGAACTCTTCCAGCTCGAAGAGCTGAGAGAATGGGAATGGGACCCACTGGTTTACAACCAAAGCCTGGCCAACAGCCTCTACCTGCTCGTGGCGCGCGATTTCGCACCGGCCCGGGATCGGATCGCCAATCTGCGGCAAGCGGATGGAGGCGATCCCGGCCGTGATCGTGCAGGCGAAGGCCAATCTGCAGCGCCCGCCCGAGATCAATACCCAGGTCGCGATCGAGCAGACGCAGGGCGCGATCTCGCTCGTCCGCGAAGGACTCGCGCCGTTGCTCGACCAGGCGCCGGAGTCTGAAAAAGGAAATCGCGCCGCTCCAGGAGAAAACGGCTGCGGCGCTGGAGGATTACAAGAAATGGCTGCAAAGCGATCTGCTCCCGCGCTCGACGGGCGATTTCCGGCTCGGCGCGGCGAAGTTCCGCAAGAAACTGCACTTCGCGCTCGCCTCGGACATGCCAATGGAAGAGGTGATGACGCGCGCCCAGGCCGATCTGAAGGCGACCCAGGCGGCGATCTACGAGACGGCGCTGCCGCTTTACAAAAAATATTTCCCAAATGGCCGACCGGCGACTCTCGCGGACAAACACAAGGTGACCGCCGCCGTGCTCGACAAACTGGCCGCGCGAGCATCCCGACAACAACACGATCGTGGATTACGCGAAAAAGGTCGTGGCAGGAAGCGACAGCGTTCGTTAGGCAAGAAAGAGTTCGTGACCGTGCCGGACAAGCCGCTCGACATCATCGTCATGCCGGAGTTCAAGCGCGGGGCGCCGGGTTGGCCTATTGCGATTCGCCCGGACCGCTGGAGAAAAACGGCAAAACGTTTTTCGCGACTCGAGCCGACACCGAAAGATTGGCCGGAGGAGCGCAAGAAATCGTTCTACCGCGAATACAACAACTACATGATGCGCGACCTCGTCGTGCACGAGGCGATGCCGGGCCATTATTTGCAGCTCGCGCATTCCAACCAGTTCAAGGCGCCGACTCTGGTCCGCGCGATTTTCCAGAGCGGGAGCATGATCGAGGGCTGGGCGGTTTACATGGAGCAGGCCATGGCGGAGCACGGTTTCGGCGGGCCGGAGGTGAAAATGGAGCAGCTGAAAATGCGCCTGCGCGTGATCGTGAACGCGATCATCGACCAGGGAATTCACGCCGGGAAAATGACGGAGCAGGAAGCGCTCGATCTGATGGAGAAGGAGGCGTTTCCAGCAGGAAGGCGAGGCGGTCGCGAAATGGAAACGGGCCCGCATCACCTCGGCGCAGTTGTCGACCTACTTCATCGGGGTGAGCGAATGGCTCGATCTGCGCGAGCGCGCCCAGGCGAAAGCGGGGAAGGATTTCGACGCGAAGAAATTCAACGACCAGGCGCTCAGCTTCGGGAGTCCGCCGGTGAAATACATTCGTGCAGCAGATGGGATTATAGGGCAGGCGACATCCTCTCGGGTGCGCCGCCGGCCGTCGTTCACGGGCACGGAGACCACCTCTTCTTCGCTCAAGCGCCGGCCGGTCTTGGCGATGAAGACGTCTTCCAGGGTCGGCTTGGCCAGGGTGATGGAGTCGATCTCGCCCGGAAACGCCTCGACCAGGCGGGCGATGAAACTGGCCCCGTCCGGCTGCTCAATCCGCACTTCGTCGTTCAGCACGCTCACTTCCACGCCTAACGACTGCGGCGATGCGCTCGCCTAACGACGTCGCGTCCGCGCGCGCGCGCGCTGATCACGTCGCCGCCGATCTCGGCCCGCAGTTCGTCCGGCGTGTCCCGTCAGCCACGATCTTGCCCTGGTCGATGATCGCGACCCGGTCGCAGCGTTCCGCTTCTTCCATCAGGTGCGTCGTGAGCAGGACGGTCACATCCTGCTGATCGCGCAGCCGGTAAAGCGTTTGCCAGAGATCGATCCGCGCGCCGGGATCGAGCCCGGTGGAAGGCTCGTCGAGCAGCAGCAGCTCCGGCCGATGGAGCAGGCTTTTCGCGATCTCGACCCGGCGCTGCAAGCCGCCGGAAAGCGTCTCGACGAGGTCGTGGGCGCGATCGCGCAGATTGAATTCGAGGAGGAGGTGATCGATCCGCTCGCGCAGCGCCGCGCCGGCAAGCCCGTAGAGATGGCCTTGATGCGCCAGGTTTTCGCGCACCTTCAATTTCTTATCGAGGCTGGGCGCCTGGAAGACGACGCCGAGGCGGCGGCGCAACGGGCCGGTGTCGCGCAGAAGATCGAGCCCGAGGATGCTGGCCGAGCCGCTCGTCGGCCTAACGAGGGTGGAAAGAATGCGAAAGAGGGTGGTCTTGCCGCCGCCGTTCGGGCCCGAGCAGGCCGAAGATCTCGCGCGGCGCGACCCGGAGCGAAACGCGATCGAGCGCGAGCCGTTCGCCGTAGCGATGGCGTGAGCTCACGTCGTGACGAGTGCGGAGGCGCGGTTTCGGCGAAGCAGCCATGTTGGAAGATGGTAGCGGGAACTGCCCGACCGCAGCGACTGTAGCGCGCTTCCCGCCGTAGCGGCACCGAAGCGGCGCATGCGCCGGGCTCACTAATTCGTTAGGGGCGTCTTTCCTACGCCAATCTCGTCTTGACTGCCCGTGAAGCCGGCAGCTCCGGCTCGCATATTCGTGGTTGTGTTGGGCCCCTCCTTTTTCTGTGCGCCGCCTCTGGGATCTTTCCGCGCCGACAGGTCGCGCACTTTGCGGAGGAGTTTTTGCTGGTCGCTTTTGTGGTTTTGGTCGCCATATCAGTTTCTTTTCGTTGGTTGCTGTCGCTTGAAAGGGGTAGCTCCATTTCGGGCTTCATGACAAATCCGGCCGGCGCAGAGGCCTGAGGCGCGTCCCTTTACACTGCACGCCACCGGTCGCAAGTTCGCCGATGCCAAACCTTGCCAGCTGGATTCGTCGCCGAACGACGAGAAGTGGTTCCATCCCTTTCTCGCCGACGCGTCCCGAGATCACGGTCCTGAACGCGGCGCGCGAGCCGGTCGCGCTCGAGGAGATGGACGCGCTCCTCCTCACCGGCGGCAACGACATCGCGGCAGGAATATCTCCGCCAGCCGGTGCCGGATCCGTCCGTTCTCGAGAAAGCCGATCCGGTGCGGGACGAATGGGAATTTGCCGCCGTCCAGTCGCGCTCGAGCGCGGGCTGCCGATTCTTGCCATTTGCAAGGGAATGCAGCTCCTCAACGTCGCCCTCGGCGGCACGCTCCGGCTCGACATTCCCGGGCACAATCTGCCCCGAGCAAAAATCGCGACGACATCCAGCCGCTGCGGAACGATCACTGCGGCCAGCGCATCGTTTTGAGAAGGTGAACAGCTCGCATCATCAGGCGATCGACCGGCTCGCGGACGGCTGCGTCGTCGAATCGTGGTGCGCGACAGGACGACGTGATCGAGCAGATTCCGCCTGCGCGACCGGCCCTTCGGGCTGGCGGTGCAATATCATCCCGAGCGCGGCCCGCATTTATGGGCTGCTATTTGAGGATTTTTTCGGACCGTGAAGCGAGGAAAGATGAAGCGAGAAGCGGGAAGCGCTTTCCTGCCAGGCTCGCCGCCGCGATACCCGACCGCTTAACGTTCACGTCCTCACCCGATCCATGTCCACGCCGCAGAACACGATCGCGATCGTCTACGATTACGACCAGACACTGAGCCCGAGCTATATGCAGGACGAGGTCGTCTTCCCGACTTTCGGGATCGATGGGAAGAGTTTCTGGCGCCGCTGTTCCGAGTTCGTCAGGGACCAGGGCTACGACAGCGAGCTGGCCTACATGAAGGTGCTGCTCGACACCCTCGGGATGGATCGCCCGACCAATGCTGAGCTGCGCTCGTTCGGCGCGAAGCTCAATTTCTACAAGGGCCTGCCGGAAATGTTCGACGATTTCCGCGACGATCTCCTCAGCCACGGAGCAGCGCGCCCAGGGCATCAGCGGTCGAGCATTACATCATCTCCTCGGGGATGAAGGTGTTGATCGAAGGAAGCCGGCTCGCGCCTTATGTGCGCGCGATTTTTGGCTGCGAATTTGCCGAGGACGAGCAGGGCCGGATCACTTTTCCGAAGCGCGTCATCAGTCACACCCAGAAGACGCAGTTCCTTTTCCGGATCAACAAAGGCCTGCTCGATATGTCGCAGGACGTGAACGATCACATGGACGCGGACATTCGGCCGATCCCGTTCCCGAACATGATCTATCTCGGCGACGGCCCGACCGACGTGCCCTGCTTCACCGTCATGCGCAAGAACGACGGGCACGCCATCGCGGTCTACAATCCCGACGATCCGGAGCGGGTCGGATTCAAGAAATGCTACCAGCTTTCCACCCACGCCGACCGGGTGCGGCACATCGCGCCGGCCGATTTCCGGCGCGGCAGTCATCTCCGCCTGCTCCTCGAGGAGATGGTGGATGAAATCGCCAGCCGCATCGTCGAGCAACGCCGCGCCGCGATCGAGACCGGGACGGTGCGCGCACCGCATCATTGAGGGGAGCGGTGTCATCCGCGGACCTGGCAGTTAGGCTGCCAGCCTGACGAGCTTCCAGCCTGTCGCCTCTCACGCCAACGCGACCCCCGGCGGCAAGATGCCTGCCTGCCGAGTCAGCGCTTAGAAGCCTAACTTCCCCGCGATACACACAGCGCGCGGTCGGTGTCTCGTGGATCACGATCTCGCACAGGCCCGGACATTGCGGCGCCAGCTTTTCCCAAAACCACGCCGCCATATTCTCGATCGTCGGATTTTCCAAGCCCGCGATGTCGTTCAGATAGGAATGATCGAGCTGGGCGACGAGCGGTTTCATGGCCGCGCCGATCTCGGCGTGATCGTAAACCCAGCCGCTCGCCCGCTCGACTTCGCCTTCGACCGAGACCTCGACCTTGAAGCTGTGCCCATGCATCTTGCGACACTTGTGACCTTCCGGGGCCGAGGGCAAAGTCTGGGCGGCTTCGAAGGTAAAATCTTTCGTTAGGCGGGCGCGCATCGCGGCGGAAAAATCGCATCGGAGCGGCGCCCCTGTCATCCACGCCGGGATTGACCGCTGCCTCCGCCTTGTGATTACACCTTCCGCATGAGATCCAACGCCCTCCGTCTCCTCGGATCGCCTTTTTCGCCCTCCTGGGTCTCGTCGCAACCGCGCCCGCCCAGAACATCGCTGCCGAACTCAACGGCAAACTGGTCGCCCTCCGCGGCAAATCCGCGCCTTCCCTATGCCGCGCCCGATCTGCCGCAGGCCAAATACATCGCGCTCTATTTCTCGGCTGGCTGGTGTCGGCCCTGCCATCAATTCACGCCCGAGCTGGTGAAGTTTTACAACGAAATGAAGCCGAAACATCCCGGTTTCGAGGTCGTATTCATGAGCGCAGGACCGGGAGCCAACGCGATGGAGAAATACATGAGCGAGATGGTCATGCCCTGGCCGGCGGTGCGCTACAGCGTGGCCAAAACGGATCGCGCTCTGACAAATACGCGGGCCCGGCATTCCCGGCCTGGTGGTCTTGAACGAGAAAGGCGAAGTCCTCTCCGACAGCTACGTCGGCGGCAATACGTCGGCCCGTACAAGGTCATGGACGACCTGCGGAAGCTGCTCGACCGGCTGACTCCGGCTCCGGCAGTGTCGCGCGCTCCGACCCCGCGCACGCCCCGCGCCAGCGACCGTCAAATCGCCCAGTGGCACGAACTGGGAGCGACTCCAAGAAGAACGATCTAACGTCGCCCAGCGGCGACGAACTCGGGACGAAGTCTGTCAAAAAGCAAATCGCCGTCTAAGCGATCCAGGCGCGACGCCTGTCGAGGCTGATTCGCGTTCGCCCGGCGACTGATTAGCTTCTGCTCTTCGCCATGGCGTCGCGCGTCACCGAAACTCACCTGACCCAGAGCGATGCCACGCCGGGCGGGCGCCCGGCAAGTCCCACCGTACTCGCGATTCTTTTCGCGATCAGTTTTTCGCACCTCCTCAACGACACCATCCAGTCGCTCATCCCGGCGATTTACCCGCTCCTCAAAACCAGCTTCCATCTCAGCTTCGTTCAGGTCGGCTTCATCACGCTCGCCTTCCAGATGACCGCCTCGATCCTGCAGCCGTTCGTCGGCTGGTACACCGATCGGCGGCCGAAGCCGTACTCGCTCGCCTGCGGGATGGGCTTGACGTTAGGCGGGCTCGTTCTTCTCTCCCACGCCACCCAATACGCCATGGTGGTGGGAGCGGCCGCGCTCGTCGGGATGGGCTCGTCGGTTTTCCATCCGGAATCGTCCCGTGTCGCGCACCTCGCCTCCGGTGGGCGGACCGGTTTCGCCCAGTCGTTTTTTCAGGTGGGCGGGAACGCCGGGAGTTCGTTAGGCCCGCTCCTCGCCGCGCTCATCGTGGTGCCGCACGGGCAGGGGAGCGTGCTTTGGTTCGCCCTCATCGCGCTGCTCGGGATCGCCATTCTTACCGTGGTCGGTCGCTGGTACGGCCGACATCTGGCCGAGGTGAAAGCGCGACCGGGGTCAGCGACCCCGGCGACAGCGCCCGCTTTCGCGCCGGGTCTGGTTTGCGCTCGCCATTCTCGGCGTCGCTGATTTTTTCGAAGTATTTCTATCTCGCCTGCCTGACGAATTACTACACCTTTTACCTCATCCAGAAATTCCATCTCTCGGTCCAGGGCGCGCAGTTTCATCTCTTCCTTTTCCTCTTCGCCGTCGCGCTCGGCACCATTCTCGGCGGGCCGATCGGCGATCGCTACGGTCGCAAGTTGGTCATCTGGGTTTCGATTCTCGGCGTCGCGCCGTTCACGATCGCGCTGCCGCACGCCAATCTCTTCTGGACCGGCGTCCTCACCGTTGTCATCGGCGTCATTCTCGCCTCCGCCTTCTCCGCGATCTTGGTTTACGCCCAGGAATTGGTGCCGGGAAAAGTCGGTCTGATCGCAGGATTATTTTTCGGTCTCGCCTTCGGCATGGCCGGCATCGGTTCGGCCGTTCTCGGCGAAGTCGCCGACCGGACCAGCATCGAATACGTCTTTCATCTCTGCTCCTTCCTGCCCTTGATCGGGTTGCTCACCGCCTTTCTTCCCGAACGTGAAACAAGAAGTGTAGCGGCGGCCGTGTCGGCCGCAGAGAGCGGAGCGACGTCATCAGAAAAAGCGGGGCATTTTTTCCAGCGACGTCCTCCCTCAGCGGGCGACACGCCCGCCGCTACACCGATCGGGTTACACGCGATCGATCAAGACGATCTCGCCTTGATAAGGCCACTCCTCGGCGGATGCGACCAAACCGTGGCGCACTGGGTTGTCGCGCACATATTCCCACTTTTGCGGCGTAGCTTTCGTCGTTGCGCAAGCAAGTGATCGAAGAAGCCGGGTTGCCAGAGAGGCTTGGCCGTAGTTGCGCCTAACGAACACGGAAATCGCACGCTTCAATCCGCTCAACCCATGGCTCGAGACGGAAGCGAGGATCGCCTTGGACAAACAGATGAACGTGATCCGGCATGATGACGTAGCGACCAACCGCGACGTTGAATTCATCGCGGGCCCGTAACGCGTATTTCGCCAACCAGTATGAACGATGTCCAGCCGCTCGATCTTGATCCGATGCACCGTGCAAAATGTGACAAAGAAAACCGGCGAATCGTAGGACTGAAAGATCTGATCGAGCCGGGGAGGACGCCCTTTGATCACACGCGAAGTGTAGAGGCGGCCGTGTCGGCCGCACAACCATGAAATCCCGGCTCCCACCCTGATCTCGAACGCTCGTTGCAATGGAGGCCCTCCCTCCTGCGGGCGACACGCCCCTCTACACCAGCTGCGCTGCGGCTACACCCCGCGCTGCGTCGGCGTCCAGATGAACTTGTGCATCTGGAGCTGGAACCGAACCGGCAAGTTATCCGCCAGAATCCACTCTACGATCTCGCGCGGATCGATCCGGCCGAAGATCGGCGAGAAGAGGACCGCGCGGCAGCGTTCCGCCAGCCGATGCTCGCGCAACTGCGCGCGTGACCATTCGTAATCTTCGCGCGAGCCGATGACGAATTTCACTTCGTCGCGCTCGCGTCAGGTGCTCGATGTTGGAAAAAAGGTTCCGCTCCACCTCGCCGCTGCCGGGCGTTTTCAGGTCCATGATCCGATGCACGCGCGGATCGACCGCCGAGATATCGTGCGCGCCGCTCGTCTCGAGCAGGACGGTGCGGCCGGCGTCGGCCAGCAGCTTCATCAAGGGAAGCACATTTTTCTGCAGAAGCGGCTCGCCGCCGGTGATCTCGACCAGCGGGCAATCGTAGTCGCAGGACCGCGTCCACGATTTCGCCTAACGATTGCTTTTTCCCCTCGTAAAAGGCGTACTCCGTGTCGCAATAAGTGCAGCGCAGATCGCAGAAAGTCAGCCTGACGAAAACACAGGGCAGCCCCGCCCAGGTGCTCTCGCCCTGCACCGAGAAATAAATCTCGTTGATCGTCAGTTTCTTTTCCCGGCTCGGACATCGAGCGGAATCTACCACCGAAATCCCGCGCTGTAGCGGCGGTTATGATCGCCACCGACACCCACGCTGGAGGGCAACGCTCCGTCGTTGCCGTGTTTGGTCGACGGAAGCGAGGTTCAGAAACACGGCAGCGACGGAGCGTTGCCCTACTCAGCGCCAGAGCCAGACCAAACGAGCCGCAAAAAAGAGCATAACGAGCGCGCTGACCGCCTGTGTTCCCACTTGCCAGGCCGGCCGGGCAAAAACCCGCGCGCCCAGTTTCAAGGCGGTGCAAAGGACAATCGTCCATGCGATCGCGCCCGAGACCACCGCCGCCGCGAGCGTGAGGGAGCTGAGGAAAGTGGCGTGCGCCTTGAGATGCGCCCTGGCCGCCGACGACCGCGAACCAGAAGCCGATATTCCACGGACTCGTTAGGGCAAGAATCAGGCCGAGGAAATAGCCTCGCCCAACGGACGGCCGGCGAAGGGGCTGATCCACCACGGATCGATGCGCGTGCGCGACCTGCCAGGCGCCGCGGGCGAAGTTGAAGGCCAGAAAGAATAGGAGCAGGAAACTGATGACCCCGAGCGCGAGATGCAGTCGTGGGCGAGGCGAGCAATGCGCCCGCGCCCGCGGCCACGCCCAGGGCCCAAAGGAAATCGCCCGTGCACGCGCCCAGCCCGAGCTGCCAGGCCGCCCAAAATCCGCCGCCCTGCATCCGCGGCAGGAGCGCGCGCCGGATCATCTCGGCGTTGATCGGCCCCGGCGGCCAGGCGACCGACCAGCCGAGCACGAGACCGTTCACGATGGTCGTCGTCGGGAGCGAGTCCATCGTTAGGCCAAACTTACATCCCGCACTTTTCTTTCGCCTCTGCGTAGCTGGATCGGACCTGCTCAAGGCTGGCCAGATACGGATCGAGCCTGGGCGCCTCCTCGATCCGGGAAAGGTTCGAGGGCGCGTAGAGCCGGGAAAAGATAGCGTGCACGATTTTCGTGCGCAGCACGCCGCTCTCGCCGTAGCCGAACGGAATGTTGCTCGACCAGAAGCGCACATAGTCGAGCCCCATCTTCTTCTCCATTCCAAGATAAATGACGGAATGCCCGTGTTCGGCGCGCCCGACTTCCGGCGACCAGAAAATCTTCATGAAATCGCCCGCCTGCGCTTGTTCAAAATCGTCGAAGTTGCGTCCCAGACCGAGCTCGTAGAAGAGCCGCGCCGTTCCCGGCCCGTTCGCATTCCAACGTCCCCAAATTCCCGCGCCATCGCGCTGTCCGCGGATCATCAACTGGTCGAGCGTCTCGTCTTGCAAGCTGAGGTCGCCGCGGTTGCGCAACGCTTCGATCGTTTTCAGAAAAACGAGATAGGTCGCCCCGGAACAGTAGCTGGGCGACGCCGCCGCCGGCAGGATGAAGAATTTGCCCGACTCGAAATGCGCAGCGGATTGCAGGCGAATCGTCGCGGTCCGCGAAATGGAGTATTTTCCACCGGTCGGCATTTGTTTGATCTGCTCAAGAATGAGCTGGTTGAATGGACTCGGCGCTAGCTGGGCGCGCCCGGAGTCAAGCGTGCAGCAGAGCACGGCAAAAGTGAGAGCGGTAACGAAACGCACGGAAGATCAATAGAAGAAATCACGGCCGCGGCAACGACGAGCTTGCGCCAAGGTTAGCGCAGCGACGAGGGGGTTTGCCCCATTTTCGCGCCAGTCCTGATTGACGAAGCCATCGCTTCCAGCATAAAAAAACTCGTGCATTTTCTTGGCAAACTTCAGGCGGAGCTTGCGAATCGCCGCGGTCGCAACCCGAGCTATTCGCTCCGGGCTTTTGCGCGCGATCTCGGGACCGATCATGCGACGATGTCGCAGATTCTGCGTGGCCGCCGGGCGCTGTCGGCGCGCATGGCGGCGATGTTCGCTCGACGACTCGGTCTCAACCGCGCCGCCGTCGTCGATGCCGCCATTGAGCAGGATGCCGAGGCAATCCTGCGTTTGGCGCGACTCGGTTCGTTGCGACCTAGCTCGCGCTGGATTGCAACCCGCACCGGCGTGCCTCTCGAGGGCGTGAACGCGGCCCTCGACCGCCTGCTGCGTGAACGCAAACTCTTCATGGAATCAGTCAACTGCTGGAAGATCAGACCGTAACTCATGCCTAATCCTGTCGTCCGCTGGCAAATTCTTTCCCCTCAGCCCGAAAAGTCGGCCGCCTTCTACGCGAAATTATTTTTATGGCAATCGTCGAACGCGAACCAACTCGGCTACCGCGAACTGAGCAGCGGCGTCGCCGGCTCGATTGACGGCGGCGTGTGGCCCGCACCGCCGGCGGAGCGTGGGTTCGTTCAACTCTTTATCGAGGTCGATGACATCGACGCCTGCATCCGGAAGACAGAGAAACTCGGCGGCACCGTGCTTGTTCCAAAATCAGTGCTCCCGGATGGAGACGTCATGGCGGTCCTGCAGGATCCGACCGGTCTCTCGTTTGGCGTGTGTCATCTGCACGATGAGACTTAGGACCAGGTGAAACTCTTAACTCTTCTACTCGCAGGATGGTTGACCGAGACACTCGCGCCGCCGACGAGCAGCGCGCTCGCCGCCGGCGCCGAAGACCCGGCGATTCAACTCGTCGCGCAAATTCGCCGTGCGGATTATGAGGGCGATCGCACCGCTTTGCAGCGATTGCGCGAAGAATTGAAGCCGGTGGGCGACGATAAAAAAATTGTCGCTCGCCTCCGTTACTGGCGCGGGTTTGCGCTTTGGCGACGAGCCCTTAACGGATTCAACGATAAAGTCGATCCAACAGGACTCGCTCAGGATCTGACGCAGGCGGTCGAGGAATTCGACCAGTCGATAGCGGCCGATCCTTCCTTTGTCGACGCGAAAGTCGGGGCCGTCTCATGTTTGCTCAACCTCGTCTTTCTCAATCAAAAAGATGAAGCCCGAGTGCGCGAGCTACTTACTCGCGCCGTGCCCATGATGAAAGAGGCGCAGGCGGCTGAGCCGGATGATCCGCGGCTGCTCTGGGTGGTGGGTTCCAGTCAATTTTATCGACCGCCCGAGCAAGGCGGTGGACAGGCGAAAGGGATGGCAACTTATGAGCGCGGACTTGAAGCCGCCCGCAAACAAAAAACAAACGCGAGCGATCCCCTCCAGCCGTCCTGGGGAGAGCCGGAGTTACTCATGAACCTGGCCTGGTCCAATCTAAACGCCACGACGCCCGACCTGAACGCCGCGGAACGCTATGCAGTTTCAGCGTTGGAGTTGGTTCCGAACTGGCACTACGTCCGCGACATTCTCCTGCCGCAAATCCGCAGCGCGAAAGCCGGGAAAAGCTGAGCGCGAAAACCGCGTTTCAAAATCCCGCAGCTGATGAGGGAGCGCCCGCGATGCGCCAGGAAAACATGAGAAAGGACGCGGCCGTCAAATCAATCGAAGGCTCCACCGTCGAATACGATTGCACGTTGTCCTTGTAGACCGCGCCGTTGCCGTTGAATGGCGCGAAGATGTTCCCCATCCCCGGCGGACAACGCCGCATCCCGGCGAGAAGTCCTTTAGCCGCAAAAGAATTCGGGCCCTCGACCAACGCTCCACGCAAAAGCGGCTCGGTGCCGTCGAGCGACCCAACCAGGTTCGCTACCTGATGCTGCATGCAATCGGGAAAAGTGCCGCCGTCGCCGACGATGAAGGATGAGCCCCACGCATTCGTGCCCAGAATATTCGCGAGCCAGAAACGCGAGTCTGCCTCGTAGCCGGCGCCCTGAGTCAGGAAAGCAACTTCCTTGGCCATCATGGAAAGACCGGCGCCATGCGTGGCACTGTCATATTCATTCCAGGGAAAACCGTAGCCAAACGGATCGAGGAAAGCCTGCGCGGTGGCGGTCTTCAGCTGTTCCTTCAGATCCTCCAGCAGATCCGAGCGCGAAACGACCAGGCCCTCCGGATCACCCGCGAAGGAAATCGCGCGATACAATTCGAAGTGCGCCAGGCCACTCACATCATAGAGATTGAGTGTGTCGGTCGCGTCGTTAGGCCCGCCGATGTAGGCCCTGGCCCACTCGGCCGCGGCTGCGAGATAGAACAACGGATCCGTGTGCGGGAGACCAGGCGGCAACTTCCGGCCCGCAGTCGCGAGCGCGAAATAAAGTTCCGTCGCGCCCAGCTCGAGATCGTCTCGCCATTCCACCTCCGGATAAAAATCAAACGGCGCGACCGTCAGCAGATCGCTCCGGATCGAAGTGTCGGCGAGATCAAAAATATGCTCGGCGGAAAGCAGACATTGCCGGGCAAAAGCCGGATCGCTCGTTCGAAAAAGCTGATACGCTTCGGCAAAGACCGCCGTTAGTCGCCCCGCCAGATTCGGACTTATGAGCGAACCAGCCGGCGCCGCGATCAAGACCGGCCGGTTTCGGATATACCGATAAGGCGCATCGGATCCGCCATAAGTGTCATCCACCTGCGGCAGCCGCCAGATATCGTGATCGCTCACGATCCGATCATTCCCTGTCCCAATGCCAACCTGATAATAAAGCGTGCGCGAGTTGTCGTCCCACATCCGTGCCAGCCAGTCGGCCCCGAATCGCGCCTCGGCGGTAAAGTTCGCGCCTAACGAATGCGGACCCATCGTTCCGGGAAAATCCCGCACCCCGATCAACATCAGCGCTTCGGTGTAGCTCGTCGTCTCGACAAACTTCAGATAATCGCCCGCGTCCCACCAGCCGCCGGCGGCGTTGGTCGTCGCGCCCGTCGGCTCCAAGTCGCCGACCAAATTGCCATTGCGATCGATCACCGGCGTCAGATAAACCGACGCCGCCTCGTCATTGAGATGCGAGGGCGCGGTGCGCAACGGAGTCGGGATGAAATCCGCGCCATCCCGCTCGTTTTGATAAAAATAGAGCGCGTTCGCGAGCGCCGGCGAATAAAGATGGCTTGCCGAGTCGACCGGGAAAGCGACCGACGTGGCGCCGATCAGGCCGACAACCTCGATCGTGTAGGTGTCGTTCTTGCGCAGACGAAAATCGAGCGGATAAACCCTGAAGTCGCCCCAGGTTCCCGTGCTCGCCCCGACCGGGGCCGAGAAAACCGTGGTGCCGTGGGAGTCGCGCAGGCTGTAGGTCGCGCCGTCTTCCGCACCGAGCGTCATAAGATAGGCCCGCATCAGCCGGCTCGTTTCATACCCGATCTGGCTGACCCGAATGTAGCCATCGTCGGCCCGCGCGAACGGAACCGACAAAAGCAGGACAAAAAAAGAGTGCGCCAGACCGCGCCGGAGAAACAAAGCCATGCCCGACACTCTCAAATTCGAGGGGAAGCTTCCAGCTATTCGACGACCTCGGTAGGACGAGACTCGGCCGAGCCTGAGGGTGGACCCCACTGCCGGCAGCGCGCTCCCTCCGGCTTGACGGAGTCTCGCCCTACCATCGACCACTCCACAAATTTGGCTTTCGCGCGAGAGTATGTTAACCAAAACCCGCATGCTGCGTTTCACGAAAATGAATGGCGCGGGCAACGATTTTGTCCTGCTCGACAATCGCGCCGGCGACCTCGCGCTGACCCGCGAACAGATCGCCCGTGTCTGCGACCGGCACCGCGGCATCGGCGCCGATGGCGTTCTCCTGCTCGAACGCCCAACAAACGGCGCCGATTTCCGGATGCGCTATTACAACGCCGACGGCGGCGAAGCCGAAATGTGCGGGAACGGCGCGCGCTGTTTCGCGCGCTTACGCGGACCGGACCGCCGGTCCGCTGGAGAAAGTTTCCTTCGAGACTCCGGCCGGCGTGATTGGCGCGGAGTTGGAAGGCGATCTGGTGACCCTGCAAATGAGCGAGCCTCAGGACCTTCGGCTTGGCCTCGAAGTCCCGGCCGGAGACGAAAAGATCCATGCCAGCTATGTCGATAGCGGCGTGCCGCATGTTGTCGTTCCGGTGGCGAAAATTGACAACGTGGATGTGCGTTCGTTAGGCTCGGCTCTCCGTCATCATCCGATGTTCGCGCCGCGCGGCGCCAACGCCAATTTTAGCGAGCAGCGTGGTCCGCGCAGGATCGCTATCCGCACTTATGAGCGCGGAGTGGAAGACGAAACCCTGGCCTGCGGCACGGGCGTGGTCGCGAGCGCGATCATTTTTGCGGCGACCGAAAACGTCGCCGGCCCGATCGATGTCCTGGTGCGCGGCGGCGACACGCTACAGGTCGGTTTCACGCGGGAAGGCGAAATGTTCAGGAACGTGACGCTGACCGGTCCGGCTGATTTTGTCTTTGACGGTACGATCGAGATCTGATTCCACTACATTCTCCCTAACGAACCATGTTCCGCGGCACTTACACGGCGCTCGTCACGCCTTTCCAAAATGACGAGATTGATGCCGAGGCTTTCGCGCGTTTGATCGAAACGCAGATTGCCAACGGGATCACCGGCATCGTGCCGGTCGGCACCACCGGTGAATCGCCCACCCTGAGCTGTGGCGAGCGCCATCACTTGATCGAGCTTACGGTACAATTGGCCCGCAAACGCTGCCAGGTCATTGCCGGAACGGGCTCGAACTCGACCCGGGATGCGATCGCGCACACCAAAGAGGCGGAGGGCGTCGGGGTGGACGGGGCGCTCCTCGTCGCGCCCTACTACAATAAGCCGAGCCAGGAAGGACTCTTCCGGCATTTCGCGGCCATCGCCGAGGCGACCTCGCTCAAGCTTGTGCTTTATAACATTCCAGGCCGATGCGGAGTCGATATCGGGGCCGACACGGTCGTTAGGCTGGCTGAGAGCTGTCCCAACATCGTTGCGATCAAGGAAGCGAGCGGAAGTGTTGACCGGGTGAGCGAGCTGGTCGGCCGGTTGCCGGATAGATTCACCGTCCTGAGCGGCGACGATTCGTTGACCCTGCCTTTCCTGGCCGTCGGCGCGGCCGGTGTGGTCAGTGTCGCCTCCAATCTGTTCCCGGCGGAAGTCGCCCAGATGGTCAGTCTCTTCCTCGAAGGCAAAGCGGAGGAAGCACGCCAGATCCACCGGAAATTCTTTGCCCTCTTCAAGGACATCTTCATCGAACCCAATCCGGTGCCGGCCAAGACAATCCTTGCCTGGCGCGGGATGATGTCGGCCGAGTGCCGGCTGCCACTGGTGGAGATGAGCGAGGCGAATACCGGGCGTTTGCGGAAAACGCTCGACGCGCTAGACCACGTCGGGCGATGAGTGCAATCCGCGTCTTGCTCGTCGGCGCCGATGGACGAATGGGGCAAGCCGTCGCCTCGGCGGTAGCGAAGGACGCCGGCCTAACGATCGCGGCCGGCGTGGAGCGCGGAGAACCGCTCGCACCGGCGATCGAAAGCTGCGACGTCGTGATCGATTTCAGCGCCGCGGACGCGACCGAAGCGGTTTGCCAGGCCTGCGTCGAGCACCGCAAGCCGCTCGTCCTCGGCACGACCGGCCAGAGCCCCGCGCAAAAGAATTCCATCGTGGCGGCGGCGCAAAAGATCCCGCTCGTTTTTGCGGCGAATTTCAGCGTTGGCGTGAACGTGCTTTTCGCCCTCACCCGGCGCGCGGCGGAGTTGTTAGGCGACAATTTCGATCTCGACGTCGTCGAGATGCATCACCGCACCAAGAAGGATGCCCCGAGCGGGACAGCGAAGCGTCTCTTGGAAATCTTGCAGGAAGTGCGCGGTGGCGAATGCGAGATCCCGGCCCAATCCATTCGCGCCGGTGACATCGTGGGCGAGCACACCGTCATCTTCGCGGGAGCGGGCGAACGCCTTGAGTTGACACATCGCGCGGGCAGCCGGGAAACTTTTGCCGGGGGCGCTTTACGCGCGGTGCGCTGGGCTCTGACTCAACCGCCCGGGCTTTACCGCATGGAAAATGTTCTCGGTTTATAGAAACAGCCGGAGCCGATGAGAGCCGGCATCGCGCTCGGCGCCAATCTCGGTGACCGGCTTCTTTGCCTAACGAACGCCCGCGATCGCATCTTCGCTCTGCCGGAGGTTGCGCCGCCGCTGCTTTCCTCCGCCCTCTATGAGACCGAGCCGGTCGAATGCGAAGCGGGCGCGGCGAAATTCCTGAATGCGGTGGTCGAAATCGGCTACGCCGGTTCTTCCCGACAACTTTTGCAGGAGCTGAAAAAAATCGAGGCCGATCTCGGGCGCCCGCCGGAGCACGAACGCAATCGCTCCCGGCACGATCGATCTCGACCTGCTCTACCACGGAGCGCGCGTCCTCGATGAACCGGAGTTGCAGCTGCCCCATCCCCGTGTGCATTTGCGCGGCTTCGTTCTCCATCCGCTGGCCGAGATCCGTCCCAACCTGGTCCTGCCCGACCAGCGCAAAACGATTCACGAAATGACCGGGGAATTGCCGCCGACCCTCTCGGTGGTGCGTTCGGCGCTGCAATGGTAGTGTCGCCCGCGATGGAGGATTTTCGCGAGCGCAAACGCCGCGGTGAACGCATCACCGCCCTGACCGCGTATGATTATCCAACGGCACGTCTGCTCGACGAAAGTGGAATCGACATCATCCTCGTCGGCGACTCGTTAGGCATGGTCGTGCTCGGATATTCCGACACCACGCTGGTGACTTTGGAGGAGATGCTGCACCACACCCGGGCCGCGGCACGCGGGGTGCAGCGCGCGCTCCTCGTGGCCGATCTTTCCATCGGCACCTACCGCACCCCGGAGGAGGCAGTGGCAAACGCACGCCGCCTCGTCGCGGCCGGCGCCAAAGCAGTGAAACTGGAAGGGGGCGCCAGCCACGTCGCGCAAATCGAGGCGATCGTGCGCGCCGGGATCCCACTGATGGCGCACATCGGGATGCTGCCACAGAGCGTGCGTGAAGAAGGCGGTTACAAAGTGAAAGGGCGCAGCGCCGCCGGAGCGGAACGTTTGCTGGCGGACGCGCGCGCGGTCGAAAAAGCCGGCGCGTTTTCCGTTGTGCTCGAGATCGTCGCTGCGGACGCGGCCCGCCAGATTACCGAGGCGATTACTATTCCGACCATAGGGATTGGCTCGGGCGAACACTGCGACGGCCAGATCCTTGTCACGAACGATTTGATCGGGCTTTATCCATGGTTCACCCCGAAATTTGTTTCGCCTGAGGTCCATGTGGCGGAAGAGATTCGGCGCGCCGCCCGCATCTTCATCGAGCGAACCCGCGGATCGAATCGGTAGGGTGAAGCTCCGTCGAGCTTGGTAGCATGAGGTTTGACAAACTTTTTCGCGAGTCGTTTGTCTAACTCGGGATGAATGCCGTCACCGCACGCGCTTCCGCAGCCTTTGCCGGTCTGGTCGGGCCGGAGCAAACAGCGCAACTGGCTTTTTGTCGGGTTGATCCTCTCGCTCGCCCTGCACGGGCTGCTCTGCTTCTTCTTTTACCGGACCGGTTTTCAACCGACCGCACCGCTCGGGATGGAGAAACGCCAGCCGCCGACCTTCAAAGTGAAGAGCGTCGATCTCGAGCCCCAAGCCGCTCGACCAGCCGGCGGCGAGCGATCGAGCCGAAGCGGCCAAACCGAATCCCGACCAGACCGACGTGCAACTGCCGGATGACCAGAAATCGTTCGACAAACTTTTGCAGGAAGTGCACGCGACCGCAGCGATGCCGGACGACACCCGCGATGTCTTGCCGGACAAGCCGCAGGTTGAGCAGACCAATTTGAATTCGGTGATCAACGAAATCGAGCGCACGACCGCGCAATCGCTTGACGAAAACGCCAGACGCGAAACGCCAGCAGGCGCTGCTCAATGACGTGGCCGATTCCGGCCGGCCGCAGCCGGCCATGACGCGGGACGGAGCTGGCCACGAGCACAACGATCAAGCGGCCGAACAATTTCAACGGCATTCCGGGCGACAGCGCCGGGCCGCGGACCGATCGCGCGCCGGGTTTCAGCGACCTGGAATCGCTCCTCTCGCAAAAGGGGCCGCTCGGGTCAGGCACGAAATTCAAGATGCCTAACAATCAGCTTTTCGAATACGACAGCGCGGAATTGCGCGGGACGCGGTCGAGCAGTTGCAGAAGGTGGCGACCCTGATCAAGCGCAACCCGAACGCGACTTTTACGCTCGAGGGTTACACCGATTCGTTTGGCTCGGAGGAATACAATCTCGATCTGAGCTGGCGCCGGGCGGAAAGCGTGAAGGCGTATCTGGTCGACGCGCTCGGGATCAATCCGGCGCAGATCGAGACGCGCGGTTACGGGAAGGCGAATCTGCTCACCTCACCGGACGCGTCGATCGAGGAGCAGGAAGTCAATCGGCGGGTCGTCGTGGTGGTGCATTAGCGCGCTGCTTCGCTTCAGCGCATTGTCATCCCGATCGCGCAGACGGCGAGGGACCTGCGACGCTGCAATCTGCGACGCGCTGAGAGCTGCGATGCCGCACATTCACCCGCGAGGTCCCTCGCGTCCGCGGTCGGGATGACAAGAAACTGCGCTACCTCACCAGTTCTTGATCCACTTCGCTGATCCGTTGCCGGTCGTGACGCCGGCCAGTGCTCCAAAGATCGAAGGTCGGATTGTAGCCTGTTGCGGATCTCCCGAGCCATGTCCCTACGCGTCGAATAGCCGTAGCTGTTGCCAAACGGATCTTTGATGAATGTGACACTGCCCTGGTTCGCTGGGTCAGCTGATTGTCTTTGAAAGTGCAAATACGACTTGCCTTGATCCGGCTGACCGATTGTCGTCCGAGTCGCCGGAGAGCTGCTCGTAAAGCAATCAAGACTCGCCGTCTTGGTAACGTCGGTGAGATTGATCGAACCCGTTCGGATCGAGCGCGTCCGTATTGAGCGATCGCTCGGATAAACCCCGTTATCCGCCTTGTAATTCTCCAGCGCCGCCGACATCGCGGCGATCTCGGCTTCAGCGCGCGAGCGCGCGCCTTTGTTGTGCACATAGCTGCTCGTCGCCAGGACCAATCCCGCGAGGACGAGAATGATCGCCATCACGACCAGAATCTCGACGATGGTGAAAGCAGGTGTGGTGGCGGGCGTGTCACCCGCTCGGCCCAGCGCGCTGCGGCCGCGTGGTCGCTGCTACACTTTGCCACTCGTCATGCTCTGCTGCTGCAAGCCGCCGATGATGCTGATCAAGGGCATGAACAACGCGATCACGATCGTGCCGACGACCACCGCGAGGAAGACGATCATGATCGGCTCCAGCATCGAGGTGAGCCCGGCGACCGAGTTGTCCACTTCGTCGTCGTAGACTTCCGCGATTTTGAGGAGCATCTCGGGCAACTGACCGGTCTCCTCGCCGACGTCGATCATGCTGATGACCATCGGCGGAAAAGCGCCGCTCGCTTCCAGCGGTTGCACGATCGATTCGCCTTCCTTGACCGAGTCGTGCACCTGCGTGATGGCGTTCGCGATCACGGCGTTGCCGGCGGTTTCGCGCGTAATATTGAGCGCCTGCAAAATCGGCACGCCGCTCGTGACGAGCGTGCCTAACGTTCGCGCAAAACGCGAGATCGCGCTCTTGCGCATCAGGTCGCCAAAGAGCGGCGCGCGCAACTTGAGCCGGTCGATCACGGCGCGGCCCGCGGGCGTGCGGGCGATGAATTTGTAAGCCGCGACGAGACGCGAAAATGACCGCCGATGCAAAATCAGCCAGTGATTTCTATGAAGACGTTGCTCACGCCGATGACGAACGCGGTGATGGCCGGGAGCGGCTTGTCCCCGAGCATGTCGTGGAAGATCGACTCGAACTTCGGCACGATGAAGACGAGCAGGAACGCCATGATGATCGAAGGCGAGGACAGAGCACGATGGCCGGATAAATCATCGCGGAGACGACCTTGTTTTTGACCTTCTGCGCCTTCTCCTGGAACTCGGCCAGCCGGCCGAGGACGAGCTCGAGCACGCCGCCGAGCTCGCCCGCTTTCACCATGTTGACGTAGAGCTTGTTAAAAATTTTCGGGTGCTGCGCGAGGCTCTCGGAAAAGGTGCTGCCGCCCTGCACGGAGTCGGCCAGTTGGTTGATCGTGTTCTTGAGGACGACGTCGCGTTCCTGTTTGGCGAGCACGTTAGCCCGCGGAGCAAGGGCAGGCCGGCGTCAATCAGGGTCGCGAGCTGCCGGGTGAAAACCATCAGCATCTTGCGCTTTGACCGTTTTTCTCTGGAAGAGAACGATCCCTTTTCCCTTCGCCTTGGGAGCTGGCTGCGGCGGCGGTTTTCGCGCTCTTGCGCGCTTTCTTTTGCGCGACGCCGCCTTGGCCTTCCTCGTAGACGCTGGTCGGGAAATAGCCGGCCTGGCGCAGCTGGCCGATGGCGTCGTTGGTCGAGACGCGCTTCGACCAGGCCGGTGGATTCCTGGCCGCGGGCAGTCGAGGGCTACGTAGTTGAATCGCGGCATAAGCTGAGGTGGATCGCGAAATCGAATTCGGAAAATCGAGAGAACTTAGTCGCCATGCCCAAGCATCGAGATGTCCGCAGCGTTGCCTGCGGTCGACTTCGCGATCTTCGACTTCACGCGCTGCGTCGAACGACATCGTGTCGGATTCGCCTCAGGTGTATTTCAGCACTTCTTCGATCGTGGTGTCGCCTTCGAAGATGCTGCGGAGGCCGTCCTGGCGCAGCGTGATCATGCCGAGCTCGATCGCCTTTTGTTTCAAGACGACCGAGGGCGCGCGCTGGTTGATCAAGCTCCCGGATCGGGTCGCTGATTTTCATCAGCTCGTAAATGCCTTTGCGGCCTTTGTAGCCGGTGCGGTTGCATTTCTCGCAGCCTTTCCCGTAGTAAAAATGGCGCTCGCCGATTTCGTGAGGCGAAAGGTTGAGCTGCGCGAGGAGCGACTCGTTAGGCTGGTAAGTCGTCCGGCAATCCAGGCAGATGCTGCGGAGGAGGCGCTGCCCGAGGACGGCATCGAGCGTGGAGGAAATGAGGAAGGGCTCGACCCCCATGTCGATGAGGCGCGCGATCGCGCCGGGGGCGTCGTTCGTGTGCAGGGTGGTGAAGACGAGGTGCCCGGTGAGCGAGGCCTGGATCGCGATCTGCGCCGTCTCGAGATCGCGCGTTTCACCGACCATGATGCGGTCGGGATCCTGGCGGAGAAAGGCGCGCAGGACGCGGGCAAAAGTCAGCCCGATGGCGTCGTTCACCGGCACCTGCATGATGCCTTCGAGGTCGTACTCGACCGGCTCTTCCGCGGTCAGCAGTTTGGAATCGATCGTGTTGATCTTGCGCAGGCAGGAATAGAGCGTGGTCGTTTTGCCGGAACCGGTCGGGCCGGTGACGATGAAGATTCCGTTCGGCCGATTGATCACCTCGAGGATGTAATTGAGGATGTAATCGGGCATCCCGAGAGCCTCGAGATCGAGGTTGACGGTCGAGCGATCGAGCACCCGGAGGACGACGCTCTCGCCGAATTGCGTCGGCAAAGTCGAAACGCGCAGATCGACCGCGCGGCCCGCGATGTTTTTCTGGATGCGGCCATCCTGCGGGAGGCGGCGCTCGGCGATGTTCATGTTCGCCATCACTTTCACGCGCGAAATCACCGGCAGCGCGAGATGGCGCGGCGGCGGCGCCATTTCGTAGAGCGCGCCATCGACCCGGTAGCGGACTTTGAATCGTTCTCGAACGGCTCGAAATGGATGTCGCTCGCGCGGTCCTGGATGGCCTGGTAGAGAATCAGATCGACGAAGCGGATGATCGGCGTGGCGTTCGCTTCCGCCTCGACATTCGCCCCGGTCGCCTTGTCGCCCGCCAGCGTCATGAGCTCGCCCGCTTCGCCCAGCTGCTTGAGGATGTCCTCCATGCTGGAGGTGTCCTCGCCGTAGTGTTTTCTCAGCCGCTCCTCGATCTGCCCGGCTGGGCGCGAGGACGACATGGATGTCGTGGCCGAGGGCGAAACGCAGATCTTCGACCGTCTGGGTATCGAGCGGATCGACCAGGGCGACGTGAATGGCGTTGTTCGTGCTCGCCGATCGGCAGAGCGCGATGCAAACGGGCCAGCCCGGCCGGAATCAGGTGCAGGATTTGGGCGGCGAAATTTCGACCTCGTCGAGGTCGACCACTTCGGTGCCGAGCGCGTCGGCGATGGCCTGGTAAAATTGCGCTTCGTCGACAATCCCGTGATCGACCATTGCCTGTTCGATGGCTTTGCCGTTTTGCGTCGTCTCGAGCAGGACGTCATCGGCCTGGGCGCGATCCATCAGGCCCTGGTCGATGAAGAGATCGGCGATGCGTTCGTTATTCATGAGGGAAATGACGAAATCCGAAGGACGAAGCTCGAATGACGAAAGGAAGTGGGCACGATCGGCGTTTCGTCATTCTTCATTGGCCATTCCTTCGTCATTTCTCATTCGTCATTCGTCATTAATTCAAATCTCCCAGCGTGATCGAGATCACTTCCTCCGCGCTCGTCAGGCCGGCGAGGACTTTGCGCACGCCATCCTCGCGCAGGGTGCGCATGCCCGAGTTCGCGGGCGCGCTGGCGCAGCACCATCGTCGAGGCGCGGTCGTTCACCATGTGGCGCACTTCGTCGTCGATCTCGAAGATTTCGAAAATGCCCATCCGTCCCTTGTAGCCGGTCTGGCGGCAACGCTCGCAGCCGACCGGCGCGCATGACGTGCGCTTCGCCCAGTTGCGAAGCCTCGATGCGGAGGGCGCGCAGTTCGGATTCCGAGAGGTGGCCCGGCTCCTTGCAATTGGTGCAGAGCCGCCTGACGAGCCGCTGGGCCATGATCGCGCGGATCGAGGTCGCGACGAGAAACGGCTGCACGCCGATGTCGATCGAGACGCGCGACGGCGGAAGGGGCGTCGTTCGTGTGCAGGGTGCTGAAGACGAGGTGGCCGGTGAGGCTGGCGTTGGTCGCGATCGAGGCGGTCTCGAGATCGCGAATTTCACCGATCATGATGATGTTCGGGCGCCTGGCGCAGAATGGAACGCAGCGCCGCGGGAAAGGTCATGCCGATCTCGGTGTTCACCTGCACCTGGTTGATCCCGTTCATCTGATACTCGACCGGCTCCTCCACGGTGATGATCTTGCGGTCGGGTTTGTTGATGTAATTCAGGCAGGCGTAGAGCGTGCTCGTCTTGCCCGAACCGGTCGGGCCGGTGACGAGCAGGATGCCGTCGGGCGCGCGCAGCAGGCGCTCGAAAGTTTCCTGGTCGTCGCTCAGGAACCCGAGCTCGGGCAGACCGAGGAGGAGGCTCGTTTTGTCGAGCAAACGCATGACCATGCTTTCGCCGTGATTGGTCGGCACGGTCGAGACGCGCAGGTCGATCGATTTCTTGCCCATCTTCACCTGGATGCGGCCATCCTGCGGGAGGCGCTTTTCCGCGATGCTCATCGAGCCGGTCATGATCTTGAGCCGGCTGATGATGGCGGACTGCAGTTTCTTCGGCGGCGACTGCATTTCCTGGAGGACGCCGTCGATGCGGAAGCGGACGCGGAAACTTTTCTCGAGCGGCTCGAGATGAATGTCGCTCGCGCCGAGTTTGTGCGCCTCGAGCAGGAGCATCGAGACCATCCGCATGATCGGCGCGTCGCCCGCTTCGCCTTCCGGCAGCTCGGCGCCTTCGGTCGAGATCGAGATCGCTCGATCTCGGCCTCGCCGATTTGCCGGCGCAAATTATCGGCCGCTTCATCCGCGGTCCCGTAATATTTCACGAGCGCCTGCGCGAATTTTTCCGGGCTGGTGCAGACCAGCTCGATCTCGCGTTTCAAGAGAAAGGTGAGGCTGTCGATGCTGTCGAAATCGAGCGGATCGCCCGTCGCGACGACGAGGCCGGTGCTCGTTGCGCGCGATCGGGATCATCCTGAAACGGCGCGCGTCGCCCGGCTTGATCTCGTCGATCACATCCTGCGGGCACGACGATGTCGGCGAGATCGACCCAGTGCATGTGCGCCTGGGCGGCGAGGCTGCGGGAAATGTCGTCCGCGGAAACGATCGCCGTCGCTGTACGAGCACATCGACCACGCTGCTCGAGCCGTTCAGGCGGGCGCGCGCGTCATCGATTTGTGCGCGCGTCACGAGGCCGACATCACGCAGGAGATCGAGCACGTATTGTTCGTTAGGCTGCGGCATGCGCAAATCCATGATCGCGCTCGCCGTGCAAAAAGAAAAGTCGGAAGTCGAAACACGACGGCCAACCGGAGGGACATGCTTCCGCACGTCCAGGAGCAAAAGCTCGCGCTCGCGATTAAGTCGGCGCGCCGCCGGCAACGATGGGCTCGGTCGCCACTTCGTCGGGCGTCAATTGAGATTGGAGATAGGTGCCCCCTTTGTAGAAACACGCCAGCACCACGAAGACAGCTGCGGCGACAAACATCACAATGGTAAAGAAGCCGAAGTATTGATAATCGGTCAGCTTCTTGGTGCCGTCGGCACTAACATCCCAGGAGTTAAATAGACCGACAAAGAATTCGCCGCTGGCGATGAAAAGTAGCCAGAGCGCCATGACCGAGCTCTTCATCGAATTCGGCGCCTGCGTGTAGGAAAACTCCAGGCCGGTGATTGAGACCATCGTCTCGCCCAATGTCAGGATGACGTAGCCGAGCAATTGCCAGTTGATGCTCGGCTTCAACCCATGGTCGATCTGACTCTGAATCCAAACGATGACCACGAAACTGAACGCAGTGAGAAACAGGCCAATGCCGATCTTGCGCAAGGGCGTGAGCGGGAAGACGCGGTCGATTGCGGGATAGATCAGATAATTCGTCAGCGGAATGCAGATCAGAATGAGAATCGGGTTGGCTGTTTGCACCTGGGCGGCGATCAGGTTCATACCCATCCAATGCAAGTCCATCTTCTCGGCCTGCAACGTCCATTCGACGCCGTTGCTCATGCCCCAGAGCGCCCAGAAGAAAAGAATGAAAAAATAAACCATCGCGATACGTGCGAGGATGGTCAGACCTTCGCGGGTCAAAAAAGCTTCGCGCAGATAACCGAGACCACGCGGCGGGACGTGCACCATTTTGTGGCGACCGGCCCAGAAGAAAATCGTCGCGATCACCATGGAGATGCCGGGAATTCCGAAAGCCCAGCGCGCACCGAGCGTGCCGTTCGCGAGCATCCACGGACAAATAATCGACGAAATGAACGAGCCGGCGTTAATCGAAAAATAAAACCAACCGAACATTTTCGAGAGCAGGTGCTTGTTCGATTCGCCGAATTGGTCGCCGACATTGGCCGAGACGCACGGCTTGATTCCGCCGGAGCCGATACAAATCAGCCCGAGGCCGATCGCAAGCATGGTGCGTTGCCCAATACCAATGCCCCACGAAGTATCCATGAGAGCGAGGGTAAGGCTTCCCAGGCAGTAGACGATCGAGAGCCAGAGAATGGTTCGATATTTCCCGAGCCAGCCGTCGGCAACGATCGCGCCGACGATGGGAAGGTAATAAACGCCGGAGACAAAATAGTGGGTGTATTTGTAAGCCTCGTTAGGCTGCATCGGCGCGAGCACGCCGGAGTTGTTCAGGATGTAATGGGCCATGAAGACGGTCAGGATCGACTTCATGCCGTAGTAATTGAACCGCTCGGCGGCTTCGTTGCCGATGATATAAGGCACGCCCGGCGGCATCCCGGTGAGGTTGGGCGGCGAGGTGAGGTACTTGGGTTTGGCCATGACGCTGCTTTCCGTTCCAGTTCGGTTCGTTCTCGTTAGGGCTTTTGGTTCGGGAAAAAGTTCGCCGGCGTGACGGCAACCGGGGGCGCGGGGGCGGCGGCCTCTGCTTCCTCGCCGGCGTTTGCCACCGGATTGAGGTGTTCTTTTTGCAGTTCGGGCAATTCACCAACGTGATGCCGTTCGCAGGAAGTGAAAACGAGGAGTAAACCGGCGAGCGCCGCGAGCGGAGACAACCGTGGACGAAACATGAGCGGGGGAAGACTAAGGGGCGAGCCGCGCGCGGCGCAACAAAAAGATTGGGCGTAGGTTTTCTTGTCATCCCGAGCCGCGAAGACGGAGAGGGACCTCCCAATTGCAATCAACGGTTCCCCCTTTCAAGGGACGCGTCTATTGCATTGGTGAGGTCCCTCTCCGCGCTTCGCCGGATCGGGATGACAAACCCGCGCTCAGTGCCAGCTTAAGCGCATGTCGAACCGAATCCTGCGCGCCGCGCTCTTCGCTCGCCTTTGCCTAACGATCGCGCTGCCGGCCCCGGCCGCTCCCGCGAAACGCAGCATCACCGAAAAAGATCTCTTCGATTTCGTCTGGATCGGCGATCCGCAGGTGTCGCCCGATGGCGCGCGCGTCGCCTATGTGCGCGTGACGGTGGATGAAGAAAAAGACCGGCTACGATACCGCCATCTGGATGGTGCCGACGGCGGGCAAGGAAGCGCCGCGCCAACTGACGAGCGGTCCGCACGATGGCGGCCCGCGCTGGTCGCCGGACGGCAAATGGCTCGCCTTCAGCCGCGCCACGGAGAAGGAAGGGAAGAAACAGCCGCCGCAACTTTGCCTCCTCCCGATGGCGGGCGGGGACGCTTTCGTTTTCACCGATCTGCCGAAAGGCGCGGGCGATCCGAAATGGTCGCCGGATGGCAAGTCGATCGTTTTCACGAGCAGCTCGAATCCGGAAGACCTCGCGAAGCAGGCGCGCAAGAAAAAGAAGGAAGAGGAATTGAAGAAGGCGGTGCAAGCGAATGGTTCGCCCGCGCCGAGAGAAAGAAGAGAGAGCGGAAACGGGAGAAGAAGAGCACGAGAGCGACGTGCACGTCATCACCCGGGCGGTTTATCGGAACAACGAGGAAGGTTATCTCGACCCGAAACGCCCGCAGCATCTCTGGGTCGTGCCGGCGCCGCGGAGCGCGGACCAAAAAGTCGAGCCGCGCCAGCTAACGAACGGGCGCTTCGATGAAGGCAACGCTTTCTGGTCGAAGGATGGCGCGCAGATTTATTTCACCTCCTGGCATGTGGACGAGCCCTATTACGAACTGCCGAAGACGGAGCTTTACGTCGTCCCGGCGAAAGGCGGCGATGCGAAACTGCTCACCACCATCGCGATGAACGTGGGCAGGATTTCGCCCTCAGCCCGGATGGCAAGCAGGCGGCCTTCGTCGCTTCGATGAACGAGCCGGTTAATTCCTACACCGAGTCCGGATCTTTGGACGATCGATCTCACGCCCAACGCCAAGCCGGTCAACCTAACGAGCGGCTTCGATTTCGATGCCGGCGACAGCGTCTTCGGGGACAACGCCGCCCCGCGCGGGCTGCGGCGGGAACGCGTCAGATCTGGTCGGCCGACGGCCGCGAGCATCCTCGAGATTTACGCCAAGGAAGGGCGCACCCAGCTCGCCTCGTTTCGACGCCGGGAACGGCGCCGCCGACCGATCTGACCCAAGGCAACCAGGCGGTGGTGCGTTTTTCCGCCTCCGCCGAATGCGAAGAAAGTTGTCTGTCTCGTCTCCACGCCGACCCGGATCAACGATCTCTTCTGCATCGATCAGCCGGGGGCGGCACCGCGGCAGTTGACGCATTCGAACGACACGCTCTTCGGCCAGCTCAACCTGACCGAGCCGGAGGAAATCTGGTACGAGAGTTTTGACGGCAAACGGATTCAGGCCTGGGTGCAGAAGCCGCCGGGATTCGATCCCGACGAAAAAATATCCGCTCATTCTCAACATCCACGGCGGCCCGCACGCCGCCTACGGCTACATCTTCGAGCACGAATTCCAATGGATGGCGGCGAAAGGTTACGTCGTGCTTTATCCGAACCCGCGCGGGAGCACGAGCTACGGCCAGGATTTTGGCAACATCATCCAATACAAATATCCGGGCGACGATTTCAAAGACCTGCATGGCGGGTGTCGACGAACTCGTTAGGCGCGGCGGGATCGACGAGAAAAAACTGGGCGTAACCGGCGGCAGCGGCGGCGGCCTGCTCACCAACTGGGTGGTCGGCCACACCGACCGTTTCGCGGCCGCGGTCGCGCAACGCGACATCGCGGACTGGGCCGACTGGTGGTACACGGCCGATTTCACTCTCTTCCAGCCGAACTGGTTCAAGACGCCGCCGTTCAAGGATGAAGAAGGCGATTACAAGGCGCGCTCGCCCATCACCTACATCAACAACGTCAAGACGCCGCTCATGCTCGTGCTCGGCGAAGACGACACCCGCACGCCGCCGGGCGCGGGCGGCGAGCAGATGTTTCGCGCGCTCAAGTTCCGCAAAATTCCGACCGTGATGGTGAAGTTCCCGCGCGAGACGCACGAGCTTTCGCGCTCCGGGCAGCCGTGGCACCGGATCGAGCGGCTCGAGCACATTGTGGGATGGTTCGATCACTGGCTGATAGGCGTGGCGAAACCGGAATACGAAGTCGCGCCGAAAGAGGAAATCTCGGCCAAGAGGCCGAATAGACAGGATTTCCGGGATTAACAGGATGTAAGAATTCATAGCTGGCGACGTCGCGTCGTTTCCGTAAATCCTCGTTCATCCCGTATAATCCTGTCTAGATAACAAGACGTGTCACGGACCGTGACCTTTGCGAACGTCACCCGATGCGGATCCCAAAGCAGAACTACGACGACATCGAGCGCATCATCGAATTCGATTTCGTCCGCGCAACGGAAGCCGCCGCGCTCAATGCCCTTCCCTGGCTCGGCCGCGGCGAAAAAGAAAAAGCCGACGACGCCGCCTGCGACGCGATCCGCGGGATGTTCGACCTCATGAACATCTGCGGCGAAGTCGTGATCGGCGAAGGGATCAAGGACGACGCGCCCGGTATTTTCAAAGGCGAACAACTCGGGATGTGGCTGCCGGGCGCGCCGCAATTCGACATCGCGCTCGATCCGATCGACGGCACGACCAACATCGCCAAAGGCGCGCCCAACTCGATCACCTGCATCGCGGCCGCCAGCCCGGAGAAGGGAGTGAAGGTCGCGCTCCGCGACATCCCTTCGTTTTACATGATGAAGCTGGCCTACGGCCCGGACGTGATCCGGAGCATGAAGATCTCGGGCATCGACAACCTTGAAACTGGAAAGCCCGATCGAAGAGACGCTCATCACGGTGGCGAAAGCGTTGAACAAGCGCGTGCAGGATGTCGTCGTCATGATGCTCGACCGCCCGCGCCACGACAAGATCGTGGCCGAAATCCGCCGCGTCGGCGCTTCACTGCGCATGATCAGCGACGGCGACATCGCCGCGGCCATGGCCCCGGCTTATCCGGAGAGCGGGATCGATCTTTACATCGGGATCGGCGGCGCGCCCGAAGCGGTCCTGGCCGCGGCCGGGATCAAGTGCCTCGGCGGCGACATGCAATGCATGATGTGGCCGCGCGACGAAAAGGAGCGCGCCGCAGCTCATCGCCGACGGCCACGAGGAAGATCTCGGCCGCGTCTTTTTCGCCGACGATCTCGCGAATGGGGAAAACATCATTTTTTGCGCGACCGGGATCAGCGACAGCGCGCTCCTCCGCGGGGTCAAGGCGCAGGGGCCAAATGCCATCACCCATTCGGTTTTGATGCGGGCGAAGAGCAAGACGGTGCGCTTCATCCGCGCCTCCCACGATTTGCAGGACAAAACCATCCGCCTGCGCTCCGACAACCGCGAACACCGGATTTGATAACATGAAGAATCTCGCGCTCGACAAGCGCGGGCTCACGCCTGTTCAAATTCAAAGAAACCAAACCCGCTTATGAGACAAATACCCAAGACCGAGCTGTCGCCAGACAATGGCGCGATCATCGACACGAAATGGAAATTGGGACCGCTGAGCTACCACGCCTCCGCCGCCGGCCCGGAGCACGTCGAAGCCGGCGGACGGGATTGTCCGGCTGCCCGAGGTGATCGTTTACGATCACGTCGGCTTCAAGGGCGCCTACGCGCGGACCAACCTGAGCTTCCATTTTCTCGGCGATTTTTGGAACGATCGCATCAGCTCCCTCATCGTGGTCAGCGGCGTCTGGCGTTTTTATCGCGACGAATATTACAAGGGCGATCATTGGGACCTTGGCCCCGGCTTTTACGAATGCTTCTTCACCGCAGGCCGGTCCGGACGATGTGGTCAGTTCTTTCCAGGCGATCTCGTTGACCTAACGCCTAACGAATCGATCGGGCGTGCGAGATTTGAGCCAGGCACGAACAACCTGATTAAAAATTAGTCCGTCTGCGTGCGGAGCGGACCGTGTTCGTCTAGATTGCGCCCTGATGGTCGCGCTCAAGGAAGCTTCGCTCCAGGAAAAGATCCTCGCCGGCGAGCGCATTTCGGCCGCGGAAGCGCTCGACCTCTACCGCTGGCCGCTGGCTGAACTGGGCGCACTGGCCGACGCGCGGCGCAACCTGGCCAAGGAAAAGAACTACGACGGCCGGGGCCGCGAGATCGTCACCTACATCGTCGATCGCAACATCAATTACACCAACGTCTGCAACGTCTATTGCAAGTTCTGCGCGTTCTATCGCACGGAGAAGGATGACGATCACTACGTCCTGTCGCGCGAGCAATTCGACCAGAAGCTCGACGAGCTGACCGCCGCGGGCGGGGTGCAGATCCTGATGCAGGGCGGGCATCATCCCAAGCTGGGCTTCGACTGGTATCTCGATCTGCTCCATCACATCCGGGAAAAATATCCGCAGATCAACATCCACGGATTCAGCCCGCCGGAGTTCCAACATTTCGCGCGAGATGTTCGGGATGCCGCTGCGCGAAGTGATCACACGCTTCAAGGAAGCCGGGCTCGGCTCGATTCCCGGCGGGGGCGGCGAAATCCTGGTCGATTCCGTCCGGCAACGAATCGCGCCGCTGAAATGCGAGAGCGACCAATGGCTCGAGGTCATGCAGGTGGCGCACGAGCTGGGATTGAATTCGAGCGCGACGATGATGTTCGGCCACGTCGAGACGATCGAGGATCGGATCGAGCATTTGCAGCGCCTGCGCGATCAGCAGGACGCGAGCGGCGGCTTCACCGCTTTCATTTGCTGGACGTTTCAGCCGCGAGCAACCGTCCTAAAAGTCGAGCACCCGACCGGCTCCATCCGAGTATCTTCGCACGCAGGCGCTGTCCCGCATCTTCCTCGACAACATCCCCAACATCCAAAGCTCGTGGGTGACGCAGGGCCCGGAGATCGGGCAGATCGCGCTCAAATACGGCGCGAACGATTTCGGCTCGGTCATGATGGAGGAAAACGTCGTGAGCAGCGCCGGCACCACCTTCCGGCTCGACGCAGAGAAGATTGAAGCGCTGATCCGCGATGCCGGCTACGAACCGCGGCGGCGCAACAATTGGTACGATCTACTCTAGATGGCTGATGATTGATCCTGATTGCGGAGGACGCAGGCGTAATGGAAAAATCAGCGATCGGCAATCAGCAATCAGCAATTCTTCCCATTCCTGCCTTGACGTTGTCCTCCGCATTACCCATCTAATACGCCTGTTCAGTGCTGACAGCGTTCCGCGACCGCTCTCTTCTCTATGAAAAATTTTACTTCATTCTGCCGCTTCGCCGCGATTCCACTTTTTTTCAGCCTGGTGGCGGTGTTGCGGCCAACGGCGTTGGCGCAGGGGTTGGATGGAGTCACGATCAACTCAATCGACGTGCGCTACGTTGGCCCCGAGACCGTATCGAAGGATCGCGTCCTCGCCAACATCCGGACGAAAGTCGGCTCGCCCTATTCCGAGACGACGGTGGAAGACGACATCCGCGCCCTCTACAACACCGGCAAAGTTCAAAACGTCCGCATTTTCGGCGAGCCGCGAGGCAACGGCGTCCATGTGCAGGTCATCCTCGCGACCCGCGCGCTCGTGACGGAGATCGAGATCGATGGCGCGCAAAGTTTCAAAGCCAGGAAGCTGCGCGACAGAATCAAGTTCAAGGTCCCGTCGCCGAGCGACGCGGAGAAGCTGGAGGAAGGCCGCCAGAACATCATTGAATTCTACCAGCGCAACGGCTTCACCGGCGTCGATGTGCAGTTGCAGGTGGTGACGGATGACGTCCACGGCACGGCGCGCGCGGTCTACACGATCAACGAAGGCGAGAAAGGGGCCGTGCGCTCGATCGTTTTCCAAGGCAACACAAAATTCAGCGAACGCACCTTGCGCCACCAGATGAAGACGAAGGCGAAGACCCCGATCTCGTTTCTCGACAAATCAGGCCGGCTCGACCAGGCGCAGTTGCAACAGGATCTCGATAGCGTGCGCGAGTTTTACCAGAACAAAGGCTACATCGATATCGCCATTCCGGAAGTGCGGCAGGAACGGACCGACAAAGGCATGCGGATCGTGATTGTCCTGAACGAGGGAGCGCAGTATCGGGTCGGCAAACTCGTTTTCCAGGGCCAGGAGGTGACGAACTCTGATCGATTGCTCCAACTCGTCAAAATGAAGAGCGGCTCGATTTACACACCAAAGGGATTGAAAGACGATACCAAGGCGATCGCGGACGGCTACGGCGCGGGCGGATATGTGGACGTGGACATCCTGCCGCAAGGCACGCCCGGCGGCCCGGGCGTGATCGACCTGACCTACACCATAACCGACGGGCCGCGCTCATTTGTCGAGCGGGTCAACATCACCGGCAACATCCGCACCAAGGACAAAGTGGTCCGCCGCGAAATCGCGACTTTGCCGGGTGATATTTTCGATACCGTCCGGGTCGAGATCAGCAAGAAGCGGCTCGAAAACCTCGGTTACTTCGAGAAGGTCGACACCTTCCCGGAGGACACCAGCATTCCGGGCCGGAAAGATCTGCTCGTGCAGGTGCAGGAGAAACGCACCGGCGCGATCAATTTCGGCGCCGGCTTCAGCACGATCGAGAGTCTGCTTGGCTTCGTTGAGTTGACCCAGGGTAACTTTGACTTGTTCAACTACCCCAGCTTCAGCGGCGGCGGCCAAAAATTCCGGGCCCGCGCCCAGTTCGGCACCCAGCAGCAAAGTTATCTCCTTTCGCTGACGGAGCCCTACTTCCTCGATCAACGATTGTCTCTCGGTGGCGATCTCTTTTACCGCGAGGCCAGTTTCCTGAGCTCCCTCTATGATCAGCGCAACTACGGCTTCGCGATCGAGCTTCGTAAACCGCTCACGCCTTTTTCATCCATCAGCCTTGATTATCGGCTCCAGGAAATCGACATTTTTAACGTGGCACTCGGGGTGTCACAGGCGATTCTTGATGAAGAGGGCGAGAATCTAAAAAGCGAGATCGTTCCGACATTCTATTACGACACGCGGGACAGCGTTTATCTGAGCCGTCACGGACATCGCTTCACATTTACCCCGCATATCGCGGGCGGTTTTCTGGGCGGCGATGTCCAGACTTATGGCTTCGACGTCGAGGGCTCACAGTATTTCCTCTTTCCATACGACATCATTCTCAGCCTCAATGGCGAAGTGGCTACAATCGATAACTGGGGGAGTGGCGATCACGTCGCGATCTTCGACCGGCTCTTTCTCGGTGGCGCCAACAATCTCCGCGGTTTTAATTTCCGCGATGTCGGGCCGAAAGATATGAATGGCGAGCCGCTTGGCGGTCAGAGTCTTGCCCGTTTCACGATTGAAGGCACCTACCCAATCATCGAAAAAGTTCGGATCGCCGTTTTCTATGACACGGGCTTTATCAACGTCGACGCCTGGGATTTCGGAACCGCCCACATCGCTTCCGACGTCGGCTTCGGCCTGCGCCTCGATCTCCCGGTCGGACCGCTCAAGATCGATTACGGCATTCCGATACAAAAAGACAACAACAAAGGGGGCGGCAAAGTCCAGTTCAGCGTCGGTTACCAATTTTGAACGAAAGGTGGCACTTGCAGTCTAACGCCATCCCAATTACCAGTCTGACCTTACATCTATGAAAAAGCTTATCCTCGTCGCCCTTTTTTCCGCTTTTGTGCTCCCGGCCGGAGCTTTCGCACAGGGCTTGAAAATCGGCACCATCGACATGAATCGCGCTTTCAAGGAATACAACAAGACCAAGGACGCCGAGACGAAAATCAACGACGCCAAGAACGCCGCGAAGAAGGAATATGACGACCGGGCCGATGCCTATAAGAAGGCACTCGACGAGATCAATAAGCTCAATCAACAGCTCGAAGCCCCGGCCCTGAGCGCCGATGCCAAGACCCAGAAGGCCAAGGATCGTGACGAGAAAATCGCCAGCATCAAAAACATGGAGCGCGAAATCAACGATTTCCGGCAGACCCGGGAGAAGCAGCTGCAGGAACAAGCCGTCCGGATGCGCGACGGGATCGTGAAAGAAATCACCGATGTGGTCATGACGAAGGTGAAAGCCGACAAGATGGACCTCGTTTTTGACATCTCCGGCGTAAGCTTGAACGGCGTGCCCACGATCATGTTTGCGCGGCCCGACATGGACTTTACCGATTCTGTTGTCGCCCAACTCAACAAGCCGGGCGCCTCTCCGGCGCCCAAAGCCGCGGCCAGCCCCGCGCCGGCGAAGCCGTAGGGACGCCGTTAAATTGTTGGGTCGTTACAACATTAGATCGTGCCCGTTTTAACAATCTAACGAGTTCTCTCGTTTGCCCTTGGCGACAGGCGGGTTGCAAGGGGGCGACCTGCATTCGATGGTCCGGCGGTGGATTTCCAAGCGACAATGGCGATCTGGTTGTGTGCGTCCGTCGCCGGTTTTTCGGCCCCGCCTGCCCCGCCAGAGTGGGAGAATACCGTTACCGCCCTGCCCCGCGGTGACTTTCCCAACGCCCGCCCCCTAGTTGCGACTTACAGTTTCGGCTGGAACGACCTCGTCGCTGCCACGGGCGAGATAAGGTTCGACCAGCGGGGCGACCGCCTCCAGCTCGTCGGAGACGGGCAAACCGTCGGGATCGTGCGTGCGCTCTGGAAATTTGATGTGCACCACCTGGCCGTGGCCGATGCCGCGACGCTTCACCCCATCAGGATGCACCAGGTCGACGAAACACGGAAGAAAACCGTCATCACCGATTTGGTCTTTAAATCCAATGCCGTCGAGCGAATCCGGATCGACACCAAATCAAACAAAACGCCGACACCGAAAACGTTTTCCTTCCCCGGCGGCGTTTTCGACATGCACTCGGCCTTGTTGTACCTGCGCAGTCAGCCGCTGCGCGACGGAGACATCTATCGACTGGTGGTTTATCCCGCCACCAGCCCTTACCTCGCCACTCTCACGGTCTCGAACCATTCTTCGATCAGGATCGCACTCGGCGCCTATCCGGCAATCAAGTGTGACATGCAGCTCGAGCAAGATTGACCGAAAAGGCGAGCTCGAGCCGCATAAGAAATTTCGGCGCGCCACCGTTTGGGTATCCGACGACTCCGACCGGCTCCTGCTCCGAGTCGAAGCGAGTATCTTTGTCGGGACCGTTTTCGCCGAGATGCAGTCGATTCGTTTTCCGAACGAAAAACCCAAGCCGTTGTAGCCGGACTGCCTAACGATCTGGCACCCATTCGCCGCGATAGATGGGTCTTCCGTTCCAGCGCCGAGGCGCAGCCCGGAACCCGGGCGCGCGCTGGCCCGGCAAAAGCCCGAGCGCGGCCAGCGTTTCCATGTTGAGCCGGCCATCCGATACGAGCCCGGCGCGCGCCTGGAATCCGCGCAGCGCGGCGACCGTGCCTGGACCGAACTCGCCGTCAATCCCGATCCGATAAAAGCCGTAGCGGGCGAGCAACGTCTGCGCCCCCACAACCACGCGTCGTTGCAAATCCGGCGGTGCCATCTCGTAGGGCGTGCCCGCAAACACGCCACTCGCATCGGAAAAGGGCTCGCGCGCTCCCGGTCCGTAACCGTAGGCGGGAGGCTGTGGCGGAGCGTAGTTATTGGAAGATCGCGGAGAGATTTCGGCCGATTGGGTCGGCGCATCACTGTCCCGCCCGTCGGCTTCCTCCTCCGGCGGGGCCGACCGTCGCGGCGTGACCGCCGCCCGCGCCGTCGCTGCGCCCACCCCTAACGAACGTAAAGTTTCGGCATCAATTTCCCCGGTAATCTGGAGTCCGTTGCGAATCTGGTAACGGCGAATCGCCGCGGTCGTGTCCGCCGTCTTCTCCCCGTTCACGTCCCCGTAATAAAACCCCTGATCTTTCAGTGCCTCCTGCACCATGACGGTTGTCTGATCGGCGCGCAGCCCGCCAGCACCGGCCAGCAGGAGAGAGAGAAAAGCGAAACAGCTTCGTTTCATGGGTCGGATTCGACGTAATGTTTTTTCCAGTTATTCAGGCTGCGCAGCGGCCACCGTCAACGTCGGCTTACCTGCCCGGATCGCGTCCCGATAGCGACATACCCCGTCACTGATGGCCGCGGCAATTTGCTGCCGATATTCCGCCGTGGCCAGCTTCATCACATCCGATTTGTTGGTCAGGAAACCGCCTTCCACCAGCGCCGCCGGGTGCCGCGCATTAGTGATCACGTAAAATTGCTCCGGTTTGGTCCCGCGGTTCAGAGCCTGAGTCCGCTCGACCAGAGCGGCCTGGATGAAGCCGGCCAGGCTTTCGCTCTTCTCTGTCAATGGAGCCGCCTCAACACGTTGCAGAAATGGCAGCCACGAAAATAATCCTGGCAGCGCAGCCGATTCCCGGAGCGCGTAATAGGTCTCCACTCCCGAGACGGTCGGACGCGCGCCGTCATTGAAATGAATGCTGACAAAAAGCGAATTCTCCTCTCGGTTGCCTAACGAAGCCCGTTCCGCGCAGAGAAACGTAGCGATCATCGTCGCGCGTCAGGACGGTCGCAAATCCGGCCGCGAGCAGGAGTGACTCCGCCCGGAGCGCGACATCGAGGCTCAGATCCTTTTCCAGCACAGTTCCGCAGATCGCGCCCGAATCCTGGCCCCCGTGCCCAGGATCCAGGACCACCACGAGCGGCTGCTCATGGCGCTGGGCAGGTTTCCGCTCGCCAGCCAAGGGAGACGGTGGCGCCGAAAGCTGGACGAAGCAGACGAACGAGATCGTCAGGAGAAGTAACCCGAGCCAGGGGATCGCGCGCCGCATGATTCCTCTTACTCAAGCCCCGCTCCCCGAGCAAGCTTGGAGCCGGGATCGGTGATGCCCGCGGCACAGGACATTGCCCGAAGCGCAACCCGGGATCAGCGATCCCGGGCCCTTGTTAGGCGGAGGTCAACCCTTGCAATTCCTCAGCGCCGATTCGTCGATAACGAATGGCGCTCTTGCCCCCGCGCTCCAGCAAGCCGGCTTCGATCGTCGCGCTCTGCAACTCTTCCGCGCAGCGCTGGCCGAGTGCTTCGTAGGAAGGCATTTCCCGCACACCCTCTTCGCTCACCGCCATGCTCCCCACACTCCAGGCATCGAGCGCCACCTTTATCGCCGTCTTCAGGGTGCTGTTGGAATCATGGTCGCGCCGCAGCAATTCCTCCATCAGTTCGCCGGCCCGGACCGTTCCGCTGATGACGCTGAATCGCGGCGGCCCGGCATCCGCGGTCGAGCCTCCGGCCGCAATCGCGCCGTCGTATTCCACGCGCAAAAACAAATCGTCGGCCGGCGTCGGCCCGACCTCGGCAAAAATCATCCGCGCCAGATACGGCGCGCCATAGACTTGCTCGAAAGCGGTTTTCAAGAGGGGGCTGAGCGAATAGAAAGCCAGCCGCCGCAGCGACACATCCGCGGCCGAGCGGGTGAAACCTTCCGTGCTGGCCAATTCGATCGCCGCCATACGCAGCCGCTCGATGTCGCCCGGATGCCCGATCGCTCCCATCGCGATGCGGTCGTAGATTTCGAACAGTTTTTGCCGCGCTCGCCCCAGCGTGACAAACAGGATCCCATCGCGATAACTCAGCGCCGCGATCGGGCTGCCGGGCGCAAGTTGCGTCTCGATGTATTCGCGCCGGTTCGCGATCGCTTCGACCCAACGATAAGGCTCCTCGATCATGCCACCGTGCTCTTGAATCGCGCCGCGATCTGCCGGTCCGGCAGCGTCTTGATACCATCGCGCGAGATGATCTTGATGATCGGGAAAATGCGCGCGTTGCGATCAACGCCGCCAGTCGCCGTATCCGCCTCGGCCGCGGTATCGAGCGCGCGCAAAGCGACCGTGACCGCGTCTTGTTCGCTCAATTTCTGCAACGGCTTCTTCCCCCAGCGGTTCTCGTAAAACAGGACCCCGCGCACCGCGGGCGAGCCGGAGCCGGTCGCGGCATATTCCGTGACCTCGAATTGCGCCCCCATCGCGTCGTAAAAATAAAGCCGCGCCTGCCCCTTGCCGGCGAAATCGTAGGTCGCGAAAATCGGCACGACCACGCCGATCCCCTGCACGACGAAGCCGAAATTATCGCGCAACAGCTTGGAGAGCGCGCGCACCTTGCCATCGACGCTCATCTCCTGAAGCTGGGTCCGGCGAAAATACTGCAGCGAATGCTCGAGCACGCGCGCCATCTCCCAGGCCGTCGCCGGCACCCCCGCGATCGCCATGATCGAATGCCGATCGATTTCCAGCACCTTGTCCGCGCGATCATAGACCACCGTGTTGCCCGCGGTCGCGCGCCGATCGCCCGCCACCAAAACGCCCCCGGTAAACTTGAAAGCCAGGATGGTCGTCGCCTGCGTCGGAGTGAAATTTGACGCCGACACGGGGCCGCTCGCCGCCGGCAGGAGCGCCGCTTCGTTGAGTAAACCGTGCCGCCGCAAGAGCGCCGGAAAATCGAACGCGGCCGGACCTAACGACTCGCTCGTCACTGGCCGGTGCGCTGCCGGTAGCGCTTCGATTGGTTCGGATCCACCTTGCGCATTTTTTTCAACAAATCGCGCGTGTCCGGCTTGGAAACGTCAGGAGACTTGGGGCCGCCGCCATCGCCTTGCTTCGGTCCCCACGGCACGGGCACGACCGGCTTTTCCGTCCGTTCTGGCATGCAAAAACGCTACCGTTGCTGCGCCAAAACGCAAACTGGCATGAGCTTGCCAGCGTCCGACGAAGATGCCAAGCTTGCCGCATGATTCGTTTCCGCAGCACTCTTGCGATCCTTCTCTTGAGCAGCTTCCTCGCGACCCGATCAGATGCCCAAAGTCCCAGTCCGGCGACAGATTCTCCTTCCGCGGCCGAGGAACTTCTCAGCCTGAGCAAGAAGATCACGGAGCAAAGCATCAAGATCGATGTGCTCTCCCGGCAAATTCTGCGTTTGCAGCAGGAGATTGAGCGTCCCAAGGCGACGGCTCTGGGCAGCCCGCTGCCGGCTGTGCCGGAAGAAGCGGTATCGCTTCCGGGCGCGGCCGGCTCGACCCATGTCGTTGCCCCCCGCGAGACGCTCACCTCGATCGCGAAGATGTACAAAGTCAGGATCGACGAGCTGCAGAAGCTTAATCACATCGAGAACGATCGAAAGCTGCAGATCGGACAAACGCTCGTCATTCCGGGGGCGCCAGAGACGGCGCCCTCTCCCTCGCCCAGCGCCTCCGCGCCTAACGAATGATGGATTCGACCGCGAATGCGCACTGGTATCTTGAGCAAACACGAAGACGGCAGCGTTTTCGGCCCCATGCCCTTTGAGCAGGTCCGCCGCTGGGCCGCCGCCGCCCAGGTCGCTCCGCATGACAAGCTCTCGTGCGACCAGCAAACCTGGCTGAAGGCCCCGATGTTTCCCGAGCTGGAAATGGACTGGCTCGTGGAAGTGACGAGCGAACGTTATTACGGACCGACGACCCTGGGCGCGGTCCAGGAATTTCTTCGCCTCGGCGAAATTGGGGAAGAGACTTTTGTCATCAACTCCTGCGACGGCTCGCGCCGCCAGATCAAGGAGCTGACCGATGTGCTGCAATTGCCCAGCCGACCGCACGACTTGTCGACGAGCGAAGCGGAGGAAGCGCCGCCCGCCACAACCATGGCGATCAACCTGCGCGATCGGATCAGCGACCTGGAGCAAAGTCTCTTCGACGAGCGGCGCGCGCTTCAGGAATGCGAAGCGCGCTACCGCGAGCTGGAAGCGCAATTTAACCTGCTGCAGGAAAAGCAACGAGCAGCCGTAGCCGAGAATTGGCCGCCGGCCGGCTCAGATTCGCGCTCAATTCCGTCTCCGGCTCTCCTTCGGCAGCGGACGTCTCGAGAAAACTCTGCTCGCAAAGCCGGGCGTATTTTCCGCCTAACGACAGCAGCTCGGCATGCGTTCCGCGCTCGATGATCCGCCCATGGTCGAGGACCAGAATCTGATCCGCGCGCACGATCGTCGAGAGCCGGTGCGCGATCACAATGCAGGTGCGATGGAACATCAGGTTCTCCAGCGCTTGCTGAATCAGCCGCTCGGTCGCCGTATCGACGCTCGCAGTCGCTTCGTCCAGAATCAGGATCGGCGGATCCTTGAAAAGCGCCCGCGCGATCGAGAGACGCTGCTTTTCGCCCACGCTCAACTTCACCCCGCGCTCGCCTACTACGCTCCCGAGGCCGTTGGGCAGCCGATCGATGAAACCCCGCGCGTTCGCCGCCTCAGCCGCCCGCAGCAGCTCCTCGTCCGACGCGTCCGGTTTCCCGAAAAGCAGGTTCTCGCGGATGCTGCCGTTAAACAAAAAACTTTCCTGCGTCACCACGCCGATCGCCTCACGCAATACCCGCAGGTCGAACTCGCGAATCGGTTTGCCATCGATCAAAATTTCGCCGGAGGTGAATTCGTAGAAACGTGCGAGCAGATTGACGAGCGTCGATTTGCCCGCGCCCGTCGCGCCGACGAGTGCGACCGTTTCGCCCACCTGGGCGTGAAATGAAATGCCGCTCAAGGCGGTCAGTCCTTTCGCATAGCTAAAGCTCACATCGTCGTAGCGAATGTCGCCGGCAATTTCTCCGGCGCGTTCCGCGACGCTCTCGCGCAGATCCGTCTCCTCCGGCTCATCGAGAATCTCGAACACCCGTTCGCCCGCCGCGCGCCCCGCCTGCACGAGCTGATTCAATTGGTGCAGTTTTCCGATCGGCTCGTAAAGCAAACCGGTTAGCATGATAAAGGCGATCAAGTCACCGAGCTGCATCGCGCCATGCACCACCGCGGAGGCGCCGAAAGCCAGGACGAGGACCACGCCAAAGGCATCGATCAGCGCCATGGACGGGCTATAGATCGCCCACACGCGCATGACGAGAAGGGTGGCGCGGCGCAATTGGTCGCTCACGCGATTAAAACGCAAATGCTCTTCGTTCTCGCGCACGTAGCTTTTGATCTGTCGGATGCCGCCGAGGTTATCGAGCAGGAGCGAGTTCATGGCCGAGGCGGCTCGGCGCTGCAGGCGATAGCGATGATGCGCCGTGAGCGTATACCAGAGAGCGCCGCCGATGAGAAAGGGCAGCGGCGTCATCGCCACCAGGGTGAGCCTGACGTTAAAGTAAAACATTACCGCGCAGACCACGACCACCTGCAGCGTCGCAACGACTCCCTGCTCGATCCCATCGATCAAGACGCGCTCGACCGAATTCACATCTTCGAGGACGCGCGTCATCAGGTCGCCCGTCGCGCGGTTATCAAACCATCTCAGCGGCAGGAACTGAATGTGCGAATAAAGATCGCTCCGCAGATCGAAAATGACTTGCTGCTCAAAGATGTTGTTGAGCAAAATCCGGAGCGCGTTGAAGCCGTGCTGGAACAGAAATGCCAGAGCCGCGAGCAGGGCCAGCGGGACCAGACGCTCTGGCCGATGTTGCCGTACCACTTCATCGATCACCAGCTTCGTTACCGCCGGGAAAACGATCACCATGAGCGTGCCGAACACGGCGCAGGCAAGCGTCCCGGCCGCCATCCAGGGATAGCGTTTGAGGTAAGCGAAGACGCGCCAGACGGTTTTCATCGAGTGTTAAGTTTTAAGTGTTAAGTTTTAAGTAGAGAAAAGAAACTCCGGCCGAGTTCGCGTTCATCTTAAAACTTAAAGCTTAACACTTAAAACTTTTCTGACCTTGCATGATCATCGAGCAACTTTTCACTTCCCCCGGTCACAACTACTACGGCCACCACGACCGGCCGCCGGATGATTTTCCGCTCGTCGCGACGGAGAGTATCGAGTGCGTCGCCGGCCACGGCATCCGCGGCGATCGCTTCTTCGATTACCGGGACGATTACAAAGGTCAAATCACTTTTTTCGCCGCCGAAGTTTTTGCGGAGATGGCGCGCGCTTTCGCGCTCAGCGACAAATCGCCCGGCGTGCTGCGACGCAATGTCATCGTCTCCGGCGTCGATTTGATGGAATTGATCGGCGCGGATTTCGAGCTGCAGGGCGTGCGGTTCCGCGGCACCGCGCACTGCGCGCCTTGTTACTGGATGGATACCGCCTTTGCTCCGGGGGCAGAGAAATTTCTCGCCGATCGCGGCGGACTGCGCGCGCGCATCTTGACCGATGGCCGGCTCAGCGTTGGCGACGCGCAGCTGAAAATTCTGTCGGCCGCGCCCGCCGGAACTGCCTGACGATGCGCTGCAGCGCGGTCCTTTTGGCCGGCGGAAAGTCGTCGCGCATGGGCCGCGATAAAGCGATTCTGGAGATCGAGGCGAACCGCTCTGGCGGCGGCAACTCGCCACTCTGCGCCAGTTGTCCCCCGAGCAACTGATGTTTTCGGGTCCTCGACCCGACGGATGGAGCGAAGGTGAAATTGTCTCTGATGAAGTCGCGGACGCCGGACCGCTCGCGGGCGTAGCGGCGGCTTTGGGAAAATGCCACGACACCGCACCTGGTCGTGCTGGCGGTCGATCTGCCGAGGATGACGGCGGATTTTCTCCGATCATTGCTCGCCCTCTGCGGCAATGAACGCGGCGCAGTGCCGCGAGCTGCGGAGGGTTTCGAACCACTGGCGGCGGTTTATCCGGCGAGTTGCGCCGGGCTCGCGGTCGCCGCATTGCGACGGGGCGATTTTTCGATGCAGAGTTTTGTTCGGGAGGCGATGAAACATCAGTTGCTCGTGGGGCACAGGCATTTCCGCGGCGGAAGCTGCCCTTTTCGCCAATCTCAACACTCCCGCGCGACTGTGAAGAGGAACCGCGCAAACGGCGCAGTCCGTCGACATCGTAAAGTATCGGGAAGGTGAGGCGCGCCCTGAGCAAGCGGATGAAGTCGCGGTCGAGGAGCCGCTCGAGATTGCGGGTCGAAGGCCTGAGCGTCGCGGTCGTCATGCGCACGCCGGGGCACGATCGCGAACTGGCCGCCGGATTTGCCCTGACCGAGGGAATCGTCCGCGCGACGTCGCGAGATTTTCGAGATCACTTCCTGCCTGACGACCGAGCCGCCGGCCGGATAACGTCGTGGAGATCACGCTCTGACCGACTCCGGCCAGTTTCGATGCCGCGAAATTGAGCCGCCACGTCTTCAGCTCGTCGAGCTGCGGGATTTGCGGCAAGGCCACGATCGAGGCGGCGATGCAGCAATTTCCTCCGATCGACGCGTGCCCCGACGGTCGACGCGCAGACTCTGCGGGGGTTGCCGGCGAAACTGGCGGCCGCGCAGGAAACCTTTCATCGCACCGGCGGCCTGCACGCCTGCGCGCTCTTCGACGTGAATGGCGACCTGCTGCTTCTGCGCGAGGATGTCGGGCGGCACAACGCGCTCGACAAGTTGATCGGCCATCGAGTTGCTCGCGAAACGGCTCCCGTTAGGCGATTGCATTCTCTTCTTGAGCGGCCGCGTTTCCTTCGAGATGACGCAAAAAGCGCTCGCTGCCGGAATCGCGGTCATCGCCGCCATCTCCGCGCCGACCAGCCTGGCGGTGGAGTTTGCGCGGGCGAACAACCAGACGCTGGTGGGGTTCTTGCGCGGCGGGACGATGAATGTCTACGCCGGAGCGGAGCGCGTCTGTCGTTAGGATAGGCGAGGCGTCAAGAAGTCTTGTCATCCTGAGTCGCGCAGGCGGCGAGGGACCTCACAAGCGGTCGTTAAGCGTCCTGTCCCGGAAGGATCACGAGCGACTGCGAGGTCCTTCGCCGCGCTCCGCCGGCAGGATGACAAGAGCTTTATTTGCTGCCGCGGCCTTTGAAAGTCAGCTCGGCGATGCCCGACTTGTCCAGCTCGCCGAGGCCCTCCGACATCATGCGGTCGTATTGGCGCTTCGTCGCGCGCGCGAGCGGGAGCTCAAGCCCCGCCAGTTCCGCGAGGTGTAACGCGATCCCGCTATCCTTGGCGGCATGCGCGGCGGAGAAGAAACAGGCGTGATCGCGCTTCTGCATGTCTTCACCGTCGGTTTGCAGGACGCGCGAGCCGGCCCCGGTCTCCCCGAAAACTTCGCGCAGCATCGTGCAGATCGAGCCCGAGCGCGTCGCCCAGGCCGAGCCCTTCGGCCAGCCCGGCGGTGTTGATGTTCATGACCATGTTGACGAGCGCTTTCACTTTCGCGGCCTCGCCCGATTTGCCGATGTAGCGAATCGTTTTTCCGAGCGCCTTCAGAATCGGCTCGGCCCGCGTCGAAGGCGGATTTCTCCCCGCCGCACATGAGATAAAGTGAGCCTTCGCGCGCCTGCGTGATGCTCGAGGCCATGCAGGCTTCGAGAGTTTGCGCGCCGGTTTTTTGCGCCAGGCCTTCGACCTCGAGGTGGACCTCGGGCGAAATCGTGGCGCAGTTGATGAATAACTTGCCCCGCGCGTTGACCAGCAGATTGTCATCTGGGCCCGGCGAAAATCTGCCGCATCGCGGCATCGTCGGAAACGACCGTGATAATCACATCCGCGGCCGCGGTCACTTCGCCTAACGACTGACTGGCGAAACTGCCCAGTTCCTGCGCCAGCGTCGTGGCGGCGAGACGATCGGCGTCGTAAAGCGCCGTGACCTGATAACCCTGATCCTTCAGGCGGCGCGCCATGTTCGCGCCCATCCGGCCAACTCCAACAAAAGCGATGTTCATAAATCAGACTCGTCCCGCGAAAAACGGGTTGTGTTCTTTTTCTTCGCCCACGGTCGTGAGCGGGCCATGCCCGGGACCGAGCACGGTCTCGTTAGGCAAAGTAAGAATTTTTTCAAGATTATTCTGCACCGCATCCTCGTAGGAGACGTTACCGCCGCCCATCGAGCCGGCGAAGAGCGAGTCGCCCACGATCGCCACCGGCCGGTCGAGGCCGCGCACGAAAAAGGTCGTGCCCCCGGGTGAATGTCCCCAGGTGAGAAAGGATTCGATCGTTAGGCCACCGACCTGGAAGGCCTGGCCTTCCGCGATCGGTTGCGCCCCGGGTGCTTCCTCGCGTTCGGAAAGAAAAATCGGCGCGCCGGTGGCCTGGCCGAGCCGATCGAGATCGGCGACATGATCGGGATGGGCGTGGGTGAGCAGGATGAGCTTGATCGTCAGACCCTCCTTTTGCGCCAGCTCGAGCATGCCCGCACAACTCGCGCCGCTGTCGAAAGCGACCGCCTCCCTGCTGTCCGGATCCCAGACAAGGTAGGCGTTGACCTGCATGTCGTGATACGGGGTGTTGAACTGCCGTAAACCTTCCAGCTCGATTTCGCCAGGTTGCCAACGTTGCTGGGCGAGACCGGCCAGGGCCGCGCTGCTCAGACGCAGAATCGGCGCGACCCGGTCGCTCGTGGCCGGATCGAACTTCCCCTCCCGCAATTCCCGGATCGCTTCCACGTTTACGCCCGATTTCTCGGCGAGCTGGCTGTCGGAAATCCCGAGGCCGCGCTGCGCCTTGCCAATGATGTCAGTAAAATTGTCCTCCAGCGGGATCGCCATGCTTCACTAAATGACAAGGAGAGAGCGTTCGTGTCGAGCAGTTTGCTCTCCGGGGAACGCACTGCCCGCCCGCCGAGTGCGGGCGCCTCGCGTGTCCGCCAATCGGACGGACTCGTCCTGTGGCGAGCTGGTTCGGGCGCCTCGCTGGAACGAACTTTGCCTTCCGCGCCACCCAGGGGGGATCGCGAATCTCGGCAGGTCACGACGTCGCGCAAGATGGTTTCGGCGCGGCGCCGAAACCGGCACGCGAGGCGCGCGCGCTCCCCGGAAGATGCGCGATGCGCTCATCCGCTAATTGCGCTACCAGACCCGCCACGCTTTCCAGAGGCTGCACCAGACAGGTTTCTTTTTCGATCGAGGTCATCGCAACATCGGCGATGCCACAGGGCGTGATGGCATCGAAAGGCGCGAGATCGCCACTCACGTTCAGGGCGAAGCCGTGCATCGTGATCCAGTGCCGGACACCGACGCCAATGGACGTGATCTTGCGATCCTTGATCCACACTCCCGTTAGGCCGTCACGCGTGGTCGCGTTGATTTTGTAACGCGCGAGCAACTCGATGAGCAATTCTTCCATCCAGCGCAGGTAACGATGCAGGTCCTGCCCGTAGCGGCGCAGATCGAGAAGGAAATAGCCGACTAATTGACCCGGTCCATGATAGGTCGCCTGGCCGCCACGATTGATTTCGAAAAGCGGATGCGGCAGATGGGTTGCGCCGCGCAGGCTCGATTGATCCGCGGTGCGGCCGATCGTGTAAACCGGCTCGTGCTCGAGGAGCCACAATTCATCGGGCGTGTCGGGACGGGCATGTTTCGCCTGCACGAGGTCTTCCTGCCGGACGAGGGCATCGGCAAAAGCAACTCTGCCTAACCAGCGCACCTCGAATTCGCCGTTCATATCCGCAGCTGCCCGGGGAGGCCGAGCCGCGCGCCTTCCTGCGCTCGCAAATGCGTCAGCCCGATGGCGAGTGCGTCCGCCGCATCAGCGCCCGGAGTTTCCGTGAGGCTGAGAAGCGCACGGACCATGAACACGACCTGCGACTTGTCGGCGGAACCGTTGCCGACTGTCGCCTGCTTGATCCTTTTCGGGGGGTATTCGAAGACAGATAAACCACGCTCCGCCGCCGCCAGGATGGCCGCGCCGCGCGCCGCGCCGAGCGTGATTGCGGTCCTGTGGCTCTGCACGTAAATGACCGATTCGAGCGCGCAACAATCCGGTTGGTGGGCGTGAATCAATTCCGCCAACCGATCCCGAATCGCAACCAGGCAGGACGACATCGGAAGCGAGGCGGCGTTGTGGATGACGCCAAAATAGAGCGCCTGAAATTTGCCGCTGCCATTCGCGTCGATCACCGCCACGCCGGTGTTGCGCAGGGAAGCATCAATCGCCAGGACGCGCATCGTTAAGCTGAATGTTCGCCGCCGGGTCGCCGCATGCTCCAGCTTAGGATCAGCCCGTCCGGCTTCAAGACGGAAGTCGACAAACGCCGCCCGTATGCGTTCATTCTCCAGCGTGGCGGAAAATTCCAAGCCGCAGTGCCAAATCTGCCAGAAGGCAACTTCACCCGCCGCCGGCAGCGTCGGCGACCTCCTTCGGCCCTCGCTCCTCGAATTCATCCAGAAGCGTTCGCCCAACTTTGATCCGAAGGGCTTCATCTGCCGGGATGACCTCGGACAATTCCGGCGCGATTACGTCAAAGAAGTTCTCGAAGACGAAATCGGCGAGCTCAGCGCGCTCGACCAGGAAGTCGTCGACAGTTTGCAGGCGCACGAAATTCTTTCCGAGAATATCGGGAAGGAATTCGAGCAAGACCTGACCTTCGGCGAGCGCCTCTCCGACCGGATCGCATCGTTCGGCGGCAGCTGGACCTTCATCATCGTCTTCTTCGCTGTGCTCATGATCTGGATCGTGATCAACGGGGTCATCCTCATGACCCGCGCTTTCGATCCCTACCCTTTCATCCTGATGAACCTGATCCTGTCGTGCCTCGCGGCGATCCAGGCGCCGATCATCATGATGAGCCAAAACCGCGCCGAAGCGCGCGACCGGGCCCGGGCCGAGAACGATTACAAGGTGAACCTGAAAGCCGAGCTGGAAATCCGGCATCTGCACGAAAAAATCGACCACCTTTTGCGCAAGCAGTACAACCGGCTCTTCGAAATTCAGCAGATCCAAATCGAACTGCTGGAGGAGCTCGGCCAAAAACGACGCGGCGGCAATCGGCCCATCGTCAGGGAAACGGAGTGAATTTCCGAATCGAAGAAGCGCGCATGCCGGAGGCGATCGCGCGCTGCTTTCCGGTCATGCGACAACTGCGAACGCACTGCGCGGACGAGAAGAATTTCATCGACCAGGTGGAACGTCAGCGCGGCGAGGGATTTCGCCTGGCTTTTCTGGAGGACGGCGGCGCGGTTCGCGCGGTTGCCGGTTACCGGATGTCGGAATCGCTTTTCGCCGGCCGTTTTTGTTACGTCGACGATCTGGTGACGGACGCCTCCGGGCTTTCGTTAGGCTAGGGCGGCCGGCTCTTCGACTGGCTGGTGGCGGAAGTGCGCGCCTGGTTGCAAGAAATTGGATCTCGATTCCGGCGTGCAACGTTTCGCCGCGCATCGTTTTTACCTGACGAAGCGCATGATCATCTCCTCGCATCATTTCTCGCTGGAGTTGTAGCGTTGCCGTTTGGCTCGCGATCGAAACTGGTCATGCGGAAGCATGACCCTCCGGAGGGACGAGCATCCGCTCGTCCAGGTTCTCGCCGCGATCAGGGCAGCGAAAAATAATCGGCGCTTTGGTAGTTGCCGTCGACTGTCTTGACGATCTGCATGAGGACATCGTTCACCAACGTGCTCGCCCCGAAGCGGAAAAGATCCGGCGTGAGCCAGGCATCGCCCAGCGTTTCTTTTACCATCACGAGATAAGCCAGCGCCTGCTTGGCGTTGCGAATGCCGCCGGCGGGTTTCATCCCGATGCGCAGTCCGGTTTCGTAAAAGTAATCGCGAATCGCTTCCAGCATGACGAGCGTCACCGGAATCGTGGCGGCCGGCGCGATTTTGCCGGTGGAGGTCTTGATGAAATCGCCGCCGGCGCGCATCCCGATTTCACTCGCCAGCCGCACGTTGTCGTAGGTCTGAAGCTCGCCGGTTTCGAGGATGACCTTGAGATGGGCGGAGCCGCAGGCTTCCTTCGTGGCGGCGATCTCGTCGAAGACGCGGTTGTAATCGCCGGTCAGGAAAACGCCGCGGTCAATCACCATGTCGATCTCGTCCGCGCCGTCGCCAGAGGCGCGGCGAACTTCCTCCAGTTTCAAATCGAGGGGCATCAAGCCGGTGGGAAAGGCGGTCGCGACCGAGGCGACCTTGACTCCGGAGCTGCCGAGGAAACGTTTGGCAACGCGCACGAGATTGGGATAGATACAGACGGCCGCACACGAGGGAACGTCGTAGCGCGGATCGATCGGCTGCATCGCTTTGCGGCAGAGGAAGGCAACTTTTCCCGGCGTATCTTTTCCCTCGAGTGTCGTCAGATCCATCATTGAGACGGCAAGCTTCAGGCCGGCGAGTTTGGCCGAGGTTTTGATGCTGCGCTTGGTGAAGGCGGCGGCGCGTTCTTCGACCATGATCTGATCGACGCTCGGGATCTCCCAGCGATCGCGGAGCGCGTGGTGGCGATTGTTGGTTGACGGCAAAGTTTTCAAGCCGGGCGAGACTAGCGGAATCGTAGCAGCGTGTCGATGATCAGAAGTTAGACGTCTCGCCTAACTTCCGAGAACAGAGAGCGCGATCTGGCGGCGATGCGGCGCGCGGCGATGTTCGAAAAGAAAGATGCCCTGCCAGGTGCCGAGCTGCATCCGGCCGTCGGCAATCGGGATCACTTCGCTCGAGCGGGTCAGGACGGAACGAATGTGCGACGTGCTGTCGTCGCCACCTTCCGCGGTGTGCTCGAAGTAAGGCGTATCCTCCGGTACGAGCCGCTCGAAAAACTCCTCGAGATCGCGCCGCGCGCCCGGCTCTGCGTTTTCCATCAGGATCAGGCTGCAACTGGTATGGCGAACGAAGACGGTGACGCTGCCGCGCTGCACTTGGCTGCGGGAGACGCAGGCGGCAACCTCATCCGTAAGCTCGTAAGTCCCCTTCCCTTGTGTGCTAACGACGAGCTCCTCCGTCGAAATGTGGATCATGGTGCCCAGATTATCCGCGCTTGGCGCGGCTGACAACAAAGGGGGTCTGAGGCGCGGGGGGAGCGAAAAGGAAAAGGCCATTCGATGCTGAGCATCGAATGGCCCCGAAATTCTGTCCCTTATCGCATCATCCGTCGAGAAGGCCGGTTTGGACGGCCCTTCTCGCAATAGATGAATAACTGATCGTTAGGGCAGGTGAGTCCCGACCTGACCGGTGGCGAGGCGGGAATCGCTGTTATCGATGTGACCGCTATCGTTAACGTCCGAGCGGAAGTTGGTGCTGTCGGTCCTCATTCCGCGATTCCCCTTGATCGTGCGCACGTCGTGGGTCGTAACCGTGCGATCGCCGTCCACGTCGCCGACGAGCAAGCCGAGCTTAGCCGAAGCCGAGCCGAGCGCGTTGCCCATGTCGTCCGTGATACCGATTGCGCTCACCGTAACGTCCGACCCATTGCATCCCACCGGCACGCCATTCAGTTGAACATTGACGTTGTGATTATCGCCGGAATCCACAGAGACGCTCTTGATCGCGCCGCACGAGGTGGTCGCGCCGCTCACTCCGGTGATCGAGTTGTTGAAGGTCATCCTGACCGTGTATTTCCCATTGGCACCGCCCGAGCGCGGCTCCACTCCGGAGGCGCCCGTCAGGGGCAGGTCGACCGCAAAGCCGCGCTTGACGGAAGCTGCGCTCGTCAAGGTCAGATCGCCGCCGCCAGTGCAGGAAGTGCCATCAGCGCGAACCAGCCAATTACCGATCAGGGCGAAGGACTCGATCGGAGCGACTGGGAGATCGTTGTTGTTCAGGTCGTCGACATCACCCGTGCCCGCCGCGCCGCCCGCAATGAAGCTGCGGTTGGAAAAGGTCGGATTGGTTTCATCGAAGGCCGATGGGAATTGACCCCCCTGGTGAGTGACGAGGAAACCGACATAGAACTTGCCCGTCACGCAGGCACCGGTCGGCATTGGGGTTGTGATAAAGGTGTCGGTCCCTGCATTCATGACATGCAAACCGTCGACTCTGGCCACGACATGCGTTCCGCCCGCCGGGTTACCGATCCCACTATCATCCTGCCACACAATAGCAGAATAGATAAGGTTGTTCAGGGAAGGGTCGGGAAACGCGGCCGTGCCCCAGGCAATGGAAACGGAACTGATCTGATCGGCTCCCGGAAGGACGTCGAACTCGTTCAGAGCGATTACGTCGCCGCCGAGGGTGAGGCCGATGGCGTCTTCGGCTGTGCCGTCATCGATCATGTAGGTCGAGGCTGGAAACAGCAACTGATGAAAGGATTTTGTGTTTGAGGATCCATGAGTTTGCCTCGCTGTTGACAGGCTCGCTGGACCTCCGCGCGCGCTGAGCGCGAGCGAAGCGAGCAGGGCCACAGTCGTTAATGCTACCTTGTGCAGGATTGGATGTTTCATAGGGTTGCAAGTAGGCATAATCACCCCATCTCCTGTCAAGCTTTTATTTCTAGAAGACACCACGTTTATGGACAACACCCGAAATTGTAATCGCCAGATTCGTTCCACTTTACGGGTCCCCAAAACGTCAAGATTGCGAGTATGATTGGAACTTTGGAACCCCGAACTCGGAGAAATTAGCTCCAAAGCTGCCTTCGAGACCACAAAAAGGGCATCCAGCGCCTTCGCTGGATGCCCCTTTACTCGTCAATGTCCTCACGCGCCTTCCGGGAGTCGGATAGGACGACTCCCGGCGGTAATCGCCTAAGTCTAATGGGTTCTAAGGGTGACTATATTCGAACAGGCGCCTGTGTCCGTTGTACAGACCTGATAAGTATCTGTCCCCGTATGTTGATGGATATTTACCTGGAAGGTTCCGTCATCGGCCGTCGTCCCGAGAACAGAACCATTTCGCAATACGTTTACGTCGCCGCCATCAGCTGGGCTCCAATCCAAAACCACAAACCGGTTACCACGTTGTCTGCGGACACTTCCATTGAGAGCAATGCCGCCGCCAGTGCAGGAAGTGCCATCAGCGCGAACCAGCCAATTACCGATCAGGGCGAAGGACTCGATCGGAGCGACTGGGAGATCGTTGTTGTTCAGGTCGTCGACATCACCCGTGCCCGCCGCGCCGCCCGCAATGAAGCTGCGGTTGGAAAAGGTCGGATTGGTTTCATCGAAGGCCGATGGGAATTGACCCCCCTGGTGAGTGACGAGGAAACCGACATAGAACTTGCCCGTCACGCAGGCACCGGTCGGCATTGGGGTTGTGATAAAGGTGTCGGTCCCTGCATTCATGACATGCAAACCGTCGACTCTGGCCACGACATGCGTTCCGCCCGCCGGGTTACCGATCCCACTATCATCCTGCCACACAATAGCAGAATAGATAAGGTTGTTCAGGGAAGGGTCGGGAAACGCGGCCGTGCCCCAGGCAATGGAAACGGAACTGATCTGATCGGCTCCCGGAAGGACGTCGAACTCGTTCAGAGCGATTACGTCGCCGCCGAGGGTGAGGCCGATGGCGTCTTCGGCTGTGCCGTCATCGATCATGTAGGTCGAGGCTGGAAACAGCAACTGATGAAAGGATTTTGTGTTTGAGGATCCATGAGTTTGCCTCGCTGTTGACAGGCTCGCTGGACCTCCGCGCGCGCTGAGCGCGAGCGAAGCGAGCAGGGCCACAGTCGTTAATGCTACCTTGTGCAGGATTGGATGTTTCATAGGATTGCAAGTAGGCATAATCAGGTCATCTCATGTCAAGCTTTTTTTATGACAGACCTCTATGTTTATGGACAACGCGTGAAATTGTAACCACAACGCGCCTCCGACTTTGTTTTCCGCTTGCGCGCCTCCAGCGCCGCGATCGCATTCGACTCCCTCAGAGCACCTCGTCGGCGCGACCCGCTTTGAGTTCACCGCCCTAAAAATTCGTTCGCCGCCAGAGTCTTATTGCGCGTCCGTTGTTTGCAGCGGGATTTTCCTTTAGCGTCGTCGCGCTGCCCGCAGAACAAAAATGAACGAGCAAAGCACGAATGCCGTGGTCATGATCCGGCCGGATCGGTTCTATCCAAACCCGGAAACAGCCCTCGATAACGCCTTCCAGGGCGTCGTCGCTGATGCACCCCAAACAGTCTCGGCGCGAGCGCAGGCCGAGTTCGATCGCGCTGTCGAAACGCTATCAGCGGCCGGAGTGACCGTGCAGGTCTTCGCCGACACGCCGCTCCCGGAAAAACCGGATGCCGTCTTCCCTAACAATTGGTTCTCGACCCATCACGACGGTCGGATCGCGCTTTACCCGATGTATACCCCCTCTCGCCGGGCGGAGCGCCGCCTCGATCTCATTGACCGCTTGCGCCAACTCTACCGGGTGAGCGACGTGGTCGATTATTCACCCTATGAAGAGCGCGGACTCTATCTCGAAGGCACCGGCAGCCTGGTCCTCGATCACGTTCATCGCCTCGCCTATCGTCTCTCTTTCCCGCCGAGCTGACCGCGAACCGCTGGAGAAATTCTGCGCCGATTTCGGGTACGAGCCGATCACTTTCGAGAGCCGGGGCGATGACGGACGGCCCATCTATCATACCAACGTCATGCTTTGTCTCGGCTCGCAATTTGCCCTGGTCGGGCTCGATCTGATCGACGACCCCGCGCAGCGCGAAGCTCTGCGCGCCCGGCTCGAGGCAACCGGCAAAACCATCGTCGCACTCGATCGCAACCAAATCGCCAACTTCGCCGGTAACGCGCTCGAGTTGCATAACGAACATGGCAAAGTGCTCGTTCTTTCTACCCGGGCCGCGGCCCATCTGAGCGCCGGGCAACGCGCCACGATCGAGCGGTTCGCCCGGCTCCTCCCCCTTTCGCTTCCGACCATCGAGCTCGCGGGCGGCAGTGCCCGCTGCATGATGGCGACGATCCATTTGCCGTCCCGTTAGGCACTTGAGGATCGTTGCCACGGGGAGTGCTCCCCCGGCAGGCGGTCTCGCATCTTCCATGGGGCGGGCCCGTGTTTCCCGTCGTCAGTCCAGCCCCAAGGTGGCGCAAGAGATGCTGAAGGCAGTTACGGAACCATGCCCAAGATCCATGCAGCCAGAGGCAGGCGGAAGAAGAAGAGAAAACAGGCCTCGCGCGGATCCAGCATCGCGTCAACGGTGTGCGCAAGCGCGATCTTCCGCCGGCAGAGGAAGCGCCTCGAGTTGCCGCGCCCGTCGGCCGGGGCTTGGAACGAACGCGCAGGCTGATCCTCGCGGCCCTGCGGGTGTGGGAATTAAAGCGGAAGATTCACGACTAACGTCGCTTCCCTTTCCAAAGGGGCACGCGTTAGAGGACGCGCGGGACTTTCCCGATCCCAGCTCTCGCGTAAATTCGGCCGATGTCGCGAGAGCGGGCAATGCAGAGGGCGAGCGCGGGATTGCAACACGACCCGACTTGCGGCGTCATGGTGCTACTCGACCAGGAGCCATTGCGCAAGAGCGTGGCCGTGGATTGCACCCGCGCGATGGCGCGCCTGGATCGGGCGCGCGCCGGATGGCACCACTTTGAGCGTAAGGACAAACCCGCCTTTGTTCGTTGGCGGGCGCGCGAGTTCGGTGCGCTTCTCAGCACGGCGCGCGAGGTGGAAGAGCAGATTCGCGCTGCCCAGGCGCTCGTGCATGAGGTCGAGATGGAAATGCGGCGGATGTTTCAGGACCCGTCCAGCGCTTATCAGCGGGTAATGTTTCGGCGCGCCCACCCCTCCAAGGGCGCCGAAGAACAAGCCGAATTCTCGCAGGGCAGAGATGGCGCCAGACGAAAGGTGAGCGAGTTCGAAAAGGAGGTGCTCTTCCAGGAATGGGTTAAAAGCGCGCTCGGAACAAACCCCGATAAGATGGATGACGATGCCTATTCGACCAGCTTCGAAGCCTTTAAATCGCATATGTTTCGAGCCGCATCGGAAGAGGCGATCCCGCCAAACTCGCGCGGCCCGCGTCGCCACCAAGGGGTGACCGAGGCGCAGGACGACGAGAAGGAAATCGTGCGGCCAGCGGATGGACGCGTGAAGGAACTTTACCGCCGGCTCGTTAGGCGACTGCATCCCGACCTGCGGGCCGATGGGAGCACGGCTGTCTCCACCCTTTGGCATGAGGTGCAGGAGGCTCACGCCGCGAGCGACGTGGCACGGCTGGAGATATTGCTCGCCCTGAGTGATATCGAAGCGAACCGCACCGCAGACCAGACCCTGGCGCAGCTGCACGCCGTCCGGTCCGAATTGCAACGCGCCTTGCGCGCGCTCGAAAAAAGCCTGCGCGAGGCTAAAGGCGAAGATGCCTGGGATTTCGCGCGGCTGGGTCCTAATGCGGACTTGCGAAGGCGGGTAGAGCGGGAGCTGAAATCGGATCTCGCCCGTCGCACACAACGTCTCGATCTTTTCACCCGAACCATCGCGGAATGGGCTCGCGGACCGAAATCCAAGCGCAAGGTGTTCGTCTAGCGGCGGCCGTGTCGGCCGTATTCTACGGAGGCGTCGTCACCGCTGCGGCAGCGGGATACCTGTTTTCGCATACGCCGGCCCGGAATACCCGAGCTTCTCGAGTGCGGTCGCGAAAATTTGATTCAGTTGCCGGATGGTTTCGGACTGCAATTTCTCGCGATGATCGCCCGGCGTGACTTTGCGTTTGTGCGACCAGACGTCTTCCTCCCCGGCCGCGACGCTGTTGGCATGGCGCGCGGCGACAACGGCGCGCGTTTCTTCGGGATCCGGCAGGTCGAAGGCACCCAAGATTTTTTCCAGCCAGGAGGGAAAGGCCAGGACCATTTCTTCGTAGGAAACGCAGATGGTATTGGGCCGGTCGAAGAGTTCGATGAGGTAACGCTCATAGCGATCGAGCACCGTGCCGACATGTTTTTTGTAGCGCGACCCGATCCCGTAATCGCCGCGATACTCGTAAAATGGCGCGCCCACCATATCGAGAACGAAGCGATCGATCCCCGCCTCCGCCACTGCTTTGCGATACCCGGTGTGGCGTTCGATCTCGCCCGCGTGCATGTAGCAGTAGGAATAAAACATCGAGACCAGGACATCGCGCGGATCGCGCAAATGGAGGATGATGCTGGCCCCGTCGAGCGCTTGCGTGGGAACAAAAAAGCGAATCGGCCCGAAACAGCCGCGCTTCTTCGCGATGAAATCATAGCCGGCAAAGATCCGGTCGAAGGGCAGCATCGTTTTGCTCTCGTTAGGCGAATAATAGCGGATGCGGTTCAGCCCGCAGATATCTTTCAGGACGCGGTGCAGCACCATCGAGCCGGCCTTGTGCGTCGTGTAGGCGATAACGTTCCGGCCTGAGTTGCGAATTTTAAAAAGCATCGGGAAACCGCGCGGGCGCTGACCCAAGTTTGTTTTTACCGGCCGCTTTGTCCATTGTTTCAGATGACCCGGCGCCTGATTGCTCTTTTTCTCGGTTGCGCGGCAGCGTCGAGTTCAATCAGCGCAAACGCCCCTAACGACATTGCAGCGCCGATCTTTACGCGCGCGGCCTGGCCGGCGACCGGCAGGCGGTGATCGATTGCATCGCGACCTTCGAGCAGGTGCTGACGACCAGCCCCGACAATCAGTTGGCGCGGGTTTACCTTGGCAGCGCCTACACTCTGCGCAGCCGTGATCTCGGCTTCGGCCAAGCAAAGCTGGACGCCTTGCGCAAAGGCATTGCGTTAATGGACGCGGCGGCGGCGGCCGCGCCCGAGAACGCCAGCGTGCAACTGACGCGCGCCGTGACAAACCAGGCTTTGCCTGTCTTTCTCGGCCGGAGTGCGCTCGCGCGCCAACAGTTAAACGAACTGGTCGCGCAGGTGGAAAAGAATCCGGAAAGACTCAAACCGGCTGATCGGCAATTTCTCTACCTGAAGGCCGGCGAAGCGGCCGAACACGCCCGAGATACGGAGCGGGCGCTGCACCTCTGGCAGCGTGGCCTAACGATTAATGCGGATGCAAAACTGACCGCGGAAATCAAAAGCGCGCTTGCGCAACTTTGAAGTAATCTGTGAAATCCAGCAATCTGTGGCCCATTCTTCCCGATGCAGGAAGACCTCGATCGCGTGCTTTTCGATGAGCCGACCATCCTGCGCCGGCTCGATGAACTGGCCACCGAGATCACCCGCCAATACCAGGACCGCGAGCTGACCGTCATCGCGGTCCTCAACGGCAGCCTCATTTTCATGGCGGACCTGCTCCGCCGCATCCCGTTGCCGCTCAAGCTGGATTGCCTGAGCGTGGCCAGCTACCACGGCGGCACCACGAGCACGCGGCGAAGTCATCTTCAAACAGATCGCCCTTCCCGACGTGGCCGGGCGGCACATCCTCATTCTCGACGACATTCTCGACAGCGGCCTGACCCTGGCCGCGATCCGCGAAAAGCTGGCCACGGAGCAGCCGCTGAGCGTGAAGATTTGCGTGCTGCTGCGCAAGCTGAAGGCGCGTCTGCGCCCGGTCGAAGCCGATTACGTCGGTTTCAACATCGGGGACGAATTCGTCGTCGGCTACGGTCTCGATTACATGGAACACTATCGCAACCTGCCCTGCATCGGCGTGCTGCGGAAAGAGAAGATCTTCCCGGCTCCCCCAGCCTAACGAATCCCGAACCGACGATGCAGATCTGCGGGTGCAATTCTTTTCTCAGCTGAAGGAAATCGTCGGCGCGGGCGAAGTTGCGTTCGATCTCCCGGAGGGAGCGACGGTCGCGGATTTGCTCGCGCAACTCTACCGCGCCCATCCCGCGCTCGAGAAATGGGATCGCAATCTTCTGGTCGGCGCCGGGGTGGAATTCGTCGGGCGCGAATACGTGATCCAGCCTAACGACCAGATCGCGATCATGCCGCCAGTGCAGGGCGGCTAGGTCAGAAACCGACATGCGGAAGCATGCCCCTCCGGAGGGACGCGCTTCCGCGCGTCCAGTCTCTCAACTCGAAAGCGTCAGGAACAACTAATCGCGGAAGTTCTTGAAATTGGTCGCGACGCCGAAATCCTTGCTCTTCACAAACGCGATCACTTCCTGCAGTTCGTCGCGCTTTTTTCCGGTCACGCGAATCTGGCGATCCTGCAGTTGATTCTGCACCTTGAAGCCGCCGCCCTTGATCGCGAGGATGATCTCCTTCGCCTTGTCGCCTTCCAGTCCCTGCTGAATTTTCAGCTCCTGCCGCGCGTGGCCGATCGAGGAAATGGCCGGCTCCTGCTGATCGATGTTGCGCAGGTCGACCCCGCGCTTCGATAGTTTGCCGATGACGATCTCGCGCAGGCCGCGCAGGCGCGAAGCGTCTTCCGCGGTCAGGATGATCTTGTCTTTCTCGTGCTCGATCTCTGCGACGGTGCCTTTGAAATCGAAGCGGGTGGCGAGTTCTTTGCGCGCCTGGTTGAGAGCGTTGTCGATTTCCTGTTTGTCGATTTCGGAAACGATGTCGAAGGAAGGCATGGGAAATTTCTAGACTGCGGATTGAAAGGGAAGGCGCTCTCGTTATCTTCCGTATTTCCTCGTTCGCGCCAATGAATTTTACGCGGGTCCCTCGTCCCCGGCCGCGGCCTGCACTCGACTCGGGCTGTCGCCGGACCTTTCGAAGAATGAGCGCCGACCAGCTCCCGACCAGCCCCGGATCGTAGTCCTCAGCGCGACGTGCCGCCCGTAGGCTGGTACCACGACGCCAGGGTGCGATAAGCCGCGTTGTAGAGCGGCGAAAAATCGGCCGGGGCGGCGTCCACGATAAACTGAATCTGTCGCTTCGAGTCGAGATTGATAAAAAGGATGCTGCGGCAGGCGTGCTGCCCGGCGGCCACATAATCGAAGCCAATCTCGAAACTGGTCCAGCCTTGCAGTACGACAGGGTTAACCGTCTCCCAGAGCTCGTTCGCGGGACTGGCCCCCGGCGGCACGAGGCCGCGTGCGATCTGGCGAAAAGTCTCCAAACCATGAGCGTCAAAGGCAATGCTGGCGTTGCCCGCGGGGGCATTTTGGATTTTCACTTCGCCGCCGGAAACCTTCGGCCGAAACGTCGCGCTCTGCGCGTCGCCATAACGCGACCAGTTGGGCAACGGGCGGTAGTAGATATGCTGCGCCTCATCGGAGAAATACAATCGCCGCATCGGAACACCATCCTCGATCGAGTCCGCAATGCGCGGAGTGAAGTCGATCGCAAGCGCCGGCGCCGCGAGTTGAGTAAAGCCGAGCGTGACGAACAGGATCGAAGTTTTCATCTCAAGGTCAGGCGTTCCTTCAATAACGCTCCCAGCGTCCCCGGGAGTATTCGACGCTTTGCACCGTGCCGGGTGGCGGCTGAGTGAGAAAGAGCGAATCAAAGCTCCATTTGCGCCCCGGAGGTGAGTAGATGTTGCCGGTGTCGAAGATGCCGGTGAATTGCTGGCTATTATAGGTCTGGATCATTGAACCCATGTAGGTGAAATCCTTGCCCGACCAGGTTTCGAGGAAGCGGGGAAAGTTGTGCGGGCCGCCACTGTAAACGCCACTGTTCTGGTAGTTCGTCGGGACGATGCCGCTGAGGATGGCGGTGTTGACTGTGGTGTGAGAGGCGACACGGCCGGAGAGCGCTGCGGTCGAGTTGGCGTCATTCCAACCGTTTGAGAGCACCATGACAGCGTCGGCCATAACGGCAGTGGATCGTTCCGTGTAACCGGGAGCTAGCGAACTGTCGGTCCCAGTGGGATTGCCTCCGTTGTTTGATGGGACGAGGAGCGGGTCGTGCACGCCGCCACTGGTGCCGCCGGTATTGTAATCGCCCTGGATGTAAACCGCGTTGTTACTGGCCACACTCAGGTCACGATTGAGCACGGCGCCGTTCTGCAAGCGGATCGCGTTCTTCCCGGTCGGAGTAACGTCCTGGATGTAGAGAACGCCGTTAAAACTCGCGCCCATCCCGCCGAGAGCGGTATCGAGCGTTTTCATGTTCACATTGGTCAGCGAAACATTGGTCGCTTCGCGCCAGTCATAGATTGTGGTGGAGCTGACGTTAAGCGCGCCGCGGATAGCGGCATCGGTGGCGGCCGGCAAGGAAGCATTACTGCCATCGGTAATGACGATGCGGGTCGGATCGGCCACGGGCTTGGTGCGGTCGATGGCAATGCGCACGCTGGCTTGATTGTAGATGCGAACGGCGGCGATCTGTGCGGGATCGGGAAAACTGGCATTGGGCGGCTCGATGACTTCGCGGGGACCGTCGTTGTTGGGATTGCTGTCGGTCGTGTCGTAAAGCTGGGCCGGTTCGGTGCCAAAGGGTTCCATGCGCGACGTCTGCCGGAGTTGATTCGCGACCGTGGTGCTGGTGCTGGCCGGAAGGCCGTCGGCCCAGATCGGCGGATTCGGGGAGGCTGCGCCAGTTGAGCCGCCACCAAAAGTTGTGAACGGCCGGTAGGCTTCATGGTATTGGCCGACGTAGGAGACGTTGCCCATGAACTGCAAGTTGCCCGCCGTGGCTGTCGCCAGCCAGAGGTCGTTGTTCGAGTGCACCAGGCCATTGATCACCATCGGCTGGCCCGGATGCAGCTCGATGTCATGCTCGAAAAAAATCGCGGCCTGGAAAAGTGGAATTCCGGTGATCTGGAAAGTGCGCCCGAGCGCGACGTTGATCGGAGCGCCGCGCGAGGGCACCGACGCGGTCACGCGGGCGCGATAAAAGCTGGCCACACCCGACCAACCCGGGTGCCCGGGAACGGTGGCCAGTGTGACCGAGACGGGATTGGTGATCGGGTTGCCCGAGCCGTCGGTCGTTTCGCCCCATTGATTGGCATTGACCACGCTGAAATTGGAAAAGGTAATCCCATTGCTCTGGAAGCCGGAATGCAGCGCCGCCGTCGGGGCCGCCGTGGTGATTTGACTATTCGTCGGCGGGCGCAGCCCGTTGCTCCGGATAATATCCTTCCACGAGGCGTAGGCGTATTCCAAGGCGCCGTCGGCTGCATTCAGGGCCAGAGTGAACTTTTGCTCGCGGTCCGTCAGGACGCCGTTGTGGCTCGTGGCACTGAGTGTTATCGCCACCAGGACCGCGACGATCGCAATGGTGCCCATCGCAACGAGCAACGTGCTCCCTTGATCAATCGATTTCTGGCGTTTCATTCTGCGTGAACCTGGGTTCAATTCGTGACCGCGGACCGGTAGGCAACCGTCGTCTTCAGACTCTGAAAGGTGTAAAAACTGGCGATCCGGCTGCCGAAAGCCGCCGCCCGCACGCGCAGGCTCACGTCGACCGAACGCCGGGCCGGGTCGAGATACTGAAACGGAAAACAATTTGTGTCGCCATTCTGCGGGAGCAGCGTGGCGATGGTCTGGAAGTTGGCCCCATTGCCAAACGCGCCGGCACCTTCCCCCGCCACGCTCATGGCGCGGGGGTAATAGCGCAGCGCGCTATTGACCGAGATGAACGCCGTCGGTCGGAGCAGGAAACATTTCGAGGCGGCCGGAATAGCCACGCCTGTCGTCTTCATCGGGGTGAATCCGCTCCCGACCGTGGAGGCAAATCCGACCGCGTAGTTGCTGCCCGAACCCACCACACTGCTGATAACGCCTGCAAAACCGAGATCCGACATTGTGATCTTATCGCCGACCTGCGGAGCGGGCCGGGATCCCGCCTGGGTAATGGTGAACGATGTGTCGGTCGCATTTGCCACGGAGGAAATGGGATAAGCCTGGGACGAGGCCAGGGAGTAGAAGCGCACCCCGGCGGCAGGACCGTTCCCGACCACAATCGCTCCCGTATCATCAACCAGAATGGGCACCTCCGCTGCGGCCGCGACTTTGAGGAGCAGCTGCTCGACCGTGTTCAAACCGCCGAAATGCGTCTGACTAATGGAGACGTTTTGCGTGTAGAGCGTCATTCCCATACTCAGAAGCGTCATGATCACGCCGCCGAGGATGGCGACGACGGCCGCCGTGACCATCATCTCAATCAGCGTGAACGCGGAGGCAGATCGTCGTGGACTTTGCATCAGTCGGGTGACCGCAAGGTGTAGGTTTCGCAGACGTAACCTTTGCCGCGATAGGTGTAATTCACCCGCGCTGTCACTCGTACCAGATTGAGCGTAGCATCGGCCAGTGAGACCAGAGTGGTCCGCGTCCCGGGGATAGTGCCGCCCCCATTGAGGTCAGTATAGAGTTGAACGGTCTCGGTCGAAGTCGTCGTTTCGATCGTTGGAACCGGCCAGGCGCCTCCAAAATAGGAGGGAACAGCCGCCGGATTGAAGGGCGAAGCCACCACCTGCGCGACGCGCTCCTGGCAAAGAGCCACTGCGCCATTCATGGTGCGGTTGACTTCCGCCACGCGATTCGCCGATGCCAAAAGCGAAATCGCCGATCCCGCGCCAATTCCGACTATGACAACCGAGACAAGAATGTCGACCAAAACAACCCCGGCCGTCACACGGCGCTTTCGGAGTCGATCACGCGGTGGCCCGCGATGGTCGCTGTGGCAAGCGAAGATCATCGTTCCCTCGATTGAGGAGCACCAAGTGTGCCTCGACGCCTTTCGACACGCCCTTGACGATTCCTAGGCAAGGTGTTGCATAACGGTGGTCTATGGCGCGCCGCCTTGACCCGTTATTCCTCATGACCAACTCGCCTTCTGCCAGGAGCACGTCGCCTGAAAAGCCGCCCGCCATCCTTTCGCTCATTGGCGATACCCCGCTGCTGGAAATCACCCGGATGGACACGGGCCCCTGCCAGCTCTTCGTCAAACTGGAAAATCAAAATCCCACCGGCTCGATCAAGGATCGCGTCGCCCTGGCCATGATCGAGGCGGCCGAGCACGAGGGTAAATTACAACCCGGCGGCACCATCATCGAGGCGACGGCCGGCAACACCGGCCTCGGCCTCGCCCTCATCGCGGGCGCAAAGGGATACCGTATCATCCTCGTCATCCCCGACAAGATGTCGCAGGAGAAAATCGCCCACGTCCGCGCCCTTGGAGCGGAAGTTCGCCTCACCCGCTCCGACGTAACCCGCGGGCACCCGGAGTATTACCAGGACGTCGCCGCGCAACTGGCGGAGGAAATTCCGGGCGCGTTTTACGTCAATCAGTTCGGCAACCCGGCCAACCCACTCGCGCATGAACGCGGGACCGGCCCGGAAATTTGGGAACAAATGAGCCACCACGTCGACGCTGTCGTGGTTGGCGTCGGTTCCGGCGGCACCCTTACAGGCCTCGGACGCTTTTTCGAAAAGGTGCAGCCGAATCTTGAGATGATTCTGGCGGATCCGACCGGTTCAATTCTTTATGAATGGGTCAAGACCGGCAAGCTGGAGAAGGCCGGGAGCTGGGCCGTCGAGGGGATCGGCGAGGACTTCATCCCCGACATTGCCGACATGTCGTTCGTCAGTGACGCGTTCGAAATCGACGACACGGAGAGCTTCGCCGTGGCGCGCGAGTTGTTGCGCAAGGAGGGAATCCTGGGCGGCTCATCGACCGGCACGCTCCTCGCCGGCGCCCTGCGCTACTGCCGGCAGCAGACGGAAAAGAAACGCGTCGTCACCTTCATCTGCGACACGGGGAACAAGTATCTCTCCAAAATGTTCAACGATTTCTGGATGGCCGAGCAAGGGTTTGTGCAGCGTCCAAAACAGGGCGACCTGAGCGATCTCATCTCTCACCGGGTCGAGAAAGGCGAAGTGATTACGGTTGGGCCTGACGATACCTTGCTCACCGCCTTCAAGCGCATGCGCGCGGGCGAGGTGTCGCAATTGCCAGTGCTTAACGGCGCCGGACGCGCCGTCGGGATTATCGATGAGTCTGATCTCCTGGTGCAGGTGCATCGTGATCCGGCGAAATTTAACGATCTCGTAAAGACCGCCATGACCGACCGGCTGGAAACGCTTTCCCCCGCTGCCAACGTCACCGATTTGTTAGGTGTATTCGATCGCGGCCGGGTCGCGATTGTGATGGAAGGAGACAAATTCCTCGGCCTCATCACGCGCACCGATCTCCTTTCATACCTGCGTCTGCACATGCCGAAAGCGGCCGCGCCGGTCGATCGCTAGTTTTCCTAACCTGACCGGCGCTCCGGTCGGTTTGGCAAAGAGGGAGGCCCGGCCTTCATGGTTTGCCGCCGGCTTTGGGCATGACCCCGATCTTTTGCGCGAAGGCGATGAAGCGCGGGTCGTCCTTGTAGGCGAGCAGGAAAGGATTCGCCAGCATCTCATTCAAACTCGAGTCGTGCGTCGTCCAAGCGTGCTCCAGCCACTCGAACACCTTGTCCGGCTCCTTGCGCAGAGCATAGACTGCGGCGATCTGGCTGCCGGCGTCGTCGGCGTCTTCGTCGATCAATTTTTTCAGGGCGGCGTCCGCCTCGGCGCGAGCGCCGTTGGCAAAGTGCGCCAGCGCCAGTGCATAGGTGCGCCAGAACGGATCGGTTTCCTGCTTCGCCAATTCCACCGCGGCTCCGGGTTTGTCGCGCAAAATCTGGATTATCGGCAGCTGCATGTAGTTCTGGGCGGCCTGCGGCTGTAACTCGATCGCCTTGCGCAGCGCCGCCTCGGCCTCGTCGTAGCGGCCGAGCGCGGTGAGAACGAAGGTGAGGTTGATGTGAGACTCGGCGCGCAACGGATCGATCGCAATCGCTCGCTGCCCAAACGCGACCGCTTCGTCGAGCCGGCCAAGGAAGGACATATCCACAGCCAGATTCGAAACCGCCGATGCGTTCTGCGGCGCGAGCTCGACGGAGCGACGATCTTCCGCTTCCGAAGCGACGAGATTAAAATCTAGACTCCCCAAGACCGCACCTTGTGCTAAATGCGTCTCGGAGAGATTTGGATCGAGATCGAGCGCGCTTCGTGCCGAAGCGCACGCTTTCGCAATCGCCTCTTCTCTTTCTTGCACCGGAAGACCGCCGTAATTAACGGCGAGATAGTGGGCTGCGCGCGAGAGCATTGCATGAGCGAGCGCGTAACGCGTGTCGAGCCGGATCGCCTCTTCGTAGTAACCCATCGCTTTGCGCATATCGTGGCCGGTGCGGCGATTGAAGTAAAAATTTCCCTGCAAGAGTGCGTTGTAGGCCTCGACATTTTGGTTCGAAGGCGTGGCCGCGGTGGTTAACTGCTCGGTCTGCCCGTTATTCCCGAGCAGGGCGACTTTGAGCTGCTTCGCCACTGCGCCGGCAATCTCCGATTGCACCGCGAAGATGTCTTTCAGTTCCCGGTCGTAGGTTTCCGACCAGACATTGGCGCCATCGCCGGCTTTGATCAGAGCCACATCGATGCGCACCCGGTCGACCGACTTACGCACGCTGCCTTCGAGCAGATAATAGACGCCGAGCTTTTCACCGATCGTCTTGCTGTTGTCCGTTTTGCCTTTGAATTGAAAAGACGAGGTGCGCCCAATGACGTTCAGGTCCTGCAACCGCTACAGCGAAGAGATAAATTCTTCCGACATGCCGTCGGAGAAATACTCGTTAGCCGCGTCCCCGGTCGAATTGACCATCGGCAGCACCGCGATTGATTTTTCGGGAATTGGCGGGCCTTTCGTCGTGGCTCGATGCGAGTTGAAATAATACGCGGCTCCAACCGCGATCAACGCGATGAGCGCGACGGCAGCGATAATCCCCACGTTGCCCCGCGCCGGCTTCGGTCTGGCCTGCTGGAATTTCTGCGGGATCGCGGCGTTGCCCAGTGGTTCAGCATAGAGATTGACCAGATGGAGCCGGACGCCGTGCTTCACCTCGCAATCGCCGAGGTCGTGCAAACGCGGGGCCCATTGCCGGTATTGGATCAGATCATCGGCCACGTGCTGGGAGAGGAGGGTGTGTCCAGCGTCGCCGCAATCCATCACGCGTTGCGCCATGTTGATGCCAGCCCCGGCCAGGTTGGTGCGCCCGCTCACGTCGGTCACTTGGCTTACCGGTCCGCTGTGAATCCCCATCCGCACCGGAAGCTCCGGGTGCTTCTGCAATGCTTCCGCAATCTCGAGCGCGCACCGCGCCGGTTCTTCCGCGCTGTGGTGGAAGACCAGCGCCATCCCATCGCCGGTCGGCAGCCTAACGAGTCGTTCGTCCGTCGATTCCCGCACCTGTGAAGTCGCGAGCACGATCTCGGTCAGCTGGTTCAGCCGCTCCTTCTGCTCCTCGACCAAGAGCTTGGAGTAACCGACAATGTCGATGAACAAAACATGCCCGATCTCGAACTGGGTTTCGTTCTGAGCGTCGGACATGGGCATCTATTTCGGCGCGAAGTCGGCGACGATTTTCTCGAAGCAAGGATCGCCGCGGAGCGGGTCCCAGTAGGGTAGCAGTTTGAGCGCGCCGTAACTGTTGGTGGAGCTCGCCATTAATGGAATCGATTTGGCCAGGTATTCGCAGGCGAGATCTTTCTCGCCCACCCACGCGGCGATGACGGCGAAGTATTCGATCATATGTGCGCCATTGAAGGAATCTTTCTCCACCGGCATCAGCTCCATGGCGCGCCGCCCTTCGCGCAAGGCCTCTTCCTTCCGGCCCAGCCCGGCATCGATCAAACCGAGGACGCAAAGGCCCGGTCCATAGTCGGGCTGCTGCGCCACGATCCTTTCCTGAGCGACGCGGGCGCGAGTAAAGGCGGCTTGGGCGCGCGCTGCATCTTTCGTCATGCGGGCGATGAGCCCCTCGCCGAAATCGCGACGAAAATGAACCGCATCAGCGCCAAAAATATTATCGCCGAGAGCGACCAGAGCAGCTTCCGCGGCCGTGGTATCGCGTTCGGCCAGGGCGCAAAAGAACCAGGAGTCGGCCACCTTTGCGATCGCCTCGAGACCTTGCGCCCGAATTTCGGCGAGAATCCGGTGCAGTGGTTCCGTCTGAGCTTTTTCGTCCAGCGCGATCGAGGCGCGGACGACTTTGGTATCGACGTCGTCCGGCTTTATCGCGAGGGCGCGATCGAGCACGGCGGCTTCGTCCTCATAGCGCCGCAGGCCAAGATCGCTGAGCGCAATTTGCTGAAGGATAAAAAAGTTCCGCGGGTCCAGCTCGGCGGCGCGTCGCAGATTGCGCAATCCTTCTTCGTGTTGGCCGCGCCGGCGCTCGATGTAGCCGGTGAGCTCAAAGACGCGCGGATCGTTCGGCAAAGTTTTGCGCGCGAGCGCCAGCTCGGCGAGAGCGCCGTCGTAGTCGAGATAACCGCGATAAAGGAGCTCAGCGCGGGCGAGCTGGGCTTCGCCGGCATCGGGTCGGAGGCGGAAGGCCGCGTCGACCGCGGCCTTGGCGGCAGCGAGACGTTCCGGGGTGTGATCGAGACCGAGGAAGTAAAGATTGTCGTGCGTATAAGCGAGCTGGCACTGAGCGAGGAAGAAGGAGGGATCGCGCGCCAGCGCCTGCTCCAGCAGCTCGACCGCCTGGCGCAGGTTTTTTCCGCTGCTCCCACTGAAACCCGTGGTCAGAAGAAGACTGCGGGCGCGGTTGTAAAGATCGAAGGCGGCGAGGTCGGTCGTAGGCGGTTTTTCGATGGCCGCTTTTTCGTTCGGCGAAATCCTGGCCTGGAGTTGATCGGCGATCGCTTTGGCGATTTCGCTTTGGATGGCGAAGACATCGTCGATGGGACGATCGTAATTCTCGGCCCATTCGTGCGCGTCGGTGTGCGCATTGATCAACTGGGCATTAACCCGCACTTTATTCCTCGCGCGCTGGACGCTCCCTTCGAGCACATGGGTGACCCCGAGTTGCTGGGCGATCTCACGCAGGTTCCGCGGCTGGCCCGTTTTATACTGCATGACCGAGGTGCGGCTGATCACTTTGAGGTCGGCCACTTTGGAGAGCGCGGTGAGGACTTGATCCTGCACGCCATCGGCGAAGTAGGCGTTCTCCTTGTCGCTACTCAGATTCTCGAAGGGAAGAACGGCGATGCTTTTCTCCGGCGCCGCGGCCGTCTTTTCGGGCGTGGCAATCGGTTGCGGCGCTGCCGTCGTGGTGACCGCAGAACCGCGCCGTGAGCTTTGCCCGAACACGACCGCAGTAATCGCCGCCAGCGCCAACACCGTCGCCGCGATCAGCCATGCAGTGCGCGAGCGCTTGCGCCCCAACTTCACGGCGCTCTTCAACTTCTGCGGCAGCGCGGCGTTACCCAACGGCTCAGCATAGAGATTGACCAGATGGAGCCGGACGCCATGCTTGACCTCGCAATCACCCAGGTCGTGCAGACGTGGCGCCCATTGCCGGTATTGCATGAGATCATCGGCCACGTGCTGCGAAAGGAGAATGTGTCCGGCGTCTCCGCAATCCATCACCCGTTGGGCCATGTTAACGCCGGCGCCCGCGAGGTTGGTCCGCCCGCTCACGTCGGTCACTTCGCTCACCGGTCCGCTGTGAATCCCCATCCGCACCGGAAGTTCCGGATGCTTCTGCAGCGCCTCAGCAATCTCGAGCGCACACCGCGCCGGTTCCTCGGCGCTGTGGTGGAAGACCAGCGCCATTCCGTCGCCGGTCGGCAGCCGGACGAGTTGTTCGTCGGTTGAGATGCGCACCTGCGCGGTCGCGAGCACGATCGCGGTGAGCTGGTGCAAGCGCTCTTTTTGTTCCTCAATCAGAAGCCGCGAATAACCGACGATGTCGATGAACAAGACATGCCCGATTTCGAGGTGGAGGTTGTCGTCGGATTCCGGCATAGGCGGTGTCTAGCGGAAGAGCGGCGAGGTATTTCAGCAAGGACGCCGGCGCCCGGGAAATCGGCGCAATTCCGTGGGAATTCTCTAGCGGACGCTGTCGGCGTCCCGTAAAGAAAGCAAACTGTTTCCCGTTCAACCAGCAGGAGTTAAATTAAGATCGAAATGAACCACGGATCACACGGATAACACGGATGGGAGAAGAGGAAGGCTCGTCCTTTCGTCGCCCTAATCTTTTCCGCGATCCGTGCTATCCGTGTAATCCGTGGTTAAAAAATTCGCAGTCATATGAAAAAGAAGCATCACCTCGCCACCCGCGTGATTCACGCCGGCCAAATGCCCGATCCTTCGACCGGCGCGATTATGACCCCGATTTACGCCACTTCCACCTATGTGCAGGAAAGTCCTGGCCGGCACAAGGGTTACGACTACGCGCGTTCCATCAACCCGACTCGCAGCGCCTACGAACGCTGCGTGGCCGATCTCGAGAGCGGCACTCGCGGCTGGGCCTTCGCTTCCGGGCTTGCCGCTATGTCGACCGCCCTCGAGACGATCGACAGCGGCTCCCATGTCCTGGTGAGCGATGATCTTTACGGCGGTACCTATCGCCTTTTCGAAAAGGTGCGGCGGCGCTCCGCCAATCTCGATTTCACCTTCATCGACATGAGCAATCCGGCGAAGATCGAGGCCGCCTTCAAACCGAACACTCGGATGGTTTGGGTCGAAACCCCAAGCAATCCGCTGCTCAAGCTGATCGATCTCGGGGCCGTGGCAAAGATCGCCCGCAAGCACCACGCCACCTCGGTCTCCGACAACACCTTTGCCACTCCCTGGATTCAGCGACCGATCGAGCTCGGCTTCGATATGGTCATCCATTCCGCCACCAAATATCTCAACGGCCACTCCGACATGGTCGGGGGCATCGCCGTCGTGGGCGAGAACAAGGAACTCGGGGACCAGATGCAATTTCTGCAAAATTCGGTTGGCGCCATCGCCGGACCGTTCGACAGCTTTCTCGCCCTGCGCGGACTCAAGACGCTCGCCTTGCGGATGGAGCGCCACTGCGAGAACGCGCTCGAGCTCGCTCGCTGGCTGGAGAAAGAGCCGAAGGCCAGAAAAGTCAATTATCCCGGCCTGACGAGCCACCCGCAGCGTGATCTGGCGAAGCACCAGATGGGCGAACGCTTTGGCGGCATGGTCACCGTGATTCTCGACACCGATCTCGCCGGGACACGTCGCTTCCTCGAAAACACCCATCTCTTCTCGCTCGCCGAAAGCCTCGGCGGAGTCGAAAGCCTGGTGAATTACCCGCCCATCATGACCCACGGGGCGATTCCGGAAGAGACGCGGATTGCGCTCGGCATCACCGAGTCGCTCGTCAGGCTCTCGGTCGGGGTCGAGGATGTGGAAGACCTGCGCGACGACCTGAAAACTGCGCTCGCTGCGATCTAATTTTAGCGCGTCGTCTAAAACGTGGTCATCCCGAGCCGCGCAGACGGCGAGGGACCTCCCAAATCAATCTAACTGCGAGGTCCCTCGCCACGCTGCGCCGGCTCGGGATGACCACGCGGTGCGACTCCGCGTTGTGATTCGTTCGCCGGGCGGTTAAACTCCGCGCGCCATGGGCAGCACCTTCGGTCAACTCTTCCGCATCACCACTTTCGGCGAATCGCACGGCGGCGGCGTCGGGGTGGTGATCGATGGATGCCCTCCCGGGATTTCGTTAGACGAAGCCGACATCCAGCGCGAACTCGATCGGCGTCGCCCCGGCCAGAGCGCGATCGTAACGCAACGCCAGGAAGCCGACCGCTGCGAAATCCTTTCCGGCGTGTTCGAGGGCAAGACGTTGGGCACGCCCATCGCCATCCTCGTGCGCAATGAAGACGCGCGCCCGGAAGCCTACCGCGAGATGAAGGAAACGTTCCGCCCTTCTCACGCCGATTTCACCTACCAGGCGAAGTACGGGATTCGCAACTGGCAGGGCGGGGGCCGCGCCTCCGCCCGGGAAACGATCGGCCGCGTCGCCGCCGGGGCCGTCGCCCGCCAGGCCCTCGCCACTCTCCATCCCACGATCGAGTTCGTGACATACGTGACTCACGTAAGTGACATCGCCGCCACGGTGAACTCCGACGCGGTCACACAAGAGGAGGTGGAGGCGAATCCGGTGCGGTGTCCGGACGGTAACGCGGCCGGGAAAATGATGGAGGCGATCGAGCAGGCGCGGGCCGATGGCGATTCGTTAGGGGGAAGGATTGAAGGCGTGATTCGCGGGGTGCCGCCCGGTTTGGGCGAACCAGTCTTCGATAAGCTGGAAGCGGATCTGGCCAAAGCGATGCTTAGCCTGCCGGCCACGAAAGGCTTCGAGATCGGTTCCGGCTTCGCGGCCGCCGCGATGAGGGGTTCGAAGCACAACGATCCCTTCGAGATACGCGAGGGAAAAGTCCGGACGGCGACGAATCGTTCCGGGGGCGTGCAGGGTGGGATCAGCAACGGCGAAAACATCATCTTCCGCGTCGCTTTCAAACCTACCGCGACGATCGCGCGCGAACAAAAAACCGTCACGGCAGCGAAGGTGGAAACCACTCTGTCCGCGCCCGGACGGCACGATCCCTGTGTTCTGCCGCGCGCCGTGCCGATGGTTGAAGCGATGGCCGCGCTCGTCCTCTGCGATCATGCCCTGCGGCAGAAGGCGATCACTCACTCCTCCTGATGGCATGACAACGGGATCATCACTCTGGCAAACGATTTTCGTTTCCCTTGCACTCGTCCTGATTCTTTTCGAGGTGGTGCGTGGCTGGCGTCTTGGCGTCGTTAGGCAGGGAGTCCGGCTCTTTGCTCTGATCGCTGCCTATGTTGCCGGACTTTTCGGAGGCCGCCTCTTCCTCCCGGTCCTGCGTCCGCTTTTGCGCGCGCCAGATTTCTTCCTCTCGCTCTTCGCCGGCGCCCTCCTTGCGCTCATCGTCTATGCCCTCATTAATGTGATTGGTGCGATCCTTTTCAAACGCACCGGCCAGCAAGGCGCCGGCCTGGTGCGCCTGCTCTACGGCGTCTGCGGGGCGGCCCTGGGAATTTTCTTCGGGCTCTTCAGCGTCTGGCTGGTGGTGGTGGCGATCCGTTCCCTCGGAGCGATTGCCGGTGCGGAATTACCCAACCAGGCCGCTCGCCAACACTCGCCCGCTCCTCTGACCGCCTTCCCGCCACCTCCGCACCCGACCCCGCCAGCGATGGTCTCCTCGCTCGCCAAGCTGAAAAACTCGGTCGAGCTCGGGTCGTTAGGCGAAGCGGTCAAAGCGGTGGACGTCGTGCCCGCCCAGACCTACCAAACCCTTGGCCAAGTCGGTTCAATCGTTTCCAGCCCGCAGAGTGCGGAACGTTTCCTCTCCTTTCCCGGGGCGAAAGAGTTGACGGAAAACCCCAGGATCGTCGCCCTGCGCGACGACCCGGAAATCATCGATCTGATCAAGCAACAGCGTTACCTCGATCTGCTGCAAAATCCGAAATTGATCGAGGCGATGAACGATCCCGCGCTCGCCGCGCTCGTGAAACGCTTTGAATTTCAGAAGGCGCTCGATTACGCGACGAAGAAATAACTTCGGAGCGCGCGCCGAATCATCCTGGCTTGTCATCCCGATCCGCCGCAGGCATGCGACGCCATAGCCTTCGGCGACGGCGCGATGGAGAGGGATCTCGCAACCGCAATCAACGTCGCCACCGACCAGAAAACGTCAATTGCATCGGAGAGGTCCCTCGCCGCGCTTCGCCGGATCGGGATGACAAAAAAAGCTTGTGGTGGCGCGCGCCCCTGATTGTAGCGACCATGGTGCGAGATTTTCCCAGCGCAAATGAACTACCTGACAACTATCGGCCTCGAGGTGCATGTGCAGCTCCGGACGCGCTCGAAGATGTTTTGCGGTTGCGCGGTGGAGTTCGGCGCCGAACCAAATTCGTTAACCTGCCCGACCTGTCTTGGATTGCCCGGCGCTTTGCCGGTGATGAATCACGAGGCGCTGCGCCTGACCGCGCTTACCGGCCTGATGCTGGGCTGCGAGATCGAGCCGCTCTGCAAATTCGATCGGAAGAATTACTTCTATCCCGATATGCCGAAGAACTATCAAATCTCTCAATACGAACTGCCACTCTGCAAAAATGGCCGTGTTCCGCTGCACGAACTCGCCTATCCCAAGGACGCGCGGCAACAAGTCGCGGCGCCGGGCAAGGAAGTGAGCCTCGTCCGCATCCATCTCGAGGAAGACGTGGCGAAGAGTTTTCATTTCGAGACCAGCACCGGAATTGATTTCAACCGCGCCGGCACGCCTTTGATGGAGATCGTGACCGAACCGGAGATCCACTCCCCGGAAGAAGCCTTCGCCTTCCTGACCGCACTGAAACAAATCCTGATCTACGGGGAGGTGAGCGACGCTGACATGGAAAAGGGACAATTGCGTTGCGATTGCAACATCTCGCTGCGGCCCGAGAGGCAGAGCGAATTGGGAGCAAAGATTGAAATCAAGAACATGAACTCGATCAGCGGTGTACGCCGGGCGCTCGCCTACGAAGTCGAACGCCAGACCACGGCCCTGGCCCGCGGCGAGCCGTTGCAACAAGAGACACGACGCTGGGATGACGACGCCGGTCAGACGTTCGTTATGCGCAGCAAAGAAATGGCGCATGACTATCGCTATTTCCCCGATCCCGATCTGCTCCCGGTAAAAAGCGAGGGACTGCTCACAGAGGTTCGCGCGCGGGTGCCGGAATTGCCGGCGGCGAAGCGGGCGCGCTTCGTCGAGCAGTATCGGATCAGCCCCTACGACGCCGGCGTGCTGGCGGATGATCTCGAACTGGCGCGCTATTTTGAAAAAGCAGCGCAAGGCGCAGACAATCCGAAGACGGTCGCCAACTGGATCCTGAACGATCTGCAAAGCGCCCTCAGTGCCGCTGGCCTAACGATCAATGATTGCTCACTGCCGCCGGCCGGACTCCAGGAGTTGCTCGACCTGGTCGAAGCCGCGAAGATCAGCGCCCAACAGGGGAAGGAAGTCCTGGGCGAAATGCTCGCGAACGGAAAATCCGCCAGCGCGATCGTGCAGGAAAAAGGCATCGCCCAGTTGAGCGACCCCGGCGTGATTGAAGCGCTTTGCGAGCAAGTGATCGCGGCCCATCCCAAACCGGTGGCGGATTTCCGCGCCGGGAACGCCGCCTCCCTCAACTTCCTCAAGGGCCAGGTGATGAGGCTGTCGCAGGGAAAAGCGAATCCCGGTCTCGTCGGAGAAATCCTGCTGCGAAAGCTGCAGGTATAGTGGCGGGCGTGTCGCCCGCACCCACGAGGGGTTGTGGCTGAAACAGCCGCCCCTCCCGGGCTTGAATCGCGCTTGCGCTGCGAGGGCCGACCGGCGCACGATAGAGCCATGTTAATTAGACGACGTCGCGTGGTCCCGGGCGAAGCGCCGGGCGTGCTCAAGCTCTCGCAGGATACTCCGCAGGAGGCGCCGGTTATCACGCTGATCGAGTACGGACCCGATTGCCTCGAGGAGCGAAAGAACGTCGACTGTGACGAACTCCTCCCGCATCTCAATAACGAGCTCGTAACCTGGATCAACATCGATGGCCTGGGAGATCTGACCGTCCTGCGCATCCTTGGCCAACGCTTTAACCTGCATCCTTTGGCCCTGGAAGACGTGCTTGATACGAGCCAGCGCCCGAAGGTCGAACAGTACGACGACTATCTCTTCCTCGTCGCGAAAATGATTTATGTCGACAAGGACAAAGAGGTAGGCGCCGAGCAAGTGAGCATGTTCCTGGGCAAGACCTTTCTTATCACTCTCCAGGAGGAAGCCGAATGCGATGTTTTTGAGCCGGTGCGGGCGCGCATCCGGAGCGGCAAGGGTCGAATCCGGCAAGCGGGCTCTGACTATCTGGCTTACGCCCTTCTCGACTCCATCATCGATCATTATTACCCGGTGCTCGAATCAATCGGCACGGAGATCGACAATATCGAGGATGAACTAGTCGATAACCCCTTGGTTCGCCCGGTCGGCAGCCTGCACGAGCACAAACGAACGCTGACTCAGATCCGCCGGATGGTCTGGCCCTTGCGCGATGTAACTAACCTTCTCCTCCATGAAGATCCCGGCCTGATTCGGCCTGAAACCAAAGTCTATCTTCGAGACTGCTACGATCACAGCGTCCAACTCATGGACGTGGTCGAGAGTTATCGGGATGTGCTCTCAGGGCTGACCGAAATCCATATTTCGAGCATTGGCCTGCGCACGAACGAAATCATGAGAGTGTTAACCGTTATCTCATCGGTCTTTATCCCGCTGACTTTCATCGCTGGTGTCTATGGGATGAACTTTACCCACATGCCGGAGCTGTCGGAGCCCTGGGGCTATGGCGCCTGCCTGGCCACGATGCTGGTCGTGGGCATAGGACAATTCCTTTACTTTAAGAAGCGACACTGGCTGTAGGAGTCGCTCAATATCTACGATCGATGCCAAAATACCTGGTAGTCAGTTGCAGCGGAAATCCCTCGAGTAATAGCCGGAGGATGGGGCGAATCGCATTCGACCGTCTGCAAAAGGCAAAGCTGAACTGTAACTGGCTCGATCTGGCCGAGATGGACCTGCCGTTGTGCGACGCGGACGGCTGTTATGCACAGCCTTCGGCCCAGAAACTGAGCGCGGCGATCGAGACGGCCGACGGCGTGATCGTTGCGGCACCCGTTTATAACTACGACGTGAGCGCCTCGGCCAAGAACATGATTGAACTAACCGGGGACGCGTGGGAAGACAAGGTCGTGGGTTTTCTCTGCGCCGCCGGGGGTATGAGCAGCTACATGTCGGTCATGGCTTATGCCAATAGTCTGATGCTCGATTTCCGTTGTGTAATCATTCCTCGTTTCGTCTACGCGACGGGCGATGCCTTCGATGAGGACAAGCTGTTGGACAGGAAAATCGTTAGGCGAATCGAACAGGTCGCGATAGAGTTGATCCGCTTTACCGAGGCGCTGCGCGGTTAGACGCACGACGCGCCCTTGGGTAAGAATCAGACAGGCACGGCCGTCGCAGCCTGTTACGAGGCCTTGCTCGCCCCGACTCCGAGCCACACCTCGGAGCCTTCACGCGCAGCGTCCACTTCCATGGGTTTCCCACTTTCGAGCACTAACATGCGCGCGGACTCCACCATCTCGTCGACCGCCTTGTCGTCCCGGCCCGGATCGTGGTGGAAAAGGAAAAGCTTGCGGACAGCGGCGTCGAGCGCGAGGGAAACGACACTGCTAAGGAGCCGTGTCCCCAGCCAATCTTGTCCAGGTATTCGTCATCGGTGTATTGCGCGTCGATGATCAGGATATCGGCGCCGTGAACGAACTCGACCAGCCCCGTGCGCGCAGCCACGGCGTAGGCGCGCGCTTCCTTAGAGTCGGACTTCGCGCGCTCGGCCAGAGTTACTTTCAAGACCTCGTAAGGCTCGTTATCAGGGAGGTAGGCAATGGACCCATGGGAAGTGAAAAGCCGGTAACCAACGCAGATGCCGGGATGGTTCACAAAGCGAGCTTGCACCCGCAGCCGCCCGATCGAGAACTCCATTTCCTTTAATTCCTCAATCGAGATTGCGCTCGGCATGTCCCGCAGACTGACCGGAAAGACAGAGGTTTCCATCTGGCTGGCAAGAATGGTTGCCAACCCGGCGCGCGCACCTTCGTAGCCGAGCACGCGGAGTGAGTTCTTGCCATTATAGGCTGGAAGAAAAAAGGGCAGGCCTTGAATGTGATCCCAGTGCGTATGTGAAATCAGGATGGTTAAATTGATCGGACGCGCTTTGAATTCCTCCTCCAAGGCAATGCCGAGCGCGCGCATCCCGGAACCCGCATCGAGGATGATGATTTCACCGTCGGCGCGCACCTCGATGCAGCTGGTATTCCCGCCATAACCGACCGTCGAAGAACCCGGCACCGGGATTGAGCCCCGCACTCCCCAAAATTTCAGGCGCGTGGAAGGCGGTGTAAATTCCGGGAGAGGGCCCGCGAGCAGGGCTCCCTCGCCTCCCACCGGCATGACTCGCACGATCACGTCCTGCAAGTTCTCCCAAAGAATGGGCTTGACCAGATATTCGTCGGCTCCGGCCTCGATCGCGCTTGCGCGATCGACTCCATAATCGCGCCCCGAAATGATGATGATCTTCGCGCGCTGCAAATTGCGGCGGATGTTGCGACAGACTTGAAACCCGTTCGCCTTGGGCATGAGCAGGTCGCAGAGGACCAGGTCCGGTTGATGTTCCAAAGCCAGCCTAATCCCGGCTTCGCCATCGCCCGCCTCGAGGATTATCCAATCTTCCCGCGAAAACAGGTTCGCGGTCGCGCGCCGGCTTTCGGCGTCATCCTCGATTAACAAAACAGTAGCCATAAGAGGCCTCAATGGTTTCTCTCAGAGGCAACGCGTGGAGACAAGCGGAATTGCGCGGAGCACCGCACCCGAGCTAAGATTGGTTAGGCGCGGAAATCCGGCTTCCAGCGCAAATCCGGGCGCAGGTTGACTTCCTCCGGCGGAACGTCGAATCCGACCGCGCGCAGCAAGTAGGAGACAGCGGCGCGGCTCTCCATCGTTTCTTTCAGACTGCGGGCGAAGACCTCGATGTATTCCTTGTAGGACTCAAGCGCCAGTTTCCCATCGGCATAATGGGCCGCGAGGGCCTCGTCGTGATTATCGATCAGCTCGATCAAGGCCTGGCGGAGTTTCATTCGCATCTGCGGATCGACCACGATCTTGAAAGGGCTCGCGCCGGCGTCCGCCGCGGCCGGCGTTTCCCGGCGGGGCGCGGGAACAAGTCGAAAATCCGGTTTGCCTAACGAAGAAGGTTCGATGGACATAAGACTAGAAGAAAATCGGAATAATGAGAATGGCGACGATGTTCACTACTTTGATCATCGGATTGATCGCCGGGCCAGCCGTGTCTTTGTAAGGATCACCCACCGTGTCACCCGTGACCGAGGCGGCGTGGGCGAAGGAGCCTTTGCCACCGAGATTGCCTTCCTCGATGAATTTCTTGGCGTTATCCCAGGCGCCCCCGCTCGAAGTCATGGCGATGGCGACGAACAAACCGGTCACAATCGTGCCGACAAGCAAACCGCCGAGCACGACCGGTCCCGAGCGGTTTGATGACCGCAACGGCAACGACGAACGCCACCGGGAGGAGCGCCGGAATAATCATCTCGCGCAAGGCCGCCTTCGTCACGATGTCGACGCAGGTGCCGTAGTCCGGTTTGTCTTCCCCGCGCAGAATCCCGGGTTTCGCGGTCAGTTGCCGGCGCACTTCGCGCACGACCGCGCCGGCCGCTTTGCCGACTGCGTCCATGCTGAAGGCAGTGAAGACAAAAGGGAGCAAGCCACCGATGAAGAGGCCGATGATCACCTTCGGTTCCGTGAGGGAAAATCCGAAGCCGAAAGGCATGCCCGGCCGCGGTCACATGCGCGCGCAGTTCCTCGACGTAGGAACCAAAAAGGACCAGCGCCGCGAGACCGGCGGAAGCGATGGCGTAGCCTTTGGTGACCGCCTTCATCGTGTTACCGACCGCGTCCAGTTCGTCCGTCACGCCGCGCACTTCCTTCGGCAGATTGCTCATGACTGCAATGCCGCCGGCGTTATCCGTGATCGGCCCGAAAGCATCGAGCGAGATAATGATGCCCGCCATGGAGAGCATGCTCATGACCGCAATGGCGATGCCGTAGAGCCCGGCGAAATGAAAGCTAAAGAGGATGGCAAGACCAATGAACCCGACAGGAAGCGCGGTCGCGTGCTGGCCGAGGGCGAGACCGGCGATGATGTTGGTCGCGTGCCCGGTCTCGGAAGCCTTGGCGATTTTGCGCACCGGCCCGCAGTTCATCGACGTGTAGTAATTCGTGATCACGACCACGATGCCGGTCATGAGGAGGCCGACGAGCGAGGCGAGATAAAGATCGTTCGCGCTCCGCGCGATGCCCGCGATCGATGACCCCGTCCGGGAAAAGAGAATGAGTCGCGGGCCAGAAGAGAATGGCTGAAACAGCGGCACTCGCCATCACACCGCCCATCAGGGTCGCGCCGGGCTTGGCGCCGCTCAGATTGACAAAAAGAATCCCGCAGATCGCGCCCAGGACCGAGATACCTCCGAGAACAAAGGGATAGATGATCGCGGCCGGAGTGTTCGCGAGAGTCAACGCACCGACCAAAATCGCGCCGATCAAACTGACCGCGTAAGTTTCAAAAACGTCGGCGGCCATGCCGGCGCAATCGCCCACGTTATCGCCCACGTTATCCGCGATCGTGGCCGGGTTGCGCGGATCGTCTTCTTCCAGGCCGCTCTCGATCTTGCCGACGAGATCCGCGCCCACGTCCGCCGCCTTGGTGTAAATGCCGCCGCCGAGTCGGGCGAAGACGCTGATCAAACTCGCGCCCAGCGCCAGACCAATGAGGCTCTTCACCGCGAGGTCATGACCGATCATGTTGCCCGCCACCGTGTAGAAAATTCCAACCGAAAGGAGCGCCAACCCCACCACCAACAAGCCCGTCACCGCGCCGCCGTTAAAGGCAATGCGCAGCGCAGCGGTCCGCGACTTGGTCGCGGCCTGCGTCGTGCGGGTGTTGGCGAGCACGGCGATGCGCATGCCGATGAATCCCGCCGCTAGCGAGCAGGCCGCGCCGACGAGGAAGCCGACCGCAGTGGCGTGATCTTTGAAAAAGAAAAGGAGCGTGAAAATGACCACCGCGATCGCGCTGATCGTAACGACCTGCCGATTGAGATAGGCCTTCGCGCCTTCCTGGATGGCGCCGGCGATTTCCTGCATTCGGGCGTTGCCCGGCGAGGCTTTGATCACGGAAAAGATCAGGAAAAAGGCAAAAACAAGCCCGACCACGGCGCAAAGCATGGAAAGCGACACGCCAGAAGTGAGAACAGACAGGGCAAAAAGGGTCATAAATGGGTCCGGAGTAAGGAAGGCAGGATATTAGAGGGATTTGCCCCTCTGGCAACCGCAATGTGGGAGGGGCCCTTTGAGCCCCCCGATCAGCCAAGGTGTCGCAATGGATCGCGGCGCAAAGGCCCCGCCCACAGTTCCGCTTGCGACGTCTACAGCTCGAAGACCGAACGGAGCCGCCGGAGGAAGGTCGCGCGATACTCGCGCTCCGTCTTTTCCTCGACGAAACCGTGGGCCGCATCTTTCAGCACGCCTTCGGTTTCCATCTTTCGCGCTGCGAGCAGCTCGCTCAGTTGGTTGACGCACTCCGGCGCCTCGCGCAGCACCGCCGCCATCGCCGGCTTGGCGATCTCGATCACTTCGCAATCCTCCTCCGCCCGCACCGTCGCCGTCCTTTTCTCGCCGGTCAGGAGCGACATTTCGCCAAAGCAATCGCCCATCCCCAGCGAGCCGACCCGAACCATGGCTCCATTTTGGGAGATGGAAACTGCCGCCGCGCCTTGGAGCAGGACAAACATCGAAGCGCCCTCCGCCCCCTCTTCGATGATTCGTTCCCCGCGCCCGAAGTGCACTCGGCGCGAGCCGCCCAGCAAATGGTCGAGCTGCTCGCTGGTCAGGCAATTGAAGAGCGGGTCGCTTTCGAGAATCGTCTTGGTCTGTTGGTGCTCCTGCTGCGGCGTGTTCGCCTGGCGACGGTTGATCTCGAGGGTTCGAATTGGGAACGGGATGGTGATCTTGCGCCGGCGGAAGATGTACCAGGCGTTGGTGTAAATGGCGTCGCGCGTCTCGAAATAGCCACTGTGCGTCGACATCGTGAACTTGATCTGGTAAATGATGGCCGACTCGCCGTACTCGCTCACATAAACCTGCGGCGGCGGCTGTTTCTCCACCCCCGGCGCCTGGATGGTCGCGCGGAGGAGAGCCTCCTTCACCCGGTTGGGCGGCGCGCCATACTCCGCGCCCATGTACAGATCGCATCGAATGAGTGCGGTTCGGGTAGCTGAGATTGACGATCGTCTGTTTGACCATCTCGTTGTTCGGAATGTGCAGGGTGATCGCATCATTCGTGCGCAGGCGAGTCGCGCCCCAGCGGATTTCCATCACTTCGCCGTAGGTGTCGCCAAGCTTGAGCCAGTCGCCGACTTTGTAGGGCCGTTGGATTTGCAGCGAGAGACCGGCGATGACGCTGCTGAGGAGGTTCTGAGCGGCAAAGCCAAGAATGATGGCGAGCACGCCCGAGCCCGCGAGCACTCCTTTCAGTTGCGTCTCGGCGTGATAGCCGACGCTGAGCACGAGCATGAGAGCGATGAGGAAGATGATCGTCGCGACGAGATCGCGTAATAACTTCGGGACCGGGATCCCGCGCCGTTCGAAGTAAGCGTTCCAGATGTAGCGGTTGATGAGGGCGATGACGATGGTCGTGCTCAGGAGGATGAGGATGGCGCCGAGATGATGGCGCCAGTGCAGATCGAGTCCATAGATCCACGCTGCGGTGTAGCAGCTGAGCGTGAGGGCGAAGAGCTGAAAGAAAATGCCAAAGGGCACGCCCGCGCGCCGCTTGAGAAGACGCCCGAGCGAGATCGTGATCAAGAACGTCAGGACAAAGACCGCAATCGTCGCAGCCACTCGTTCGGTATTAACCAAGGCAAACATATTCGGAAGTAACGGACAGTATCAGACTGGGAAGCGGAACGACAAGTGCGCCGCTCGGCACGACCAGCCCCATCTGCTCGCTGGGACCAGCGAGAAACAGGACCAAAAGGGAGTCGCCCTTCGATTCTTCACGTGAATGCTCACTTTGCCACGAGCAATCGCCCGGTGGCGCGCAGAAAATGTGAATAGAAAGCAAACGCAGCCGACGAAGGAATAAGACATGAAAAAACTATTAACGATATTGATTAGCTGCTCGCTGGCCCTGGCCGCGAGTGCGATGGCCCAGCAAGACGAGGCATCGCCAGCAGCTAAGAAAAAGCACCAGAAAGGCGAGCAACGCCCGGCGCAAGCAGCGCGTCCCGGCATGAACCAGCCGCATCCCGCCGCCCGCGAAGCCCGGCCCGCGACCGAGGCAAAGCCAATGCAAAATCGCAAGGCGATGCGCAAGCAACATGCGAATGCACCCACTGGGCCCGAAGCTGCGTCCGAACTGTCTACTCCCGCACCGGCCGCCGAGATGAATGATCACGGCAAAAACGCCGCTGGCATGCGCCATGGCAAGCAGATGAAAGAGCACAACGCGCCTAACGAACCGGCGATCGCAAACACCTCGGCCAACCCAGCCGTAGCAAACGCGCCGGGCAAAAAGGGCAAGGGCAACATGAAGAAGCCCGACCCGCAGGTCGTGCAGAAGGTCAAGACCGAACACGCCAACTTCAAGGCCCAGCCCAACCCAGAGAAGGTCAAGAGTGTCACCTTTAACCAGAACTATCGCATCAACGGAGCGCAACAGTGGCAGGGCACGCAGTATGAAGTGTTTCGCACTTATCATCCGGCCTGGCACGACCAGGGCTGGTATCATTCGCGCTACCCCCGCGTGGAAATCATTGCCGGCGGCGCCTACTACTTCAACGCTGGCTTTTGGTTCCCGGCCTGGGGTTACAATCCTTCCTACCAATATTACGCCTACGATGCGCCGATCTATGTCGGGTCGCGCGCGGAGCCGCCCGACCGCGTCATCGCCGACGTGCAAGCCATCCTGCAGGATGAAGGCTACTACAAGGGCGAGGTCGACGGCTTGCTCGGCCCGTTAACGAGAGAAGCCCTCACCGGCTACCAGAGCGACAATGGCCTTTACCCCACCGCGACGATTGACGAGCCGACGCTCGCATCACTTGACTTAGGGTAACCCAAACTTACTCACCTCGAAAAGCCGCCCGGGCAGACGCCTTGGCGGCTTTTCCATTTTGGCCAGTCTCTCCTCCCGGCGTGCCGCCTGGTCTTGGCTTCATCTCCCTTTTCGGCGCCAAAGGCGCAGCGCGGATCGGGGGTAGCACCCGGCTCGCTCGCAATGCCAGAGCCGCACGGTGTCCGGGTGGAATTCCTTCACGCCCGCTTCATTCCAAAAAAGCTCCGAAGCGCAAGGCGATTAAGGTGCAAGAAGAAGCCGGCGTGTCGCCACCTTTCGGAGATGGAAATCTGCCGAGATTCTCATATCGCGCTTCGACTTCGCGGTCGTTAGTCCGTGAGTCGCGACTGCCACCTCCTCGGGTGCCGTCGGCCGTGTATGACTGCGACGACGCTGACGAAGTCTGGAAAGACGCGATAAACTACGAGATACGGAAACTTGTGCAGTAATCCCAATCGCGCTCCCCGATGCACGACCGGAAAAACTTCCGGTTGCTGGCTCAGAATCTCGAAACACGCGTCCACCGCGTGCACAAATTCTGCACCCAGGCCAGCGCACCGTCGCTCGTACCAGAGCGCGGCTTCGGCGACATCAGCTTCCGCTTCATCGCGGACGATGACGCGAAGACTCACAACGCCGCCAGGATTCGTGCGCGCGCGACGTCCCAGGGAGTTCCGCTTTCCGGCTGCGCTTCAAGCGCGTCGAGCCGTCGGTCGAGTTCCGCGATCTGCTCCGCCGACAGGCCGATCGCCGGCGATTCGTCTGCGATGCTGTCCCAAAGTTCTTTCACCAGTTGAATGCGTTCGGAGATTGGCAATTGGCGAAGTTCTTGAATCGACGCTTTCACAGAGGCGAAATTAGCGCCGCCGTTGCGCCACATCAAGACGATCCGTCATAGCCTTTTCAGCTCATCGAGCAGACGGAGACCCCGGTGCCTCGGCCCCAAACCACCCTTTCAACAATTTGACGGAGCGTCAGTTCCGGCTCACGCCCGCTCATATGGCTCTACCGCTTCCCGGCTGACCCGCTCCCGGAGCAGAGGACGATGCTGCCGCCGTTGAGGAAGCCGGAACGGAAGGATGAAGGCAAAGGAGGAGGGATGAAGGTTTCAATCGCCAGACAAAAGGGGAGCCGGTTCCGCCGGCGGCGACGCGATTCGTGGCTTGCCCTGGCTCGCGAAAACGATTCCGAAAACGCCTGGCACGGTCGCGCAGGACGATCCTCCAAAAACAGCTATTCTGAGCGATGCGCGTGCTCATCGCCGACGATGAAAAAGGCGTGGGGAGCACTTTGGCCGCCCTCGTGGAACGATGCGGCCATCAGGTCCTCCAAGTCGTCGGATCCGGCTGGGAAGCGATCCAGGCTTATAGCCGCCTCAAACCCGACGTCCTGCTGATGGATTTCTCCATGCCGCGCCTGAACGGAGCGACCGCCTCCCGCATGATTCTTTCGAAAGATCCTAATGCGAAAATTATCCTCGTCTCCGGAGCGGCGTTGCCGGCCCAGCTCGACGGCATCGGGGTCGTCGCGATCCTTTCCAAACCGGTTGACCTCGACCGACTCTATGGCGCGCTCTACGACGCCGCGCCGCAGTGAAACCGAACCGGCTGAGCCGTTGACCCCAAACCGACCAGTCCGATCGGCTGGGCCGGGAAAGCGCTGGAGGGCAATGCTCCGTCGTTGCCGTGTTTGATCGACCACAGCCGTCAGACCAGAAACACGGCAACGACGGAGCGTTGCCCTCCAGTCCCACCTCATGAGCAGACCGACACAAAAACGACTAGCGCGGTGGCCAGATGACGAGTGAAACCCAGCCGGCAAGGAAGCAGAGGCCGCCGAGAGGAGTGATGGCGCCGAGCCACTTCACATTCGTTAGGGCGAGCAGGTAGAGGCTGCCACTGAAAATCACGATCCCGGACACGAACAAGCCCGCCGCCGCCCGGTTCGCCGCCGGCAGTGTGGCCAGGACGAGGAGCGCGATGGCGTGCACGAAATGGTAGAGCACGGCCGTTTTCCAGACGTCGGTCGTGGCATTGGTCTGCAGGGTTCCCTTGAGCGCATGCGCGCCAAACGCGCCCAGCGCGACGGCGAGAAAGCAAAGCGTCGCTGCCGCCCGGAAGATGAGCGAATTCATGGTCAATGTTAGCTTGTCAAAAACGTGATGCGAACGTCTCCGATCGCCCATCAACGATTCAACGTTTTAACGTTTTAACAATTCAACGGTTTACCAAACCGTCAGGGCTGCTCGTTCGACTGGCGGGTCTCCCGCACCTGATCCGCCACGGCGTGTGCGCGATCGAGCGAAAGCTTCGCCCAGTCATGCTCGTAAACGGGTCGCGGAGTGGCCGGTGCCACAGCCGTTTTCTCCATCGCCGGCTTGTTCCCGGTCGCCGCGTCGCGGTCGCCGCTCCGCTGCCAGATAAACACCGCCGTGACGCTAAGTACCAGAACAAGAAACGTCTTCATGCTCTAGAAAAGAAGCAGCGATCGGGCCAAGGCAAAACGAGTGCAAGAAGCAAAAAATTTTGGCATCCGCCGCCCGGTTCGGAGCCGATGGATAATTAACGCGTTCCTCGGAAAACGGAAAAACAAACGAAATACCATCACTTATGAAAAAATTAGCATTCTACTCGTTCATCGCCGCCCTCGCGGCGCTTCTCTCATCAGCCAGCCCGGCAACGGCTGGTCTGCTTGTCGTCAACTCGGGACCGACATTTACCCCCGAGAGCGCCTTCACGAACAACACAATCGTCGTCGATACCACCATGCTGGAAGGCGGACTGGTCCACATTGACGGCGGGGCGACTATCACCCCCGACGCCAGCAACCAGGTTTCGGTCGCCATCGGCGGCACCTTTACTGCCAATCAAGGCGATCTTTTCTCCGGTGCCTACAGTTTTACCGTGGATCTGAATATCGACACGCCGGTCACCTATACCATTACCGGAATGGCGACGGTTCAGGGGGTGCCACTTGAGTTCAAAGCCACGGGAACGCTAATGCCCGGGCTGCACAAGTATCAGGATGTCTTCCAAGCTCCGATTTCTTTTCCGGTCGCTGATTCGGGCGATTTCTCGGCCACTCTGGTCCTGGACTTCGGATCCAGCGGCGCGATCTCAACTGAGCCGGGTACTCTCAATTTGACTATCGATCAGGTGGACGTGCAGCTCAATCCCAACCCGGCCACGGTGCAGGGGCCGGCGCAGTCCCAGAACATCTCCACCCGCGCCAACGTCGGTCTTGATGACCACGTCCTCATCGCGGGCTTCATCATCACGGGGACCAATCCGAAAATGGTTGTTCTCCGTGCCCTCGGTCCGTCCCTTTCTATTTCAAACATCAGCGGCGTTCTGGCCGATCCGTTTCTGGAGTTGCATGATTCGAGCGGCGCGATCATAGCCACGAATGACAACTGGATGGATCTGAGTCCGGCAGACCAGACAACGCTCGACGATAACATGCTCGCGCCAACTGCCGATGCCGAATCGGCCCTGGTAGCGAATCTCAATCCGGGCCTCTACACCGCCATCGTGCGCGGAGTCGACAACACGACCGGCGTTGGCCTGGTCGAAGCCTATGACATTGACGGCGGCACGACCGATTCCAAGCTCGGCAACATTAGCACGCGCGGTTTCGTTGAGACCGGCGAGAACGTCATGATCGGCGGCTTTATTCTGGGCGGCGGCGGGGGCGGCTTCTCCACTGTCATCATCCGCGGCCTCGGACCCTCCCTCGCGGACAGCATCACCGATGTGCTGGCCGATCCAGTCCTCGAGCTCCATAACGCTGACGGAGACGTGATCGATTCCAACGACAACTGGATGGATGATCCCAACATGCAGATGGTGAGCGACGCCGGCCTCGCCCCGACCGATCCTAATGAGGCCGCTCTCTACGAGATCCTCCCGGCGGGCCTCTATAGCGCAGTCTTAAGCGGTGCCGGCGACACATCGGGCATTGGCCTGGTCGAGTCCTACAATACCGATTAATATTTTTCCCCGCAGCGCGCCCGGCCGGACTTTCCGGTCGGGCGTTTTGCTTTTTGGCGAACGCCGCCGCGCGCTCACGGTTTCGCCACAAAAGGCCAGAAGATCGGAATCAGGATGCTCGCCGTGATCCAGAGAATGAGATTGAGCGGCACGCCGACTGCGCGGAAAATCCATGAAACGATACCCGCCCGCGCCGAAAACGTAGGTGTTGGTTTGGTAGCCGATCGGGGTCGCGAAGCTGGCGCTGCAACCGAACATGACTGCCACAGTAAAGGCCGCGCGTCCACTCCCATCGTCGCCGCGATTTCGAAAGCGATCGGCGTGAGCAGAACCGCGACGGCATTGTTGCTGATCAATTCCGTCAGCAACATCGCCACGAAGATACATCACCGACAGTGTCATCGCGGGTCCGAAATCGTCCGAACGCGCCGGTCACGCCCCGCGCGAGAGATGCGCTGCGCCGGTTGATTCCATCGCCTTGCCGAGCGCGAGCATGCCGAAGATGATGAAAAGCAGCGGCCACTCGATCGCTTCGTAGGCTTCTTCCACATCGAGGCACTTCGTGAGAATCGACGAGGATCGCGGCGACCAGCGCGAGAGCTGTGATCGAGAGCACATTGAACGCTGCCAGCAGCATGACCGCGGCGATCGCCCCGATCGCCAGCGGCGCCTTGTGCCGGCGGAAGGCGCGCTGTTTCGGCTCGGTCAGATTGAGAAAATCGCGCTCCTGCATCAGCCGATGGATCCCTTCCGCCGGCCCTTGCACGAGCAGCGTGTCGCCAAAGGCCAGCCGCACATCCTCGAATTTCTCGCGCAAGTTTTCCCCCTGCCGATGGAGCGCGAGGATCAGAACGCCGTAGCGCTGGCGGAAATTGAGTTCCCGCAGCGTCTGGCCGACAAACGCCGGAGCGGCTCCCGATAATTCCCTCCATCAGGATCGCTTCGCGCGGCCCGCTGCTCTCGACCGCCCAGCTCCGCTTCGGGCTGGAAAACGACACCCGGCATTTCCTTGATCCCTTTCACGCCGGCGACCGGCGTTTCGAGGAGCAAGGTGTCGCCCGCCTCAAAGCGCAGTTCGTTCAACGGCGTCTCGAGCCGCGCGCCGTCGCGCACCACGTCGATGATGCGCGCTTCGCGCAAACGGACGAGCGGCGTTTCGGAGATCGTCTTCCCGACCAAGCGGCGACTCCTCGGCGGATGACGGCCTGCATCAGAAACTGCCGCGCCATTCCGCTGCCGATGAGCGCGGCGAGCGTCTCGCGCCGCGGCAGAAGTTTGCGCCCGATCAGGAGCAGATAGGCCACGCCGATGGTCGCGTAGATCAAGCCCAGAGGAGTGATCTCGAAGATGCCGAAAGGGCTCATCCCATGCTGCCGCGTGACGCCGTCGACCAGCAGGTTGGTCGAGGTGCCGATGAGCGTGCAGGTGCCGCCGAGGATCGAGAAATAAGGAAAGCGGAATGAGCAGGCGCGACGCCTTCAGCTCCGTGCTGCGGGCGAGCGCGAGCACGACCGGCATGAAAGACCACCACCACCGGGGTGTTGTTGACCAGAGCGGAGAGCGGCACCGTGAGAGCCGCCAGGGCGACCAGCGCGCGCAATTCGCTCGCCCGCCATGCGCAAGAAAGACGCGGGCGAGCGCATCGATCGCGCCCGTTCGTTCCAACGCCGCGCTGAGGACAAACATGCAACCGATCACGACCGGCGCGCTGTTGCTGAAAACCGCCAGCGTCTCTTCCGTGCCCGAGGATGCCGGTCACGAGCAGCAACCCCGAGCGCGCTCATCGCGACCAGATCGGGCGAAAGCCATTCGCGCAAAAAAGCGATGAAGACCAGCGCCACCAGCGCGAAAACGATGATGAGATGAAGGGTGTGCACGCTCATGATCGCCGCAAATTTCGGGCCGGGCCGTTTTTTCGCCGACAACGTCGCCGATCACAACCGCGAAATTGCGCCGCGCGGCGATTCCGTTTGCCCGGCCGTATCGCTCCTTGGGCGGCAGTCGATAACCGGGAGCACAGCCGCCCCGCTCCTCTTCTCTACCCCCCTAACGAACAGCTGCGCTCCCTCGCAAGATTGACGCCGCGCGGGAAATGCGGTTCATCGTTATCCCGTGAGCCGCATTCTCATCGCCGACGATCAGCCCGATGTGCTCGAGGCGTTGCGCATCCTGCTCAAGGGCGAAGGCTATCAGACCGACGCCGTGACCTCGTTAGGCGCGGTCCTCAACGCACTCGAGAAACGCGACTACGCGCTTCTCATGATGGACCTCAATTACACCCGCGACACCACCTCGGGACAGGAAGGACTGGAGGCCATCCCGCGCATCCAGGCGCTCGATGAAAACCTCTGCCGATCGTCGTCATGACCGCCTGGGCCACGATCGATCTCGCGGTCGAGGCGATGAAACTCGGCGCCCGCGATTTCGTTCCCAAGCCGTGGGATAACGACCGCCTCCTCACCATTGTTCGCACCCAGATCGCGCTCGGCAGCGCGCTCCGCAAAAGTCAGCAGCTGGAAGCGAAGAACGAACTTCTCCGCGGCACGATGCCGAACATCATTTCCGAATCGCCGCGCATGCGTCCGGTCATCGAGTTGATCTCCCGGGTCGCGCCTTCGGACGCGAACGTCCTCATCACCGGCGAAAACGGCACCGGCAAGGGACTGGTCGCGCACGCCATCCATTCGCTCTCCCCGCGCGCGAGCAAGATCATGATCACGGTCAACATGGGCGGCTTGTCCGAAGGCGTTTTCGAGAGCGAGCTTTTCGGTCACGTCAAAGGCGCCTTCACCGATGCGAAAACGGATCGCGCCGGACGTTTCGAGCTGGCCGACGAGAGCACGCTTTTCCTCGACGAGATCGCCAACCTTCCGCTCAGCCAGCAGGCCAAACTGTTGCGCGTGATCGAGACCGGCGAGTTCGAGCGCGTCGGTTCTTCGAAGAACCCTGCACGCCAATGTCCGCATCATCTCGGCGACCAACTCCAACCTGCACGATGAAGTCGCCGCCGGACGTTTCCGGCAGGATCTGCTCTTTCGTCTCAACACGATCGAAGTCGCCGCTCCCGCCCTTGCGCGAACGGCGCGAAGACATCGCGCCGCTCGCCGCTCTTTTCCTCCGGCAACACGCCGAGCGTTATCGCAAAAAACTGACCGGCTTCGAGCCGGCCGCGCACGAGGCGCTCATGCGCCACGAATTTCCGCGGCAACGTCCGCGAGCTCGATCACGTCATCGAACGGGCCGTTCTCATGTCGCAGGGCGCGCAGTTAAGGCGAACGATCTCGGCCTGACGACGATCTCGGACGGTTCTCCGCGCCTCGAGGAGATGAGCCTCGAGGACGTGGAAGCGTTCCTCATCAAGAAAGCGCTCGCCCGCCACGACGGCAACGCGCGCAAGGCGGCGGAGTCGTTAGGCCTGAGCCGGAGCGCCTTTTACCGGCGCCTCCAGCATTATGGGCTCTGAAGATTGCTGAATGCTGAGTTCGAGAAGAAGACGTGGCCCAGCCAACTCAGAAATCAGCCATCGAAAATCAGAAATTGCGGCGCCGCCTTTCCCACGAAGGGCGGCTGACCTGGCTCACCTTCGCGGCCGGCGCGCCGGCGATGATCATCGCGCTCGCCCTCCTCTGGTTCGGCGATTTCAGCGCCAAGGTCGATTGGACGCTGACGCTGGTGATCGCCGCCTGCGCGCTCGGTTTCCTGGCCAGCGCGCGCGAGCACATCGTTCGTCCGCTCCAGACCATGAGCAATCTGCTCGCCGCCCTGCGCGAAGGCGATTACTCGATTCGCGCCCGCGGCGCGCGCGCGGACGATGCCCTCGGCGAAGTGCTGCTCGAGATCAATCAGCTCGGCGAAACCCTGCGCGTGCAACGGCTCGGCGCTTTCGAGGCCACCGCGCTTCTCCGCACCATCATGGCCGAGATCGATGTCGCCGTTTTCACTTTCGATCCCGAACGCCGTCTCCGTCTCGTCAATCGCGCCGGCGAAAATCTGCTCCGCCAGTCGATCGACAAGTTGCTCGGGCGCCGCGCGCAGCGATCTCGGGCTCGCCGTTTGCCTCGATGCCGATGAAGACGCGCCGCTCACCCTCAGCTTTCCCGGGCGGCTCCGGCCGCTGGGGCGTGCGCAAGAGCAACTTTCGCGAACACGGTTTGCCGCACGAACTGCTCGTCCTGACCGATCTCAGCCGCACCTTGCGCGAAGAGGAACGCAGTAGCCTGGCAGCGACTCGTCAGGGTGCTCGGCCACGAGATGAATAATTCGCTCGCCCCGATCAAATCGATCGCGGGCAGCCTCGAATCGCTCCTCCGGCGCGATCCGCCGCCGCCCGATTGGCGGGATGATGCCCGCAGCGGCTTGAACGTCATCGCGGCCCGGGCGGAATCGCTCAGCCGCTTCATGCAGGCCTATGCGCGCCTCGCCCGCCTCCCTCCGCCGCAGAAAGAGCCGATCGATCTGGGCGAACTCGTCAGGCGGGTGGTCGGCCTCGAGACGCGCCTCGCCGTCCGGATCGCGGAAGGGCCGCTCCTCACGATCGCGGCCGACGCCGCGCAGATCGAGCAGCTGCTGATCAACATCCTGCATAATGCGGTCGACGCTTCGCTCGAAACCGGCGGCGGAGTCACGGCTGGCTGGCGCGGGATCGCGGATGCGCCGAAGTTATGGTGCGCGACGAAGGGCCCGGGGATCATGAATCCGGCCAACCTTTTCGTGCCCTTTTTCACGACCAAACCGGGCGGCTCGGGCATCGGCCTCGCCCTCAGCCGGCAGATCGCCGAGGCGCACGGCGGCTCCCTCAGCCCTAGCCAATCGCAACGACCGCGCGGCGTGCGAAGCGCTCCTCCGCCTGCCTCGTTAGGGCCTAACGAATAGATTTCCAACGCGCACCCACCTGGTCATCCCGAGTCGCGCAGACGGCGAGGGACCCCACCCATCGTCTCGCGGGTTCGCCCTCCCAAAAATTCCCATTGTTTGATCGCTTCCGATCTTGGCGAACGCCGGAGAACGCTTGCGAGGTCCTTCACCCCGAAAGCTTTCGGGGTCAGGATGACAAATAAGGATATGAGCGCGTCCCGCAATCGGGACAGCTCCAATCCCAGCGTCGAGGCAAAAACCCTGGGATCGAAAAATTACGGTCAGACACAACTACATGACACACAATATCTTATAAAAATAAAAATCGGTTGGCACGGGCATTGCAATAGGGGCGGCGCCACAGGAAATAATTCCTGAATCCAAACCTGAGATCCAATGCATCTCAAGGGAAACAGGCAGATAAGAAAATGAAAACCACTAACTCACATACTCAGACCTCAAGCAGCGGCATGAATCCGACCGACGCGCTTCGCGCGCAGGGACGGAACTTTCCGCGGGCGGAACAGCAATTACCAGAGCTGCCAGTTGGCCGGCAATTGCGGGGACTCCGGCGAAATTCCACGAACCCGGCCTTCTTCGAAATCAGCAACGACTATTTCGCGGACGAAGCGCCGCGCGGTTTCGCAGTCGACGCCGGCGTTTTCGCGCGCGCTGATCCTGACCGCGATCCTGCCGATCGTGAACGGCTGCCAGGCGGTTGCCACCCTCATTCACCACGTCGGCGTGCTTTAAGCGCGCGATGAGGTCATAATGCAACGAAGCTTCGAAGTGATTGCGGCGGTGCTCCGAGCCCGCGCGCGCTCCGGGCTTCGCACCTGCCACTTCGTCCATGGATGTCCCGCGCCCCGATGTCGCTCGCAAGAAAAAGAAGCGCCGGCTGCATGATCGTCGGCGGCTCGATCCTCGGCCTCATCCTCATCAGCGTGGTGGTGTGCGCGTTTGAAACCGGCCGCGCTGAGCGTCGATCGCGCCTCGGTTTGGATCGACACGGTCAAGCGCGGCCCGATGCTCCGCCAGGTGCGCGGCCTCGGCACGCTCGTGCCGGAAGACATTCGCTGGATCGCGGCGAACAAGGAAGGCCGGGTCGAAAAAATCGTCGTTAGGCCAGGCGCGAAGGTCGCAGCCCGACACCGTTATTCTGGAACTTTCCAGCCCCGACCTGGAACAGGCCGGCGCTCGATGCCGACGCGGCAGGCCAAGGCGGCCGAAGCGGAGCTGACCACTCTGCGCGCCAACCTTGCAGCGTGAGCTTCTCAACCAGGAATCCACCACCGCCCAGGTCCACTCGGAATATCAGCAGGCGAAGATGGAAGCCGAGACGAACGAAAATTTGAAGAAGAACGGCCTCATCGCCGACCTCGCTTACAAGACCTCGATCATCAAGCGCGACGAACTCGCAGAACCGCGATGAGATCGAGAAGAAGCGCCTCGCCTTTGCCCGCGATTCGATCGATCCGCAGCTCGCCGCCAAGCAGGCCGCGGTCGATCAACTCAACGCCTCGGCGAAATTAAAGGCGCGCGAAGTGGAGGATCTCCACGTCAGCGCCGGCATGACCGGCGTGCTCCAGCAACTTGCCGGTCGAAGTCGGCCAGCGCGTCATCGCCGGAACCAACCTCGCCCGCGTCGCCGATCCGACGAAATTGAAAGCGCAGATCAAGATCGCCGAGACCCAGGCGAAGGATATTCAGATCAATCAGCCGGCCTCGATCGATACGCGCAACGGCATCGTTGCCGGTCACGTCATCCGCGTCGATCCCGCAGTCGAACAAGGCACCGTCACGGTCGATGTCGCACTCGATGGCGCGCTCCCGAAAGGCGCCCGTCCCGACCTGAGCGTCGACGGCACGATCGAGCTCGAACGGCTCGACAACGTTCTCTTCGTCGGCCGGCCCGCCTTTGCCCAGGACGGCGCGACGGTCGGCGTCTTCAAACTTATCGGCGAGCGGCGAAGCCGTCCGCACCCCGGTGCATTTCGGCCGCAGCTCCGTCAACACGATCGAAATCCTGAGCGGCCTGAACGTCGGCGACCAGGTCATCCTTATCCGACACCAGCGCCTACGACTCGCACGACCGCATTCGGCTTCAACTGATCCTTTTCACCTTCAACCACACCACCAACACATGACATAACGGAAACCACACCCTTATTCACCTCGACGGCGTCACGAAAGTCTTTCTGACCGATGAAGTCGAAACGCACGCCCTCTCGGGCATTCACCTCGACATTCGCACCGGCGAATACGTCTCCATCGCCGGCCCGTCCGGGTGTGGAAAATCGACCCTGCTCTCGATCCTCGGCTTGCTCGACACGCCGTCGGACGGCAGCTACTCACTCAAGGGCGGCGAGGTCGCGAACCTCTCCTTTCCCGAGCGCGCCCGCATTCGCAATCGCGAGATCGGCTTCATTTTCCAAAGCTTCAATCTCATCGGCGACCTGACCGTTTACGAGAACGTCGAGCTGCCCCTGACCTATCGCGGGATGGCCTCGAGCGAACGCAAGGCTTTCGTCAACGAAGCGCTCGAACGCGTCGGCATGGGGCATCGCGCGAAACATTTGCCGAGCCAGCTCTCCGGCGGCCAGCAACAACGCGTCGCGGTCGCGCGCGCCCTCGCCGGCAAGCCGGCCATCCTCCTCGCCGACGAACCGACCGGCAACCTCGATTCGCGCAACGGCGAAGCGGTCATGGATCTGCTCAAGGAACTGCACGCCGGCGGCGCGACCATCTGCATGGTGACGCACGACCAGCGTTTCGCCCAGCACGCCGATCGCACCATCCACCTGTTCGACGGCCGGGTCGTCGAGGACAAAATCGCCGCCTAACGAGGAGACGGAGCGATGCGCTTGAACGATCTCAGCGACGGATCGATCAAGACGCTCCTCATCATCGTTTTGCTGGCCGCGAACATCGCCGTCGCGCTCGCTCACCACCGCGCGCTGCCGCAGTCTCCGGGGAGCGGTCGCCGCGGCGGACCTGGTTTTGGCGACCCGCCAAAACAGGCTTTTCGGCTCGGCCCGGTTGAAGAAAAAGTCCGCGATGGCGGGTCGCCATCGCCCGCACGCGAGCCGCGTGCGCTACCCGGACAGCCGCAAAGCTAACCGTCTAAAATTTCATGCTCCAGGAAATCCGTCTCGCGCTTCGGTTGCTGATCAAGAATCCGCTCTTCACTCTCGTCGGGATTCTTACTCTCGCTCTCGGCATCGGCGCGACGACCGCGGTGTTCACCCTCGTCAACGCGCTCCTCATCAAGCCCCTGCCCTATGAAGATCCAGCCCGGCTTGTCCTCCTTTTCGAGCACTTCAAAGATCAGCATCTCGACGCCATCCCGGTCTCGCCGCCGGAGTTCCTCGATTACAAATCCCAGCTCAAAAGTTTCGACAAACTCGCCGCTTTTAACACTGCCACCTTCAATCTCTCCGAGGACCTGTTGCGGCAGCACGGGCGCCAGGTGAAGATCGATCTCGTCGATCAGGCCCCGGTCGAGAAGCTGCTTGCCGATGGTGGGCGAGAACACCTCGAAGGTGTTTCCCGCCGGCGATGTTGAGCCCGATCCGCACCGCCTCCTCGACGGAGCAGTCGAGGAACGTGACGTTGCAGCGGCGGGATGCGCGTCCCTCGGGATGGGGCCGGCGAGCATGAAGATCGGCCCCTTCCGCCTCCCGCCGTATGGCCGGGCGTCGTCGATGGCGCTGTCGAATCCGTCCTCTTCCGGCCAGGACGGCGCCGGCGGTTTCGATGTATTCCTCGACCAGGCTGGGTCGGTTGGTGATGCCCGCCATCCAATCCATCGAGTGCCCAGGCCCGGCGACGAAGCCGTCGAGGGAGATCAGGAAATGGAGGAGAACCTTTCCGGTCGCGGTCTGCTGCTCGTTTTTTTTTTTTTTTTTTTTTTAAAAAAAAAAAAAAAAAAAAAAAAAAAAAAAAAAAAAAAAAAAAAAAAAAAAAAAAAAAAAAAAAAAAAAAAAAAAAAAAAAAAAAAAAAAAAAAAACTCATCGCCCTTGGAGGACTGCCGGCCACGGATCAGTGGCAGGGACGACGTCCACCTCCGGCGTGGGTCAACGGACGGTGATGCAGATGCGCTGGACGGCATTGTTGCCCATGCCCTGATAGTTTCACGCCGGCTCCAGCGGCTGCATGTTTCCGGCGGCGTCGGTCGCCCGGCAGGCGATGTCGTGGTCGCCGGTGTCGCGTTCCATTCAAATGACCAGTCACGCCAGGCAAAATCGCCGACACCGCGGCCGAGCGCGGCCTCCGACAACTTGTCCGTCGACCGCGACCTTGACCCGTTCCACGGGCGCGTGGCCGGACCATGCGCGGCCGGAAAGCATAACGTTTCCGGGTCGACGAAACGGCGACGTGAGAAGAAGTCGGGGATCCCGGGGGGGATCATGAGGGCCCGGACACGCACCCGCTCGACGGGTTAGCCGGGGTCGTCCGCGTGACGCTGCTAGCGGTATGCAACGGTCTGCTTAAACCCTGCGAACGGCTCGCCGACAGCTCGATCGCGGTGAGCCATTTCACGCTCGCCATTCCGTACCAGCCCGGCACGACGAGCCGGAGCGGGAGGCCGTGCTGGGGCTCGAGCGGTCACCGTTCATTTCGTATGCGAGGAGGACTCCCGCACCAGCGCCTCTTCGAGTGGCAGGCTGCGGGCGTAGGACTGCTCCTCGTCGCCCTGGATCCCGCGTCGGCCCCGTGGCAGACGACCTCGACCGCGTCCGGCGCCAGACCGGCGTCATCCAATAGTCCGCGGAGCGGCGTGCCGTTGATCGGGCGGTGCCGATCGCCTCACCGAGCCAGGGAAGGCTCACGGGCCGAGGCCGCAGCCAGCCGCGACCGTTCCCCGCGCACTCAAACGTCACGGCCGTCGTCAGCCACGGACCGACCGCGGACTCGTCGAGCGTCACCTCAAGCTGCTCGCGAACGTGCCCGCCGAGCCTGCAGCCCCCAGCCCGCCGTGTCGACCGCGGGGATGTCCCAGCGCCAGACAAGGTAGTGCAGCCCCGAGGGGGTGACGTCGTAGCGCGTAGCCTCGAGCGGCATCCCGCGGTTACGGAACGCGAGCTGAAGCTCCTCGGTAAGCAGCGGCCCGTCTGTCGGCTCGGGCGCGTGCGCGGCGCCGGATGCAGGGACGGGTTGCTGCGCGGGCATACGGGCGAAGACTTCCACAGCCGAACGCGGATGTCAGCGACCCCTGTTCCGTCCGAGTGGAACGTTCGTTCCAGCGCCGCTAGTCGTACGCCTCACGGGCCAGCCGCGCCGGGTCGAGCACGACGATCGCCCCGCGCCCGGTGCGCAGGACGCCGGCCTCACGCAGCTCCCGCAGCGCCCGGACAACGACCTCCCGGACCGTGCCGACGGCATCGGCGAGGTCCTGCTGGCCGATCGGAACCAGCAACGCACCGCCGTCCTGGCTCTCGGACGCGAGATCGAGCAGGTGACGAGCGACGCGCTGCCGCACGCTTGCAAAGGCGCCACCGGGGATCTCGGCGATGAACGCCATCACACGCTCGCTCAGCTCGTCGAGCAGGGCTCCGCGCCTCGTGCACATCCCGCTCGGCCGCATGCCGGACGAGCGATGCCTGGAGGATGAGCAGCTCGGCGTCGGTCACGGTCTGGATCGTTGCCGGCAGTGCAAACGGCGACGCGAAGAGCGACAACACCCCGATCAAAGTGCCGGGCCGGCAGTAGCGAACCGTCATCGTCCGCCCATCCGCCCCCTGCACGTAGACGCGGATGAGGCCCGAGACAACGATCTCGAGGCTGGGCCGCCGTGTCTCCCTCCCGGTGGATCGTCGAGCCCGCCGGCACCCGCATCCGTGACGCGTCGGCAGTCAGACGGGCGACCACATCAACAGGCAGGGACTGCAGAATGCGCGATGCGCTGAGCGTAGCCCGGCTGGGCGCGTCGAGCTGGGACGAAGAAGGTCCAGAGGCAGCCGAGGACACCATGCCGAAGGGTAGTCCGCTCCGGACGGCGGAGCGGGTTTGCTAGCCTTGGGTTCCGGAGTCCCACAGGTGGATCGTCCAGCAGCAGGAAGCGAGACGGGCCGCATCTCGACTGTCGCACCTGACAGCCTGACGGAGGCACCCGGGTATCCGGGAGTCGTCAGGGAGATCGCCCACAGCACCGCGCGTGCCCTGCTCGTTCGTGCCCGCGCCGAGGGCGGCACCGCGACCGGCTGGCACCACCACGGCGACCGCGAGGTGCTCGGTCAACCCGGTGCACGGCCGCGCCCGCTTTGAGTTCGGCCCCGGAGGCCGGGACAGCATGGACGTTGAGGAGGGCGGGTTCTTCCACGTACCGGCCGGTCTCATCCACCGAGACGTTCAACCCGAGCGACGAGCCACAGGAGTTCGTCCTCGTCTTCGCCGGCACCGGCCCGACTGGCGGTCGACGTTCATGGCCCGCAGCCCGGCTAGGGGTACACC
>CAVTUV010000005.1:0-575222 GCA_963737995.1 uncultured Verrucomicrobiae bacterium
ATGACGTCTGGGCAGTCGGAGTGACCGGCACGACCTATCTCGATTACGTCTCGCTGGCGCTGCATTGGAATGGAACAGCCTGGACGAAGGTGACGACGGCAGCCACCGGAGGCCTGGATCCTCTATCCGCAGTGGTCGCACTGTCGGCGAATAATGTCATCGCCGTCGGCAGTCTCGATGGCACGCCGCTGACGGAGCGCTGGAATGGTCATGCCTGGTCGGTGATCCCGACGCCGGCGGTAGAACCGGGGGCGGCCCTAAAAGCGATCTCGGCCGGGCGGAGAGGATCGCTCTGGGCGGCCGGCGCTCAGGGCGCGGCTGAACTCTTCCTACGGCTGGTGCGGTAGGATTATCGCGAAGTGGCAGAATTATAGATCTGTACGAGGCGCGAGAGAGGCCAAAGCCCATACCGGCATCCCGTATGCCCGGCATTCAAGGAGGAATAAGGGTCGGTCTGCAAGGAGGAATAAGGGTCGGTCTGTGCGGATTGACATTTTCGAGCAACGTTTGATAGCCTCGGTTCCATGGCCCGCAAAGCACGAGGGGGGCAGAGATGGGGTCGCATCTATACATTTGACATCGCATTGCTCAACTCGAGCGCCAAGCTACGGCATTCGGGCTTGAGCCGCCGCAACCGCTGCGCCACCGCAGCGTAATTCATGCCTCCAAACAATTCCCCTATTTCCCGCTGACTCAGCCCGCATCTTTCCCAAACCAACCAAAGCGCCACGTTGCGCGCTTCTCCCATGAGACCGCCCGCACCCGTCAACTCCTCGCTCGTCATCCCGTAGTGGCGCGCCACTCCCTCTAGCACCTCCTCGGGCCGTGCCCTCTTCGCTCCACGGCGCAATGCCGTCACCTCGCAACGCCCGCCTTTCATCTCATTCATCCGATCCTGCACCCGCTGGACAAAACTCTCGCTCCCCAGCACTGCTTGCCATTGCACCGCTTCCATCGGGCTTGCGATCTCCCCGGTCAATCCTTCCTCCACAAAACGCCGGTAGCGCAGCGCTCGTTCGCGACCTCTGCCGCCAATCTCCTCCAGCACCATCGCGTCCCGGACCAAACCAAACGGCTTCTCCAGCCCAGCCGTGCCTCCATAGCTGCTCCAGTGATAGGCTCGGAGCCGCTGCCGCCGCTCCGCCGGGTTTCCCTCTCCCAGCACTGTGCCCCGCACTGGGTTGAGATGCAGATAACGGCTCAGCTCTAAAAGATACGCCCCCTCCTCAACCAGGAAGCTCTTGTAGCGGCCTTGGAAAAGATGCCCGCTACGCTGATGGCGCCAGTTAAACCAGGTCGTATACGACACCATCAGCCAGTGCATCCATCGGCTCAGATTCCCCCGATGCGTTTGCGCGACAAGGTGGAAATGATTTCCCATCAGCACGAAGGCCAGCAGCGACACTTCATACCGCTCGCAGGAGCGAGCCAGCAACGATATGAACTGCTCCCGATCGCTCTCCACGCGAAAGACCCGCTGCCGTTCGTTCCCACGCGCCGTCAGATGATAAATCGCGTCCTCAAATTCGATCCGCAACGGCCGCGCCATCCCTCAAGACTTTCAATTACCTTCCGCCATGTCAAATGTATAGATGCGACCCCGTCCTTCGACTCCCCGGTTTTTGTTTTTCTTAACCACGGATTTCTCGGATTGCACGGATTTGGGTTTTCGAGCGGCCGGGATCAGCGATCCCGGCTACAACGGATGGTGGCCGACCCCTATGCGCTCGCGGCCTTACTGGTGATGAGCGTTTACGCGAAGGTCGCGTCCGGTGTGAAAGAAAAACCTGCGACTTGAGATTGTGGCGGCATGTTCGCAGCTCAGCAACTTTTTGATTGTTCCACCTCGATCTTCCCTCGGGGGTTGATCCGCGTGAGCCAGCGGCCGATGGTGGAATCAAACACCCGGCGAACGGTCCGGGAATCCGTGCGAGGCTCAGAATGATTTGAAACTTCCCGCTGACATCCGGTTCCACAAGGACCTCTCACTCCTTCTTTGGAAGCCACGCGGCATCCTGGATGAAGTGACCGTCAGCGAGATTGTCGCCTTTATCGAAGCCGTCGAAAAACGAAACAGACAACCGATCAACCGTTTCGCGGACCTGTCCGCTCTCGACGCGGTTGATCTAAATTTCAGATTTGTGTTTGACGTTGCTCTCGGCCGGCGCCTTTCCGTGAAGGAAAAGCCCGCCGTGAAATCCGCCTTTTACGTCACGAGTGAGGCCACCAGGCACTACACCAAACTGCACGCCATGCTGACCGACTATTCGCCGCTCGATGTCACCCTCTTCACCGATCGCGCAGCGGCGGCGAAGTGGCTCGGCGTTCCGCTCGAGGCGTTGCGCGAATAACCGCTCGTCTGTTCAAGACTTGATCCATGCCGTGCGACCAAAACCACTTATGAAATTTCATCTATCTGTCACTCTCGTTCTGGGTCTAACCGGATGCGCACATATCGCGACCGTCAAACCCATCAACCCGCGCTTGCCGGTTAACCCAACACGAGAGGCAACACTTGTCTCAGCCGAGCAACAGGTGCACGATGCGCAAGAAAAGGCACCCCGTGATCCTTTGCATGCTCTGGGTGGTTATCTCGCCGCCGCGCAAACGGCTTCCAATCAGCTAGACCGGAATCCGGGTGATCGACCGGCGCGCGACCTTTACAATTTTTCCGTCGCACGTGTCATCGGAGTCATCGAGGGTGCACGCCTCAACCCGTGGGATCACGCGCTCGTGGTGCCTGCCCCGACGGGTGATTACACCCTAACGACCAAACGCCAGGTCGGAACAGATCGTGATCCGGCAGCCTACGAGATTATTCCGACCGACAGCCTCACGATTGGCGGAGCTTACCTGCGGGAACGAGTCACAATAAGCGGGATTGGCGCACCCGTGGTCGCGGTCGGCCGGCAGGAGAAGAAAGACTCTCGAGAGACATTCACTTCGCGCCGGCTTTATGGGGGCGCGACCGGAATTATTCGCTTCCGCGGTCATGGCGCTGAGCTCGAGTTTTTCCAACCCCTGACGACCGATCGCGTTTCTCTGGACGGGCATAGTTACCCGTTGGCGGCGGATCTGACCGCTCCTCTCGCGGTTGGTTTGACCCGGGAACGTCCGGAAAAACTTGGGCTCGCGCGTCTCCTCCGTCCGGAAAAATATACCGACACCGCCCGGTTGATTCGTCTACAGGTTTACGACCCAAAGCGGATCCCGGTTATTTTTGTTCACGGTTTGCAGGACACACCAGCAAGTTGGACGCCGTTAATTAACACTCTCTATGAGGATCCGGAGATCCGGCGCCATTATCAGTTCTGGGTTTATAGTTATCCAAGCGGCTATCCCTATCCTTATTCCGCCGCACTCTTCCGGGACGAGCTCGATGGAGTGGATCGGGCGTTTCCTGATCACAAAGGTATCATTCTCATCGGCCATAGCATGGGCGGGATGATTAGCCGGCTCATGATCACCGACGCTGGCCAGAAGATCTGGCACCACTTCTTTGGCAAACCGCCGGCGGAAACCGTCCTGCCCAATGACACCCGCCAATTGCTCGAAAAGTCACTCATTTTCAATCATCGGCCGGAAGTGAAGCGCGTGGTCTTCATGTCCACCCCGCATCGCGGGAGCGACCTGGCGAGCAATTGGATCGGTCGACTCGCGGCCAGCCTCGTCAAGACCCCATTCCTTGTAGCGAGCATACCTGTCACTGTGATCACCGCCGCGGCTGACCCGGGTGCGATCCAGGCCAAACGCCTGCCCAACAGCATCGACACGCTCTCTCCTCGAAATAAGTTCCTGCTTGAAGTGAACAAGCTCCCGATCACGCCTGGAATTCCCTACCAGTCGATCATCGGCGATCGCGGCCGCGGCGATACGCCAAAGAGCAGCGACGGCGTGGTTGCATACTGGAGTTCTCACCTCGACGGCGCGCAGTCGGAACTCATCGTGCCATCAAATCATAGCTCGCCGGCGAATCCGGAAGCGATCGCGGAAGTGCGCCGTATTCTCAAACTGGCGCTGAAGGATGATTAGACTCGACGAGGACACTTTGCCAACAAGTTCAGAAATTTCTGATACACTTAGATATGAGTTCGGGCGTGGAATCAAAGGTGTCAGCCGACGAAGCATTACAGCGATTGAAGGCGGGGAACGAGCGGTTCGTCGCCGGAACGGCGAGATTCCCAACGATGCAAAAGGAGGTCCTCGCGGATCTCGCGAAGGGCCAGCATCCCTACACGACCATTCTGAGCTGTAGCGATTCGCGGGTGCCGCCGGAGTTGATCTTCGATGCCGGTTTGGGCGACCTGTTCATCATCCGGGTGGCGGGAAACGTGATCTCGCCGGAAGTCGCTGGAAGTCTGCAATACGCGGGCCGCCATTTGCACACGCCGCTCTTCGTTATCCTCGGCCACACGAAGTGCGGCGCAGTTGCCGCGGCGATTGCCATGCGGCTGCACGGCACCCGCCAGGAATCGCGGATTCAGCTTCTGGTCGATTCCATTCTGCCAGGACTTAGCGATCTCGACCTGAAGCTCAATCCAGAGGCAATGAGCGCGCAGGCTGTCGAGGCCAACGTGCGCTGGAGCATGCGCCAAATCCTCGAAACGCCCGAAGGTCGCGAGCGCCAGGCTGAAGGGCGGTTTAAAGCTTGTCGGCGCAATCTACGAGATCGAGACGGGTCGTGTTCGATTTCTTGAGTGAACCGAAAGCCCCAACCGCTTCGGGGAAGGGGCATAGGACGAAGGTCCGATGCCACCAGGCCGCGACCTCTGCTCTGTTTAATCCTGTCGTTCAAAACCAACCTATGAAATTCATCAGCATCCTCAGCGTCTGCCTCGCTCTACTCGCCTCCTCGCAGGCGATGGACCGGCCATCTTTCCACACCAAAGGTACTCCAACCGGCACGGCAACCGGGCCCCTCAAGCCGGGTGAATACTGGTGGAATCCACAGCTCTCTCCGCAAGGCCCGGTGGTGGCGCTGGTCAGCATCCCGCAGCAGACGATGCATGTTTATCGCAACGGAATTCTCATCGGTCGCTCCAGCATTAGCACCGGGTCGAAAGGCAATGGGACGCCGGCCGGTGTATTCACCATTTTGGAGAAGAAGTCGACCCATCGCTCCAAGAAGTACGACAATGCGCCCATGCCTTTCATGCAACGTCTTACGTGGAGCGGAATCGCGATGCACTCCGGTCATCTGCCCGGTTACGCAGCCAGTCACGGTTGCATCCGGTTGCCATACGATTTCTCCACCCTGCTCTTCCAGGCGACCTCGCAGGGCGGCACCGTCGTGGTGGGTGACGGCAAGACGCAAACCCCGCACATGGCGGCGAACCCAGGCATGATGCTCGCGCCAAAAGACTTCAAGCCCGGTATGCTCCGTCCGCTCGAGGCGAACGACTACGACTGGCATCCGGAGCGGAGTGAGTCGGGGCCGATCACAATCGTGGTAAGCGCCGGCGACCACGCGCTCTATGTCTATCGCAACGGCAACCCGATCGGCCGCGCCGCGCTCGATGCAAGTGGAATGGGCCGCCTCGGCGAACACGTTTTCACTTTGCTCGAAGGCAGCACCGGACAAGCGAGCCAACTCGCGCCGGGTCGCGAAGCGAAACGCTGGATGCGCGTGGACGGCCAAGGGCGCAGCGTTGATCCGCAGAAGCTCGCTTCACGCTTGCGCTTCAGTCCTGAATTCGGGCAGAAAGTGGCGGACGTGATCCGCCCAGGCACAACCGTCATTGTGACGGATCGCCCGGTGGTGCGAAAGCCAGTGGCTGATTCCACTTACTTCGCTGCGAACTAATCGCATCGCAATGCGCGCGCAACTGTGCGTGCTCTGCGGCCTGCTGATGCTCAGCGGCTGTCATAAGTACGCGGAGGTGTGGCATCGACAGCCTCAATTAACCGGGCCGGCCGGCACCGGGGCGCTCGCTTCCGCTGAACAAGAAATCAGCAAGGCGATGCGTGAAGAACACACGCAACCTCTCGCCGCGCTGGGCGATTGTCTGGCCGGAGTTCAATCAGCTGCGCGTGAACTCGAACACGATCCCAACAACGCAACTGCGATCCGCGATTACAATTTCGGTATCGCGCGTCTTTTCCAGATCATCCACGACGCAAGACTGACTCCATGGACGACACCACTGAAAGTTCCGGGACCCGCAGGCAATTTCGTGCTCACATGTCGAGCCGACCTGCGGCCGGAGTGGGATGCGACGCTCTACGAATTCACGCCGGCGGATGAGTACGACGTTCATGGCAAATACGTCACCGAAAGGACCATCCGGCCTGGTATTGGGGCGGCGATCGTCGCGGTGGAACGCGAGCACAACAAAAATGCGCGCCAGGATTTTTTGCCGTCACGGATCTTTTATTCCGTCACGGTGGTCGCTCAATTCGAAGGGCGGCGTTGCGTGCTCGCGTTCCAGGATCCGCTGGCGGAGGAAACCGTCACTTTCAATGGCCATACCGTTCCGCTGGCGGCGGATTTCACCGTCCCGCTGGCGGTGATGCTTCAGGAAACGGATCCTCAGAAACACGAGTTTGCACGTTTGATTGATCCCGAAAAATTCGCTCACACCGCGGCGATCGAGCGACTGCAACCGTACGATCCAAACAAGACCGTCATGCTTGTCATTCACGGCTTGATAGATTCGAAGGCGACCTGGACGCCGATGATCAACACGCTGCGCGCCGATCCGGTTATCCGCAAAAATTACCAGTTTTGGTTTTACAGTTATCCGAGTGGTTATCCGTATCCATACTCTGCCGCGATTCTGCGTGAGGAACTCGATCGCGTGGAAAAACATTTCCCAAAACTGAAGCCAATGGTCGTCATCGGCCATAGCATGGGTGGTTGCATCAGCCGGCTCTTGCTCACCGACAGCGGTAATGAGCTATGGATGAAAATCTTCGGCCGGCCGCCAGACGAAGTGCCCCTTACACCGCACGTCCGCGAATATTTTCGGCAGGAGCTTTTCTTTCGTCATCGGCCGGAGATCGGACGGGTAATTTTCATCGCGTCGCCTTTGCGCGGAAGTGATCTCGCAACTGGCTGGCTGCACAAGCGCTCCATGCTGCTGATTCGCGATCCGAAGCTCACTCGCGCCGCGAGCGAGGAGATGCTGCGCGCCACCGCTCACATCCGCGAGGAAGAATTGAAACCAAAACGGCGCGCTAACAGTGTCGACAGTCTCTCGCCAAAGAGCCGTTTCGTGGCTGCGATCAATAGCATACCCATGACGCCAGGCGTTCCCTACGACACGATCATCGGAGATCGTGGCCACGGTGATTCCCCCAACTCGAGCGACGGTGTCGTGCCGTATTGGAGCTCCCACATGAACGGCGCCAAGAGCGAACACATCGTCCCGAGCGGCCATGCCGCGCATCAGGACCCGCAGGCGATCGCCGAAGTCCTGCGCATTTTGAAATCCCACGCCCGCTGATCCCTCTGCGTCGGCCCCGCCGTGCCGAGACGAAAGCTGCAGCGCATGGCGCCTGACTACGACCTTGGTCCGATGGCGACCGCGGCTCGCTTTGGTGACCCTTGAACGCGATCCACGCCGTTAACCAAGAAAGACAAAACTACATGAAACCAAGCCTACTGTTTATTTGTACCCTTGGCCTGGCCTTGCTGGCTGGCTGCTCTTCGACTCCTACCACGGTCACCAGCGGCGAGATTCACGCCCGAACTTTTAATTTCGTCGGCCGGAAGTCCCAGGCGCCGTCGTACGCGGATGACCGCGAAGCCGTCCACAGGATGATCCAAAGCGCGATTACCGAGAATCTCGCCGCGCGCGGAGTCACGCGAGTTTCCGCAGGTGGTGACGTAATTGTGGCCTATCTCGTGATCACGGGAAACAACGTTTCCACCGAGGCGATCAGCGATTATTTCGGCTATCGCGAGGATTTGGGCGCGCTCCATGATCGCGCGCATGACGTTTACACCGGGAGCAAGAATCCAGACCACTTCGAAGCGGGGACATTGCTCATCGACATCATCGACGCCAAGAGCTTCAAACCGCTCATGCGGGGTTACGCAACGCGCCCAATCATGCGCCACCTCTCGACCGACTCTCGTGCCGCGCGCATCCGGGAAGTGGTCGATGAAATTCTGCGCGACGTGCGCATTGCGCCATAAAGCGGAGGCGACCCGCCTAACGAATGAGCTGGTTGTTCGAGCTGCACAAGACCCAGCCGATCGCGCACGCCATCGGCGCGCTCGCTTTCGTTTGCATGCTTGGGATGGCACTCGGCAGCCTGAAGTTTCGCGGCATCGGTCTTGGGACCTCGGGCGTACTTTTTGCCGGCATCATGGTGGGGCATTTCGGCAATCCGGTGGATCATCACACCCTCGATTTCGTGAAGGAGCTGGGGTTGATCCTGTTCGTCTTCACGATTGGTCTTCAGCTTGGGCCCGGCTTCTTCGCCGCGCTCCGGCAACAGGGCATGAAGCTAAATCTGCTCGCGGCGGCGATCGTTATCATGGGAGCGATCGGTGCGCCGCTTATCGGTTGGCTGGCCGGCTTCGACATGGCGGCAGTGCTGGGAATTTTTGCTGGCGCTTCGACCAACACGCCGTCCTTAGGCGCGGTCACTCAGACTCTCAGCACCCTGCCGGGAATCACTCCCGACCGACTTAACCTGCCCGCGCTCGCTTACGCGGTGAGCTACCCGACAGCGATCGTCGGCATTATTGCTACGCTGGTCTTGCTGAAAGTGATTTTCCGCATCGATCCGAAGCGGGAGGCAGCGGATTTCGCGGCAAAGAATCGAGTCAACGTCGAACCCCTCGAGCGCCGCACGCTCATCGTTACTAATCCGAACCTTGATGGGCTTCGGGTTGACGCGATTCCCGGTCGCATCGAATCGAAAGTCACTGTCTCGCGCATCCGCAATGGTCACGAAACCGTCGCGGCCACGGACGCGACCGTCGTTCACACTGATTGTCGGCTCGTGGTTGTCGGCACGCCTTCTGGCTTGGAGCGGTTCGAGCGCATCGTCGGTCAACGGAGCGAGGAAGACCTGGTGCTGGCCGAGAGCAACATCACGTTTCGGCGCGTGGTCGTGACCGATCGCGACGTTCTCGGGGGAACCGTCGGCGAGCTGAATCTCGACGACCGCTTCGGCATCGCGGTAACCCGTGTCACACGCGCCGACATCGAGATGTCCGCGGTCCCCGGACTTCGCCTGCAATTTGGCGACCTGATCACTCTTGTCGGGCGGGAGGAAGATCTGGACAAAGCCGCCGAAGCTCTCGGCAATTTGGTCGAGGAATTGAACGAGACCCACTTCATTCCATTCTTCATCGGCATCGTTCTTGGGATCGCTCTTGGGACCATGCCAATCGCCTTCCCCGGGTTGCCGCAACCAATCCGACTCGGTCTGGCCGGCGGTCCGCTGATTGTCGCACTCATCCTCGGGCGCGTCGGACGCATCGGGCGGCAGGTGTGGCACATGCCGGTGAATACGAACCTGGCCTTTCGGGAATTTGGTATTGCGCTTTTTTTCGCTGCGGTCGGCCTCGGCGCGGGCGCGAAATTTTTCGCCACCGTTTTCAGCTCAACCGGCCTCTCTTGGCTGCTCGCGGGAGCGTGCGTCACCGTCCTGCCGATATTGCTCATCGGAGTTTTCGCGCGCCTCCTTTGGAAAATGAATTTCATGGATCTGAGCGGGTTGATCGCGGGGAGCATGACCGATCCGCCGGCGCTCGCTTTCGCCTCCAATATTGCCGGAGTCCGAGGCTCCGGCAGTTGCCTATGCCACGGTCTATCCGCTCACCACGCTGCTCCGCATTCTCTCAGCGCAAGTGCTCGCGATCGTCCTGTTCCGATGAAGCAGTTGAAGCAAGCATAGTTACGAAAGGATCGTCGAAATATATGAAACTCCCGCCCGATGTTCGTTTTCATGAGGACCTGCGTCTCATGATCTTCAGGCCGCGCGGCATCTTTGATGCGAAGGTCGTCACCGCGCTTGTCCGATTTCTTGAGGAGGAAGAGGATCGCGCTCACGAGCCGTTCAATCGCTTTACCGATACCTCGAGGCTGGATGCGCTCGATCTGGATGAGCGCTTCGTTTACCGCATCGCGCTTCACCGCCGTCGCTTTTACGCCGGACGCGCGCCGATCAAATCTGCTTTTTATATCACCAGTCTCGCCGCGGGTCACTACGTCAGAATTCACGCCGTCGTGACGGAGCATTCTCCTTTAAGGGTGAAAATGTTCAGAGACCTCGATTATGCCGTCGAGTGGCTCGGCGTGCCGCGCAGCGTGTTGGAAGAGTGACTCCTCATGCAAACGCCGACACCTGATGAAGCCCGAATTGCTCCGAAACTCAGCCACACCTTCAGCAACAAGGTTCGAATTCCCAAAGGATTGAAATCAGGGCGGAGCCGATCTGCAATTCGAGGCGGATCGGAGTTCCGCTGAGGCAGATCGCGGCTGCGCCCATGGCTCCCGCGGTAAGACCAAAGTCCAATGTGCCAGGCTTCACCAGTCTGTTAATCGAAGATATGCCTGCGAATTTTGAATTGGAGCCTGACGGTGTCTGTGTCCTGCGGATCAGCGGAGAATTAAAGCGGTCAGAGTTTGGCGAGGCCCAGGAGGCGATTGCGCGAACAATCGACGCCGGGACGAAACCGCGTCTGCTCGCGATCCTCGATGACTTCGAAGGCTGGGAGCGTGGCGCGGACTGGAACGACCTGGATTTTCTTTTCTCTCACAGCCATAAGATCGTCAAAATTGCGATCGTGGTGGATCCACGGTGGGAAGTGCCGGCGCTCGCCTTCGCCGGAGCAGGTGTGCGCGGCGCGCCGGTAAAACTCTTTCCGCCTAACGAACTGGCCGAGGCCCGTCAGTGGCTCGCCGGATAACCTCGCTAGGCTCCGTCAGAATCCCCCGCCCCAGCGGTATTGCCAGGCGATCCCGATGGCATCGAAGTCGTGATGGCGAGCAGCGTTGTAGCCGGTGATGGCGTAGAGCTTGATCGAATGATTGCGGCTCAGCGGTAGCGCCAGGGTCGCGCCGAAGCGCGTCCCTTCGTGGCCGTCGTCGTTCTCGACCCCGTTCACGATGCTACGGCTGCCGTTAAAGTAGCCCGCATCGAGGCCAACCCAGCAACCAGGTCGAAAAGTGTAGGTCAGGTGCGCCTGCACAGAATAGAGCGCTGCTTGCTCTCGCTTTTGGCCACCGAAGAAGTCTTCGTTGTCGGTATAAATGGTGACGGCCGGTGCCAGTTCGAGCGTCCAGGGTCCAAAGGCTTTCGAAGCGCCGATTTCCGGTTTGATCGACCAGCGATTACTCCCCACGTTGACCAGCCTGGTGTCATCGACCTGACCGAGCGGCACGCCGATTCGGAGGCTCGCGCCAAGAATCAGGTTCTGCTTGTAATCCTTAAACTCGGCCGCGGTCAACGCGGGTGCGCCGACAAAATTGATCGAGAATCGAAAGTATGGATCGGCGAAGCCGGAAATCTGGCGCGTGTGCGGTTGACCGAAGACAAGGCCCTTGGCGGTGATCCCCGCGAACGGCACGAGCAGCTCGAACTTCGCGGACTTGCCAAACACATTGAGGACGCGAACGAAACCGAAGACGCCGACGTGGGCCTCGTTGGTCACATTCTCGATCGGCAAAGACGGATCGGTGAGGACGCTGCCGGTCGTGTAACCGTAGCCCAGGAGAACGAAATTGAGCCCGGTCGGCGAGTTGCTGTAGGCGCGGGGCTCGAGATCCTGGGCGCGAATAGTGGCGCAGCCCCCCGCGATGATCAGGACGGTCGCAACCAGGGTGAGTGGTGGTACGGCTCTTCGCGACATATGTGGCCGCTATTGCTCGGGCTGCTCTTCCTGTCGACGCGCTCGGCGGGCTTCGCGCATTGGACCAAAGTCCGATGGAACTCCGGCGGCCCGGCCGTCATGCTTTCTTGCAACCACTTGGACTAACGAAAACAATATCATGAAAACCATCGTCACCATCTTGTCAGCGGTTTGTGCCGCATGCCTTCTGAGCGCGTGCGAAACAGTTACGGTCACGACCGACTATGATCACTCGGCTCCATTCGGGAACTACAAAACCTACGCGCTCGCACCGCCGGCCCACGGCCAATCGATGTCGCCGTCAGGCGAGGCGGCATTGCGAGAGGCCCTGCGCGCTGAGCTAGCCGCACGCGGCATCGCGGAGGTCCCGGGGAAGCAGGCCGACCTCGACGTCGTGCGTCACGTCTTTGTGCAGGAGAAAGTTTCGGTCCAACAATACACCGACTGGGGCTACGGCCGCTACGGGACCTGGCCTTATGGCTACGGATCTTATGGCATGTGGGCCGGTGCTCCCCAGACCTACACCAGTATCGACCAGTATCATGAGGGCACGATGATCCTCGACTTTGTCGATGCGCGGACCAAGAAATTGGTCTTTCGCGGGGTCGGCCAGGCAGTCGTCGGCGGGCCTGAAGCCAACGCGGCAAAAATCCGCGAGGCCGTGGCGAAAATGGTGCAGGGCTTTCCAAAGAGTTCCTGAATTTTCGGCATGGCGACCGCACAGATCTTCTTGGGTTAATCGCGTCCTGCATTCATTCATGGCACACGAAAGCGGTTCCAATTTTGCTCCGATGGAGAACCCACTTCCGGCGCAGGCCAAATCCTACGAGGAACCGGAGAAGAAGCGGTGGGTAGAGCCAGTCACGGCGCTGCTCATGGCGCTGGCGACATTGGGCACCGCCTGGTGTTCCTATGAATCGGCGGCCTGGACGCGACGGGCGAATCGACTCTTGAATGAATTCAGCGCGCTCGAGCGCCGGGCCAGCCTCTTAAGCATCCAGGGGATGCAGGCGGCGACAATTCACACGGCAATGTTCATGGAATTGCTCGCCGCCAAACAGGCCGGGAATGAAAAACTGGCACAGTTTTACGCGCAGCGTTTCCCGCCCGACGCGCGGAAAGCGTACGACGCCTGGATGGCACAGAAGCCGTTCGAAAATCCGCAGGCCGATCCGCATCCCTTCGTCCCGAGACTCTACGAAGTCCGGGGGACCCGCGAGGCCGCTGCCGCCACCGCCACCGCCGCGGAAAAGCTGAAAACCTCGCGCGCTGCTGGCAACACCTCCGGCGAGTACCTCGCCAACACCGTGCTCTTCGCCACGGTTCTCTTTTTCGCCAATGCCTCGAGCAAATTCGAACAGCGCCGCGTCCGCGTGGTCGCCTTCCTTTTTGCCGCGGCGGTCTTTACCTTCGCGCTCGTTCGCATCGCGATGCTTCCGCTCTGACGCGCCTGCGTCGATCAGTTATCCTTCTCACCAGCATAACGAATAAGGAAAACTAACCCGGCGTTGCGCGCTGGGTCGAAGGGAGCGCCTCGGGCGAGTTGATCGTCGAGCAGAATTTCGAACAAACAAGATCGGCACCTGACAATTCAACTTCCTGACGGTGGCAGGAGATAAAGGGCCGCCGCAAACATCAGATAAACCGTGAGAACGAGCACACCGATGAACCAGGCGGAGCGGCCGGAATTCGTCACGAGCGCCGCGGTCAGGGTGGCAAAGAAAACCATCGCGACGGCCCCGGGCCAGAAATTCAGGTCCATCGGCGTCGGCCCGATAAAGCCGCTGAGCAGGACGAGAACCGGCGCGACAAAGAGTGCAATCTGGGCGGAACTGCCTAACGCTATGCTGACGCTGAGATCGAGCCGGTTCTTGCGCGCGGCGGAAAATGCCGCCGCCATTTCGGCGGCTGCGCCGACGAGCGCGACGACGATGAAGCCGACGAAGGCTGGGGTCATTCCAAAGTCCTTGGCGGCTTCCTGCACAGATCCGACGAAGACCTCGCTCACCAAGGCGACAAAAACCGTGACGCCGGCGAGTGTCCCAAGGGCGAGGCCGATCGGCCAGGCCGCCTCTCCTTCTTCAGCCGCTCCGGCGAATAGCTCGACGTGAGTCTTGAGCGAAAACATCAGGCCCAGCCCGTAGGCGAGCAGAAGCAAGACTGACAACGCCAGGCTTAACTCGCGATTGAACTTCTCGTTCTCCGCGGGCAGCCGCGCACCGATCGTGGAGGGAATGAGCAGCGCGACCGTGGCCAGGAAGAGCAGGCCCGCTTGAAATCGAGCCGCCACGCGGTTGAATTCCTGCACATGGTAGCGCAGGCCACCGAGGAGAAAGCAAGCGCCAAGCATGAAGAGGGAGTTGGTCGTAATCGCGCCCGCGATCGACGCTTTCACGAGCGTGTATTGCCCGGCCTGCAACGCGGTGATCGCAATCACCAGCTCGGTCAGATTGCCAAGCGTGGAGTTGAGCAGACCGCCGATTGAATCTCCGGTCTTGGCGGCGACGGACTCCGTGGCGTGACTGAGCAGGGCGGCGAGCGGGACGATGGCCAGGATCGAGAGAACGAAGTGCAGCGTGGAGGCGTGCGGCTGGAGCTTCTCCATCACGAGCACGACCGGCACAAAGACGAGCAGCCAGAGCAGCGGATTATGACGGATTTCGTGAATGAGCAGGCGCATGGCGGATTGCCTCCCTAGGTTCCACAACGCATGGCGAGCGAGAATAGGACCAAAGTCCGATGGTCGCAACCAGGTAAGACCAAGGTCCGATAGACTCCGGGAGAGAAACGCAATTAAGAAAAAGCAATAAAGTGCTGTCACACCAATCAACAACCCGATCCGACCATGCCATTCGATAAATTCGTTGATTACGAAACACTGACCAAGGAGCGCCTTGATGCGATGGCGAAGTCAATTCGCACGATCAGCATCGAAGAATTGAAGAAGTTGGGGGAGCAGCTCTTTCCTTACACTGGCGACGCATGGCGCGATGCCTTTTTCAATTTCCTTGCTGAAAATCAAAGCGCGACCTACCACCACGCGATCACTCACGACGGCGTCAACCTTCTTTACTGCCGTTCCAAGGATAAGGGCATCTGGTTTCTTCCCGGCAGCGGACTGGGGCCATTGCAGTCGAAAGGGCGAGCGGCGATGAAGAAATTGGCCGAGGCCCATCTTTGAATGCGCTCACTGCACAAGGCGGTAACCAAAAAATGAAGCTTTCTGTTCCCCCGGCGCCACCACCGATTTTTGCTTTCCCAACTCCTCTTTAACTAGCCGCCGACTGTGTTCATAAAACTTCTCGCTGCGGGCGTTCTCGTAGCTGCCACGGTCTGCGTGCATGCAGTCGGCTTGGCTGGACTGCTGAGAGCCCGCCTGGGCTGGCACGGCCCTCCGCCGAGTGGGCTTTGGCCAATGACTTGGATGCTGATCCGGGCCACCTGGTGTCTTATCTTGCTTCATGTGATCGAGATTTGCCTTTGGGGACTGTTTTACTTCTGCGTAGGAAGCATCCCTGACATGCAAACATCGTTTTATTTTTCCGGGATCACCTATACCACAGTCGGCTACGGCGATGTTGTGCTGCCCGAGCGATGGCAACTGGTCGGTGCGATCGAGGGCCTGACCGGCATCCTGATGTGCGGCCTCTCCACCGGATTTTTCTTCGCCGTTGTTAGCAGGCTCCTGAACCGCACTCTCGCGGCCAAGGACCCGTCCGAGTAGGCGGAGGTAAGCAACGTATCCTCGTAGGCTTCCATGTAGTCATCCCAGTAGTCGCGCTCATTGGCATCGTTGGACGTGCACGCGGACGACGAGCAACTCCTCATAGTAGCTGCGATTAAAAATGCCGATTTCTCCGCGATGCGGCAGGTGTTTGTCGTATCGCACCGGCCAAAGTAGACCAGCCGCTTTTCGCGCCCCAGGGTGTTGTGGATTTGGTTGGTCGGGTAGCCCAGCGCCCGTGGTTCAGTCCCCATTCCAGATCGTAGAAATGGAGGAACCCGCTGGGAAGAACGGCCAAGTTGCCGTGAGTTTTACGGCTTAGCTACCGTTGGCGGTTGCGCTAATTGCTTGCAGAAACTCGTCGCTGGCGACGGGTTTGAGGAAAAAAGCGGAGGCTCCTGCTTCTATCGCTTTGGAGCGGGCCGCGGGATCGTCAACGCTCGTGAGGATAATCACCTTTGTTGAGGGCGAGATTTCGCGCAGCCTTCTTTGCACCTCCAGGCCGTTCATGACTGGCATCAGGACATCAAGCACCGCGACCTTGGGACGATGAGTCTGCGCGTAGTCCAAAAAGGAGTGCGGGTCGTCGAACGATTTTGCTCTCCAGCCTGCGGACAAAAGCAACCGATTGGTTCCTTTCAGGGCGGACGGATCATCGTCGAGCAAGCAAATGGCGTAGCCGTTTCCGCGAGATCCGTCAGCCCAACCGCTTTCTTTCTTTTGCTCCATATATTTGAAATAATCCTGGTATTCGATCGCGCTCACGCCCGTCCCGGGGAGAGCGTGCTGAGCCTGCGGCTGCCAGATCTTCCAGGACGCAACGGCCCCCACTGGGAGCGAAGCTTCCCCCGGGGCGTGCGACGGCCTTCGAAGCTTTCATCGGTTCCCTGGTGTGAGCAAGAATCGTGACCTTTGAGCGCAATTGTTGCATACTATTGAAACGACGTTCAATCAGAAAACGGTTGGATTTTCCCGCCGCCCCATGGATTAATGCGTGGTCCAGGCTGGAGGCCGAGGCGCAAGTGGTCGTCAGCACCTCCTTCTGCAACGCGGTGAGAAAATGCACGCCGCACCGCCCTTAAGAAATGCGCATCGTCAATGGGTTTGATGAAAAACGCGAAGGCTCCAGCCTGCATCACCGTGGCGCGAGCGGCCGCGTCCTCACGGCCAGTAATGAAGATCAGTCTCGCTTGCGGCGAGCGGGCACAGAGGTGCGCGAGAAGCTCCATACCTGTCATTCGATCCATCCAGATATCCAGGACGGCAACTTTGACCGCATTATTCGCCGAGTAGGCCAAAAAATCCTCTGGTTTGCTGAACGCGCGCACCACAAAGCCGTCGGACTCAAGGAGCCGGCCGACAGATCGTCGGATGGATAGGTCATCATCCACGAGGCAGACGACTTGCGGAGCAGGATTGCCGATCGGCAATCTGGAAGTTTCAGGAATTTCACCCGTATGGCTCATGCTTTCACTCTCTTTGCAAGGGGCGGCGAATGGCAAAAGCCGTTCGCCGCAACCGGTAAAGACGTCTCTGACGTCTCTTAGATTAACCGATGAGTCGGCGAGTCGGCATCAGACCTTGGTCTGACGTGGCGCAAAGGGGGCAGCGCCTGCCTTTTCGATCAATCGAACCAACTTGGCCACGGAAGTGATGCGCAGCTTGTGCATCGCGCGGCCGCGGTGGAGTTTCACGGTCTTCTCAGCCATCCCGAGCTCGCCGGCAACCTGCTTGTTGAGCAGGCCCGTGGCGACCAGTTGCATGACCTCAAACTCGCGCGGAGTGAGCAAATCAAGCAACTCTCGGGCTTCGTTCTTTTCCGCCGCAATCCGCCGTTGCTCGACGGATCGAGCGAGCGCCCGCTCCACACACTTGAGGAGTTCGCCCGGCCGAAACGGCTTCGGCAGAAAATCAACTGCGCCTGCCTTCATCACTCTGGCACACATCGGGATATCGCCGTGGCCGGTGATGAAGATCAACTGCTCCTCGCGCCGGCGGCGGATCAGAGTTTCCTGGAATTCCAGGCCATTCAGTCCCGGCATCTGCACGTCAACAATAATGCAGGCCGGCCCGGGGTGAGGTGGATGAGCCAGGAAGTCCTGCGCGGATTCGAAAACCTCGCTCTCGTAATTCGCCGAGTCGAGCAAGCGGTTCAGCCCTTTTCGCGCGGACGGATCATCATCGATCACGAAAACGAGGGAAGGTGCGACGGTCATTTTGATAGTCCCTTGCTTATCGGCAATGTGACGGAGAAGCAAGCACCGCCGCTGCGGGCGTTTTCCGCCACGATGGTTCCCTCGTGCGCTTCGATGATCGAACGCACAATGGCGAGCCCCATTCCCAACCCGTCCGGCTTCGTCGTGAAGAACCGGTCGAAGAGGCGGCTCCGCGCTTCTTCATCGATGCCAATGCCGTGATCGCGAACCCTCAGAACAATCGTCTGATCGCCATTTCCCCCGGTGCTCACCTCCACTTTGCGATTCTCCAACGCGGTCTCCTTCATGGCATCGAAAGCGTTGCCAATCAGGTTGACCAATACCTGCTGGATCTGGATCGGATCACCGTCGACGGCCGGCAACTCGTCGGCCAGGGAGATTTGCAGATGGCACGAATGCGCTGCCGCGTCGGGCTGGATGAGGCGCGCCACATGGGTGACCACGTCGTTGATGGATAATCGTTCCCGGATCGCCCCGCCTCTCTTGACCGTGTTGCGGATGTTTTGCATCACATCATAGACACGCCGCCCGTCCGCCCCAATATCTACCAAAATCTCACGCAGCTGCTCGAGATTCACATTGCCCCGATCGATGAAGCGTTCACCGGCGCCGGCGTTACTGATGATGCCCGAGAGCGGTTGATTCACCTCGTGGGCGATGGAGGCGGTCATTTCACCCAGAAGACTGACCCGGGTGAGCAGATCGATCTCGTCCCGCCGGCGTTGCGCCTCTTCTTCGGCCAGCTTCCTTGCCGAGATATCGACGATCGACGCAAGCACGAGGGGACCCTGAGGCGTTTGAATCGGGTTCAAATCGATCTCCACCGGGAACTCGCTCCCATCCTTGCGCAGAACAAGTAATTCGCGACCTGCTCCCGTCGCGCGTCCCTGTGCCTCGGCGAAAAATTCGTCACGATTCGCGCCTGTCGTAGAAAGCAAAACGCTCCGGCATGAGAATCTCGACTGATTTGCCGACGAGTTCGTCGCGGCCGTAGCCGAAGAGTCTCTTCAACGTGCGCATTGACGAGAACAATTCGTCCTTCAGCATCTGCGAGCACGACGCCACTGGGCGATGCTTCGGTCGCGAGCTGGAAAAGTTGCTGCGCTTGTTTCAGGTCGGTGGTGTCTATCGAAACCCCCACAAGGCGCGTGAACCTGCCATCTTTGTCACTGACGCAGTGTCCGCGCCCGCCGATCCAGCGGAGACTGCCGTCCGGGAGCAGGCAGCGATACTCCAATTCGTAGCCGCCTTGCGTTTCAATGGCTCGCTTGATTGCGGACGCACGCCGCGTCCGATCTTCTGGATGCACTCGATTTTGAAACGCGCCGTAACTGATCGGGCCATCGGGTTCGAAGCCAAATAGCTTTCGGCCATTGTCAGAAATCCAGAGATCGTAGGTCGTGGTGTCCAACTCCCACACCCCCAAATGGGCGACCTCGGCTGCGAGTGCGACTCGGTCTTCGATTTCGCGCAAGGCCCGATCCTTTTCCAGCAGGTCGGTGATATCCACGCAGGCGCCGACGTAGCCGCGGAAGTTCCCCCGCGGCCCATAACGGGGCACGCCACGGTCCGTCACCCAGCGGTATTGCCCATCGTGGTCCCGGAGCCGGTATTGCATGACAAAAGGTTCCCGCGCGTCGAATGCACTTCCGTAAGTCTTGAGAGAGTCTTCCAGGTCCTCGGGATGGACCCCATCCGACCAGCCGTTGCCGAGCTCCTGCTCCATTTTACGACCGGTAAAATCGAGCCATTCCTTGTTGAAAAAGGTGCACAGTTTGTCCGGGCCCGACATCCAGATCAGGACCGGAGCGGCATCCGCCATGCGTTCAAAACGCGCTTCGCTCTCCGCTAGCGAACCTTCTGCGCGCCGACGTTTGATCAGATTTGCCAGCAACCCGAAGATGAGCAGCGCTTGCAGGACGAACACCGATATCCCGGCGATGATCCATCTTTGGTATCGCTCCCATACGGTGGGCGAGCGGAACAAAATCGTGCTGTCGGGCGGCAGGAGCTTCTCATTGATGTTCCACCGCCGCAGTTCCCGCCAGTCATAACGGGGCGCTACTGGCCCCACGATCATGGGAGGCAGACTGGAGGCCGCCTCGCCGTCCAGGATCCGCGCCGCCAGACGAGCCGCTTCCACTCCCTCGCGTTCCGCCTGGTAAAGCCGGCCGCCGACAATTCCCAAGCCTAGTTGATGTAGAAAGATGCTGTTGATCGGCGCGTTCGCGACCGCGTGCATCCGTTGCAGCGCCTCGTCCGCATTGTGACTAACGCCGGTCGCGTCCCGGAGGAGCAGAATTAGAAAAATCCAGGAGTTCGGAGGCAGTTTGCTCGTCCGGTCCAGCATTTGATCGAAGGAAAGGTCGTTGAGCCAGATGAAGTTCACCCGGTCAGAAAAGGGCTCAAATGCCTCGTGAAACGATTGTGCCCAATACTTCTCGACAGGCGAAGCGCCCGATCACAATCGCGATATTCCTGGTCGTCGGCGCGATCTGAAGGATGTCGTTGACGAAGCCGGGAAGATCGAAATTTTCTCCAACGAAGGCGGCATTCTTTTCGAGGGCGCCTGGCGGCAGAGGCCGCCGATCCATGCCGCAGTAGAGAACTGGAGTATTGGGAAACAGGCGCTGCCGATTTTGCGCGACGAAGACACCCGCGGGGGATCCGATCGGCACGACCAGATCCGGCTGCCATTCGGCCTGGCGCTTTTGCAGATACTCGACCAGCGCTTCTAGCAAGTGGGGATCAGCATAGCGCGCCATGTCCAGCGAGACTTCGTCGAGATCAACGCGTCGGCCCATTTTGTCGACCAGTTCGGTTTCAAACGCAGTCGAGTGATTCGTAAACGGCGGTGCGACGGTCCCAAAGGAGTGAACCACCAGAACTCGCTTTGCCTGCGCCGCGCCCGCGCAAAGCGGCGCGAGCATCGCGAAACACGCACAAAAAAAGCACAGGTAGCGGCAACCGGACTCGTGGCACGACCGGGTCGGCATCGACCAGATTAGCGTCGTGCGGCTCATTATTGGAAAGCCTCGTTGGGACTCGCCGACGCTACGCGCCGGTTCTTGCCCTTCTTTTCCCAGATTTTGCGCGACCTCGCAAACTAAATTCCTGCGGAACAGAAGGGCATCAGCCGGCAGCTTGCCAGACCGACAAGCGTAAGACTAAGGTCCTATGGAAAAACTGTGCCACGGGATGGCACGCTCCGACAAAGCCGTACGCCAGCTATCATCGGCGGAAAGGAAAGTAAAAAAGATGAAACAACCAGGCTCTCTATCCAGGTCTTTGGGTCGACCTCTTTATGGTAGCATCGCAATCCTCTGCGTGGCGATGCTCGCACCAGGCGACAAGCTCCTTCTCGCGCAGCAGGCCGAGCCGCAGGTGATGACCACGACCACGACCGAAACGGTGCCGCCGGCTCCAACGATTCCCGGCGACCAGTTGGACTCGCTGGTCGCGCCGATCGCCCTTTATCCCGATCCGCTCCTTGCCCAAACCCTGGCCGCTGCAACGTATCCTTTGGAAATGATCCAGCTTCAGCAGTGGATAGAGCGGAACAAAGATTTGAAAGACAAAGCTCTGGCTGATGCCGTAGCCAAACAACCTTGGGACGCAAGCGTTCAGTCCATGGTCGCCTTTCCCGACGTGGTCCAGCGACTGTCCGGTAATATTCAATGGACGACTGATCTCGGGAACGCCTTCCTTGCCCAGCAGTCTGACGTGATGGATGCCGTGCAGCGGATGCGTGGAAAAGCCGAGGGCACAGGATCTCTCAAAACCAGCGCGCAACAAACGGTGGAAACCAAGTCAGTAGAAGGCGGCAAGCAAGTGATTGTCATTGAGTCGGCGAGTCCTGAGGTTGTCTATGTTCCGTCCTACGATCCGACCGTGGTCTATGGAGCGCCGGCTTATCCTTACCCCTCGTATTACTATCCGGGCTATGTCGCGGGAGCGGCTTTGACCTTTGGCGCGGGGCTCGCGCTCGGGGCCGCCTGGAATGGCGGTTATTGGGGCAATTGCGATTGGAACGGTGGCAACGTCAACATCAACAACAACAATAACTTTAACCGAAATACGAACATTAACCGCGGCCAGGGTAATCGGCCCGGTCAGCTCCCGAGCCAGGGCGGCAAGTGGCAACATAATGCACAACACCGCGGCAATGCTCCCTATGGAGACAGAGGAACGGCTAATAAGTATGGCGGAAGGGCTCGCGGCGAACAGGCCGGCGGCGCTAATCGTCCCGGCGCAGGAAATCGACCGGGTGGCGGCCAAGGAAATATTGCGGGTAATCGCCCGGGCGGTGGTGCTGGAGCGAATCGTCCTGGAGGCGGAACAGGCAATCGACCTGGGGGCGGCGCCGGAGCCAATCGACCGGGCGGCAGCGGCTCCCGTCCGAGTGGCGGCAAACCCAGCACCAAACCTGCAAATCGCCCCAGCAGTAGTCGACCCAGCGGCGGCGGCGATCGAGTCGGCAACCGCTCCGTCGCGTCGAGCCCGAAAGGTGGTGGAGGAAATAGCGCCTTCAACGGCAGTCGTGGCGGCGGCTACAGCGGGAACTCCGCCCGCGCCAGCAGCAGCCGTGGAGGAAAAAGCATGGGAGGCGGCGGAATGAGTCGTGGCGGAGGAGGGAGAAGTGGCGGAGGGCGGCGCAGATAAAGCAAGTTCATGGGGAAAAGCGCAATGAAATCAAAATTCTATCTTATGACCTCATCGAAAATCGTTTCGATAGCGTTGGCGTTCATGATTGTTGGCTTTGTCGTGCCAATCAGAATCGCGGCGTCAGAGACCAAGGAAAATGCAACCGATACGTCGCCGACCACGCAAAAACAGTTCGCCACGCCAAAGGAAGCGGCCGACAGCCTTGTCGCGGCCGCGGAAACTTTTGACGTGCCGGCTTTGAAGGAAATTCTGGGTCCAGAAAGCGAAGATCTCGTGAGTTCCAAGGATCCGGTCGCGGATAAGAACCACGCGATGGAATTTGCGGCCAAGGCGAAGGAAAAAACGGTGATCGAAAAAGATCCGGACGATGCCAATCGCGCCATTTTGTCAATCGGGAACGATGATTTCCCGGTGCCGATTCCGATCGACAAGCAACACGGTAAATGGTTCTTCGACACCAAGGTTGGGAAGCAGGAAATCATCAACCGCCGAGTCGGCGCAAATGAGTTGGATGCGATCGAGATTTGCCATGGATTCGTCGATGCGCAGGAGGAATATGCCTTGGAGAAACACGACGATTCAAAGGTGAATCAATACGCCCAGAAAATCATCAGCACACCTGGCAAACACGACGGGTTGGCCTGGAAAAACGACGACGGCACCTGGGCCGGTCCGGTCGGAGAGGATATCGCCAAGGCAATCGAGCAAGGCTATTCCAAGAAGAGTGAGCCCTATCACGGTTACTACTTCAAGGTCCTCACGGGACAGGGACCGGCCGCGCCAATGGGCGAGACGAATTTCGTCGTGGAAGGAGCCATGATCGGCGGGTTCGCCCTGGCCGCGGCCCCGGCGGACTACCGGGTAACCGGAGTTCAGACCTTCATCGTTGGCCCGACCGGAGTCGTCTATCAAAAGGACCTTGGGCCCGACACCTTGAAAGCTTTTCAAGAGATCGAACGATTCAATCCGGACAAATCGTGGAAGCCGACCGACGATGAGTGGTAACGACGACCCGTCGAGCTGAATCGGGGATCCTTGGAAGCTGTCCGAAAAGTCGCGGTATCGCCGGGATTGTAGGGCAACCGCTCCGGTTGCCCAAGTTGATCGTTCGGGGCAGGCGAACCACCCGCCCTACAAACGACCTTTCGGGCAGCGTCTAGCCAGGAAGGGCAATGAAGGCGTGCGGCCTGGCCATTCTGCGCCTGCTCCGGGTATCGTTAGGCGCGACTGGCGACCACGATCGGACACCGGACCGGACATACGACCAATGTCCGATGGCAAACCTTTCCCTCCGCTCGGACGGTCAGGAACAAACGCAACCCTATGAAAAAATCATTATCCTTAATCACTCTGTTTGCAGTGCTTTTCAGCACGGCTTCGCTTCACGCCGGTCCAGCAGTCGTCGAGTCAACAAACGTCGTGCCGCAACCAACCTCGGAAATCTTTGGCGCCGGCTTCTACATGGCGCTCGATATGGGAGCAAATGTCTATCAAGACCGCGGTGGAAGCCGGACATTCACGAATGAATTCGGAGACACGCTCGTGTTTGACCCGAAAAATGATGTCGGCTTTTTCGGCGGAATAAAGGCGGGCTGGGTGTTTGGCACCGCGGTGTTTCGCCCAACGATTGAAGCGGACCTCTTTTACAACGGCTTCAGGGGAGGTGCTGATGTGACTTTGACCAGAGATGGTGTAGTGACCAGAGCCAACAGCGGGACCAGCTACATCAACACTGGCGCGTTTATGTCAAACTTCATTGCGAGATTCGCCTTTGACAGATTCCAACCCTACGTTGGCGGCGGTGTCGGTGTTTACTATGCGGAATCCGCCGGGTTCGACTTTCATGGCACTCGCGGCAACTTCGGAACAAGCGGTGGAGCAAGCCATGCTGACCTTGCCTGGCAGGTAATCGCCGGCGCGGATTACTATTGGAATCCGAAATTCAGCACTTTTATCGAATACCACTATCTCGATTACACAAGCACCCAAATTGGCACCGGCGGCAGCAGGGACCTAGGGCAGCACCTGATTGGCGCTGGTCTGCGATTCCACTTTTAGGACATCGCGTCTTTCGATCTAACCGAGGCTAGGACAACAAACTATCGTGGGGAGCCTTCAAGACTGGCAGAATACGCTTCGATCTCAGCGCGATCGAGCTTGCCGTCCCGGTTCCTGTCAGCCCGCCGCATTAGCGACAGACCGGCGCCGCTCCAGTGACCATACACAATCGCTTCTTCCAGGGTCACCGCGCCATCCTCGTTCGCATCCCGCACTTTGAATGCCGCAATTTGCTTCGCGTCGCCATGCGTCCACTCCTCCTGAGTCAGGCGGCCGTCCCCATTCTTGTCACGAGCGGCAAAGACAACATAAACCAGGTAATCGCCCGCTTCCCCGCGGGAAAGTTTTCCATCATGATTGGCGTCGGCGAGGGTGAAACTGTCTTGCCCGTCGCTCGCAGTCGAGGCCCGCTGCTGGGCGACGTGGTTAGGCGCGCAGCCGTTTTCACAGCACAGGATCAGCGTCGCCAATCCAACGCCCACGCAAACGGAAATCATGCGACGTAAGAGGCGAATGACACTTTCCATGACCAGTTTGCCGTTGCTAATCTGTCGATCCGCCGGCCAAGAAACGCAAGGTCTCAGTTACGAGAGAGTTTAGTTGGTCTAAATCGGGGCTCAAGATGTCAATTCTTGCAAAGACAGCTCGCTTTGCCGCGATTGCCCTTGCCGGGCTGTTCGTTGGCTTGAGCCTCGTCGGTATCGTCGGCGCGTGGTGGATTAGTCGCGCCGCGAGCGACGTCGCACTGAAGGGATTTGGCGTTATCGAGATCGGCGTCGGCGTGGTCGATACCGGAGTGGGGCGAGTGGACAACCTCGTCGGGACGAGCCGGGCAGAAGTGCGCCAGGCGGTCGAAACCATCACCAACATCGGCGGACAGAGGCCAGAGAACAATCCCGTCCTCAGCGCGTTGAACGAGCGCCTCGAGACAAGTCTGGCACCGCGCATCGCACAGATGCAGCAGACGCTGGCTCCAGTGCGGGATGCGGTGACGGCCATGAGCAACGCGGTGAGTCTGGTGAGCTCGCTGCCGATGATGGCTGAGCGCGCGCCGCGCCTGGCGGCACTGGACGAGACATTTAATCGGCTCGAAGGGCTGACCGCGGACGCGGCGCAACTGCGCGGCACGTTGCGGGCACTGGTGGTGGAGCAGAATAGCGACGTCAATCCTGGGACCATTACCGCGCTCAAAGCGTTGGCTCAGCGCATCGACACCAGACTGGGCGAGGTGCAGGCGAAGGTTCAGGCGGTGCGCGCGGAAGTGGACGCATTGCAGGTCCGGCTCGAGAAGCGAAAGTCGCGGCTGCTCTTTGTCTTCAATCTGCTGACGCTGCTATCGACCCTGATGCTGGCCTGGGTCGTCTACGCTCAGGTCATCGTGATCCAGCATCACTGGGCGTTACTCCGCCCTCGGGAAGGCGCGGGAAAAGCAACACCGTCATGCAGTACACGGCGCCTAATGCGGGGGCGCGGGTGTGTCTTCGAGTTTCAAAACCTCCGCCGGCACACCGAGCCAGACGGCGGCCTTCGTGCGGTCACGAAATGCGCGCGCCTCGATCGGCGTTCCCTTCATCAGACCTTCGTACATGCAGGCAATGCCAAAACCGATCCAATCTTCGCTAAACAAGGCCGACTTCACCGGCGTCACCCCGGGGAATTGTTCTGCCCGCTTCTGTGCAAATCTAAAAACGTGACTGGTGCGAACTGCCACCTCCGTTAGTCGACTGAAATCAATGAATCTCCTCAACGGCGGCCACGCTTTTTCGATATCACAAAGCCATTCACCAATCTCGTCCAGCAGACGATCATCCAGGACACCTTGTGGTTGCCAGGCCACCAGATCATGAGCGGGATATGTCCGCACGTGAGCCGGCCCAGGTAAAATTCTGGAAGCCGGCGAAGGTTCCGAATTGTCAGGCATAAACGGTTATTTACTTACAGGATTAATTGCGCTCTGCAAAACCTTAAACGGGCAATTCAAGGGGTGGAAATCGTGGTGGAAGCATGCCCACGGCAGGTAAGCCTTAGGTCTTATATGCGCCGATTACCGAGCGGATACGTTGGGGGCGATAGCGTTCCGCTCAGCCCAGTCACCAACCGATTATGCAACGAAGCTACCACCGCTCGGTAAGATGCGCCGGCATCTTGCTGGCGATCCTTTTACTGGTCGCGTGCGGTGGTCTTCCCCAGGGCGGCGAACGCACTGCTTCCACGGCGATGAAAGGCAATGAGGGTACCCCGTTGGCCGCGATAGTGCGACCGCGCGTCGCGGCGCATCCGGGGCAGTCCGGCCTGCACGCGCTCGCCGATGGGCATGACGCCATCGCTGCGCGCCTGGCCCTGGCGGATGCCGCGCAGCGGAGTCTCGACGTGCAGTATTACATCTGGAACCAGGATCTGGTCGGCAAGGTGATGATCGAACGTCTGCTCCGCGCGGCTGATCGCGGCGTGCGTGTGCGCCTGTTGCTCGATGATCTCGGCACCATGCCCTCCGACGAAGTCCTGCTCGCGATCGACAGTCATCCGAACATCGAGGTGCGCATGTTCAACCCCGCAACGCTGCGTTCACCCCGGCTGCTCGGCATCGTCGCCGACCTCGGACGCCTCAACCAGCGGATGCACAACAAGTCATTCACGGTCGACGGCGAGGTCTCGATCGTCGGCGGCCGCAACATTGGCGACGAATATTTCGACGCTCATGCGGAGGCGAATTTTGCTGACCTCGACGTCGCCGTTGTCGGACCGGTGGTGAAAGAGGTGGCGGCTGAATTCGATCTTTACTGGAACCATCCGGCCGCGATTCCGATCGGCATCCTTTCGCACCAGAACACGACGCATGAGGAATTCGCCGCGAAGCGTGCGGCGCTCGTCGCGCATCGTGAGAGCGAAGCCCAATCGCAGTACGCCGCAAGCCTGCGCGACAGCGACTTTGCCCGGCAGCTCCGGCGCCGGAAGATTTCGTTTTACTGGGGCCACGCCAAGATTGTGAGCGATAACCCCGACAAGGTGCTCTCCTCTTCCGGGAGTGCAGCCACGCATCTCGCGCCCACGCTGCGCGGAATTGTCGATCGAACAAGACGCGAGCTGTTCCTCGTTTCGCCCTACTTTGTGCCAGGGAAGCAGGGCGTCGAAATTCTGGCTGGCGTTCGCCAGCGCGGCGCCCGGGTTGTCGTGATCACCAATTCGCTGGCGGCAACGGACGGGGTGCCGGTCCACGCGAAATACAAGCTCTACCGCAAGCCGTTGCTCGAAGCCGGCATCGAACTCTACGAAACGAAGCCGACCGCGGGCGCCCTTCACGAGCGGAAGCCCGGCAGCTTGCGCGGACCGACCGGGTCGGGCAGTTCGAGTTTGCACGCAAAGACGTTCGCCTTCGATCGCCGGATTGCTTTTGTTGGCTCCTACAATATTGACCCGCGCTCAAGCAAGCTAAACACGGAGATGGGCGTGCTCTTCGACTGTCCGGCGTTTGCGAAGCGTCTGCCGGAGAAGACTGAAAGCGATATCGACCGCAACGCCTATCGCGTCCAACTTGTGGGAAATCGCCTCGAATGGCTGACTCGCGAGGGCGACAACCAAGTCCACTACGATTCCGAGCCCGAGGCCAGTCTCTGGAAGCGTATCAAGGTTAGCGTCTTGAGCTGGCTGCCGATCGAGAGCCTCCTATGACCGTCCGCGAAGACCGGCACAACGAACGCATGCGCCGGGCTTCCCGTTTCCATCTTCACCTTCCAGCTCGCCGGCACGTCACCGGTGGAATGGAGGCCATTTTCGAAACCGCGAGCGCGGAACTGTACGATTCGACGAGCGGGAGCTGGTCCACTACTGGTAGCATGATCAAGCCACGATCTCCTTGCCAGGCGACGTTGCTGCAAAACGGCCAGGTTGCGGTGCCTCCAGCTCTGTCGATGCGTCTGCCACCATGACCTTGCGGACCGGCGACGTGAACGCGGACAGCGCGGTCGACACGGTTGACCTGAACGAGATTAAGATGAACTTGAGCCGGGACTTGGTGAACGGCGATAACTTTCGCGACGACATCACGGTCGACGGGACGGTGAACCATCGTGACACGAAGCTGGAGAAATCGAAGCTGTGATCAGAAGGTCGGAAGCGGACCGCAACAATAAAACCCTTCAAATCACCCCAATTGGAACCGATTAACAGATCAGCCCGAATGGGCTGGAGGGAACCTGCCGAAATGAGCGGTCAATTCGTGGTCATGGGCGTCTCGGGCTGCGGCAAAACGAGCGTGGCCAGCATGTTCGCCTCGGGAACCGGCGGGGCTTTTCCTCGATTCGGATGATTTTCATCCTCGGGAGAATAAGACGAAGATGGCCGCCGGCATTCCGCTCACGGACGAGGATCGCTGGCCGTGGCTCGATACTCTCAACGCCGAATTGGAAAGGCAGGCGCCGAGCGGGCGATCCGTTTTCAACATCCTAACGACTAAGAAATGAGGGTGGCCGCCTTGGCAATCCGAACAAACATATCGTTGCCATGAAAACAAATTCGATTGTTGTCGAACGAGTCATAACCGATTCCAGACTGTTTGCCCACACACCCTGGGACGCGATCCCGGTCGCGGCTGGACTGCTGCATTGCGCCTATTTCTTTGGAATGTTCTTTCTCTTCCCACGAACGCCGCTCTGGGTGATGCCAATTCTCGGTTTTATCTACTCAGTCAGCATCTCCTGGAACATCAATGGCATCTCCCACAACTTCATTCACAATCCCTATTTCCGTTCGCCGCTGCTCAATCGATTGTTTAGCATTCTGGAGTCGGTCACGGTCGGCTTCAGCCAGATCTTTTACGAGTGCATCCACATGCAGCACCACAAGGGCAACGCTGATCTGCCGGATGATAATGGAGAGACGGTGGACTGGATTTCGATTTACAAGCACGGCCACGACGGGGAAGCGGAGCATCCGTTCAAATACGCTTTCTTCAGTTTCTTTCGCGAGGATCCGAAGACGGTCTTCCAGGAACTGAAGCGCAAAGATCCTCGGGAAGCTTTCTGGGGAGTGACGGAACTGACGCTCTTTGTCACGACGTTCGTCATCCTTGGCATCCTGAACTGGCACTACGTCTGTTTTCTTCTTCCGTTTTACTACCTCGGTCACAGTCTTTCCTATCTGAACGGGTATTATCGGCACTATGGCGGAAATCCGGACGAGCCGATGGCCTGGGGCGTGAGCAGTTATGACAAGCTTTATAACTGGACGTGGTTTTACAATGGCTACCACGCCGAACATCATTTCCGGCCAAAGGTCCATTGGACACGCATGCAGGCCTTTCGCGATCAGATTGTGGAACAACAACGCGCCGCCGGCGTGCGCGTGATCAAGCCTCCGCATGCGCTCGGTTTCCTCGATCCGAATTTGCCCCCGCACGGCGGGTCCGGGTCCGTAGAGGAAGAAGCGCGTCTGACGTAACCTGCAACGCGTGCCAGCACGCGGTCGGCAGCTTCGACTTAAACGAACGTTCGAGGGAATAATGGCGAAAACCTTACGGTTCGTTCTGCTTCTACTTGGTTTGCTGGGATGTTTGCTTGCGACCGCATGGTCGGCAGGCGCGCTTTACTTCGATCTGCCCATCGCACAAATCCGCGCCCCGCTCGCTTTCACCTACGCCCTGGCGATGTTGTCCGTGCTGATTTTTCTCAGGAATCGCTGGCGCGCGATGGCAGTGGTTGCGGGAGGATTTGTTGTCGTGCTCGCCTGGTGGTGCACGATCAAGCCGAGCAACGAAGGCAACTGGCAACCCGACGTGGCACAACTCGGGTGGGCGGAGACTCACGGCGACGAAGTCACGCTGCACAATGTCCGCAACTGCGACTACCGGACCGAGACCGACTACACGGCGCGCTGGGAAACGCGCACCGTCCGCATCTCGCAGATCACTGGCCTCGACCTTGCCATCAATTACTGGGGCTCACCATGGATCGCCCATCCCATCGTTAGCTTCCAATTCGCCGATGCGCCGCCGGTCTGTTTTTCCGTCGAGACGCGGAAACAAACCGGCCAAAGCTACTCCGCCATCCGCGGCCTCTACCGGCAGTTCGAGCTGATCTACATCGTGGCCGACGAGCGCGACGTGATCCGCGTGCGGACAAACTATCGCCAGGGCGAAGAGATCTATCTTTACCACACGACTGCGACCGCCGCGCAGGCGCGCGAGCGTTTCCAGGAATACCTGCGTTCGCTCAACCAGCTCCGCGACCACCCGCGCTGGTACAACGCCATCACCACGAACTGCACGACCAGCATCCGGAACCAGCATCCCGCAGGTGAGCGCATACCGTGGGACTGGCGGCTCCTGCTCAATGGTAAGGGTGACGAGCTGATGTTTGAGCGCCACACCATCGCCACCGCGGGTCTTCCATTCTCCGAGCTCAAAGCACGCAGCCTCATCAATGGGCGCGCCCAAGCCGCAGAGGCGTCACCGGACTTCTCGAAATCGATCCGAGCTGGCCTGCGCGAGCTCGAAAACAAAAGCGAGCCCACTCCGTGATTACCTGGTTGATTCTGCAGGCGCCCTTTCGTAGAACAGCCGAAATTCGGAAGGCATTCCGAAAAGTCGATTTCATCGCGCTCCCGACCCTGAAGTCATTGCCACCGCGTGTTCCGTTGTTCTGTGGGACGCTGGCCTTCGAAGTGCGAATGCTCGATTTGCAAAATACGCAGGCGGTCAATCTCGCCGGTGTTCCGGCCCTCGCCATGCCAATACCCATCGCGCACCAGAAGGTTCCGGCGAGCCTGCAACTGATTGGGCCAAGCCGAAGTGAAGCCGCGCTGTTGAGCGCAGGCCGGCTGGTTGAGGAAGCAATGCAGCATCGTTAGGCGACCATCCGAGGCTTCCAGGCCGAAAAGAGTTTGTTGCCCGGACCAATCAGCAGATGCGATTAGTCGATGGCAAACCTATTGTTGTCCCACTCGTGAAAATAATGAGACTGGTACGCCGCTTCGCCTCCGCCGTCACGCCGACACTATTATTCCTGTTTGTGAATGCTGTTTGCACCGCTGAGTCCGCCGAAGACCTGGTCGAGAAAGGCAAGGCTTTCGAACAAAAATTTGAGGCCAGGGAAGCCCTGCCGGTGTATCTCGCGGCTGAAAAACTGGAACCACGGAACTGCCACATCCTCGTCCGCATCGCGCGGCAATATCGATTTCTGATGATGGATGCAGCCGACAAAGAGGAAAAATTGCGGCTTGGTCACCTCGCACTCGATTACTCTGTCCAAGCCGCTGCTGCCGGCCCGCAGGACTGCGATGCTCAACTCGCAACCGCCATTACGCTGGGAGAGATGATGCCCTTTTTGCCTTCCAAAGAACAAGTAGCCGCTTCCCCCAGGATCAAACAATCGGCCGACAAAGCGCTTCAGCTTGATCCGAAAAACGACACGGCATGGCACATTCTGGGGCGATGGAATCGCGTATTGGCAGATGTGAACCTGGTGAAACGGGTGTTGGCCGACGTGGTTTACGGCGGTCTGCCGAAGGGTTCGAATGAAGAAGCGGAGCGGGACATGAAAAAGGCGATCGAGCTGAATCCGAATCGGCTGATGCATTACATCGAGCTCGGCCGGATCTATGCGCAGATGGGAAGGAAAGATGATGCGCGGCAGTTCATCAATAAAGGTCTCGCCATGCCGGACGCCGAAAAGACCGATCCGGAGAACAAGGAACGCGGACGGGAAACGCTCCAGAAGCTTTAGTGGGCTGTCAGCTCGCGCGGATTACGGGATTACGGTTAGTCGTTACGCCGCAGCGGTGGCTTCGGTAGCGGCCGGTGTCGGAATGGAGGACCATTTCGGCAGATCAGCCAGATTTTCTCCCATAAAAAGATGATGCCAGAGTTGCGTTGCGGTTACGGCCATCAGACCCAACTCGACTGAAAGGCGCGGCAGCGAGCCGGCGCGCATCTTGCGAAAGTCGCTGCGCCATCGCCTGACCTCCGCGGGATCGAAATAGCCGGTTTTGCGCAGGGATTCGTCGCTCAACAATTCCTCTACGAAGGCGGGCTCAGGATCTGTGTGAAAGCTGTCGAGTGGCGCGCGAAAGATCACCTTGTGCCGGCGTGCCACGGATTTCGGGACCCACCGTTCCGCCAGCAAACGCAGGAGATGTTTGTCGCGGAAACCGCGCAGTCGCCACCGCGGATGCAGTTTTGACAGAAAATCGAAGACATCTTCATCGAGGAACGGATAGCGAACTTCGACCGAGTTATGCATGGCGACGCGATCGCCCTTCGCCTGGAGAAGATGCCCGGCCAGGAGAACGCGCGCCGCAATCCACACGCCGCGATGCAGCGGATCCCACCGCCGCGCCCGTTCCAGCGGGAAATCCAGCTCGGTCCATGGATTTGTTTGTGCGGCCATTTCGCGCATCGACTCGCTGTAGAAACGCAGCTTGGAAATCGCGAGCACACCGTAGGCGTCGATCCATGCATTAGGTCCGCCCACCGAATTCTCGACCTCGTGCCGCCACGCAATGGGAAAATACGGAACCTTGTTCATGCGAAGGTACGCGATCCGGGCGAGATTACTCAACGTAACCCCCGGTACCAGATCGAGGAAACCGAAGAGCTTCGCCACCTTGTACCACGGGTAGCCGACCAGCCATTCGTCCGCGCCTTCTCCGGTGAGCACCACTTTTTGGCCGCAACTATGGACCCGCCCGGACAATTGAAGCAGCGCCGCGCAGGCGGTATCGATTACGGGCGCTTCGGCGGCGGTGATTAACTTTGGATAAGTGGCGAGCGCATCTTCGTCGCGAAAATCCTGAACCACCGGCGGCTTCGCTCCGATATGCCGGGCCGAAAGAGTTGCCGCGTCCAGTTCGTCAAGCCCGGGCTCGTGCACGCGCACGGTGTAGGTATTGATGTCGGGGCCTTTCAAATGGCAGGCCAACGCTACGATCATGCTGGAATCGACGCCGCCCGATAGATAAGCGCCGACCGGGACATCAGCGCGCAACCGCTCTTCCACCGCCTGCAACAAAACATGCTCAAAATCATCGATGAGTTGCTTCTGATTTTCGCCGCGTTCCTCGGCACCTTGATCGGGAAAATCCATTTCCCAAAATGCGCGCTCCTCCACCACCGGGTCGGCACCGTTATCGCGCGCCGGGACGATGTTGAGGAAATGGCCGGGCGGCAGGAGCTGGATATTTTCGAAACAGGTCCGAGGTCCGGGCACCGCCGAAAACGTGAAGACGTGATCGATGCCCCGGCGATCCGGCCGCGCCGGAACCATTCCGGAAGCAAGCAACCCTTTGATTTCGGATGCAAAAAGGAGCCAGTCTCCCTGCCGACTCCAAAACAGTGGCGCTATTCCGAAGCGATCGCGCCCGAGCTGGAGCTGGCGCCTGCGCTCATCCCACAACGCGATGGCGAACTGTCCCCGCAATCGCTCCCACATCCCCTCACGATGATCTTCCCACATGTGGGGAATGATTTCGGTGTCACAATGCGTAGCGAACCGGTGTCCACGACTCTTCAAATCTGCCCGACGCTCGACGTAATCAAATAGCTCGCCATTAAACACCACGAAGACATTCCGATCCTCGTTGGCAACCGGTTGCTGACCATCGGCCAGGCCGACAATGCTTAGCCGGCGTGAAGCCAACCCCAGACCGGGGCGCTCGAGAAACCCTTCTTCGTCCGGGCCCCGGTGCACCAGCGCCCGGGCCATTCGCTGAATCGTGGCTTCGGGCACAGGCCTTTGCCCAGCGAGATCGATTATGCCTGCGATGCCGCACATGAGGTTTATTGTTTCAGTTCGTATCGCCTCCGGAATTGCAGTTCCGAATAGTTCACCCAATCTCGCCGTCTCTAAATGAAGTCAAGCGGATGCTGCGGCGCAAAGGTAATACTATGGAACGCGTCGATTTAGCGTGTTGCGATACGGGAAGATTGCTTTTAAGATCCGAGCAAGCCGTCACAAAAGATCGGGGGAACACTCCGAACAACCGTACGTCCAAGGTCCACTAGACAAAGCGGATAGCGGCCTGTATGGATGGCACTCATGAAGACAAAGACGCTCTTGTTCTTGGTCGCGGCGGCGCTGCTTGCCGTTGGAGTGCAGAAATCGTCGGGCGCGACAGTCCCTGAAGGAACGATCCTTATCGTCCGCACCATGGGAGCAGTTTCTTCGGTAGATGCGCGTGGCAAAGCCGTTCCATTCCAAATCGCACGGCCGGTCGCGGTCGGTGAAAAGGTCGCTATTCCTGCCGGGACACATCTAAGCGGAAAGGTAATCACCTCGCGACGTCTTACTCATGGCGGGGATCAGCTAACCGTTGATCTTACCAGTGTTCATCTCGCGGCGCGTGACGTTCCCATTACCACGACTGGTCCGCAGTTTCTTAGCAACGACATCAAGACAAGAAACAACACCAGCATTTCACGGTCGAATTACACCGTGGCCGCGGGTAAATTGATGCAGTTCAAATTAGCGCGACCACTCGTCTACTAGTCGAACCAGTCTGCCGCGCAGCGCACTAAGACCATCGCCCGGCGTAAAACTGAATTCACGCCGCGGCGGCGTCAACGTCGCGCATGCGACCAAAGTCCAATTGCCAGCGCGCTTTACTCGCAGAATACTTCCCTGATGCTCTGCCCCCGCGTGTTTTCGATTCTCCTGGGGACTCTCGCCGTTGCCGCCACGACGCGCGGAGAGAGCAAAGAAGCAACCGCCGATCACGACGGGATGGTCTGGATCGTTGGCGGTGAATTTTCCATGGGCGCGGTCGTCAGTGGCCATGGAAATGACGAAATGCCGATGGCGTCCAACGACGCCGAACCGATTCATCGCGTCCGCGTCGACGGTTTCTGGATCGATAAGACGACCGTAACCAACGAACAGTTCGCGAAGTTTGTCGCCGCCACCGGCTATGTCACGATCGCCGAACGAGCGCCGACCAAGGAGGAATTTCCGACTGCGCCGGCTGAGAATCTGGTCGCCGGCTCAGTCGTTTTCAGCCCGCCCGATCACGAGGTTTCTCTGAATGATCATTATCAATGGTGGAGTTATGTGAAAGGCGCGAACTGGCGCCACCCGCTCGGCCCGCAAAGTGACATCAAAGGCAAAGAGAAATATCCTGTTGTGCAGATCGCGTATCCGGATGCGGAGGCCTACGCGAAATGGGCCGGGAAACGTTTGCCGACCGAAGCGGAATACGAATTCGCGGAGCGCGGAGGTCTGGAAGGCAAAACTTATGCCTGGGGGAACGAATTTCGCCCCAACGGCAAATGGATGGCGAACATCTACCAGGGAAAATTTCCGGTCGCAGACGAAGGCGAGGATGGATACGTCGGCCTTGCGCCAGTTGCGCAGTTTCCGGCCACCGGCTACGGCCTTTTTGACATGGCCGGCAACGTTTGGGAATGGTGCAGCGATTGGTATCGGCCCGATTACTACGCGCAGCTCGCCAAGACGGGTGAACTGACCGCCAATCCCAAGGGCCCCGATTCATCCTTAGATCCGGCTGAACCTAACCAACCGAAGCGCGTGCAGCGCGGCGGCTCTTTTCTTTGCAATCCACAGTATTGCTCCCGTTACATCGTCGGCACGCGCGGCAAGGGCGAAGTCAATACCGGAACGAACCATCTTGGTTTTCGCTGCGTGCAATCCGTTCCGAACGAGTGAACGATGAGAACGCGCTTCGGCTCGGCGGCCAGAGATGGGTTCGCAAAAACGAACAGCAGGACCGACAGAAGTACGAACTTCCAGACAGCGGCGGCACCCGATGCCGCAACTAGTCCCGGCGAGCCTCGCCCAGATGGCAGGCGCGCGTCCGCACTATTGTTGGATTGCAACAAGGGACTCGTAGGTTAGCCCCAGCATGCGATTTGGGAAGCATGTATTTGTTACGCTCCGGCGAAAAGAAGGGGCAACCGCGCTGAAACTACCCCGTGCCAATACGGCCGAGAGCCAGTCGGAAGAACCGCCCCGAAGAGGAGAGAAAATGGCTGTTCGTTAGGCCAGGAACGCCCGGCCCTCTTATTGCTTGAAGCGCACGTCGCGCAAAATTTCATCCACTCCCTCCTGGATGCGGGCCGCGCGCGCGGAGGCGGAAAGATTGGGAGCGATTGGCTGCGTCGTGTAGCCGCGCTTCAAAAGCTTGAAATTCTTCCCGTCGATGATGTCGATGATCAGCGTGCCGGCTTCAAAGTAGTTCGGGTTCTTGCTCCGCGTGTAAGCCTTGTGCGCTTTGTCGTGCAAATCGGGTGTGTCTTCGCGGTAGCCAAAATAGTCGCGGATCGTTTCGGTTGAGGCGTTGTTCCCTTTGATGATGAGGTAGGCTACGGTCACGTCCCCGCCGCGGTCGAGCCGGTTGACGCCGCGCGCAGCCAGGTTCCTGGTGATGGCGTTCTGCACCATCTTGTGCACGGCCTCGCGGTTGTCGCCGATGGTGGGATCCGCTTTCGACCTGCGATCGACGAAGTTAAAAGTGCGGGCGCGAATCGGCCCGCGATTAACCTTGGTGGCGACGGCAAAACAATGCCCGGAGACAAACAGACCAGCAATAAAGAGGAGAAGTAACTTTGCTCTCATGCGATGGGCTGGAGCATTCCAGAAAATAAGACGCGACTGGTATTTGGACGAAAGTCCTACTCACTCTTGTGATGGTGCGTAATCCGCGCGCGATCAATGCCGCCGTAGGAAAATTGACCCGAGCAAAGCGACCGCGCCCGACTTTTCTCAGCGTATCCGACTTGGAATGCGGGGATTTTGACCAGGCGTTTGCAAACGGATCAGCGCGGGCGGCGCAGAACGCACCGAATTCGTCACGCCTCGTCACCGTGAGCGGAGTTGTTTCTCCACGCCGGTGGCAGAAACTCGCGTCGCGTCACTTCCGGGTGGAGGATCGCGTCGCAATGATTTTCGCCGTGCGGAACAAGTCTCGGTCCGCGTCGCGATCGCCCTCAATGGCTGCACGATAATTTCGCAGGGCAGGGAGTTGACACCGATGATTCTGTATTAATGTAGCAATGTGAAATTGACCGTGATGTCTTTCCGAATCTTCGCCTTGATTCTGTGTCTCCCCCTCTTCGCGGAAGCGGGGTCCTTCAAGCGGGATGTCGATTTTTCGAATTACGACACGCCGCTTTACAGCCAGATCGTCGATCGAATAAAAGCGAAGATTGCGCCTCGCCTCGGCCAGGGCCCTTTGAAGCACGACCGCTATTTTATGATCCCCTTTGCCTACGAGGACAAGGGCAACCATCCCGAGTTTTCGCACTCGTTCATTTCCGTCATTCGAGTGTTTGCGACTAGCGCGAAGCCCAAACTAACGCCGGGCCTCCACACGCGGGGGAAATACAGCGGGTGGGACTTCGAAGCGTTTACGATCAGCTGGCTCCCGGCGGATTTCATGACCAATCCGCATTTGTGTGTTTTTGACGGAGTGGGCGCCCGCCTGATTCCGGAAAAAAACGACTGTCCCATCTCGCCTGGCAAAAACTTTAGTCTCCAGGACACCATCAAGCTGGCGGTAAAAGACAAGAATGCGGTCGCCATGTGGGGCCCGTACGAGATGGCCAAACCCGGATTTGATCTTGGCGTGCAACGCAAGCGATTACTTGACAGCGGATCCATTAGATATCGCGCGGATGACCGTCTTTATCGAAAGGATAAAATTGCGATCAGTTGTTTTCATGCCATGGCCGGTTTGGACGAGCTCTATCCTAACGGCGGACTTTTCGGAACGGGATTCAAGATGTGGGGCTTGAATGGAACAGCGCGCGTGCTGCTCGAGTACACCGGGAAAGCCCATTTCAAGAAGCTCCTTCTTGATCCGGTGGACGTGAAAAAGGATCGCTACGGGTTTGTTTATGCGCCGACCAGAAATGGCCGGGTTCCATACGATCCGTTGGAGGTCGCGTCGGCTTACCACAGGTAACAGCGAGCCGGCCGCCTCCTGTCCCATCGCCAGCCGGGATCGTCTCTCGGGCGATGGCCTTTGCGTTTGGCGCGATTGGCGCTGCGCTGTTTAGTGGACGGAAATCCATGTCAGGCTGGGCAAATTTTTTCAAATCGCGACGCGCAGGGATATGGTCGACCAAAGGTAGTCTTCAAGCCAACAACTCCGCAGCATGCGGCGGGGACGCGCAGGGTTCACAGTGGTAAAACTCGGGCGCGAATTCACCGACAAATGGATTCAGGCTCAGAAGGCCGTGGTCGCGCTGGGTGGTCTTGAATATACGACCACCTATCGACCTGCGTTGCGGAGACGGGTGGCTTGGAAAGCCGAAATTCGGAAGGCATTCCGAAAAGTCGATTTCATCGCGCTCCCGACCCTGAAGTCATTGCCACCGCGTGTTCCGTTGTTCTGTGGGACGCTGGCCTTCGAAGTGCGAATGCTCGATTTGCAAAATACGCAGGCGGTCAATCTCGCCGGTGTTCCGGCCCTCGCCATGCCAATACCCATCGCGCACCAGAAGGTTCCGGCGAGCCTGCAACTGATTGGGCCAAGCCGAAGTGAAGCCGCGCTGTTGAGCGCAGGCCGGCTGGTTGAGGAAGCAATGCAGCATCGTTAGGCGACCATCCGAGGCTTCCGATGATTGGTGGCTTTGCCCTTGCTGCTGCCCCGGCGCAATATCGCGTTACCGGTGTCCAAAGCTTCATCGTTGGCCCGGACGGCGTCGTTTACCAGAAGGACATGGGGCCGGATACCCTAAAGGCGTTCGAGGCGATGGATCGATACAACCCTGATAAGTCCTGGAAGGAAACTGACGACGAGTGGTAGCCGCTGCCGACCGATCGAAAGGTCCTTTTTTCGAACAAGTAAATGGTCGAGCCTAGAGCGTTTTGCCAAAAGAAACTTCCGGTTGGCGAAGTTGTAGCCGGGGGCGCTGACCCCGGCTGGTCTGGCGCGTGACCAACTCTTACGCTGCCGGGGTCACCGCCCTCAGCTACAACTTGCCGGCATAGCCGGAAATGATTTTGGCAGTTGCTCTAGAAGTCATCTAGTCGCCTCATAAACAATTCTGTCATTCGGAGCGGAGCGCCAGAATCTCTGATCATTTCTGATTTCAGCATGCGTCGCACCGGGCGAAAATAGTCAGAGATTCTTCGCTCCGCTCCGAATGACAGGGGCATTTTATGGTCGCTCCTCCCCCACCGCGACCATACAGGATCGATTCCTCCAGCGTGACGACCCCGTCTCGAGTGTAATCTCGCTTACGAAAACTGGCCAGTTATCGAGGGTCACTTTGGGTTTCGGTGCCGAGGATGGCGGTTGACGCGGCCGACCCATCCGGCCGAGGCGAGGATGCAGCAAATGGAGTTCACATCAAAGTGAACTAATTCGATCCAAGAAATTCCAAGGTCTTGGTCAACGTCTTATCTTGCTCCAATATCTCGACGTGGCCATTGGGGAAATGAACGGTCGAGGAAGCGCGGTTCTTGATGCGGGGGTCTGTCTCACTTTGCACTGTTACGACACCATCGTTTTCGCCCTTAATCCAGAAAGGTCCGCCCGGCTTCGAGCCGTAAATGAGCAGGTGCTGCGTTCCTAGCGGCAGCGGGGGGGCGTAGAGTCGCGTGAGAAATTCACTGCCCGGCGTCAATCCAGGATTGGACTGGCTTCTTGAGTCGTCGAATTCCCGCGCTCGCCGCCTCGTGCCCGCCCTACGTCGTGGAGGTGATAAGGGCGGTCTTGACCTCCCTGTAACTGAGCCGTAAACCAACCGCGCCAAACAACCCGACCGAGCCGCTGCAGGTCAGGATCTGAATGGTGATTTCGGTTTCGGTCACTTTGACGGGATCGGGTTAAACTTTTCATACCTGAAGCCGGGTATTGGCCTTTGGTCTGATGGACTTGCTGCTGGCGCCGAAGCAGGCTACTGGTGGAAAAGCACTTCCGCCTATGAAAACCATTGTCGCTCTCGTTTCGGCTTCAGCCATATTTTCGATCGTCTCGCTGGCCCAGGAGTCGTCCGATAACTCACCGGAAAAGAACGCCATCACGGCGAACGATCGCGCTTACGAGGCTGCCTACGCAAAAGGCGATGTGAAAGCGATGGCGGATTTTTTTGCCGACGATGCTCAGTACACCTCCGATGATGGCCGCATCTACGACGGTCGCGCAGCGATCGAAGGGAGCATCAAGGCCACCTTTGCGGAGGGTAAGGGTGCGAAGCTGGCGATCAATCCGGACTCTGTTCGCCTGCTTTCGCCTGACGTTCTCATGGAGAAAGGCTCGACCACCGCAACGGCAAAGAACGGCGAGACGAGCGGTGCACAGTACGCCGCCGTTTATGTGAAAAAGGATGGAAAATGGAAAATCAACCAGTTGATCGAGACACCGCTTGCTGATCCCGGCCCTCACGATCAGCTATCCCAGTTAGCATGGCTGGTTGGCAATTGGGAGGAAGCGGATAAGTCGGACGATCTGACGGTGAACAGTCAATATTTGTGGGCTAAGAGCGGGAACTTCATCACGCGCAATGTGACCGTGAAGCGCGGCGGTGATACGACGATGGAAGGCTGGCAGGTTATCGGGTGGGATCCGATTGCGAATTGCATCCATTCCTGGACCTTCGATGACGAAGGCGGTTTCTCCGAGGGTCGCTGGACGCGCGACGGAGAACGTTGGCTGCTGCGCGAGACGGGAGTCACTCCGGACGGCGATCGCACAGCTGCCGATAACACCTTTACGAAGATCAGTAACGATCGATTCACCTGGGAATCGAATAATCGGACATTGAACGGGGATCCACAGCCGGGGATCGCGCGCATCGAGATTAACCGGGTCAAGGGAAACTAGTCATGCGCTCACAAGTCAGGTTACTCTTGGCAGTCATCCTCGCGGCGGCGGTGGCGATGGCGACCAGCTTTACCGCGCTCGGTCGCGGCGGAGGACGAGGTGGCGGCGGCGGGGGGTCGCGGTGGCGGAGGAAGCTTCTCGCGAGGTGGCGGCGGTTACTCCGGCGGGAGTCGTGGCGGCGGGAGCAGCTATTCTCGTGGAAGCTACGGAGGAAGCAGGTCGTCGCGCGGCGGGGCGGGGTCGGGAGGACTCTTTGGGGAGCAGTCCGGGCGGGAGTGGCTTTTCGCGGTCTTCCTCCCGGAGTGACTTCTCTCGATCCTCGGGCGCGAGTGACTTTTCGCGCTCCTCCGGCGGCGGCAATAAGTTTCTCCTCTTCGTATTTCTCCGGCGGCGGCGTCTCCAAGCCGTCCAGTGGCGCGCGACCGAGTGGTGGTCGCGTTCCGTCGAGCGGTTCGCAGCGCCCGTCCGCCGGCACTCTTCCTGCAAAGGGCAGCGGCGCAACTCAGCTGCCATCAGGCAATCGACCCAGTCGCGGAACCGGCACACGCCCGTCGCAAAAACCTTCCGGTGGAACCAAGCCATCAGGTGGCACCGGGAATCAGCCCGAGCGGAAAACCTTCCCAGCTTCCGGCTAAAGGTTCCGGTAATTTTCTCGGCGCTGCGGCCGGCGCCGGTGCGGGTGCTGCGCTCGGTGGCGCGCTTGCCAATCGACCCGGTCAGCTGCCTTCGGAGAGGCCCGGTGCCGGAGAACGAACGCGACCCGAGCAGCGGCCGAACTGGAGTCAGCGTTCACAGAATCGCGACCAGCAGTGGCGTGACCGGGTGGACAATCGCAGACAAAGCCTGGAGCGAGCGCAGCGAACAACGCCAGCAGCGCCGCGACGATTTCCAAAAGAATCGCGATGAACGTTGGGACAAGCTGGAAGGCGCGCGCGACGATCGCCAGGAGTGGCGCGACCAAAGGCGCGAGGATTGGCAGCAACATCGCGAAGAGCTTTGGGATTACCGCGCCGATCGGGCCGACGAAATCTGGGACAACTTGGAGGACCGTTACGACAACATCTTCGACGATGCCTACTGGGGTTACTCGGGCTGGGGCGGTTACTGGCCGGGTTACTATCCGCTCGATCCCTGGTGGTGGTGGGGCTCACCGAGCTGGAACACGGTCTACAGTTACGTCGACGTCCCGTCGGAGCCGGATTACACCGACTATGGGATGAATGTCATCTATGAAGACGACACGGTTTATGTCGATGGCAAACCGGTTCCCGTCGAGAAGTATGATGGTCCGCTTCTGGAAGCCGCCGAGACAGTCACGCAACCACCGCCACCACTTCCACCCTCCGATCCGAAGCAGAAGGGTGATTGGCTGCCACTCGGAGTTTTCGCTCTCGCGCAGGAGGAACGCGGCGATGCCGGTTATGTTCTTCCAGCTTTCCGTCAATCATGAAGGTGTTATCAGCGGCGCTTTCCAGAGCACATTGACAAATGACAGCAAGCAGGTCGCAGGCAAAGTCGACAAGGCGAGCGGCGCGCCGCCTGGCGAATCGGCGACAACGAGAAGACGATCTACGAAACGACTCTGGCCAATCTGACCCAGGAAGTTTCACCGATTGCGATTCATTTCGACGCCAAGCGCACCCAGACATGGTTGATGGTGCGGATGCCGGCGCCCGCTCCTGCCGGACAGGAACAGAAACTTCCGCAGGCTCCGAAAACTCCGCCGCCGCTCAAAGGTAGCGAAGGACGGTTGATCGTCAGGCCAGACAAGTTGAATCATTGGACATTGCTCCGATAGGCGGCGAATCTTTGCGGCGCCAGTGCTGGACAATACGCAACCTTGGTCGCATGGTTCGCCGGTAGCTTTAGTAATAGAGGCATGAAAGTGTTACGACCCATTGCCCGCATCCTGGCTTGCATCGCCGCCGTCGTTTGCGCCGCCTGGGCGTGTCGGTGCGCTCTATTTTGATTTTCCAAGCGCAAATCTTCGTGCGCCAGCGGCGGTTGCTTTTGTGCTCGTATTACTTGGCGCCGTTAATCTGGCTTCCCGGGAAACTGATAAAGCTTGCGGCCGTATTTGGCGGGTTTGCCTTGGTCATGTGCTGGTGGCTGACGTTAAAACCAACGAATGACCGACAGTGGCAACCCGATGTCGCCCAGCTCGCCTGGGCGGAGATTAATGGTGACGAGGTCAAAGTTCATAATGTGCGAAATTGCGATTATCGCACAGAGACCGATTTCACACCGCGTTGGGAGACGCGCACGGTCTGGCCTTCTCAGAGTCACTGGGATGGACCTCGCCATCACGTATTGGGGATCACCCTGGATCGCACATCCCTTCGTCAGCTTTCGCTTCGCGGACGCGCTTCCGCTCTGCTTTTCGATCGAAACGCGCAAGGCAGTCGGACAAAGTTACTCTGCGCTGCGCGGTCTCTACAGGCAGTATACGCTCATTTACATGGTGGCGGATGAGCGCGATCTCGATCCGCGTCCGCAGCAATTATCGCCACGGCGAGGATGTTTATCTTTACCGGACAATGGTTTCGCCGGCACAAGCGCGCACCCGGTTTCTGGAATACCTGAACACGATCAACGCTCTACGGGATCACCCGCGCTGGTACAACGCCATCACCAGCAATTGCACGACTAACATTCGCACACAGCACTCCATCAACGAGCGCGTGCCATGGGATTGGCGGATGCTCCTTAATGGGAAAGCGGACGAAATGCTTTATGAACATCACACCGTTGCTACAGGTGGCCTTCCTTTCGCCGAACTCAAACAGCGTAGCCTGATTAAGCAACGCGCCCGCGCCGCGAACCAGGATCCAGATTTCTCGCGTCTCATCCGCGAAGGTCTGCCGCAGGGGAATTAGCAGTTGTTTAAGGTATCTGAAATGTTTGGGCGCCGGTTTGCCGACCTCCTCCTGTTTGGAGTTACCGCGGTAGAACTGGCAATCCTCATCTTACTGACGCCTAGCTTCACAATCGCCGACTGGATCTACGTCCTGCAACATTTGATCGTGCTTGGGATCGCGCTCACGCGGCGTGACCCACAGGTGCGGGACTACTCGATAGCTTCCAGCATCGCGGTCGGCACCGCTTATATCTATCCCTATGCCCAAGTCATTTATCTCCGCTGGTCGCCCGGAGATGAGGCATGGCCGGGAGTGGGGCTAGTCCTGATAACGTCCGCGGCTGTTCTTAGTCTTGTTAGCCTTTTCACAATCAGGAAATTCTTTGGGATTCGTCCGGCCTTGCGAGGCCTGGTTAGAAGTGGGCCTTACAGATTGGTCCGCCACCCCATCTACCTCTCCTATATCCTTGCAGACATCGGTTACAACCTTGAGGAATGGAATGCCGTCACGCTTTTGCTCGTGTTAGCCGGTTGGGCGTCGCTGGTTTACCGCATCTACGCCGAGGAACGAGTCCTCTCTCAACATGCCGAATGGCAAGCCTATGTTACTTTAGTCCGCCATCGTCTTTTTCCCGGTCTTTGGTGAAACTGCTCCGAAACGAAGTTGTTGGAAAACTACTCATGAAAAAAGCTCCCATTTTTTGTTGCAATTCTGATTTTGGCCAGCTGCGCGCATATCGCAACCGTCAAGAAAAGCACTCCGCATTTCGCGGTCTCGGGACGGCGGGAGCAACAACTGCAGAATGCCGCGCGATTGTAACAGAGCGATCCGCTGCATGCGCTCGGCGGTTATCTCGACTCGGCGCATTCCGCCTTCGATCAACTGCGACGAAATCCCAACGACAAGCAGACGCGCGATTTTTACAATTTTGCGGTCGCGCGCGCGATTGATGTCATCCGGCTAACTACGACCTCACTCCGCGGAAGTGCGTCGCCTCCTGCACCTGCATCATTGACTCGTCAGGGCATGCTCAGCGCCTCATCGGGAACGCCTAGCCATTTCGCGGCTGCGGCGCGGTCCGTAAAAAGCGAGACCTCGAGCGGCGAATGGTCGGTCAGCATGGCGTGGAGCCTGGCATAGTGGGCAGTGGCCGAACTCGTCACGTAGAAGGCCGATTTCACGGCGGGCTTATTTTTTACGGAAAGGCGACGGCCAAGCGCCACGTAAAAAACAAATTTGAAATTAAGATCAACCGCGTCGAGGGCCGACAAGTCGGCAAAGCGGTTAAGCGGTTGCTGGTTCCGTCGTTCAACTGCTTCAATGAACGCGACGACTTTGTTGACCGTCGCTTCATCCAGAATCCCACGCGGATTCCAGAGGATGAGCGATTGATCTTTCCGGGACAGAACGTGAGCAGGGACTTTCAATTCATTGCGAGCCTCCAACGATTCACTGTCGGCGACCGCCGATGCAGAACACTATTGGACCTTGGTCCCACTGCCGACCGATCGTCTCCGCCGGCGTTCGATCACATTGATTCCCTCCGCTTTCGCATCCGAGGTCCCGGCGTCGGCCAGTGCGCCCGTGAGAAAAATGAGAAAGCGCGCCAAAGGTTTTGTCATCGAAACGGGAGCACCCGCTAAGGCTGGATCTCCGTGATCTTTGATCCCTGGAAGCCAAGTCCGCCCATGAGATTTTTGACTAAAGAAGAAAGCGTAGATGCCTTTCTTTTAGATTCGTCGTGTTAAGCGACTTTGCGACGCCCTTGTCCACCACCACCACGATACTTGGGGCACTTCCCACCTCCCAACCGCCTTGATCGTGTAAATGAGCCATGGCTTTTTGGTTCATGAAGAAGAGTGCATAACCAAATTTCTGAATACCAGCCTGTAACCCGTAGGAAGCGGCGACGGTCTGGTAGTAACCGATGGTAGCCACCGCTGCGGCCCGACGGATGAAGGAAGCAAGCTCCACCGCGGCCGACCTGCATATCCGCTGCACCATTGCCGTTGAAAAGAAGGAAAGTCCCACCTCTGGGGCGGGCCGTGTTTATGTCCCCTCCAACCTCAGCCGAAGTTCGGGCTGGGATGGCATGGCCCAGGCGCCGGCTACTACTTCAATCTCCTATGGCTCACTCGCTATTGATTTTGTCGATAGTAAAACGAACCGGATAGTTTTCGTGGCACAGGCAAATGTAGAACAAGCACAGCAGAAGAGAATGCTGCTAACTTGCACTACATTGTGACTCGCATCGTCGCCCGTTTTCCGCGAGCTCGACGATGACATCTGTCCCCCAAGCCGAGCCGGCGCCGTGGCGGGCCCTCGTAACCTCCCGGCCGGAAAAGGCAGAAAAATGCGGCAGGATGAAACTAAGATTCCATTGCCAACGGCTTCGAGAAGGCGAAACACCGTGAATCCATGTCGTTTAGATGGGCGCGCCGCGGCCCTGAGACAGGTCGGTGGCCCCGATCGGACTGGCGTAGGCGGACAATGGTTCGGCCGTCTCGAGATTCTTGATCACTGTGCTGAGGTAGACTGACTCCGGATAGAAAGCGCGATACTTTGTGATCTCCGCCCGGTTCATCACCTGGAAGCCGTAGCGCTCGAACATTTTCTCGCCGCGCCGGCTCTCGAAGGTGACGATTTGCCCATAGACGCGTTTCTCGCCGCAGCGATAGAGATAACTCAGATAAGCACTCATGAGCGCACGCGTGGTGGACATTTTTCGCGCCTCCGGCAGCAGGTTAATATGGAAGTGCGGGGTGCGGGCGGGAGCGGCGGGCACTTCCCGCCAGCCGTTCATGATCATCCAGCGGATGAAGCGCTTCGAACGCGCGTTGTAGCCCGGATAACGCAGAAGCGAGCGCAGGAAAAGAACGATGTTCTGCTGAAAGGAATAGAACTGATTGAGCAACGGTTTGCGTGACCCGAGCAGGTAACCCTTCAATTCACCGCCAATCTCGAGAACAAACGACGACTCCGGCTCGTGATCGGTGTAATAAGTGGTCAGAAAGTCGGCAAACAGCTCGTGATCCTCGTAGACCGGATCGATCGGCGTCCCCGAGGAATCCCGTCTGACAACACAATCGGCGCACGGCCGCGCGATCCGACGCGCGGAAGCCGCGAATGGTATAGGCGTGCTCAGGTTTTCATCTAGTCGGAGGTTAATGTGCTGACGATTTCTCGCAAGCCAATGACAGCGGGACGTGGTTTTATTCTGCATCAAACCGGGTGATATCCGGCTCGCACGTTGTCGTACAGGCGGAACAACTGCTGAAAACCACCGGCCAGGCGTACTGTTCGCGAACCTTCTCGAGGCCGCCAGATCCGCTAACCGAGTCTCGGGGCCGGCTGCGGTCGCGATCGCGCCGGCCAACGCGCTAGCCGAATTTTCCGTCGCCCAATGATCCTGGCTGCCGAAAATAATTCGATCCATGTAACTGCCGCGAATGCCCACGACGGGAGTTCCGCACGCCTGGCTCTCGAGCGAAGTGAGGCCGAATGTTTCCTGCACCCCGGGATGAACGAGCAAATCAGCCGCACGATAAAGCCGCGCCAACTCCTCCGAGTCAGTGCAATATTGGCGCCATGTCACGTGCCCCACCTGCTCTTGCAGGACGCGCAGCTCCGCGCCTGCTGCGCGCCATCCCCGACGATCAAGAGATGATAGCGCCGCTGATCACGCGGCCTGAGCGCGGCGAAGGCCGCGAACAACGTCTGGGTGTTTTTCTCCTGCGCGAGACGTCCGACGTAGAGCAAGAGGCAGCGGTCCGGGCGGAATGCCTAATGAATGGCGAGTCGCGGTCGCGTCATCCGGTTGTGGCCGGAAAACATCCACGTTCACGCCCAAGATCGACCGCGTAGCACATTTTCCACGCCCCAGGCCGTCAGCACATTTCCGAGCCGTGCCGAGGGGACGAGCGTCGCTTCGAATTGATTGTAAATCTGACGCACGTAGCGGCGCGCCAGATCCATCATGAATTCCGTCGCGGTTCGGCCGAGGAAGCGCGAGGTCGTGCGCAGATAGGCTTCCGGAAAGTGGGAATGATAAAACCCCACCGCCGGAATGCGCAGCGCCGACCCGGAGGCGATCGCTTTCCACGCGACCTGATAAGGATCGCCCGACTCGATCAGGTCCGGTTGTTCACGCTCGAGGATTTCTTCGATCGCGCGCAGATTGAGCAACGCGCGGTAACGGGACGTGCGCGAGAGGAGCGGCGAGCGAATCGAGTAAATGCGCGAGCGTTCGGCTTCGATCCGTTCCGTCCGAGCGCCCGGAATAACGAGCACGTGTTCGTCGCTAGGCGTGGACTGGACGTAACGGATCTTCTCATGCACATACCGTTTCACCCCGCCGCTGAGCGGCGAATAGAACTGCGTCAGATCGCAAAGTTTCAAAAAGATCGGCCGTTCACTTAAGCGGTGTGCTCGCTCAAATAACGCTTCCGCTTCGATCGCAGCCGCGCAACCGGAGCCCGCTGCGGTGACAGCCTGGCGGTAGACGCGATCGGCCACATCGCCGGCGATGAAGATTCCGGGATGCTTGCTCTCGGCCAGGCGCCTAACGAGCAGATAGCCATCCGGATCGGTCTCGAGCTTACCGGCGAACGCCTTCGTATTGGGATCGTGCCCAATCGCGACAAAAACGCAGGCCACGGGCAGGATCTTCTCTTCTTTCGTCTGGACGTTGCGCAGCTCGACCGCGCTCATTTCGCCTTTTTCGTCCGCAATATATTTCACGATCACGCTGTTCCAGATCGGCTCGATCTTGTCGTTGGCCAGGACGCGGTCGGCCATGATCCTGGAGGCTCGCAATTGGTCGCGCCGATGGATCAGATAAACCTTCGAAGCGAAGCGAGTGAGAAAGAGCGCTTCCTCGGCAGCCGAATCGCCACCGCCGACCACACAGACCGGGACGTTGCGATAAAAAGCGCCGTCACAGGTGGCGCAACTCGTTAGGCCGTGGCCGATTAGTTTCTCTTCATTTTCCAGCCCCAGGTAGCGCGCCGAGGCGCCGCTGGCGATGATCAGCGCCTGCGTCTCGAGCCATTCATCATCCGCCGCAGGCGCAGATGGTCGTCCGCCATTTCGAGGCCGGTCGCTTCCGCATAGGAAAACCGGGCGCCGAAATTTTTCCGCTTGTTTGTGCATGTTCATGATCAGTTGCGGACCGTCGATGCCCTCGGGAAAGCCGGGAAAATTTTCCACCATCGTCGTGGTGGAGAGCTGGCCGCCCGGGTGCCCGCCTTCGAGCACGAGCGGGCTCAGGTTCGAGCGCGCCGGCGTAAATCGCTGCCGTTAGGCCGGCGCAACCACTCCCGATGATGATCACTTTTTCCATGCGCGCCAAGGGTAGCATGGAGGGCGCGAGCGTTCTAATCTGCGCTCATGCCGGAACTGGCCGAAGTGGAGTATTTTCGAAAACGCTGGGACGCCGGGATCGGCGACAAAGTCATGGCAGTGCAGTTGCACGCGCAGAAACGAATCTTCCGCGGGGCGAATACGGCCGCGCTCAAGCGTCAGCTCGTGCAGGCAACGGCTGCTCCGCTCAACGGCGCGCGGAAAACAGATGCTTTTTGTCTTTTCGGGAGGCAACTGGCTTGGGATTCACCTTGGGATGAGCGGCAAGCTCCGGACGGAAGCGGCGGATTTTCGACCGGAGCGGCACGATCACCTCGTCCTGCGGCAAAAAAAGCGCGCACTCATTTTCAGCGATGCCCGGCAATTTGGCCGGGTTCGTTTTCGGCACGGACCGGATGCGCCAGCCTGGTGGGAAGGCGAGCGCGCCGGAGATTCATTCTCCTGAATTTACCGTGGCGAAGATGAGTGAGTTCGTTAGGCGACACGGCCGCGCACCGATCAAGGCTGTCCTGCTTCTGCAGAGCGGATTCCCTGGGATCGGCAACTGGATGGCGGATGAAATTCTGTGGCGCGCGCGAATTGCGCCGCGCCGCCGGGGCGGCAAATTGAATGGGGCCAAACTCCGCGCGCTTTGGCGCAGCCTTCGTTTCGTCTCCCGCGCATCGCTCCGCACGATTGGTCGCGACAACTCGGATCCGCCGAAAGGCTGGCTCCTGCATGAGCGCTGGAGGGCGGGTGGAAAATGCCCACGGGATGGTCATCGTTTGCGCCGCGCCACGATCGGTGGCCGCACTACGGCCTGGTGCGTTGTTTGCCAAAGCTAGGCCACGACTTTACCCGGCCAAATCCGTTCGCGTCCTTCACCCGCGATGAGTTCGCTGAGGAATTTCCTGGTCGTCGCCGCGCCGGTCTCTCCTCGTTCAGCATCAGATCTCAACAAGTCGTGACAGAGCTGACGTAATGTCTCGCGATCATCCACATCGTAGGCCGGCGGCAGGAGATGAACCGGCAAGCCAATTTCAGCGGCGCGTGCCATAGTCTGATCAAGGACAAGGCCGGTGCTCCAGTTGATCTCTTCGAACATCCGACGATGCACTGCTTTCAAGCCGATCAAATAATATCCGCCATCAAGAGACGGGCCTATCACCAAACCATCGTTAGGATCCGAGAGAAACCTCACCGCTTCGGCAAAAGTCGTTGCGGACACAGTGGGGCTGTCGGAACCAATCAGGCAAACGGAGGAAAACCCGACAGCGAGTAAATCTTGAGTGGCCAGGATGAGTCGCTCATCCAGTTCTTTGCCGCGTTGCGCGATGAGCTGAAAAGTTGCTGGAAATATTTCCTCATAAACCTCCTCGGCGCCAATGGGTGTGTAACATCCAATGCCCCTTGCACCTTGCCCGACGGCTGCAATCGCCGCCGCTGTATCGCGCAAGAAACATTTATTCAGCGCTGCTGCCTCTTCCGGCGTGAGCACCGCGGTGAGCCGTGTTTTTACCGCTCCTGGCCGCGGCGCTTTAGTCATGATGGCGAGAGCGCAAAGTCCGTCTGCAGTCCGATCGCACTCGTTAGGAAATAAAATCTGGTGCACTCTGATTAAAGCTTTATCGAGCCGCCGCGGCGCCAAAGTTCTTCACACGCCATCTTATTATTTTATATAAACCAATTTTATTTCTTAATCTTAATCGTCTGAGTAACTACCGTTGCAGGGAGTAACCAGGAGCGAAAAATGAGGGACGCACGGGTGTTCATAACATTTGGCAGCAACGCCTATAAAGAAGGTTAATCGAGACATGCGTCGGGTTGTTGGTTTTTATTGGAAGTTGTTGGCCGCTTCTTGGATGAATCCTTAACAGAGCAAGATTGCGCGAGCATTTGGCTGCTGGTGTGGAATATTGCGCGGTGATCAAGCGAATTTTGGTGAGATGCCCGACGACGAAAAAACTTAACGTTACCGGTGTGGTGGTTGAAGAGGATGTGTTTGCCGCCACAAAAGTGAAATCAGGCACGGTGGCTTGCTCACATTGTGGTGAGAAGCACGCTTGGAATAAGGAACAGGTGATTCTCGCTCGTTAGGCGCCGATTTATTTTGTTTTTGTTGGGAGGGATTTTCGCTTCCCGATTGACCGCCCGAGAGAGCAGGGCTAAGCGCTTAACCGATGGATCTTCTTGACGAACTCCAGAGACGCTTGGTCTGCGGCGACGGCGCCATGGGCACGATGTTGCTGGATGGAGGCGTCCCTTTGGAGCGTTGTCTCGAGGAAGTTTGCCTGAGCGACCCGGAACGGGTGAGCAAAGTTCATGATGCCTATGTCGCTGTGGGGGCGGAGGTTATTGAGACCAACACCTTTGGAGCGAACAGAGTCAGACTCGAACGCTTCGGGTTAGGCGAACAGACCCACGAGATCAATGCCAGCGCGGCACGGCTCGGCTTGAAGGCAGCGAGTGCGAAAGACGTTTGTGTAGCGGGCAGTGTTGGCCCCCTGGGCATTACGGCCGACGACGCTCAGACGCGCGGAATTGATCGCGCGGAAGTGTTTAGGGAACAAATCAGTGGTTTGTTGGATGGCGGGGCCCAAGCGATTTTCCTGGAAACGTTTCTCGATTACGAAGAGATAGAGATTGCGCTCAAGGCCAAGATGAGTCTTTCGAAGATCCCGACGATTTGCTCTTTTGCGTCGGAGCAGGAGGGACGTTTGCCTTCCGGTCTGACGCTGGTCGAAGCGTTCCGCAAGCTCAGGGCATTGGGTGTTGATGTCGTTGGCGTCAATTGCCTTAACGGACCGCAAGCGATGGTGCATCTCTTGGAGCGGATTCCTTTGGAGTTTATGCTCTCGGCTTACCCCAATGCCGGCTATCCGCAATATCATGAGGGACGGTTTATCTACTACACGTCGCCGGGATACTTTTCGGCCATGGCCCGGGAAATGGCCGCGCAGGGTGCGCGGTTGATCGGGGGCTGTTGCGGGACAACGCCGCGGACGATCGCCGCGATCGCGATCGCGCTGAAGGAAATGGAACCCGCCCGAAACAAAACGATTCGGGCGGTGGTTGAACCGCCTCGCCCGACGTTATCTAGACGGTCGAGTCCACGGAGGAAAGTCTACTCGACCAAATCGCCAGCCGGACACCGCGTGATCATTTGCGAGTTGGATCCGCCGAAAACGCTCGCCTTGGAGAAATATTTTGCCGGCGCACAAGCCTTGGTCAAGGCCGGCTGTGATGCAATCACGCTGGCCGACAACTCGCTCGCGATCCTGCGGGTCAGCAACCTTGCGATCGGTGCAATGTTGAAAGAGCGATTTGGCATCACGCCCTTGCTGCACATGAGCTGCCGCGATCGCAACGTGCTCGGATTGCAAAGTGAATTGCTCGGAATGGCCGCGCTCGGGATGCGACATGTGCTGCCATTGACCGGCGATCCGGCAAGAGTGGGCGATCATCCAGGTGCGGCCTCGGTCTTACGATGTGAATTCAGTGCAGTTAATCGCGATCACGAAGCGGATGAACGAGGGATTCAATCACGCTGGCAAATCGATCAATGCCGCGACGCAATTTGTCATTGGTTGCACGTTCAATCCGAACTCGAAGAATCTCGATGCGCAGGTGTCGCGACTCGAAAGAAAGGTCGCGGCGGGCGCGCAATACGTCATGACCCAGCCGGTCTTCGACCTCCGCGTTCTCGATGACATGGCCAGCCGGACGCAAGGGTTGGGTGTTCCGATTTTCACCGGAGTCTGGCCTTTGCTGAGTGGGCGGCAGGCGGAGTTTTTGCACAATGAAGTGCCGGGGATCTTGGTGCCCGACGAAGTGCGAAGCCGGATGTCTGGAATTGAAGGCGACGAAGGTGCGGCGCGCGGGGCTTGGAAATCGCGCGTGAAATATCTCGAAGCAGCCTTGGAGCGCTTCCCAGGCGTATACTTGATCACGCCGTTCCTGCGATACTCGGCGACGGTCGAGCTGGCGGCGTTTGCGCGCAGCCTTTGATGTAGGAAGTTCCGCTGATGTCCAAGGTGAGGCGCGCAGTCTTCATTCAAGTCGGCGGGCTGATGCTTATCTGGCGCACTGTTTTTGTCGGCCAGCCGCTTCTTCCCGATCGCGGATTGGATTGCGCAGCGTGCAGCAAAAGGTGATGCACCTGGGCGCCTGGAGCGCGATCTGGTATCCGCTTCTCTACGCCTGTTGCAACGTGCTCCTGCTGCCAGGCGGCCTTTTGAGCATCGGCGGCGGGTTCTTTTTCGGTCTTTGGTGGGGGTTCTTTATCGTCCTGGTCGGCAACGTCACGGGAGCGGCGATCGCTTTTTTCCTTAGCCGGTGGATCGGGCGGCTCTGGCTGCGTGGTAAAGCTGCTGCCGAAACGCGACCCTGGTCGCGCTGGAGCCAGCGGTTGAACGCGAGGGTTGGAAGATTATCTTCTCAGCCAGTTGCATCCGCTTTTTCCCACCAGCCTGCTGAATTATCTTTACGGTTTAACCGACGATCCGATTCCGCACCTGCATCCTGTGGGTGGCGATCGGGCAGGCGCCCGGGATTGTTCTTTACGCATACGTGGGGACTTTGGGCCAACTCGGATTGAATTTGTTGCGAGGGCAAAAGTCATCCGCGACTGATCGAATACTGGGTATGGGGCGGCGGATTTGTTCTTTCGGTGGTTATTCTAATACTGCTCGGCCGGATATCTTTGCGACTTCTGCAGGAGACAGAAGAAAAGATAGAGGAGCTAAGAGGACAATCGGAACATGTTGAGTTACAAAGCATTGAAGAACTAAGAACATGGGTACAAAAATAGATTGGACGCTTTTGACCGAGCGAGCTTGGTCCGCCCGGAGACAAGCGCACGCGCCCTATTCGAAGTTTGCTGTAGGGGCCGCATTGCTGGCTGAGTCAGGCGAAGATCTACTGCCGGTTGCAATGTGGAAAACATTTCATATGGCTTGACGATTTGTGCTGAGCGGAGCGCCGTCGTAGTTGCCATTGAAGCGGGCTGTCGAAATTTCTTAGGGATTGCCATCGCCGCAGACACCGACAGTCCGGTGGCGCCCTGTGGCGCCTGTCGTCAGTTCCTGGCGGAGTTTCACCCATCGTTGCCGATTTACTCGGTCGGTCGAGGCGGTGTATCGCGGTCCTGGCTACTTTCTGACCTATTACCGTCTCCCTTTGGAGGAATCCGTGTGGGGTAAGTTTCATATGGAACATTTTTTTCTCCCGAAGAAGTATGATGTTGTCGTGGTCGGCGCCGGCCATGCCGGAATTGAAGCCGCTCTTGCGGCGACGCGCCTTGGAGCGGAGACGCTTCTGTTTAGTCAAAATCTCGACACGATCGGCCAGATGTCATGCAACCCAGCTATCGGTGGCCTGGCCAAAGGACAGATCGTTCGTGAGATCGACGCGCTCGGCGGCGCAATGGGGATCAACGCGGACGCCACGGGAATTCAGTTCAGGATGCTAAATCGCCGTAAGGGTCCCAAGTGTCCGCGCTCCCAGAGCGCAATGCGACAAAAAGGCATATCAATTCCGTATCAAAGGTCTTCTGGAACGTCAAGGCGGTCTCGACGTGAAGCAAGGGGGCGTAACGAGGATTCTGATCGAAAATGGGCAGCTCAGCGGAGTTCAAACGGACTTTGGCCTGTGCGTGCGCGCAGGCAGCGTGGTGATTACGGCGGGGACTTTTTTGCGTGGCCTGCTGCATGTTGGAAATCGCAGCCAGCCAGGGGGGCGCATGGCAGATAGTTCTTCGCCATTGAGTGAGCATCTGCGTGAGCTTGGCTTCCAGACAGGTCGGTTCAAGACGGGAACCCCGTGTCGGATCAATGGCCGCTCGATTGATTTCAATGCCTGTACCGAACAATTGGGTGATGATCCCCCCAGCCGATTCAGCTTTTTGCCTGTAGGAGAAGAGTTCGATGAGAAGGAATTTCTCCACCTCAACCGGGTGCGTAACGGTGCTTTCCACGTGGAACAATTGCCTTGTTGGATCACCGCGACGACGGCCGAAACTCATGAGATTATTCGTCGGAATTTGCACCGTTCGCCGCTTTTCAGTGGCCGCATCGAGGGTACCGGGCCACGCTATTGTCCCTCAATTGAGGATAAGGTCGTAAAGTTCGTCGAGAAGCCGCAGCACCAGATCTTTCTCGAGCCGGAGGGTAGGCAAACGGAAGAGTTTTATGTCAACGGCGTCTCGACCAGCCTCCCATACGAAGTGCAAATCGAGTTTATCAGGTCTATCCCGGGATTACAAAACGCGCAGATAATGCGTCCTGGCTACGCGGTCGAATATGATTATTTTCCCCCGACGCAGCTCCAAACAACACTTGAGACAAAGCTGCTCCCAGGCCTCTATTTTGCCGGTCAGATCAATGGCACCTCAGGCTACGAGGAGGCGGCGGCCCAAGGATTAATCGCGGGCGCGAATGCCGCGCTCAAACTCGCCGGGCGATCGCCGCTAATCCTCGACCGGAGCGAGGCGTATATAGGGGTTCTTGTGGATGACCTCGTCACTCTGGGTACGCAAGAGCCCTATCGGATGTTTACGAGCCGGGCTGAACATCGACTCATCCTGCGACAGGACAATGCTGACCAGAGATTGACATCGAAAGCAGCTTCCCTTGGTCTCGTGGGCGCGTCGCGGCAGCGAGCTCTGGAGGAAAAGTCACGACTTCTCGAAGTAATGCGGGAAAGGGCTGCCAGGATTCGCTTCGACGGCCAGACGCTGCTGCACGCCATGAAGCGACCGGAATTTCGGCTGCAAACGTTGCCACCAGAATTGCTCGGAAGCGTCAGTTCTGAAATCTGGGCGTTGCTGGAAACGGAAGTTAAGTACGAAGGCTATATTCGTCGACACGATGAGCAGTTACAATCGGTTCAGAGAGCCGGAATTCATAAAATTCCCGTGGAGATCAATTATTCCGACGTCCCTGGCTTACGCACCGAAGCACGGCAAAAGCTCGCGGTTATTCGCCCGGACAGCATCAGCCAAGCGGGTCGAATTAGCGGGGTCACTCCGAGTGACTTGGGTATCTTGACGATCTGGCTAAAGAAATACAACCGAACTGCCTTGTAATATGAGGTTTAGATTTTGAATAATCAAGTCTACAACTACGTTCTGGCAGCGGTCATAGGTTATCTGCTTGGCTCCTGTCCAAACGGGTTTCTGGTCAGTCGCGCACGTGGCGTTGATATCCGAAAGCACGGGAGTGGAAACATTGGGGCCACCAACGTTCTTCGCGTCCTGGGCAAGGGATGGGGTTATCTGGTCTTCGCCCTTGACGCCTTCAAGGGGTTTGCGGCTGTTCGGCTTGCCTTCGCCTTTGCTTCCGCGATCAACCCTGAGGGACCGTATCGCGAGGTGGTCGGGATCGCTGCTGGACTTGCCTGCATACTGGGCCACACTTTTCCGGTCTGGCTTCGGTTTCGCGGGGGGAAGGGCGTCGCCACGTCAGCCGGCGTCTTGCTCGGACTGATGCCGCTCGCCGTCGTCTCTGTGTTCATTGTCTGGTTCATCTTGTTCAAGGGCACGCACTATGTGTCCGTCGCTTCGATCGGCGCGTCCCTGGCTCTACCGCTTTTTGTTGCTCTCTACTTACGGATCAAGCTGCTGACGGGCGCGAGCTTGCTCCCATTTTCGATTCTTATTGCCGGTGTCGTGATTTGGCGGCATCGCTCGAACATGCAGCGATTGTTTCACGGCAAAGAGGCGCGATTTGGCCAAGAATGACCTTGCAACGAACTGCGATTGTGGGAACGGGCGGCTGGGGAACGGCGCTTGCGATTCTTTGGGCATGTCGGGGGAATGAAATCATCCTCTGGGGACACACGCCAGAACGGGTCGAATCCATCTCGCGCACCCGGCAAAACCCCGAATACCTTCCGGGGACGGAGTTGCCGGCTAACGTGCACCTGACCAGTCAGTTGGCGGATTGCGCCGCGGCGGAACTCATCGTCTTCGTGACTCCTTCCGTAGCGCTGCGCGAGGTCGCCTCCCTATTAGAGCCGGAGTTGAAGAATCCTGCCGCCGTCCTGATGAGTTGCACGAAGGGCATCGAGCACGGGACGGGCATGCGCATGAGCGAGATTCTGTCCGAAAAGTTTCCGAGTAATCCGGTAGCTGTGCTCTCCGGACCAAACCTCGCGGTCGAAGTCGCCCGTGGACTACCCTCGGCCACGGTCCTGGGTTGTCGCGACGAAGGCATTGCTGAGACTCTTCAGGCAACGCTGGGCAGTTCCCGATTTCGCGTCTACACCAGCCACGAGATCATAGGGATTGAGCTCGGCGGAGCCTTGAAGAATATCTTCGCCATCCCCGCCGGGGTGAGTGACGGCTTTGGCTTCGGGGACAATTCCAAGGCCGCTCTTGTCACTCGATCGCTGGCGGAACTTCTGCGCCTGGGCGTGGCCATGGGCGGCGACGCGCGCACTTTTCAAGGACTGAGCGGGGCGGGCGATCTCATCGCAACCTGTTTCAGTCGCCATAGCCGCAACCGGCAGTTGGGCGAGCAGCTTGGGAAGGGAAAGAGCCTCCAAGACATCACCGGCGGGACGAAAACAGTCGCGGAGGGCATTCCCACTTCCCGCAGCGCCTTTGAATGCGCGCGCAAGCTTGGCCTTGAAACCCCGATTATCGATCAGGTTTATGCCGTCCTGCACGAAGGCAAATCGCCCGCGCAAGCAATGCAGGAATTGTTAGGGCGCGATCAAAAGTCTGAGCGCGGCTAGTTTCTCTCGGCGGTAATCTTCGCCGCCAGCTCGCCGATCACGGCCGGGAAGAGCTCGCGTTCGGCCCGTTGAATTCGGGCGTGCAAACTGGCGGGGGTATCGTTAGGCAAGACTGGCACCTCACGCTGCGCGATGATTTCGCCGCTGTCGACCCCGGCATCGACGTAGTGAACCGTGCAACCGGTCACCGCTTCGCCCGCCTGCAATGCCTGCGCCCATGCCTCGCGTCCGGGAAATTTTGGCAATAGCGAAGGATGCAGATTGATGATGCGGCCTGGAAACGCCTCCAGCATCACCGCCTTGAGGACGCGCATAAAGCCGGCCAGGACGACCAGCTCCACTCCGGCGGAGCGCAACAGCCTAACGAGTTCCTCTTCAACTTCCGGCTCCAGTTTTGTCCGGAATTTCCCGGGCGGGAGAAAAACCTCCGCCACGCCGAATTCCCGTGCAATCTCGAGAAGGCCGGCCCCAGCAACGTCGGAAACAATCATTCGACAATCGGCCGCCAGGTTACCGGCGCGAATCTGCTCGAGGATCGCCCGGCAGTTCGAGCCCTTCCCTGAACCGAGGATTCCGAGAGCGAGCCGACGCATCCGGTTTTATCGCTGCATCCGCTCGATCAGGTTCGAAGTCGATCTACCCGGGACTAAAGGAAGGGTTCTGATCTCCGCATTCACGCTCTGGAGCGCCCTCACTTCTTCCGGGTCGAGGCTCTCCAGCGTGTAGTCGCCGCCCTTCACGTAAATCGCGGGTCGGAGCGCTTCGATCACTTGCGTTGCCCGCACGGCGGGAAAGATCGTCACGAAATCGACGCAGGCCAACGCCGCCAGCACTTCCGCTCGATCCTCTGCCGAGTTCAGCGGCCGCCCCGCGCCCTTCAACGACCGCACCGACTCATCGCCGTTGACTGCCACCGCCAAAAAGTCGCCCAGTTCGCGCGCTTGCTGGAGGTAGCGGACGTGCCCGACATGCAGGAGATCGAAGCAGCCATTGGTGAGAACCAGCCTTTGCCCTGCCTGGCGAATTTCCTCCGCGCGCTGGCTCAGTTTTGGAAGTGAAAGAATCTTTTGTTCGATCATGGCAGGGCCGGATTCATTCTCGCCCAGAGGATGACGCGGTCAATCAGAGCGGTTCGTTAGGGCAGGCTCGACAATTTTCCCCTGACGACGCCTAAACTGTGCGAAAGACGCGCACCACGGGCTCTGCGAATGGCGCACCTTCCTCTCCACCGAAACGCTTTTCATTGCTGCAAAGAAGCAGTTGCCAGGTTCGACCAGGGTCGAGCGGGGGAACGGTCCCCATCAGATCGACCAGGACGAGACATTGCTCCGCTCCGGTTTTCCCAACCAGGAGCTGAATGATTCCATTGCGCGGCGGCAGGACTCGAAAGTTGTCGCGGGAACGATCGCGCAGAACCGGCCAACCGCGCCGCAGTTTTAGAAACTCCCGGTAAAGAAGCAGGATTGTTCCATGGGGTTTCTCACCAATTTCATCCCAGCAGAGCTTGGACCTCCGAAAAGTTTCTTCGGCCTGCGGATCGGGAATTTTCTCGCGAGCGGCCGGGTCCCGGAAGCCGGCAAATCCACCAAATTCCGACCGGCGGCCTTCGGTCACGAGACGGCCAAGATGCGGTTCGTGATCGGTAAAATACTGAAACGGAGTGGAGGCGGCCCATTCCTGACCCATCAGGATCAGCGGCGTGTAAGGAACCAAACAGAGGAGCGCCGAGGCGGCGCGAAAAGCTGCCGGCGTGACCAGTTGGCCAAGCCGCGCCCCGAAAGCATGATTCCCGATCTGGTCATGATTCGCGATGCAAAAGATGAACGACTGAGGTGGCAGCTCTCCCGCTTGCGCGGACTGATCGTGGTAGCGGCGGACGCGGGTTTTGCCCTCGAAAAGCCAACCATGTTCAAGCGTGGCGGCAAGCTCGTCGATCGTCCCCTCATATGGGCGGTAATAACCTTCGCGCGCGCCGGTCAGCATCACCCGGATGACGTGGTGAAAGTCGTCCGCCCAGATGGCGTCGAGGCCGATTCCATCTTCTTGCGCTGGGAGGAGGAGCTGGACCTCGTTGCGCTCGTCCTCCGCCGTGACAAAACCGCCTAACGAATGAACTCTCTCCGCAATCTCGGCCAGGACGTGCTTTTCTGATGCGTCCACGATGGCGTGGGTGGCATCGAGCCGGAAGCCGTCGATATGAAACTCGCGTCGCCAATAGACGGTGTTTTCGACAAAAAAATTCCGGACCGGCTTCGAGCTCGAAATTGAAGGCGTCGCCCCAGGGCGTCTTGTGCGCGGGGTTGAAGTAGTCGCGACTGTAGCAGCCGAGGTAGTTGCCGTCCGGACCGAGGTGATTGTAGACGACATCGAGGATGACGGCGAGACCACGCCCGTGCGCCGCGTCGACCAGCGCGCGCAGATCGTTAGGCCGGCCATAAACACGCGCGGGCGCGTAAAGGAGCACGCCGTCATATCCCCAATTCCACCGGCCCGGGAAATCCGCCACCGGCATGATTTCCAGGGCGCTCACGCCCAGGTCGACCAAATGATCGAGCTTGTCGATCGCGGCCCGAAAAGTTCCTTCGGGCGTAAAGGTTCCGATGTGAAGCTCGTAAATGATCAGCGCGGAAATCGGCGGTGGCGACCAATCGTCGTCGTCCCAGGCGAAGTCGCCCGGATCAATCACCTGTCCGACGCCATGCACTCCATCCGGGTTGAAACGTGACGCCGGGTCGGGCCAGGCCTTTCCATCCAACCGGTATTTGTAACGATCGCCGGCGCCGCCCGCCGGGTCGATCGCGCTAAAGTAACCCTCTTCTTTCCTGCCTAACGATACTGCTCGCGCGGCGGCGCCCTGCGAATCGAAGATGATCGCCTCGACCTGCTTGCTCCCGGGAGCCCAGGTGCGATAGCGCACTCCGCCCGCGACGGGCTCAGCGCCCTGGGAGCGAAGATTCAGTTCCGGGTCCATGCCGAGATTGTGTGAAGAGATAACGGCGGGAGCAACGTCGAACGTTCATGACCGAACGACCAGTGACCGCGGCCGATGCAACGCGTTCGTTAGGCCTGGGAAAAAAAAGCGGTCAGCGGACTGGTCGCGGCCGCCGCGGTGCGCGCTTCCGCCAGGCCGATCTCGCGCGCCTCGCGCCCGGCTTCGACCGCTTTGCGGAACGCCTGCGCCATTCGCACCGGGTCGGACGCAATCGCGATCGCGGTGTTGACGAGAACGGCGTCGGCGCCCATTTCGAGCGCTTCGGCCGCCTGGCTGGGGGCGCCGAGGCCGGCGTCGACTACACGGGCACGGTCGCCTGTTCGATGATGATCTCGATCTGCGCGCGCGTCTCGATGCCGCGGTTGCTCCCGATGGGCGACCCGAGCGGCATGACCGTGGCAGCTCCCACGTCCTGCAAACGTTTCGCCAGGACAGGGTCGGCGTTGATGTAGGGCAGGACGGTGAAGCCTTCCTCACCAGTATCTCGCGGCCGCCAGCGTCTCGACCGGGTCGGGCAGCAGATAACGCGGGTCAGGATGAATCTCGAGTTTGATCCATGAGGGCAGGCCCGCGCTGACGGCGAGCCGCGCCAGCCTGACGGCTTCCTCGGCGTTGCGCGCGCCGCTCGTGTTCGGGAGGAGGAGGAATCGTTTCGGATCGATGAAATCGAGAATGTTGGCGAAGGGATCGGCCTGGCCGGAGAGATCGGCCCGGCGCAGCGCGACAGTGACGAGCTCCGTGCCGCTCGCTTCGAGCGCGTCGCGCATCAGCTCGTTGGAGGCGAACTTGCCGGTGCCGACGAGCAGCCGCGAAGTGAATTCGCGATCGGCGATTTTGAGTTTCGAAGGTTTGTCCGACATCGAGCTAACTTACAGCGCAAAATTGCCCGTGACCCGAACCAGCGATGGAGTTTAATTTTGGCCTGAGTGAATTCGATCTGCGGCTGGGCGATTGCATCGCGGGAATGGCGCGAGCTTCCGGCGCAGCTCGGTCGATCTCGTCGTCACGTCGCCGCCCTACAATCTCGGGATTCGTTACGGGAAATTTGCCGACGATACGGACCGCGAATCCTATCTCGACTGGTGCGAGGAATGGGCCGCGCAAATCCGTCGGCTGCTTCGGCCTAACGGATCTTTTTTCTCAACATCGGCGCGGCGCCCTCGAATCCGATGCTGCCGCACGAGCTGATCCTCCGGCTGCGCAAGTTTTTCGTCCTGCAAAACACGATCCACTGGATCAAGTCGATCTACGCTTCCGGATGATCACGGTGGACGAGATCTCGCGCGGCCATTTCAAGCCAATAAACTCGCCGCGCTTTCTGAACGATTGTCACGAATACGTTTTCCATCTCACGCCTAACGGGAACGACGCCGCTCGACCGGCTTGCCCTCGGGGTGCCCTATCAGGACAAAAGCAATATTGCGCGCTGGGGCCACACCGGCGGGCGCGACCGGCGTTGTCGCGGGAATACCTGGTTCGTCCCCTACGAGACGATTCAGCGCCGAGCGCAAGGAGCGGCCGCACCCGGCGACTTTCCCGGTGCAGCTGGCGGCGAATTGCATCCTCCTCCATGGCCTAACGAGAGTCGAAGCGAATGCTCGATCCGTTTCTCGGGATCGGAAATTCCGCGGTCGCGGCGCAGCGAGTCTGGCCTAACGAGCTTCATCGGCTTCGAGATCGACGAGGAATATCTCGCGGAGGCGAAGCGAAGGATTGTAGCACGCTTCGCTGCGCGAAGCGCGGGTCCGCGGGCTGGCATCCGCGACAAGTGGAGCCGGGCTGCGAACAGTTCGTCGCGGCGCGACGTTTCGCCACAGCGAAACGTGTGCTACCCGGCGAATTTTTCGAGCGGTTTGACCAGGTTGCCGGGAAGCGGGCGCACCCGCTCAAAAATCCGCGCCGCGAGCGGTTTCGCGACCGGATAACCGGCAAAGATCATCTCCAGACGCGCATCGAGATTGTCGATGTAATTGAGCGCCAGCGCTTCGGGCGTTTTCGGATAAACCGGCGAGCCGAATTGCGGCTCGCCGTGATGCGACGCGATCAGGTGCAGCAAGTGCAGCCGGCAATCCTCCATCGGCGGCGCGAGCTTGTGCCACTCGGCCGCGCGCTCGTCCGCCTCGAGTTTGCGCCAGAGCGAATTGACCAACTCCATACCGATGCCGATGTGGCCGACCATTTCGCCCAGCTCATCGAACGGCATGCTGAACCCGGTCTCGGGCAGATGATTTTCCCAGAGCTTGCCGGCATCGTGAAAGAGAATACCGGCGACGAGCAGATCGAGATTGAGGCTCGGATAGAGCGGCGCGATCTGGGTCGCGACCCGCATCATCTGCGCGGTGTGCTCGACCAGTCCGCCGCGCCGCGCGTGATGATAGGTGCGGGCGCCGGCCGTGTTGCGGAAGCGCGTGCCATATTGGGCGATGAACTCGGCGCAGAGCGCGTAGAGCCGCGGATCACGGATCGCGGCCGTGGTCGCGACAATGAATTCCCAGTCGGCGGCCTGTTTGGCGCGAAGCGCGGTCGGACCCTGGAGGAGCGCGGATTTTTCCTCGGCGTTGAGCGGCCGCGTCGTCCAGCGCCGGACATCGAGGCCGTATTGTTGATGTTGATAAAACTCGCCTGTGATCTCGACAAAATCACCGCTCTGCATCGAGTCGCAGGCCTTGTAATTGGGATGGTCGTTCCAGACGCGCAGCGTCATGCGATCGAGCGCATCGGCCAGGGTCAGCTCGCAATAGGGCTTTTGTTCGCGGGTCAGTTTTGCCGCGACCGATTCGAGCTGCACGTGGACGCGCGCTTCGAGCGGACCCTGGGGGACCGCCTGGCGAATTTTCTGCAGGGTCAACAATTCAAGCACAGGGAAAGTCTAGAGGGCTTTCACCACGATCCAAGTCTCGGCCTGCGCGCCGCTCTCCGGATCGCGCAGGGTGATTTCGTGCCGCCCTTCCTTCAGGCGGCGCATTTCCCGTCGCATTGCAGGGTCGCGCTCTCCCAGAGCAACGGACCGCTGGCGTTGCTTTTCAGCGGCAGACGATCGCTTTGCGGCAGGTCGGGATCGAGATAGTAAACGCTGCCCGGGAGCGGCGAGACAACCCGCAAGGCAGTTTCAGGACGGCGGACAGGCGCGAACTTGCCTAACGAGTCGGTTCTGCGAACTGGCGAGCCAATCGCGATACTCGGGTCCGAGTCTGACCCGGCCTTGCTCGTCATAGTCATCCGGGCGACTCGGGCGGAGGCAACCGGCCGGCCAGGAATTTCTCCCTAACGAAGCCGGGTTTTGCTTCCGCCACCCGCTTGCCGGTCAGCGGATTAACGAATCGTTCCACGACATTGGCGGGCTGGGGATACCAGGAGGTGCCAAATTCCCGATGCAGATGTTCGACCACTTCGTGCAGGACGGGCGCGGCGCCGCTCACGCCCGAGACGTCGCGCATGGCTGGTGCCGTCGAAGTTTCCGACCCAGACGCCCGCCGTGAACTCGGGCGTGAAAGCGATCGCCCAGTTGTCGCGGAAACTGGTGCTCGTCCCGGTTTTTATCGCGACCGGAAAATCGAACCGCAAGCCAGGAGTCGGTCCCGAAGGTCAGACGAGCGGGCGGCGTTATCGTGACAGGATGTCGGCGAGAAGGTAACAGGCGCCGGCCTCGCCGATCCGCCGGCGCGGCGGGCGCCGGCTCATCCGGAGGAGGCGATACGGCTGAAACTCGCCGAGCCGGGCGAGCGCGGCGTAGGCGTTGACCAGCTCAAGGAGGCGGACATTGGCGTTGCCGATCGTTAGGCCAAGTCCATATTTGCGCGGCCGGGCGGTTGAGCGTGGTGAGCCCGCAGTCGCGGAGCAGCTTCTGCAAGGGCGCCGCGCCTCCGACGGAGGCGAGGACTTTGACCGCCGGAATATTGAGTGAACTGGCGAGCGCGACCCGCAGCCGCACCGGTCCGGAGCAGACATGATTGTAGTTTTCCGGCCGATAGAGACCGGTCGAGCGTGGCGAAGGCGACCGGCACATCGGCAACGACGCTGGCGGGCGTGGCGCCATTTTCAAACGCAAGCAGGTAAGTGAACGGCTTCAAGCGCCGATCCCGCCGAGCGCGCCGCCCAGGCGCCGTTCACCTGGCCGGCCGCGGGCGTGAAATAATCTTCCGAGCCGACGAGCGCGATGACGTTGCCGGTGCGGTTTTCGATCACGACGACGGCGCCGTTCCGGACATGTTGATCGCGCAGCTTCTCGAAATGATGGCGGAGCGAGCGCTCGACAGAAATTCGTCAGGGGAAGGTCGAGGGTGGTTGCACCTCCCGGCCCGGAACATCGGCGGACGCTCTTGCCTAACGAGATCGACAAAATGCGGAGCGTCGAAACTGCGGCGAACGCGGGGCGAGACGGATCGGCTCGGCCAGGGCCCGATTCCATTCCGGCGTCGCGACCAGACCAGCGCGCTTCATCCGCTCCAGGACCCAGCGTTGTCGTTGCCGGGCGCGGTCGGATGGCGGCGCGGATTGAGCCGCGACGGCGCCTGCGGCAAGTCCGGCGAGAAAAGCGCACTCGGCCAGACTCAGATCGTTAGGCGGTTTTCCGAAATAGTAGTTCGCGGCCGAAGCCACCCCGATGCGGCAGTTGCCGTAATCGACCCGGTCAGATAGGCCTCGAGAATTTGCCGCTTCGTCCAGGTCTGCTCGAGTCGGAGCGCCTGCGCGCGCTCTCGATGAATCTTCGCGCCGAAGGTGCGCGCGCGTGGCGCGACGATCTTGATCAATTGCTGCGAGATCGTGCTCGCGCCGGAAACGATCCTGCCTTTGCGCGCCGCATCGCGAGTGGCGCGCGCGATTGCGAGCGGATCGATCCCGTGATGCGACCAGAAGCGTTTGTCTTCCGCGCAGATCGTCGCGGCGAGAAGATGAGGCGGCAACCTGTCGATCGAGACGGGCCGGGAACCGCCCGCCTTCGAGCAGCGACTCGCGCAGGACGATCCCATTGCGATCGGTGAATCGGATTCCGGAAGAGGGGGCTCCGTTGCAGGGCGCGCGGGCAGCGGGACGAAGACGCAAGCGCCAGCAGCATCGTTAGGCAGAGGAAGAGAAGCGGCGCTCACGAGCGCGCGCCGGCCACGAAGCTTTTCATTCCAGCGCCGTGCTTTTTACTTTCATCGCCTCGCTCAAACCGAAACGATCGGGATGATACATCTCCTCGATTTTCGCCGGCGGGCGCGGTCACTTCGCCCGCCGCCCGCACCCGCGCGAGGTAGTGGATGCGTGTAGGAGCCGGGCGCGAGATGGTTGCAAAAGAAGAGGGCCCGATCGTGGCGCAGCTCGTGATAGTCGCTGACCCAATTGCCGCCCACGCCGGTCGCTCCGCGCATCGCCTGGGTCTTGAACTCCGGATTGACCGCTTCAAAAATCGCCGGCAACGCGTCATCGACCGCCACGAAATGCGCCGGCTGGCGGACTTCCAGCTGGAGCGTGACCAGGACCCGATCGCCCACGCCTAACGAGTCGAGTTGGTCAGCGAACCGTCGTCTTCACTTTCTGATAACTTCGTTGCAGAAGGAAGCCGCGATCCTGCCGCGGTTGCAGACGCGACCACCGGCCGGGCTTCTAGTTTCACCTCGGTGAAGAGCTGACTCGCCTGCGGATTGGCGAGGGAAAGCGGAGCGGCGACGTATCCGGGGACGCCGGCGCGAGCGGCTCCTGGGTCGCGAAAGCGCGGGTCTGTTCGTCGAGCTGGAAGGGCTGACGCGTGCCGTTGTAATCGATCGCGCCGGTCGACTTTTTTCTCGCCGGTCTCGACCTGGCTCGCGTACTTCGTCAGGCCGAGCATCGCCCAGGCGTTGCTCTGCGTGTTCTTCCAGCGGCCGGTCTGCTGCGCGCGCAAAAGTTCCTCGACGAGCGACGTCGACCTTCTGATCGTTAGGGACGAAACTGCGACCAGGCGAGGAGATGGACCGCCAGCTCGCGCTCGGACTGCCGAAGCACGACTTCGCCCTGCGCTTCCATCGGCCCCTGCGGGTTGATCAATTCCTCGACCATCGCGGGGGGCCCGTGACTTTCGAGAATGGCGAGCGCGAGCAAGGCGCGGCTTTCCGCGGAGAGGTGCGTTCGCTTGTTGAAGAAAAGTTCGTGGTAGGAAGCCTCCGGGCGTCCGGCGAGAGCGAGCGCGTAGAGGGCGAGGCAGCGATCGGAAAGCTCGAAGTTGTCCTGCAATTCGCCGGAGTTGCGGAGCGCGCCGCTCAGATAATCGTCGAGCCGGCTGAGGGTCGAGGCGGGCACGGGCCAGCCGTTGCGCTGGGCGAGAGCGAGCGCGACCGCACCGTAAGCGCTTGCCCATAAACTCGGTTCGCGATCGTGCGGCCAGTAGCCGATGCCGCCGTTGTCGGTTTGCATCGCGAGGAGGCGATTGATCCCGACCGTGATCGCTTGCGCCGCTTTGTCGTTAGGCACATTCAACTCCGGGATCTCGCTGCGCAATTGCGGGTGCGACGATCCAGGGCAGCATGTTGGAGATCGTCTGCTCGGCGCAGCCATAGGGGTAATGGAGCAAATAGGCGACCGGCTCGACGAGACCGAGCAGGCGGGTGTTGGCCACGCTCGACCTGCCAGCCGGCCCGTGCCTTCGAGGAATTGCGGGTTGGCCGCTGGCGAGCAGGTTGCTCGTCGTCTCCCGGGTGCGACCGGTGAGAATTTCGTGCAGGAGCGGCGCGGCAAAGCCGACCGGCAAATTGCTTTCGACCGCGTCGGTCAAGGGGTGGAAGCCGCGGTCGTCAAGCGAGCGGTCCAGATCCAATGGGCCGTTGCCCGGCTCTGCGAATTCGACCGGGAAATCGAGGGCGCGGGAAGCGCCGGCCGGGATCGTCAGTCGCCTAACGAGCGAGCTTTGCTCTCTGGTTTTGTCGTCGAGTTGGAGGGTGACTTCCGCTTCACCGGTCTGGCGCCCGAACGATTGTGGAGCACGCCACGCGCGCTCAGTTTGTCGCCGACGGTGGCGAAATTCGGCAGCGCCGGATCGAGCATGAGCGGCTTGTTGACTTCAAAACTGGATTCGCCGCTGCCGAAGCGATCGGCGCCGGCGTTGACGACCGCGACAAGACGAAACCGGGTGAGATTATCCGGCGCGGTGAAGCGCGCGAGGGCGCGGCCATCGGCGCCGGTGCGCAGATCGGCTTTCCAGAAAGCGGTGCCGAGAAAATTTTTCCGCAACGCGCTGGGTGCAGCCTCTTCGCCGCCGCCGCCGATGAGGAAACCTTTGTTCGAATAGCTCAGGGCCGCGGCGTCTTCGGGAAAAAGATTCGGCAAGCTGAGGCCGGTCTGGACCCGGAGCGATTGGGTCGAGTAGAAGAAGGCGTACGGGATCGGGCGCTTTGTAACCCATGAGGGCGAGCACGCCTTCGTCGACGGCGAAGAGCGCGACCTCGGCGTTCGCCACCGGCCGGCCGCCGGAGTATTTCACGAGCACGGTGGTCGCGACTTCCGCGCCCGGAAGGTAGGAGCGCTCTGTTCGACTCGAATGCCACCGCCAGGCGGGCCTCCGGCTTGACGACGTTGAGCTGCGCGTAGCCGACCCGATAATCCGGCGCCTTGATCTGGCGCGGACTTTGCGCGCGGCCGCGCAGGGCGAGAACCGAGACGAAAACGTTAGGCGCGTCAGTCGCTTCGAGCGGCACCCGCACGACCGGAGCGTTGCCTTCCAGCTTGGTTACGAACGCCCGGCGCACCCGGTCCTGTTCGATCGTAACGAGAGCGGCGCCGTTGATCGGGGTCTTGACCAGGATCTTCGCTTCCTCGCCCGGCGCGTAGGAAGATTTGTCCGGGACGAGATCGAACTGCGCTTCGTTGCGATAATCCCAATCGGTCTTGCGCGGCTCCTCAGCGCTGACGCTGAAATTGAAGCCGGTCTCGATCGGATGGCCGGCTTCGTCCTTGCTGAGCGCGCGGAGACGATAACTGCCGACTTCGTTAGGCGTAAACCTGCTCGCGTTGGCGGCGGCAGCGATTTCCCAGCGCTCGTCGGATTTCTGGAGCGGAAGCGCCGGCACGGATTGATCGAAGACCGAGGCGAACTGCGTTTCGGTGCGGTAGTTCAAGGCGCCCCCCGCGCCCTCTTCGCGCACAGTGTGAAAGTTGCGCTTCTCGATCACGACCCGGGCCTGACCGGCTCGATGCGCGGCGTCCCGTCGGCCTGGACCGCGACGAGGTTGATCGGGAAACGGCTTGCCCGCCACGATCACGATCATCGGGCCGCTGGAGGCCGAGATAAAAAGCGGAGCTTTGCCTAACGAATCGCGCGCCGCTCGGAAATCGTGGTCTGGCCGAGGTCGGTGATTTCCACCAGCAGGCTGCACGGCGCGGCTGCGGCTGGGCGGGATTGGTCGAAATTTCCGGCGCGATTTTGGCCGTGCCGTCGTCGGCGAGATGCAGCTCGCCCTGGGCCGAGAATTTGCGTGGCCGGCGCCGCGTCGTCCTCGCTGTCGCTCGCCTTCCGGGCCGAAGGAAAATTGATCGAAACCCTTCGGGCGAAACCCGGTGTCGCTGCCCTCGATCGACCAGCGCAGGAGCGCGTGGGCGAGCGGTTTTCCGTGAAAATAATTGGCCGCGACATTTGCCCTAACGACTTCATCAGCCGGGTAGGAATCTTTCGCCGTGAGCGCGATCGTGAACGGCGCCGGCTTGTATTCCTGCACGTCCACACTCAGGGCGCGGGTCGTGTTTTGTCCGAAATCGGCCACCACGGTGTAGTTGCCGAGCCGGCCATCGGGCAGCGCGATGTCGGCGGTAAAGGTGCCTTGCGGCGAGAGCGCGACCTGTTTTTCCCAAACTTTCTGGTCGTCGGGATCGTTCAGCCGGAGCTGGAAGGAAGCCGGCTGCGGCAGGGTCAGGCCCGGTCTCGCCGGCAGTGCGCGCGATTCCTTTGAGGTGCACAGATTCCCCGGGCAGATAGAGAGGGCGATCGGAAAAAAGAAGACCGGCTGAAGATTGCGTCGTTCCCAATTGCCGTAGGGGATTTTGAACGCGTAGAGCGGCACGTTGGTCGGCGGATGCTGGCCGAATTCGAGGATATGAAATCGTCGCCGTTTTCCGCGAGCAACCATTGGCTGCGGTTGTCGCGGTGGAAGTAAGCAATCCCGGCCGCACTGTTTTGCGTGGTCGGAGGGTTTCGTTTTCGTTCGTTAGGCGCGAACCGTGACGTTGGCGAGCGGCAGACCGGTCTCCTCGGAAAAGCGTAGATCCAGGCGTCGGTGCCGTTGAATTTCCAGACCAGACCGATGTCGGTGAGCTGCACGATGGCCTGCGTTCCGACGATCGTTGCCCGCGGTCGCCGGATTCATCGGTCGATCCTTCGGCGGAGAGAAAAACCGCGCCGGCCGGCGCCCGCCCAGGATGTGATCCCAGGAGAGCGGATCGTGCGCGCCTGATCGAGCGGGGCGGTCGTTCGATCGTTTCCTCGAGAATGGTTTTGCCGGGGACGAGTTCGAAGGGAGAGCCGCTGGTAGGGCTCGAGGTCGCTGCCGTGCGCGTTGGTTTTTTCGCGTAGCTGCTGCTGATAACCGGCAAGCGCGAAGACGACGGAATCGCGATCGAGCAGCCGCGCACGCAGCGCGACCGCCGGGAGATTGATGGATTTCAATCCAAACGCGCGCCGGCCGCTGCTCAATTGCGTCGTCGTTAGGGCAGGAAAATAGAGCCGCGGCGGAATCGGCGTAAAGGTCGCATCCTTGGTGAAGGTAGCGGCGAGCGTGAACGGCTCTTCGGCGGGCACGCCCTGGTTCACGGTAACGGTGTAATGTTGCTCGAGCTGGAAATCGCCGTGGACCGCGATCGAGGAATCGCCCAGATCGTAACGCAGCTTGGCCGGCGCGGGCGTGACCGAGACCCATTGCGGCGCGTCCGCTTCCTTGAGCAAGGGCGAGAGACTTTTCGTGAACTCGACCCGGATCCATTTGCCGCTCTCGAGGGTGTTGTGGGCCTCGACGACTTCGACGGCAAAGGCGCGCACCTTGCCGATCTTGATTTCAAAATCGGCCGGCAATTTCTCCGGACCATCGTCGGCCGGGAGGCCTTTTTTCACGAGGCAGCGCCAACCTTCGCCCGGCGCGAGCGGCTCGGCGGAGCGAATGATGACGCGATTTGGCGCCGTGGCTGAGGTCCTCCTCGCCGAACGACTCGCTTCGGCCGCACCGCCGGATGGTTTTTGAAACGATCGCGCCAGGCCTTTTGCGCGCTGGCCGGTCCCGGGAAATAGCCGTCCTCTTTCGTCGCCGGCGCGGTCAGCGCCGCGACGGGTGACCGGCGGCGTCCTGAAACTCGATGAAACGCGCGAGGGCTTCGGGTTTTACCCTGGCATTGAATTGCGCCACGATTTTCGGGCTCGAGGGCGCATCCTTTTCCCGAAAGCTTGACGGCGAAACGCCGATGACTGACATCGGCGGCGTCTGCCACCTGGGCGATCAGCTTCGCGTCGGAAGGCTTGGCCCGCGGCGTTCTGCAGATTGGGCGCGAGGCGCAATTGGTAGGTGGTGGCGAGCGCGAGCGGCGCGCTCGGGGTGAAGACGCCGCTGCGCTGGCTCAGCCAGACGAAAGAACCGGGCAAAACCGGGGTGATCACGAGTGGCGATTTCTCCGCCGCCAGCCCGAGACTTTCCGGCGATACCATCGCCTGATCGAAGCGCAGCTCGAAGGTGCTGGTCGGCGCGACCTCCGCCGCCCCGAGGACGAAACTGGACCCCGCGCGATTCGTTAGGGGACTCCGCCGCGAGGGCGCGGCTGGCGCCACCAGGCAAAAGGGCCGGAAAGCGGGGCGAGAAGCGAGAATGTAGCGCATGGCGAGAAAAAAGCGACGCCATTATATCGCCGGGCGCGACGGCGGCACAGGTATTTTGCCGGCCGCCGGGAAAAATGTGGAAGGGCCCTCGCGCCCCATTCCAAGGTGCGATACCGCCTCGGCGTCACCAGACGCGGCTCCCACCTTAATCACTCTTCAAGGCTCAGGGCTTGGCGATGCCGATCACGCCGCAGGCGACACGACCGCCGGCGTTGCCGGCTCGGCTGCGAATTGAGGTCGTCCTCTTTCTCGTGCACGATAATGCCGCGGCCGATGATCGATTTCTCACCGCTCATCGTCATCATGTTGTCGGTCAGCTCGAGATGCGCTTTGCCGGAGCGTCGGCTTCGAGGTTACCCATGTCGCCTTCGTGGCGTTCGCGGCGTCATGGCCGGCGTAGCGGATTATTCGTTGGATTAAAATGGCCGCCGGACGATATGCCATCGGGCGACGAGCAATCGCCACATTCGTGAATATGGAATCCGTGTTTGCCCGGGGGTAAGCCCCGTGACGTCGGCGACGATTTTCATTTCATCGCCGGATTTGGTGAAGATGACGGTGCCTTCCACGTTGCTTCCTTTGGTCGGGTGCAGGACGGCGATGCCTTTGGTCGGTTCGTCGGCGAAAGCCGAGGCGTTGAGGAGGGCGACGGCTCCCGCTGCAATGAGACCGAGTCCAGTTCCATAAAATGCATTTTTCTTCATGCCCTAGATTACTACCACGCGCGAAAACCCCAAGCCGCCAGAATGGCGCAAGGATTGCGGTTTGGAATCTAATCAAGCAAACGCTGCTCGATTCCCGCGTAGGCGTCGATCCGGCGGTCGCGCAGGAAAGGCCAGTGGGTGCGGTGTTCGTTGACGCGCTTCCATTCCACGTCGGCGAAAATGGTTTCTTCGCGATCGACACTCGCCTTGGCAAGAATTTCGCCGCTCGGCGCGACGATGAAGCTTTGTCCCCAAAACTCGATCCCGTCGCCGCCGGCCGGCGCTTCGTGGCCGACGCGATTGACGGCCGCGACGAAGCAGCCGTTCGCGATCGCGTGGCTGCGCTGCATCGTTTCCCAGGCGGAATGCTGGGCGTACCGTATTTCTCTTTCTCCGACGGATGCCAGCCGATCGCGGTCGGGTAAAAGAGAATCTCGGCGCCGCGCAGAGTCGTTAGGCGGGCGGCTTCCGGATACCATTGGTCCCAGCAAACGCAGACGCCGATGTTGCCGTGCGGCGTCGGCCAGGCTTGAAAGCCGAGGTCGCCCGGCGTGAAATAAAACTTCTCGTAGTAGGAAGGATCATCCGGGATGTGCATCTTTCGATATTTTCCGAGCAGCTCGCCATCCGGCGCCGATGATCGCGGCGGTGTTGTGGTAAAGGCCGGCCGCGCGCTTTTCGAAAAGCGAAGCGATGATGACGGCGCCGGTTTCGCGCGCGACTTTGCTCAGACGATTCGGTGCGACGGACCAGGAATTTCCTCGGCCAGTTCGAAGTTGGCGTGGTCTTCCGACTGGCAGAAATATTGCGAGCGGAAAAGCTCCGGCAGACAGACGATCTGCGCGCCTTGCTGAGCCGCTTCGCGCACGCGCGCGACGGCTTTCTCGAGGTTGGCCTCCGGCTCCGGGCCGCACTGCATCTGGAGAAGTGCGACGCGGGAGCGTTCGTCAGCCATGGTTATTTGATCCGAGTCCGCTGGGACGATTTTCACGCTCTGGAGCTCGACGCGGCGGTCGGCTTGCTCGGCTCGCCGCCGACGCCTGCTGTCACGGGCGTGTCGCCGATCTTGTCGAGCACGTCGAGGCCTTTGATGAGTTTGCCGAACGCCGTGTATTGGTGGTCGAGGAAGCTGGCCGTGCCGAGGCAGATGAAGAACTGGCTGCCGCCTGAGTTCGGGTCTTGGGAGCGCGCCATCGAGAGCACGCCGCGCACGTGCGGACGATCGTTGAACTCCGCCGGGATCTTGTAGCCAGGGCCGCCGGTGCCGTAGCTGCTTTCCTTGGACGGATCCTTCGTATTCGGATCGCCGCCCTGGATCATGAAGCCCTTTATGATGCGATGAAAGGCGGTGCCGTCATAAAAGCCTTGGCGCGCGAGTTTCTTGAAATTCTCGACCGTCTTCGGCGCCACTTCGGGCCAGAATTCGACGACCATTTCGCCGTCGCTCGTTTTGAGCACGGCCACTTCCTTTTGATTTGTATCCATTGCTTTCTTTTCTTCGGGTTTGGTTGGCTCCTGACTGCGCACGTTGGCGACAACAAGGGCCGAACCAAGCAAACAGCAGAATAACACTAATCTCATGCAGGACCTGTGGCACGGATGCTCCCGGCGCGCACTCATTTTCTTGCCCCGGAGCCACTGCAAGAACCTGCCCCAAAATGGAAAGATCAGTCTTGACAAGTTCTGATCGGAAATTTCCAATTCGCATTATGAATCGATCAACAATAAAAAAAGTCAGTCTAGTATTCCTTGCGACATTGGCCTGTGGAGCGGTGATGGCGCAAGGAACACGAACCGCTCCGGCTTACAAAGGACCGATGGTCTATGCACCGGAGGCGCCGCCCCCGGCCGGAGCGCCGTTCTACAGTAACCTGGGGTCGACCGCCTGTACCGGTTGCAATTACGACTCCACTAACGGTGGCTTGCTAATTGGACCTGCCAATTGCTATCCACCGACCGCGGGTCTAACCCAATGGCTGGCCGTGCCATTTGTTTCTGCCAAGCCCGGCAAAGTGAAGCGCGTCCAGGTAGCTGTAACACTGGATAGCGACCTTTGTTCGAATGGTCAGAACCGGTTTGTGTGCTTCATCACTGATGATGGCTGCGCCGGCCCTGGGACACAGCTCGGGGGGACGGCTAATGCGACCGCTCCCGCTGCCCCATGTGCGTTGGCGACAGCAAACTTCGGGTCCAATGGCGCGACGCTCGCCGTGGGAGTTCAATACTGGGTGGTTGTTCAGACTGCTGCGCAACAGCCCGGATTCACTGGCGTTTGGTGGCAGGCGTACCATGAACTTACCGCCTTCAACCTTAACGACGGCAACGGCTGGCAGTACCCGGCGAGCTTTGGTCCGAATGACCTTGCCATGTCGGTGAACTAGCTAAACGTCTAACCAAATCAGATAGAAAGAATCAGTCGGGCTCTCGCAGAGTTTTTGCGCGAGCCCGTCTTTTTTGGCCGCAACACTGCGGCTCGTGACTCATTAGTCACCTTCCTGACGGGGCGGCCCTCACTCAGAGTCGCAATATATTCCGAGTGAACTATGAAGACGGCGACAGGAATGATCACCGCACCGGCTACAACTTTAAGTAAAGGGTGCGCGTGCCGAAGTCGATAATGGCGTGGTTGCGGCGGAGAAACTCCGAACCGAGCAATCCCGCGACCGGCGGCGTGCCTTGCAATAGATCGCCGTGAATCAATCCCTTCAGGTCCATCACCCCGACCTCTTTCCCTTTGACCAAAAACGGCCCAATGGCGAAGCGCCGGATCGTCGCCAGTTGCAGATCGCGTTCATCAAGATTTACGGCGCCGGAGATGTAGGGTGTATTCCGCAACGGGAGGCGCATTTCGCGCACAAACGGGCGATGGATTAAGGTCGTAAACGATCCCGTGTCGATCATGAGCTGGGCCGGCTTTCCGTTCAGCTTGCTGTCGACATAAAGGTTCCAGCCTTTGGTCACGCGGATCGGTACGTTTTTCCAACCCCGATGGTTCACTCCCGGCACCGTGCCGGGCGCATCGGGATCGATCTTCATGAACAAGATCTGGGCTTCACAATCGAGGACGGCTTGAGTCGGGAAAAGAATGTCGGCACCGAGAATGCCATCGAGCTTCTGCTCGTGAAATTCGCGCGAGGCGCGGGCCGGGGCACTCAGATCGACCGCGACCATCGGTTCGTCGACCAAGGTGAGCGCGCCGAGACGGAGCCGATGCGCGATCGTGACGAGATTGAAACCGCCGTTAATCCGGAGGCGCGGCGGCAGCTTGGAGCTGCCCGGAAGCGCCGCCATACCAAAGTGCTTGCGGCTCGCCGCGGAGATCGCGCTGACTGGAGCACCGGAATCCACACCGAGGAGGGCTGGTTTGCCGTTGATCTCGGCCCGCAAGAGGAGGTGATTTTGTTTCGAGCGCTCGAGGGGCAGGGCTTGGTATACCGGGTTCTCGATCTCGGGTCGTGATCGATTGCGCTGAGCACCGGGCGCCGGCGACACACCGGCCAGGATGGCGAAGACAACAACAAGAATGTAACGGCCGCGGACGCCTGATTTTTCTAATCGGAAAGGACGCGCGAGAGTCATGACGCGCCGAGGGTAGCACGTATCCCTGGAAGGCGAAATGAGTTGCTCGGGCTAATCCGGCAAGGTGATTTTGGCCGGTCGCTCTCGGTGGGGCGCGTCAGGTTGCCAGGCCCAGATGGACAGCATCGCGAAAAAGCCGATGACATAGGCGAGGATGACGTACCAACCGTGCCGAACCCATTGCCCGACCGAGCGAGCGTCGGGATAAAGATTCGTTAGGGCCACGCCGGCAGAAGAGCCGAACCAGACCATCGATCCGCCGAAGCCGACCGCGTAAGCGAGAAAACCCCAGTCGTAACCGCCCTGTTTGAGGGCTAGGGCGGTGAGCGGGATGTTGTCAAATACGGAGGACAAAAACCCCAGTCCGAGCGCCGTATGCCAGGAGGCCGGCGGCAATTTCTCCACCGGCATCATGGATGCGCACAAGACCAGCGAGAGCAGAAAGAGGGAGCCGCGCACAGTCTCGGGTAAGACTTCCCAGTCCGGCCGACGCGCCCCGACGGAGAGCAAAATCGCCAGCCATACCGCAATGCCGATAAATGGGAAGTGACCCGCGACCTCGGGAAAAACGGTGTTGATGGTGACGTTGGTGCCGATTGCGAGGACGAGGATGAGCCCGACGATGCCGACGCGGGTCCAATCCACCTGGGTGTGCTCGTGGGTGTGTTGCAGAATGGGGGAGTACTTTTGCTGTTTGATGGCGGCCGGTACGGCAAAAACCAGGAAGGCGACCGAGGAAGCGATGATGGCCTCGAAGACAACGAGCGGCGAAATGCCGTCGATCCACATCATCGTGGTGGTGGTATCGCCGACCACGCTCCAGGCGCCGCCGGCGTTGGACGCCGCCACGATCGCGGCCAGATAACCAATGTGGACCTTGGCGCGGAAAAGCTGATGCGCCATGGCGCCGCCGATCATGGCCGCGGCAATGTTATCGAGAAAGGAGGAGAGAATCCAGACGAGGGCAAGAAGGGCGAGCGCGCCCTTCCACTCGCCAGGCAAATATTTCGGGAGGACAACGGGAACGTGACTCTTTTCAAAATGCCGGGAGAGCAGCAGCGAAGCCGGTGAGCAGGCAAAACAAGTTGAACAGTATGACCCACTCGTGCTCGAGGTGAAAAAGGAAGCCGGTCGCGCCCGGTCCGGTCCTAAACCCCGTGAAGAGGATCTTGTAGAGAGCAATCGTAACCAGGCCGGTGAGCGCGACCCGCAGGGTATGATGATGAAACACCGCCACCCCCAAAAGGGTGAGGCCGAACAAAATGAAATCGACCGGGATTCCCAGAAGAGTCGGGACGGCGGGCAGCGTGACGAGAGCGCTTGCGATCATCATAATGAGCGAATTGTCGTGAGGTTGACGCGCGCCAAGCCCGAGCAGTGTATCAACCAAGCAGAGACCGCGTTGAAGGGCGATGCTCCGTCATCGCCGTGTTTGAATCGCGGCAACGACTGAGCGTTGCCCTCCAGTCTCGCTCCATCCGATGCGGTGCGTTAGCTTTGCTTGTCGGGATCCTCGCGTGGCGCACCCAGTAAACGGCAATAAGCCCAAATCGTCGTCACCCAAACGAGGGCGAGCGAGGTGAGCATGAAAACCCAGCCCCATGCATGCATCAGTTAGCTGTTCCTTTCATGAATTACGTCCATCGATGTCGAGACCAGCCGCACGCCACCGGCGTTCGCCGATTGCGAGCACAACGACCAACAAGAGCAGGGTGATGCCGATAATGACCGCCGTCCAGAGCTCGATCATATTTCCCGCCATCCCGCGCAGTTTCCCAGGAAGCTGCGAATAACTGAACCCGATGAGGACCACGAGCAGGTAGACGGGCGCGACCCATTTCATGATGAACAGAAAAATGCGCGGGACCTTGATCAGCGCCCCCTGGTCCAGTTCCGCGATGCCCTTCTGCGTCCCCCAAACCCAGCCGAAACAAATGATCTGCACGGTCGCGAGGATGAAAATGCAAAAGGTGCCGACCCAAAAATCCATCGTGTCGAGGGCCATCGTGTTCTTGCTGAACCAGATGACCCAAAACGAACCGAGGCCGCAGATGACGGAGGTCAACGCAATCGCCTTGCCGTGGGTGATCCCAAGGGCTTCCTCGAAGAAGGTTTTTACCGGCTGCAACATGGAGATCGAGCTGGTGATGGCGGCCAGAAATAGCAGAAAGAACCAGGCGAATCCAATCCAGGGACCGAGCGCGCCCATCTGATGAAAAACCACCGGCAAAGTCTGGAAGCCGAGACCGAACGTGCTGGTGCCTACGATGCCGCTCGCGCCCAGAAAGACAAACGCGGCCGTGATTGTGATCAACCCGCCGAAGCCGACTTCGAAAAGTTCGTTCGTTGCGCTCGCTGTCAGGCCGGACAAGGCCACGTCGTCCTTTTTCTTCAGGTAGGACGCATAATTCAGGATAACGCCGAACCCGACCGAGAGACTGAAGAAAATCTGGCCGGCTGCCGCCAGCCACGTTTCAAAATCAGTCAGCTTCGAAAAATCCGGGTTCCAGAGATAGCCCAGCCCGTTCAGCACATTCTGATCGGGATGAGTCGGGTCGGGCGTGCCGAGCGTGAGCACCCGGATCAAAACGATCACGGCCAGCACCGCCATCGCCGGGAGGGCAAACTGGCAGAACTTTTCGATGCCGCCTCTCAGTCCGCGATAGACCAGCACGATGTTCAGGGTGACCACGAGCAGCCAGAAAACCGCGCTCGTGTTCAGGACGCCGTTGGTGCTCGTGCCGGTCGCGTGGCCGAAGAAGATGGCTGCTTCCTTGACCTGTTCGCCGATGTTCCCGGTGAGCTGCACGCCGCCGGTCAGATATTCCCAGGCATAACGGAGGCACCACGCCTCGATGTAGACGTAATACATGTAAACGACCATCGGGATCAGGATTGAGAGCACCCCGAGATAACGAGCGATTCTACCTTTTCCCGCTATCCCAAGAATCGCCGCGCCGTTGTGGAAGCCCTTCGTCCCGCCGTGTCGCGCCATGGCCCATTCCGCCCAGCCGATGGGCAAAGCGAGAAAGAGCAGCGCACAGACGTAAGGAATCATAAAGGCGCCACCGCCGTGCGCTGCGGCCTGACCGGGGAAGCGCAGAAAATTCCCCAAACCTACGGCTGATCCCGAGACGGCGAGGATCACTCCCACCCGCGTGCCCCATTCCGCTTGTTTTTTTTGATTACTCATATGCGCGATTTCTGCAGGCCGTCAGGTGATTGGCGAAAGTAAGATTCGCCGGTCTGATTTATCCCGGCCCTTTTCTTTAGCGGCAATCGTGTCGCACTGGCAACGAGATTCCTTGGTCTCCATTTGATGGGTTCAGTTGGCGGCCAATCGAGCAACTCGTTAGGGCAGGCTGCTCCCTCCGAAGCCGCAATGGCTGGCACCGCTCCAACTGGATCCGCCATAACGTTCCCCGAGCTCTTTCCAGCGTGCGAGTTCCTCCGCCGTTGCGGGCGCTGGCGCTGGGCTGCGCAGCGCCAATTCGACGAGCGCGGACAGTTCCGCCGCGTCGGCGCCATTCATCTTAGAGCCATTGGCGCCGTTGAGCTCGGCCGCGATCTCCGTCGCCAGCTGCGACCAATCGCCGGACGCCATCCCGATTTGCAGGAGGCGGGCGTTGACCTGAAGTTCCGCGACGGAGCGCGCGAGCGTCGCCTGGTCGAGATCCGTCACGCCGAGAATATCGAGCAACTTTTGGAAGCTGAGATGGATTGGCAGCGCGGCAAATTCCGCGCTGAAATCGTCGCACATTCTGGCCTCCGGGGTGGCGGTCGTGCCGGAACGAGCCAGGCCCTTCCACTCGGCGCCTTCGAAACTGCCCAGCTCGCAATAGTACTCCATGCCCGGGGCGCCGACCTCAACATAACAATGACCGCGAAACGGGTTGATCTCCTGAGTGCTCTCGACCGTTCCGTCGCCGCGAAAAGTCCGCAGGAGCACCTGGCGGGGGGAAATTCCGGCCCGGGCGAAAAGCCACATCCAATCGAGATCCCAGTAAAGAAAGAGCGACTGCGGGTCGCGCGCGATGACATAGAGCAAATCAGCCGAAGACGCCCGCGCCGGAGACTGTCCCGGTCGCGGCAAGGCGGCTCGTCTTTCTCCCACCATCGGCTGGTCCGAAATGCGAAAGCTATTCCCGCCGGGAGCGGCGGCGTCTGATGTCTTGTCTGTCTTCACGGCGTCTTGCGATACAGCGGCTGCATTAAATAGCTGAGCGAATGGTGTCAACAAGGAGAAATCGGGAATTTGCGCAGGGCATGAGCCCCTGCGCCCGACCGAGGGGTGCATAAACTGGCGCGGCCTCCTTCCTTAGCTAAGTTCGCCCGATGCCTTCCGAGACGATCGAACTGCGCGGTCATATCATCGATTCCCTCATCCTGCCCAAGGTCCTCGACGAAATCATCGCGCGCGGCGCCACTTTTAAGATTGGCGAAATCCGGATCGGCCAGCAGCGAGTCGACCAGAGTTTTGCCCGCATCGAAGTCACCACCCCTTCAATGGAGACGCTCGACGAACTGGTCCTGCACTTGCGCCAGCACGGCGCCGAAGTCAGAGAAAAGAAGAACGTGCAACTGGCACCGGTCCTTACCGATGGCGTTTTTCCGCAGGGCTTTTACGTCACGACCAACCAGCAAACCTTCGTCCGGCTCGGGGACGACGAAATCGAGGTCAAGCCGGCCTTGATGAATAGCGCGATCGCGCTCGATCGCGCCGCGAAGAAGGCGAGCGCGACCAAATTTTACGACGCAAAAAAAGGAATGGAAATCGTCGTTGGCCATCAGGGAATTCGGGTTGTGCCCCAGCAGCGTTCGACCGCGCGCACTGATTTTTTCGAGTTCATGTCGAGCAACGTCTCGATTGAGAAACCGAAGATCGCGGTCATCCGGGAGATGGCCCGGGAATTTGAGCGGGTGCGCGCGGCGAAAGGAAAAATTCTTTTCGTCGGCGGTCCGGCCATCGTGCACACCGGGGCGGCCGGATCTTTCGAGAAGCTGATCGAGTGGGGCTATATCAACTTGCTTTTCGCCGGCAACGCGCTCGCGGCGCATGATATCGAAAACGCGCTTTTTGGGACCTCGTTAGGCGTGCATCTCGAGCGAGGCTCTCTCGCCGACGAAGGCGCTCAGAATCATATGCGCGCGATCAACGCGATCCGCGGCCTCGGCGGCATCAAAGAGGCGGTCGCGAGCGGCCTGCTCCAGCGCGGCATCATGTGCGCCTGCGTGAAAAACGGCGTCGATTTCGTCCTCGCCGGCTCCATCCGGGATGATGGCCCGCTTCCGGATGTGATCACCGACGCGATCGAGGCGCAAAAAACGATGCGGGCCAGGCTGGCGGGCGTCACCATCGCAATGATGATGGGGACAAGCTTGCATTCCATCGCGGTCGGGAATCTCCTCCCGGCCACGGTCAAAACACTCTGCGTTGATATCAACCCTGGGATGGTGACAAAGCTGGCCGAGCGCGGAACTTTTCAAGCGGTCGGCCTGGTGACCGACATAGAACCTTTTCTGCGCGAGTTAACCGATTGCATCGCCGCCATTCGCTAGGCAGAGATTCGTATGCGCAAACTTTTGCTCTGCCCGCCGGATTATTACGGCATCGAATACGAGATCAATCCCTGGATGAGCCGCGCCCGGGGGGCCGACACCGCGCTTGTCCGGGCGCAATGGCGCGGGCTGCACCAGAAGCTGCTCAGTCTCGGCTACGAGGTCCATCTCGTTCCGCCCAAGCCGAAGCTTCCCGACATGGTCTTCACGGCCAATGCCGGACTGACGGTGGGAAAGAAATTTATCCCAAGCAATTTTCGGCACAAAGAACGCGCCGCGGAGGCGCCATTATTTGCGCAATGGATGGAGGAACACGACTATGAAATTATCTGGCTGCCGGCGGATCAGTTTTTCGAAGGCGAAGGCGATGCCTTGTTCGCCGGCGAGACGCTTTTTTGCGGCTACAAATTCCGGACCGATGTCGTCTCGCATCGGACCGTTGCGGAAATTTTGAATTGTCTCGTTATATCGGTCGAGCTGGTTGATCCGCGCTTCTATCACATCGACACCTGTTTCTGCCCCCTGACGGACGGTGGCGCGGTCTGGTTCCCGGCCGCCTTCGACGAGTACGGCCAGCGCACGATCCGTGATCACATCCCGGATCTGATCGATGTGGCGGAGGAGGAAGCGGCCCATTTTTCCTGCAACGCCGTTGTTCTGGACCGGGATATCGTCCTGCCGGAAGGCGCGCCCAGACTCGTGGAATCGTTAGGCAAGCGCGGCTTCAATTGTCACCCCTTGCCCATGAGCGAGTTTCTCAAAGCGGGCGGCGCCTGCAAATGCCTGACGATGCTGATGCCGCAGCGGGAAACAGTCTAGGACTCTAATTCGGCCAAGCGCCTCAACTCGAGATCGAGCGTGGCAGATGAGCCCGCGGTGCGACGGCGACGATAGGCGGCCAAGCCGAAACCCGTTGCCGCCAGCGCGAGAAGACTAAACGTCGTCGGCTCGGGCACGCTCGTCAGCGTGCCACCAGTTACAATCCTTATCCTGTAGGTCGACGCCGGGAGATTGTGAGAGACGAAGTTGCTGTCCGACACTTCCGACGCATGGGGAGAAAGGCTGGTTGACTTCAATAGGTATTTACCTGGCGCCGCTCCGCTGAGCGTAAATTGGATAGTCGCGATCATATAAGAGCCGGGAGGGACAGACATGGATATGTCCACCGGAACGGCACCAAGGTCACGCGTTTCAGTCATATAGCCGGCATGAGCACCGCTGGTGGAGTTAAAGAGGGCCGGGTTGGGTCCGGTTTGGATTGGATCCAGGAATGTAAAGTAAGTCACACTGGTAATGCTAATGTTGGGAGCCAGGGCGTTCTGCACCTCGAACCAGTAGGAGAGGCCGAGCGAATCATAGCCGCGGTACTTCACCGCCACGTCGATGCTAAACGTATCATTTGAGCTGTAGGTTCCGGAGGTTGGGACCCCGTGGTTATCGTTAAATGATAATTGCTGTTTCTGGCCCAAGACAGCCCCAGACGCCGCCATGAAGCAGATAAATGTGGCCAGCACTGCCTTTTTCATCTCTTTGTCTCCTTGTTACCGTGCACCAGTCTCTCTCTTATCAGAAACCGTTTCACTCTGTCAAGATTCGAGTTCGAGCCCGCGCATCGGGATCGAGATGGCCTCTCTCGTCTTTCCCCAGATTACAAGGAGCGGTAAGGGTTTGCTGACGGGTTTCGTGGGGTCAGGTGGGGGCTAGGTGGAACCGCCAGGCGGGATTGAACGGCCGGGCGGGTTTGTCCGTGTGGGCGCTCGTTAGTGTAACGTGCGGCCCGCAGCGGTCCGACTGGAAGCGGCTTTACCGGCGCGCGAAGGACCAGCCAGGTAATTACGCCTTCCGCCCTTGGCATCCTTCGAGGGCTTCATATCACGCACTTTCGCCACCTTTTTCTTGCTTGTAGCCATACTATTTCTCTCTCCTTGGTTTTGTTTGTTGTTGTTGGTTCTGTGAGTCCAGCACGAGGTGCAATTTTTTGCCCCTCGATGTGATCATCTTTGCATCCTATTAACACTATTCATGCCAGCGCCCCTTGGGAGTAGAAATTCAGTGTGCACCAGGCCAGCTTCAGCTGAAGTTTTCCATCGTAAACGAGGTTTTTTCGGAGAGAAAACTTTTTCCCGGCCAGCAATCGACTTTTCCCGGATCTCGTTCTCGAATCGGCCCCGATGCGGCGCAACATGGCCCAGTCTTGCCCCTGTCCCGGCTCATTTATGATTCGGGTCAAAGGGCCCGGACCGAGCAACTGGACGATCCGCCGCCGATCTCAGCCGGCCTGCTTCGAGGAGCGAATCTTTCGCCTAACGATCTCGCTTGCGTTCCAGCTCGCGCTCGATTTTGCCTAACGGCAACGTGTTCACCACATCGCTTCGCGTGAGCCAACCTTTCCGGGCCACCCCCACGCCGAACCAGAGTTCCGGCAGCTTTTCGACTCCATGCGCATCGGGATTGATCACGCATTTGACGCCTTTTTCCTTGGCCAGCGGCCACCAGCGCCAATCGAGGTCGAGTCGTTTCGGCGCGGCGTTGATCTCGATCCAGGTGCCGGTCGCCGCGGCCGCGTCGATGATCGCCGGAATATCAACCGCGTAGGGCTCGCGCTTCAGGAGCAACCGGCCGGTGGGGTGCGCAAGAAAGGTGACGTACGGATTTTGCATCGCGCGGATGATCCGGTCGGTCATGTCCGCTTCCGGCAACTGGAAAGCGGAGTGGACGGAAGCGACGACGTAATCGAGTTCGCCTAACGTTTCATCATCAAAATCGAGTGAGCCGTCGCGCAGAATATCGCATTCCACACCCGCGAAAATCCGAAATCCGTCAAAGGTCTTGTTCAACGCACGGATGGCGGCGACTTGAGCGCGCAGGCGGGCGCGATCGAGTCCGCCGGCTTGGATGGAACTGCGGCTGTGATCAGCGATGCCGAGATATTGCAGGCCCAGCTCCTGCGCCGCCGCCGCCATTTCTTCGAGTGAATTGCGACCGTCGCTCGCGCTCGTGTGACAGTGGAAGGTGCCGCGCAAGTTCTCCGGCTCGAGCAGTCGTGGCAGGCGCCTCTCGGCGGCGGCATCGATCTCGCCGCAGTTTTCGCGCAATTCGGGAGGAATGAAGTCGAGGTCGAGCGCGCGGTACAGTTCCGCTTCGTCGCGGACCTGCGGAATTTTGAGGGCGGACTTTTTCTTCTTCGTCTCCGCCTCGGCCGCCGCGAGCCGATATTCGTTCAGCGTCCAGCCGCGCTGCAAGGCGCGGTTCCGCAGGACGATGTTGTGCTCTTTGCTGCCGGTGAAATAGCCGAGGGCAAACGGATATTCCGCCGTGCTCACCACCCGGAGGTCCGCTTGAATTCCTGAGCGCAGCCGCACGCTCGTCTTGGTCGCGCCGCGGGCGATGACGCTTTCCACGAGCGCATGCCTGACGAAATGTTCGGTAATCGCTTCCGGCGCTTTCGTGGCGACAATGAAATCGAGATCGCGCACGATTTCCTTCCGGCGTCGATAACTTCCCGCGATGCTGACCCGGGCCGCGTCCGGATGCTGGCGCAGATCGTCCTGCAACTGTTCGGCTTCGGGCGCGACTCTGCCTAACGAGAAACTGCCGGTGTGCCGGCTCCGGTTCGCAATCGTCTCGGCCAGCTTCTTCTGCGTCGTCTGACCAAATCCCGGCAGCTCCGCCACCCGTCCCTCGGAACAAGCGCGGACGAGATCCGCAATCGAGCCGACCTGGAGCTTCTCGTAGAGCGCCTTGATCTTTTTCGCCCCCAGTCCGGGCAGGGAGAACAATTCGAGGAGACCGGGCGGAAATTGCGCACGCAAGTCGTCGTAGAATTGCGAGGAACCGGTCAGGATGAGTTGAGAAATCTTGCTCGCGATCGCCTTGCCCACGCCGGGAATTTCTTCGAGGCGATTTTCTTCCGCCAGTTCGCGCAGATTCCCGCCCCATGTCTCGATCGAGCGCGCCGCGTTGGTGTAGGCGCGAATCTTGAACGGATTCTCTTCCTGCAATTCGAGCAAGGTCGCGATGGTCTCGAGGACCTCGACGATTTGCTCTTTTTTCATCGGGGCCACAGGAAATTGTTGCGCGGAAAGTTGAACGCGTCGATCAACTTGTCATCGCCGCCCGGCCCAGGGTCCCGCCCTGGCACGACTCCGGCTGATACGAATGGCATGAGGTTTTCACAGCGCGGTGGCATTTTACTTGGGACGATCCTTTTCGGGACGACCCAGTTATCATCCGCCGACCCGTTCCCGCTGCGGGGACCGACTGTTCCTGGAAACACCGCGCAACTGCGCCACGGAGTGGCATGCGCGCCGGAGAAGGCGCCTCTGGCGGTAAAGCGATCGATTTGGGCGGCGAATCAATTGCGCACCAAACCCTATCGCTACGGCGGCGGGCATGCCTCGTTTTTCGATTGCGCTTATGACTGTTCCGGGACGGTCTCGTATGTCCTGGCGGCGGCGGGCTTGCTCCGCGTGCCGATGAGCTCAAACGAACTGACGCGTTTCGGCAGCCGCGGTTGCGGGAACTGGATCACGGTTTACGCGCGCAACGGCCACGCCTTTGCGGTCATCGCGGGGCTTCGGCTCGACACGACCGCCTGGAACCATCGTGGCGATCGTTTTGCGCCGCGCTGGCAAACGACGGTGCGGACGCCGCGCGGTTTCGAGCCGAGACATCCGGCCGGATTGTAGCCCTCGGCCTGGAGAAAAAAGAATCGCCGGCGGCGACGTAGGCACCGCTCGGCGAGTTGTCTGGGGGAACATCCTAACCCGAAATTAAGTCCGCCGTGCGGGATTGGACCGGAAGGCGGCTGGTAGAGGAGCGACCTACTTAACGGATGGCGCCTTGCTGGCGGGGCCGGGTAGGTTTTTGCAGCCGGTTGGGACTCGCTGGTTTTGCCGACTCCGCCCTTGGCGTCTTTCGCCGGTTTGAGATCACGCACTTTCACTTCTTTTTTCTGAGCCATACTATTATCTACTCCTTAGTTTGTTTGTTGTTTGGTTGATGTCAGTCGCGCCGAAGAGCAATTGACGGCCGCCCGAGACATTTCCTTTTGGGATGAGGTCATCGAGCCGAATCAATTTGTCCTTTCTGCGTTTCTGTTTGGGTGATCCACCAGCCGGCGTATTCTTTTTATCCTTCGGTGTGCTCACGTGGTTCTCCTATTAACATCATTCATGCCAAGGCCAGTTTTGGCGAGAAAAATCGTCCTCGTCGTGTCGAAACCGGACGGACGCTTTCCCTCGTAAAACGGCCTCTTCAGGCGGCCGAAAATTTCCCTAACGAATGTTGCATCCGGGTTCGTTAAGCTGCGGGCGGGCGGCTTCGTGGCGATGCTATTTGGTCCAGTCTTACTCCCGGGTTGGCTCATTTTTGAGTCTTGCGACGGAGGTGCCGCGCGAGGGTCGCCCGCGAGATGCCGAGGAGCCGGGCCGTGCGCCGTTGGTTGCAGCCAGCCTGGTCGTAAACAAACTTCACATGGCGGGCGACGGCATTGGCCAGCGACAGGTCGCGGATCCCCTCCACGCTGCCGTTAGGCTGGGCATTGGATTCAGCCGTTTGCGTCGCTGGCGGTACGGGGTTGGATTTCAAGTCCGGCGGGAAGACGACGTGTTCGGGCAAGATGACGCGACCCTCGCAGAAAAGCGTCATGGTGCGGACGGTGTGGTTGAGTTCGCGGAGGTTCCCGGGCCAGGGGTAAGCGACCAATTTGTCCATCGCCTCGGGATGGATCGCAGTGATGGTCTTGTCCTCGTTAGCGGCGGCTGCCTTCAACTCTGCTGCGATGAGGGCCGGCAGTTCTTCCATGCGTTCGCGCAACGGCGGAATGAGCAAGGTCAAGCCGTTGAGACGGTGATAAAGGTCCTCGCGAAATTTTCCCAGCCGCACCCGCTCCAGCAGCGAGCAATTGGTCGCGCAGATGACCCGGACATCGCAGTGCAGCATTTGCTCGGAGCCAAGCCGCTCAAACTCGCCGTACTCGAGCACGCGCAGAACTTTGACCTGGGCCAGCGGGCTCATGTCGGCGATTTCATCGAGGAACAGGGTGCCCGCGTTCGCCAGCTCAAATTTGCCTTTGACGGTTTGCTGTGCGCCGGTGAACGCGCCGCGCTCATGTCCGAAAAGCTGGCTCTCGATCAAGGTATCGCTCATGGCCGAAGCGTTGAAGGCGACAAACGACCGCGCCGCGCGCGCCGAGGAATTGTGAATCGCATGCGCGAGCAAGGTTTTGCCGGTGCCGGTCTCGCCGAGCAGGACGACCGGAACGTCGGATTTCGCGGCCAGCGCGGCGAGGCGCAGGCAACGAGCCATGGCTTCGTTCGCGGTCGTCAGGTCTTCGACTTTGAGGCGGGAAAGCGCGCGTTGCATGGCGAGTTAGTTGCGCATGTTTTCGCGCAGCTGGCGAATCGGTTCGAAGGCGTACTCGATCATGGTGCGCTGACCTGTAACAATGCGTGCCTCACCGGTCATCCCGACCCGTAGCGCGAGCGGGCGACGCTTTGTTTGATCGGTCTTGTTGAGCGAAGCGAGCCCGACAAAATGCTGACCTTGTGGCGAGGAAACCGCCGATGGGCTGACCCAGTCGAGCGTGGCGCTCACAATCCCGTAGCGCTGGTAGGGAAAGGCGTCGAAGAAAAGACGGACGGGTTGGCCCTTGGCCAAGCCGGGGAGACCGGCTTCGCCAAGCGTCAATTGCGCGCGCGGTTTCGCATCCGTCGCGGCGAGCTGGCAAAGTTCCTGGCCGTTCTGCACCACGCTCCCGGCATTTTGCTGCCCCTGTGAAATAACCACGCCCGCATAAGGCGCGCGGACGGTGAGCATGTTTTGCTGCGAATTTTCGAGATCATCCTTGAGCGCGGCCAGGCGCATCTTGAGCTTCTCGATCTCCGCGACGTTCTCCGCCCGCAAACGCGAATGCTCCGCCTCCATTTGTTTCCGTTCCAGATTGACCTGCTGCAAGGTGCGCTGCGCCACGCTCAGATCCTTCTCCGAGCCGGCCGCCTCGAGCCGATATTGAATCACTTCGACCAGGGAAATGCCGCCGCCCTTGGTCAGTTTCTCCATTCGCGACAGGAGCTCGCGGCTGCTCGCAGCGTGTTGTTCGCGAAATTTCACTTCACTTTCGGCCTGGGAAATCTCGGCGGTCTTGATTTCGAGTTGCGACACATAAGCCGCATCGGCCTTCTTCAAACCCTGCTCGAGCGTGCGCAGATCCTCCCCCTTGCTGCGCAGTTCAGTGCCCAAGTCTCGGATCTCGTCGGAACGCAGGATGTAGAGCGGGTCATGCGCTTTCACGGTCTCGCCCACCCGCACACAAACCCGATAAACGACCGCGAGCCGGGGCGATTGGATCGGATCGGCGCCGTGCTCCGGGACGAGCACGAAAGGGCACGTCACCGTTTCCGGCAGACTCACGAAAACGGCCGCGAGCAAGGCGACGCCCAACATCGCGATGAGCAGCCAGGCGAGCGAGCGGATAAACCACGGGGGCGGATCCTGCGGCAACATCTCGGACTCGCCCTCGCTGATCGAGCCGCGCTGGAGCAATTCAGTTGGCATTGTTAGGCAAGAATCAGATCCCGAGCTGCTGGCTGGAAAGATAAAAATAAAGGCCGCGTTGCGCCATCAGTTGATCGTGGTTGCCGACCTCGGCCACCATCCCTTTCTCGAGGACAACGATCGAGTCGGCCTCGCGGATGGTGCTCAGGCGATGCGCGATCACGATCGTGGTCCGGCCCGCGGTGAGACGGCCGAGGTTATCCTGGATGGCGCGCTCGGATTCGGTGTCGAGCGCGCTCGTCGCTTCGTCGAAAATGAGGACCGGCGGGTTGTTGTAAACGGCGCGTGCGATCGCGATGCGCTGCTTTTGTCCGCCGGAAAGGGAGAGCCCGGACTCGCCGATCTTCGTCTCGTAGCCTAACGGCAAACGCATGATGAAATCGTGTGCTGCGGCCGTCTGCGCGGCGGCCAGAACGCGATCGAGATCGGGCTCGGCGTCGCCGAAAGCGATGTTGCGCGCGATCGATTCGTTAAAGATGTGGTTCTCCTGCAAGACCATTCCGATATGCCGCCTAACGTCGCGATAATTCAACGTCTTGAGATCGGTGTGATCGAACAGAATCGTGCCTTCAGTCGGCTCGAGCAGACCGGCGATGAGCTTGATCAAGGTCGTCTTCCCGCAGCCACTCCGGCCGACGAAGGCGACCATCCGGCCCGGGGCGATGTCGAGCGTGATATCCGACAGGATGTTGGGCGCTTCCGGTCCGCCGTATTTGAAAGAGACACCGCGCAATTCAATCCGGCCTTCGAGACTGTGCACCGGCGCGAGACGCGAACGATCACGGCCCTGCTCGGGTTCCTGTTCAAAAATGTCGTTCAGCCGATTGAGCAGGACGGTGGCGAATTGCATGTTGTCCCATACGCCTAACGTTCGCATGATGCCGCCGTAAGCCATCGCGGTGAGCGAACTGAAGGCGACGAATCCGCCGATGCTGAGCGAACCCGACATCACCTGCATCGCCCCGACCCAGAGAAAGATGGCGGTCGAGATCATGCCGATGCTTTGCAGCACGCTGTCGTAGGTCATGACGATGAAGCTACTCCGGAAAATCTTGCGCGAGACGGAGAGGAATTCGTTCAACATCATGTCGCGAAAAACGTTTTCCGCGGAGGCGGCCTTGACCGCTTCGATGCCCTTGATCGCGTCGATCTGATGCGAGCTGTACTTGCCCTGGCTCTCTTCGACGCCGGCGAAGAGGGGGCGCAGCACCTTTTGCGAGAAATACATCAGCCCGCCGTAGAGCGGCGTGGTCGCGAGAAAGGCGAGCATGAGCGTCGGGCTGTAGAGCGCCATGAGAGTGAGCGCGCCAATCAATTGCACGAGCGCAAGGATGGCGCCGACCCCGTGATGCACGGCGAACTCCCGCACCTGTCGCGCGCCATCGAGGCGGCGCTGGATGTCGCCGGTGCGCCGGCTGGTGAAATAGCTCATCGGCAGCGACAGCATCTGCCGGCTCAGGAAATCTAGAATGGCGGTGTCCAGCCGAACGGCGGCGAACGAGAGCAGATATTCCTGCGCCAATGAACAGGCCTGGACGAAGAAAAGCGCCGCGCCCATTCCGAGCAGGATGGTCTCGAGGAGACTGACATTTTTCTCCACGATCACCTTGTCGACCACCATCTCGGTGAAGATCGGGAAGAGCAGTTCGAGGAAAGTGATCGCGATCGCGAGCAGCATCACCTGGATGAAAAGCGTTTTGAATTTCGCGAGAAACGGGACGATCCAGGCGAGCCCCGGCTTGCTTTCCGGCGCGTCCGCGAAAGCGGTCGTGTAATCGAAAAGCGCGGCGTATCCCGACCAGCCTTCCTCGAATTCCTTGCGCGAAATCTTGCGCAGCCCGAGCGCCGGATCGGCCACCTTCACATGCGTGTCCGCGACGTCGTAGAGCACGATCCAATGGTTGCCTTCCCAATGCACGACCGCCGGCAGCGGCATCAGCGGCAGATTGCGCAGCGAAACTTTGAGGGCGCGCGCCGCGAGCCCAAGCTCGGAGGCGGCGCGACAGATCGCTTTCAAACTGGTGCCGTCCGTCGAGGTGTGACAGAGCTGGCGGATACGCGAGAGACTGACCTTGCGGCCGAAGTGCCGGCAGATCATGCCGAGGCTGGCCGCACCGCAATCCATCTCGTCGATTTGCTCGATGTGCTCGATCTTGCGGATGCGCTGTTTCCGTTTCCGGAAAAGGCCGCCCTCCTCCGCGAACGGATCCCCGCCGGCCGCGACGGGCTTGGCTTTGTCCTGGTCGACCTCGAGTTTGTCATGCGCGGCGACTTCGGCCGGCAACATTTCGGTCGTGAAATCAAGCGGCACGCGCGCTTCGCTCTCGGCTTGATATTGCGCGAGCCGCTCTTCCATCAGCTTCCCGAATTCCGGGTAGCGGCGTTTCAGGTCGCGGACCGCATCGGGCTCGAGCGCGAGGAGACGGCAATCGCTGAAGGCTTCAATTGTCGCGGCGCGCGGGGAGCCGTTGAGGATCGAGAGTTCGCCAAAGAAATCGCCGTCGCGGTAGAAGGCGAGATTCTGCTGGCTGCCGTTGCGCGAATGGAAGGCGCGGGCCCGCCCCTTCTCGAGAATGAACATCGCGCCGGGCGGATCGCCCTCGCGGATGATGTCGTCGCCTTTGGCCACTTCGACTGGCGTCAGTTTTTCCACCAGGCTGCGCAGCGCGGGCACGGGCAGGCGCCCGAAATTGCTGAACTCGTAAAGAAAACCGTGCAACGACCGATGCCGCGCGGTCATCTCGATGTGATGTTTCAGCTCCGGAGTTTCCTCAGCGAGCTGGAGGAAATCGTCGCGATCGAGCCGGAGCGCTTCCACCGCCGTGCTGCAACGCACGGTGGCGGTGCGGGTGCCGGCTTCGGAGAGGGCGGATTCGCCGAAGCTATCCCCGGGTTTCAGAGTGGCGAGGACGATCTCATTGCCATTCTGGTCCGTCTTGACCACCCGCGCCCGGCCCGAAATGAGGACGTAAAAGGAGTCGGCCGGTTCGCCCTGCCTGACGAGCAGATCGCCGAACTCATAATTCTCCTCCTGCAGAAGGGCGCGCAACTTTTCGAAATGCTCCTCCGGCAGAAACTGGAAGAGCGACGAACGGCGCAGAAGATTCTCGTCGGTCGCTTTCATGTCGTTAGGCGAGGAGGATGCGCCATTGAATATAGCGCGTTGTGAGATCGGCAAAGTGGCGCTCCAGGATGCGATTTTCGGCCCGTTCCTGCACGATCGGATCGTCGACGTCCGGTTCCTGTTTGCCCACGATCCGGCAAAGGTGAAAACCGTCGCCGTGCACGATCGGATCGAGGATGTCGCCCGGGTGCACACTGAGAAACTTCTGCTGCAGTTCCTCCGGAATTTCTTCGAGCAAGACGTTCGGATGGCGGTAGGGATAGCGCCCTTCGGTCGCGACTTCTTCCATCGACATGCCGTCTTCGCGCGCGCAGAGAAGCGCCTCGCGCGCGGCATCGAGCGAATCCAACTCAATCGTCTCGACCTCGAAACGCGTCAGGGGCATACGGAGTGCGGCGATTTCGTGTTCGCGCGCCTGCCGGGAAAGAAGCGCGGCGCAGTCACGACGCTGGGTCGCTTCCATCTCTAATGCCTCGCGAAACCAGTCCGCATCGCGGCCGAGTCGTTCCAGCCAGCCGGCCAGTTGATCTTCCTCGAGGCCGCTGCGCTTAATAAAACGCGCCTGTTCCTCCGCCACCAGTTCTGGGCCGGCCGGCCGGTCCGCAGCCGCACAACCAGCGGCCACTCGCCAGCTCAGGCGTTGTGCCATCTGGTCGAGTTCGCCGGACAGAATCAGTTCGTTGATCAGCAGCTCACGCAATTCGTTAGGCGCAGAAAAATAATCGACCGCTTCCGGTTCCACGTCGTCCCATTTCTCACCCCAATAATGCCGCACAAAATGAGCGCTGAAATCACTCAGAGTGAGACCGCGCCCGGCCAGCCATTGTTCGGTCTCCTCCGCCGTAATCAAATCGCGCTGGTAACGGAATTGCTCCACCGCGGCATCGATCGCTTCATCATCGAACTCGAGCTCCTCAGCCTCGGCCCTGCGCTCGGCCGCGACCAGGCGGAGCAAATCATTCCAGACAGGCTCCACTTCGGCGCGAAAATGGGCGGCGTCGATCAGATCGCGCACCGTAAAAGGGCGCTCTCCGCAAAGGAAAATGACCTTACTGTCCATCGGCAATGTTTCGGTATCAGACATCGAGATCCAAGCGATTGATTACCTGACAATTCTTCGGCGATGTCGAGAGAAACTCTGTAAGCGCTCTCTGGTTGCAGCCCGGAGGGCGGTGGCCCGGCTCCATTAGGAGCGCAGCGTTACCGGGAACGGCGCCCCGGCGACAACGGCGGTGTTTAGGCTGACCAATCGAGCACGATCTTGCCCGAGTTGCCCGATTTCATCAGCTCGATCGCCTCCCTGAATTGGGTGTAGGGAAAGCGGTGGGTGATGACCGGCGAAATATCGAGTCCGCTCTGGATCATGGCCGTCATCTTGTACCAGGTCTCGTACATCTCGCGTCCGTAGATTCCCTTAATGGTCAGGGCGCTGAAGACCACGGTGTTCCAATCAATTGCGGCGCTGCCGGGCATGATGCCGAGAAGGGCGATCTTGCCCCCGTGAAACATGTTTGGGAGCATATCGTTGAAGGCTTTAGGGCTGCCCGACATTTCCAGAGCGACATCGAAACCCTCTTTCATCCCGAGTCGCTTCATGGCCTCGTTTAACGCATTGCTGCGCACATCGAGGGCAAGAGTGGCGCCCATTTTCCTGGCCAGCTCGAGCCGGTAAGGGTTGATGTCGGTAATGACCACGTTGCGCGCACCGGCGTGCTGGCAAATGGCCACCGCCATGCAACCGATCGGGCCGGCACCGGTGACGAGGACGTCTTCGCCAATCAAATCGAACGAAAGCGCGGTGTGGGTGGCATTGCCTAACGGATCGAAACAGGAGAGAACGTCGAGCGGAATGTTGGGATCTGCGTGCCAGACGTTCGACATGGGGATGGCGAGAAACTCCGCGAACGCGCCCTGCCGATTGACTCCGACGCCTTGCGTGTTGGGGCAAAGATGACGCCGCCCCGCAAGGCAATTACGGCAATGTCCGCAGACGATGTGACCTTCGCCGGTCACGAGATCGCCCGCGGCGAAGCCTTGCACACGCGCGCCGACGCGCTCGACGACCCCGACAAACTCATGTCCGATGACCATCGGCACCGGAATAGTCTTCTGCGACCAGGCGTCCCAGTTGTAAATGTGCACGTCCGTGCCGCAGATCGACGTTTTCCTGATTCGGATGAGTACGTCGTCGTCGCCGACTTCCGGCACGGGCACTTCCTCGAGCCACAGCCCGGGCTCGGCCTTCCGTTTCACCAAAGCCTGCATCGTCTTCTGCACGGAAGAGAAACTAGGCGAATCAGGAAAGCAGGAAAGCGGGAAAGTGGACGCCTCAATTAAAAGAAATCATCGGTCCCATTTCATTCGTAGTGAGTCCACATCCGGATCACCTTGATCGTGTGTTCGGCGCGATAGACCTGATAGACGAGGCGATGTTGCAGGCTGATCCGTCGCGAATAAGCTCCGGCCAAATCTCCGACAAGTTTTTCGCAGGGAGGAGGGTTCTGGAACGGGTTCTTCGCGATGATGTCGAGAAGACGCTGCGTCTGTCGTTTGAGATTGGAAGCCGCGATCTTCCGGGCGTCCTTCGCAGCTTGCCTGGTGTAAACGATGGACCAGCTCACCAGCCCGGATTGGCGGAGGCGCGGTCTAGCGGCTCGGCCATACCTTTGCGAATGGAGACGCGCATCCCCGGGATTGAGAGGAGATACAAGGTTTCTTGAATCCCGCGCCAATCCTCCTCAGACACGAGAACGGCATTGCAGCGTTTCCCCGTAATCTGGATTGGCTCATGAGAAACGGCCGCCTCATCGAGGAGCTGATAGAGCTTGGAACGGGCCTGGGTAACCGGGAGCGAAGTCATGCCCAAAGCGTGCGGGAAAGCGTCCGCTTTGTCAAGGAGTGTCCGGTCAGACCCGGGTCCTCGACTTCATCGTCGAAAGAAACCAGCGCATCAGGAAAGTGAGAGCTGCCGTCAGCGGGCAGCTACGCCATCACTTTGGTTCCCACAACTCGACCGGATTTCCTTCCGGGTCGTGGACACGGGCGAAGCGGCCGTTCGGATACGATTCGGGATCGATCGTGACTTCGATTTTCGCGGCCTGCAGTTGCCGCACCATCGCGTCGAGATCGGCCACGCGGAAGTTGATCATCCACTGCTGCTCCGCCCGCCCGAAGTATTCCGTCTCCTGCTCGAACGGCGCAAAAGCGGTTGGCCCCGCTTGTTGCGTCCAGGGCTGGTGGTCGTAGTCCGTCGGCGTCAGATCCACTCCCAGATAGTCCGCGTACCACTGACTCAGACGCGCGGGGTCTTTGGCGCGAAAAAACAGGCCTCCGATTCCGGTGACACGTTGCATTGGATCTCGCTAAAGGGGGCAAGTGCAGAAGTCAACGCGAGGTGAACTGTCCGCGAAGGTTCAGACATCGCGGTCGATGACCTGGCGAAGCTTCTGCATCAGCAGCTGACGGAGCCGCGCGGTTGCTTCGGCCGACAAGACTGCGGGGGAGGAACGATTGAAAGTGTGACCGGCTTCGCTGAGCAAATCGAGGCAGAAAAGCGCGGTGTAAAAGGACAACGCGACTAACTCTTCACCTTGGAGCCGCAACGGTTGCTGCCAGGCGGCTGTGTAAACTCTATCGAAGCCGGAGGCCGTCGCCCCCGCTTTGGTCAGGGCCAGGGTAAACAGTGGATCGCCGTAACAAACGGTGTCGAGATCCACGATTCCGCTGAGCCGGCCGTAGTGCATGAGGACGTTCTTCGTCGTTGTATCGGCGAGAAACGGGGTTAATCGCACTTGGGCAAAGTACGAGTCAAGCTTCGCCGCCGCCGAACGGACGAGATCGATCTCCGCCTTGCCGACGCTCGCTGCGACCGTGCTGCGGGCTTCGCTTCGCTCCAAGCTCGCTGCGATGACCTGCTCCCAGGATTTGTGCGGAGAATCGGCTGCCTGCGCGAGTCGTTCGCCGAACCCGGTTCCCGCAGGGAGAGTCCCGACCGCGCGCTGGATGTTTACACTTCCTCCGCCAGCCGCTGCTTTTCCGTTGCTGAAAGCCGCGTGTTAGTCAGTTCCAGATCGACTCCCTCGAGTCGCTGCAACACGAGATAGGCAAATTTATGCCGCGTGGGCGACAGATCCGCGTGCAGCACTTCCGGTGTCGGGATTCCGCGAGAACGCAGCAGGTCCATCCACGTGATCGCGCTGGCAAGGAGAGGTTCATTCCCGGCTTGCGCGATGCGCAGCACGAACTCGCCCCGCGCGGTGCGAACAGCAAAAACGAAATGGCACATCCCGGACATTCGCACTGCGGACAAAACGGGGGAATTCGCGAAGTCAGCGGCGATGCGCAAGGCATCGGCTTCAGAGGGTTGGTGCTGGACCGAGCACACCGGGACATCTAACGAGAACTCGGCCGCAAAAGCCAACCTGAGTTTGCGCGGAACGCGACGACTCCGGGGTGGACAAAGCGTTTTTGATTGGGATGATGGGAAGAATGTCCGCGACTCTCGAGCGACCCACGGCGACTCCGCCGACCGCTCGCCTCACCTTCATTTTCCGTTTCGCCAGCACGATCGTGCTCTGGACGGTCGCGCTCTTGATTATTTTCTCGGGCTACGAGCTGGCTTTCTACGCGCTCATCGGGACGGTGGGAATGATCGCGCTCTGGGAGTTTTACGGGATGCTCGATCACAAGGGCCTCCCGAATTTCAAGATCACCGCCATGATTTGCGGCGGCGTCATGCTGATCGGCAGTTTCTATTATTTTGCGAAATGGGGGCCGGCGCGTTCCTACGACTTCGAGCTGGCGGTGCTCCTCTTTTTTCTGCTGACCGTTTTTACCCGGCAAATGTTCGAAGGCCTGCGTGAGGACGAGCCGCTGCAGACAATGGCCTACACGCTCTTCGGGCTGCTCTATGTGCTTTGGCTTTATAACTTCATCACTAAAATCGTCTACGTCACGCCACGCGCGCCGGATGGAGCGGTCACCGGCCAGTTTTACGTCTTTTACTGCATTGCGATTACGAAATTCAGCGACATGGGGGCATATCTTACCGGCAGTGTCATCGGGCGGCATCCGCTCGTTCCGCACATCAGCCCAAAGAAAACGTGGGAAGGCTTCTTCGGCGCGCTCGCCTTCTCGTTACTGGCCAGCGTCGGCCTTTTTGCCCTCATGCCGGGGCACCTCTCCGTGCTGACCTGGACGCATTCGGTTGTTCTGGGGTTGCTCCTCGGTTTTGCTGCGGTCATCGGTGATCTGGCCGAGTCGATGGTGAAGCGCAGCACCGGAGTGAAGGATTCCGGCAGCATGCTGCCGGGAATCGGCGGCGCGCTCGATCTCATCGACAGCCTGCTATTTACCGCGCCGCTTTTGTTTTTTTATCTGCGTCTCGTTATTCGCGTGCCGTGATGAAACGCAAACGCGTGGTGGTGCTGGGCGCGACCGGCTCGATCGGGGAAAGCGCGCTAAAAGTCGCGCGTGATATCCCGGAGCGGATGGAAATCATCGGTCTGGCGGCGAAAACGAACGCGCGCAAGCTCGCGGCGCAGGCCAATCTCGTTAGGCCGAAGACTGTTTGCCTGGTCGATGAAAAGCGCATCGAGGAACTGCGTGCGGCGCTGAGCTACAAACCGGTTGTCCTCGCTGGCGAAGAGGGGCTGCAAGAAATCGCCTGCCTAACGAATGCGGATATGGTGCTGGTGGCAGTCGTGGGGACGGGAGGCTTGCGGCCGGCATTGGCTGCGATCGAGGCGGGCAAGGATCTGGCGGTCGCGAGCAAAGAGATTCTGGTCATGGCCGGGGAGGCGGTGATGGGAGCGGCGGCGAGAAAGGGCGCGCGCGTGTTACCGGTCGATTCGGAGCACAACGCGATTTTTCAATGTTTGGAAGGCAAACGCTCAACCCCGAACGCTTTCGGGGTTTCTGATTTGCGTCGAATCATTCTCACCGCTTCGGGCGGACCGTTTCGTGAAACGCCTTCCGAGCAGTTCGCGGCCATCACTCCCGAGCAGGCGCTGAAGCATCCGACCTGGAACATGGGCCCCAAGATCACGATCGATTCCGCCACTCTTTTCAACAAAGGGCTCGAAATGATCGAGGCGCACTGGCTCTTCGGGGTCGAGATGGCGCGGGTCGAGGTGATCGTTCACCCACAGAGCATTGTTCATTCGATGGTCGAATTCACGGATGGCTCCGTCCTCGCCCAGCTCTCGCATTCCGACATGTGTTTTCCAATTCAATATGCGGTCACCTGGCCCGATCGCGTGCCTAACTCCCTCCCGCCACTCGATTTCGGACAACTCCGGAAACTGGAGTTCGCCGCGCCGCGCTGGGATGATTTCCCTGCTCTCAATCTCGCCCGGCGCGCCGGCGAGACCGGCGGCACTCTGCCTGCTGTGATGAACGCCGCGAATGAAGTCGCTGTCTCTGCCTTTCTCGATCGCCGGATCGCGTTTCCGCGCATCTGGCAACTGGTCGAAGAAGTGATGAATCGCCATGCCTCCATTGCCAACCCCACCCTCGATGCCATATTGGAAGCCGATCGCTGGGCTCGGGCTGAGTCCGTTGAATCGTTGCATCGTTAAATCGGGGCGGTGACGGCCCGATCGCCAGTCATTCTTCACTAATCACGTTTTTCCAAGTGTTCCTGCACGCTCTACGCATTCTCTTTATCTTTCTCGAGGTCATCGTCCTCTTTAACCTCCTTATTGTCGTCCACGAAGTGGGCCATTTTCTGGCCGCGCGCTGGCGCGGATTGGTGATTGAGAAGTTCGGCGTCTGGTTTGGCAAACCACTCTGGAAGAAGACGGTCAATGGAGTCCAGTATTCGTTAGGCTCGCTTCCTTTTGGCGGTTTTGTCGCCCTTCCCCAGCTCGCGCCGATGGATATCATCGAGGGCGAAACCGATACCGATCGCGCCCAGCTGCCGCGCATTTCCGCGTTTGATAAGATCATTGTCGCGATCGCCGGCCCATTTTTCAGCATGCTCCTGGCGCTCACTTTCGCGGGCATCGTCTGGGCGGTCGGTCATCCGGTAAGCGAGGCCGACATGACGACGGTGATTGGTTACGTCGAACACAATTCGCCCGGCGAAAAAGCCGGCCTCAAGGCGGGCGACAAGATTCTCGCTGTCGATGGAAAAACCGTGACCCGCTTTTCCGGAATGAACGATAGCGTGACTTGGAACGTGATCCGGAGCGAAGGCGCCACCATTCCCTTCGTGGTGGAGCGGAACGGCCAGCGCCTCTCCATGTCGGTCACGCCGTATATTGCGCCGAACAGCGGCTGGCGGCGCAAGAGTGTGCGACAGGTTTTGATTTATCCGGCGACCACGCCCGTGATCGATCAGGTCCAGCCGAAGACACCGGCAGCCGCGGCCGGTCTGCAGCGCGGTGACATCATTACCGGCTTCGATGGCGAGCGCATTTATAGCCCGATCGCGCTCTCGGCCTACGTCGAAAGCCACGCGGGCAAGCCCATCTCCTTCGCCGTCGAGCGCAACGGTCGCCCGCTCACGATCTCAGTCACGCCCCAGCTCTTGCCTAACGAAAAGACGCCGCGCATTGGGATTGCCTGGGATACCTCCGGGCGCATGAGCATTGCGCATCCGAACCCGATCGAACAGGTCTACAACAGCGTCACGAGCACATTGGACACGATCGGCGCCGTCGCCTCGCCCAAGTCGGACGTGAAACTACAACACCTCAGCGGTCCCCTCGGCATCTTCCGCATTTACTATTTGCTCTTCGAGAATGAGCGCGGCTGGCAGCTGGCCCTTTGGTTCAGCGTTATTTTGAATGTCAATCTCGCCATTTTGAACATGCTCCCGATTCCCGTTCTCGATGGCGGACACATCGTGCTCGCGCTGGTCGAGGCGGTGCGGCGCAAACCGGTCAACATCCGCGTGCTCGAAATCATTCAGACGGGCTGCGCCGTGCTTATCATCGGCTACATCGCCTACATCAGCTTCTTCGATGTGGGCGATTTGCTCGGGGAGAGGCGCGGCAACGAGGAAGCTCCCGCCCCGGCGGCGCAGACGAGTCCCAGCCCGTAGTCGATCCATTCGGCCGGACGCGTTTTCAAAGCCAGGCCGTTCGTGCTTTGCTACCTTTCGGCAAAGCGGCCACGAATTGATATGAACCGTCTTTCTTATTGCGACGATCTGCTGCATTACCGGCGCCGACTCTCCCGCGAAGTGCTGGTTGGTCACGTCGGCGTGGGTGGCGCAAATCCGATCCGCGTCCAATCGATGATCACCTGCGACACGATGGACACCGAAGCTTCGATCGCGCAGACGATCGAGCTGGCGCAGGTCGGTTGCGAGATTGTCCGCATCACTGCGCCGACGGTGAAGGACGCGGCAAATCTGCAGAACATCGTCGCGGATTTGCGCGCGCGTGGCTGCAACGTGCCGATCGTGGCCGACATCCATTTCAAACCCGAGGCCGCGATGGAGGCGGCCAAGTGGGTCGAGAAAGTGCGAATCAATCCGGGCAATTACGCCGACTCGAAAAAGTTCAAGATCATCGAATACACCGACGAGCAATATGCGGCCGAGCTGGAGCGGATTCGCGAACGATTCACTCCCCTCGTTAGACTGTGCCTCAGACGCGCGGAATTGCGATGCGGATCGGGACCAACCATGGCTCGCTCAGCGACCGGATCATGAATCGCTACGGCGACACGCCGCTCGGGATGGTGGAGAGCGCACTCGAGTTCGCCCGCATCGCCCGCGAGCTCGATTATCACGCGCTCATCTTTTCGATGAAATCGAGCAACCCGAAGGTGATGATCGCGGCTTACCGGTTGCTCGTCGCGCGCTTGCGCGAAGAAGGGCCCGGATTGGAATTACCCGATCCACCTCGGCGTGACCGAGGCCGGTGAAGGCGAAGACGCGCGGATCAAGAGTGCGATCGGGATCGGCTCGCTGCTGAGCGACGGGATTGGCGATACGATTCGTGTTTCGTTGACCGAGGACAGCATTCACGAAATACCCGTGGCTCGAGCGTTGGTCGAGGCCATTGGGTCGAAGGCGACCTCCCATCCAGCGCGCTCGAACTTCCATTATCCGGTCTTTCCTTCGATCCATTCTCGTATCAACGGCGCCAGACCGAAACGATCGTTGTCGCCGGGATCAGTGATCGCGGCAGCGATATCCGCCTCGGCGGCGAGGAAACCGTCCGGGTCGGGATCCGGCGGGCTGGCTTCGAGAAGATCGCGCACAAAGTCGATCGCATGGGCGACTACAAACCGGAGTTCGTCTACGAAAACTCGGGCATCGTCGAGATCGATCCCCTTGACGACGCGGCCGTCGCGTCGCTGAATCAAAGCGCGACCGCAAAATTGGTCGCTGTCGCCGATGGCCTCGATTTGCCGGTGATTGCTGGTTATCGATTGCTCGCAGCGAAGTTGGACGCGCGACATCCGATCCTCCTGAAGGATCGCCTGACGATTTCCCAGGATCCCGAGGAGGAATTTCTTCCAACCCTGCTCACCGCTGCGACCAACATCGGTTCACTCCTCTGCGACGGCATCGGCGACGCCATTCTGGTGCAGGGCGAACACGGTCCGGGACAGGCGCTGCGTTTGTCCTACAACATCCTGCAGGCGGCCGGGACGCGGATTTTCAAGACCGATTACGTGGCTTGTCCGTCGTGCGGCCGGACGCTTTTCAATCTCCAGACGACGACCGCACGAATCAAAGCCGCGACGGTGCATTTCAAGGGGGTCAAGATCGCGATCATGGGCTGCATCGTGAACGGTCCCGGGGAAATGGCGGATGCGGATTTCGGTTACGTGGGTGGAGCGCCGGGCAAGGTCAATCTCTACGTCGGCAAGAGCGCCGTGAAATTCAACATCCCGGAGGCCGAAGCGGTGGATCGACTGCAGGATCTGATTCGCGAGCACGGCAAATGGGTCGAGCCCGATCGGCGCGCCTAATGGAAGCTGACGATGCGGCGCAGGGCCGCTCGTCCGGACCGAAGAGGCTGCCGGCTCGTCAGACAAATGTCGATGCCGTGATTATTTTTTGCAGGAATAGCAAGAAAAAGCTGGACGAAACCGAAAAATTTCGATCTTCTGGTAAACAGCGATAGTCTCCCGGTCGCCACACCAATCCCAAGTTTAGAGAATTTCGCGTCTCAAATGCAGCTGCGAATGCGGACATCGCATCGGGTTCGTTAGGAGGGAAGCGCGTTTCAAAAGGCTTGGCGAGGTTCGGCGGCCGAAAAGATTTGGCTTGCCCGGAGGCTTACAATTTTGTAATGACTCGACACATACCACAACTCTCGAGACCTGCCGGTATCGATCACATCAACTAAAAAAACAATAGCCCATATATGAAAAATAACATCACTTCGATTTAGTTCGGCGCGGACGTGGAGACGCTTTGCCGTCGCCTCCGCCTCGCTCTGCCTTGGCTTGGCCGCCGCTTCCCTGCAAGCGCGCCCTGTGCCCGCAAAACCTTGCCGGCGGTCTCGGTGCGCTCGTCGAGAGCAACCTTGCCGTCAAAGCCGCAGCCCAGCAATGCGCTCTTCAATGGCTACGCCACCCAACAGGCGGCCGACTTACGCCGATCTCGCGATTCAGGATACTGAGACCAGCCGCTTCCTCGTCGACATTCATCCGACTGGACAGCCGGCGTCAACGCCGAGAAGCTGGTCGCCTCTGCTGCAGAAACGTTTTCCGTCCTTCACGCTCACCGCGCATGGACAAGAAATATCGTGGCGTCGGTGTGGTCGAAGGTTTCATCGCGCTCGATGACGTGCCGGCTCTCGGCAACATGCACGAAGTTCGCTCCGTCACGCTCGGGTCTCAAGCCCGAGATGAATCGTCCCGTCCAACCCGGTGGCGGGATTCAGCCCGGCACCATCTTGCCCGTGCTCGGCACTGTGACCGACCAAGGCGTCTATCAGCATCGCGTCGATCAGATCAACAAATTCTACAATCCATGCGCGCAACATCGACTTCGAAGGCTCTGGGATGAGCATTGGTTTCATCTCCGACAGCATCGGTAGCATCGCGACCGATGTGAATAACTTCGACCTGCCCGGCGCTGCCGGCAATCCGGTCAATACTCAGCCGGTCGTTATCCTGCAGGATTTCCGCGGCACCGATGAAGGCCGCGGCATGGGCCAGATCGTTTACAAGATGGCGCCGAAAGCTCGCATCGGTTTCGCCACGGCGAATGGCGGCGAAGTCGGCTTCGCCAATAACATCCGCGCTCTCGCCGCTCTGCCCGGGCTTTGAATATCCGCCAGGCATGCAGCAAGGCTTCAAGGCGGACGTGATCTGCGACGACGTCGGCTATAGCGACGAGCCTTTCTTCGAAGACGGCATCATCGCTAATGCCGTCGATGATGTTTCAGCGGCCGGCGTGAGTTATTTCTCCTCCGCCGGTAACGATATCGGCACCTACGACTACGATTCTGATTATCGTAACGTGCCGAACGACTCCGACGCGCTCGATGGCACCAACATCAATCTCGCCGGCGTTCCGACCAACCTCTATCAGGGTGGATTCCATAACTTCAATCCGAATCCCGGCGAGCAGGACGTCGCCCAGACGGTGAACGTTCTCGCCTCGGGCCGCCGGCGACCAACTTCCAGTGGGACGATCCTTATAATCAGGTCCTCGACTTCGATCCGAACGCGATCTTTACCGCTCACGGCGTCTATACCAACATGCCGCTGACGCTTCATAACGCCGTCGCTGACCGCCGGGCAGAACTATGTCATTACGGTCACGGCTGATACCGGCAGTTCCTTCGACGCGATCGTCACGATGAAGGATCCGAACGGAAACATCATCGTGAATGCGCAGGACACCGGGACGGACGAGACGATTAATCTGTTTCCGCCCGATCACCGGCGCTTACACGATCATCGTGACCAACTTCGGCGGAACGACCGGCGCGTTTACCGTCAACGTCTACAACGGCAACAATCCGCAGATCACGACCGACTTCAACCTCCTGGTCTTCGACCTGGAGGGTAACTATTTGTCGTCGCAGCTCGCTCACCACGAATAACATCGCCACCAACATTCCCGTTCGAATATGGTGCGACCAAGCCGCAAGTCTGGCCGAGACGCAAGTCCAATATGTGATCGCTCGTTCGAGCGTGCCGACCGCGCCGCAGCCGGCGACCCATATCCGCTGGATCATCCGCGGCAACGGCCTTTCCGGCATCGGACCGGCGGAATACCTCACCGTCAACACGCCGAACATCAAAGGTCACTCCATGGCCAATGGTTGCAACGGCACCGCGGCTTACAGCGTCTTCCGGATGAGCATTCCGGAATACTTACACCTCGCCTGGTCCAGCGACGGTCTACTTCGACAACATGGGCAATCGCCTTCCGACGCCGGAAGTGCGCCTGCCAGCCCGGCGTCGCCGCGGCGGACGATGCCAACACCTCCTTCTTCGGTGGCGATGACGTCGGTGACTTGGATACGCAAGCCTAACTTCTCCGGCACCAGTGCGGCTGCTCCGCACGCCGCGGCGATCGCCGCGCTCGTCCTGGAGGCCCATGGCGGTCCAGGCAGCGTCACTCCGGCGCAGATGATGGACGTGCTGCACGAGCTGCCTTCCAGCACGACCTCGATCCGAACTTTGCTTCGGGCAGAGCGCGCACGTCGAATGGCGGGCAGGTTAACTTCACGGCTAACACCGACCTCGGCCTCAACCCGAGCTCCGGCGTGAACAACGTGAACCACCTGACCCTTACCTATCGTGGGCCGGGAGCGCTCACCAGCCTGGTCTTCAATCCGCAAGGCACGGCGGCAACGGCCGGTAACACGACCGGCGGCAACAACGGCCTCGACCTGACCAACACCTACTTCAGCAACGTCTATCCGGGCGTCGTCTTCGAACCGAATACGAAGGCGTTTACGGTGGGTGATTCGGATGTGCCGGCAGGCGATGTGGCGCCGACCTTCAGCAATCAGGCTCCGTTGCCTTCGGTAGCGGGTCAGTGGTGGACAATGACGTTGACGTTCGCGAACGGCAACTTCACCGACGGCAAGACGCTGCGCTTCACGGTCGGTCACGGCCCGCAGCATAACCGCGTGGTCACCGAATGGCATCGGACCCGGATGGCGGTGCGACCTCCACCGCGTTCACGTCAGGCCGACCTCTTCGGTGGTGAAACTGCTTCTGCCGGATGGCGCTGCTCGAACCGCCGGGGGATGACCTTCAGCGGCACGACCTCAGGTGGTGGCACCTTCAGCGGCACCATCAACAACAAGATCGGTGCATGGTTACTCGAAACTGGACGGGTTCGGGTTCATCAACGCCGAAGCGGCGGTCGGCGCTCCGCTGCACTAACGGCTCCGAACTGGGATTAATTAGCGAAACGGCAGGCCAGCGATGGCCTGCCGTTTTTGCTTTTCGCCGGCAGATTCTCGGCCGTGCCGCGTCACTCCCCAGGTTGACGCAGCACAGGTCGCGTCCATATTCGCGCTCCTCGTTGTAGGGCGACGAGCCGCTTCGCGGATTGCCCAATCGCTCCGGCATGCCGGCGCGCCTGCTCTACGCAACTTCGAGGCACCAATCTCATGGACAAAATCCGCAACATCGCAATCATCGCCCACGTCGACCACGGCAAGACCACGCTCGTCGATCAATTGCTCCGCCAATCCGGCACCTTCCGCTCCAACCAAAAGGTCGAGGAACGCATGATGGACTCGATGGATCTCGAGCGCGAAAAGGGCATCACCATCCGCGCCAAGAACGCCGCCTTCAACTGGAACGGCTACCGCGTCAACATCGTCGACACGCCCGGTCACGCCGATTTCGGCGGCGAAGTCGAGCGCATCATGAAAATGGTCGACGGCGTTCTTCTCGTCGTCGACGCGCACGACGGCCCGCAGGCGCAGACACGTTTCGTCCTCAAAAAAGCGCTCGAGAACAAGGTCAAGCCGATCGTCGTCATCAACAAAGTCGATCGCGAAAACGCGCGCCCGCACAAGGTGCTCGACATGGTCTTCGATCTCTTCGTCGAGCTGAAGGCGAACGACGAGCAACTCGATTTCCCGATCATTTACGCCAGCGCCAAGAACGGCTTCGCCATGCGCGAGATCCACGAGAACAGCGAAGACATGACGCCGCTCTTCGAAGCGATCGTGAAATACATCCCGCCGCCGACGATCGCGACCGAGCCCTATTTTCAGATGCTCGTCTCCAACCTCCACTACAGCGATTACCTCGGCCGCATCGCCCTCGGGCGCATCGTCAGCGGCCGGGTCGCCGTCGGCGACTCCATCGTTTGCATCCATCGCGACGGACGCCGCGAACGCGGCAACGTGACCGCGCTCTTCACCTACGCCGGGCCTGCAACAGGTCGAGACCCAGCACGCCAGCGCCGGCGACATCGTCGGCCTCACCGGCTTCGAGGAAGTCTACATCGGCGAAACGCTGACCGATCGCGAGGAGCGCGCCCCGCTCCAATTCGTCGACATCGATCCGCCCACCATCCGGATGCGGATTCTGGTCAACGATTCACCGTTTGCCGGTCGCGATGGGAAATTCGTTACCGCCCGCCACGTGCGCGAGCGCCTCATCCGCGAAACCCGCGGCAACGTCTCGCTCCAGGTCAACGACACCGAAGCCGCCGGCGCTTTTGAAATCAACGCGCGCGGCGAAATGCAGATCGCCGTCCTCGTCGAGCAAATGCGCCGCGAAGGCTACGAAGTGATGGTCTCCCGGCCGGAAGTCATTTTCCAACGCGACGAAAATGGCGGCCTGCTCGAGCCGATCGAAAATCTTTACGTCGAAGTGCCTAACGAAAACCTGGGCGACGTCCTGCAATCGATCGCCGGCCGCAAAGGCGAGATCGTCAGCATGGATCACCACGCCACCCGCGTCTCCGTCGAGGCCATCGTCCCCACCCGCGGCCTGATCGGCTTCGAAACCGATCTCGTGAACCTGACCCGCGGCGAAGGCATCATGAGCCACCTCTTCCGCGAATACGCCCCTTTCAAAGGCGAGATGGAAGGCCGCAACCGTGGCGTCCTCGTCTCGATGGAACCCGGCATCAGCACCGCCTACGCGCTCAACAACATCCAGGCCCGCGGCAAATTGTTCATCGGACCGCAGGAGGAAATTTACGCCGGCATGATCGTCGGCGAAAACGCGCGTCCGGACGACTTGCCCGTCAATCCCTGCAAGGCGAAGCATCTCACCAACATGCGCAGCCAGGGCGACGGCAAAGGCATCCAGCTGGAAGCGCCGCTCAAGATGACGCCTCGAGCGCGCGATCGAGTACATCAGCGCCGACGAATACGTCGAAGTCACGCCGAAATCGCTCCGCCTGCGCAAGCGCATCCTCGACGCGACCGCCCGCAAGCGCGCCGCCAACGCCGCCGCCGCCTAACGAGCGTTGTAGCAGATGATCTGCTGGGGCGAGACCTTCGTCGAGCCTGGGCGCAGCGTCATGCTTGACCCCTCCTGCTTCCCCGCTAATCTCGTCTCGGAAAGGAGCGTGCGATGAAAACCGAAATCCGGATCGAGTATTGCGCGGTTTGAAACTACGCGCCGAAAGCCGTCAGTTTGGCGGCTAAGATTCTCGAGCTCGGCGATCGCATCGCGTCGCTCACCCTGGTTCCATCCAGCGGCGGCGCCTTCGAAGTCAGCGCCAATGGCAAAACGCTCCACTCCAAACTCGACTCCGGCGAATGGCCGGATTTCGACGCCCTCGTTAGCCAGATCAAGAAGCTCAAATAATCTGGACAGCGCGATCTTCATCCCTCTTCGTTCGACGTTCGCCGCTGCGATTCGTCCATTGACGTTGGACGTTTTCTTCTTCTCGGAGAGTGAAGGGTGCCTGGTGGCCCTCGCGATCTTCAAAATCGCCGTCGGTCCTCACCGACCGAGGTAGGTTCGATTCCTATCCTCTCCGCCCCAGAGAAGTTTCGATGGTTGATGTTCGATGTGGCGCTCCAAATCAAACCTCCAACATCAAGCATCCAGAAAGGAGGTGATTCGCATGTCGCGTGAGCAAATCCGCAAGCTGACCTCGCTCTCATCCTGCGCCGGCTGAGCTTCCAAGCTGAGCCAACAGGCCCTGACGCAAGTTTTGCGTCAGCTACCGCATTCATAAAAATCGCAACGTCCTCGTCGGTTCCGCGACCGCCGATGACGCCGGCATTTTCCGTCTCGATCGCGACCGCGCCCTCGTGCAAACGACCGATTTCTTCACCCCGATCGTCGACGACCCATTCGCCTACGGCCAGATCGCCGCGGCTAACGCGCTCTCCGACGTTTTCGCGATGGGCGGCCGCCCACTCACCGCCTTGAATATCATGGGCATCCCCACCGATCTGGTTTCGGAAAAAACGATCGCCACCATTCTGCGCGGCGGCCTCGAAAAAGCGCGCGAAGTCGGCTGCGCGATCATCGGTGGCCACACCATCCGCAACCCGGAGCCGATCTACGGACTCGCCGTCACCGGCATTGTTTCGCCCAAGAAAATCCTGACCAATGCCAAGGCGCGACCGGGCGATCTTCTCGTCCTCACCAAGCCGCTAGGCACCGGCATCGCGACGACCGGAATCAAACGCGGCCTAACGAGTCGCAAACTTTCCGCGGGCGTCATCAAATTGATGTCGCGCGTCAATACGCGTCGGCGCTGAGCTGGCCGAGCGCGGCCTGGTCCGCGCCGCGACCGACATCACCGGCTTCGGTTTACTCGGTCATCTCGCGGCTCGATGTGTCGCGCCAGCGGCGTCAGCGCCGAGATCGTCGCCGCGAATGTTCCCGCGATCAGCGACGAAATCTTGGCGCCTGATCGAGCGCGATTGTGTTCCCGGCGGGACCGAGCAAAACCTGAAAACCGCCGGAATGCGGTGACGAATGGGAACAGATAACGCGTGCGACAAAAGCTGCTCCTCACCGACGCCCAAACCAGCGGCGGCCTGTTGCTCGCCGTTTCGCCGCGGAAACTGAACGCTGTGCTTCTTCTGCTCACTGCGCGGAAGACTTCCTGTCGCGCCGTGATTGGGAGAATCACAAGCCAGCGCAAGCAGTTGATCAGCGTGCAAGCAACATGAAAGCGTCGCAGCAACTCCGGGGAGCGCACGCGACTCGCGTGCTCATTTCGGCGACTCGCCGAAATGTCCGAGCGGACGCAGGATTTTCGAATCAGATCGCAATCTGCGAGCGGAAGAGTGTTTGCGGCGAGTCGCCGCAAACGGCACGCGAGTCGCGTGCGCTCCCTGGATGACCACGCGCCGCGCCATCCCTGCGGTCGGGAAAATTCTCAATGCGCTCGCGGGCGAAACGCTTCCGCGTCCCCTTGTCACCCAAATCGTTAGGCAACACCTCGCCTCGCTCCGCGGCGGTAAACGCATTCCTCCTTTGGACGAAATCGTGCGCGAACTTCGCGCCGCGATCGACCGCCTCTCACAGACCCGTCTGCAGCCGGTCATCAACGGCACCGGTATCGTCCTCCATACAAATTTTGGTCGCGCGCCACTCGGCCGGGCCGCGGTCCAGCGTGTCGCTGAAATCGCCGCCGGCTACAGCAACCTCGAATACGACATCGCCAGCGGCGGTCGCGGTTCACGTGCCGCCTACCTGGAGCGCTGCCTCGCGCTCGCCTGTGGAAGCGACGCGGCCACCGTGGTCAACAACTGCGCCGCCGCGCTGGTTTTAATCGTTCGGCATTTAACCCGGAAGAAACCCGAAGTGATCATTTCGCGCGGCGAATTAGTGCAGATCGGCGGCGGTTTCCGCGTCGGCGAAATGCTCGAAGCGAGCGGCGCCCGTCTCCGCGAAGTGGGCGCGACCAACAAAACGACAATAGAAGATTACGCCCGCGCGATCGGTCCCGAAACGGCACTCATTCTCCGCGTGCACCAGAGCAATTTCTTCATCGACGGCTTCACCGAATCTCCGCCTAACGAAACCATTGCCAACCTCGCACGCCACCGGCGAGTGCCCTTGGTGGTCGATCTCGGCAGCGGCGCGCTTTCCGCCACCGAAGAGCTCGGCCTGGATGAGCACGAACCGACTCCGGCCGAAACCCTGCGCCAGGGCGCGGACCTGGTTTGTTTTAGCGGCGACAAATTGTTAGGCGGACCGCAGGCTGGAATCATCGCGGGCAAGACGCGGCTCGTCGCCGCGCTCAAACGCGAGCCGTTTTTTCGCGCCCTGCGTTGCGACAAGATGGTTTTCGCCGCGCTCGAAGCCACCATCGATCTGCATTTGCGCAAATCCTCGGGAGAAATACCGGTGCTCGCTCTTCTCCGGACGTCGATCGGCGACCTGCGCCTGCGAGCCGAGGCCCTCATTAGGGAGTTGAAAGCTTCGCCGTTGCAGTTGCGCCTGGTTGAAAGCAAAGCGGAGATCGGCGGTGGGGCGCTGCCTCGGTCAGTGATTTCTTCCATCGCGCTTGAAATTTGCAGTCGAGAATTTCTCGCCTGACGAACTCGCGCTTCGCCTGCGCAAAGCGACCCCCGCCATCATCGGCTACATCGTGCAGGGCAGATTCCGGATCGATCTCCGCACCATTTGTCCCTCGCAGGATGAAGCGATCGCCGGCGCTCTTCTCCTGTCATCCCGAGCAGAGTCGAGGGACCCATGAACCCGGCGACCCGTGAGGTCCTTCGACTTTGCTGCGCCTCGCTCGGGATGACAGAGCGATGTTGCGCCATGCCAAAATCGTGAGCGCACAACATCTCATCCTCGCCACCGCCGGTCATGTCGATCACGGCAAGACGGCTCTGATCAAAGCCCTGACCGGAGTCGATACCGACCGGTTGCCGGAAGAAAAGGCCCGCGGCATCACGATCGATCTCGGCTTTGCTCACCTCGCGGTTCCCGGCTTCTCCATCGGCGTGATCGATGTCCCGGGTCACGAAGATTTCATTCGCAACATGATCGCCGGGATTGGCACGATCGACTTCGCGCTTCTGGTGGTGGCCGCGGACGACGGCTGGATGCCACAAACGGAGGAGCATCTTCAGATTTTAAATTATCTCGGGGTCGGGCACGGCGTCGTTGCGATCACCAAATGCGATCTAGACGGAGCGGAGCAAACCGCATCGGAAGTGAAGGAACGTCTGCGAGGAACGTCGTTAGGGGAAGCGCCCATCGTTTGGACCTCGACGCGGGCAAAGACCGGTCTGGACGAACTGAAGCAGGTCCTGGCCCGAACCTGCCAGCGTATCCCGCCTGCGCCCGATATCGGAAAGCCCCGGCTGTTCGTTGATCGCGCCTTTACGATGCGCGGCTCCGGAACGGTCGTGACCGGCACCTTGACCGGCGGCCGGCTTTCGCGCGGGGAAACGGTTTCGTTGCAGCCGCAGAATCTACCGGCTCGTATTCGGGCCATTCAAAGTCATAGCCAACCGCTCGAAGTCGCCCTGCCGGCGACACGCACAGCCCTCAATCTTCCCGATCTCCGACCCGAACAAATCCCGCGAGGCAGCATTCTCACCACAATCTCTTCGCCCCAATCGAGCCGCGTGATTGACGTGTTGATCGAACGCTCCGTCCGCGATCTTCCGCCGCCGCGCCCGCTCAAGAACAACTCGGTCGTCCAATTCCATTACGGGAGCGCTCGTTTCGCGGCGCGGATCGTTCTGCTCGATGGTCGCGAATTGCTGCCGGGCGATCGCGTGGTCGCGCGCCTGCGTTTCAGGACGCCCGTTTTCGTTTTTGTGGGCGATCGGTTTGTCATTCGCGATTCGTCCGGACGCCAGACTGTCGCAGGCGGCGTGGTCCTGAATGCCGATGCGGAAAAGACGAGATTTCGCTCGGCTCCGGAGCGTGGTTTCCTGCAAAGGCGGGCGACTGGGCCTAACGACATTTTTGTTCTGCTCCGCACGCAACTGGAGCGCGACCAGGTGTCACAACGAGCTTGTCTTCTTTTGCAATCGAACTTCAGCGGGGATGAGATCGGGACGGCCGTCAATCGCCTGGCGCGGGAGAACGAAGCATTCGTGAGCGGTGCGATCGTCGCCGATTCGGTTTCTTGGCAGGAATTGCGGCGACATGCAATCGGCGCGATCGACGCGGAACATGAAACGAATCCGCAACATCTCGGACTCAAGCTCACGCGTCTGCGCGATTTGGTCGCAAAGGAAACCCCAGAAGTGTTCGAGGCGCTCGTGACCAACCTCTGCAACCACGGCGCGGTGCGGGTGGGCGACGTCATTAAACGCGCAGAGCACCGCCCGACGCTTCCTCCGCAATTGCAAACAGCCGGCGAAGCAATCCGACGTGCGTTGACCAGCGAACCGTTCGACCCTCCGTCGCGCCATGAACTCGCGCCCGACCCGCTCTCGCAAGAAGCGTTGCGATATTTCATCAGGACCGGCGAAGTGGTGGAAATCAGCCAGGGCGCGGTTTTGAGTCGGGACGCGTTTGAGGAAATGCGCTCCAGGGTCATTGACTTCATTCATCGCCACGGACCAGCTGCGGCCGGGGAACTGCGTCAGGCGCTCGAGAGTTCGCGCCGTGTCACGGTGCCGTTTCTGGAGCGTCTCGATCGCGACGGTGTCACTCGACGCCAGGGAGATAAACGTGTTCTCGCGCGTTAAGACTTTGCGCCGCGGGCCGGACTTTAGAACTGGTGCGACAAGGTGACGTTGATCTGGTAATCGGAAAAACTCGCGACCCCTCCGAGCGGGCTGTGGGTGCGGGCGAAGGGCACGCTGACGAGACCATAGCGGTAGACCGCGACCGGCGTCGTCACCGAAAGGTAGTCTTTGCCGTGGACATAGGAGATTCCAGGTTCGATCGAAACCGAGAATCCGGGCAAGCGCCAGCCATCGCTCCCACCGACCAAATCGTGGGCCGGGATGCCTTCCCACCGCCCGCCGAGACTGAGATCCAGGCCTTTGGATGGCCAGATGGCGTAGGTAAGTCCGCCGCGCACGAGAACCTGATCTGGAACGGAATTCACCATTAAACCCTTATCGCCGCTGGTAAACGGCGGAACGTCAAAGTTGACGGTGCGAACTCCGTTTGTTTCGCGCGGGTTTATCAAATAGAGGCCGCTCACGTAGGCCAGGGTGTTCTTGTAAATCTTGGCAAAGGCGGCCCCGGTCAGGATGATGCCCCAGCCTCCATCTCCAGGTTCGATCGCCGGATCCACCGCCCGCTCTTCCGGTCCAGTTGGTCGGAACGACGTGTCGGTCACTGCGTCGTCGCCGGTCGGGGTCTTGACGCCCAAGCCTAACGAGATGTTCTGATCCGGATGTTTTGCCGGATCCAAAAGCAGGAGATTGGCAGTTAACCGCAGGTCACCCAGCCCAAACGCTCGCATGGTGTGGACATGCACTCCATCATGCTCGGCGGCGTTGGTCCGGCTCCCGTATTGAAAAGGAATCTCCAAAGTAAGGCTGAGTCTGCTGGTAACTCCGTAAGTGGCGCTGACATCGAAGAGATCCACATAGGTGTCGTTCTTAATCAGCGGGATCGAAACCTCATCGCCGTTGGCGTTGAAGTCGCGGAAAGAATGGAAGAAGCGATAGGCCACCGTGGCGGTCCATTGGTGTGCTCCCAAATAGGGTGTTTCCTGGTCACCCAAGCAAGCCCGCTCGACGACACCCAAACTGGGCGCCAAACTTCTCCCGGCGCCTCACCCCTGTGACAAAAGGGAATGCGTGGTCAGCGAGCTAACCAAACCGAAAGTCAAATAACCGAGCCAATACTTCGCCTTCGACGAGAGCGGGACGTTGTGCATCAGGATTGCCTCCTTTCTTTCGTTTGGCGCCGAGATTAGGCTTCGTCAGGGTGATGTCAAAACAAAACTACGAGCTTGGAACTGCCGCTCTTAGGAGGGCACGCCCATGACGGAGCTGAAGGGGTGGCTTAAAGAACTAGGCCTCGAACAGTACGCGGGCATCCTGGCCAACAATGATATCGATTTCGATATCCTTTCCGACCTGACAGAAAGCGATCTCGAGAAACTAGGTTTCTCGCTTGGTCATCGGCGCAAGCTCTTAAAAGCGCTCGCAGCGTCCCAGCCGACCGCCGGCCAAACGCAAACTGCGAATCTGGCGGAGCCACCTCCGCCCGAAACCAAGGAAGCGGAACGACGTCAGGTCACCGTGTTGTTTAGCGACCTGGTGGGTTCGACCGCTTTGGCTAACACCATTGACCCTGAAGAGATGAGCGCGTTGATCAAGCGCTACCAAGACGCGGGCGCCGGTGCGATCGCTCGCTTCGACGGCTTTATTGCCAAGTTCATGGGCGATGGTGTGCTTGCCTATTTTGGTTACCCGCAAGCCCAGGAGGACGCCGCCGAACGTTCCGTTTATGCCGGCCTCGCGATCATCGATAGTCTGGCGCAATTGAAAGGCCCTGACGGCCAAGCGCTCGCGACTAGGATCGGTATTGCCACAGGCATCGTGGTGATCGGTGACATCATTGGGAAGGGAGTCGCCCGCGAACATTCAATCGTCGGAGAGACACCGAATCTCGCGGCCCGACTCCAGAGCGTGGCCGAACCCAACTCGATCGTCGTTAGCCAGAGCACGCACCATTTGCTCGGAAGACAATTCGATTACCAAAACCTCGGGGAGCAGGCCCTGAAGGGATTCGCCCATCCCGTCCAGGTCTGGCGCGTGCTGCGCGAGGCGGCGGTCGCAAGCCGCTTCGCCGCCGGACGCCCCGCCAGGGCGTGTTCCCTGATCGGCCGCGTGCAGGAAATCGGATTGTTGCTCGATCGCTGGCAATTGGCACGGCAGGGGGAAGGTCAGGTTATTTTTCTTTCGGGCGAACCTGGCATGGGCAAGTCACGCATCCTTGATGCGCTTTGTGAGCGGATCGGCGACGAACCTTACTATCATCTGATCTGCCAGTGTTCGCCCTATCACACGAACAGCGCGCTGCATCCCGTCATCCGTCAATTTGAACGGTCTGCTGGTTTTGCGCTGGAGGATTCAGCTGCGACCAAGCTCGAGAAGCTGGAAACACTCCTGAGTGCGACCGACAATCTCACTGACTCGACCGCAAGTCTTCTGGCCGATCTTCTCTCGATCCCCTGCGACGGCCATTATCCGCCGCTCGAATTCTCACCGCCCCAACGCAAGGCGGCAACAATCGCCGCCATCGTGCATCAAGTGACTCGGTTGGCCGAGCAAAAACCAGTGTTGTTTGTCCTGGAAGATGCGCACTGGATCGATCCGACAACCCAGGAATTCGTTACCCGCCTGATTGATGGCATCGCCTCGACGCGGGTTCTCGTTCTCATTACTGCGCGGCCCGAATTCCTGTCGCCGTGGACGGGGCGCGATCATGTCACTTCGCTCGCTTTGAGTCGCTTGAGCAAGACGCAGTGCATTGAACTAATCGCCGGCGTTGCTACAGCTGGAGTCCTAAAGCCGGCATTAGTCGACGACATCGCGTCCAAGACTGATGGTGTCCCCCTCTTCATCGAAGAGATGACCAAAGCGGTCATGGAGTCTGCCACGCCGGATCAGGCGGCGGTGCCTGCCACTTTGCACGATTCGCTGATGGCGCGGCTGGATCGGCTCGGACCGGCGAAGGAGATTGCGCAGGTCGCAGCGGTGATTGGGCAGCAATTTTCCTACGCCCTGCTGGAGACCGTAAGTCCTGCTCCCGCGGCCGACGTGGCAAGCGGGATTGCTCGGCTGGTTGACGCGGGGCTGGCGTTTCCTCAGAGCCGGGCGAGCGAACCCAGCTACAGCTTCAAGCATGCATTGATGCGCGACGTTGCTTACAACAACTTGCTCCGGGGACGGCGTCAGCAGATCCACGAACGGGTGGCACGTGCTTTGGAGGAACAGTTTTCCGCCGTGGCCGAGGGCGAGCCGGAACTTCTGGCCTACCATTTTGCTCAAGCCGGCCTGGCCGAGGTCGCCTCGAACTATTATGACCGCGCGGGTGATCGAGCTTCCGGCCGCTCCAACTTTGCCGAGGCGGTGGCTCATTTCAGTGCCGCCTTGGCGCAGGCTCGCCAACTGGAAGAGAGCCCGGATCGATCACGGCGTGAACTTGCTCTTCTGCTCAAGTTAGGACCAGCCCTTGGAATTATTAGAGGCCCGCAGAGCCTGGAAGTGGAGGAAGTCTACGAACGCGCCCATGAAATAGGAACGACATCGGGTGACGAGACCGGGTTGTTCAAAGCTATTTGGGGGCTGTGGTATTCGGCCAACGTCGGACGCAAGTTGGAACAGGCACGCGATCGGGCTCAGGAGCTCGTTACGCTCGGTCGGCATGCCACTGACCCAGACTTGCTCTTAGAGGCGTTTCATTGTCGCTGGTCCACCGCCCTTTTCCGCGGGAACATGTCGGGTGCGCGCAAAGACAGCCGCGAGGGCGTCCAGCGTTACGATCCGGCCCGGCATCGCTGGATGGGTCCCGTGTTCGGAGGTCACGATCCCGGTGTTTGCGCGCATGCGGTCCACGCAATTGCCCTATCCATCTCCGGTATTCACATGGAGTCTAGAAAGTATATCGACGAATCGCTCGCGCTCGCTGAAACACTGCAGCATCCGCCTAGTCTGGCGCACGCGCTTCAGAACGGGTCATGGGTGCGGCAGTTGGACGGTGATCACAAAGCGGTCGAGGAATTTGCGCAACGCCAGTTGGAGCTGGCCGACAAGTACAACTTTCCCCCGCAGAGAGCGAACGCTGTCATGCTCTCCGGCTGGGCCCACGCAATCGGACAAGATTCCGAGGCGGGCTTGGAAATGATGGAGGCAGAATTCCCACGAGCCTCTGCCATTGGGCCATCGTTCCGGTATTACGCCGCGCTTCTAGCGGAAGCCCGGGCCAAATTCGGAAAATTTTCCGACGCGCTAACCGTTCTCCGTTGGGCCATCGAGACTATTACTGAGCCAGGGATTGGCTTGTGCGTTTCGGAACTCTATCGGTTGCAGGGCGTGTGCCTGCTCCGACTTGACTCAGACAAACATCAGGAGGCGATGACTTCGCTGCAACTGGCGGTGGACATCGCGAAGCAGCAAAAGGCATCACTGTTTCAACTTAGAGCTGCGCTCAACCTGGCCGATGCTGCAAGTAAGGTAGGCCAACCAGAAAAAGGCTTGGAAGCGCTGCGTGATCTGTGTGCCAATCTCCCGGACGGGTTCGACGCCCCGGAGATTGCGGCGGCGAGGAAACTTCTCGCGCAAGCTTGATCGTCAGGCTGCTTCGCCTTCGCCGCTCCCGATGTATTCCGCGTGCGCGATAGCCGCCACGATGGACGAGCCCCCGATGATGTTACCGATCAGGATCGGCAGCATGTAGGCGAAGTATTCCGCGAACGTCTTTACTCCCGTGACGACGAGATAAAACGCGTCTACCGATCCAGCAATGATGTGGGAGAACTCCCCGATCCCGACGATGTAGGTGATGATGATGATAACCCCGACTCGCGCCGTCTCCGCGAAGGGCAGGAGCCAGACCATGAGCGCGATCAACCAGCCGGCGAAAATCCCGCGGATCATGAGGGTAAGGAAATCGTGCTGCATGCTGGCGAGGCCGATCTCTTTCATCGCCTGGCGCACCCCCGGTTCGAGCGCATTGGTGTGGCCCATCACCCAGGCGACGAGGAAGGCGCCGACCAGGTTGGCCGTCAGCACGATGGTCCAGAGCCTAACGACATTGCCGAAAGTGCGCAGATCGCGTTTGCGCAAGAGGGGCAGAATGACGGTCAGGGTGTTCTCCGTGAAGAGCTGCTGCCGGGCCAGGATGACAATGAGAAAACCGATGCTGTAGCCGAACTTCGCGATGAGCAGACGCCACGGTTCATCCGGCAGGTGGCTGCGCAGGAGCCCTTCGCTCATGAGCGAAAAGCCCATCGATAGTCCTGCCGCGAGACCCGACCAGGCGAGCGCCGAGTTGGTCCGTTCGAGCTCGTCTTGCCCCTCCTTTTGAACGGCTTTGTAAACGATGTGCCCACCGGGTGAAGAGCGTTCCTCGACCTGCTTCTCTTCCTCCCCGGCCTTCTTTGCTTTTCGGCGTTTCTCCTCGCTGGCCATCCATCTTAATCGTTTCTCTGGGCGGCAAAGACCGCCTCCGGATCGCGGGCGGACCGAGTCAGGCGGGACGCCTGACTTCCGTTTGGCGCGCGTGATATTCCTGCAGGCTTTTCACCGTCATCGCGCCCTTTTGCAGCGAGCGAATGCCTTTCGCGCTGGCGGACGCGGCCCGCACCGTCGTCATGATCGGGATGCGCTGGGTGAGGGCGGCGGTGCGGATTTTCACTTCGTCCTGGCGCGGCGTCTTGCCACTCGGCGTGTTGATGATGAACTGGATCTGGCCGTTCTTCACCACGTCGAGCACGTTTGGTCGGCCCTCCGCGACCTTGAACACTTTCGTGATCTCGAGGCCGGCAGCGGCGAGGTGATCGGCCGTGCCGGAGGTGGCGATGATCCCGAAACCGAGATTGGCATATTCGCGTGCGACGGCGGTCACGTTCGGTTTGTCGCTGTCTTTCACGCTGATGAAAACGTTGCCCGCGGTCGGCAGGGGCCACTGGCTGGCGAGCTGCGATTTGGCGAACGCGAGCCCGAGATCGGCGTCGATGCCCATCACTTCACCGGTCGATTTCATCTCCGGGCCTAACGAAATATTGATGCCCTCAAAACGCAGGTAAGGGAAGACCGCTTCCTTGACCGAATAATGCGGCGGCACGATTTCGCTCGTGAATCCGAGCTCGCGCAGAGTCATTCCGGTCATCACCTTGGCCGCGAGCTTGGCCAGCGGCACACCGATCGCCTTGCTCACGAACGGCACCGTGCGCGAAGCGCGCGGGTTCACCTCGAGGACGTAAAGCTTTTCGCCTTTGATCGCGAATTGCACATTCATCAGGCCGCGCACTTGCAGTTCCTTCGCCATCGCTTTGGTCGCGCTCGTGATTTCGTCGAGCATGGCGCGCGAGAGCGAAAAGGTCGGGATGACGCAGGCGCTGTCGCCGCTGTGGATGCCGGCTTCCTCGATATGTTCCATGATCGCGCCGATGACCGCGGTCTCGCCGTCGGCGATGCAATCGACATCCACCTCGATCGCGTCCTCGAGAAAGCGATCGACCAGCACCGGCCGGCGCGAGCTGACCTCGATCGCGCTGTGCATGTAGCGGCGCAAGTCCTCCGGGTGATAAACCAGCTCCATGGCGCGGCCGCCGAGGACGAACGATGGCCTAACGAGCACCGGGTAACCGATTCGCTCCGCGATCGCGACCGCTTCGTCTTCGCTCACAGCGGAGCCGCTCGGCGTCTGGCGCAGCCCGAGGCGATCGAGCATTTCGGCGAAAAGTTTCCGGTCTTCCGCCAGCTCGATGCTTTCCGGCTGAGTGCCGATGATCGGGACGCCGGCAGCCTTCAACCCCGCGGCGAGGTTGAGCGGCGTCTGGCCGCCAAACTGCACGATCACGCCCTCCGGCATTTCCTGTTCGTAAATGTTAAGGACGTCCTCGTGGGTCAGCGGTTCGAAGTAAAGTTTGTCGCTCGTGTCGTAGTCGGTCGAAACCGTTTCCGGGTTCGAGTTCACCATGATGGTTTCGATCCCAAGCTCGCGCAGAGCGAAGGCGGCGTGCACGCAGCAGTAATCGAACTCGATCCCCTGCCCGATGCGATTCGGGCCGCCGCCGAGGATCATGATTTTGCGTTTCGTGTTCGTGCGAATCTCGTTCTCGCTCCCGTAAGTGGAATAGTAGTAGGGAGTGTAGGCTTCGAATTCCGCGGCGCAGGTGTCGACGAGTCGATAAGTGGGGATGACGCCGGCGGCGATGCGTTCGGTGCGGATTTCCTCTTCGCTTTTGCCTAACGAATACGCAAGCTGCCGATCGGAGAACCCAAGGCGTTTAAATGGGCGGAACAGAGGCACCTTGCGGAGCACAGGCAGCCTGCCTGTCGGAAGAGCAGGCGGCTCGCCTGCTTCGGAGTCTGCTACGGGCGAGCCGCCCCTGATCCCCACAGGCAGGCTGCCTGTGCTCCAGGCCTTCAGCGCCCCGCCGCTTTCGAGGATAAATTCGCCGTCCCGCAACTTCGCTTTCGCCGGATTATTCGCGATGTAATTGCGGTAGCGATCCAGCTCCTCATCGTCCCGCACCATCCGGTCGAAGCTTTCCGCCTGCCAAACGGGGCCGCCTTGGCCTAACGAGCGATTGATCGCTTGGGCGGTGAACGATTTCCACGTGTGCAAAATCTGCGGGAGCGAAAATTTCGCGCCCGGCTGGACGAGCGCGTGAACGTGGTTGGGCATGACGGCAAACGCGTCCAGCAGATAGCGCGCGCCATCGAAATGGCGCAGGCATTCGGCCACGATCTGCGCGGTCGCCGGGTCGCGCAGCAGGCAATGGCCGGCGCCACGGTCGAGCCATTCTTCACGCTCTTCAACGAAACGGCGGTGATGTTCGAAAGCGGTCTTCGCGTCCCATGGTTCGGGATGATGTTTCAGCCAGGCTTTGAGTTCCTCACGCCACTGTTCCAAAAGTTCGGTCGGGACGGCGTCGGCCAGGCGGAAGGTGATGAAATAGGTTACGCCGGGCTGTTCCCAGTGCGGGAGGTTTCGTCGGGTGCGATGGATATCTCCGTGTGGGTCCATGGCGCGGAACACAGGCAGCTTGTCCGCCGCAGATTCCGAAGCAGGCGAGCCGCCTGCTTTCCCCACAGGCTGGCAGCCTGTGCTCCGGAGTTGTGTGCTCGCTTCCACGATCTGCGCGATGTTGCTCAGAAACCACGGATCGATCTTCGTTAGGCCGAAAACTTCTTCGATCGACATCCCGTCCTGGAAAGCCTGCGCGAGGTAAAAAATGCGCTCGGCGTTTGGGACACTCAGCTTGCGCCGCAGCGTTTCCTCATCGACGCGCATTTCGCGGCCGTCGCCGCACAACCCAAAGCGCTTGATCTCCAGACTGCGCAACGCCTTTTGCAGCGCCTCCTTGAAAGTGCGTCCGATCGCCATCGCTTCACCGACGCTTTTCATCCGGGTCGTGAGCGTGGCATCGGCCTCGGGAAATTTTTCGAAGGTGAAGCGCGGCACCTTGACGACGCAGTAATCGATCGTCGGCTCGAAACAGGCGGGCGTTTCGCGCGTGATGTCGTTGCGGATCTCGTCAAGGGTGTAGCCCACCGCGAGCTTGGCCGCAATCTTCGCGATCGGGAATCCGGTCGCCTTCGAGGCCAGCGCGCTCGAGCGCGAGACGCGCGGATTCATCTCGATCACGATCATGCGCCCGTTCTCCGGGTGGATCGCAAACTGAATGTTCGAGCCGCCGGTCTCGACCCCGATCTCGCGAATGACCGCGAACGACGCGTCGCGCATCGCCTGATATTCGCGATCGGTCAGGGTCTGGGCGGGCGCGACGGTGATCGAGTCGCCGGTGTGCACGCCCATCGGGTCGAAGTTCTCGATCGAGCAGACGACGACGCAGTTGTCGGCCCGATCGCGCATCACCTCCATTTCGAATTCCTTCCAGCCTAACAATGACTCTTCGATCAGGACTTCGCTGACCGGCGAAAGATCGAGCCCGTGTTCGACGATCATTTCCAACTCCTCGCGGTTGTAGGCGATGCCGCCGCCGGATCCGCCGAGCGTAAAGGCGGGGCGGATGATGAGCGGGAAACTGCCGATCTCCGCCGCCACCCGCTCGGCGTCGGCGAGCGAGCGGGCGATGCCGGAGCGGGCCACATCGAGCCCGATGCGGACCATCGCTTCCTTGAAAAGCTGGCGATCTTCGCCCTTGGCGATGGCGAGCGCGTTGGCACCGATCAACTGGACGTTGTGCCTGACGAGTGCGCCGTTGCGATTCAACTCCATGGCGGCGTTGAGGGCGGTCTGGCCGCCCATCGTCGGGAGAATCGCATCCGGCTTTTCGCGCTCCAGAATCGCCTCGATGACGCTCGGAGTGATCGGCTCGATGTAGGTGCGATCGGCAAACTCGGGATCGGTCATAATCGTGGCCGGGTTCGAGTTCACGAGCACGACCTCGTAACCTTCCTCGCGCAGGGCTTTGCAGGCCTGCACCCCGGAATAATCGAATTCGCACCCCTGCCCGATGATGATCGGGCCGGAGCCGATGAGGAGAATCTTGTGGAGCTGATCGTTCCGCGGCATGCGCAGCGGGAGACTATGCAAAAACGCCGTGAATGGAAGTCAGCCATCTTTGGCTGACTCGGCGGGCGAGCTTCCAGCCTGCCAGTTTTTTCCGTGCCGACCGGCTGGAAGCCCGTCGGCCGAGTCAGGCTGGAAGCCTGACTTCCGCTTCGCGCGCGCGTTGCCGGTCGACGTAAACCTTGCAGATCCCCTTGATCCGCATCGGCACGTAGTAGGTCGTCTGGCTCCGCGCCCTCACGAACTCGGCGCCGACGGCTCCTGGCAGACGATTCGCAGGGAGAATTTAGAACTTTCCCGCAACGAGTTTATTCCGATAGATGTTTGCGGTGTCGAATCTTCCCCAATTTTCATAGAGCACGACGAGGCGCTGAAGCGCGAGCTGGGTTCGCAGGTTATTCGCTCCCTGCGAGGATTTCAGGCTTTCGTAGCTTTGGAGCAAGAGCGGCTCGGCTTCATACCGGCCTTGCGTCGTCAGGCATTCGCCCAACGCATCGTTCGCCAGAGCGACCCAGAAATGTTCTTTCGGCAGTGAGTCGGTGCGAAGTTTCACCGCTTCCCGCAGGCTGGTTTCGCCTTCCTGCGATTTGCCGGTCTTGTTCAAGATCAAGCCACGGATGGTCAGAGCGGTGGGATAATTGTCGTAATGCGTTCCAAATTTCTCCCGGTATAAGTCGAGAGTCGTAGTCACTTTCTCAAGGCTTTCGGCGAAACGACCTTGCTCATAAAGCAGTGCGGCTTGATTCCGCAAGTTGTCGGCCAACCACAGACTCCTCGGAGAAACAAGCTTGTGGAAGATGGCTTCCGCTTCGCGCAGTGCGGCGTCGGCCTCGGCAAAATGTCGGTTATCCGTCAGGAGTCCACCGAGCACCGTCAGTGAAAATCCGAAGCCCGGTGTCCCGGCCTGTCCCGTTTGGCGGCCCTCGGCAACTGCTTCCTCGGCGGTTCGCAAGGCTTCCTCGAACTTTCCCTGATCGGCGAGGGTCGAGGCCAGCGTGCTTCGAGTAACTCCGACTCCGACAAAGTAACGCGCCTCTCTGGGAATCTCTTGGTCGAGCGAGAGGCTCTCGCGGAAGAGCAGTTCGGCTTCGTGAGAATCACCCTGGGTGCGGCGCAGATAAGCTAAGTTGTTTAGTACGTCGTTAGCCAAGAATTCGGCTGTAATGTTTCCTCTTTGTTGCTCGGCGCGCATCTGTGGCAGCATTTGGCGAAACAGCTTTTCCGATTCCAGCATCTTTCCGTCAGAGAAAAGGATCCTCGCGCGAATGGCGGACGCGGCCAGCGTTTTTGGGTGGTCTTTGCCGTACAGCTTGCTCACCAGCGCGAGGTATTTCTGGATGTGCTCGTCTGCCAACTGTCTCTTTCCCTGGCCAGCATAGCTTGTGGCAATTATTCTCTCCAGGTCGGCCCTCACTTCAGGCTGGTCAGCGAAGGCGCCGCTCTCCAGCCGTTTGGCGGCTTCATCCATAGCTTCGATCACTGTTGTTGGGCTGTTATCCCGCGCCAAAGCCAACTGCGGATTCGCGTAGTTGAGCATCTGCTCAAGAAAGCTATTGATGCTTTCGGCCCGGGCTTTCTCCTCCCGGCTGGCGCGCGCTTCCCAGTCCGTCGCGACGACTCCGCCGAGTAAAGCTAAACACACCAGCGCGCCGGCGCCCACCGCGATCCGATTTCGCCGAATGAATTTCGAGCTGCAATAACTCCAGGTGTCTTTCCGCGCGATGACCGGCAAGCCGGCCAGATGTCGTCGAATGTCTTCGGAAAATTGCGCCGCCGATTCGTAACGGCGCTGCGGCTCTTTGCGCATCGCTCGGAGAACGATGTTATCGAGATCGCCGCGTAACGATTTCGGATTGCGCAATGCGGATTGCGGATTGTCAGAAGAATCCGCTTCGGATTTTGCAAGTGCGGTGCTCGGGCGTTCCGGATCTTGATCGGTAATCGCTCGCGCGAGCTCCTCGGGTCGATTTGTTCTTGTCCGGTAGGGACTTCGCCCAGTGAGCAATTTATAAAGGACAACGCCGAGGCTATAGACGTCGCTGGTCGTCGCCACGGCGTCGCCGCGCACCTGCTCAGGGCTGGCGTATTCCGGCGTCATCGCGCCGGCGAAGGTCATCGTTTGCTCTCCGCCTAACGAAGTCGTGGGTTCGAGTAACTTCGCGATTCCAAAATCGAGCAACTTCGGTTCGCCCTCCGCGGTCACCCGAATGTTCGCCGGTTTGATGTCGCGATGAATGACCAGATGCTGATGCGCATAAGTCACGGCGGCGCAGACTTTGCGAAAAAGTTGCAGCCGCTCGTCGGTCGCCAACTGGCGCTCAGCGCAATGTTCATCCAACCGCTCGCCTTCGACGTACTCCATGGCGAAAAATGGAGTCCCATCCGCGGTCACACCTCCGCCGTAAAGCTGCGCGATATTCGGGTGATTAAGACTGGCGAGAAGACGCTCTTCGCGTTCGAAGTGACGAACAATTTCCTCTGAGCCCATCCCCGGCGAATGAGCTTGAGCGCGACTTTGCGATCCAGTTGACGATCGTGCGCGAGATAAACTTCCCCCATTCCGCCGCGCGCAATCAGTGACAGAATTTCGTAGTCGCCGATTGTTTGCCCGGCAGCGTACGCGCCATCGCGCACGAACGTTTCCGCGGCGAAACGCAGCGCTGGTTCTTCCATGAATCGGCTTGCTCTCTCTTGCTGTTCAAGCAGCGCTTCCGCTTCCGCGCGCATCGCCGGATCGGACCCGCATTCGTCATCAAGAAATGCCGGCCAGGTTGCAGGGCAGCGATCGATCGCAGACTTGACCAGTTCGGCCAGCCGTTCCGCGCGCTCGTTAGGCATACGCTCTGTTTCCAGCCAGTTCACGCCGGAGCCAGAGCTTGGCGAAGTTCCAGTCGCGCAATACGGTCTTCTGCGAAACGTCCAGCACCTCGGCGATTTCATTCGCCTCCATTCCGCCGAAAAACTTTAGCTCCACCACATTTCCTTCGCGCGGATAGGTGGTGGCGAAACTTTGCAGTGCGTCGTCCAGCGCAATGAGATCCGGGCTGCGTTCCGGCACCAGCTCGCGTGTCTCGTCGAGATAGAGTTTCTCCAGTTTTCCGCCGCGCTTCTCAGCGTTGTGCCCACGCGCATGCTCCAGCAACACCCGGCGCATCAGTTGCGCGGCGACGCCGCAGAAATGCACGCGACTTTTCCAATCGACCCGTTTTTGATCGACCAGCTTCAGATAAGCTTCATGCACCAAGGCGGTCGCCTGCAAGGTGTGGTCTGGCCGTTCGTGCCGCAAATATTCAGCCGCGCGCCGTTGCAATTCCTCGTAAACCAGCGGCATCAGCCGGGCCGGCGCATCCGTGTCGCCCGCGCTCCACTCCTGCAGGATCTGAGTGGCGTCTGTGTTGGTTGCATTGTGCATCGCCGGGGGTCGTCTCGTTGCCGGATCTAACCTTTCCGCCATTGCAACAGAAAATAGTTTGCAAAGCAATGTCCGTTTTCGCCGCCGAATCGCACGTCGGTCAGGTGAAGGGATCACTTTCCCGGACAAACAACAACCTCTGCAAACAGATAAAACCAACACCAAAAACGAAAATTCCATGCAACCATCGATTCAACTAACAACTGCAATAAATCCAACAAGCCGGTCGCCTTTGCGACGCGGTTTGCTTCTCACTCCGTTCCTCCTCGCCCTCGCATGTTTTGCGCTTTCGCCGCCCGCGCGAGCGGCTTGTCTAGAAGGCTGCAACACCGGCCTCGGCAACACGTTCCTGGGTGATTCCGCGCTCGGTTCGAACACCACGGGCCTCGGCAACACGGCCGTCGGTTCTCTTGCACTCCAATTCAACACGACCGGCAACACCAACACAGCCGTCGGTGGGTTCGCGCTAGAAGTAAACACCACCGGCAGCTTAAACACGGGCATCGGTTATGGAGCGCTCTTTAAAAACACCGGCAGCAACAACACGGCCATGGGTACTGATGCGCTCGAATTCAACACAAGCGGCACCTTTAACACGGCCACCGGCGTCTTTGCGCTCAATAGCAACACCACCGGCAGCAACAACACGGCCACCGGGTTTCAAGCGCTCAATAGCAACACCACTGGGAACAACAACCTGGCCAATGGTTATCAAGCGCTCTTTAGCAACACCACTGGAGTTAGCAACATGGCGACGGGTTACCTGGCCCTTTTGTACAATACGACCGGCTTCTTTAACATGGCGAACGGGTCCAATGCGATGGTGCACAACACGACGGGGAGCTACAATGTGGCGGAGGGCCTCAACTCCCTGCGTCTTAACACGACCGGCAGCAGCAACACGGCCCTCGGTCTAAGTGCGTTACTCAACAACACCACCGGGGGCGCCAACATAGCGGTGGGAGGCTCGGCCGGCTCTGCCCTCACCACCGGGAGTAACAATATCGATATTGGCAACAGCGGGGTGGCGGCGGAGGCGGGTAAGATCCGCCTTGGGACCAAAGGAAAACAGACGAGCGCCTATGTGGCGGGAATCAGCGGCGTGACCGTGGCGGGAGGAGTCGGAGTCGTCATTGATACAAATGGTCATCTGGGGACGGTGGTTTCTTCGGCGCGCTACAAGGACGATATCCAGCCGATGGATAAGGCGAGCGAAGCCGTCCTTGCTCTCAAACCGGTCAGTTTCCGTTACAAGAAGGAGCTGGACCCGGATCGTATCCCACAGTTCGGTCTGGTGGCGGAGGATGTGGCAAAGGTTGATCCCAACCTGGTGGCACTCGATGAATCAGGCAAGCCTTACACGGTGCGCTATGAAGCCGTGAACGCGATGTTACTCAATGAGTTTCTCAAAGAGCATCGCAAGGTCGAGGAACAGGCGAAGAAGATCGAATCACAAGATCGCAAGGTGGAGAAGTTGGAGGCGACGGTTGTACAGCAGCAGAATGACTTCCCAGCAACTATTGCAGCCCTTGCTGCAACCGTCAAAGAGCAGACATCGCAGATCCAGAAGGTGAGCGACCAACTCGCCATAAGCAACGCTGCGCCCCGAGTCGTAGCGAACGATCGATAAAGCTCGCCGATCTCAAGCGAAGGTCGTAGAGGGAGCGGAGCGGGCACCGCGATCGTGAGCGGGACAGACGGCGAGACCGGCGTCGGCTTGGTGGAAGCCTACGATCTCGACCAATCGGCTGACTCAACCCTGGCGAACATCAGCACCCGCGGCTTCGTCGATACCGGCGACAACGTCATGATCGGAGGCTTCATCCTCGGTGGCGGTTCCTCCCGCGTGATCGTGCGCGGCATCGGGTCTTCCTTGACCGCGGCCGGCGTGGCGGGCGCGCTCGAAGATCCAACCCTCGATTTGCACGACAGCAACGGCGCCATCATCGCCTCGAACGACGACTGGATGAATGGCCCCGACAAACAGACGATCATCGACGACGGCCTCGCTCCCACGAACGTCAAAGAGTCCGCCCTTCTCGCCACCCTTGCACCGGGCGCTTATACCGCAATCTTGAGCGAAGTGGGCGGCACGAGCGGCGTCGGCCCGGTCGAAGTTTACAACCTGGGGTCACCCCCGCCTGGCTTTTAGCTCTGGGGTTGCTTCTCGTTAGGCAATGGCGCGCTGCCGATCGAGGTAGACTTTGCAGATGCCCTTGATCCGGGTCAGCACGTAATAGGTCGTCTGGCTGCGCACCCGGACGAGTTCGGCGCCGACGATGCGCGTCACGAAATCGCTCGGCAGATCGAGAATTTCCTGCGGGGTCGCGCCATCGAGTCCTTTGCAAAGGATCGAGGTCATGGCGCGGGTCAGGGTTTGCACTTCCGGCCCGAGGGTCATGCGCAGATGCGCGCGGCCATCGTCATCGACCTGGAGGTAGACGCCGACTTTGTCGGCACATTCCTCATCTTTGCGGATGTCTTCGAGGTCGAACTTCTCGTTAGGCCGCGGTTCCTGTTTCGGCGCGCTGTCGGAATAGGCGACGAGGGTTTCGCGCCGCTCCACTTCCGGCAAGTGTCTCGAAAAGGTCGATGATGTTTTGCAGCTTCTCGGGATACATCTGGCTCTTACTCGTGCTCGTAATCGGGATCGAGCAAACGATCCGAACCACTTGCGGATCGATCACGAGCACGAGCACGAGTAGGAGCACGAGAAGCGGCTAGGCGCTCTTCTCGATCGGGGCGCCGACTTTGTTGCCCCACTCGGTCCAGGAGCCGTCGTAATTGCGCACGTTATCGAGCCCGAGCAGATAGGTGAGGACAAACCAGGTGTGGCTCGAGCGCTCGCCGATACGGCAATAAACGATCGTGTCCGACCTCCGGTTTCACGCCCGCGCCTGTCGAAGTAAATTTTCGCCAGCTCGGCCGCGGACTTGAAGGTGTTGTCGTCATTCGCCGCGGTTTTCCACGGCACGCTTTTCGCGCCCGGGATATGCCCGCCGCGCAGCACGCCTTCCTGCGGATATTCCGCCATGTGGGTGATCTCGCCCTTGTATTCGCCGGGCGAGCGCACGTCGATGAGCGGTTTCTTCGCTTTGCTTTGGGCGAGCGCTTCATCGGCAAAGGCGCGGATCTCCTTATCCATCCGCCGCGCCGGCACGGGGTAATCGGTGCGGCGGATATTTCGGCACCTCGCGCGTCATTCTGCCGGCCGTCGGCTTTCCATTTGTCGCGTCCGCCATTCAGAATCTTCACTTTCTCGTGTCCGAACAGGCGGAAGGCCCAAAGCGCATAGCAGGCCCACCAGTTCGCTTTGTCGCCGTAGAAAATGCAGGTCGTGTCCGGCGTGATGCCGTTGCGGCTGCAAAGTTCGGCGAATTTATCCGGGCGCAATGTAATCGCGAATGACCGGGTCCTGGAGATCGGCCCGCCAATCGATATGGACCGCGCCGGGAATGTGGCCAGTGTCGTAAAGCAGGATGTCCTCGTTCGATTCGACGATGCGGATATCCTTGTCGTCGAGGTGTTGCTCGAGCCAGTCCGCGTCAACCAACGCCTCGGGATGCGCGTATTCCGTCGGATTCGTGTTCATGCTGCAATTTACGAACCGGGCTCGCTCGTTCGCAAGCCGTTTCGCCGCCCCACCCGCCACTGATCACTTTGCAATGAGCAGGCTTGTAACGATCGGCTCCGGTCTGGTAATACGGGGTTCGCCCATGAAAACAGCGACCAAAGCGAAGTCAGCGAAAGCAGGCAAAAGATCGAGGGCGCGGCCCGCCGCCGCCAAAAAATCGAAACCGGCGCCACCCAGGAAAGTGAGCGTCCCGCTGCCCGGACTCGAGTTTCGCGAATTCGAAGCACTGCGCCGGCAGCTTGATCTTTCGCTCGAAGAGTTGACGGCCCGGTTTGGTCTTTCCCGGGCCACGATTGAGAAACGCAAGGCAGCGGGTCGCCTGACGCCCGATGAATCGGGCAAGGTAGTATGCTTCGCGCGCCTGCTCGGCCACGCGGTGCATCTTTTCGGCGGCCTGGAGGAGGCGCGTCGCTGGCTGAAGGCGCCGCAGCGTGGTCTGCATGGTGCGGTCCCGCTCGATTATGCCAAGACAGATTTGGGCGCGCGCGAAGTCGAGAACCTGCTCACCCGGCTGAACTACGGGATCAAATCCTAGCTTGAGGCGAATTCGACAGGTCTTTGCCTAACGACGCCCGCGTGCCCAGCCCGCGAGCTGCGTTCGAGATTTCGGGCTCCCTCATTCTCCCGTTGCATCCCACCATTTGGACAGCCGCGCCGACGGGACCCGAAGGGATCGAGCGTTCTTTGGAAGAACAGTGCGAGGTCGAATTGAAAAGGGTGAGCCGCGCGTGCGCCGCGTCCTTGAAATCGACGATGTTCAAGGCCGCCGGGCTTTGGTCGAGATTGTCGCGATAACGGCGCGGATCAAACCCGAGCAGAGAACTGAGCAGCAGCCGGATCGTCGCCTTGTGCGAAACGATGATTGCGTTCTGGTCGCGATGCGCGCGCACGATATCCACCAGCACCGGCAGGGCGCGCGCAGTTACGGCCAGCCCGCTTTCGCCGCCGAGCGGAGCAAAGGTGTAGGGATCTTCCTTCCAGGCGGCCGCCTCCTCGGGAAATTTCGCTTCGACTTCGCGCCGCGTCATCTGCTCCCAGCGGCCGTGCGAAATCTCGCGCAAACCATCTTGCCTCACGACCTCCAGCCCATGCGGCCGTGCGATAATGCTGGCCGTTTCCACCGTTCGGCCCAGGGGCGAGGCATAAACCGCCCCGATTTTTTCGTCGCTCAATCTCTCCGCCAGTAGTTGCGCCTGGCCCGGCCCTCATCGGAGAGCGCCACATCGGTCGCACCAGCGAAGCGGTCTTCCGCGGTCAGGACGGTGGCGCCATGGCGGATCAAAAAAATGCGCGTACACATGCCGGTTATGGTAGCGAGGAGGCGGAGAAAGGAACCCCAATATTCCTGGCCGGGCTTCTACGACTGCACGATCGCGTCACAAACCTTCGTGCTAGTCCGCCCCTGGCAAATGTGCTCGCCACGAACCGAACTGCGTCACTCGGCAAGAAGGCGGGGCTTTCTTGCACGGAGTATGGGACCAATCCTGGGTGGGACAGCGATCGAGCAAGCTCGATGACCTTCACAAAGGTGCCGAACTCCCGCGCCAGTTGAAGAAAGCGCGGCGTGGCTTAAGGAGGCGAAACGGACGAGCGCCCGTCGATGGCGGCCAACGCGAATTTTGTCGTTGATGGGCCCTACGGAAATCCAGTCGGCTCGTCGATCAACATGTTTGAGCCGTTATTCCGGCCGAACAATCGTCCGAATCGAAGTAGCGCTGCCTTTGCCGCGAATACGCGGGGCACAGGTGAGTGGCCGTCCCGGGCTATTGAGGACCGGTTCGACGGCGGTGGCGCGGTCGCAAAGGCGATACTTCGGTTCCTCGGCGGGTGGCGCCAAGATCAGTGTCGATTGCCGCGGGCTCCAGCGATAGCCGATCCCGAACTCGAGCGGGGCCGGATGAATCTGCTGATACGTCCCTGCAATTGCGGCTGGAAGTATTGTTTAAAGAGGTCGATCGGCCCGACGTAAGTGCCAAAGAAGCGAACGACCACTGCGCTGGATCGAAGGCCGCTGATCGGAATGCCGGAATCGTCCTGCATGATGACTTCGCTGTGCTCGAGCAGAAAATTGCGGACGGAGCTGAAAGCCGTTTTCGAACATGAGATAGGAGGCCGACTTAAGAGGCTGTCGCCGGTGCCCTGCGCCGCGCAGAATTTCATAAAACCCGGCTGCGAGCGGATGCCGTCATCGGAAAGATCGGTCGTGAAATAGTAAAGTGTCTGCGGCCGGGGCTCCGGGCGCGCCGGCGAAAGTGATGCGAACGCCGGGCGTGAGGCCCTTGCTCTTCTCGTTAGCGCACGGTGATGTGCGGCTGCCCATCCTTGTCGAGGGTGATGAAGCTGATGTCGGTGATGGTTTTACCGGCGCGGGCGAGAAAGACATAGAAGATCGGGAGCGTGCCTTTGAGTTCCTCGCGTTGCAGATCGGTCTTCATGTCCTTGGTGATGAAGAAGGAAAAACTGAGAACGCTGTTGAGCGATTTTTGCGAGATTCTGCAGGACGGGATCGAGCGCCGGCCCGGCGAAACGCAGCACATCGGGCAGCGGGCCGATCGGTTCCGTCCCGGCGAGGATGTAGGTGCTGGCGTTCGGGAAAAATTGGTTGGCGTAGAGAAAATCGGGGCCGCTAAACAGGTAGAAGACGACCGGGACTGGCTGCGCGGCGTCCGGGAGATAGTTCGCCTCCCATTCGCGGATGCCGGTGAACTGGCGGGCGTCGAGTTTCGTCCAGGCCTGGTCGAAGAAAGTGGCGTGTTGTTGCCAGGCCGGATCCTGGGTGAGCGGAACGAGGGCGATTCGTCGGGGACCGGCAGGCCGGCGAGAAAACGCGCGGTGTCGTTCACTCGACCGCGGCCACGATCGGCGCGGGAACATAGGCGGCGGCGCGGGAACGTTCGGCGGCGGGGCTGGCGGAACCTCGGGCGTGCACGGGCGGTGCCGGCGTTTCCGCCGACCGGAGGATTTACCGGGAGCGCGCGGCGGACTTCCTGTGCCCGGGGTGCTGGCCGCGCAGACGGACAGGCCGAGCAGAATCAGCCGAACGATTTGACGCGTTGAGAAATCTGCACCGATGTCTATGGTCGTCGTCGCCGAGCCGGCGCTCTGGCGCGACGCGCGTGCGCAAGCTCACGATTTCGGCGAACATGCGCAAACTGTCGCGCACGATATGCACTTTGCTGCCCTCGTTGTGATCCCAGCGCACCGGCAGCTCCAGCATGCGCAATCCGGCGCGCTGCGCGAGAAAGAGCAATTCGACGTCGAAGCCGAAGCCATCGATCTGCGCCTGCTCGATGATCGGGCGCGCCGCTTCCATGCGGAAGGCTTTGAAACCGCACTGGGTGTCGGAGAAGGGAAGTCCGGTCGTTAGGCGGACGATGCGCGTTGAAAACCTTGCCGCCCTGCTCGCGTCGCCACGGCTGGCGGTGCCCGATCAAGCTGCGATCGAGCGCGCGCGAACCGAAGACGAGGTCGTAATTCCCGGCTTCGATCGGCTCCACGATCTTTGGGAGTTCGGTGAACGGCGTCGAAAGATCCGCGTCGGAAAAAAGCGCGATCGGCGCCTGCGCGCGAGCAGGCCGGCGCGGACGGCGTGGCCTTTGCCGCGATTCTGCGCGAAACGCAGGACGCGCGCCAGGCACCTCGGAGCGCGGGCGAAAAATTCCTCCGCCACTCGCGCGGTCCCGTCGGTCGAGCCGTCGTCGACCACGATCAGCTCCGCGGCGGACGGTGGGTCTGCAAGATAATTGCAGGAGGGCGAGCAGATTATCGTTCAGCCGATGCGCTTCGTTGAAGGCCGGGACGACGACAGCAAGCTGCGGCTTGTTCATGCCTAACGAATGCCTAACCAAGCGCGCCAAAGGCCAGTCCGAGGCCATAGGTCACGACCGCCTCGATGCACGCCGACCATGGTCATTTCCAGACCCGAAGCCCACCACGAGCGGATGGTGATGAGCGATTTGACCGCGCCGACCGCGAAGTGCGCCAGGATGCTGATGACAAAAGCCGCGATCACGGCGGGAAACCCGCTCATGAAAAAGAAGGGGATGATCGGAATGAACGCCCCGATCGCGGTCGAGAGCGCAGCGGAAAAAGCCGAAGTCCATTGGTTGGGAAAATGGTGTTGCGACAAACCGAGCTCGCTTTGCGCCATCGCCTGCACCATTTGCTCCGGCTGCTCGGCGAGACGCTCCGCCATGCGCTGCGCTTCTTCCGGGGCAAAACCCTGGAGCTGGTAAAAAAGCGACATCTCTTCGATTTCTTCCTCGGGATTTTCTTCGACCTCGGCTTTCTCGCGCGCGATCTCGGCTTCGTAAATTTCCCGCTCGCTCTTGTTCGCGAGATAGGCGCCCGGCGCCCATCGAAAGGGACGATGCCATCATGCCGGCGAGACCGGCGATGAGGATGTAATGCTGCTGGTTATTGGTCGCGCCGGCTACGCCGGAGACGATGCCGAAGACCGCGCCAAGGCCGTCATTGACTCCGTAAATCGCGTCCGCCACCCAGCCGCCGCCGCGGCCGTGCCAGCGTTCGCGTTTCAGAATGGTGTCGAGCAGACCTTTCGGGCCTAACGACGGCGGCGCGCGCTCATCGTGTTCAAAATGCGGGAGTGGGCTTTTTCTTCGAGCGCGGTCTGGCGAAGGAATTCCTTTTCCTCGTCCGTGCCGCCGAGCTCGCCCGCGCGTTGCGCCTGGTAACGTTCCTTGTCGCGATCTTCCGCCGCTTCCATTCGCCGGATCGCGACGTCGGCGCCGGCCGCGCGATTCCACCAGCGATTGAGACGCCGCCGCAGATCATTTTTCAAAACCGGCGGCTCGGCTCCGAGTTCGTGCAGTTTCTTTTCCCAGCGCAAGGCGTGGCGCTCTTCCGCTTCCGCCATGCGGAGCAGGATGCCGCGCCGCTTTTCATCCGGCTCGTTCGCTGCGAGGTCGCGATAAACCAGCGCAGTTTCCCGTTCCGCGCGCCAGTTGGCCTGCAGGGCGGCGACCGCTTTGGCGTTTTCCGGTTTCATTCCGTCACGCTCTATTAGCTGGTTTCACTTCGTTTGTGCAACTGCGGGCGCGAGAGGGGCGAGACTTTTTCTTTCGCCTGCTGCGCCGTGATCACGACCGCGACCGAGCCGATAATGATCGCCGCGGCGACGACGGTGCGGAGGGTGAGCGTTTCGCCGGCAAAAAGAGCGCCGAGCAGGACGGCCACGACCGGATTGACGTAGGCATAAGTGGCGACCTTGGAGGGGTCACAATGGCGGAGCAGCCAGATGTAAGCGGTGTAGCCGACAACCGCGCCGATCAGGACAAGGTAAACAAACGCGCCTAACGACAAGGCGGTCACCTGGCGAGGATCGAAAGCGCGCGCTTCGCCGTGCGCGAGACCGGCCACGATCATGAGCGCGCCGCCGCAGAGCATGGTTTGGGCGGAGGAAAGAAAAGGCGAAGCGGCGTTGCGCGCCCGGCGCGAGTAGAGCGAGCCGATCGACCAGAGGAGCGATCCAAAAAGGAGGATCAACATTCCCAGGCCGACATGCTGCGAGCCGCCGTCGCCGGCGCGGTCAGCGCCGGCCCGACCAAAATTCCAACGCCGACAAATCCCCCGGCCAGCCCGAGCAAAACCAGCGGCCGCGGCCGCGGCGCGGAGCCGGTGATCCAGGCGAGCAGCGCGATGTAAATCGGGACCGTCGCGACAAGGAGCGAGGCCAGACCGGAAGGCACCCATTGCTCGGCGACCGTGACGCTGCCGTTGCCGCAGAAGAGCAGGCAGGCGCCGACGATGAACGCCGTTCGCCATTCCGCGAACGAAGAGCGGGGCGCGCCCTGCCAGAGCGCGATCACATACATGATCATGCCGGCGAGAAAGAACCGTGTGCCCGCCATGAGAAGCGGCGGGATCGATTCGATCGCAAAACGAATCCCGAGATAGGTCGAACCCCAGATGAGATAGAGCGCGGCGAAAGCGGCGATGAGCGCAAATTTGCGCGGCGGCGCGGGCGCTTCGCTCACGAAAAGCGATCTTCCGTCCAGGGATCGGCCGTGTTGCTGTAGCCGCGCACTTCCCAGAACCCGAGCTTGTCCTCCGCGGCAAACTCAATCGTCTTGACGAACTTGGCGCCCTTCCAGGCGTAGAGCTTGGGGATGATGACCCGGGCCGGTCCGCCGTGTTCGCGCGTGATCGGTTTGCCGTCGAACTGCGTCGCGATCAGGACGTCGTCGTCGAGGCAATCGGAGAGGCGAACATTGGTGGAGTAGCCGTCGTAACTGGTGAAGAGAACATGCTTCACTTCCGGTTTTGGCCTAACGAGATCGACGAGAGTGAAGAAAGCGACGCCCCGCCAGCGGCAATCGAATTTGCTCCAGGTCGTGACGCAGTGAAAATCGCTCACGTCCTCGAACTGCGGGAGGGCGTTGAATTGTTCCCAGGTAAAGGTCTGCGGATTTTCCACCAGGCCGCCGATCTCGAGGCGCCATTCGCCTAACGAGATCTCGGGGCGGATCCCGAGATCGAGAACGGGAAAGCCAGGCGTGAGATGTTGCCCGGGCGGGAGCCGGCTTTCCGAGCGGACGGCGGGTTTCGCTTTCCCGCTCATCTTGCGGGCCCAGCGCTCCTTGCGCTCGGTCAGGCTGGAGTTGGCCATTAGGAATTCGTTAGGCTAAGCGAGCCGGGGATCGGCGCTCCGGAACGTATTTAGCGTCGGCACAAGGTGAGGCATGTCAATCCCGAGGCAGGCGGAGCGCGCCAAGGGACGGGTCCTGGAGCGCAACGCTCCGTTGTTGTCGTGTTTCTGGGTCTGACGGCTGGGGTCGATCAAACCCGGCGACGACGGAGCGTCGCCCTCCAGCGCTTTCCCGTCCCTCGCGATCGGTCTCGTCGCTTTGAGGTCGAAGACTCCGTTAAGCACATGCGCGATCCCGGCTACAATGACTGCGTCTTGATCAGGCGGATGGCGTCGCGCAATTCCGCGGCGCGTTCGTAGCGTTCGCCCGCAATGGCGCGTTCCATTTCTCGCTCCATCACTTCCAGTTTTGAAAGCGGACGTTTCGCCCGCACTTCTTCGAGCCATTCGTCGAGGAAAGCGATCTCCGAGCTCTTCGCTTCCAGTTCCGGAAAAGCGGATTGCTGGTAAAATTCGCTGATCCGGTCGCGTCCTTTTTCGATCTCGCGGATGGCGTCGGCAAACTTGCCCTCGGCGAGCAGGATCGAAACCCGGGCGCGGGTATTCATCATCAGCACATAGGGGCGGAATTGCTGAAAACTCCAGACCAGATCCTCCCGCTCGCTGTGTTCATCGACGAAGGTGAAGAGGTCGAGATTGCGTTGCGTATCGCGAATCACACCCTCGAATTCGTCGATCTGGAACAGACTTAGATAGCGGTGGTAATACTGGATTCCTTCCTGCTGCAATTCGCCGCATTGCTCGGGGGAGAGCTCATACTCTTCGCCCCGTTCGGCCGCCCGGACGGCGCGGCGCTGATGATAAACCAGGTAGGACTCGCAATTGTGGGGGCGCTGGCCGTCGGGCCGGCCTTCCATCTCCATTTGCAGGAGGCCGAGGTCGATCCGGAGCTGCAGTTTTTCGCGGCCATCGAGCCCGGGGACTTTCCGGACTTTGATCGCGCCGGATTCATGCGGCCAGTCCTTCAGCAGCGTGTTTAAATCAAGACTCATCACGAGAAACAATCGAGTCCGGGTCTGCTTTGTCAACGCGGGCTGGAGGCCGCGCGAGCTTCCCGCTTGCGCCGAGCAGGCAAGCTGGAAGCTTGCCCTACCATGGAAGGCGAGATCGAAGCGTTTATTCGTTTCCTCGCGGTCGAGCGCGGGCTTTCGGAAAATTACCAGCTCTCCACCCAGCGCTCGTTAGGCGAATTTGCCGCCTGGTGTGCGCAGCGGAAACAGATCTCACGGGCGCGCGACGTTGGCCTGCCCTTGATCAGCGAATATCTGGCGGAACGGAAACGCGGGGGACTTTCGGCCTCGTCGATCAAGTTGATCGTGGTCGCGCTCAAGATTTTTTTCCGGTTCGCGACCGCGCAGGGCTCCGTGGCGCGTGATCCGACCGACGGGTTGTCGCTTCCGCGCATCGAACGCTATTTGCCGGAGACGTTGAACGAGTTACAGGTCGAGCAATTGCTCGAAAGCGTAAACTGCAAGGTCCCGCTCGGTTTGCGCGATCGCGCCATGCTGGAGCTGCTCTACGCGAGCGGGCTGCGCATTTCCGAGCTGGCCGGCGCGAAACTGGAAAACCTCAATCTCGAGGAAGGGGTCGTGCGGGTGACCGGGAAGGGCAACAAGACGCGTCTCGTTCCGGTGGGGCGCAAGGCCTGCGCGGCGCTGGAGAATTACCTGGAACAGGAGCGGCCGCGACTCGTGAGGCGGCGGAGCGGGAGCGAGGTTTTTCTTTCCAGGCGCGGCGCCAGACTAACGACGGTGCGCATCTGGCAGATCGTGAAGGCGGTGGCGCGGCGCTCCGGGCTGGAAGCGAATATTTATCCGCATTTGCTCCGGCACAGTTTCGCGACGCATTTGCTGAGCAACGGGGCGGATCTGCGCATCATCCAGGAAATGCTGGGCCACGCCGATATTTCAACGACGCAGGTTTACACGCACGTCGATCAGCAGCGTTTGAAGGCCGTGCACCGCAGGTTTCATCCGCGCGCCTGAGCGACGAGGCGCGGCCACAGTTACTTGCAGAAAAGCGCGATGGAGGCGGTGTAGCCGTGCAGGTAACTGGACCTGCCGATGGGACCGATTTCGCCGTTGCAGAAAAGTCCCGCGCTCGGCACCGGTCCGAAAATTTCCGCGAGTGTCGCGGCATCGTGGTCGGGCACGCCGAAGAAGCGATGACCGCGGCCGTTGCAGGAAAAGACGAGCGAGGCAAAGGGGCTGCAGCCCTCAAGGCCGTTGATTTTCGCCAGCTCGACGAGGTCGGCGTGGGCGGTGATTTTATCCCGGAGCTGATACTGCAAAGTTTGCCCGGTGCGCGCGCGCGCGCCGATCGCGACCGCGCCGGTTTGCGGGTCCGCGCCTAACAAATTGCGGACAAGAAAGTCGCCGCGCTTTAAATCCGCGACATATTCGGAAGCGGCCAGACCGGCAAAAAGATTGCCGCGGGCGCGTTCTTTTTCGTCATCAGACAAGCCATTGAAGGTCTCGCTCAGGACCTGGTAGGCGGGCCGGGAGCCGAGAGCGTAGATCAGGTTGTCCTCTGCATGAGTGATAGTGAAAGGTTCGCCCACCGGTTTGCATCCCTGGCTGACGATGGTGCGGACTTTTCCGCCTTTGACGGCGAGCGCGAGGACGGCGGCATCGACCGACTTGCCGTCGAGCAAAAGGCTGTTTTGGCTGTTTGCGCCTCCGCCACTGCACAGGCCGCCGATGCTGGGCGCGTCGGGAAAGGCGACGTTCCATTCCGTGAGCCAGCGTTCCAGATCCGGGGCGTAGGGGTTGGCGAGCACGATCCAGGAATCGACCTCGTCCGGACCGAGGCCGGTTTCCATTTGCCAATAGCCGGGTCCGGTCGACTCCTCGATTTGCTCGCTCGAAATCAAGACAGGCGTCAGCTTGGCCTCGGGCAGACTCAAGAGAAGCAACGACATGCCGTCGACGCCTTCCGCTTCCTGGTTGCGCCCGATCAGGCCGCCACCAACGGATCCGATGAGGAGCGGGACGCGCCCGTGCAGCCGGACGAGGTCGAGCACCTCGTTGACCTGGGGCAACCAACTGGGGGAGAGGAAAAGAAACCCGCAGGTCGAGCTGGCCGCCACATTCGGCGCGCGCTTCTTCCGCCGCGGCGACAACGGCGTTCTCCCGAAACTGACCCACGATGAGTCGTGAACCGGCGCATCTTCCCATGTAGGGAGATCGTCGATGCGCGGGGAAAAGTCGAGGGCGGACGCGGCTCGTCGCGGGCGCGATTTAATGCGAGACTTTGCCGATGAAGAAATTGCTCGCGGTGCTCGTGGTCGCGCTGGTGGTGGCGACGGCGGTGTGGGTGGTCCTGCGCGTGCAGCTGGCGCATCGCCTCGCCACGGTGCCGGAACTCCTGCCGGAAACGACGCTGGCCGTGCTGCAAGTGCCGGATTTCAACCGCACACGGGAGCAGTGGCATGGAAGCGATCTCTACCAGATCTGGCGCGAGCCGGCGGTGCAGGCGTGGTTACAGGGGTCGCTCGCCCGGTTGCCGGAGAGCCACGGAGGGCGCCAGAAGCTGGACGAGTTTCTTCGGCTCGGACCGAGGCACGCTTTTGCGGCGCTGACTTCGTTCGAGAATAACGAACCGAAGGTGATCGGCGGTTTCCATTTCGACACGTCGCCGGAGGAAGTGCGGGCCTTTGTCGAGCAACGAAGAGCGGAATGGTTGCCGAAGTCGGGCGCAGCGCAACGCGAAACGACCGTCTACGAACAGCATCAAATCGAGACGGTCACTCTTTCGCATTTCGTTTTCGCGAGCGTCTACGACAACCATTGGTTTTTCGTGGCCAACGATCTCGCATCGCTCAAGGCGCTGCTCGATCGGGTCGATCATCGCTGGGAGAAGGTGGCCGCCGCCTCCTTGCAGGCCAACCCGGCCTTCAGCGACGCCCTGAAACATTTGCCTAACGAATATGAGGGCTTCCTGTTTGTCGATCCGCGGCCTTTCGTGGAAAAGCTGATTTCGATCGTCGCGATGACGGGGCAGACGTTGCCGATGGATCAACTGCAGCGCTTGAAAGAGGTGCGCACGGTGGCGTCGGCCCTGGGGTTCGATCAGGGCAAAATACGCGAAACGGATTTCGTGGCCATGCCGCGAATGAGCCCGGAAGAAAAACTGGAGCGTCGTTCGCTCGGCGCCGCCGGTGCGAATACCTTTTTCTATTCCGCCTCGCGCCTGCATTGGCCCCAGAACATCCTCTCGCCTTCAGCCCCGGCGGCAGTGGGTTTGCCGGCGGTCTTGCAACAACTGACGGCCGCCCTGAAAGCGCGCGGCATTGCCCAGAATGATGTGGACGAAGCGTTCGGGGAAGAGCTGGAAATAGTCGGCGATTGGCCAACGAACTCGCGCTGGCCGGTCCTGCAGGCGACGCTGCCGGTGCAGGACGCGGTGCGGGCGCGGAAAATTGCAGAGGCCCTGACGTCTGTGGAAATCCCCGGGACGCCCTGGACACGGAGCGAGAAGAACGGTGCGATTATTTACGGTGCGCAGCCGTTTCGCGGTTTCGTCCCGCTGAATTTAACAATGGCTGTCTCGGATCATATGATGATCGTCGGATCGGATACGACGGCGGTCGAAGCCGCGCTTACGCGAACCGCGTCGCCGGCCGGCGAGTTGGAGAAGAGCGCCCTCTTTCAGGACGCGGTCAAACAGGTTCCGGCCGGGAATTCCGCCTTTAACTACGTCGATGCGCGCTTGTTGTTCGAGCGCGCAGACGCCGCGGTGCGCCCGCTCCTCCTGATGAGCGCCGCGCTTTATCCCGCTGTAGGCAAGAACGTGGATCCGGCGAAGTTGCCACCCCCGGAAGCGATCGCCAAGCATCTTTCGCCGATCGTAATGTCGCAGCGCTACGAAGGTAACGGGTATGTCACCGAGTCCGTCGGGCCGGTGACTTTTCGGGAGGCGACGATCGGGTTGGCGGCAGCGGTCGGCGGGTTGTTCGTCTATTTGCAGGAGGCGCTGAGACCAGCCCGGCAGAGTTCGATGTCTTCGGCTCTCTCCTCGCCGACGCCGACACCTTCGCCGAGTCCGAGCGCGAGCCCATTCTAGGCAACGGCTGTATTCGCTGCGTCGCCGCGTCGTCGAGGTTGCGGCCGCTGGGGGGGTTGACCGCGGCGATCGGGGCCGGTCGCGCTAGCGGGGTCGACGCCCCCACCAGCTGCAAGGCCGAGTGAGACGTCTCGGCGCAGCCGCGAGGGGTGGAAAACGAGCAACTTATTTCCCGGCCCGGATGAGAAAAATGCTGCGTTTTCGGCGGAATATGTTATCGTCTGCGCCCTATGGCCATCCTAAAAAAGAACGCTTTTTCACGCCGAGTGCCGGATCTCGTTACCGAAGAACTGGTTGCGGTCCTTTCCCGACGGACTTCGTTCGAGTTTAAACAGCTCTTCGAGATCCTGCATGAAAATCTGCGGGCGCGAAATGCCGCCAGCGGTGGCGAGGAAATGCTGCGCCTGCGCGCTTACGAAAAGCTGCAGAATCTGGTGGCCCGCGGGATGGTCAAAAAGACCGGAAAGAAATACAAGGGATTGCCTTCGGCCCTGGCCAAAGCTCTTCTTCCTCCCAACGGGCACATCCCGGCGGCGGCGACTTCGCGCTAAGCACAGCCAGGTCGGTCCGGGTTAACCGCGCGAGCGGGGGAAAAGAATGATCCGCGAATACATTCCGGTGCTCCTGCAGAGCCATCGTGGCGGTTGGCTTCGCGGCGGGCGCCCTGATCGTGAGCGTGCTGCTGGGGAAAGCGGGTGTGCGCACGCCTGACGAAAGATTCCGCCTACGAGTGCGGCATGGTGGCGCAAGGGCGAAGCGCAGCCGCGCTTTAGCGTGAAGTTCTATCTCGTGGCGATGCTCTTCATCCTCTTCGATCTCGAGATCGTCTTCATGTATCCGTGGGCGGTGGTGTATCGCGAGGCGATCGCGCACAGCCACGTCATCTTCTGGAGCATGCTGAGCTTCGTTTCCATCCTGATGGTCGGCTACGTTTACGCGCTGAAAAAAGGCGCGTTCGACTGGAAAAAATAGCGTCCGGCACAGGCCGACTGTTCCCGCGGTCGCGCGGCCGATTCTTGCTTGCGCCACCCTCAGCGCAGCGCCTAATAGCTATCCGCTCATGGTTCATCATATCGGACTCTACAAATTGAAGCCGGGCATCACGCCGGAAGAGACCGAGGAGATGATGATGAACGCGCGCATGCAGCTCCTCAAGATCGACGAGGTCTTGAGCATCAAGTGCGGCAAACGGGTCGACCCGAAGATGCCAGTGGCCGTTTTTCATCGCGATCGATTTCGAATCGATGGACAAGCAGGCGATTTTTCGGGAGGACCCGATCTACATCAAGTTTGTCGAGGAAGTGATCAAGCCGAACACCTCGGAATATCTCGGCGCTGGATTACGAGATGGATCCGGGCAAGGACGTCAATCTTTCGTAGAAGCCGGTGGCGCAGGCCCGAGGCAGGTGAGCGGATTCTGCGGTCCGCCAGCGAGCGTTCCGGCGGGCTTCGTTCCTGCTCACTGTTTCATCCGTCTCCGACCTCTGCGGCACAATGCAATTCGCCTATCTTTATTCGCGTTATCCGGTCGTCTCGCAGACCTTTTGCGACATGGAAATGCTGGAGCTGGAGCGGCGCGGCTGTCGATCTGCTGATCGGCTCGGTCCATCCGCCGCATCACCAGCCTGCGACACGAGCATTGCAGCCGGTTTCGGGCGCCGATCTACTACGCGCCGCCCGCCGGATATTGCTGCAAATCCGGGAGAGAAGCGCGAAGGCGGACGGCCGCTGGCCGAAGGCGCTTGATCGAGCGGCACGAGCGCGCTACGGACCTCGGCTTTTAAGGCGGCGTTGCGAGCGCGGAACGCCGCTTTATTTCGCCGATCTTTTCTGCGCGCACGGAGATCGACGCATTTCCACGTCCACTTCGCCAATCGCGCCGCGCATACCGCGCTTTTCGTCAAGGAGATTTCGGGGATTCCGTTCAGCATCACCGCCCACGGCCAGGATTTCATGTCCGATCTGGGGCAGGATGATTTGCTTCGGGAAATCTGCGCCGCGGCGGAATTTGTCGCCGCCGAAACGGATTACAGCCGCGAGCTGCTGCGGGAGCGCTGCCCGGAAGCGGCGCACAAAATTCATCGCGTTTACAACGGCCTCGACCTGGCGAATCTGCCCGCGCCCTGCGCAGGGCGAGCGTCCGCCCGGGCCAACCACGATCCTGAGCGTCGGCCGGCTGGTTCCATTCAAAGGCTTTGAAATTTTGCTCGAAGCCTGTGCGGAGCTGCGACCGGCGCAATTTCGATTTTCGCTGCCAGATCGTGGGCGACGGCCCGCTGCGCGAGAAGCTCGCGGCGCATGATCGCGGATCTGCAGTTGCACGACCGGGTCGAGCTCTTCGGCGCGCTCTCCCAGGAGGAAGTTTTTTCCAAACTGCACAGTTGCGAAATTTTCGCTCTGGCCTGCGTCGTCGATCCCGCTGGGGCGAGCGATGTTTTCCGACCGTGATCATGGAAGCGATGGCCTGCGCGCGGCCGGTCGTTTCCACAACGGTTGGCGGGAATCCCGGAATCGGTCGTCGACGGCGTAACCGGGTTGCTCGTTCCGCCAGGGAATTGGGAAGCATTGGCCAACGCGCTCGACAAATTGGTGCGCGATGCCGCCGCTGCGGAGGCGGCTCGGCGAGGCCGGTCGGGCGCGGATGCAGAACGAACTTCAGCGTCGCGAAGACAGTCGAGCCGCTGCACAAGCTCTTTGCCGCGCCGCCCACCGCTGCGCCCTGCCAAGCGAAGAACAGCGCAGCGGTGATCCCGATGCCCACCAGACGGCTTATCTGATCGACCGCTGGCCGGACGAAAGCTGCCTTTTCTCGAGATGGAACTGCGCGCCACTGCGCCGGGATCGGCGTGCCTCTGGTGCCTTTCGTTTTTCAAACGCCGGTAGGAATCGGACTTTTCCCCGAAGACAATCGATCTCGTGACGGAGTTTCAAATACCTGCCCGATGCGATGGTGATCGAGGCGGAGTGGCAGGCGAACCTGCCGCTCTCTGCGCGAGCTGGAAGCGATGCGTGCCAACCAGAAGCATCGTCTGCCATCGGAGTTGTTCCTGGAGCAGGCGCGGGCGGCCTTGATCTTGCGGCGGCTTGTTTCGGCAACAATGGATTGGTCACGTCCACGCCACCAGTTCACGCACGCTGCTTGTGCGCGCTCATGCTCGAAGAAACTGCTCGGCGTGACCATCAGCGTGGCGGTCGAAGAACAAACCGCTCTTTGCGGAAGGCGTTTCTCACGGAAGCATTCGATCAATGCGACGGCGGCCGGAGCAGTGACCGGGAACTCGCTGGCGCAGCGCGGTGCCGGTTTCCTTTTCGATCAAGTCGTCGACAAGCCGTCCGTTAACGACATCGGGCCCTGGCTGACGAGGAAGGCAAAGATCGAATGGACCGGAGGTCGGCGCTTCTGGCAGGAGTGGTCGGAGCGCTTGATGGTTTGGACGCGCGACAGCATGAAAAAGAAGGCCATTCTGCTCGCCGGCGGCGCCGGGACCCGGCTCTATCCGCTGACCAAGATCGTCTGCAAGCAACTGCTGCCGGTTTACGACAAGCCGATGATTTGCTATCCGCTCGCCACGCTCATGCTCGGCGGCCTGCGCGAGATTCTCGTCATCTCGACCCCGAAGGATGTTCCGATGTTGCGCGATTTTCTCGGCGACGGATCGCAGCTCGGGATCCGCCTCGAATACGCCGAGCAACCGGAGCCGAAAGGGATCGCGCAGGCCTTTCTCATCGGCGCGGATTTTGTCGGAAACGACGGGCGCGGCTTTGATTCTCGGCGACAACATCTTTTACGGGAAACTCGATTTTTTCCGCGAAGCGCTCGCGCTCGACGAGCGGCGCCTGCATTTTCGGTTATCAGGTGCGCGATCCGGAACGCTACGGCGTGGTGGAGTTCGGGGCCGACGGGCGCGCCATCAGCCTGGAGGAAAAACCGAAGAAACCGAAGAGCCACTACGCTGTCCCGGGGCTTTACGTTTACGACAAGCACGTGGTCGAATATTGCAGGAGCCTGCGCCATCCGCGCGCGGCGAATTGGAAATCACCGATCTCAATTTGATCTATCTGCGGCAAAACTCACTCCACGTCCGTCTCCTCGGTCGGGGGATGGCCTGGCTCGATACCGGCACGCAGACGAGCCTGCTCGAGGCCGCCAATTACATCGCCACGATCGAGCATCGGCAGGGATTGAAGGTCGCGTGCCTGGAAGAGGTCGCGCTTGCGGGCTGGGTTCATTGATCAAGCCCAGATGAGCCGGCTGATCGATCGACGGCCGAAAGGCGAATATCGCGATTACCTTCGAAACTGGTCGCGGAAGAAGATCTTTCCTCGGCAACCGAGGACCCAAATGCCGCAGTGAGCGTTCCGTAGGCGCTTCAGCGAAGAAACTGGCCACAGGTGCGGTCAAGCGAGGCAGCTTACAGCTTCGGCGCCGGCTGCTCGCGCAGAAGATGATTCGTATCGGCCAGCAAACGGGTCACGGCGTCCGCATCCGGTCGCGTCGTAATAGCCGCGAATCGTCTCCACTGCGATCCACCAGAACCATGCGCGTGCTATGAATCGGCCCGCCGCTGTCTCCCGTCCGCCGGCGCGAGTTTGAAGCCGTCGCGCGACAGCCGATAAATAGTGCTCTTGTCGCCGGTCAAAAATTCCCAGCGACCCGGCTGCGCGTTCAGCTTCGTGCCGCATAGTCCCGCAAGACCGCCGGGCGTATCGTGCTGCGGGATCGACACTGAAGGAAACCAGCTTGCACATCGGTATCGCGCAGCGGCTTCTGCGTCTCGCTCATGCGGCTGCTGATCATCGGGCAGGGGCCCGGACAGGTGGTGTAGATAAAGTCGGCGATCCAGATTTTTCCGAGCAATTGCTGCGAACCGAAGGGCTGACCGTTTTGATCGGTCAGCTGAAAGGGCGGAACGAGCCATACTTTCGGCAACGCGTGGCGCCGAGACGCGCGACCTGCGCCTGGCGCAGGAAAAAAAGACCCGCCGCGGTCAGGAGCGGGATCAGGATGAGAGTCGACTTTCCAGGCGAGCGCGCTGGGAGAAGCGGCGCCCTGGTGGGCGAGACAGGCGTAGTTGCGGCGCTCATTGTTTGGTCAGGACGAGCGCGCCGAGAAGCAGCGGCAGATAAATAATGGAGGTGAGAAAAAGCTGCGCGCGCGTTTTGCGGCGTTCGCTCTGCCGATGAAACCGCATCGCGAGGCGACGAAACCATCCGCTCAAGGCAAGGGCAATCGGAAGATAGACGAGCGACGTTAGGCCGAACCAGACGGGCGTAACGCCCGCGATGAGCAGGAGAAGGATGCAAAAGAGGACGCTTTGACTGGCCGGTCTGCGCAGCCCGGTCTCATCGCGCCCGACAGCATGACGAAAGCCGGCCCGCGCGTAATCCTCGCGATACATCCAGGCGAGGGCGAAAAAGTGCGGCATTTGCCAGAAAAACAGAATCGCGAACAGACGTCCAGGCAGCCGAGGCGAGATTGTTCCGCGCCGCCGACCCAGCCGATCACCGGTGGAATCGCCCCCGGAATCGCGCCGACGAGGGTGTTGGCGGTGCTGATTTTTTTCAGCGGGCGTGTAAGCAAAAAGATAAATGCCGATCGTGACCGCGGCGAGAAACGCGCTCAAGAATTAACTGCGCAGGCGAGGTAAATGACGCCGCCGAGGCCGAGCAGGGTGCCGATGATCGAGTCCTTCGCGCGGCGCATCCGGCCCGACGGAATCGGCCGCATCGTGTGCGATGCATGATGGCGTCAAACTTGTGTTCCCACCATTGATTGAGCGCGGCGGCGCCGGCGGCCGCGAAGGCGGTGCCCAAGACCGCATGCATTAGGGCGAGAAAATTCATCGGTCCCTGCCAGCCGAGATAAAAGCCGACCGCGGTCGTGAGCAGAACAAGGAACGTGAGGCGGGCTTTCACCAGTTCGGCGAAATCCGCCATCGTCAGGCTGCGCTCCAGCGGGACGACGGCGGGTTCGATCACGGCGGTCTTCACGCGACTCTTGCCTCCGCGAGATCGGTCGGCTCGGCTGGGCGCGAGTTGCGCCGCGAGATTCCGATGCCGCAAGGCGAAGAGCGCGGAAATAGCGATGCCGGTGGCAAAAGTGATCGCGCCCGACCGCGACATGAGCGGTCGCGATATCGGCGGCTTTGTTGCTCCAGATGGTCCAGGCGCCGAGCGTGATCTGGATAATCACGAGGCCGAGCCAGAGAGTCGAGAGATCGGCGCAGAGCGGAAGCGTCCGTTTTCTCGCCTAACGAGAAGCCAAAAGCCGAGCAATCGCCAGCCCGATGACGAGCGCGCCGAAGCGGTGCGCCATTTGCAGCCAGATCTGACCGGCGGACACGTCGGAGAGGGCGACGCGCATCGCGCGCGCGATTGATCCGGGCGATCGTCGACGGGATCGGTTCGCGGGAATGATCTGGCCGTAGGCGAGCGGGAAAATCCATGATCGAAAGATCGCGATGCTGATGGCGCATGGTCGCGCCGAGCCCGAGCTGCCCGTAAATGATCACCGGAAATGACGATCGCGAGAAGCGCGCCAGCGAACGGGCGTGGCGCAGTTGGTCGACGCGCGCGAGTCGCTGCCAGATCGGCGAGGTGGCGAGGGCGATGATGACGAGCAGGCCGAAGAACGCCTGGGCCAGGCAGGCATGAAAGATCCCGATCTGGTCCTTCAGCAGGGTGACGCGCAGATCCGCCGAGCACTCCCTGCAAAACGACCGCGCCTAACGATGCCCAGCCGAGCGTTTTCATCCAGCGCTCGACTTTCGAAAAGGCGAGCCAGAAGGCCAGGATGATGGTGAGGAATCCGATGGCCGATGCGATGAGACGATGGGTGTGCTCGAAGAAAATTCCGCCGACCCATTTCGAGATCGGGAAAGAAAAACATGTTGTAGCCGAAAGTCGTCGGCCAATCGGGCACGGCGAGGCCGACTCCTTTGCTCGTCACCATTCCGCCGCTGCAAATGAGAAGAAGCGTCGCCGCCGCGGTGAACCAGGCAAAGCGATGCGCAGGAAAGCGATTGGTTTCGGCGGCGGGCGTGCGCATCAGGTTCATGGTGATCCGGCGCGAAGCCGGTCCGCTTTCTTATCCGCCGCCCGGGTTGGCTGTTTTCGGAGCGCCGGGAGGCGCGACGGTGCCGGGGTCGGGCCGACCGGGGCTCACCCGGCGGACGCGGCAGCGGCGGCGGCGCGCTTTGGTTGCCGGAAAGTTCGATCCTCTCCTTCAACCAAGCTTGATAATCATCCGGCGTATCGACCACGAGCATCCCTTTCATCCCGTAATGCCCGAGACCGCAAAGCTGTCCGCAGACCACCTCGTAGGTGCCGGTTTTGATCGGCTTGAACCACATCGGGATGATCTGCCCGGGAATCGCGTCCTGCGCGATGCGCATGGCCGGGCAGGCAAAAATTGTGGATCACATCTTTCGACGAGACATCGATGATGACATTGCGATCGATCGGCACGTGCAACTCGCTGAGCGACGACGAGGTCGTCTTTCCCTGCCGGATCGGAGGGATCGAGCCCGAGCGGATTGGAGTTGTCACCAAGTCGAGATCGCGCCGGCCGAAGACACCGTCCGGTCCCGGGAGATGGAAGTTCCAGTTAAACTGCTGGCCGACCGCGTGGACGAGAATCGCATCTTTGTCCGCCGGGAAAGCATTGACCCGTTTCGCCCAGAGCGGAATGGCGAAGCCGATGAGCAGCACCGCCTCGATCAGGACGACCGCGAATTCCAGAGTGCGTCGAGATTCCGCTGGTCACGCCTTCGTGGCTCGCGACCGGGTTGCCGGCTTTTGCGAAAACGCCAGAGGACGTAAACGAAAAAGGCCGACCACCCGAGGAAGAGCGCGCCCATGAACCAATGGCAGAACTCGATGATGTGATCGATCTGGTAGCCGTGCTGCGGAGGCGTTCGGCGGCATCCCGAGCAATTCGTTGATCAGCGCCAGGCTAGTCATATTTCTCGAGGTCCTCGTCGATCAGTTGCTCATGCGGCTCGAGCGGCATGCTCGGCGTGCCGCCAGAGGTGCACGCCGAACGCGCTCACCCCGCCGAGCACCGACATGACCGCGCCGATCATCACCCAGATCGCGATCGCCATGTGCGCGGTCGCTTTGGAATCCTTCGCGCCCATGCAGGTGGCGCAGGCCAGCGCCTGGCCGGTGGGCGAGGCGAGGAGGAGCGCGAGCAGGACGAATGAGTTTCGTCTTCATCAAATCAAACGGAGCCGTTTCATCTTCCGCCAAAACCAGCAGCCGTAAATGATGAGCGCGACCGCGGCCGCAAAGGAGAGGACCGCGCCGATCGTGTAAGAGGTCGTCGCTCCCATCTTGTTGACCCAAAGGCACCAAATCCCGCAGCCGAACGCGAGCAGGGTGGAGAAGGTAATGAAAACGATGTGAAACGCTTTGAGCGACATTTAGTGAACGACCGGATCGTACCAGGCGAGGTAGGTCAGCCAGAACAGACCGAAGACGAAGATGGCGGTGAAAATCAGGATCCGGTAGATGAGTTTTTTCTCGGCCGACAAGTGCATGAAAATGTAGGCGACGAGGCCGGCCTTGAAGGCCGCCAGGAGCATCGCCACCGCGACGTTGGCCTTCTGCGAACCGAAGTTGACGTAGGAAAGGAAAACCGTCAGCGCGGTGCAAAAGAGGAGCGTCCCGCCGACGAGAAGATAACCGCGCACGTGCTTGCTGACGTCGTGGTCGTGAGGCGCGTAGTGTTCCGTCTCGTGTTCGACCGGCGCGGTGTTAGGCGGGTTGTTCATCGATTAGAGCAGATAAAAAAGCGGGAAAACAAAAATCCAAACCAGATCAACAAAGTGCCAGAACAACCCCGCCACCTCAACCCGATTTGCGAGATGCTCCGGGTTTTGCCGGTAGGTTCTCCCACCGAAGAAAAAGAGATAGGTGAAGACGATCACGCCGCCGAGGACGTGCAACCCGTGCAGACCAGTGATGGTGAAGTAGGTCGCGAAATAGGTGCTGTGTGTCGGTAAAAACATCGTCGCGCGCTCCACGTCGGCTTTTTCGATACGGTCGCGATCTTCTCCGTCGGCGGAACGTAGAGGAAATGCGGGCCGATCCATCTTCGGATCGGTCGGATCGGTGTAAACCTGATCGAGCGCGATCTCGTATTCCTTGATTTTGGGATCGTGCAGTGCGGCCTCGTGTTATGCAGGTGGCCGGTGATCTCGACGCGCGGCGGCAGCCCTTCGGAGAGGAGATGTTTGTTGCCGAGATACTTCTCGTACTTCTCCAGCGAGCTGGTTTTGATGTAGGCGCCGAAGTGATCGAATTTTTGCGGCCACTCATAGCCGAGCTTGACCACGAGGAAGATGACTCCGCAGAGGATCGTCATCGCCATGTAAATCTTGTAGCGCGCGTAGCGCCGCATCTTCAGCGAAGCCCAGGCCAGCACGACCGTGACCGATGACGCGATCAGGATGGCGGTGTTAAACGTGCCGACCGGGACGTTGAGCAGACCATGCGGCCAATAGCCGGGCTCGGCGTCGAGCCGGAGGAAAGATGTAGGCGGAAAAAAGCCCGCCGAAGAGCATCACTTCCGAGGCGAGAAAAAGCCAGATGCCGATCTTGGCGTTCCAGAGGCCGGTATCGGGCCGGGCGGTGACGGTGTAGGGAATTTCCATGTGCGCAGATTCGTTAGGCGTGAGGCAAGTCGGTCCCTAATGGCCGAGCGACATGGTCGGCTCGGGCAGCTTGCGTTCGTTAGGCTGGACCGGTTCCGTCTGCATGGTGTAATCCTTCGGCCCGGCCCGGCACGCTGTATTCGTAAGGCCCGCGATAGACCACCGGCGGCGGCGAGGAAATTGCCGTGCGGCGGCGGCGAGGGCGCTGTCCATTCCAGCGTGGTCGCTTCCCACGGATTGTCGTTCACCTTTTCGCCGTGCTTGATGCTCCAGAAGAAATTGATGATGAAAGGAATTTGCGCCAGGCCCATCGCCCAGGCGGCAATCGAGATCGGCAGTGTTCCAATGGAAACCGCTCAGTCCCCAGACCTTTTCCGCGGCCAGGTTCCAGCCCTGCGCCGCCGTCATACCAGCGGCGATGCATCCCGACCATGCCCTGCGCAAACATCGGCTGAAAAATGCACGTTCATGAAGATGAGCGAGGACCAGAAATGCACCTTGCCCCAGAACTCGTTCATCATCCGCCCCGTCGCTTTCGGGAACCAATAATAAATCCCGGCAAACAGCGCGAAGATCGTTCCCGGCGCGACGATGTAATGGAAGTGCGCGATCACGTAATAGGTGTCGTGCAGGTAAAGATCGGCCGTGTTAAACGCCAGCGGCAGGCCCGTCAGCCCGCCGATGCCGAACATCGGCAGAAACGCCATCGCGAACAGCATCGGCGTGTTGAACCGGATCGAGCCGCCCCAGAGCGAAATGAAAAACGCACGTCAAAATGATGACCGACGGAATCGAGATGATCATCGTCGTGGTCTGGAAAAACGCGCTCACCATCGTGCCCATGCCGGTCAGATACATGTGATGCGCCCAGACGATGAAGGAGAGGAAACCGAGGACGAGCGCGGCGAAGACCAGCGACTTGTAACCCCAGAGCGGCTTGCGCGTGTTGTTCGCGATGATTTCCGCGACGATGCCCATGGCCGGCAGAATCAAAACGTAAACTTCCGGATGGCCCAGGAACCAGAACAGATGCTGCCACAGCAACGGGCTGCCGCCGCCGCTGATCGATACGGCCGCGCCGCTCACGACCAGCCCGGTCGGGCAGGAAGAAACTCGTGCCCGCGACCTTATCCATCAGCTGCATGACGCCCGCCGCTTCCAGCGGCGGAAAGGCGAGCAGCAGCAGAAACGCCGTCACGAATTGCGCCCAGACGAAGAACGGCAGCCGCATCCAGGTCATCCCCGGCGCGCGAGCTGGATGATGGTGGCGATGAAATTCACCGCGCCGAGCAGCGACGACGTGATGAGGAGAATCAATGCCGATGAGCCAGAGCGTCTGGCCGTTAAAAATGATGTGATAGGTCGGCCCTGTATCCGCGATATCGGCGAGCGGCGAGTAGGAAGTCCAGCCGCCCTTGGCCGCGCCGCCGGGAATGAAAAAGCTGACGAACATGATGACGCCGCCGAGGAAAAACGCCTGGTAGCTCGCCATGTTGATCCGCGGAAAGGCCATGTCCGGCGCGCCGATCTGCAGCGGGACGACAAAATTGCCGAACGCGGCGAACGCCAGCGGCACGATCCCGAGGAAGACCATGATCGTGCCGTGCATCGCGCCGAACGAGTTGTAAAACTCCGGCGTCATGACCCCGTTCGCCATCGCCTCCGGGCCGAGGACGTTCTCGAGCAGCGTTCCGATCACCGGCAATCGGCTGGCCGGGATACGCGAGCTGCCAGCGCATCATCATCATCAGGCAAAAACCGAAGAACAAGAAAGATCAGCCCGTGATGCCGTACTGGATGCCGATCACCTTGTGGTCGGTCGAGAAGATGTATCTTCCGCCAGAAGGGCAGCTCGTGATGATCGTGCTCTCCGTGATGGTGTGGATCGTGCGCGGCGTGCGAGACGGAAGAAGGAGCGTCCATAGTGAGATCTGACACTCAGTATGCGGCGGAAGTTTTCAAGAGAAAAGGGACAAAATAAGAATCATCGGCACCGTCCAACCCCAGAGAGTTTACGCTCGTCGGACGCCGACAGATCTGCGATTTCGAAGTGATGAAATGGATCCTCTATCTCGTCATTCTCATCTTCGTGGTCGTGGAGCTGCGTTTTTGATCGGCTACACCTTGCCGGCCAGGACGATGATCGCGCGCTCGATCACCCTGAAGCAATCGCCGGCCGAGGGCGGCTCCAGGGTCGTCCCGACCGAGGTGGCCGCAATCAAAAATCCATTCTTCCGCATCATGACGCGAATCTTTGGCCAGACGAAATAGATGGACGAACACCTGCAGGATCTGGCCAAAAAGTTTGGCGAGACTGCGCCGATCATGTAGACCCTGCGCTCCGCCAAGCGCGGGTGGCCCCTCGCCGAATCGTCCGAGCGAACGATTCGGGGCGCGGCCAGCGCTCAACTGCGGTCATTTGCCGGGGAAATTCGATCCAGCGCTAACCTAACGAATCAACCGATTGGGCGGCGCGTCCATCAGAGCCAGGATGCGCTGCTTTTTGGCCCCGTATTCGAGGCTACGGAACTGGCGGATTTCCTCGACCCGGCGCAGGCCGTTCAGGGTGTCGAGGAAGCGGGTGTAGCTCTCGGCCAGCGTCGTCGTTTCCATGTAACGGCCGCGCAGGTTTGCGTCTTGAAACGCACTCGGATTTTGCGCTTCGAAAAGATGGAAACGCAGCCAACGGCGATCAGTTCGCGAGACGCGCTGCGTCTTGCGAAAGAACGCAACGAAGAGGAGCAGGACGAGATAAGTATCGACCCTGGCCTGCAACTCGAGGCCACGCGCGAAATTTTCCGAGGTAATCCGGCGTTCGCCGCTGTGGAACTGGAGTGCGGCATGCAGCGCGTGGTTAATTTCCTCCACGAACATGATGAGGGAACGGATGTTCCGATTTGTCAGGCCGGCGCGCGGATCGTGCTCTTCCAGTTGTTCAATCAGCCAGCGCGAATAATAGATGCCAACATAAAGTTGGTCGTCCACCGTGCGCAGGAAGGTGCGGGCCAACTCGCTCAGTTCCGCGGCGGAGGCGCCGGCCAGTTTCGTGAGCTGCCGGCAGCGGCGCTGGTCGATCAGGCAATCCTCCAGGTTGATCCCGACCTGCGCGTAAGTGCGTTCAAAGAGGCGCTGGATCTGGCTGAAGAGCGTTTCGTTCAAAGCAAAAGTGAAGCGTGGTGGTCGTCGTCGAGATTGAGCAGTTCGTCCGAGAGGCGGTTCAGGGCCAGCCGCACCTCGTGAAAACGGTCGGCCAGCTCTTCGTAGACGTCGTTTAATTCGCAGCGCCGCGCGGTCGAGTGGGAGGCGACGAGCTGAAAATTCGTCCGGCCGATTTTCTCATAGAATTCCAAATCGGGCGCGCCGCGCCGGCTCCGGTGCTGCGCATTCTCATGAAAAATGCCGCTGACAAAGAGAGAGTAGTTCCCGACGTGGGCGCGGAGCAGGAAACTTTCTGCAGCCGTGGCGCGGCTCAGCGCGATTAACATATCGGAGAGGTACTGGCGACTGGAATCCTCCTCCGCATGCGGCGGGCGCAGGCCGTTGGCACGCGAAAAAGTCTTCGAGGAGCGAGCCAATGTAATCCGAGAGCTTGCGGTCGGTGATGTCGGCCCGTTGCAGGACGTGCCGGGCCAGGACGTAAAAGTAGAAGGAAGAAGAAATCGAGAGATGCCCGGCCTGGGAAAGAATTGCTTCTACCAGGCGCGGATGATCGAGCACGGCATCGCGGGTCTCGGCGTCGCTCAGGAGGTCGACCAGCGAAACCTGATCGTGCGACGAGCGGGCCAGCGTGTGCACGATAAACTGGAAATCCGCCGCCGTGAACCGCGCCCGACAATTCGCCTGGATCATCGGAAGCCTATTCTAAGCTTTAACGATGCCTGGCGACAAGAGAAATGCCGGTCCTGCCCCCAAGAAGCCCGATCTGGCGCTGATTACTGATGTGGGGGCCCCGGGCGAGAGGTAGGCGAATCGCGCATCAGAAAATCCAATTGATTGTGTTCAGCTTTCGCAAGGAGCGTGCGCTGTCGTTCGCGCTCCATCGAGTCAACTCGTGGCCGGTCACGGCAGCGGTCTAAAATGCGTACCTTGACGGGGATGTGCGCCGCCGCTTGGCGATTGGAGTCCTTTGCTTCCTCCGAGATTAGCTCCCACTCACTCTCCATGTGGGCAAGGTCGTCTGCGGTCGTAGCGCTGGCCGCCAGCGGTCCTTGGCCCTTAGAAGATCTGACGTAGGACAGGTGCAGGCGCTTGGCACGAGACTCGATCTCGTTGTGTTCGACATTCTCGACCGAACAAGTTTCGACAAAATCACCAAAAATGGTCGCTGAAAGATGCGATGATTGGGCAAGAGTCGTCGACAAACTCCCCATGCGCTCTTGGAAATCAGGATCGCGGGCCGAAACATAAACGAGCAGTCGAATATGAATATCCTGTTCTCCGGCCCAGGCGCCGAGGGAAGTGGCAAGCTGTTGGGCGAGGGCGAGCGCGCGGATCCCGTCCTCTAAAACGACATAGATTGAGACGATCTCGACCTTCGGTTCGATCAACTCCGTCAGGCCGTGCACGGGATCGAAGAGATCCCTTTCGGATTTCGGCAACCTTCGGACACGAATTCGGGGGAGGATATTTGCCTCTACGATCCACCGGTCTCGAGGCGAGAGGAGGTGATCTATTCCCTCAACGGAAGTCAAGAAGGCCGGAAAGCGATCGGTATATCGCTGACAAAACCCACCAGGGTCATCAACCAGTAGTGAGACCTTGAGGGTGCGCGGACAAAGCGATTGGGGATCGGAAACGTCCGGCTGCTCGAAATAGCCCATCTGCAGGACTTGACGAAGCAACTCGCGAGACATGGCATTGTCACCGAGAATGATGGTATGGGCAACCCAAGTCTTTGGATCCTGCTCGAAGCAGTCGAATGGATAGGTCTCCAGGAGGACGCGGACGGTTGCCGCCTCGGTGTCAAAGATAATCGGCCGGATGCGCGAAACGCGGCCATTTGCCGACAGACCGGGCGCCAGTCCCATCGCGCTGACCAAGGCTTCGGCCCCGCTCGGCGATCGCATTTCCACGACGCATTTCAAGGGAGCGCCATCGCCGCACACCCGAGAAGCGGCGCTGGCCACTTGCATATTGGTATCGTCGTCGTGGCACAAAACAAAAAGCTTGGCCGCACAATCGATTCCCGCTTGTAGCAGTGTCTCGGGATCAGTGGCATCACCATGGATCAGAGCTACATGGCGGCTGCGACACCAAAGATCAAAGGCGTCGTCCGTTGCTTTTTCGATAACCGCCACCCGCCTGCGGGTCTTGGTTTTGGTTCTGGCCGATTTCGTTACTGGTCCGAGCACCAACTCTTCAACAATGCTTCGTCCTTTCCAACCCGCTCCGCAGACGATGACGTGCCCGCCCCGCTTGCGCCATGAGAGTAACCCGCCGCGAATGACCCGACGTCGAATGGCTTGCTTTCTGATGAAGGCCATCGCCACCACGAACCCGACCCATGTGACAAAAAGGATCGCGGAAAAACGGGCGGTATCCAGGAGTGCGTTGTCCTCCAAGTCAAAATGTTCGAAATGGAGGAGCGGGACACCTTCAAAAAAGGCCCGGAGCCACCCCTTTGCCGGCGAGGCAAATCCAAGCATCCCGAAGACCAGGGTGGCAAGAGCCAAAGCGGTCGTGATGGATACTTGATTGACCCGATTACTAATAAATGCAGTGAACCCTGAGGAGCTTGCTACCCGGCGCCTAGGCTCCGCGCTTCGTTCGGTCTCGCGATTGGGGTTGTCCTTTCTCGGCCATTGCGGCGAAAGTTATTATTTTAGTTCAGGAATTGCCAGCCGAAAGCAGCCTGTTACAAGCCAATCGGGCCAGGCCGTTTGAGGGCATGAGGGATCGGGCGGATGAGCGGAGCCCCAGTCAGGCCAGGGAATTCTCAGCCAGTTCCCGGCAGCTGTTGGCGATCGCCTGCTGGCTCACGCCAAAATGGACGGCCAGCACTGTTCCATTCTCTCCATCCGGTGTGTAAATAGTGACGCTGCTGAACAGCCTCGAGCCAGTCCAGATAAAAATGTGAAAGAGAAGTTTTTGCAGAACGTTCTTCATAAGGTTGTTGTACCGCTGGTGGACGCTACTGTTTCTTGATCGCCCGGGGGCAACCAATCGCTGTACTCAAGGGTTCAGGCTCCTTTATATCACGGTTTTTCCAAGGCCTGTTTCGCCAGGTCGAGATAGTGTCGTGTGATCAGTCGGACGGCACGACGAAGCCATGGCGGAGGCGAAGCGAGGCCGGGAGCTCGAGCCGGTCTCGCTGATAGTGAATGTTCTCGAGGGTTCCACTCTTTACTTTGCGCGACGGAACGAGGAAGCAGGCGTGCGTTTGCGAAAAGCCCTTGAGCTGGACGCGAACTTGTGGCTGGCGCATTTCTTCCTCGGAAATGTCCTGCTCCAGAAAAAGAGGTACGCGGCAGCGCTGACAGAGTTCGGCAAAGCCAGGGATTTTTCCGGAGGTAATTCGACCGCCGTCTCGATGATCGGATACGTCCACGCCATCTCGGGCGAACCGGCGCAAGCGCGCGCCATCTTGCAGGAATTAACTGCTCGCTCGGCGCAGGGCTACGTTCCGCCTCTCGCTCTCGCCAATGTTTACATGGGACTGGGTGAGACCGAAGGAGCCTTCGCCTCGCTGGAAAAAGCTTACCAGGACCGCGATGTGTTCTTAAGCTTCCTCAAAGTCGATCCGAAGTGGGATCCGGTCCGCTCCGATCCGCGCTTTGTTTCCATCTTGCAACGAATCGGACTCGAGTAGCGGCTGTTGCCGCTGGCCCACGCCGTCGTGACGCGCGCCCGAAAATTCGCCGGGATCACGGAGAATCTATCCCAAGCTTTCCCCAGGCCAGAGGGCAAGGATTGCAGGCGGGGATTCTTTTGATCGTCTCTCGCCGCGAGCGGCGAGATCGCGTATCAATTTAGATCCCGTCGAAGCTTCATGCCTAACGAACAAGATCTCCGCGCCGAAATTGGCCACGTCCTCTTCGTCGACATCGTGGGCTACTCGAAATTGCTCATCAACGAGCAGAGTGAGTTGCTGGAACATCTCAAACGGATTGTCCGCGTGTCGGAACAGGTGCGGGTCGCGGAGATGGAAGGAAAACTGATCCGGCTCGCGACCGGCGATGGAATGGCACTGGTCTTTCGCAACAGCCCGGAAGCGCCGGCGCAATGCGCGCTCGAGTTGAGCCGGTCCGACAAACAGCATCCCGAGCTACAACTGCGGATGGGGATTCACAGCGGGCCGATCAACGAAGTGGTCGATGTAAATGAGCGGGCCAATGTCACCGGTGCCGGCATCAACATGGCGCAACGAGTGATGGATTGCGGCGATGCCGGCCACATTCTCCTCTCCAAACGCGCCGCCGATGACCTCGCGCAGTACCGGCATTGGCAGCCACTCCTGCATGATCTCGGCAGCTGCGAAGTGAAGCACGGCGTCTTGCTTTCCCTTGCGAATCTCTACACGAACGACGCCGGGAATCCGGTCGTGCCAGAAAAGTTGCGCAAGGAAAGCGAGAACACAGCCGCGGCGATTCCGTCCCCTCCGCGACGTAAAACACTCGTCATTGCCGGTCTGCTTCTGCTCGCGCTCGCGCTCACTCTTGCCTTTTGGTTTGTGCGCAGAGAGGCGGGGATGCATGGCGCGACGGCGGAAAAAAGGATCGCCGTCCTTCCGTTCAAACCATTGGTGGCCACGGACCGCAACCAGGTCCTGGAACTTGGCATGGCCGACACGCTGATCACCAAGCTGAGTAACAGCCGCGAGATCATCGTCACCTCCCTCACTTCCGCGCGGAAATACGGCGGGCTTGATCAGGATCCGATCGCGGCCGGTCGCGCGCTCGGTGTTAACTCCGTCCTGGAAGGCAATGTCCAAAGAGCGGGCGATCAGATCCGGGTGAGTGCAAGGTTGATCAATGTCTCGGACGGCCGTTCGCTCTGGGCGGGCACGTTCGATCAGAAATTCACCGACGTGTTTTCCGTGCAAAACGCCATCTCGCAAAAAGTCGCCGACGCGCTCGCCCTGCGTTTGAGCGGCGCGGAAAAAGCGCGCCTAACGAGAGCGGAGACTGGCGATGTCGGCGCCTACCAACTTTACCTGACCGGCCGTTATCATTGGAACAAACTCATTCCGCCCGAGATCCGGCAGAGCATCGGCTATTATCAACAGGCGATCGATCTCGACCCGAACTACGCCTTGGCCTACTTTGGTCTGGCGGAGGCTTATCGATCCCTCGCGATCACGGCCGACGTGCCGCCGAAGGAAGTCTGCCCGCAAGCGATCGCAGCGGCGCAAAAATCGATCGCGCTCGATCCTTCTCTCGCCGAAGCGCATGCCTCGCTCGTCTTCACTTACATTTGGTACGGATGGCGGTGGGATGAGGCAGAGCAGGAAGCGAAACGCGCCATCGACCTCAATCCCAATTCCGCTTTCGCTCACGCGGCTTATGCGCACCTGCTCTCCGATCTCGGCCGGCACGACGAAGCGATCCGCGAAAGCCGGCGGGCGATTGATCTTGATCCCGTCTCTTTGATCGTCAACGCGCTCCACGGCGCGTTTCTTTATCATGCAAGACGAAACGATGAGGCCGTCGTCCAGCTGCAAAAAACGCTCGAGCTCGATCGGAATTTTTGGATCGCGCACCTTTTCCTCGGCAAGGCATTGCTGGATCGAAAGCAATATCCCGAGGCGATCGCGGAGTTCACCAAGGCGCGCGATTTTTCGCGTGGAAATTCCGAAGCGATCTCCATGATTGCCTATGCCTGGACGCGCGCCGGCGATACCGCCAAAGCGCGTACGCTGCTCGACGAATTCCTCGCCCTGTCCTCCAAACGTTATGTTCCCCCGTATAACATCGCGGTCGTTTATCTCGGCCTCGGCGATCTCGACGAATCTTTCGCGTCGCTTGAAAAAGCGTACGTGGACCACGATGTGCGCCTGAGTTTCCTCAAGGTCGATCCGAAGTGGGATCCGGTCCGCTCCGATCCGCGCTTTGTTTCCATCCTGAAACGGATTGGGCTCGAGTAGCTAATGAGGGTGCAGGCGATGCTTTCAGTGCTTGCCTCGCTCGCGCTTTTTGGGAACGTAGGGAATGGGTGCAATGGCTAACGAATCTCTCGCAGCGAAGCAAAACACCGGACTTACGCGCCGCACTTTTCTGGGCAAGGCGCTGGTCGGTGGAGCAGCCTTGATTGCCGCCAGGTCGGACAACATTTTCGGTGCCGCCTCACCGCCGCCCGTGGCGCTGGCGACCAATTCGACCTGGAACCTCGGGGGCGATCTCCTCGTCAACCGGCTCGGCTTCGGCGCCATGCGCATCACCGGCGAAGGTGTCTGGGGCTGGCCGGCCGATCGCGCCAACGCCCTCAAAGTGTTGCGCCGCGCCGTCGAGCTCGGCGTCAATTTGATCGACACAGCCGACGCCTATGGACCGGAAACCAGCGAGCTGCTCATCGCCGAAGCGCTCCATCCTTATCCGAAAGGCCTGGTCATCGCGACTAAGGGCGGCCTGACCCGACCGGGTCCAGGCCAATGGGTGCCAAACGGTCGTCCGGAGTATCTCAAACAATGCGTCGAGAAAAGTCTGCACCGGCTGAAGCTTGAGCGGATCGATTTGTATCAACTGCACCGCATCGATCCGAAAGTGCCTGCCGAAGATTCGTTAGGCGCGCTCAAGCAGATGCAGGACGCGGGCAAGATCCGCCACGTCGGGTTATCAGAAGTGTCGCCCCAGCAAATCGAGCAGGCGCGCAAGATCCTGCCGATTGTCAGTGTGCAAAACCAGTACAACGTGGCTGACCGCGACTGGGAAAACACTTTGATCTACTGCGAGAAGGAGAAGCTTGGCTTTATGCCGTGGTCTCCGATTGGTGGAAACAGGGGGTTAAAGCCGGGCGGCGCGCTCGAGGCGGCGGCGCAGAATCACAGCGCGAGCGTGGTCCAGGTCGCCCTCGCCTGGCTCTTGCAACGATCGCCGGTCATGCTGCCAATTCCAGGCACGTCCTCTCTCGCCCACCTGGAAGAAAACGTCGCAGCGGCCGCGCTCAAGTTAACTGCGGCCGAGTGGCAAGCCCTTGATGGCTTGGCGCGCCGAAAGTAGCTGCGCCACACACGACCAGATTAGTCGGCGCCGCGCTCATGGCTTACTCGCTCCGTCTTTGCCAGCTGCCCGCAGCAGGAAAATGCCAAACAGGATCAGCCAGATCGCCTGCCCAAAGATAATCTATGCTTTTCTTCATCTCCGAATACTGTGCCCGAAACCTCGTGCCAAGCCGGGCCGGGAAGCGTGATTCTTCCTGAGTCGGGCATGACATGCGCTCCATTCCCAAACGGCTATTCGATTCTGGAGCCCCAGACGGTGCCGCTATATCGGCCGATCTTGTAGGTAACCCTGACTCGGTCCCCTTCCTTCAGGGCCGCCCATTGCGGTTGTTCGACACGCACCTAGGCGGCGCAGACCGCGCACCATCTCCACATTCACGATCCATTGCTCGTGATCGAGCGCTCGCGGATCTGTGCTCGTCCCGCGCACCTTCGCTGCGGAGTCCGTTTTCTCCTCCGTGACGATCGCCTCTCCCGGAGTCGGCTCGTCGCTGGGCGTAGAGTCGCCCTTCGCCCGAGAGCCTGAGGAAATTGCGCTCGGCGCCGGAACGACCGCCGCCACCGGAATGTGCTCCTGCCGCGAACGATCGCCTCCCCGCTCCGCGTGTCGCATCCGCTGCAGGCCGCGATGACGGCCACCGCTATCACTGCCCGGCCGCAACTTGTCCCAATCAGCTTTTTCATTATGGGTCGTCCGGGGCTCGCGACTCTAGCTTCACCGGCAAAAGTTCGGCGACCAGTTTTTCCAAAATCGCCAATCAAGATATGCTCGTGCAAAAAGTAGCGTTATATTGCTCGATTCTTTTGGCTGAGAAAATAAAACTGAACCAGATGCGTTTCTCGAAAACGCGTTACCCAAATCAAGCATATGAAAACTACCCATTCGCATCGGCGCATTAGCGCGCGCAGCCTCAAAACATCTCGCAAAGTCAGCGGAAACGGCCACGCTCCCGCCAAACGCTCCGCCGTTGGAATGAGTTCGTCCGCTGTCGAAATGGCTGGCGAGGCCCAAACAAAACCTGATCGGCGGCAAGTGGGTCGCCGCCGCATCCGGCAAGACATTTGATGTTTTCAATCCTGCGGAAGCGACCGTCATTGCCCGCGTGGCCGAGGGTAGACAAAGAGGACATCAACCGCGCCGTCGTGGCCGCCCGCCGCGCTTTCGAATCCGGCCCCTGGCGCCGCTTCACGCCGAGCGAACGCGGCAAACTCATCTGGCGCATTGGCGACCTCATTCTCGAGCACGCGGATGAACTCGCCGAACTGGAATCGCTCGATAACGGCAAGCCGCGCGCCGTTGCCCGTGTCGCCGACGTTCCACTGGCGGCTGATCTCTTTCATTACATGGCCGGTTGGGCGACCAAAATCGAAGGGCACACCATCCCGATCAGCGTCCCCTACGCGCCGGGGGCAAATTTTCATGCCTTCACTCTGCGCGAACCGGTCGGCGTGATCGGCCAGATTATTCCATGGAATTTCCCTCTCCTCATGGCCGCCTGGAAACTCGGCCCTGCTCTCGCCACTGGTAACTGCATCGTCCTCAAGCCTGCTGAACAAACGCCGCTCTCCGCCCTGCGGCTCGGCGAATTGATCCTCGAGGCCGGCATTCCCGAAGGCGTCGTTAACATCGTCACCGGATTCGGTGAAACCGCGGGCGCCGCCCTCGCCGCCCATCCCGATGTGGACAAGGTCGCTTTTACCGGCTCGACCGAAGTGGGAAAGATGATCGTGCGCGCCGCTGCCGGGAACCTGAAGAAGGTCAGCCTCGAATTGGGCGGAAAATCGCCCAACATCATCTTCAAAGACGCCGGCGATCTCGATGCCGCCATTGCCGGTGCGGCCAGCGCGATCTTCTTCAATCACGGTCAATGTTGCTGCGCGGGCTCTCGACTCATGGTGGAGCGGAGCGTCTTCGATGAAGTCGTGAACGGCGTGGCCGCGCATGCCCAAAAGATCAAGCTCGGTCCGGGACTGAGCGCGGACACCGAGATGGGGCCGTTGGTTTCAGAAGAACAACTGTCCCGAGTGACCAACTACATGGAGCAAGGAAAACAAGAAGGCGCCTGCTACGTGACCGGCGGAACGCGTGCCGGCACCCGAGGCTATTTCGTGCAGCCGACTGTGATCAAAAACGTGCGGCCGGGGATGAGCATCGTCCGGGAAGAAATCTTCGGCCCGGTGGTGGTGGCGGAACCGTTCACCAAACCCGAGGAACTGATCCCGCGCGCCAACGAAACTCCTTACGGTCTGGCGGCTGGTGTTTGGACTCGCGACCTCTCCAAGGCGCACCGCATCGCCGCCGCCCTTAAGGCCGGCACGGTCTGGGTCAACTGCTACAACATTTTCGACGCCGCGCTTCCCTTTGGCGGCTACAAGCAATCCGGCTGGGGCCGTGAGATGGGACGCGAAGTCCTGGAGCACTACACCGAAACCAAAGCCGTCGTGATGGGGCTGTGAGGTCATCCCGACGTTCCTCTCCATGGTGAACTCGCCGCACTGGGCTCGGTCGCTATGGTTTCCGGAATGAGCACCTCACCCGCCAACCCGACCGCAACAGCCGACTTAGCCGCGGCGCACGTCGTTGTTCGCGGCAGCGCCAGTGGTTTTCTGCAGGAAGTTGTCGCCGGAAAATACTCCTTTCGGGTTGACGAGCCGATCAATGCCGGCGGCACCGAAGCGGCGCCCGATCCGTACGATTATCTGCTCGCTGCTCTGGGCGCGTGCACTTCCATGACAGTCGGCTGGTACGCGCGACGGCAGAAAATTCCGTTGCAGAGTGTGACCGTATCGCTGCGGCACTCACGCATCCACGCGAAGGATTGTGAGGAATGCGAAACCAAGGCGGGCCTGCTCGACCGGATCGATCTCGACCTCGAACTGACCGGCCCGATCACGCCGGAGCAACATGCCAGGCTGATGGAAGTGGCCGCGAAATGTCCCGTCCATCGCACCCTCGATTCAGAGATCGATATCAGGCTGCACGCTGCGCAGCCACGCTGAATCTGTGGCGAAACGCGTTCTCGAAACTCACGAGGAAAAAATGCTCAACGTCTCGGGTCTGAAGAACTCATCCTTGTCTGCCTAGGCAGGCTAGCGGCGGCCCGGGTCCTTTCGTCGCTGCTCTGCCGTTGCTTTTAAGAGGAGCCCGAAAACTCGGGTTTCGGCCTATATCACCGGCGAAACCCTGCGCATCTCCGGCGGACCGCGCTAATCAAATCACGCGGCGGCTGTCGTTCAATCCGCAGCCGCGGTTCTCAATTTCCACTCCGCTCCCGGGCGAACGGGTCCGGGGCAGGGCGCGGTTGTTCGCGGCAGCCGCGTTGGATCGAATTCTCGAGTGCAATAGACGCTCACCAAAGTCACCCCGAAAGTCAGGAGAGACCGCGCGCCGTCATGAGCGTGGCCAGCGCCTGCTGGAAGTTGTGGCCGAAGGCCACAATCCCATCTCTGTGCCCAGCCATCGCGAAAAGCTTGGTCTTATGCACGTCCGTTTCTCGAAATAGCCGTTGCACCTCTCGCGCCATCTCGGGCGTGCCGTAGGGGACGTCTGCACCGGTGGGCGAGCTTCGCTCCAGCAGATCGTGCCACAGCGCGCGGGCATGGCCATGCAGAACAACGCGCGCGGTCGTATCCATCGAATAGACCGCGGCATGGGTAAGCGATTCCGCGGAGGCAATCACCGAGCCCTCGCAACGCAGCCAGTTGCGGTCGAAGTTCCACGCCACCACTTTCGCGTAATCCTGCAGGGTCAGCGCCGGGAGATTCCCAGTGCCTGAGCCCGTGATGTAGAACGAATCGGTCGCTCCGTCCCGCAGGCTGACGTTGCCAAACCCGAGGCCGTTCTCGTCCACGCCGAGCAGACCGAGCCGCCGCACCTCCTCTCGGCCCAGGTTCAATTCTTCGAAGCCGGGAAAAGGCGCCAGTTTTCGCCCGGAAGATTCGTAGTGAAACTTCAGCGTTTCCTTCATACCGCGTGCTCAGGGAAGAATGCGCGAATGCTTTGTTCGTTAGCCTGGCAGATTCCGCGCTCAGTAATGAGCCCCGTAATCAACCGCCGCGGCGTGACGTCGAATCCGTAGTTAGCCGCCGGGCTGCCTCCGGGGGTGACGCGCACCTCGCACATGCGGCCATCAACCCAGCCATCAGAGTGTTTCACCTCCTCCGCGCCGCGCTCCTCAATCGGAATCTCCGCCAGCCCGTCGCGCATCGTCCAATCGAACGACGAAGAAGGCAGGGCGACATAGAAGGGAACGCCGTTATCCTTCGCCGCCAGCGCCTTTAGGTAGGTGCCAATTTTGTTGGCCACGTCGCCGGTGCAGGTAGTGCGATCAGTCCCCACGAGGACGAGATCCACCGCGCCACGCTGCATCAGATGCCCACCCGCATTATCGACAATGACGGTGTGGGGCACGCCGTGCCCGCCCAGCTCCCAGGCGGTCAATTTCGCTCCCTGGTTGCGCGGGCGCGTTTCATCGACCCACACATGCACCGGGATTTGCCGGTCGTGCGCCGCGTAAATCGGCGCGGTCGCCGAGCCGTAGTCCACAAATGCCAGCCAGCCGGCATTGCAATGCGTGAGCACGTTGACCGGCTGGCCGTTTTTCTGACTCGCGATCTGCCGGATTAATTCCAAGCCGTGCAGGCCGATTTGCCGGCAGTGTTCCGCATCCTCGTCCGCGATCGCTTCCGCGGTTTCGCGGGCAAGCGCGACCTTCTCCGCTGCCGTCGCTCCCGTTGCGATCCGCGCCAGGAGACGTTCGATCGCCCAGGCCAGATTCACCGCCGTGGGCCGGGTCGCGCGCAGGAGCGCCGCCGCCGCAGTGGGCTCCGTTTCCGCCAGCATCGCAAGATACATTCCGTAGCCGGCTGCGGCGCCGATCAACCCCGCCCCGCGCACGTGCATCTCTCGGATCGCCACGGCCATCTCCTCGACGGTTTCGATATTCTCGACAATGAATTGGTGGGGCAGCATGCGCTGGTCGATGAGCTGCACAACCCGCCCATCGTCGGGCTTCAGCCAGATCGTGCGATAATGGCGGCCCGCGACGTTCATGCGTTCACCAAGATACTCAACCAATCGAATCTGGCTGTAGCGCAATCAAAAAATGAGTCCCGGCTTTGCAACCGAAATTCAGAATGAGAGAATAGACAGGCAAGCTGGGATAACCGAGGCGCTTGATATACGTAAGTCACGTATATCAAGCAGACGCGCTGGGAAATCGCCGCCCAGACCTCCCGCTTCGAAGGTCCTCAGCGCAGCGGGCAAAGCGCGAAGACGGCATCGCGCTGAGGCCTGTTACGGTGGGGCCTGTATTGCGATCTTCTTTTTTGCTCTCTCAATCAGCCCCTTTTCGATCGCGGGCCATTGATCACGCGCCTTCTCACCTTGCAGGTCGGCGGCCGTCAAGCCCGTCAAGGCAAAATCTTCAGCATAGATGATCATCAGCTCTTTGCGTTTGTCGTCCATGAGATGTACCAGGCGGACAGATATCCTTTCTGGCGGCAACTTGTATCCCCTGGCACGGATCAATGATCGGACGTGCTCTCCGTCGGATCCAGGTTTGCTCTTCGCGTCGCGCGGCCTGACTTCCGTATCGACGTAAAAGTCGAGGCTGCCGATCGTGACATGTCGGGGTGAATCATAGCGATGGTGCAGCTCGGGTCTGGACGGCAGATAGCCTTCAAACTGCACCCAATAGAGTCGTTCGACCTTTCGCTCGTGGTCGGCCTCGACAAACGCGTACAGTTCGCAATCCGCCATCCCGTAGAGCACGAAGCGATCGGCCCCGACATACTGAACGGACTTCGGCAACTCGATCCGGACCGCGGGATCGCGCTCCGACATGATGAGATTGCCATCGACCTTTCTCTCCGGGTCTGCAGCCGCGAGAGTAAGACAACGAGCCAGAAAAACTGCACCTGTTAGGGCCCTGCTCCGCATGATGTGAACGATTATCTAATGGGATAAGAGAGACCAAATGTTTCCAAGCTTATCGCGACCTGTGACTTTCGAAATCATTGCTCGCGAGGATGACGCAACCGCCAGACTGAACTCGTGCCTCCTGTTTCAATCGTCATGGGTTACTTTTCGGTCGGCCGGTTGGTGGTGCAGCGGCGTCGTAGAGCGCGCCATAAAGTTTGTCGAGATCCACCGGCTTGCCCAGGATCGCGACGACGCCGGTATCGGCCAACTGCGCGGGGGGCGCGACACCGGACACAGAATGATTTTCGCCCCGGGATCCTTCGCGAGAATCATGCGGGCCGCGGTGGCGCCGTTCAGCCGTGGCATGGAGTAATCCATCAGCACAACATCGGGCTTAAGCCGACTGTAAGCCTGGATCGCTTCCCACCCTGACCCGACGACTTGGAGAACCTCGTGACCGCACCGTTTCACGAGTGCTGTGAGGGTCATCTCAGTGCCTCTTTCGTCGTCGGCGATGAGCACACGCATCGGACAGGATAGCTGGTTTTAGGGTAATCGTCCTCCCGCAACCGCGCCCCATTCCGGTGCCGTTTTCCCGGGAAATGGACCCCGCGATTTGGGCAACACGCCCACCCGATACGACGCGACCACACATTTACCTCTGAAGCAAACCTGGCCCGAAAATAACCGTGGAGACTGGGTTTGACGTTCACTGGCGGGAGAATCTGGCCGATGGCATTTACCGCCCGCCCGGCATTATCATCTACCGCGGAAATCGTGACTTTGGCCGCTACGTTGGCACGGAGCTGGTCCTGGGCGCTGCTTGTCATGTCATGCGTCACATCGATATCGCGGCGCTTACTCCCATTTCTTTGCGGGGCAGTTCATTCACCAAAGTGGCGGCGCCGACGCGGATTTTGGTGCGCTCTGGATTACTTTTAGGTTTTAGCTGCCGGGGCGCTTGGAAGCCTCGGGCGGTTGTCAGATTACGCGGAATAAGTCATCTCTGCCCTTCAGTGAAAAGACGGAAAAGGGTCAGTCAACAAAAGACCGCGCAAACCGTGCTCGGCATTGCTCTGGTCGTCGCCGGCGCGCTTCTGGCGGTCCTCTATGGAAAACCCAGGCCGCCCGAAGTCATCGAGGAGACGGAAAGAGCGATGGTGTGAATGGCGAAGGCACGTAGCTGAGGTTGTGGCCGAGGTTGATGACCTCGGCTAAAGGTCGCGAAACCCTTCCACCTTGCGACCGCCAGAAGCGCTGGGCCAGATCCCTTCTGGATGCGGCTGTAAACGCTTGCGAAGCAAACGACCGGGCTTGCAGAAAAAAACTTTACAAGGCGCGGTCCGGCTGATAGGCCAAGAAGGCAACCATTTCGTTTACCCATGAAACCTTGGGCTTGTCCGATCGCGCAGCCATCCTCTTCCATCTCTCACCCCATTTTGCACACCGGAGCCTTTTGTTTCTGTCCATGTGCACGGCTGGCACTGATACTGGCCAAAGCATCGTTTGGAGTTCAACCTCTGTCAGAGGCGATTGCAGGAGAAGGAAAACCGGAAACCTCCATAAGTTAGGAGGAGCAACACATGAAAACATTGCCCTTGCCTAAAGTGAGGCGTCGTCCTCTTTCACCGGTCACCGTATGGTGTTTTGGTGCGTTAGGCGTCGCCCTTCTTCTGACCCATTCAGGACGGGGAGCTCCTTTTCAGTTTGAGGAAACCGGCAGCCTGAATCACGCGCGCGCGAATCACACCGCAACCCTGCTGCCTGATGGAAAAGTCCTTGTCGTCGGCGGCTTTAGCGGTCCGCGTCTTACGAGTGCGGAGCTTTACAATCCCGCGACCGGGAAGTGGGCGAGCACGATGAGTCTCTTACGGGCAGTGGCGAATCACACCGCAACCTTGCTGCCAAATGGCAAAGTGCTGGTCGCAGGCGGTGGGGGCCGCGGAACTAACAATAGCTCGGTCCTTTACGATCCGACGACCCACAGCTGGTCCCGCAGCGGCAATCTCGACAAGTCGCGCTATAATCACACCGCGACTTTGCTTCCCAATGGCAAAGTGCTGGTCGCTGGTGGTTATAACGGCACGGTTAATCCCGGCGCGAGCGCCGAGCTGTATGATCCGGCGACCGGAACCTGGACACTGACTGCGAAAATGCTCCAGCCGCGCGTTTATCATACCGCGACCTTGCTGCCTAACGGTAAAGTATTGGTCACCGGCGGCTTCAATTCCCGCAACGGCTATCTCTCTCGCCCCGAACTCTACGATCCGGCAACTGCAAGCTGGAGATACACCGGCATCCTCAATGTGGGACGTGAGTTTCACACCGCCACATTGTTACCTGACGGCAAAGTGCTCGTGGCCGGCGGCTACAATTCGCGCGACGGTTTTCTCGCGAGCGCGGAGCTCTACGATCCGGCGAGCGAAAGCTGGACGTTCACCGGTAGTATGAGTACCCGCGCGCTGGTATCACACGGCTACATTGTTACCCTCAGGGAACGTGCTCGTCGCCGGGACTGAAAACGTGGACGGAGCCGATCTGGCCGTTGATGGCAATGGCATTCCGGCAAGCGCCGAACTCTACGACCCGGTTAGCGGAAAATGGACACTCACTGGCAGTATGGTCTACGGGCGGTGGAATCATACGGCGACGTTACTGCTCAACGGCGACGTGATCGTTTCCGGAGGATCCGGCTTTAGCGATGGTGGCTTTCTCTCGAGCGCCGAGCTCTACCATTCCGCCGAACATAATTAAATGCCCCGTGAACCACGCGTCGCTCCTTTGGGGCGTCGTTTGGGTTGCGACGGGTGCCGAGCGAGCGGTCAGTGCTTGAATCTCAAAATCTCGACAGTTCTCATCCCTCTTCCATGGCGCTCTGCACAATGGTGAGCAGGGCGCTTGGGCAACTCCCCATTTGACCCTGCCGCAGGTGCGCCTCAGCTGCTGACTCACACTGGCCGCGCTACGCATGTCAAGGCGCTTCGTCGTCCCGACGTAAATGAATTGACACCCGCTTAGGGCACGAGGGTTGCCGCGAGCACAACGACGTCCGGATTATTGGGTAAACTGACGCTCTGCACGGCCTTGCTCGAATTCACGGCAAACCGGTAGGCATACAGATTAAAGGTCCGATGATCCTTCGTCCCGTCGCTGGAATTTCGATAGGCCATGGCCACCGCTTCAGACTCGGCGGGATATCTTTGGGGAGTGAACCAGTCGCTCAGATTTTGCACGAACTGCGAATTTGTTCCGTCGGTGTAATGAACAGTGAAAGTCTGCGAGGTCTGATTTCCCTGGATACCAGTCCCTAGGAGCACAAGGCTGGAGTATTGGCCCTGGGGCAGACTTACTAACTGCCCAGCAGAGCCGACCGCGTCAAGTTGGTTGGCGAGTCCAAAGTCAAAAAGAATGTTGTTAAGAACGCGCGAAGTGCTGAGTAGATTTTCCGAGTAAGAGTAGCCTACACCGTCGAGGCCTCCGGTTGTATACGTCGTGCCGTTCTGATAGATTCCGTAAAGGTTAAAGACAGAGGAGAGATCTACCTGCGTGCCCGTTCCGGTTCCGCTAGCGGCCGCGCTTATCGCGAGGGTGAAAGTTAGAGTTTGGGTGATGTCGCCGGACGTGCCTTTGACCGCGATATTCGTAAATCCGGTGCGCGCAGTGAGGGTGGCCTGGAAGACGAGTTTTCGTTTCTTGCCCTGGCCCTGGATCGATGCCGTGACGCCTTTCGGCAATTTTGACAGGCTCAGGGTCACCTCGTCGCGAAAGCCGTTTAAGGGCGTGATGGTGATCAAGGCATTGGCAGTCGAGCCTTGGTTAAGGAAGACACCGCTGGGACCCCAAAGGGTAAAGCCGCTGCTCGCGACCGCGCTGTTGATCGCGCTGGCGTACTGGGCGGCAAGACCATTGCCGACAAAGTCGTCGTAGAGCCACATGAACCCGCCGGTGATGCTGCATTGGCTGTTCCAGCCGCTCATAATGCTCTGGACCTGGCTCGGCGTATCGACCAGATCCCAGAGACCCGGCCAGACCGGGACATCACCAAAATCCCATCCGACACAGGGGTTGTTGCCACTGCCGCCGGCATAAGCCTGCAGGTGAACTCCGTCTACCGTGCCCGGGAGTTGACTGTTAATTTGTGCAACCACGTTCGTCCAATAGCCGTTGTTGCTGAAAGCGTCGGGATTCACCTTGTAACCGAGCTGACCCAGCATGACGGAGAAGGCGATGGTGGAGGCGGAATCGAAGCTGTTCTCGTCATCGAGATCGATCGCATCGAGAGAAGGGATGGCAGCCTTAAGCGCGGCGAAGTTCTTGTAAAGGACGCTATCCATGCCAGTGCCCTGGGAATTGACCAGCGCCTTGATGTCCTGGAAATCGCCAACGTTGGATGAGCCGATGCTAAAGGTAATCCGTTTCACCGTTCCCTCTTTCAGGCTCGCCAGGTTGGCGGCGAAGTCAGGATGGGTCGCGGCGCCCGTATAAACGCCATTGGAGACGAAGGGAAACTCGCCGTTGAAATTCAAGTCGCCATTGCTCTTCACCTCCACGCTCCACACGATCACTTCGGTGAAGCCGGAATTCTTCAGCTCGTTGATGTTGTTGGTCGCGTTGATGTAAATGGGACCGCCGCCAAAAATTCCGATAAACCCAGACTGGGCCAGCGCCGTCGCGTCGAGGCAGACGGTGGCGAAAAACGAAAAGAGGAAACCCGCCGCGCCGCGGCCGACGAGCGGGGAGTGAGCAGATCGTAGTGGATACATGTGAAGCCCGGTGGCGACCCTTACCGCTTGTATGAGCCGATTTCGACGACGTCAAGCTCCAACACCCCGAATCTTCTTTCTTGGCGATCGATCGGTTCGTGTTGTCGACCTTCGACAAGGAAAAGCTTGACTCCTGTAGAAGATCGACAATAAAGTCCAAGCGATGGACAAAGTGCGGAACGATTTGCTGCAGGGGACGCTCGATCTCCTGATTTTGAAAGCCCTTTCCACGGTCTCGTTGCATGGCTGGGATATCGCGAAACGGATCGCGGTCGTTTCCAATGATCGCCTCTCTCTCAAACAGGGCTCGCTCTATCCGGCGCTCCACCGACTGGAGGAGCGCGGCTGGATTGGGGCCGAGTGGGGCGTCTCTGATGCCGGACGCAGCGCGAAGTTTTACCGCCTCACTCGCAAGGGTCGGAGGGAACTCGAGGCCGAGAAAGCGCACTGGCTTTCCTTCGCCGAGGCGATGAACAGCGTGCTCAACAATTTGGAGGAACTCGGATGAGTGGTGAACGTTTCCGCTGGCTGTGCACGAAATGCGGCCGGCTGTTCCGTCGCGGCAAACAGGAAGCCGCGCTCGATGCCGAACTGCAATTTCATCTCGAGCAACTCGCGGCCCAATTTCGCGCAGAAGGCATGTCCGGGACCGAAGCGCGTCTCGCGGCGCAACGCGAGTTTGGCGCGGGAGCCGCCGCCTACCGCGAAGAGATCCGCGACACGTGGCGGCCTCCACAACTGGCGGACCTCTGGCGCAGTCTTCGTTTCGCGGTCCGATCGCTCGCGCGCAGTCCCGGGTTCACGGTGCTAGCCGATCATCACCCTCGCCTTTGGGATCGGCGGCAACACGATGATGTTCAGCGCATTTGATTCGATCCTGATGAAGCCGCTGCCGTATCCGGACAGCGCGCAACTGGACCGCATCTACCGCGCCACTCCGCAAAACCCCCTCGGCAATCTTTCTCCGGCCGATTTCTTCGACTTGCAGCGGGACGCGAGCGCGTACGGCGAGATCGCTGCCTACACACCGTCGGATACCAGCCTTTCACAAGCCGGTGAACCCGCCGAAATGGCTTCTGGTGTTCGCGTCTCGGCCAACCTCCTTTCCACGCTGGGCGTCCAGCCGCTCCTCGGTCGTGATTTCCGCAAAGGCGAAGACCTGCCGGGTAACGATCGTGTTGTGATTATCAGTCAACGTTGCTGGCAGAAACGGTTCGGCGGCAGCGCCGACATCATCGGGCGGACCATCCGCGTCGACGGCGAACCGCACGAAATCGTGGGCGTGATGCCGGCTTCGTTCAATGACTGGCGTCACCTTGGCTGGGTCGATCTCTTTCGGCCGCTTGGGTTCGACAAAGAGAAATCCACCGACCGCCACAGCACGATTTTCCGCGTCATCGGCCGGCGCTCCGATAAGGTCTCGGGCGTCGAGGCCAACGCTTTCATCACCAACTTTGGAGCGCACCTCGCGAAAGATTTTCCCGAAATTAATGCCGACAGCACCATGGCGCGTTGTTCAGCTGAACGACTCCGTCCATGGAAGGACTGCAGGGGCCATGCTTGGGATGCTGATCGGCCTTTCCGGTTTCGTGCTGCTTATCGCCTGCTCGAATCTCGCGAATCTTCTCCTCGCCCGGACGATGGCCCGCGCCCGCGAATTCGCAGTCCGTTCCGCTCTCGGCGCTTCGCGGGCACAGTTGCTGCGACCCTTACTCGCCGAATCGCTCCTGCTCGCTCTTGCTGGCACCGCGTGCGCCATTCTCGTCGCGCAGTGGGGTGCGGCCTGGCTTGCAGTTCGTTCGACGGGAAACAACGGTGAGCAAGTCGTCCTCGCGTTCGACTGGCGGGTGTTCGGCTGGGCGTTTGGTGCCTCGTTAGTCACAGCGGTCGCCTTTGGCCTGGCTCCGGCGCTTTTTGCCCTTCGGCTGAACGTGAACGACACGCTGAAAAGCGGCGGACGCGGGACGACTGGAGGTCGCGGGCATCAACGGTTTCGCCACGCCCTTATCGTCGGTCAATTCGCCCTCGCGATGGTGTTGCTCGCCGGCGCCGCACTCTTTATCCGCGGCCTTGATGAATTGAATCACCGTCGCGCCGGATGGCAATCCGAGCATCTGGTTACCGGAACAGTCGTACTTCCCGCCGCTCGCTATTCTGGCGCGGAAAAAATCAACAGCTTCCACCATCTCGCGGCGGAACGCCTCGAGTCGCTGCCCGGCGTCGCGTCGGCCAGCTTCTCTTCGTTTACACCTTTCTTTAATTGGGGTGATATCCGCAAATACTTGGTCGAAGGCCGCGCCCTTCCCAAACCTGGGCACGAGTCGGTCGCTGCCGTCAACTGCATCAGCCCGCACTATTTTGAAACCGTCGCTACACGCATTCTCGCCGGACGCGCCTTCAACGAGCGTGACACCGCGACTTCCCAACCGGTGTTCATCATTAACCAAGCCATGGCCACGGGATTGTTTGGGAACGAAAATCCGATCGGTCGGCGTCTCGCTCAGACCGGCAACACAAATCTGCAATGGGGCGAAGTCGTCGGCGTCGCGGCCGACGTGAAATCGGTTCTCCCCGACCCGGGGCCGGTAACCTTCCAACTCTATCAGCCCATGCCTCAGGAAACCCGAACCTACGACGAGATCGCAGTCCGCAGTGCCGCCGGAGTTGCACCTTCCACTTTGCTCGAGAGCATCCGCACCACGATGACAGCGCTCGACCCGGACCTGCCCGTGCGCGACCTGCAGACCGCTGACGCGACGATCGAGCGCGCCAACTACCAAACGGCCGTCCTGCGCGACCTCCTGACCATGTTTGCGGTCCTTGGGCTCGGCCTTGCTTCGTTAGGCATCTACAGCGTCATCGCCCGCACCATGATTCAACGCACGAATGAGTTCGCGATTCGCTTTGCCCTGGGTGCGTGCGTCAACGACATCACACGCATCGTCCTGGCGTCCGGAGCGAAACTTGCATTGATCGGATCCGCCCTCGGTGTTGTCGGCGCGCTGGGGGTTTCCCGACTCCTCGCCGCCGGAAATCCCGGGATGCAACTCAACAGCCCTGCGGTCTTGTTCGGCACCACGCTTCTGCTCATCGCCGTCGCTCTCATCGCCTGCTGGCTGCCCGCGCGTCGCGCCGGGCGCATCAACCCGATCGAGGCTCTCCGCGCGGAGTGATGCGCGATGGATCAAGCCGCTAAAAAAAGTGCTTGCCAGCGCACTGGTGTTGTAGTTCACTAGAACACTAAATGAGGGACGGAGATCGAACAAAGCGGTGTCTCGCGCCTCTCCCACCAGGGGTATTTGCAACATCGGATGAATCGTGAATGGAATGACAGTCAGCCGATTTATCGCCAGCTCCGCGACCGCGGCGTCCATATGATTCTCGACGGCGTGCTCCAGGAAGGCGATCCACTCCCATCGGTGCGCAACGTGGCGGCGGAATATCGCGTCAACCCGCTCACGGTGCTCAAAGCTTATCAACAATTGGTCGACGAAGAGCTGGTCGAGACGAAGCGGGGTCTCGGCATGTTCGTCAAAGCCGGCGCGCGCGAGCTGCTGCTGAAAGGGGAGCGGCAGAAGTTTCTGACCGAAGAATGGCCGCGGGTCGCGGCAAAGATTCAGCGGCTCGGTTTGAAGCCGAAGGAATTGCGCGCCGCTGCGCTGCGGGCGTCATCGCGGAAGAGTGGAAAGGAGAAGCGCTAAAACCATGGCCTGCATAGAAGCGCGCGGTCTCCGCAAGGCGTTCGACACCACCATCGCGCTGGAAGGCATCGATCTGCGGGTCGAAGAAGGCCGTATCCTCGGATTGATTGGCCCCAACGGCGCGGGCAAGACGACCGCGCTCAACGCGATTCTCGGTCTCACTTCGTACGAAGGAAAATTGACGGTCCTTGGCCGTGACCCGTGGAGCGCGCGCGAGCAACTCATGCGCGATGTTTCTTTCGTCGCCGACGTCGCGGTGCTGCCGCGCTGGATCCGGGTTTCGCAGCTGCTCGATTATGTCGCGGGCGTGCATCCGCGATTCGACCGTGCAAAGGCCGAAAGTTTTCTGGCCAGGACCGAGATCAAACGCACGAGCAGGGTCCGGCAATTATCGAAGGGTATGGTGGCGCAACTGCATCTCGCGCTCGTCATGGCTATCGACGCGAAATTGCTCGTGCTGGACGAGCCAACGCTGGGCCTCGACATCCTTTATCGGAAGCAGTTCTACGATTCACTCCTGAACGATTACTTCGATGGCAGCCGCACGATCGTGGTGACGACGCATCAGGTAGAGGAGGTCCAGGATGTCCTGACCGATCTCATGTTCATCAATCACGGACGCATCGTGCTCGAGTGCAGCATGGAGGAATTCGAGTCGCGCTACGCGGAAGTGATGGTGCAACCTGATCATGTCGACGGCGCGCGGTCGCTCAAGCCGATGCACGAGCGCCAGGTGTTTGGTCGCAGTGTCATGCTCTTCGATCAGGTCGATCGCGGCCTGCTCGCGGCCATGGGCGATGTCCGCACGCCGAGCATCGCCGATTTGTTCGTCGCCGTGATGAGTAAGAAGGAGTGACGAGAAATGAATACTCTATCAAGTAGCGCGCCCGAGCTTCCTAACGAGTCGCGGGTCAACGCACCCGCTCTACGGCCATTCTCGTGGTCCGTCTGGCGTGAGCTATGGGAGAACCATTCGATCTACATTGCGCCGTTAATTGTCGCCGGCATCATTTTGTTCGGCTCCATTGTCGGGGCGTTTCATTTGCCGGAGCGCAGACACAATGCCTTGCTGCTCGACCCAGCGCATCGGCGTGCCGCCATTGAAACGCCCTACAACATCGCGGCGATCATGATCATCCTGACTGCGTTCATCGTCGGCTTCTTCTATTGCCTGGACGCGCTCCACGGCGAACGTCGCGATCGCAGTGTTCTCTTCTGGAAATCGCTCCCGGTCTCGGACCTGACGACCGTTCTTTCGAAGGCGACTCTTCCTTTGCTGGTTCTGCCGCTGGTCAGCTTTGCCATCATCGTGGTCACGCAGTTCATCATGTTGCTCATCAGCACTGCGGCCCTGCTGCCGAGCGGTCTGGCGGCGACCACCTGGGCAAACTTCAACCTGTTTCAGCAGTCGCTCGTCCTGCTCTACGGCCTGGTCGTGATTGCGCTCTGGCACGCGCCGATCTACGGCTGGGCGTTGTTCGTTTCGGGCTGGGCGCGACGCGCGACATTTCTCTGGGCCGTCCTGCCGCTGCTCGCGATCGGCTTCTTCGAGAAAATCACATTCAACACTTCGCATTTCGCCGCGATCGTGAAGGACCGTTTGCTGGGATTCGCACCGGCGGCTTTCGACTTCCAAAGCCGTTCTCATCCTACGATCGACTCGCTCGCACAACTCACTCCGGGAGCGTACCTCGGCTCCCCCGGGCTTTGGATTGGACTGATCTTCGCGGCGGCTTTCATCGCCGCGGCTGTTCGGCTGCGCCGTTATGGCGGACCGCTTTAGGAAACGCTGAACGCTGAAATTCTGAAGACCTGAAAGGTATGCATCCAACCAACAAAGCCGCGCGCATCGCGGGCGCCGTCTATCTATCAATGGTATTCACCGCGCCATTCACTCTGCTTTATGTTCCCGGCAAACTCATTATCCGCGGAGATGCCACCGCCACCGCCAATAACGTCCTGGCTCACGAGACGTTGTTTCGTCTCTCGATCTTCGGTGACCTGTGCATGGCCGTAATTTTCATCTGCCTTGGCATCGCCCTGTATCGATTGCTCAGCGGCGTCAGCAAAACGTGGGCGATGACGATGCTCGCATTCGTTTTGGTCTCATCGGCGGTAGGATTTCTCGACACGCTGAACAATGCCGCTGCGCTAATTCTTTTTCGCGGAGAACACTTCCTCACCGTCTTCGACAAACCGCAATTGAACGCGCTGGGCTATCTCTTCATCCGCCTGCACGGCCAGGGAATCTTCATGAACGAGCTCTTTTGGGGTCTGTGGCTTTTTCCCTTTGGGCTGCTCGTCTTCCGGTCCGGCTTCCTGCCGCGCTTTCTCGGCGTCTGGCTGATGATCAATTGTTTCGGCTATGTCGCCCTCAGCGCGATCGCGTTGTTCTCCCCGGATTACTACGCCGCCGCGTTTCGGTGGGCGCAACCTGTCTTGTTTGGCGAATTAGCAATCATGCTCTGGCTTCTGATCAAGGGCGCGAAAATTCCGCCGGGCACCGTCGCTACGCCGATTCCGGCCTAACGACAAATATGAACGCGATAACACCGGAACAACGCACCGCCGCGAAAGTCGCGGGAATCAGTGGACTGGTCGCGATGCCCATCGTGGTTTACGCGAACTACGCGCTGCTCGGCCCGCTCATCATTCCGCGGGACGCGGTCGAAACCGCCCGGAACATTCTCGCGCACCAGACACAATTCCGCCTCGCTCTCATCGGCTTTCTTGGTTATGGCGCAATCGTTGTCGTTCTGCTCTCCGCGCTCTACGTCATTCTAAAGCCAGTAAATCGCGGGCTCGCATTAGCCGGCGCATTATTCCGATTCACATTCGCCATCTTGTGGCTTCTGGCGACCCTCAACATGTTGAGCGCGCTACGACTCCTGGGTGGCGCTCCTTATCTGCAGGTCCTGGCGCCGGATCGAGTGCAAGCTCTGGCCAGATTGAACCTGGCTGCCAGTTTTGACGATTACTACATAGGTCTTCCATTCTTCGGATTGGCCGCGACTGTTTGCGCCTGGTTGTGGTACAAGTCGGGATACATTCCTCGAGCATTAGCTGCTTTCGGTGTGATCGCCTCCGCCTGGTGCGTAATTTGCGCCATTGTCTTCCTTGTTTTCCCAAACTTCGAAAAGCCGGTGAACCCCTACTGGTTTGACTCGCCGATGGCTCTTTTCGAATTGGCGGTCAGCGTCTGGCAGCTGATCAAGGGACTCTCGCCACCAGCGGTCGATCTTGCGTCTCGTTAGGCGTATGAAGCGTGTTCTGAAGTGGATCGTCCGCGTGGTTTTCGTCCTTTTGAGCCTCGCGTTCCTGTTCGTGTTCATAGCCTACTGGCGATCGACTAACGACTGCGATCGAAATACCGGTGCGCCGATCCATCCGATGAAAGCTATTCGTTACTGCGAATACGGTGCGCCTGATGATGTTCTGAAACTTGAAGAAGTCGAAAAGCCGGTTCCGAACGACAACGAGATTCTCGTCCACGTTCGCGCGGTTTCCCTCAGATTTTTCGACGGTGGCATGCTGCAAGGCGGTGTCGGCAGGCTCATCTTTGGACTTCGTAAGCCGAAAAACACCTGCCCGGGATCTGATTTCTCCGGAACGGTTGAAGCGGTCGGCAGGAACGCGACCGAGTTCAAGCCGGGCGATAAAGTCTTCGGTGTAAGGGCTGGCGCGCTCGCGGAATACATCTGTGTCAGGTCCGGCCGAGCGGTGGTTTCGAAGCCGGGCAACGTTACCTTCGAGCAAGCCGCGTCGATCCCTACCGCGCTCGTCGCCTTACAGGGTCTCCGCGACACGGGGCGAGTGAAAGCAGGACAAAAGGTCCTGATCAATGGTGCGTCCGGAGGCGTCGGAACATTTGCCGTCCAGATCGCCAAGGCTTTCGGTGCGGAAGTAACCGGCGTGTGCAGCACGAACAACATCGACCTGGTGCGATCCATCGGCGCGGATCACGTCATCGATTACACCAAGGAGGACTACACAAAAAGCGATCAGCGGTATGACGTGATCTACGATCTCGTCAGCAATCGTTCGTTTGCGGAGCGCCGCCGCGTCCTCAAGCCTGGCGGTATTTGTGTGTTGGCCGGGGTAGGCGGCTCAGGAATGCGCAAAGAGACCTTGTTCCATATGGCTGGCGCGCTCACCGCCTCCCTTCGTTCGAAATTTGCGAACGAGAAGTTTGTCACCTTTGGCGTCAACTTTAACAAAAAAGACCTCGGCATTCTGCGCGATTTGGTGGAGAGCGGGAAGGTCGTGCCCGCTGTCACCAAGACCTACCCGCTCAGTGAAACCGCGGCCGCGTACAAATATCTCGAGACCGGCCACGTGCGGGGAAAAATCGCGATCACCGTCGAATAACTGGGGCGTATGAGACTGAAACGTATTTTTGAGTTGAGTGCAGGCCTCATTCTTCTCGCGTTGGTCGTCTGGGGTTTCGTCGCCTACTGGACTTCGACTAACGACTGCGAACGCAACGCTGCGACACCGACCAGCCCTATGAAGGCAATTCTGAACTGCGAATATGGAGTAGAGAACCTTCAGCTCCGCGACCTCGAAAAGCCCACGCCGGCGGACAATGAAATTCTGGTCCGCGTTCGCGCCGCTTCCGTCAATCCGGTCGACGGACACACGATCAGGGGCGGATGGCTGATGCGGCCAATGAGTGGAATGCGCAAACCGAAGAACATTCGCTTCGGCACTGACTTCGCCGGAACCGTTGAAACGGTCGGCAAAAGCATCACGAGCTTCAAACCAGGCGACGAAGTTTTCGGCGCAAAGAACGGGGCCGTGTCGGAGTACGTCTGCGTCAAGACCGAGCGCGCCGTCGTAACGAAACCAAGCAACATCACATTCGAACAAGCCGGTTCGGTCGCCGTTGCCGGACTGACGGCATTGCAAGGTCTGCGCGACAAAGGGCATATTCAGGCCGGACAGAAAGTTTTGATCAACGGCGCCTCCGGCGGAGTTGGTACGTTCGCTGTTCAAATCGCGAAAGCGTTCGGCGCGGAGGTCACGGCTATTTGCAGCACCCGCAATGTCGATCTTGTGAAATCAATCGGGGCGGATCACGTGATCGATTACACCAAAGAAGATTTTACCAAGACTGATCAGCGTTACGACATGCTCTACGATCTGGTCGGTAACCATTCGTTTTCCGAACGCCGGCAGATCTTGACGCCCAATGGCATTTGCGTTCTCGCCGGAGTCGGCGGAGCCGGGCTTCACCCGGGAATGTTAGGTCGAGTCGGCAGAAATTTCTGGAACGCTTTCCTATCAAACTTCACCGCTCAGAAGTTTGTCTTCTACATTGCGAAACTGACGAAAGACGATCTGAATGTTCTGCGCGAACTCATGCAATCCGGGAAAATCTCGCCGGTGATCGACAAGACCTACAAACTCGATCAGACTGCCGACGCTCTTCGCTACCTGGAGCAAGGGCACGCCCGGGGCAAAGTCGTAATCAAGATAGAATGAACTCAGGCTTATGAGAAAAATACTGAAGTGGATTGTCCGCGTCGTTTTTGCCCTGTTGATCCTCGCGTTCCTGTATGTGTTTGTCGCCTACTGGCGATCAACCAACGACTGTGAGCGCCTCGCCGCTGCTCCGACCAACCCAATGAAAGCAATTGTCTATTGCGAATTCGGCGGTCCCGAAGTTCTTCAGTTCAAGGAGATCGAAAAGCCGACTCCGGCCGACAATCAACTCCTGGTCAGAGTTCGCGCCGCTTCCGTCAACCCGCTCGACTGGCATTTCATGGAAGGCAAACCAAAGATCGCTCGCGCCCTGGGGATGGGTCTCCGCAAACCAAAGTCCACCCGACTGGGAGTTGACTTCGCGGGCACAGTAGAAGCGGTGGGCAAGAACGTCACCCAGTTCAAACCCGGCGATGACGTCTTCGGCGGGAGAGACGGTGCTTTCGCCGAGTATGTTTGTCCTCGCGAGAGCGGATCCGTGGTGCTGAAACCAGCCAGCGTGACCTTCGAGCAGGCGGCGTCTCTCGGGATTGCGGGCATCACCGCCTTGCAGGGTCTGCGCGACAAGGGAAAGCTTCAGGCGGGACAGAAAGTTTTGATCAACGGCGCCTCGGGAGGCGTAGGTACCTTCGCGGTGCAGATCGCGAAGTCCATGGGCGCAGAGGTGACCGGTGTCTGCAGTGGGAGAAACGCAGAGATGGTCCGGTCACTCGGTGCCGCTCATGTCATTGATTACACCAAGGAGGATTTCGCCCAGTCGGCGCAACGCTACGATTTGTTTCTGGACAACGTTCCGAACCACTCCTTGTCCGACTGCAGGCGCATCTTAAATCCCCAGGGGAAATACGTCATGATCGGAGGCGGCGGACCTAACGACGGGCCGTGGGTCGGACCTTTCGGTCGTGTCATCGCCATGCTTGTCTCGTCGCCCTTCGTGAAACAGGGCATGGGTATGATGCTGGCGGAATTCAACAAGAAGGACCTGACCATCCTGGGCGATTTTGTCCAGTCCGGAAAGATGACTCCGGTTATCGACCGCCGTTACAAGTTAAGCGAGGTTCCAGACGCGCTTCGGTATCTTGAAAAAGGACACGCTCGCGGGAAAGTAATAATCACTGTAGAATAAGACACACGTTTGGGTACTCGGTTTCTCGCGCGAAAGACGATTGCATTTTGCGACCAATGACAAGGGATAGATTCGACCTCGCTGTCGCGCAAATCAATCGACGTCTGCTGACCTATTTCCGCAATCGCGTCGGAGATTTGGCGACGGCGGAGGATCTTCGGCAGGAGACTTTGTTAAAGGCGTATCGCGCGCGCGCCGGACTTCGTGACCACCGTCGGTTTGAGGCGTGGCTCTTTCGCATCGCAAACAGAACGATGATCGATCTCTATCGACAACGGCGTCCACATGACAAATCGCCGGGCAACCTATTGGTCGAGACGGGAGCAAAGAAGGACGAAGCGACGCCAGTGATGGCGTGCGCGGTTCGATGTTATCTCGAAACGCTGCCCAAGGTCTATCGTGAGGCCGTGCAGCTCGCCGATTACGAGGGGCTCCCCCATGCAGAAGTAGCGCGTCGGTTGGGCCTGACTTTGGCGGCGGCGAAATCACGGGTGCGCCGCGGCAAACTATTAGTGAAGAATCTCGTGGAAGCTGAATGCCGACTGGAATTCGATCCTTTCGGCAAGGTTATCGGCTATCAACGCAGAGATCGGGAACGTTCCACCTGCGGCCGCTAAGAGACTGTTAAAATACTGGAGTGGGTCGCAAACCCGTGGGGCGCGAGGCAGAAGGGGCGTCTGGCGGCGTCGCTCGCTCGTTACAGTCTCTTGCAGGGATTCGTCTCGCTCGCTCCTTGCCATCCGCCCCTTCTGCCTTTACGCGCGACCCGCTCCAGTATTTCGACAGTTTCCTAAGCGCGACCGCTCGTTCCAAAAAAGTCTGCATCTTTTTCCCAACGGTTTCGACTTAACCGGGTGATATGAGCACTCATACCCTGTCCGAACGAAGCCGGCCCCTGTCACTATTTTGCCCGATTGCCCATTTAAGATGGAGCCGAAATGCTCTTGGCTGCTTGTTGATAGGAAGCGCGGCGACATTTTCTACGGCAGCGGATTCAAACATTTCACACCGGATAGCTCCGGCGCGCGGCCATTATGCCAGGCTTGCTGCGCTCGATCCCAGGCGAGCCGCCCCTGATCTTCCGCTCGATGCCGAGCGATTCGAAACCAATCCGAAGTTCATCGAGAAAGTCGAGCACCTCGAGCCGGAATTCGTCCACGTAACGCTGGACACTTTCAAGCTGCCGCCCTGTCCAGCGAACAGCTCGAAACAGACTCGCGCTGAGATCGACTACCTGCTGCGCCTGCAGGCGGACCGAACTGAATTGGAAGGAGAGCGGGCGCTTTACTTCGCGCCCTTCGGCTACAGCACGAGCATGAAGCATGATGATCCGGAGTTCGCGGCGCAGCAGCGGAACCTCTTTTACGTCGGCCGTTCGATTGGCTCATGGTTTGATCCAAGGGATCTGCCAGTCACGACTGAACTGGTGGGGCGGGTCTGGCGCGATGCCAGCTATTACGTGTGGCGGATGAAATTCAAATATGCCCGTATTCGGCCATACACGATCGATCCATCGCTGAAGAACCTCGACTCGCCGAATTGGGCGGCGTTTCCCAGCGGGCATTCATTTTATGCTCACATGCTCGCTTACCTTTACAGCGAATTGGCTCCGGAGTTCTCCGATATCTTCTTGAAAGACGCGCGCGATATTGCCCACTCGCGCGAAATCATCGGAGTGCATTACCCGAGCGATTCCGAAGCAGGACGGGTTATAGCCCGACAGTTCGTCGACTTGCTTTTGAGGAGCGAGAAATTCCCGCCAGAGTTCGACAAAGTTAAGGCGGAATGGACGCGCGTCCGCGCGGCCTCCGCCGATTAACTTCACGCTCAACGATACATAGTCCGCGCCGAACGGGATCCGCGGCAGCGGCTGACCTGGTTGCGGAACCGAAAAGCAGGTTACCGCAGATTGGTCTGAACGCTCCTCGCCATGAGCAAACCGTAGGATCCGCCATCTTCTGTCAAGATTTGCACCGTGATCCCTATTCCGCTGACCTCTATCGCTCCCTTCCTCCTTCAGCCTTCTTGCTTTAAAAAGGCCGGTCGTCGCTCAGTTTACCCACCGTGGCGGGCAACCGTTACGCCCAATTTCTTCCGGCTCCCAAGCGTTGATATACGTGAATCACGCATATCATCCTAACGCCTTCTCTAAAGAATACGCTACGGTTCCCCAAAAAAAGCCGCAGAAAAAAAGTAGATTTTTTCCTAGACGGCCTAAACGCCGGCGCGCATTCTCGGGCTCAAAGACCCCTCCGATGAGCACCAAGACCAAGGTTCTCAACGTCCACGCAGATTCTCCGGACCTGCGGGACAGGATTTACAATCCCACCCTCCGATATCTCGGGAAAACCCATAATCCGCGACCGTTCGCTGACCGCGCGTGGGCCTCCCGCATCAAGGACCAAGGCGACACCTCGGCCTGCACCGGCTTCGCCCTTTCGGGTCTGGTCGAAGCGTTGGTTCATACCGCGCAGCGCGACGGGAAAGCGGCCCGAAACAAGAAGCCCGACCCCATCTCGCCCTACATGCTCTATTTCTTCGCGCGCAAGTACGATGAAATCCCGGGTGACGCGGAGGACGAAGGCTCCACCGCCCGCGGCGCGATGAAGGCCTGGCACAAGCATGGCGCCTGCCGGCTCTCACTTTGGCCGCGCATCGACACCACGATCAAGCGTGACGGCACCGAATGGATCGCCGACGCCTTTAAGACTCCCCTCGGTGCCTATTACCGGGTCGATCACACTGCGGTCCCCGATCTTCACGCCGCCCTCAATGAAACCGGCGTCGTCTATGTCACCGCCCAAACGCACACCGGCTGGGACACGGTGACCAAGGACGGCCACATCCCGTTCGACGAAAAATCCAAAAACGCCGGCGGGCATGCCTTCCTCCTCGTCGGTTACGATGAGGATGGCTTCTGGATCCAGAACTCCTGGAGCAAAGACTGGGCGAACCGCGGTTTTGCCCGCATCACCTACACCGACTGGCAGAGCAACGGGATGGACGCCTGGATCGGGCAGCTCGGGGTCAACATCAGCCACCTGGTCGACGACCTCCAGTTCGGCCTGAATTTTCGGCGCGTCGCCGGCAAAGCTTCCACTATGGCGGGTGACCAGAGCCTGCTCCTTTCTTCCAACGCCAACCTCAGCGCGCAGCAGATCAACCCCTACATCATTGACCTCGAGAACAACGGCACCCTTTCCGATGGCGGCCAGTTTTCCACCCAGCCGGACGATTTGCATGACCTGCTCTCCTTCTATCTGCCCAAGGCGATCGAGCAATGGAAGCTGAGCGACAGCAAGCCCATCGATGTCGCCATTTACGCTCATGGCGGTCTTGTGCCGGAAGAATCCGCGGCGCAAACCGCCCGCACCTGGGTGCCGGCCCTGTTCGCGAGAAAAATTTTCCCGATCTTCCTCATGTGGGAATCCGGCTGGTCCGATATTTTGAAAGATATCGCCAGGGCCGCTTTTGCCCGCGTGCAAGGCGCGGCCGGCGCCACCTTCTGGAGCAAAGCGACCGACTGGTGGAATCAGCGCATCGAAAATTTGGTTTCAGGTCTTGGCACCCTGGAGTGGGACGAGATGAAGCAGAACGCGGAAGCCGCCTCCGGGAATCCCAAAGGCGGCCTGCAAATGCTCTACCAGGAACTCCTCCAGCCCGAGCACGCCGCTCTTCTGCCGCGCCTACGCTTTCATCTCATTGGCCACAGCGCCGGAGCCATCCTGCACGCCCACCTCGGCGCCGCGCTCGTCGAGACTGGTCTGAATGTGGACGGCGTTTACTTTCTCGCGCCCGCCTGCCGCATCGATCTCTTCCAGTCGAATTTGCTGCCGCTCTATCAGGACGGCAGGATCAAGGCCTACACCCAGTTCCATCTCACCGACCAGGTCGAGCGACAGGATACCTGTATCAACATCTATCGCCGCTCGCTCCTCTACCTGGTGTCCAACGCCTTCGAGCACTGCCGAGCCACCCCGATCCTTGGAATGGAGACCTTTTTCGAGAAGCGACCCAGTCTTACCCGACAAGGTCCCCGGCGCGCCTCCGTCTGGGACTGGATCGCCGCGCCCACCACCTCCACCGACATCACCCGGCGCAGCAACGCCACCAGCCACGGCGGCTTTGACGACGACGAAGACACTCGCATCGCCGTCATCGAACGCATCGCGCGCCGACAAGGTGCCGTTGGGTCCACTGCCGGGAGCGCACGTCGCTCCGTCAAAAAGCGCAAACGCCGATGAAACCGGGCCGAAAAAAAGAGGGACCTTTTCCCGTCGGCACGCCCGGAAAATCTCGCGCACACACCGGATATCGACTGCCGAGCCTTCCAGGACACCCCGGAAGACTTGCTGACCTCGACTCTTGATCGCCCGCCTACTCCTGCAGTTCGCTTCGCCGCATATACGTGATTCACGTATAGCAGTGTGCTCGCGGCAACCGGTAGGCCAAACCGAGAATGTTCAGGATTCGTTCCCGCAATAAACAAACTCACGAGGGCATTGCCATGTCGAGCACGACGCGGAACCGCGCCTTGCCGCTCATCATTCGTTCATAGGCTTCCTCTACCTTCGCGAGTGGGAAGATTTCGTTGATCGATTTCACATCGGTAAGCGCGCTGAAGCGCAGCGCGTCCTGGGAATCGATCGATGTCCCGGAATACCAGCCTTTGACCGACCGCTGGCCGGTGATGAGCAGAAGCGGATCGACCGTGATCGGACCGGCGGCGCCGATCACCATGAAGACGCCGTTAGGCGCGAGACCGCCCATCGCGGCCGCCATGGCGTCGGCGTTGGTCACGGTGGCGATGATCACTTTGGCGCCGCCTAGTTTTTGCAATTCCCCCGCTGGATCCTGCGCGGTGCTATCGATGTATTGCATCGCCCCGAGCTTTAGCGCGAGCGGTTCCTTGTCCTTACCCCGCGCGATCGCCACCGTGCGAAACCCCATCTTGGCGGCGTACTGCACGCCAAGGTGGCCAAGGCCGCCAATCCCCAGAACTGCAACGAGGTCGCCGGGACGTCCAGCGCTGTTGCGCAGCGCATTGTAGGTGGTGACTCCGGCGCACATGAGAGGCGCGCTTCCCACGGCCGATAATTCCCTTGGCATGGCCGCGAGCGATATCGCTGGAGCAGTCATGTATTCGGCATAACCGCCATCGAACGAAATCCCAGTCGTCAACAAAGCTACCGAGCAGGCGAAGAACTCCCCGCGACGGCAGTTGTCGCAGGAGCCACAATTGCCACCGTGCCAGCCGACGCCGACGCGCTGCCCGGTTTTCCATCTTTGCACGCCCGAGCCGAGGGCGTCGATCGTTCCGATCACTTCGTGTCCGGGCACGCGCGGGTATTGAATGCCCGGCCAGTGTCCCTCTTTGACTAACGAATCGCTGTGACAAATCCCGCAGGCCTCTACTTTCACCCGCACCCAGCCCGATGCCGGCTCCGGGATATCCATTTCCACGATCTCAAACGGCTTCGTCGCCGCCGGCACCTGCACTGCCCGCATTTTTTTTGCCATCCTTTTTTATCGACCGATTTTTTTGGAAAAACAAATCCCGGGAGCAACGCTCTACCGGGCTGAAAATTATGCTTGCAATTAGAGAACCGGAAGCGCAAACCGGCAGGCATGAAAATCCATTGGATCTTTGTCCTGGGCTTTTTGGTCGCGGCCCTCATTTCCTGTCAGTGCTTACACAAGCAATCGACTGCAGCGAATCCGAGCCGGGTCCAGATTGACGAACATTCCGTCTTGATTCCCGGGACGGCGATCGCCGGGGCAGACCGCGAGGCCATAACCAAGATCTTCCGCAAATACGATAGCTCACTCTATCGGATTGCAGTTTACGAAAACGGGAGCTTGAAAAAGCAGATCGGCAAGATGGACGAAATGCAGATGGGGGAAGTGACGCAGGAATATTCCCGGAACGCCAAGGCTAACGGTTTGACTAACTGGATAACCAGGATCGGTAACGTCAAGCATGTAACGGCGACCAACCAGGGGGGTAATCCAACCCATGTGACAAGCGTTAATCAAGCCGGGTATACAACCCATGTAACGTCGGTCAATCAGGCCGGTAACCCGACGCATGTGACGACGGTGAATCAAGCCGGTAGCATAACCCATGTGACCAGTGTGAACCACCCTGGAAGGCCAACTCATGCGACCACGATCGCGGAAGAGTCCGATGCCCTGGTGCAGGAAGTCACGCCAATCCTGGAGAAGTACAGCAAATAACTAACGACAAGCGGAGCGCAAGGTCTCCTGCAAGGTGGGTCGCCATGGCCTTCCTTGCCTTCCATTTTTTCCTGATCGTCGCGGTGTGTTTGCGCGACACCTTCTCCGTCTTCGCCAGCACGCCGACGATTCTTCCAGCCGCGACCAACGAAGTCTGGCGGGGTGGTGAGCAGGCCGCAGCAGCGCTGCTCGGACAGCGACTCGACCGCTCCAACTGGGTGCGAAACGGGATCGCGGTTTACCTGCATGGCGCCGGGGTTGAGTCGGGCTATGGGTTCTTTGCCCCGAATGTGCCGCCGAATTACAAGCTGGTCTTCGAGGTGCATTATGCCGACGGCCGCGTTGACTATGAGATCCCGAGAGTGAGTAACGCTGCCACCGGGTTACGTTTCGCCGGAGTGCTCGACCAACTGGCGGAAGTGACCTATGCGCCATTGCGAGCTGCCATGGTGAAAATCGTGGCTTACTCTGTCTGGCAGGCCCATCCCGACGCCAGCTTGATCCGCGCCTACCTTGGCTGCGGGCGACTGCCGACTCCGGTAGAATTCGAGCAGGGAAAGAAGGAATCGTACGATCTTCTCTTCGCTTATGATTTTACTTTTCCTCTCCGGCGAGGGGATGCTCCATGAGGCGCCCGGCAACGCAACGAATGGAGGAATTCCTCTATTTCCCGGGCTCAGACACCTGGCTCGGTTTCCTGCGCGTGGCTGTCGCGTTGCAAGTCATCATCTATTGCTTTTCTCTGCGGCGGGATTGGCTCGACTTGTTTGCGATCGACCGCGCGGGGGTGATCAAACGAGACCTGGCCGAAGCGATTCTTTCTTCGCAGAGTCATTACATCCCGCGCGTTGGATGGCTCGTAGAGCTGTGCACGAGGTTAGGCGCGACGGAGCAGGGTGCGCTCACGATTGTGTGGTGGAGTTTGCTTGGCGCGGCTGGTCTGTTGTTCGTCGGGTTATTCAGTCGGGAAGCAGCGATCGCGACTCTCTTTCTCCATCTGTGCGCGGTAAAGAGCAGCAGCGGATTAACCTACGGCGTCGATAACTTCACCAGTATCGGACTCTTCTATCTAATGATCGCTCCCCTCCCCGATAGATGGGCTGCGGACCGTTGGTGGCGGAGCGTGCCGGGCAAAGATGCGCAGTGGCAAGGATTCGGCCGTCGTCTCCTCCAGTTACACCTGTGCCTGATCTATTTCTTCAGCGGCGTCACGAAATGCGTGGGGCTCGGTTGGTGGGACGGCACGAGCATCTGGTACACCTTGATTCGCCCACCCTTCAATCTGCTTCCACCCGAGACCCTCATTGCGTGGAAGGGTCTGTTTCCCGTCCTGAGCATTTCCGTCTGCTTCTTGGAGACTGGATATCCATTTTTCGTCTGGTCGAATAAGACGCGCGCGGTTTGGCTGGGCGCCATCATCGCGATGCATCTGGCTATCGGGCTAGCGCTGGGGTTGTATTTTTTTGCTTTCGTCATGATCACTCTGAACCTGGCGGCCTTTGGGCCGGAATTCAGTTTTGGCCGGGCCTGGAATAAGCCGGCCCGACAAATCGCTGCGCTCCCTCCGGTTTCGTCTTGAATCGAGCGGCCAGCGGGGTTTCTCGCCGTTTCTAGTCGACACCAGCAGTTGAACCTGAGATTGTTTTGGCTCATTCGCAGCGGGACGACGATGGCCGTGGAATTAATAGGGACCCAGAGCTGAAGAGAGAAAGCGAAATAGAGCCATTGTGAGCCCGGCCGATTTTTTCGCCGAACTGAAACGGCGTAATGTTTACAAGGTCGCGGTGGCCTACGCCGTGATTGCCTGGCTGCTGATTCAGGTCGCCACCCAGGTCTTCCCGTTCTTCAAGATTCCTGATTGGACCGTGCAGTTGATCGTGTTGCTGCTCATCCTCGGATTTCCCGTGGCCATGATTCTGGCCTGGGCTTTCGAGCTGACGCCGGAGGGAATCAAGCGCGAAGAGGATGTCGATCGCAGAATTTCTCGCAAGACGGGGCGCAAGCTTACTGCGCTGGTCGTAGTCTTCGCGGCGATGGCGGCGGGACTAATGGTCTTTCGCGTGGTGCGTTCGGAGCGGAGCGCCGAGGCCGGGAACCAGTCGGAGCATTCCGCCAAAATCGAGAGCAAATCGATCGCGGTCCTGCCCTTTGAAAACTTGAGTGACGAGAAACAAAATGCCTATCTCGCCGTTGGCCTGGTGGATGAAATTCTGACTGACCTGACAAAGGTGGCCGATCTCAAAGTGATTTGCCGCACCTCGGTGATGCAATATACCTCCGGCGAAGGGCAGGACGTGCGCAAGATTGCGGCCGCATTGGGCGTGGCTCACATCCTGATGGGGAGCGTGCAGCGCGTCGGGTCGCGTCTCCGCATCCACGCCCAACTGGTCGACGGCGCAACTGCCGCGCAGACCTGGGCGGAAAGTTACGACCGCGGCGTGACCGATATTTTCGCGGTCGAGAGCGATCTCGCCCAGGCGATGGTGACGCAGTTGCATGCCAAGCTTTCGCCCGCGGAAAGGGCGGAGATTGTGAGCGACCCGACTTCCGATTTGGAAGCGTTCGACCTTTATACGCAGGCCCGCGAGCTCCACGCCAGCTCGGTGGTGGCGCAGGGTGAGGAGAAAAGATTGCAGGCGATCACGCTGCTCGAACAGGCGACGAAGCGCGACCCGCAATTTCTGCGCGCTTATTGCACGCTCGTCCGGATACACAGCGAGATTTATCTCTTGGGCATGGACCACACGGAGGCGCGGCTGCGCCTGGCGGAAGGGGCCCTGCAAAACGCGATCCGCCTCCAGCCCGACGCGGGCGAGACTCATCTCGCGGCCGCCTTTCTCCGCTACTGCCAGCTCGATTACGATGCGGCTCGCCGCGAACTGGCCGCCGCGCAACGAGTCCTGCCGAATGAGTCATTTGTCTTTGAACTCGAAGGCTACATTGACCGGCGTCAGGGCCGATGGGAGGAGTCGGAGCGCAACCTGCTTCGCGCACTCGACCTGGATCCGCGTAACTTCTATTTCCTGCAACAGTTATCCCTGAGCTATGAGAAACAGCGCCGCTTTGATGAAGTGCGCGTCCTCATGGACCGTGCCCTGGCTGTCGTCCCTAACGATTCTGGGGCACGAACCAATCGCGCCGAGGTCGATCTCTTCGCCCGGGCCGACACCAAGGCGGCGCGGTTGGCTTTTGATGAGATGATTCGCGACGATCCACAGGCCAGCCGGGATCTGGCGGTGGAGTTAGTCCAACTCGCCTTATATGAGCGCGATTTTGACGCGGCTGATCGCGCCCTCGCGGGAATGGAAGAGAAGGGTGGCCTAGAGGGTGCCTTCGCTTTCCCGCGGTCGTGGTATGCCGGGTTGATCGCACAGGCGAAGGGAGAGACCGCCGCGGCTCGCGCCGAGTTCACGACGGCGCGCGCCGAGGTCGCCAAGGACCTGAGTGCACAAGGCGAGTTTCCGCAACCACTCTCCGTCCTGGCCATGATCGATGCCGCTCTCGGCAACAAGCAAACCGCCGTGACCGAGGGTCGCCGCGCGAGTGAGTTACTACCCCTCACCCAAGATGCCATCACCGGCGCGGACATCCTGCAGCATCTGGCCGTCACCTATGCCTGGTGCGGCGACACGGATAGCGCGCTCGGAGAGTTATCGAACCTGAGCAAGGTTCCGAGCGACGTAAACTACGGGACCTTGCGCCTTGATCCCTATTGGGACTCGCTCCGCGGCGACCCGCGCTTTGCGAAAATCGTCGCCTCCCTCGCGCCGAAGGAGACGCGATAAGTGGCACGCCGTCTCCGCTGCTTTGCAAAGCGCCGCTGGTTTTGCGAAAAACCGAGCCCACCCTGCCATCCCGTTTGAAAGCTCGCTTCTGCCAGGGCGCTGAAGTAATTTCCCCATATGGCCGGTGCCGAAGACGAAAAGCTGGAGATTGGCCATGTTCTCTTTATCGACATCGTCGGCTACTCCAAGCTTTTGATCGAAGATCAAAAAGAACGTCTGCGTCGACTGACTGACGTGGTCTTGGCGACGGCGCGGGTGCGCGAAACGACGAACGAGCAACTCGTGCGGCTACCAACGGGCGATGGAATGGCGCTCGTCTTTCGCAATAGCTCGGAGGAACCGGCGCAGTGCGCGCTCGAGATCGCCGTCGCGCTCAAGGCTCACCCGGAGCTTCAGGTAAGAATGGGCATACATAGTGGACCAGTCAGCGACTTTCCAGCGGCCCAGAAACAACTCAGGGAAGCAGTGCGCTTGGACCCAAACTTCGCCCTCGCATGGGCACTGTTGTCAACCGTGGACTCGTTCGGTTACCTGACGGGAAGTCTTCAATCAACGAGCGCCCTCCAAGAAGAGGCACGGCAGGCGGCTGAAACCGCACTCACTCTTCAGCCCGATCTTGGCGAGGCCCTATTAGCCAAAGGAGGTTACCACTACGCCTGCCTCAAGGACTACGACATGGCGGAGCGTTACTTCGAGCAGGCGCGACAGTTCCTGCCCAACAGCAGCAAGATCCCGGAGCGGCTCGCCTATGTCGCACGAAGGCGCGGCCAGTGGGATCGGAGCGAGTCTGTACTTCAAAGAAGCGGAGCGGCTCGACCCACGCAATGTTAACCTCCTCTATCAGCACGCGATTTCCGACGTCGTTCGTCGTCGTTTTCCCGAGGCTCTGCGCAAGCTTGACCAAATTCTCGAGATCACGCCGGGGGACCTGCAGACCCTTGCCTACAAGGCGGCGATCGCACAAGCGGAAGGCAATCTTCCTCGGGCGGCGGCGCTCCTCGCGCCGCTCCACCCGCCCGCTGCCGACGTCCTCAACTTGGAAACACAAGTTTACCAGGCGATCCTGGAGCGTCGCCCCGCCCAAATCATCCCCCGGCTAAAGGAAATACTTGCCAAGCCTGATCCGGCGTTGGGTGATAACGGCGGCGAGCTTCGCTTTTGGTTAGGCTGGGCTCAGCAACTCGCGGGCGATCATGCGGGCGCTAAGGAGACCTGGCGACAAGCGCGGAGCGAACTGGAATCTGTCCTCAAAGAAGAACCGGAAAATTATCTTCTTCTGGGAGAACTTGCGCTAACCAATGCGAGTCTGGGTGACAAACCTGCCGCCTTCGCTTTCGCGGAGCGGGCCATGGCCGCAAATCCAATCCAGAAGGATGCCAAGACTGGCCCCGGGCCGGTCGAGATCCTTGCCCGGGTGGCGGTGCAGACAGGGGAGCCCGACCGTGCCATCGCCGCATTACAGAAACTACTCTCGATACCTTATGAGGGACCAATTGCTCCAAACCTGCCACTGACTCCCGCGCTGCTCCGGCTCGATCCGATGTTCGATCCGCTCCGGAATGATCCGCGTTTCAAGGCTCTCGCCGAGCCGAAGCCATGAATTTTCGCACCTTCTTCGCCGAACTAAAACGGCGCCATGTTTACAAGGTTGCAGTAGCCTACGCGGTAGGTAGCTGGTTGCTGATCCAGATCGCGACGCAGGTTTTTCCGTTCTTCGCCTTTCCGAATTGGATCGTTAGGCTGATCGTCCTGCTGCTGATCGTTGGTTTTCCCATCGCCGTGGTTTGCTCGTGGGCTTTCGAATTCACGCCTGAGGGAATCAAGCGCGAAGAAGATATCGATCGGCGCAAGTCGATCGCCCGGAAGACCGGGCGCAAGCTAACCGCTCTGGTTGTCGTGCTCGCGGCCGTAGCGGCTGGGCTGATGGTCTTTCGCTTTGTGCGGTCGCAGTCCGGTAGCGAACCAGGGAAACAAACCGCGCTCGCCACTGAAATCGATAGCAAATCCATCGCCGTTTTGCCCTTTGAAAACCGGAGCGAAGAAAAAGCCAACGCCTACTTTGCCGATGGCGTGCAGGACGAGATTCTGACCCGCTTGTCCAAGATCGCCGATCTGAAGGTGATCTCGCGCACATCCACGCAGCATTACAACAGCGCGCCGGAAAACTTACCCGAGATCGCCAGGCAACTTGGCGTCGCGTACATCCTGGAAGGAAGCGTGCAGAAGAGCGGCGACGCCGTCCGCGTGAACGCCCAGCTGATCAAAGCAGCCAATGACTCCCATCTTTGGGCCGATACCTTTGATCGCAAATTGACCGACATCTTCTCAGTCGAGAGTGAGGTGGCCAAAGCCATCGCTGATCAGTTGCGAGCGCACTTGACGGGTCGGGAAGAGCAAGATATCGCCGCCAAACCGACGGATAATCCCGAGGCTTACGACGCCTACCTGCGCGGTCTGGCTTAAAACGTGAAAACGACATACACACCCGCCAACGCCCTTGGCGCACAGAAATATCTCAGAGAAGCCGTGAGGTTGGACCCGAAGTTTGCCCTTGGTTGGGCGCTACTGTCACTCGCGGACGCGCGCGGCTACATCACACAGAGTCTTGAACCTACGGTCGCCCTGCGTGAAGAGGCACGGCAGGCAGCCGAAACCGCGCTCGCTCTTCAGCCCAATCTCGGCGAGGCGCTGCTTGCCACCGGAAATTACTACCACGCCTGTCTAAAGGATTACGACACCGCGGTGCGTTACTTTGAACAGGCACGTCAGTTCTTGCCGAACAGCAGCCAGATTCCTGCGTTGCTGGCCTCTGTCGCGCGGAGACGAGGCCAGTGGGAGCGGAGCGAGTCGTATTTCAACCAAACCGAGCGGCTCGACCCGCGCAACGTTAACCTGCTCGGACAGCATGCACAATTGTATATCGAGCTTCGTCGTTTCCCCGAAGCGCTGCGAAAGTTTGACCAGGTCCTCGAATTGTGACTCGCGTCAATCGGAGACAAGAACCATCCGCCTGCCTCGGATCATTATCATGCCTCGACCGAGGACCGCGCCGAGCACAAGGAGCGCGCCGACGATCGCCCACGGACCGGGTCGTTCGCCGAGCGCGAGCATGACCCAGAGCGGATTGAGCACTGGTTCAAGGAGCGGAATCAGCGTCGCTTCGAGCGCGGTGACGTGTTTGATCGCTGCCGCGTAGAAGACGTAAGGCAACCCGAGCTGGACCGTGCCGAGTAAGACCAGCCGCCACAAACCGTCTCCGCCTAACGACGGCGCCGAGAGCATGAAAGGCAGACCGGCCAGCGCGACGATCAAGTTGCCGAGCACGATGCTCGCGATCGGCGAACCGGCTTTCTCCTTGCGCAGGAAAAGCGCGACGGAAGCGAAGGCGAGCCCGCTCCCGAGCGCGATGATGTTGCCCCACATTCCCGCGATCGTCAGGCGATCAAGAAAGAAGAGCGCGATGCCGATGAGGGCGACTGCGATGACGATCCAGTCGACCCGCGAGGCGCGCTCCTGCAGATACCAGCGCCCGATCAGCGCGACATAAATCGGCGCGGTGTATTGCAAGAAGATCGCGTTCGCCGCCGTCGTCATGCGGGTCGCAAAAACGAAGAGCACGACGGTGAGCGCGTAGCCGATGGCGCCGCCGATTTGCGCGAAGGAAAAAGTAAAGCGCGGCCGGCCGACGCAAAGCAGGATGATGGGAATGGCAATCGCACTCCGGCCGCCGGCGATCGCCAGCGGCGGCCAATCGATCGACTTGATGAGGACGCCGCCGAGACTCCAGCAAAGGGCCGCGAGCAGGAGGAGGACGGGCGGGAGAAATCGGCGCGGCATCGTCCGCTCGTTCTACCGATGCGGCGGCGCCATGCAAGCTTCAGAACCATCCCAAAATAAACCGCAACAAAATAGTTGCATGTTTATTGAATTGGCCTAACGTGCAACCATGAAATTGCATATTGATGAAGATCGGATCGAAAAACAAATCGAACTCAAAGCGCCGGTAGCCCGCGTCTGGCGTGCCCTGACCGACTACCGGGAGTTCTCGGAATGGTTTGGGGTGAAACTGGAGAAGCCCTTTGTGCCGGGGCAGACTTCGCAGGGGCAGATCACTGTTCCGGGCTACGAACACATCCGGATGGAAGTGGAAGTGCAAGCGATGCAGCCGGAGAAACTCTTCTCCTACACCTGGCATCCGTATGCGATCGAGCCGGGCGTCGATTACTCGAAGTGAGCCACCGACACTGGTGGAATTTCGTCTCGAAAAGATCGAGAGCGGCACCCGCCTGACCGTGACCGAATCGGGTTTCAGCAAAATCCCGGCGGCGCGTCGATCGAGAAGCGTTTCGCATGAACGATCACGGCTGGTCGCAGCAGATGAAAGACATTCAAAGCCATGTCGAGCAAACGAAATAGCGGACTCGCGTCCGCGCCGCTCCTGCGCCGGTACGCACCGGTCTTTGCCGCGCTCGGGGATGCGACCCGTCTCGCGCTCATGGCGCGACTTTGCGAGCGAGCCCCGTGCTCGATCTCGCAATTAACGGAGGGCTCGCCGATCACGCGGCAGGCGATCACCAAACACCTGCGCGTGCTGGAAGGCGCGGGCCTCGTGCGGGGCGAAATGGCCGGCCGCGAGTGCCTTTTCGAGATCGAGCCGGAGCCGCTCGACGAGGCAAAGGATTACCTCGACCTCGTCGCGCAACAATGGGATGCCGCACTCGTTAGGCTGAAGAAGTTTGTCGAGAAAGCATAAGAGAGGGACGCGCCGCGGCGAGTCCCTCCGAATTGCGCTAGGGTTGGCTCGATGAAATTTCTCGTGACCAACGATGATGGGATTGACGCCCCCGGAATGGAAGCGCTGGTCGGGGCGGCGCGCACCGTCGGCGAGCCGGTCGTAGTTGCGCCGGCTGGGCCGCAATCAGGGGTGAGTCACGCGGTCACCTGGCGCGAAGGCGTGCGCATCGAGCCGCGCGGCGAAATGCGTTATGCGATTCACGGCACGCCGGCTGATTGCACGCGGCTCGGATTGCTGCAGGTCGTTCCGGATGCGAAATGGATCCTGAGCGGGATCAATCACGGCGCCAACCTGGGGGCGGATGTTTATTACTCGGGCACGGTCGCGGCGGTGCGCGAGGCGCTGCTCCATGGCTGGCCGGGCATCGCGTTCTCGCATTATCGCAAGAGCGGGGTCGAGTACCGATTGGGAGCGCGCGGAGCGCTGGATCGTTCCAGTCCTCAGCGATCTTCTCGCCCGGCCGAGCGAGCAGGGCGTTTTTTATAACGTGAATCTGCCGATCCTCGCGCCGGACGCGCCCGATCCCGAGGTCGTCTGGTGTCCGCTTGATCCAAAACCACTTCCTCTCAATTACCGGCACGAGGAAGAGAGCGGTCTCTACTTCGCGGGCGATTACAACCTGCGCCACCGCACGCCTGACGCCGACGTCGACGTCTGCTTCGGCGGTCGCATCTCTGTCACAGCGGTGCGGTTGCTCTAAAGCTTGCGAGCCGGCCCGGGCGTTACAGAGACCTCCTTCGACCGGCGGCTATTGCTTCTTCGCCATCCAGTGCAGCGCAATCGCGGGGACAAGGAAGAAGAAGAGAAGAACGATCCGCACGTTAGTGAAGAAAATCAGAACGATTCGGCCGAGCGCTTTCTCGTCCACGCTGAAGAGGTGCATTACCCAGGCAGCGGCAATGTTCCATAAGGCCAGGGTTGCGCCGAGGAGAAGGAGAGCGACGACGAGTCCGACAACAAACAAGCGCAGGAACAGGTCGCGCCAGAAGATGATCTTCTCTCGTTCCATGGGCTGGCATAAGTTGCTCCCATCTGGCCGGGACTGCAATGGCGCTCTCTGATTATGCGTGCAAAACCTGGTGAATCTCCAGAAACTCGAAGCGACAATCTGGCTTACTCCAGGACTAACTCAGCGCGTGTGAGTGCGTTGCAGGTCTCAAGCCCATGGCGCCTTCGGAACAGCTTCTTTAAGAACTTCGAGAGAATGTAATTCTCGCGCTTCGACGGCAGCCTTGCTCGACCTTTGTGAGCCCAGGTCCTTCGCGACCTGCAACCTGAGCGAAAAGATTCCGATCGAAGGACGAGGGGAAGACTCTGCGCAACTCCTTCGCTGAGCTGAAGAGGCGCGATGTCTGCAAGTTGGCGGTTGCCTGCCCTCCGACTCGACTTCAGACTGTGTGCCATTCCCATGGCTGCTAAACCACGCGTCTTCGTCACCCGCCGCATCCCGGAAATTGGTTTGAACACCATCGCGGCCGTGTGCGATATGGAAGTCTGGCCCGCCCAGCTTCCGCCCAGCTACGAGATCATCAGGGAAAAAATCAAGAACTGCGTCGGCCTGGTTTCTTTGCTGACCGACAAGATCGACGGGCCTTTGCTGGATGCGGCGCCGCGACTCAAAGTGGTGAGCAATTTTGCTGTCGGTTTCAACAATATCGACATCCCGGCGGCGACCGAGCGCGGGATCGCCGTTGGCAACACTCCCGGAGTGTTGACCGACGCAACGGCCGACATGGCGATGGTCTTGTTGCTGGCCGCATCGCGCCGGCTCGTCGAAAGCGTCGATGATGCCAAAGGCGGACGTTGGAAGACCTGGGAGCCGGTCGGCTGGCTGGGACAGGATCTGGCGCACCGAACGATGGGGATCGTGGGTATGGGCCGGATCGGCTTCGCGGTCGCGAAACGCTGCCGTCTCGGCTGGAACATGAACGTGCTCTACAGCGACGTTTACCAGAGCAAGCCAGCCGAGACCGAGCTTGGTGCGAAGCAGGTCGATCTGGAAACGCTCCTCAAGGAGAGCGATTTCGTTTCCGTGCACACCGACCTCAACGCCGAGACGCAGGGCATGTTCAATGCCGACCTCTTTAGGCAAATGAAGAAATCAGCGGTCTTCCTTAACACGGCGCGCGGGCCGCTCGTCGATCAAACGGCCCTGGCGGCCGCCTTGCGCGACGGCACTATCTTCGCGGCGGGACTGGACGTGACAGACCCGGAACCGTTGCCGGCCGACCACGAACTCTACCAATTGCCAAACTGCATCGTCGCGCCCCATATCGCGAGCGCGACCGTGCATACGCGCGATGAGATGGCGCGAATCTGTGCGGAGAATCTGGTCGGCGGCGTCACCGGCGGCAAGCTCACGGCGCTGGTCAACCCGGAGGTGGAGAGCAAGCGGCGACGCTGAATGAGTCGCGCAACCCGAATCATCATCGGATGATGCTCGCGCTCACCACTGCCTTCTTGGACGCTTATCTCCGCAACGATGCCGGCGCTCTTGCGTGGCTGAACGGCGCCGGGCCGCGCTCGAATCAGTGAAGCCGCGGATCGCTCGCAGTTTTCTCCGAACTGACGCGCACGGCTTCTGGGGAAAAGGCGCGGCGCACCGCCAGCGCAATCGGCAGCCCAATAAAGAAGATGTGGACGAAAAGCCCCGTCACCAAAACCACGAGTGGGAAAGAGACTTTCCTCGGATAGGCGGAGAGCGGGAGGACGACGAGATTCATGACTGCGTAGATGAGGAGCCCGTAAGTCGATCCGGAGACAACCGGATGGCGCAGGAGCGCTGGCATCCATTTGCACGCCAGGTAAAAGATGGTCGCGGCCGAAAAGGCGATGAAGAAATGCAGCCCGAGACCCAGGGCCGCGCTCGGCGTTCCCCCATTAAACGCGGGTGCCCCGAGCAGACCGCTCGCGACCGATTGCAGGATGCGCATGGGCGGCACGCCGTGCAGCGCCGAAAAACCAATCGCATACGTGATGTCACAGGTGCCTCCGATCGCGCCACCGATCAGAATCGCGGAAAGAGGAGAGATTCGGCGCATCGGGCGTGACTAGAAAATTGGCCTAACGAAATCCAGAATCGTGGCTGAGTTGCATGAGACAGTCTGGGAAACGCGGCCAGGCGAGTCAAGCTCAACGGAGGCGCCGCCCTGATCTTGGGACGGAAATCAGCCGTTCATTTTTTCCATCGCCTCTGCCATTTCCTCCGGCGCGACGTCCCTCACGTGGGTGCCGATCGACCACTGATGACCAAAAGGGTCTTCCACCTTGCCATAGCGATCGCCCCAGAACATGTCGGCAATCGGCATGGTGACTTTCGCCCCCGCACCCACCGCTTGCTCAAACACCGCATCTGCGTCCTTGACGTAAAGATGAATGGTGATCGGCGAGCCCTTGAGTGATTTCGGCCCCAAGGTGCCCCATTCCGGCATTTCGTCGTTGAGCATGATGACAGAATCTCCGATGCGGATGCTGGCGTGCATTACTTTTCCGTCCGCTCCCGGCATCCGGCTGAGTTCGATCGCGCCGAACGCTTTCTTATAGAATTCAATCGCCTCGCTCGCGCCCGCGCAGATGAGATGCGGGGTGACTGTGCGCATTCCTTCCGGAATCGCTTTGCTGGATCCGGGGGCTTCTTTCGTGGTTGTCGTCATGGTTTTTGTATTCCTTTGGTTTCGCCATTGAATGGGAGATTGACCATCCAAAAGATAACAAACGGGGCGACGCTATTCGGACAAACAATTTTTTTCCCCTTCCGGGTGTGATGCAGAGTTTTGTCGCGCCGGGCGCGGGAACGCAGTTAACTGATCGGCAATGAGGGGCCGGGATTTCATCGCCGAATTGAAGCGGCGAAATGTCTCCAAGGTGGCTGTGGCATACGTTGTGGTCGACTGGCTTCTCATCCTTGCGCGGCGATCCGCGTTTCCAGGCCCTGACAAGGTCTTCCAAAAAGTCGGTGATTGAGCCGTGAATTTGCGCTCCTTCTTCGCCGAACTACAACGACGCAATGTCTACAGGATCGCCGTCGCCTACGGAGTGGTGGCGTGGCTCCTGATTCAGGTCGCGACGCAGGTCTTTCCTTTTTTTAGAATTCCCAACTGGGCCGTGCAACTGGTCGTTCTCCTCCTCGTCCTGGGATTCCCCGTGGCTCTGGCTCTCGCCTGGGCTTTCGAGCTGACCCCGGAAGGCATCAAGCGGGAGGAAGACGTGGATCGCAGCCCTGCGGTTAGGCGCACGACGCGGCGCAAGCTCACTGCTCTGATCGTCGTCCTGACAGCCATGGCCGCCGGGCTGATGGTTTTTCGCTTTGTGCGTTCGCACCCAGGCAATGAAACGGGCCAACAAACCGAACCGAGCGCGGAGATCGAGAGCAAATCAATCGCGGTGCTTCCCTTTGAAAACTTGAGCGAGGAAAAAGCGAATGCCTACTTTGCCGAGGGCATTCAGGACGAGATTATGACCCGCCTCTCCAAGATCGCTGACCTGAAGGTGATCTCGCACACTTCGACACAGTCTTACAAAAGCGCGCCGGATAACCTGCCCGAGATCGCCCGGCAACTTGGCGTCGCTCACATCCTGGAAGGCAGCGTCCAGAAGCGCGGCGACCGGGTGCGCGTGAATGTGCAGCTGATCAAGGCCGCCAATGATTCGCATCTTTGGGCCGAGACTTTCGATCGCAACCTAACCGACATCTTTTCGGTCGAGAGCGAAGTGGCTCGAGCCATCGCCGACAAACTGCGCGCGCACCTGACCGGTCGGGAAGCGCAAGTCATCGCCGCCCAATCGACCGATAATCCGGACGCTTACGACGCCTACCTGCGCGGTCTCGCTTATACGCTGAAAACGCAAAACACACCCGCTAACTACCTCGGGGCACAAAAATATTTTAGAGAAGCGGTCAACTTGGATTCGCACTTCGCGCTGAGTTGGGCGCTGCTCTCCTACGTCGACGCGCGCGGCTACCGCACGGTGAATCTACAGCCGACCGCCGCCCTTCGGGAAGAGGCACGGCAGGCGTTTGAAACCGCCCTCACCCTTCGACCCAGGCTGGGCGAGGCATGGGTCGCCAAAGGTTTTTACTATTATGGGTGCCTGAATGATTTCGAGACGGCGGTGCGCTGTTATGAGCAGGCGCGTCAGTTCCTGCCCAATAGCAGCCGGATTCCCGAGTCACTCGCTTTTGTCGCACGGGCTCGGGGACAATGGGACCAAACTGAGACTTATTTCAACGAGGCGGAGCGGCTCGACCCGCGCAACGTGAGCCTGCTCACGCGGCATGGCCAGTTCTATATTACGCTCCGCCGTTTTCCGGAAGCGCTGCAAAAGTTTGACCGGATTTTGACGATTGCGCCGGGCGACATTGATGCCCTGGTGGAGAAGACGGCGATTGCTCAGGCCGAGGGCGACCTGGCGCGCGCCGCCGCGCTGGCCGCTCCGCTGCAACCGGCGCGGGGCGATCCGACCGCCTGGGAAACCCTCGCTTATCAAGCCATCCTGGAGCGTCGCCCCGCCCCCATCATTCCCCGCCTAACGAGACTAATGGCCCAACCCGATCCGGAGTTGGGTTATCTCAACGGCGAATTGCGCTTTTGGTTAGGCTGGGCCCAGGAAGTCGCGGGCGATGCGGCAGGGGCAGGGCAAACCTGGCAGGCCGCGCGCCTGGAGTTGGAGGCCCTTCTCGAGGCCCAGCCAAAAAACTCTTCCCTCCTTGACGATATCGCGCTCATTGCGATGGGCCTTGGTGACAAGGCCGCAGCCTTTTCCATGGTCGAACGCGCCATGGCCACCAGTCCGACCGAGAGCGACGCGGCGAATAGTTGGCAGGCGGTCGAGACTCTGGCCCGGGTGGCGGCGCGCCTCGGAGAGCCCGACCGAGCGATCGCCGCCTTGGAGAAAATCCTTTCGAACCCGGGCAACGGCGCGCTCGCTACGGGGATGCCGCTCACTCCCGCATTGCTCCGGCTCGATCCCATGTTTGATCCGCTCCGGAGCGACCCGCGCTTTCAGAAGCTCGTCGAGCCGCAGCCATGAATCTGCGTTCCTTTCCCGCGGAGCTGCAACGGCGCAACGTTTACAAGATGGCGGTCGCTTACGGAGTGGTGGCGTGGCTTCTGATCCAGGTTGCAACGCAGATCTTTCCTTTTTTTAAGATTCCGAACTGGGCCGTGCAGCTGGTTGTCCTTCTGCTCGTGCTGGGATTTCCCGTCGCCATGGTCCTCGCCTGGGCCTTCGAGATCACTCCGGAAGGAATCAAACGCGACGAAGGAGCCGTCCCTAACGAAACAAGGCCTCGGAAGCAAGGGCGTAAGCTTACCGCCACGATCGTCGTCCTCGCCGCGGCCGCCGCCGCCGTCATGCTCTTTCGCATCCGGCCCGCGCCATCAGAGGCCGAGAACGAGATGAAGCCCATCCCCGCAGTTCCCATCGACCGCAACGCCCTTGCCGTCCTCCCGTTCGAAAACCTGAGCGATGACGAGGGCAACGGTTATTTTGTGAGCGGCGTGCGGGATGAGATCCTGACTAACCTTGCGCAACTGCACAATCTCGTGGTCCGATCGCGCACCTCGACGCAGAAATATCAAAGTCATCCCGAAGACCTCGGAGCGTTGAGCCGCGAGCTGGGTGTCGCCACGGTGCTGGAGGGGAGCGTGCAGAAAGCCAGTGACGATGTCTTGATCAACGTTCAGCTCATCGATACCCAGAGCCGCAATCAACTCTGGGCGCAAAGCTATCGGCGCACGGTCAAAGACGTCTTCAGTGTGCAAGGCGAAGTCGCCGCGCAGGTGGCCGACGCTTTGAAGATCAAACTCGCGCCGGAACAGACGCAGCGCTTGCTCGCCCCGCCGACGACCAACGTTCGGGCGCACGACCTTTTCCTGCGCGCCCATGCCCTCGGGGCGCATGCCGATGAGCAAAGTCTGGAGAAGAAAATCGAACTCCTGCAAGAAGCGGTCAAGGAGGACCCGCACTACGCCATCGCCTGGGGCGACCTGGCCGGCGCCTATCTCACGATTGCCGATGCTTATCGCGCGCCGCTCGCAGTGCTGGACCCAATGCGGCACGCTGCCCTCATGGCAGTGAAAAACGATGACGGCGCGGGCATCGGCCATATCTGGTTGGGTGCGGTCTCCATGCTCTACGACCGCAATTTTCCTCTGGCCAAACACGAACTGGAAAGGGCCGTGGCTCTCGGCCCCAATTCTTCCGACGCGCACCGCTGGCTCGGCTGGTATCGAGCGCGCGTCGAAGGTGATTTTGAAGGTGGCCGCGCGGAAGTGCAACGCGCGCGCGCTCTCAATCCCGCCTACACCTGGCCGATCATGTTCGAATGTTTCATCGCGCTCGCGCGCGGTGACTACGAGGCTGCCTTGCGGCTGGCCGAACAGGTCATGGAGGTCGATCCGAGTTTCTTTTATGACGTGGATCCGGTGGCGAATGTTTATGCGGCGATGGGACGCTGGCCGGATGCCGTCAAACGCTATGAAACGTTGCCGGCCGGGAGGCTGGCCCGGCCCAATTTTCAGCTCGCGATTTGTTACGTACACACAGACCAGAGCGATCGTGCCCGGCGCATCCTGGCGGATTTGGAAGAGCTCTCCCGGACCCGTTATGTCGATCAGGCGCACCTCGCTGCGATCTATGCCGCGCTGGGCGATAATGACAGAGCCTTTGCCGCGCTCGACCGGGCCTGTGCCGATCGCTCCGCGCGCATCAGCACTCCGCGCTTCTATCAGTGGCTCGGGCCGCTCTTCAACGATCCGCGCTTCGCCGCACTCGAATACAAAGTCATGCACTCCGCGATCTCATCGCCCCATGAAGCGAAGCCGTGAGTTGTAGCCGGCGGCGTTGACCCGGTAGCGCCGCGATCCGCCAGGACCGAATCGGGGTCACCGCCCCGGGGCTACAACGGTTCCGTGGAGACGACTCGAATCGGGAATCGGAGCTTTGGGTGTCTTAATATTGAACAACCCTCCTCCCCGAGACGCCTCCGACGCCCTGCTACCAACGGTAGTGTCTTGGCCCCTCCGGCGATCAAGATCTTGATAAAAGCAAACTAACATGGGAAACCGGTCGCCGATTCCGCTAGAACTGGAGTGGGATTAGCAGCGGAAACCGGTATGATTTTCGCGAGACGGGTTGAACGTGCAATGTTGTGCGCGTGCATCGTTTGATACTTCGCTGGGCCGCGGGCGTTTTGCTGTTCCTTGGTTTTGCCCAGATCGAACTGATGGGGGTGGGTGAGAATGATGCGCCTCAGGTGCACCTGGCTTTTGAGAGCGCGGGCCGGCGGATCCGGGCGGATCTTTATGCTCCGTCGGGGCCGCGATCGCTCCGGACGATTGTGATGCTGTATGGCGCGACCGGGACGTCGGTCGATTCGCCGCCCATGCACCAGTTCGCGCGGGCACTGGCCGCAACCAGCGACACGGTCTATGTCTTACATTACTTCGATCGCACCGGCACGACCGTCGCGGGCGAGCGCGAGATGCAGGCGCGGTTTGATGACTGGTTACAGACCGTGCGCGATGGTATCGCGTGGGTGCGTGAACGGGAGGGCAAAGGAAGTCGACCAATCGGCGTTTACGGATATTCGTTGGGTGCTTTTCTGGCGATCGCCGCATCTTCAAACAATACATTCGTCGGTGCGGTGGTGGAGCAGGCCGGAGGAATGTGGAATTCAAAGGATCGGGTGGGAAAAATGCCGCCAGTGCTGATGGTGCACGGCGCGGCGGACGAGTTGATCCCGCTCGAGAACTACGCCAAGCCGCTCCTGCGCGTGCTCCATGAACGAGGTGCAGAGGTCGAGACGGATTTCGTACCCGGAGAGGGGCATGTCTTCAGCGAAGCAGGGATGAAAATCGTGCGTTTCAAAACGGCAAATTTCTTCGCCCGGGAGCTGCCTTCGGCAAAAAGATAGCCTGTAGGACCAGGCTCGGCCTGCCGCGATGCTTGCGCCGAGCAGGAGCGAGGGCGCCACCTTTCACAGGTAAGACTTCATCCAGTAGACTGCGCGCCCGTCGTCGGGCGGCAATATCCACTTCGACGAGCGGAAACGGCCCACTTTGCGCCCGGTTTCCTTGAGAAGAAGCCTCGCGAATGGGACACTGCTCTATGAAGAGGAAGGACGCGAGACTGGGAGGCGCCGAACCGGCTCCACGGAAACGGCGGCGCCGTTCCATTATCGCGTTCGAGATGGTGCGGCTGGATCGCGACGCCTCCGAACCGCTTCATCAACAGCTCTACCGTCAGATTCGGGACGAGCTGGAAGCGGGCGACTTCGAGCGCGGCTCATCGCGACTCCCCTCCACCCGCGCGCTCGCGCTGGATCTCGGAGTCTCGCGGCTGATGGTTAAACTCGCTTTCGCCAAACTGCGTGCGGAGGGCTATCTCAGCGCACTTAAGGGCTCGGGCACTTTCGTCGCAGAGCGCCTCCCAAACGTTTATCTGAGCGCGCAAAAATCGCAGCATCCCCCGCCAGCCGAGCGCGCGCCCAGGATCGCCCGGCGGGTGCTGGAACTGCACGATCCGCGCACGCCACGGCAGCTTGATTTCGGCGTGACGGGCCCGCCCGGTGTTTCCTTCATGGCCGGCGAGCCCGCGATTGATGAATTCCCGATCGCGACCTGGGAGCGGTTGCGCGCCGAGGGTGCTCGCGCAAAAAGGGACGCACCTGCTCCGTTATGCCTCGAGCCGGGGCGAGCTCGATCTGCGCAAAGCGCTGGCGGCCTATCTTTGCGATTTTCGCGGCGCGCGCTGCCATGCCGATCAGATCGTGGTGGCGGCGGGGATGCAACAGGCGATGCTGCTCTGCGCCCTCGCGTTGGTAAATCCGGGCGAGCCAGCCTGGGTCGAAGACCCGGGTTACCATCACGCGCGCCGGGCTTTTGCCTTCGCCGGCGCCCGGCTGGTGCCCCGCCCGCTCGATCGTGAAGGGATGGTGCTCACAGGAGTTTCGAAGCGCTCATCGCCGAAGCTCATCTACGTCAGTCCTTCGCACCAATTTCCCCTCGGTATCACCATGAGTCTGAAACGCCGCCGCGCACTGATTGAATTCGGTCGCGCCCACGACGCTTATATCATGGAAGATGATTATAACTCGGAGTTCCGTTTCGATGGCCCGCCGCTACCGTGTCTGCAAGGCCTGGATAACGTCGGTCGAGTCATCTATGCCGGCACACTGAGTAAGATTCTGTTTCCCTCTGCCCGCATGGCTTATCTGATCGCTCCCGAGCAGATGGTGGAATCCCTGGTCAAGATCCGGAGCGTCATGGATCAACATTCGCCACCGATCGATCAGGCGACCCTGGCCCGCTTCATCACCGAGGGGTTTTTCCTCAGTCACGTCAAACGCATGCGCAAACTCTACGCGGAACGCCGCGAATATTTCATCGCCCAATTTCGCAGCCTCCTGGGAGAACACTTTGCTCTCGAAGTGACTCCGGCGGGCTTGCACTTCGTGGCCTGGCTACGCCGGGAAAGGGATTTCGCTGTCTTTGCCCGTGCACGCGAAATCACCGGGATCACTCCTTCCAAGCTCTCTTTCTTCTGCATCAAAGCCGAGCTGCCGCCGGCATTTGTTTTTGGCTTCGCCGCCTGGTCCAAAGCTCAAATCAAAGAAGGGCTGACGAAATTGGCAGTGACTTTCGAGGAACTGAAGGTGAGGGCGCGCTAGGTGTGATGTTTCAACAGGTTGTTCATGCGGGAAGGATTTGGCAGAGTGGAGGGTGAGAACACATCCATCCCAAACAACCCAACCCACACATGAACGTGCATCAGCATGCTCGACTGATCGGCGCGCGGTCGAGAACGAATGATCCGCGCTTTGCTCGCTCGCGAGCTCACGGTCAAACAAAGCGGCGACCCTCCAGGTCGGCCTCTCCGAACGTAGCGTGGGCGAATGGCTGGCCCGCTTCACGGCTGGCGTTATTGACCAGGTCTGGCGCCGGTCGTAGGGTCTCAATGACCGCTGAAACGGTTTGGCAATCGGCGGAAGATTAATGGGGGTTGATATGGGATTTACGCGGCTGGCTGTCTTACTTGGTCTTTTCTCCTTTGTTGTTGTCACCATAAGCGCGGGGCAGAATGGCACCTGCGCGGGGATGGACGTGGGTCCAGGCGCAGACCTCAACGGCTTTCGGCCTTTCCCGGACGACAACGCATGGAACGGTGATATCTCCAGCCTGCCGGTTGACCCTAACTCAGCCAATTTTATTAACTTTATCGGAGCGACCGCCCCCCTGCACCCGGACTTCGGAGCCGGTCTCTACGCTGGGAGCGCAATTGGTATTCCCTATCAGGTAGAAGATTCCAGCCAGCCGAAGGTCCCGATAAAGATTGCTGCCTATCCTAATGAATCGGATCCGGGGCCGATGCCAATTCCAGCCGACGCCCTTATCGAAGGTTACCCCAATCCTGACGACGGCGATCGTCACGTCCTGGTGCTGGATAAGGATGGCTGCTGGCTCTACGAGCTTGATCGTGCTTTCGTGACCCGCAACGGAAGCTGGCGCGCGGATTCCGCGGCGATCTGGGACATGACCCTTAACGAACGAAGGCCATACACCTGGACGTCGGCGGACGCGGCCGGTCTGCCCATTTTCCCCGGCCTGGTGCGTTACGATGAAGTCGAAGCCGGTGCCATTAATCATGCGATTCGAGGGACGGTGCCGGTGACACGGCAGGCTTTCACTGCGCCCGCCTCGCACTGGGCCTCATCGGTCACCAACCCGAATGCGCCCCCCATGGGCATGCGCATACGACTCAAGGCAAGCTTCGATATCTCGGGCTTTCCGCCAAACGATCAGGTCATTCTCAGCGCCCTGAAAAAATATGGACTGATCATAGCTGATAATGGCTCGGCCCTGTTCATCAGCGGGACACCAGACGACCGCTGGAATAATGCCGAGCTGGACCAACTCAAAACACTCACGACCTCCGATTTCGAGGTTGTGCTGCTGGGGCCGGTTTATGCTCCGGGTAACGTGCCGACCGGGCCGAAGCCGACTTTGAGCAACCTGATCGCAACTCCACCCGTCATCGCGCCGGGGCAGAGTTCTACGCTATCCTGGAGGAGCACGAACACTATCTACACAGTCGTTTCTCCAGAAGTCGGCCCGACGCGCGAAACCAGCGTCGTCGTCTATCCCAGCGGAACCACTAATTACAAAGTCTACGTGACCAATCAATACGGGCGCAAAACAAAGTCGGCCAAGGTGACTGTGCAATAGGGATCGATGGGAATGAAGGAGAGGAAGTTTATCCCGGGCTATCGCCCGGAGCTGCCGCGCGATGAAAATCGAGGCGCTCGCGGAGCGGGCGGCCACGGTGACGCATTTTGGCGGTTCCTGTCTCAGCGATCGGCCGTTGCGCAATCTCAAGGCGCTGAGTTTTTTTCCGGCACTCGAGCTTCGTGGCGGAGCTTGGCTCTTGATTGACGGCCTGATCGCGGGGTAGAAACGCCAGACGGCGAAATGGCCGGGAACGATATCTCAAGACCGAGCGGAACGACCGAAATGAAGACCACAGCAAGAAAGCAACTCAAGGACGGCGCCAGGTGCAACGTTATCGCCGGCACTCATGCGGGCAAGTCGGGCACGGTGCGAGACATTAAGACCAGCAAAACTGGCCATGTCACCATCACCGTCGAACAGGCCGATGGAGAGCGGTTCAAAACCCTGGCCAAAAACGTCGTCCTAAAATAGACGACAGCCGCGGCCTCGGACGCTGCGGCGAAAAGCCTGCTGCGCTCTCGCCGAAAGAGCAGATCAACTACGACGTTTACCGGCCCGAGATTCAGGACTTCGTGGCCGACGAAAAATTCCGTGACTACGAAATGCCTGCAAACTCGGATTCTGCCTTTTGGAGCGATGTGAGCTCGACCGTGCAGCGGCCTTTCAAGGAGCTAACGGATTACAAGAACTGGATCGCGCAGATGCGTGATGTGCCGCGCTATTTCCGCGAACAAATCGCGAACATGCGAGCGGGGCTGGCGTGCGCCCTCACGCCACCGCGGATGACTTTGCAGGGACGCGAGAAATCGATCGCGACGATCGCGGAGGGCAAGCCGGAAGAGAATTTGTTCTACACACCCGTTTCGCGAAGCGATTAGGATTGACTTCGATCGCCGCTGCGGATCAATCTTAGGTCCGAAACGATGAATCGGGCTAGGGTAAAGAAAGCCCCCCGGCGTCTTCCCTCTTTCAGAGCTGCAAGCGCCGGGTCAACCAATGAGAGAAAGGAATAACAGTTATGAACTTATTCGGATTAAATACGATGATTTTACTCGCAAGAAATTCGATGAACCGATCGCCTGTGCGGCGCGGTTTGGTGCCCGTCGTGCTCGCTTGCTTCGCGCTTTCGCCGGTAGTCAAAGCGGTTAACCCGCCGCCGGATGGTGGTTATCCGCGTCAAGACACCGCGGAAGGGGATGACGCCCTTTTCACTGAAACGACGGGGGAGAATAACACCGCATTGGGGTTTCATGCGCTTTACGGCAACACCACAGGCGCCAGTAACACGGCTGTTGGCGTTGAAGCGCTCGCCTCCAACATTGATGGCACCGATAACACGGCGACTGGTCTATGGGCGCTGAAAGGCAATACGACCGGAAGCAAGAACACGGCTATCGGTTTTTTTAGTCTTTTAAACAACACGACTGGGAGTGATAACGTTGCCATGGGCGACAGTGCGCTGAACGGTAATTCTACCGGCAGCTATAATATTGCCATCGGAGATTACGCTCTTTTTGGCAGCGGATCGGCCTCCAACGGTAACATTGCTATTGGCCACGACGCCGGCTTCTTTGCTCAGGGCGACAATAACATCCTGATCGCCCATCCTGGCTCCCCCAGGGAATCTAGTACAATTCATATCGGCAGCGAGGGAAGTCAGGTGCGCACCTATATTGCGGGAATCTTGCGCTCGCCGGTCACTGGTTTGCCTGTGGTCATTAATCAAACCGGTCGTCTTGGCGTCGCCACTTCTTCGGTACACTTTAAGGACGAAATCAAACCAATGGACAAAGCAAGCGAAGCAGTCCTCGCATTACGACCGGTGACTTTCCGCTACAAACACGAGGTTGACCCCGACAACATCCCACAGTTTGGCCTCGTCGCCGAACAGGTGGAGAAGGTAGATCCTGATCTCGTAGCTCGCGATAAACAAGGCAAACCGTATACGGTTCGCTACGAAGCGGTGAATGCGATGTTGCTAAATGAGTTTCTCAAGGAGCATCGGAAAGTCGAGGAACTAGAAGCAACTGTCGGGCAGTTGAAATCAACAGTGGCAGAGCGAAGAGATTTACGGACGACTGTCGCCCTGCAGCAGGATGAAATTGAAAGCCTTACAGCAAATCTCAGAGCGCAGGCCGCGCAAATCCAGAAGGTGAGCGACCAGCTTACGGCAGGCCGGAGCGTGCCGCCGATGCTTGTCAGGAATCCATAGTCTCAGACCTTCGAAATCAACTTCGGGCACACCCAGGAAGTGTGGAAGGCAGTTGGGGTTATAGCCGGCGTCAGGTAACATGAAAACAGTTCTGCGGAGCGTAAGCTCTGGGCAAAAGGAAAGGAACTGTTTTTATGAACTACGTAGGGATCGATATTCAGAAGCGTTACAGCGTGCTTTGTGCGCAGGATGAAGCGGGGCAGAAGCTAAAGGAAGCACGGATCGAGGGGCACGAGCGGCGAGACTACGCCCGTTTTTTCAAGGAACTGGAAGGACCGAGCAAGGCGGTGCTGGAAGCGTGCTGGAACTGGGGTTTAACCCATGACCTGCTGGAAGAGATTGGGGAAGTGGAAGAGGTGGTGCTGGCCCATCCGCTCAAGACGCGCCTGATCGCCGATGCCCAGATCAAGACCGACCGGCTCGATGCCTTTGCCTTGGGCACGCTGCTGCGCGGGAACCTGGTGGCACGAGCCCACATCCCACGGCGCGCGACCCGGGCGCGCAAGAATCTCCTGCGCCAACGGCTCTACTGGTCGCGCCTGCGCACCATGCTGCGCAATCGCATCCATGCCTTGCTTGATCGGCAACATGGCCTGGAGCTACCGCAATGCTCTGATATCTTCGGGGTGCGCGGCTTAGGCTTCCTGCGCCGGGTGGAGTTAACCGAGCCCGATCATACCCTTTTAAAGGAAGCCCTCGCCTTGCATGATCTCATCGCTCAGCAGATGCGCGCCCAGGAGAAGCGGATCGTGGCTGAGTTCCAGCTCGAGTCCAGCTACCAATGGCTTCTGAGTCTACCGGGAGTTGGTCCTACCTTGGGCGCGGTCCTGGCGGCCGAGATCGATCAGATCGAACGCTTCCCCAGCGCGGAGAAGCTCTGCGCTTATGCCGGAGTGGTCCCCACGACTCATAGCTCTGGCGGCAAGGTCTATCATGGCCGGCTCCTGCCGAGCTGTAACAAGTGGCTGCGTTGGGCCTTGGTCGAAGCCAGTTGGGTGGCGATCGGCTGCTCGCCCTACTTCGGCGCCCTCTATCGCCAGCAGCGCGCCCGCGGGAAAAAGGCCAACACCGCCATTACCATCGTGGCGCGGCGGATGTGCCGCATCCTCTTTGCTCTGCTCAAGGAAAAACGAAACTTTGAAAAATGCGCGCCCAGGGCGCAGATTAAGAATGTCCCCGGTTGCTCCGGTCACAGACTGACGGCGGCTTCAGCGATGAGGCCCTAAAAAGCGCGTCTTGGGTCAGGATGGAGAGCCGGGGATCTGATTATTTACCATGCGAGCTGCCGACAGCGTCGCCCAGAGAAGTATGCGAAATCGCGGTATTTTACTCGACAGGCTGTCTCCTGCATCTGGAAACGAGCTGCCGCGATTCACAGACTGACATCCGCTATCTCGGACCGTCGCTGGCTAGCTTATCTTGCGGAATCCGGTTATGAACCGCAAAGGAGCTCACATGAAAATACTTGGAATTCTTGCAGTCGCGCTCTCGTGCACTGCCGCAGTGGCGGAAACGCCAGGCGCGGATACTGCGTTGCGCGCCATCTACACGGAAGAATGGAAGTGGCGGCTGGAGCAGTTCCCCGGCCTCGAAGGGCCGGACAAGCCGGTGCCCGATCATCTCTCGAGAGAGGATCCGGCCACGCACCAGGTGCGGCTGCATTACTGGGAGGACGTGCTGCGCAAGCTCGATGGCATTTCGCGCGCGCAGCTCTCGCCCAAGGAGCAGATCAACTACGACGTTTACCGGCCCGAGATTCAGGACTTCGTGGCCGACGAAAAATTCCGCGACTACGAAATGCCGGCGAACTCGGATTCTGCCTTCTGGAGCGATGTGAGCTCGACCGCGCAGCGGCCTTTCAAGGAGCTAACGGATTACAAGAACTGGATCGCGCAGATGCGTGATGTGCCGCGTTATTTCCGCGAACAAATCGCGAACATGCGAGCGGGGCTGGCGCGCGGCCTCACGCCGCCGCGCATGACTTTGCAGGGACGCGAGAAATCGATCGCGACGATCGCGGAGGGCAAGCCGGAAGAGAATTTATTCTACACGCCGTTTCGCGAAGCGATGGTGGGAGTGCCGTCGGCCGATCAGGAGAAGCTGAAGGCGGAAGCCGCGCAGGTGATTCGCGAAATCGTGCAGCCGGCCTACGCGGACCTGCTCAAGTTTTTCCGGGACGAATATGTGCCGCGCACGCGCACCACGCTCGCGGCCGAAGCGCTGCCGGACGGGAAGAGTTATTACCGGCAGAAGATTCGCGAGTTCACCACGCTCGATCTCTCGCCGGAAGAAATCCACCAGACCGGCGTCGCGGAAGTCGCGAAGCTGCACGCGCAGATGGTGGAGGTGATGCACGAGACCGGTTTCAAGGGAGATTTCCCTGCCTTCCTGCAATTCCTGCGGAGCGATCCGCAGTTCTACGCCAAGACACCGCAGGAACTGCTCAACCGCGCCGCCTGGATCGCCAAGGTCTTCGACGGTAAGTCCTCGCAATACTTCGGCTATCTGCCGCGCATGCGTTTCACCATCAAACCGGTGCCGCCAGACCTGGCTCCGTTTTACACCTCGGGTCGCGGCGGCCCGGGTGTGTATCTCCTCAACACTTACGACCTGCCGCACCGACCTCTCTACAATCTTGTTGCGTTAACCCTGCACGAATCCGCTCCTGGCCACGCCTTTCAGGGTCCGATCGCACTCGAGCACAAGGATCAACCGGAGTTTCGACAGCACGATTACATCTCGGCCTACGGCGAAGGCTGGGCGCTCTATTGCGAGAAGCTGGGCGAGGAAATGGGCATGTACGAAACGCCCTACGACCGTTTCGGAATGCTGGGTTACCAGATCTGGCGCGCGGCGCGGCTGGTGGTGGATACCGGCGTCCATTCACAAGGCTGGACGCGCGAGCAGGCGGTAAAATACATGCACGAATACACCGCGCTGCCTGAGCACGAGATCGAAACCGAGGTGGACCGTTACATCGCCTGGCCCGGTCAGGCTCTCTCTTATTACTTAGGGGAATTGGCCATCGCGCGCGGATGCGAGAAGGCGGAGAAGACGCTTGGGGCAAAGTTCAACATCCGCGCCTTCCACGATGTGGTGCTCGAGCTGGGCTCGGTGCCGCTGCCCGTTCTAACGGCGCGCATCGACCGCTTCATCGCCGAAGGCGGCAAGGGTCCTTACCCCGATATGGAGTGAGTCGGCGTTCTTTCGCGGCGGGCAGCCGTTGCGGTGCAGATGAGCTGTTGCGCGCCCGGGTGAGCCGCTTCCCGGCGGGAAGCGCGCCACGGACCGCACCGATTCGCATTGAACGTGCTGGTAAAGACAACCCGAGCGCTATAAAGAGCGCGTTTGCCACGCGATGAGCTCTTTCTTTAGCCAGTTGAAGCAACGGCGCGTTTATCGCGTCGCGTTTGGTTATGCCATCGTGGCGTGGCTGGCGGTGCAGATCGCGGCGACGGTGTTGCCGGCGTTTCATGCGCCGGAATTCATCCTGCCGGTGCTGATCGTGCTCCTCGGCGCCGGCTTTCCGGTGGCGCTGGTGCTGGCCTGGGCCTTCGATGTCACGCCGACGGGGATCGAAAAGACATCGGAGGGAACCGGGGCCGTCAAGGTGAGGAATTTGCGCTATGCGTGGGCGCTTGGCGGAGCCGGATTGCTGATCGCTGCCGTCGGTGTTGGCGCCTATTGGTTCTGGCATTACCCGGGAACGGAGCGCGCCGCTGTGCCAGACGTCGCTTCGCAAGCCGTCGTGACCGAGAAAAAATCGCCTGCCACGGAGCCCAGGGCGCCTGCCAAATCGATCGCGGTGCTGCCGTTCGAAAACCTGAGCGATGACAAAGGCGCGGCTTACTTTGCCGACGGCGTTCAGGATGAAATCCTGACCAAGCTGGCCAGCGTGGCCGACTTGAAGGTGATCTCGCGAACGTCGACCGCGAGATACAAAAGCAAACCGGAGGACCTGAAAACTGTTTCGCAACAGCTCGGCGTCGCCACTGTGCTTGAAGGCTCGGTGCAAAAAGTGGCCGACAAAGTGCGAGTGAACGTGCAGCTCATCGATGCGCGCGCGGATTCACATCTATGGGCTAAGACCTACGACCGCGATTTGAAGGACGTGTTCGCGATCCAGAGCGAAGTCGCGCAGCAGATCGCGGACGCGTTGCAGGCGAAGCTTTCTCCGGCGGAGGCAAAGACGGTGGCAAGGGCACCAACGAAGGACGCGGAGGCTTATGATCTTTTCCTCAAAGGCGAGTTTGAGCACCATGTCGCGAACAGCAATCTGCGGCCGGATTCATTCGACCAGGCGACGGTTTGGTACAAGGAAGCGATCGCGCGCGACCCGAACTTCGCACTGGCCATCGCGCAACTGGCTATCTGCCGGCTGCGGCGCCATTGGCTGACCGATCCGTTGAGCGACCCGGAACTGGCGGACGCAGGCCGAATGGCAAGGCAGGCGGTAACACTCGCGCCCGATCTCGCCGAAGCACATATCGCGCTTGGTCTGTTTCATTATTATGGCCATCGCGAGTACGAGCCGGCCTTGACTGAGTTTCAGCGCGCGTTCGAGCTTCAGCCTAACAATGCGCTGGCGATCGGTTTTGTCGCCTTCGTCCACCGCCGCCAGGGCAAATGGGACCGCACGTTGGAGGAACTGAAAAGATCGATCGAACTAAATCCACGAGATCCATACATGCTATCCGGTGTCTGGAGAGACCTACGTCTTTCTGCGCAGTTGGAAAGAGGCCGAAGACAAGGTCCGGCCTGCCCTCACGATCGATCCGCACGATGCCACCGGGATGCGCATGTTGTTGCTCAGTTCTTTGAACCGGACCGGGAACGCGCAGGAACCTTTGCAACTACTTGCTAATTTTCCACCGGACGATCTGCTCCTTCCCAACACTGGCACTTACGACATGGTGATCGGGACCCGCGGCGAGTTTCTTGTCCTTGCTCGAGATTTCGATGCCGCATTAAAGGCGTGGGAGACCGGCGCGGCCGCAGCTACCAACGAAAGGCAGCGGTTCGCGGCCAAAGCAACGATTCGTGTTCTGGCCGGCGATCTACCCGGCGCACAACCCGATGCCGAGAAAGCGAGAAAACTGTTAGAGGCGACACTGCGCGAGCATCCGCGGGACTTTCGTTCGATGAAAGCGTTAAGCTGGGTTTATCTGGCCCTTAATCGTAAGACCGACGCGATCAACATCGCACGGCAAACACTTGAATTGCTGCCGCCGGAGAAAGACGCGGTGCTTGGTTCCGGCAACTTAGCTGGCCTGGCCGAAATTCAGGCGCGGACTGGTGCTGCCACCGAAGCCGTGCAGAACCTGAAAAAACTTCTTTCGATTTCGGCGGGTGAAACCATCTCCATCGCGCGCCTGAAGATCGATCCAGTCTGGGATCCGATCCGAAAAGATCCTGGCTTCCAGGAACTGCTCGCGGTTAAAGAACTCGTCGGACCAGGCAAATAAATGAACCTGCGCAATTTCTTTGCCGAGTTGAAGCGGCGCAACGTCTATAAAGTCGCGGTCGCCTATGCCGTTGTCTCGTGGTTGCTGATGCAGATCGCGACCCAGATTTTTCCGTTCTTCGACATTCCTAACTGGGCGATCCGTCTGGTCGTGCTTCTGCTCATCCTCGGTTTTCCAATCGCGTTGGTCCTGGCCTGGGCGTTTGAAATCACGCCCGAAGGAATCAAGCGCGCCGAGGACGTGGACCCTAACGAATCTATCCCCCGTCATACTGGTCGAAAACTGATCGGAAGCACGATCGCGCTGGCCGTGGTCGCGGCCGGCTTGTTCAGTCTGCGCTTCTTTCAGCCGATGGTGTCGTCAAAAACGACCGCTTCCGCAACCTCCACGCCAGTCACCGCCCCGGCCGCGGCCCCCGAAAAATCGATCGCCGTGTTACCCTTTGAAAACCTGAGTGACAATAAGGAGAACGCCTACTTTGCCGACGGCGTGCAGGATGAAATTCTGACAGATTTGGCGAAGGTCGCAGACCTAAAAGTTATCAGTCGCACGAGTGTGATGCAGTATCGGAATTCCGCCGCTCGCAATCTGCGCGAGATCGGCCAACAACTCGGCGTCGCGCACGTGCTGGAAGGAAGTGTGCAGCGGGCGGAAAAGAAGGTTCGCGTCAACGCGCAATTGATTGACGCCCGCAACGATGCCCACCTATGGGCGCAAACCTACGACCGCGATCTGGCGGATGTGTTCGCGATCCAAAGCGAGATCGCACAGACGATCGCGGAACAGTTACAGGCGAAGTTATCGCCTAACGAGCAAACAGCAATCGCACGGCCGCCAACCACGGATCTCGCCGCACATGACCTTTACCTGCGCGCTCGCGCGCTGGACGATTTGGTCAACGATCCGAATGGTCGAACTTTCTTGGAGCAAGCCGTACAAATGCTGGAAGAGGCGGTCAAGCGCGACCCCAACTTCCTGCTCGCTTATTGTCTGCTTGCCGAAGTGCATACGGATCTCTATTGGGGCGGTTTCGACCATACGCCCGCGCGGCTGGAGCAGGCACGCGTGGCGTTGGAGAATGCCGAGCGCATTTCGCCGGACGCTGGCGAAGTTCACTATGAGAAAGGGGTGTTTGCCTACCACGGCCATCGCGACTACGACGGCGCGCGGCGCGAGTTCGAACTCGCTCGGCGGACGCTGCCGAATTCCTCGCGCCTGGCCTTAATCACCGGCGCGGTCGATCGGCGCCAGGGCCGCTGGGATGAGGCGGTGAAACATCTTACTCGCGCGGTCGAGCTCGATCCGCGTGACTCCGTCTCCCTGGAGGAAGCTGGGTTCACTTTCGCGCGCATGCGGCGTTATGCAGAAGCGCGACCGTTTTTTGAACGCGCGGCGGCGGTCAATCCAAATGACCTTTACGTCCGCGCGATCCTATGGAGCCTGCCTTACCGAGAGAACGCCGACACCACCACGTTTCGATCGAACTTCGACGAACTGGCGCGCACCAATCCAACGGACGCGTCTCGGATTTCCACGGTTTATCTGGATTCCCCCCTGGCGGACCGCGATCGCGCGCAGGCCGAGCAAGTCCTTCGCCTTATTCCTGCCGAAGGCGCGGCCGATAATACCCTGAATAACCATTGGCCACGCGAGTGGTATGTCGGACTGGTCGCGCGCAGCTTCGGAGATAAGAGCGGCGCGCAAAAGGCGTTCACCGCCGCCCGTACGAACGCCGTCCAGATCACGCGAGATCAGCCGGACTATCCGGCGGGCTGGCTCGTTCTGGGGATGATCGATGCCGGGCTGGGAGACAAACCAAATGCGATGGCCGCGGCCGAACGCATCCGCGGATTGATCCCGATCTCGAAAGATGCGTTCGACGGACCATACTATGCTAACTATCTCGCGCAGATGTATGCCTGGGTGGGCGAAAAGGAGCTGGCGCTCGAGCAGGCTCGCGATTTCGGCGAAGCTTCCCGGCGGAGTGCAATATGGGGAGTTAAAGCTCTCACCTAAATGGGACTCGCTCCGGGACGATAGGCGTTTCGAGAAAATCGTCGCCTCGCTTGCGCCAAGGGTAAGTCCATTGCCCAAATGAACTCGCGCAACTTCTGCGCCGAACTGAAGCGGTGCAACGTTTACAATGAATGAATTCCTGCAGCGTCTGAAGCAGCGCAAGCTGGTGCAATGGGCAGTCGCCTATGTGGCCGCAGCGTTCGCGTTGCTGCAAGGGGTCGACATTGTCGCACAACGATTCGGCTGGCCGGAACAAACGATGCGCTTCGTTATCATCGCGCTCTGCGTCGGTTTCTTCGTTACGCTGGTGCTGGCCTGGTATCACGGGGAACGCGGCGCGCAGCGCGTCAACGGTACTGAGCTTTTGATTCTTGCGCTCTTACTGGCACTAGGTGGCGGACTCCTTTGGCGATTCGCTGCCGCTTCGGGCGAGACGAGCGCAGAATCTACCAGTTTGCCTAACGATAGTAAGATATCGGCTATGCCAGCTGCTGTCCCGGAAAAATCCATCGCGGTGCTGCCGTTCGAGAACCTCAGCGCCGATAGGGACAACGTCTACTTCGCGACTGGAATGCAGGACGAAATCCTGACGCGCCTGGCTGGTATTCGCGACCTCAAGGTGATCTCAAGCAGCTCGACCGAGCAGTACGCCAGCCGTCCGCCGAATTTGAAAATCGTGGCCGAACAATTGGGCGTGGCGACGGTGCTCGAGGGCAGCGTGCAGAAGGCGGGCGCGGCGGTCCATATCAATGTGCAATTGCTCGACGCGCGGAGCGACAGCCATCTCTGGGCCGAAAGTTACGACCGTGATCTGAAGGATATTTTCGGCGTGCAGCGCGACGTGGCGGAAAAGGTCGCCGATGCCTTGAAGGCGCAGTTGCTGCCGGCGGAGTCGGCGCGCATCGCCAGTGTGCCGACACAGAATCCGGAAGCCTATGATCTGTACCTGCGCGCCGAACACTACATGCACGAGGCTCTGCTTGGCGATTGGGCAAAAGCATTGCCGGCAGCCGCTGAGGCCTATCAGCAGGCGCTCACGCAGGATCCGAAATTTGCGTTGGCCTGGGCGCGTCGGTCCGGTGCGCTGAGCCTGCGCAACTACTTTGGTTTGGACATCTCGGCCGAGAACATGCGGCTGGCGGAAGCGAACGCGCAGCGAGCACTGGCACTTGCTCCCGATCTGCCCGAGGCGCATCTGGCGATGGGATATGTCTACCGGATCGGCCATCACGACCTTAAAGCCGCACGGGCCGAGTATCTGCGCGCCTTGCAAGCGCGCCCCAACGACGCCGACACCATTGCGAATATTGCTTACATCGACGCCGATGAGGGGGAGATCGGAGCAGCCATCGCTGGTCTCGAACGCGCTACCGCGCTGAATCCGCGAGACGCCAACCTGGCAATCCAGTTGGCGCGCGCCTACACCTTCACGGGCGACTATTCCAAAGTCAGGCAAGCCCTGATGCGCGCCTTGGCGATTGACCCAAAGGATGCCGAAGCCTATGAGTTTCTGAGCCGAAATGAGGCGATGATGACCGGCGATGCGCGACGTGCGCTTGCGCTGCTGGACTCGATGCCTCCCGGCACGCCGGAAAACAGCGATCTTGCCCAACTTCGGATCCAACTGCTGCTCTACGGCCGCGACTTCCCCGCCGCGCGCCAAGCCGCTGGCGCGCTCTCGGACAAGACCAGCGCCGACTCACTCTTTGGGGCGATGGCGCGCGGCAATGTCGAATGGCTGGCTGGCGCGCGGGCGCAAGCGCTGCCCTTCTATCGTGTGGCGATCGATCGAGCGCACCAGCAATTGGCCAGCAATCCCGACGATTTCTATACCCACGCCGCACTCGGCCTGGCGCTGGCGCGATCCGGAAACGCGCACGATGCCAGGATTCAGGGCGATCTGGCCGTTTCGGTCGCTCGACGCCAGAACCGAATCTTCGTATTGCTGGCAACGCTCAATTTGATCGAGATCAACCTGGCAATCGGCGATGACACAGCTGCTAACACGCAGATCGAGCAGTTCATGGCGACGCCTCTCCATGAAGGAGTCTTGTCGGCGACATTGCTCAAGCTCGACCCGACCTGGGATCCGTTGCGCAAGAATCCGCGCTTTCAGAAAGTGGTCGCCGATGGCGAAGCGGCGCAGGCACAGGATCAGACGAAGCCATGAGCAAATCATTCCTCACCGAACTGAAACGCCGCAACGTCGTGCGCATGGCCGGGCTCTATCTGGTCGGTGCCTGGCTGCTCGTGCAGGTGGCGGGAACATTGCTGCCGGTCTTCGACGCGCCGCCCTGGGTGATGAAAACGCTCGTCGCCGTCCTCGCGACCGGCCTCATCCCGGCGCTCATCTTCAGCTGGGTCTTCGAGTTAACACCGGAGGGACTAAAACGCGACGAAGATGTTCCCGTGGAGAAATCGATCGCGCCGCAAACAGCCCGACGGATGGACCGAATGATCATTGCCGTGCTCGTGCTCGCACTTGGTTATTTCGCCGTCGACAAGTTCGTGCTCGCGCCGCGGCGCGCGGCGTCGCCTGTGCCTAACGACGAGAAAGCCAGTAATAACCCAAAGTCGGTTGCGGTTCTCCCGTTTGAAAATCTAAGTAGCGACAAGGAGAACGCTTACTTTGCCGAAGGCATCCAGGATGAAATCCTGACGCGACTGGCCAAGATCGGTGCGCTCAAAGTCATCTCACGCACTTCCTCAGCGCATTACGCGAGCAGCCCGGATAACTTGCCGGAAATAGGAAAGCAACTTGGTGTCAATAGTATTCTGGAAGGCAGCGTTCAGAAAGCGGGACAGGAAGTGCACATCAATGTGCAGCTTATCCGCGCGGCGACGGACGAACAATCTCTGGGCCGAGAGTTACAACCGCAAGCTCGATGACATCTTTGCCGTCGAAGGCGAAGTGGCCGGCACGATCGCGGGCCAACTAAACGCGACGCTGACCGGCGAGGAAAAGCAGGTCCTGGCGCAGAAGCCGACGAGTAATTCTGCGGCTTACGACGCCTATTTACGGGGGCTCGGGCAACTGGCCGAGGTAACGGAAGATTCATTGAACGCCGCGGTGCATTCGTTCGAGGAAGCCGTGCGGATCGATCCGCAATTCGCGCTCGCCTGGGCAAAGCTTTGCCGGGCGCATTCCTTGATCTACTTCGATTACATGGACCGCTCGGAGGCTCGGCGCACGGCCGCGGCAAATGCCCTGGCCGAGGCGCTCCGTCTGCAACCGTTCTTGCCCGAGGCGCAACTGGCCAAAGCAGATTTCCAATACTGGGTGCTGCTCGATTACAAAGGCGCGCGCGACCTCTTGCAGCAACTGCATCTCAGTTGGCCGAGCAACGCCGACATCGTGCAGGATCTTGGGTGGGATCTGGCGCGTCTGGGAGAATGGGAAAAAGCGCCGAATACCTGGATAAAGCGATTAGTTTGAATCCGCGCGATCTCTACCTGCGCCAGACGGCCGTCGATGGTCGCCTCGCGTTGCGCGACTTCGCGACCGGACTTCGGATGGCCGACGACGCGCTCCAGATCTGGCCGGGTGACGCCCGTCTCTTGAACACTAAAGCTGAAGCCTTCCAGGCAACCGGGCAACTGGAGCAAGCACAGACGATCGTCGATCGGCTACAACCGGGCCCGGATCGTGACGGCACCAACGCAATCGTGAATCAAGCGAAACTTCGGCGGACGCCCGCCATCGCGCTGCCCTACTTCCAAGCCTTGGGGGAGCAAGCGGCGGTGAATCTTTCCGACATCCCGGACCTTATTAATTTCGCTGTCCTTCTGGAACTGTCCGGGGACAAGACAAAATCGCGCGCCATGTTTCTCAAAGCGCGTGAGGCAGCAGAAGCCGCTTTGAAGGAGCAACCCGACAATGCGCTTCTTATCACTCTGCGCGCTTACGTCTTGGCGGGACTCGGAGAGCGCGAGGCCGCCTTAAGCGGGATTGATCAGGCCCTCGCACTGACGGCAAACGACGCGCGCAATCATGGAATCGTGGAAGAGATAAAAGCCCGCGTGCTAACGCGGTTCGGCGAAAAAGATCGCGCCATCGCCTTGCTCCAACACTTGCTGGAAATTCCCTATGATGGCTTCGGCGAAGCGCCGCTCACGCCGGCGCTCCTGCGGCTCGATCCGGATTTCGATCCGCTCCGCGGCGATCCTCGTTTTGAGAAACTCTGCCAGGAAAAACAGCCGTGAACCCGCGCAACTTCTTCGCCGAGCTGAAACGGCGCAATGTTTACAAGGTCGCGGTCGCCTGTCCTGCCGCACGGAGCATGGACGCGCATAACTTCCTCGCCAAACTGGAATCGCAGAACGTCCACGCTTTCGTGGAATCTTGTCACTCGGTCGGGAAAGAGGATCATGGCGCCTGAATCCGGAAGCGATCTGCGCCTCGAGATCGGCCACGTTCTCTTTATCGACCTGGTTGGATACTCGAAGCTCTTAATCGAGCAACAGAAGGCGCGCCTGGATCGTCTGACCGAAGCCGTCCTCGCCACCCCGCAGGTCCGCGAATCGCCTAACGAACAACTGGTCAGGCTCCCGACCGGGGATGGGATGGCACTGGTCTTTCGCAACAGCTCCGAGGAACCGGCGCGTTGCGCGCTGGTGCTGGCCGACGCGCATCATATGGCTGCCGAACCTTCCAGCACGAAGTTCGAGATCGGGCATGTCTTGTTCATCGACCTGGTCGGTTACTCGAAGCTCCTGCTCGCCGAACAGAAGGAACGTTTGCGCGAGCTAACGGATATCGTCCTGGCGACCGCGCAGGCAGTCAAGGCAAAGGAAGGAGCAACTCGTTAGGCGACGGACCGGTGATGGGATGGCGCTGGTCTCTTGAAAATCCTAACTACGTCGTCGCGGAGTTAACCAGGGCTTCGGATGGACGCTCGATCTGGTCTGAAACGTATGATCGTGAATTGAAGGATGTGTTCGCGGGTCCAGATGGAGATTGCAACGTCGGTCGCTGAAAAGGTGAAGGTAAAATTGTTAGGGGAGCAAGCCCGCTCCGACCCCCTGCCGACGAGTCGAAATTTGCCGCCCACAAGGCCGTCCCTCGGTCAGATTTTTACTTTAACAGCAAACCATTGAGGGACGGGGGCGAGTCCCTCCCGGCAAAGGCCCGGCCGCGCTCGGCTCGGCGCTTGCTTTATTGCTATATTGCTCTTGCCTTCCGGCCGACGCCGCTCAAGATAGGGAGCATGAAAACAACGCTCGATTTGCCCGACACGTTGCTCCGCCGCGCCAAGCGTAAGGCACTGGAAACAAACACGACCTTAAAGGCGCTGGTGATCTCGGGCCTGCGCCGGGAATTGCAGGCGCCCGCTCCCATTCATCCCGATCCCATCGCGCATCTCAAGGCGACGGACGCTTCGGTCTGGCGTGGCGTGAAAGCCGATTCCTACGTCCGGGCGTTGCGCAAGAATTGGAAATAAGCCGGGAGCGCTGACCTCCCGGGAAACCCTCGGGACAGGCGCTTGCGCACCCATCGCGGAATGAACGTTTTCTGGGATACGAACCTCTTTATCTACCTTTGGGAGGAATCCCCGGCGCGTGGGCGGATGGAAGCCCTTGTCGCCTGGCAAAAGGCGCAGGGGGGGGAAGTGGTGACTTCGTGCCTCACGCTCGGTGAGCTGCTGGTAAGGCCAATGCAACGGGGGCGGGAAGACGTGGTGGCGCAGTACAGCGCAGCTTTCGCGCAAATCCACCTGCTCGAATTCGACCGGAAGGCCGCCTTCCGCTTCGCGCAGTTGCGCGCCACCCATCCCAGATTGTCCGCACCCGACGCGGTGCAGTTGGCGTGCGCGGCCACCGCGGGCGTTGACCTCTTTGTCACCAACGATCGTCGCCTCTCCCGCCTGGAGATCGCCGGTATCGGCGCGATTCGCGCCCTCGCCGACGCCATGATCGGCTCTCTACCGGTTGATGAATAGCTCTACATTGTGGCGATCAAAATGACCTGGCGCCGAGCGAGAAAACCGTTCCCTCCCTTCCGCCGACAGAGGAAAGGAGCAGCAACACCGCCGTCCTCACAAGGGCTGGGAGAGAAAACCAATATCCTGGATCGAAATCGGTTCGTTGAGGTCCACGTTTGCATATAGAGCCAAATTCCCATGCCGTCCGATTCTTCCTCTGAGCTCAAAGCCGAGATCGGGCACGTGCTCTTCATCGACATCGTGGGCTACTCGAAGCTGCTCATCAACGAGCAGAGCGAGCTGCTGGAACTTTTGAAGGGAATGGTGCGCGGGTCGGAGGAGGTCCGCGCGGCGGAGGCGGAAGGGAAACTGATCCGGCTCGCGACTGGTGATGGCATGGCGCTGGTCTTCCGCAACAATCCGGAGGCGCCCGCCCAGTGCGCGCTCGAGCTGGCCCGCGCGGACCAGGAGCATCCAGAGCTGCAACTGCGGATGGGGATTCACAGCGGACCGATCAACGAAGTGATCGATGTGAACGAGCGAGCGAATGTCACCGGCGCGGGCATCAACATGGCGCAGCGGGTGATGGATTGCGGCGATGCCGGACACATCCTTTTGTCGAAGCGCGCCGCCGATGATCTCGAGGAATATCCGCGTTGGAGGCCTTATCTGCACGATCTGGGTGATTGCGAAGTCAAACACGGCGTGCGTGTCGGCATCGTTAATCTTTACCGGGAAGACATTGGCAATCCGCAACTGCCAAAAAAGATTCAGGCGCTGAAGAAACATCGCAGCCGCGTGCGCTGGGCAGAAGCGGCCATTGGGCTACTGGCGCTTGCCGCGATTGTCGCCGCGTTCATTTACATTTCGCGCCGACCTGCCCGCTCGCCCTTGAACGTACCTGAAAAAAGTATCGCAGTCCTGCCTTTCCAGAATTTGAGCCGCGATCCCGACAACGCCTACTTTGCCGACGCAATCCAGGACGAGATCCTGACGCGCTTGTCCAAGATCGCCGATCTGAAGGTGATCTCACGCACATCGACGCAACATTACAAAAGCGCGCCGGAGAACCTGCCCGAGATCGCGAGGCAACTTGGCGTCGCTCACATCTTGGAAGGAAGCGTGCAGAAGAGCGGCGACGCGGTTCGCGTCAACCTGCAGTTGATCAAAGCGGTCAGCGATTCCCATCTTTGGGGCGATACCTTTGATCGCAAGCTGACCGACATCTTTTCAGTCGAGAGTGAAGTGGCCAAAGCCATCGCCGATCAATTGCGAGCACACCTTAGTGGCCGGGAAGAACAAGTCATCGCCGCCAAACTGACAGACAATCCCGAGGCTTACGACGCCTACCTGCGTGGACTAGCTTATACACTGAAAACGACAACTTCACCCGCCAACGCCCTTGGGGCACAGAAATATCTGAGAGAAGCGGTGCGGTTGGATCCGAAGTTCGCCCTTGCTTGGGCGCTCCTGGCATACGCGGATGCGAGCGGCTACATCATACAGAGTCTTCAACCAACGGTCGCCCTGCGCGAAGAGGCGCGGCAAGCAGCTGAAACAGCCCTCACTCTCCAGCCCACTCTCGGCGAGGCGCTGCTTGCCACGGGATATTACCACTACTCCTGCCTAAAAGATTACGACACTGCGGTGCGTTACTTTGAGAAAGCACGTCCGCTTCTGCCTAATAGCAGCCGGATTCCCGAATCGCTCGCCTATGTCGCGCGGCGGCGAGGCCAGTGGGGCCGCAGCGAGTCGTACTTCAACGAAGCCGAGCGGCTCGACCCGCGCAACGTCAACATGCTCTCCGAGCACGCGGGTTCCTATATCATGCTTCGTCGTTTTCCCGAAGCGCTGCGGAAGCTCGATCAGGTTCTGAATATCACACCGGACGACGTCGATACCCTCACGGCCAAGGCGCAAATTGCACAAGCTGAGGGCGGCCTGCGGCGAGCCTCGGCGCTCCTCGCTTCGCTTCACCCAGCGGGTGACTACCCCTTCACGTTGGAAACACAAGTTTACCAAGCGATATTGGAGCGCCGCCCTGCACCAATCATCCCTCGGCTAATGGAAATGTTTGCCAAGCCTGATCCAGCGTTGGGTGACATTAATGGCGAACTGCGCTTTTGGTTAGGCTGGGCGCAAGAAGTCGCCGGCGATCATGCTGCCGCCCAGGAAAGTTGGCGAAAGGCGCGCACCGAATTGGACCCTTTCCTCAAAGAAGCCGGACAATTATCTCCTCATTGGATATCTCGCGCTGACCAACATGGGTCTTGGCGACAAAGCCGCCGCGTTGGCTCTGTCGGAACGGGCCATGGCCGCGCTGCCGATCGAAAAAGACGCGGTGACTGGTCCCATTCCGATCGAGATCCTCGCCCGCGTGGCGGCGCAGATGGGAGAGCCCGACTGTGCCATCGCCGCTTTACAGAAAGTTCTCTCGATACCGTACGCTGGCGCACTGGCTTCCGGGCCGCTCACTCCGGCGCTCCTCCGGCTTGATCCCATGTTCGACCCACTACGCAACGATCCGCGTTTCCGGAAACTCGCCGCCTCGCTCGCGCCGAAAGACTCGGCCTCAACCCCAAAGTGAAGTCCGATAATTTCTTCTCCGAGCTGAAGCGCGGCAACGTTTACAAGGTCGCGCTCGGGTGAAAGCGAAGGGCTTGGATAGAAATCAACTCGTTACAGGCCGACATCCCGGATAGAACGAATCTTATGCCGTCCGAGAATCCTTCCGAGGTGAAGTTCGAGATCGGGCACGTGCTCTTTATCGATCTGGTCGGTTACTCGAAGCTCTTGATCGAGGAACAGAAGAGGCGGCTGCGCTGTCTCACCGAGATCGTCCTCGCAACCCCGCAGGTCGGCGAATCGCCTAACGAGCAACTGGTCAGGCTCCCGACCGGCGATGGGATGGCGCTGGTCTTTCGGAATAGCCCTGAGGAACCGGCGCGTTGCGCGCTCGAGGTGGCAGAAGCGCTCAAACCTCATCCGGAGTTGGCGGTGCGGATGGGGATTCACAGCGGCCCCGTCAGCGAGATGACCGACGTGAGCGGGCGGACGAACATCGCTGGCGCTGGAATCAACATGGCGCAGCGGGTCATGGATTGCGGTGATGCCGGGCACATTCTGCTCTCGAAACATGTCGCGGAAGACTTGGAGCAATACGGGCATTGGCAGCCGCAGTTGCACGATCTGGGAGAGTGCGAAGTGAAACATGGCGTCCGCCTTGGTCTGGTCAATCTTTACGGACAGGGAATCGGCAATCCACGACTCCCGAGCAAACTTCAGGCTCTCAGGAAGCGCCGGACTTACACTCATTTGGCGGCGATTGCCACAGGGTTGGTCCTTCTCGCGGGCATTCTGGCGACCTTTTTATTTACCTTGCGAAAGCCGGCGACGTCTCAGGCCGTGGTGAACAAGAAATCAATTGCCGTGCTTCCTTTCGCCAATCGCAGCGACGAGAAAGCGAATGCCTATTTCGCCGATGGGATCCAAGACGAAATCCTTACTCGCCTTTCCAAGATCGCCGACCTGAAAGTGATCTCGCGCACCTCCACGCAGCATTACGGAAGCACGCCGGACAACCTTCCTGAGATCGCACGCCAACTTGGCGTGGCGAATATCCTGGAGGGAAGTGTGCAAAGAAGCCCCGACGCCGTGCGCGTGAATGTGCAACTGATCCAGGCTGCGAGTGACTCTCATCTGTGGGCCGATACTTTCGATCGCAAACTGACCGATATCTTTGCGGTTGAAAGTGAGATCGCTACGAACATCGCCAACAAGCTGCAAGCAAAGCTGACCGGCGCCGAGACCCAGGCGATCAGCGTGCGCCCAACTGAAAGTAGCGCCGCGCACGACTTTTATCTCAGGGGCCTCTATTTCTGGAACAAGCGGAACACCGCCGACCTGGAGAGGGCCTTGATCTACTTCAACCAGGCAACGTCTGAAGACCCTAACTACGCTCCCGCGTGGGTAGGGATTGCGAACGTCTACATTCTTCTGCCTCTTTACGGAGGAGATACGCCGGGAGACGCCTACCCGAAGAGTCGAGCGGCCGCGAATAAAGCGATTGCCTTGGATCCAACCCTCGGTGAGCCCCATGCCACACTCGGCAATATTGAGTGCGCGAGTTTCGATTTTCCGGCGTCCATGCGCGAGTTCGAAAAGGCTATCGCGCTCAGTCCTAACGACGCTACCGCGCATCACTGGTTTGGGGACACCGTTCTGGAATGCATCGGCGATAACCATCGAGCGATCGCGGAACATAAGCGCGCGCTCGAGCTCGATCCGCTCTCACTCGCGATTAACATCGATCTTGGCTACTCCTATTATATCGCAGGGCGCTATCAGGAAGGCATCGCACAAGTGCACAAGGCATTGGAGCTCGATCCGAGCTCCTATGTGGCTCACTACAATCTGGGCTGGCTGCTGGAAGCGAGCGGGGATTTGACCGGGGCGATCGCCGAATACCAAAAGGCGGCAGCCTTGGATTCCGACCCCTTCGTCCTGGGCTTGCTCGGACACGCCGAAGCGCTCGCGGGAAGTCACGCGGCAGCCGTGGAAATCCTGCAAAAGCTAACCGTCTCGAAACGCTACGTCCCTGACTATTCGATCGCCCTCGTTTACCTCGGTTTGGGCGAGAAAGATCAAGCGATGGATTGGCTGGAGAAATCCTTCGCCGACCGACAACCGGACCTGAACGTTATCCGCTTCGATCCGCTGCTCAAACCGTTGCATGCTAATCTGCGCTTCGAGGCGTTGGCCGAAAAGATTGCTCCTGCGCGCGTGCTCGCCGCGCTGACCACCAGCCCAAAGTAGCTATTCACGCTAACGAAATGAACCCGGGCAACTTCTTCGCCGAGCTGAAGCGGCGCAATGTTTACAAGGTTGCGGCCGCTTACGCCGTCGCGGCGTGGCTGCTCATTCAGATTGCCACGCAGGTCTTCCCTTTTTTTCAAATTCCCAATTGGGCGGTGCAACTGGTCGTGTTACTCCTCGTCCTTGGATTTCCCGTTGCCATGATCCTATCCTGGGCCTTCGAAATAACGCCCGAAGGAATCAAGCGCGAAGAGGAGATCGATCGGCGCAAATCGATTGCTCGTAAGACTGGGCGCAAGCTTACCGCGCTGGTGGTGGTGCTGGCGGCGGCAGCGGTAGGGCTAATGGTTTTTCGCCTGGTGCGTTCTCAGGCAGGAAGCCGTGAACAATCCGCGCTCACCCTTCCAATCGAGAGTAAGTCGATTGCGGTTCTGCCCTTTGAGAATTTGAGCGACGAAAAAGCCAATGCCTACTTCGCTGCGGGCATCCAGGATGAGATCCTGACCCGCTTATCCAAGATCGCCGACCTGAAGGTGATCTCGCGCACCTCGACGGAGCACTACCAGAGCGTCCCCGGCAATTTGTCGGAGATCGCGCAACAACTTGGCGTTGCGCACATCCTGGAAGGAAGCGTGCAAAAGCAGGGCGACCGGATCCGCGTCGCTGTGAAGCTAATCAAAGCCGCTAACGATTCGTATCTGTGGGCGGAAATCTTTGACCGCAATATCACTGACATCTTTTCAGTTGAGACCGAGGTAGCCAAGACCATTGCTGACCAATTACAGGCAAAGCTAACCGGTCGCGAACAACAAGTCATCGCCGCCAAACCGACTGACAATCCCGGCGCTTATGACGCCTACCTGCGCGGTCTGGCTTATACCCTGAGAACGCTAAACACACCCGCCAACTACCTTGGCGCGCAAAAGTATTTCCGAGAAGCGGTGCGGTTGGATCCGAAGTTCGCGCTCGCCTGGGCGCTGCTCTCAAACGTCGATGCGCGCGGCTACCGCACCCTGAATCTTCAGCCCACCGACGCCTTGCGGGAAGAGGCGCGGCAGGCTGCTGATACCGCGCTCACGCTCCAGCCCCATCTGGGCGAAGCTTTGGTGGCCAAGGGGTATTATTATTTCGGTTGCCTGAAGGACTTGAAGACTGCGGTGGGTTACTTCGAGCAAGCACGTCAGTTCCTGCCCAATAGCAGCCGGATTCCTGAGGCGCTGGCCTATATCACCCGGAGTCAGGGGGAGTGGGAGCGGAGCGAATCCTACTTCAAGGAAGCCGGGCGGCTCGACCCGCGCAATGTGAGCCTGCTCACCCGGCATGCCCAGCTCTACATCACACTTCGTCGTTTCCCTGACGCGGCGCGAAAGCTTGACCAAATTCTGCAGATTACCCCTGGCGACCTCGATGCCCTGGTGCAAAAGGGTGCGATTGCCCAGGCTGAGGGCGACCTGCCGCGCTCTGCGGCGCTCCTGGCTCCGCTCCATCCGCCCGCGGGCGATCCGACAGCGTGGGAAACACTAGCTTATCAAGCCATCCTGGAGCGCCGCCCCGCCCAAATCATCCCGCGCCTGCAAGAGATATTGGCCAGGCCCGATCCGGCCCTGGGTTATCTTAATGGCGAACTGCGCTTTTGGTTAGGCTGGGCCCAGGAAGTCGCCAGCGATGAGGCCGCTGCCCAGGAGACATGGCGAGAGGCGCGGCGCGAGTTGGAAACCTTGCTTAAAAGACAACCGGAAAACCCTTCTCTTCTTCTCGATCTCGCTCTGGTCACGATGGGTCTTGGTGACAAAGCCGCTGCCCTGGCACTGGCCGAAAAAGCCCTGGCCGTCTATCCGATCGAGAAAGACGCAGCCGATGGTCCGCAGTCGATCGACATCCTGGCCCGGGTTGCGGCACGCCTCGGAGAACCCGACCGCGCCATAGCCGCTTTGGAGAAAATACTTTCGATCCCGTGCAATGGCGGTCTGGCCACGGGCATGCCGCTTACTCCTGCGCTCCTCCGGCTCGATCCGATGTTTGATCCGCTGCGGAGCGATTCGCGTTTCCAAAAACTCGCCGATTCGTCCAGTCCGAAGTAGTCTCCGGAATTGGCACGGTGGTGTCGCCCGTCACCGGTAATGAATGCGCACAGCTTTTTCACCGAACTGAAACGGCGCCGTGTTTACAGCGTCGCAGCGGCCTATATCGTGACGGCTTGGCTGCTCATCCAGATCGCGACACAGGTTTTTCCGTTTTTCGATATTCCAAACTGGGTCGTCAGGCTGGTCGTTGTCCTCGCGATCATCGGTTTTCCCATCGCCGTGGTTTGTTCGTGGGCCTTCGAGATAACGCCGGAGGGGATCAAGCTCGAAGGAGACGTCGATCATAAAATCACTCGCAAGACCGGGCGCAGGCTAACTGCTCTGATTGTAATCGTCGCGGCTCTGGCGGCCGGAGTGACGGTCTTTCGGTTCTTCCATTTGCAACAAGGCATCGAAGCAGCGCAACAACCGCCACTTGCAGTTGCCATCGAAGGCAAATCGATCGCCGTCCTGCCGTTCGAAAACCTAAGCGCCGAAAAAGCCAATGCTTATTTTGCCGACGGCATCCAGGACGAAATCCTGACCCGGCTCTCGCAGATCGCGGACTTGAAAGTGATCTCGCGCACTTCGACCCAGCATTACCAGAGCGCGCCGGAGAACTTGCCCGAAATCGGCCGAGAACTGGGGGTCGCTCATATCCTGGAAGGCAATGTGCAGAAAAGCGGGGACACGGTCCGCATCAATGTGCGATTGATCGTGGCGGCGGATGATTCTTTTCTCTGGGCGGAGAGCTTCGATCGCAAACTGACAGATATCTTTTCCGTCGAGAGCGAAGTGGCCAAAGCGATCGCCGACCAGTTGCAGGCCAGGCTGACCGGCCGCGAAGAGCAGATCATCGCCGCCCGGCCGACGGAGAATCCTGAGGCTTACGATGCCTATTTGCGCGGTCTCGCTTACAACCTAAAAACGGCTAACTCGGCCGCTAACTCTCGCGGCGCGCAGAAGTATCTCAGGGAAGCCGTCCGGCTGGACCCAAAATTTGCCCTTGCCTGGACCTTGCTCTCATTCGTCGATGCGCGCGGCTATCTCACGCAGACTCTGCAACCTACCATCGCTCTCCGGGAAGAGGCGCGACAGGCCGCCGCCACCGCGCTTACACTTCAGCCTAATCTCGGCGAAGCGCTGCATGCGCAAGGTTACTATTACTACGCGTGCCTGAAGGACTACGCCACCGCGGTGAGTTACTTCGAACGCGCCCGCCCGCTCCTGCCCAATAGCAGCCGGATTCCAGAATCGCTGGCTTACGTTAAGCGCCGGCAGGGGCAGTGGGACGAGAGCGATTCCTATTTCAAAAGAGCCGAGCGTCTCGATCCACGGAACGTCTATGTCCTCGGACAGCATGGACAATCCTGCATCGCGCGCCGTCGCTTTGCCAACGCGCTGCGTTTATTCGACCAGATTCTCAAGATCACGCCTGACGACATGGACACACTGGCGGTCGAGGCAGCGATCGCTCAGGCTCAGGGCAACCTGCCCCGGGCCGCCGCCTTGCTCGCTCCGCTCCACCCGCCGCCTGACGATTCCAATGTCTTATACACTCAGGTTTACCAGGCGATCCTCGAGCGTCGCCCTGTTCCGGTCATTCCTCGACTGCAGGAGTTACTCGCCGCGCCTGACTCAGCCTGGGGTTACTTCACGGGTGAGCTCAGCTTTTGGCTGGGCTGGACGCAGGATGTCGCCGGCGACCATGCCGCCGCCCAGGAAAGCTGGCGACTAGCCCGGGGCGAGTTGGAGCCTTTCCTTAAAGAGCAGCCCGAGAATTACAATCTCCTTTACGATCTCGCCCTCACCGAGATGGGCCTCGGGAACAAGACCGCCGCCTTAAGTTTTGCCGAGCGAGCGAGGGCCGCGATGCCGATCGAGAAAGACGCTTTTGATGGCCCTGCTCCGATCGAGATTCTCGCCCGGGTGGCGGCGCAGGTTGGAGAACCCGATCGCTCCGTCACCGCTTTACAAGAACTTCTCTCGGTCCCCTACGAAGGTCCGCTGGGTGGAGGGCAAGTCCCGCTCACTCCTGCCCTCCTCCGGCGCGATCCGATGTTTGATCCGCTGCGGAGCGATCCACGCTTCCAGAAACTTTGTGAAGAGTAATTGGCCACGGATAAACACAGATTTGGAAAGCCTGGCCGGTGCTTCACGTCCGTTGCAGCAGGGATAGAGGCAGACCAAGTTTTTCAAAAATCCGTGTTTGAAAGCCCGGCCTTGCATGTTCACGCTTCGTTACGGCATTCGTGTCCGTCTGTGGCGGATTAATCCTTCCACATAATCGTTTGATTGGAAAAAGCTGGGGTAATGGCAGGTTTTCCGCCAAGCTAAAGACGGTGGATTACAAAAGGTTTTTCTCCGAACTGAAGCGGCGCAATGTCTACAAGGTGGCGGTCGCTTATGCAGTGGTGGCTTGGCTGCTCATTCAAGTCGCGACGCAGGTCTTTCCCTTTTTCGAGATCCCGAACTGGGCGGTGCGCTTGGTCGTGCTCCTCCTGGTCCTTGGTTTCCCGATCTCGCTCGTTCTTTCGTGGGCCTTCGAGATCACGCCGGAAGGCATCAAGCGCACGGAAGATGTCACGCCTAACGAGTCAATCAGACGGCAGACCGGTCGCAAGATCGTTGGGATCATCGTGGCCCTAACGGTGCTGGCCGGCGGCATGTTCGTTTTTCGACTGTTACAGCCGAAGTTAACGGAAGCGCCGCTCACAAAGTCGGCTCCGACATCCTCTACCATCCCAGAAAAGTCGATCGCAGTGCTGCCATTCGAGAACCTGAGCGAAGACAAGAGCAACGCCTACTTTGTCGAGGGCATCCAGGACGAAATTCTCACCCGGCTCGCCAAGATCAGTGCCCTAAAGGTCATCTCTCGAACCTCGACCATGCGCTATGCGAGCAGCCCCGGCAATCTGCCGGAGATCGCAAAGCAACTCGGCGTCGCCCACATTCTGGAAGGCAGCGTGCAGCGAGCCGCCGGCGCTGTGCGCGTTAACGTCCAGTTGATCGAGGCGAGGAAAGACCGGCATCTCTGGGCGGAGACCTATGACCGGGCGACAAAGGACATTTTTGCGGTGGAAAGCGAAATCGCGGAGGCCGTCGCCGACGCGCTCCAGGCCCAGCTCTTACCGGCCGAGTCGGCGCGCATCGCAAATGTTCCAACCAAAAGTCCGCAAGCCTACGACCAGTTTCTCCAGGCCGAGTATTTCCTCCATCAACTATATTGGACCAACTCGAAGGATCCGGGCGCTGTGGCGGGCAAGGCGGAAGGCTTGTACCAGAGCGCGATCGCGACCGACCCGGGTTTTGCACTCGCCTACGCGCAACTCTCCTATCTGAAATCCACGATCTACTGGTTCGGGATCGACTCCAGCCAGCGGGTGATCGAAGGAGCGCAAGCCGACGCGGAGCGAGCCTTGGCACTCCAGCCAGAGCTGCCGGAAGCGCATCTGGCCATGGGCTATTTCCACTATTGGGGCCGGCGCGATTACACGTCGGCGCTGGCCGAGTTCTCGACCGCGCGGGCAAGTTTGCCTAACGACTCCAATGCGTTGAAAGCCATTGCCCGCGTCCATCGCCGCCAGGGCAACCTCTTGCAGGCCATACCGGAATTCGAGCAAGCCACGACGCTTGACCCGCGCGATACAGATCTGGCCCGTGAGATCGGAGTCACCCTTACCTGCCTGCGGCGTTATCCTGAGGCCGATGCAGCCTTTGCCCGCTCGATCGCCCTGGCCCCGGATAATGCCTACGCCTATGTCTATCGAGCCGGGGCGGCGCAATTGAGCGGCGATTTTGAAGCGGCGCGCCAAGTGTTGGCGGCGGTCCCGGCGGATCTCGATCCGCAAGGTGCCGTCTCGCTTCAGCGATGCTACCTCTCGATGGCCATGCGCCAGCCTGATGAAGCGCTCGCGGTCCTGGCGAAAGCTCCCGCCTGGTTGAACACCGCAACCGACGGGCTCATGATGCCGGCCACGCTCTGGCGCGGGCAAGCATTGGAGTTCAAACGTGAAACCGACCCGGCCCGCTCTGCGTTTTTCGAGGCAAAGCAGGCACTGGAGGAAAACTTGCGCACGTCGGGCGAATCGGCCGGCATCGAAAGCTATCTCGCGCTCGCCTATACCGGGCTGGGAGAAAAGGAAGCGGCCTTACAGGCAGGCCGTCGAGCCATCGAGTTGTTGCCGATGTCACAGGACGTTCTGAGTGGGGCGTGGTATCTCTACCAGTTAGCCGCAGTTGAAGCGCACTTCGGCGAGACGCAGTCCGCCATCAATCGCATTGAAAAATTGCTCGCCGCTCCGGCCGGTTTCTTCATTTCCAATACTTCGCTGCGCACCGACCCAGCCTGGGATCCGCTGCGCCAGGATCCGCGGTTTCAGAGACTCTGCGAAGAAAAACCGTGAATTTCCGCTCCTTTTCGGCCGAGCTGAAACGGCGTCGTGTGTACAGCGTCACAGTCGCCTACGTGGTCGTGGCCTGGTTGCTCATCCAAGTTGCGACACAGGTCTTTCCTTTCTTCAATATTCCAAACTGGATCGTCAGGCTAGTCGTCCTGCTCGCTATCATCGGGTTTCCTATCGCGGTTGTTTCTTCGTGGGCCTTCGAGATAACCCCGGAGGGAATCAAACTTGAAGGAGACGTCGATCGTAGAATTAAGCGGAAGACCGGTCGCAAAATAACTGCTCTAATTGTGATCGTCGCGGCCATGGCGGCCGGAGTGACGGTCTTTCGCTTCCAACATCTGCAACAAGCCACCGAAGCGAAACAACCGCCACGCGCAGTGGCCATCGAAAGTAAATCGATCGCCGTCCTGCCGTTTGAGAATTTAAGCGAGGAAAAAGCCAATGCCTACTTCGCCGATGGCATGCAGGATGAAGTCCTGACCAACCTCGCCAGAATCGCGGATCTGAAAGTGATCAGCCGCACTTCCGTCATGCAGTATAAAACCGATGCGCAGCGCAATCTGCGCGAGATCGGGCAGCAACTTGGCGTCGCGTATTTATTAGAGGGGCGCGTGCAGCGCGCGGCCAATCGCGTGCGGGTGAATGCGCAGCTGATCGACGCGCGGACAGACGCGAATGTTTGGGCGCAGACCTATGATCGCGATCTGGCCGATGTCTTCGCGATCCAAAGCGAGATCGCCAAAGCCATTGCCGGGCAGTTGCAGGCGAAGCTCTCGCCTAACGAGAAGAAAGCGATCGAGCAGCCGCCCACCAATGATCTGGCGGCTTTCGACCTTTACAGCCGGGCGAAGTCACTTCTCCTCACGGCAACTTTCAGCGCGACGAATGAGCCAGACGTGCGGAAGGCAATTGAACTTCTGGATGAAGCGGTGAAGCGCGATCTCTCATTTTTCGACGCTTACTGCCAGCTCGCCAGCGCGCACGAATCCCTTTATGCAATATCGGGGTTTGATCACACTCCCGCCCGGCTGGTGCTGGCTGAAGCTGCGGTGCAAGCCGCGACACGACTGCGGCCGGATGCTGCCGAAACGCATCTGGCGCGCGCACAATATCTCTACTTCGGGCCGCGCGACTATGCCGGTGCCCTCGCCGAATTGGAGATTGCGCGGCGAGCGTTACCCAATGATCCGCGTCTCTTCGAATTCACCGGCTACATTCTGCGGCGGCGCGGCCAGCAGGAGGAAGGGCTGCAAAACCTGCAGCGCGCGATGGAGCTGGATCCGCGCAACTTTTTTACTCTGCAACAGATCGCGGTCAGTTACCAAAACCTGCAGCGCTATGCCGAGGCAATCGCTGCGCTCGATCGGGTATTAGCGATCGTGCCCGATAACGTCGACACGCGGACCACTCGTGCAGAGTTTTACGTCTACTGGAAAGCGGACACCCGGCCGCTGCGCCAGACGATTGATGCAATGCTCGCGCAAGGACCGAGCGCCATTGTCAGTGTGGCGAACAGCTGGTTCTTTTGCGCTCTGGCCGAACGCGATCCGGCTGCGGCCGAACGAGCACTCGTCGCGCTGGGCGACAATGACTGCTGGTTCGACTCGACGATTAATCTGAGCCGTAGCTTTGGCGAAGGACTGCTGGCGCGCATGACCAAAGACGAGGCAAGAGCGCGCACTGCGTTTGAAGCGGCTCGCGCCCGGCAGGAGAAGATCGTGCAGGCGCAGCCGGACTACGGTCCGCCGCTCTGCGTCCTCGGCTTGATCGACGCTGCTCTTGGGCGAAAAGACCTGGCCTTGGCCGAAGGCCGGCGAGCGATCGCGCTCACGCCGGTGGAAAAAGATGTCACCAACGGCAGCCGCGTCCTTCAGTATTTCGCCATCACGGCAGCGTGGGCGGACGAGAAGGAGCTTGCCTTGCAGCAACTGGAAGCTGGACTGCGTGCTCCCGCCGCATCATCCATTCTGAGCTACGGAGCCTTAAAACTGTACCCCTTCTGGGACCCGCTCCGCGGCGACCCGCGCTTCGAACAAATCGTCGCGTCGCTCGCGCCGAAAGAATCTGTCTCAACCCCGAAGTGAGGATTGATAATTTTTTCGCCGAACTAAAGCGGCGCAATGTCTACAAAGTGGCCGTCGCCTACGTGGTCGTGGCCTGGTTGCTCATCCAGGTTGCGACACAGGTCTTTCCTTTCTTCAATATTCCAAACTGGATCGTCAGGCTGGTCGTCCTGTTCGCTATCATCGGGTTTCTCATCGCCGTTGTTTGTTCGTGGGCCTTCGAGATAACCCCGGAGGGAATCAAGCTTGAAGAAGACGTCGATCGTAGAATTAAACGAAAGACCGGTCGCAAGTTAACTGTTCTGATTGTGATCGTCGCGGCCATGGCGGCCGGAGTGACGCTCTTTCGCTTCCAACATCTGCCACAAACCACCGAGGCCGCGAAACAACCGTTACCCGCAGTTGCGATCGAAAGTAAATCGATCGCCGTCCTTCCATTCGAAAATCTGAGCGACGACAAGCAAAACGCATATTTCGCCGAAGGCATCCAGGATGAGATTCTGACGCAGTTGGGAAACATCGCGGAGTTGAAAGTGATCTCGCGCACTTCCACCCAACGCTTCAAGGATTCGACCGATGATGTCCGGACAATCGCGCATCAACTAGGCGTGGCTAATATTCTGGAAGGCCGTGTGCAAAAATCATACGAACAGGTGCGCGTGAATGTTCAGCTGATTGATGCAAAAAAGGGCGTCCACCTTTGGGCGGAGACCTACGATCGAACGTTGAACGACATCTTTGCGGTCGAAGCCGAGATCGCCCGGAACGTAGCGAAGATACTAAAAGCGAAATTGACCGGCGCAGCAGAACGCTCGCTCGCCGCACGCCCGACGGAGAATCCCGGAGCGCACGAGCTTTATCTCCAGGGAAGCTATTACAACGACCACGGGACGGAGGCGGACTACCGCAAGGCCATCGATTGCTACCAGGGCGCCATCCGGCTCGATCAAAATTACGCACTGGCTCATACTGGCCTGGCGTCTTCCTTGAACAACCTTGCCCGAAAATTTCTTAGCGGCGCCGAAGCTCAGAAAGCGTACGCCGACGCACGCGCGGCCGGCGACGCCGCACTCGCGCTCGACCCCGACCTGGCGGTCGCGCATACCGCGCGCGCCTTCTCATTTGAGTCCGATTTCAAATGGACCGAAGCAGAAGCCGAATATCGTCGCGCCCTGCAACTATCGCCGAACGACGACGCGGTGAAGACGGCGCTGGCCAGCTTATTGGCTACACGCGGGCGCCCGGATGAGGCAATCGAGCTGGCCCGGCAGGAATTGGCGAACGATCCCTTGTGCGCCAGTTGTTATCACTGGCTTTCGACTTACCTGTGCTCGTTAGGCCAGCTCGACGAAGCCGAGAAGGCCATGCGGCGGGCGATCGATTTGCAACCCGGCCACGCCGATTTCTACACGCAGCTCACCGTCATTGCCGTCCTGCGCGGCGATGCCAAAGCTGCCCTGAGCGCGGCGCAAAAAGAAATCGCGGCCGGCGGCTGGCAGGAGATCGCGCTTGCGCTGGCGCAGCAGATCAGCGGCGATCCCGTCGCGGCCGCAGCCGCACTCAAAGCCCTGATCGATCATCAACCGGACGACGCCGCCTATCAGATCGCCCAGATTTACGCTTTACGGAAAGAGCCGGACAGGGTTTTCGAATGGCTCGAGCGCGCTTGGAGTAATCGCGACCCGGGCATTGGCGAATTGCTCTACGATCCGTTCCTTCTCCGCTACAAGACCGACCCGCGCTTCGCCACTTTCTGTCACGAGGTCCGGCTGCCCCCGCCGGCGGCGAGCTCGAAATCATGAGCGACAAGCCCTCCTTCTTCGCCGAGCTGAAGCGACGCAATGTTTACAAAGTCGCGGTCGCTTATGCCGTGGTTGGCTGGTTGCTCGTGCAAGTTGCGACGCAAGTTTTTCCATTTTTCGAAATTCCGAATTGGGCCGTGCGCCTGGTGGTGTTGCTCTTAGGCATAGGTTATCCCATTGCGCTCATTCTCGCGTGGGCCTTTGAACTCACGCCTGATGGGATCAGGCGGACTGAGAACCTGGCGCAGCCGCAGTCTTCGGGGCGAGGATGGATCTGGGTCGTTCTCATCGCCGCGGTGGCCGCGGGCACTTTGTTTTGGTTCCAGCTTTCGGCTCGGAAACACGGAGCGGAATCGGACGCGAAGTCGATCGCCGTGCTTCCTTTCGAGAATCTGAGCGAGAACAAAGAGAATTCCTATTTCGTTGATGGTGTGCAGGACGAAGTGATTACGCGGCTGACGAAGATCGGCGACTTGCGGGTGATCTCGCGCACGTCCACCCAGCGCTACAAAACAAAACCGTCGAACCTGGCGGAGATAGCGCACGAACTAGGCGTGTCTCATCTCGTCGAGGGCACGGTCCAGCGTGTGGGCGATCGAGTGCGGATCAACGTGCAGCTCATTCGCGCGGCCAACGAGAGTCATCTTTGGGCCGAGATATATGATCGAAACCTGACCGACATCTTCGCAGTGCAAAGCGAACTGGCGACGCGCATCGCCGAGTCGCTGCAAGCCACGCTCAGCGGCGCGGAGCGCAAGGCGGTGGCGGAAAAGCCGACGAGCGATCTCGCAGCCTACGATGCCTACCTGCGCGGCATCGATCTCATTTCGCGGCCGGGCCAGACAGAGGAGAATCAAAAAAAGGCGGCCGAGTCGTTCGCCGAAGCGGCGCGCCTGGATCCGCAGTTTGCCCAAGCCTGGGCGGCGCTTTCCCAAACCGATGCCAGTGTTTTCTTCCTGCAATTCGACAAGAGTCCAGCGCGCAAGGAAGCGGCGCGGGCCGCGGCCGAGAAGGCCACGCAGCTCAATCCTTCATCCCTTGAGACCCTCCTCGCCAATGCCTACTACCGCTATCACATCGAACGCGATTACGATGGCGCCCGGGCCCTCTTCGAAAAGATTCGGCTGGAAGCGCCGAGTAACAGCGAGGCTTTGGCCGCACTGGCGCGCATCGCGCGCCGCCAAAGCCGCTGGACGGAAAGCCTCCGTCTTTACGACCAGGCCGCGCGATTGAATCCGCGCGACGCCTATCTCTGCATGGATCGCGCCTGGACGTTCTCCATGCTGCGCCGGTACGCCGAGACCGCCGACATGGTCGCGCGCGCGCTCGCAATCAGTCCCAACGATCCCGAGGTACTCGTGAGCAAAGTAAAACTCCTGCAAACCACCGGCGACCTGCCGGCGGCGCGAGCCGTGCTGGCGAGCATTCCATCAGGCGCGGCCAGTGGACAGGCCGAGATCCTGCGCGTCACGCAATTGCTCTGGGAAAAGAACTATCAGGAAGGCGCGCAGTTGGCCGAACGCCAGGTTGAGAAACAGAAATCCGACTCGCCCGCAGACGTTCCGTTTACCCAATTACTGCTCGGCGATGCGCGATTACTGACCGGAGACCGCGAGGGTGCGAAGCAAGCCTACCTCGCGGCTAAAGCGGGATTGGAACGCGCTCGGCGGGAGCAATCGGAGAGTCCGTTCCCTTCGATCGCGCTTGCCTTCGCCGAGGCGGGGATGGGCGAGAAAGAGGCCGCCTTGCGCGATGCCGAGCGGGCGGTGTCGCTTTTGCCCGCCTCAGAAGATCCGGTCTTCGGACCTGGGATGGAAGAAAACCTCGCGATCGTCGAAGCCCAGGTGGGCGAGACCGAGCGGGCGATGGCGCGAGTCGAACGATTACTGAGCACTCCCTACGGTGCCTTTCCCGTTACTCAAACTGTGCTGCGGCTTGATCCGGCTTGGAATCCGCTCCGCTCTCATCCGCGTTTCAAAGCGCTTGTCGAAGGTCCCGAGCCGAAGACGATCTATCATTAGCTGCCGTGAGTTCGCTTAACTTTTTCGCCGAACTGAAGCGGCGCAATGTCTACAAGGTCGCGGTCGCTTACGCGGTCGTGGCGTGGCTCCTCATCCAGATCGCGACCCAGGTCTTTCCTTTTTTGCAGATTCCCGATTGGGCGATCCGGCTCGTCATCATGTTGGTCGCGCTTGGCTTTCCGATCGCGCTCGTTCTTGCCTGGGCCTTTGAACTCACGCCGGAAGGATTGAAACGGACTGAGACTGCGGAATCCCTGCCCGAACGGAAACGCGGCCACGCCTGGATCTACGTCGTGATCGTCGGCGCCATTTTTTCGGTTGGTTTGTTTTTTCTCGGCCGCTACACCGGCCCGAATCGACCCGTCGCTGCGAGTGAAACCTCCGCCAAATCGATCGCCGTCCTGCCTTTCGCGAACCTGAGCGAGGACAAGACGAACGCTTATTTCGCCGATGGCATCCAAGATGAAATCCTGACTCGGCTTTCCAAAATCGCGGATCTGAAAGTGATCTCGCGCACTTCGACGCAGCAGTTCCAGAGCAAGCCCGGCAACATCGCTGAGATCGCCAAACAACTTGGCGTCGCGCACATTCTCGAAGGGAGCGTGCAGAAGGTGGCCGATTCGGTGCGGGTGAACGTGCAGCTCATCAAAGCGGAGGGAGATTCACATCTCTGGGCCGAGACTTACGACCGCAAGTTGCTCGACGTCTTCGCGGTCGAGAGCGAGGTGGCCGAGCGGATCGCAAATTCACTCGCCGCCAAACTAACTGGCAGCGAAAAGCAGGCGCTGGCACATGTTCCCACGCAAAACCCAGAAGCCTACGATGCTTACCTGCGCGGCCTGGCTCTGGATAATGCCCAAGGCGACGAGCAGGTGGAAGAAGCGCGAAAGTTCTTCGCGCGCGCCGTCGAGCTCGATCCGCAATTCGCTCTTGCCTGGGCCTATCTCGCCAACCGCGAAGCCTGGAAATATCTCGCCGATCATCATACTCCCGGAACAACTGAACAAAGCGCGCACCGCAATGGAGATGGCGAACAAGTTGCATCCCGACGCGAGCGAGTCGCACGCTGCCGCCGGTTCCTTTTACTACTATTGCCTGAGAGACTTCGACCGCGCCCTGGCCGAGTTCGGCAAGGCGCGGGAACTCTCGCCCAGTTCCGCCAACGCCATCGTTATGACCGCGATGGTGAAACGCCGCCAGGGCCATCTGCCCGAGTCCATTCAATTACAACTCGAAGCCGCCGCCATCGATCCGCGCAACCCCGACATCTGGGTCAATCTCGGCCGCAGTTATCGCGGGTCGCAACGCTTCGCCGAAGCGGACGAGATGTTCGACCGTGCCCTCGCTCTCTTGCCCGGCGACGAAGCCATCCTCGCGCAAAGAATCGAGAACTATCTCGCGCAAGGCGACCTCGGGCGGACGGAGCGGGCCTTCGGGTCGCTTCAGCCCAAACTCGGCACACAACTCTTCGGAGATTACGCTTCCCTCTTGGTACTGCGGCGCGAATTCGAACGCGCCATCACGATTATCAGGCAACATCTCGGCGATGCCCGGAACGCCGAAGATTTGTTCAATGCCCACCTCGGAATCGCCTTCGAGCAGGTGGCACTTGGTCGATTCGAAACCGCAAAGCCGGCCCTCGAAGAAGCCCGCACGCAAGTCGAGGAGCGGCTCGAGAACGGGGACAAATCGGTCTGGCTGCGCGGCACGCTCATCGATATCTCCGCGATCTTAGGTGATCGCGCCACGGTCGAACGCGAATCGGAGAAGCTGCTGCGCGAGAACGAGCACGACCTCTGGGCGCTCCCCAATGCCGAGGAGAACGTCGCCCGCGGTTACGCCCTCCTCGGCGACGCCGACCGCGCTTTACCCCACCTCGAACGCGCTCTCCAGCCCGCCCAATTTGGGCTCACCCCCGCTTATCTACGCCTCGACGTGGTCTGGGATCGTATCAGGAATGATGCGCGCTTTCAGGCGCTGGCGCAGGGCGCGCACTAGGAGACTTTAACGGATGAATCGGCGACGCGCGTCGCAAGAACCTGGACGAGCGGAAGCTCGTCCCTCCGGAGGCACTCGCTTCGGCGAGTCCAGGATCAGCCGAGACGCTCCCGTCTTCAAAGCTAACGTTACACTGCACCAGGCGTTGAAACGTCTCGCCTAACGAAGAAAGCTGGGGCGCTGCGCCGCGCGGTTGCGTCCAGCGCCAATCGGGTCTTTCTCCGGTCGCAAATCGCGCAACTTGAATTGCGGAGTTTCCTCGGTCGTCTCTGCCATATCCTGCTCTGTGCTCTCGCCGCTTTCGTCGTTTGTCTCGGGATCCATTTTCGGTTCTCCTTACATTCCAGCCGGATGCCGGGCAACGTAGCCGCGCGTGTCGCGCATGTCCACATGCCAGCGTGGGCTGGTGTTACCGCCGTTTTGAAAATCGGTCGTGTCGAGTCTTAGTCCCGCGATGACCGCAAAGGTGTGGCCGGGTCGCGCGTAAATCGTGAACCAGCGTCCGCGGCCGCGCTCGCCGTAGCGCATGAGGTCACTCGAGGGCAACGGCACGGCGATCGCACCCGCGCCGTGCAAGACATAGGAGACCGCCCCCGAGCAATCATAGCCGTCATCCGAAAATGAACCGTGACCGCCGCCCCACGCGTACGGTTTGCGGCGCAAATGATTTGCCGCCCAGATCGCGTTCTTCACGCTTTGCGGCGCTCGTTCCGGCGCGTAGGCAATGCCGCCACGCAGAATCGCGCGACTACCGTTGACGGTTGGCCCAGCGCCGTTCTTTGCCTCCGCTTCCCGGAGTCCCTTGTCGAAATCGGCGTCGTCCTCGCTTGCTTCGTTGTTCCTGGGTGCGTGCTGTCTTTTCCGGCGCGGAGCGAGGTACGCGACGCGGACAGGTTGATGGGAGGCTGCGACCTCATCGAACGGAACGGCGCGCGGAACGGACTCCTCTTCCTCCGCAACGGTTTCGCCCTGAAAAACTTCATCGTCGTGCTTAGGCACATTTCGATAAGCCATCCGGATGGGCGCAGTCGCCAACGTCACCGCCGCTCGCGAGGTCTGCCGCACGACCGGCTCCGCCACGGCATGCGCAACGGAACGCGCGACCAGAAATGGCTGGAGAACGACTGTAACCGGGTTGGGTTTTCGATGCCGGCGACTCCCCGCCTGTGTGGGCGCGGCGAGGGACAGAAGCTGCAACGCAAGGATGCACGAGACAATTGCTCGTCGCATTGATCCGTTGAGACCCGACGCGTGCACGCCCCATTAAAGAAGCTGCTCTCGCGCCAGTTCGGCAGGTTTCTTGGCACAAGACGCGGCTCGCGAAGCAAGCGACGGCGACTGTTGCCAGGTCGCCGTCGGTTCGGGAGAAGATTTCTAGTCGCTCCGTCGATTTTCCGCGGCCTATCAAGGGCTGACAGTCACCTGGCCCACCATCCCAAGTCCGTCATGAAGCGCGCAGATGTAAGGGAAGGTGCCGGCATTTGGGAAGGTGACGCGGAAACGTGTCACGCTGAGAGGCGACTGGGTGAGCCCAAGCCGTTCTTGCGGTGCCGCCACGATGAATCCCGAGTGCGTGCTGTCGGAAGTGGAATCGATAATCGCATGTCGAGCCCCATCCGTATCCACAGTTACGTCGGCCGAAGGATTCAGGAGATCCTCCGGCTCAGGCCCGAAGGTAATGGTATGCGGAGTGACCGGATCCTGGTTATCCCATTCGACTGTTTGCCCGGCGCGGATTCTGATATTGTCGTGGGAAAAGCGCAGGGCCGAGACGGTGCTCGAGCCGCCAGCGTTTGCCATCACCTCTCCTGCGCCCGCCGTGACGCTGTGGGGTGAGTTGGCGAGGGCATGGCAACCGTGCGCGTCATCACGGGCATCGGAAAGTAACGCGGTGCGCTGACTCGCCGCCTGCTTGTCGTAGAAGGCCTGATCGTGTGGCAGTGGCTCGGACGCAGCGAGCACATGAATTCTTCCGTCCATGTTCTCATGGACGAGGCATGACAGCTTGAAATTGCCGGCCGCCGGAAAGATGACGGTAAAGGTCTGTCCCTTCACCATCGGCGGGGTGGTCACGCAGGTCGAACCATCGAAGCTGGCTGGATCGGTCGAAAAGCCCGGGCACCCTTCGAGAAAGAATGGCCGTGTCTGGTCGGCCTTGAGAAAGGTCAGGGTATGGATCTCGTCCGCATCGAATGTCCACGTAATACTGTCGCCGGCGTGAATCCAGATTTCATTGGGAAGAAAGGCCAGAGCCTGAAATCCTTTGTCGTTACTCTGGGCGCCGACGGTTGCGGCCCACTGCGCCTGCACCATTTGAGGGACGATCAGAAGAGCGAGGAGCAATAGCCAGCGGCCGGTTCGTTGGGCTGAAACATGAGAAGATGCTGTATTCATATGGATGGATGGTTAGTTGTTGTTGCGAAGCGATGATCGCTTGCCTTTTCCAAAGGGATTTTTGAAGCCGCGCTGCAGGAATTCGCTAACTTTCTCTTGGCTTGCCTTTTCCCGTGTTTTTGTTAGACCGGTGGCGTGCAGCCACTGCCAGGGACCTTCCGTGGCCAGGGCGATCCGTTCGCTCCGACCCAATGGAGCGTTATTCTCGCGGCCGGAGAGAGTCAGGCCGGACCGGAGTTCGCTCAGGTCGCTCTCGGCCAGCTTTGCCAAATGTATTGGCCGCCGCTCTATAGTTTCGTGCGCAGCCGGGGCTACGCGATCCACGACGCGCAAGATCTCACCCAGAGCTTTTTCGCTTACCTGATCGAGCACAGAATTTACGCGCGGGTCGATCCGAGGAAGGGGAGATTCCGTTCCTTCCTCCTCGCCTCTTTGAAGAATCTTCTCGCGGACGCGCATGATCGCGCCCAAACACTGAAGCGGGGGGGCGGCCGAGATCTCTTGCCCTTGAACGAGGAGCAGGTGGAAGAGGCCGAGTCGCTTTTCCAAACCCACTGCGCCGAGGCCGCTTCCACCGATGAGGACCGGTTGTTCGAGCGGACCTGGGCGGAAACGCTGGTGACCGGCGCGCTGGGACGGCTCTCGGACGAGTATAAGGCCGAGGGGAAAGAGGGGCTCTTTCGAGAGCTAAAGATTTTCCTCACCGGGGGCGCCGATCCGTTGCCGACTTACGCGGAGCTGGCGGCCCGGCTCAATACTCCCGCCTCGACGCTGCGCAGCGATGTCACCCGGTTGCGCGCGCGCTACCGCGATGCCCTGCGGACGGAGGTGCGTCGAACGGTCGATCGCGAGAGCGAGGTCGAGGGTGAATTGCGCGAGCTCCTGCGCGTTTTGACGAACGGATGATGGAGAGGTGCGATGGCCATTCCAGGCGTATCCGTCACGATCTGCTCGGTCTGCGGGGAATCGCTCCACGGCCGGCGCGACTGCCTCGCTTGTCTGGTCCGCGGGGGCCTTGAGCAAGCGAGTGCCGGGGCCGCATCCAACGACTCGTTAGTCTTGGGCGATTTCGAAATTGAGCGACGCGCGGATGGCTCCTTCTGGGAACTCGGTCACGGCGCGATGGGCGTGACCTATCGCGCGCTCGACCGGGTCCTGGACCGCCGGGTGGCGCTGAAAGTGATCGACGTGCCGGCGGCGGCCGGTGGGGCGAACGCGGCGCGCGAACGTTTCCTGCGCGAAGCCCGGGCGGCCGCAGCCTTGCGCCATCCAAATGTCGCGGGCGTCTTTCAATTCGGCGCTTCGCCGGAGATCGATCGTTGTTATTACGCGATGGAGCTGGTCGAAGGCGAAACACTGGAAGCACTCGTTAGGCGGGATGGTCCGCTCAAGGTCGGGCTGGCGTTGGAGATCGCGATCCAGGTCACGCGGGCGCTGATCGCGGCCGCGGCGCGCGGCTTGATCCACCGCGATTTGAAGCCCGCCAACATCATGCTCACCCCGGGCGATTCCGCCCCGGAAGTATTAGAAGCCAAGGTGATTGACTTCGGCCTCGCCAAGTCGATCAGTGGGTCGGTGGGCGAGCGGGATCTGACCCACGGCGGATTTGTGGGCACGCCCACCTTTGCCAGCCCGGAGCAACTCGGCAGCGCGCCAGTCGATGCTCGGTCGGATATCTACTCGTTAGGCGTAACGCTTTGGTATGCGCTCACTGGTGAAATTCCGTGCCCCGGCAAGACGATCGAGGAGATCCGCAAGGCGCAGACTGAGCTTGCGCTGCCGCTCGAGCAACTGCGCGCTCGCCGCATCCCCGCGGCCGTCATCACGCTTTTGCGCGCCACCCTCGCGGTGGATCCCGCGCAGCGCCCCGCGTCACCGCGTGAGCTGCTCATCGCCCTGGAGTCTTGCCGCGCGCACGTTTTCCTGCCTAACGAAACTGCTTGGCGTCGCATTGGCCGCCGGGCAGTCGTGCTTGGCGCGCTGGCCGCGATCGTCGCCGGCGTGTTCTTCACTCTTCAAAAATTTCGATCGAAGACTGCACTCCCGGCGGTTTCACCGGAGAAATCGATCGCGGTGTTGCCGCTGGAAAATTTGAGCAATGATCCGGAGAACGCCTATTTCGCCAAGGGAATCCAAGACGATATTTTGACCAGCCTGGCGAAGATCAGCGAATTGAAGGTGATCAGCCGCACCTCGGCTTCGCAATACCGCGGCGCGAGCGCGGCCCGCAATTTGCGCGTCGTCGCGCGCGAACTGGGAGTGGAGAACGTCCTGGAAGGAAGCGTGCGGCGCGAGGGCAATCGCGTGCTCGTCAATGTCCAACTGATCGACGCTCGCAACGATCGACACCTCTGGGCGGAACGTTACGACCGGACGGGGTCCGATTTGATTGGCCTGCAAGGCGAACTGGCCACACAGATCGCTGCCACTCTCAAAGCGAAACTTGCGCCGGCAGAAAAAGCCCGCCTGGAGTTGAAGCCGACCGACAATCCCGAGGCGTATGCGCTCTATGTGAAGGCTCTCGGACGGGAACGGGCTTTGAACCCCTCGAACGAGAGCCGGACTGCGGCAGCGCAACTGTATGGGCAGGCGATCGCGCTTGATCCGAAATTTGCTCTGGCGCGCGCCCGGCTTTCTATCATAGACAGCCAGCTTGGGTCTGACAGCCCAGTTGAGAGAGGGAGGGCGCGTGTGGCGGCAGAAGAAGCATTGCGCTTATCGCCGTCGTTAGGGGAAGGCCACATGGCCCTTGGCCTGTGCTTGTATTGGGCCGACAAAAATTACGGCGCGGCGCTGAAGGAATTTTCGATCGCCGCGGCGACATCGCCCAATGAGCCTGACATTCTTTCTTTCATCGCGGGGATTTATCGCCGGCAAGGACGCTGGCGTGAGTCGCTCGCGACGTTTCAGCGCGCACAGGAGCTCGATCCTCGTAACGTCAAAGTCATTAACTCAGCAGCGACCGACTACATGTTCGTGCGTGATTGGCCCGCCGCGACCGCCGGCTTTAACCGCGCCTTGGAGATTGCGCCGGATTCGGCTTCCGCCGGGATAGGCCTGGCTTACCTCGAAGTGTTTCGGAACGGCAATCTGGTTGCGGCCGAAAAGATCCTGCAGGGCATCCCGGCTGGAGTCGATCCCGACGAAGAGGTGACGGAGGCGCGCTGGGATCTGGCCATGCTGGAACGGGATTACGCGAAGGCGGAAAGGATTGTGACTGAGTTTCCCCCGGCGGAGATCACGCCAAAATCATTTTTTTTAGGTCGAATTGCCCTTTGCCGCGGCGAATTTGAAACCGCTCAACGTTACTTCGCTGCCGCCGCGCCGGACCTCGAAAGTTGGGTGCGGGAGGATCCCAAGGCCGCGAGCCGGCACGACGTTTTGGGAATGCTCTACGCATATCAGGGCCGGAAAGTGGATGCGATTCGTGAGGGGTTGCGCGCGGTTGAGCTGGAACCGGAAACCCAGAATGCGTTTCACGGTGCGGCCGCCGCCGGAAATTTGGCGATGATTTACGCCCTCGCCGGCGAGAAGGATCAGGCGCTCGCCTTGATTGAGCGGCTGCTCTCGACGCCCGGTTCAGTCGAATGGAATGATTCGCCGAGCAGCATGACTCTCGCTGATCTGCGGTTGCGCTGGGAGTGGGACCCACTCCGGAGCGATCCACGCTTCCAGAAAATCCTCGCTGCTCCCGAACCAGCAACTTCCCTAACGAACGTTGGGCCGCCCATTCCAGCGGGCGCCGAAAAAAGCATCGCTGTCCTGCCCTTCGAGAATCTGAGCGACGACAAGCAGAACGCCTACTTCGCCGAGGGCATTCAGGATGATATTTTGACGAGTCTGGCCAAGATTCACGAATTGCGGGTGATCAGCCGCGCAAGCGTAATGAGCTATCAGAGGCCCGGTTCGCGTAACATGCGCGAAATCGGCCGTGCGCTTGGAGTGGAGAATGTGCTCGAAGGCAGCGTCCGGCGCGAAGGTGATCGCGTGCTCCTCAACGTGCAATTGATCGACGCCCGGAGCGATCGCCATCTCTGGGCGGAGCGTTACGACCGGACTGGCGCGGATGCGATTGGGCTCCAGGGCGAATTGGCCTCCGAGATCGCTGCGGCCCTCCGGGCGAAACTCGCGCCGGAGGAAGAGAAGCGTCTGGCGAAAAAGCCGACCGCCAATCCGGAAGCCTACGCTCTCTACTTGAAAGGCCTTGGCTGGGAAAGAGTGGTGAACCCTTCGGATGAAAGTCGGACCGCGGCAGAGCAACTCTACGCGCAGGCGATCGCGCTTGATCCGAAATTTGCCCTGGCGCGCGCCCGGCTTTCCATCGTGGAGAGTCGCCTTGCGGACGGAGCGGACGGACCGAATCCGGGAGCGAAAGCGCGCCAGGCGGCGGAAGACGCCCTGCGTTTGTCACCCTCTCTGGGCGAAGGCCACATGGCCCTCGGCCTTTGTTTCTATGAGGTCGACAAGAATTACTCGGCGGCCCTCAAGGAATTTTCGATCGCGGCGGCGACTTTGCCTAACGAGCCAGATATTCTAACTTACATCGCGGGAGTCTATCGCCGGCAGGGACGCTGGCATGAATCGATCGCCACCTTCCAGCGCGCGCAGGAACTCGATCCTCGTAACGTCCATGTGATTGACGCGGCGGCACGCAATTATCTTCTCGTGCGCGATTGGCCCGCCGCGACCGCGTGTTATAACCGCGCTCAGGAAATTGCGCCGGACTCGGCCTACGCCAGGATGGGGCTGGCTTATCTCCAAATCTTTCGCGACAGCAATCCCGCTGCGGCGATGAAAACCTTGCAAAGCGGTCCGGCCGTAATCGATCCCGATGGCCTGGCGACCGAGGCTCGTTGGGACCTCGCCATGTTGCAGCGAGACTACTCGATCGCGGCAAAAATCCTGGCGGACGCCGCGGTCACTCCGAATTCATTCAACCTGGGTCGCATCGCGCGGGCCCGCGGTGACACGGCATCCGCGCAACGCTTTTTCGCCGCCGCCGCGCCAGACATTGAAAGGGGGGTGCGGGCCCGGCCTGAGGTTGCGTCGCGGCACAGTTTGCTCGGCCTGCTTTACGCCTATCAAGGCCGGAAAAGAGATGCGCTCAGCGAAGGTCTGCGAGAGGTCGAACTCGAGCCGGAAAGTCAGGATGCGTACCACGGCGCGATCGCCAAGGGCAACCTCGCGGTGATCTACGCGCTGTTCGGAGAAGCGGACCACGCTCTTGAATTGATCGAACGACTTTTGGCGACTCCTGGTCCAATCGATTTGGGCAATTGCCCGGCGAACATCACCCTGGCCGATTTGCGCTTGCGCCCGGAATGGGATTCACTGCGGAAAGATCCGCGTTTCCAGAAAATCCTCGCCGCCCCGGAGCCGAAAACATCCCTAACGAATGATTCGTCGCAAGGCGTCCCGTCAGAAAAAGGCATTGCTGTGGTCGTTGCGGCCAAAGTAATCCATTAGGCGGGGAACGCGCGCAACTGGAGGGCGATGCGCTGTCATCGCCGTGTTTCTGAACCTCGGCAACGACGGAGCGTTGCCCTCCAAGGCGGTGCTTCCGCGCGAAATTTAAGACGACGGCTCGGTCGCCACATCCCATTTCACGTTGATGTGATGTCGTTGCGCATAAGGCTTTCCGGCGGCCGTCAGCCGATCAAAAAGTGTTTTGAACCCCGCCTGATATTTTGTTTCGATGGCCGCGGTGAGAGATTGGATTTGCTCCCGCGCTGCGCCTTCATCGTAAAGTTTGGCGAGCTGCTGGTATTCGTTTCGATAGACGGGCAAAACATATGCATGCAAGGCGATCGAAGCCTGCAAAATGTCCCGGCTATCTTCTGTCTCTTTGAGTTTTCTTATTCTCTCGAGCTGGGCCGCCAGAGAAGTTATTTTGCCGTCTATTATCTCCTTTCGCTGCATCGGTGCAGACGCGCCGGTCTTGCTGTCCGTCAGCTTCGCCGAAGGACTTTCCAATTCTCTTTGCAGGCCCCGGCCGGCAAAGCCTTGCATCAGATTACAATTGAGGATGGCAAGGTCGAAGTAGGTTTTCGGTGTGGCGGTGTCGCAGGATGGAATCAACCAGCAGCACGTTATCTCGGCGATGAAATGAATTCTTTGACGGAAGGTCGCGCCCGGCTAATTGCATCGACAGATGATGCAATTGACGTTCTTTTGCAGAGGAACGCAGCCGTGACCGTGGATCCAAAGCAATCTCTTAGCGAACGAGCCATTTGAGGGACGATGTCGCCTGAAGCTGAGGACAATCTTCGGTTCGAGATCGGGCATGTGCTCTTCCTTGATCTGGTCGGCTATTCCAAGCTCTTGATCGAGGAGCAAAAGAGGCAGATGCGCCAGCTGACCGACATCGTGCTGGCGACGCGCCCAGTGCAGGAAGCGACTAACGAGCAGCTCGTTCGTCTCCCGACGGGCGACGGGATGGCCCTGGTCTTTCGCAATAATTTGGAAGAACCCGCCCTCTGCGCACTCGAGATCGCCCGCGCGCTCAAGGCGCATCCGGAGATCCAGGTGCGGATGGGAATTCACAGCGGCCTGGTCAGTGAAGTGAGCGATCTAAACGAGCGGGCCAATATCGCCGGGACGGGAATCAACCTCGCGCAACGGGTGATGGATTGCGGCGATGCCGGCCACATCCTCGTCTCGAAACGGGTCGCGGAAGATCTCGCCGAATACCGGCAATGGTCGCCGCATCTGCGTGATCTGGGAAGATTCGAGGTCAAGCACGGGGTCCAGCTCTCGATCTGGAATCTGTGCGGCGATGATTTTGGCAACGCGACGGTGCCGGCGAAGTTGGCCGGGACGGGCACGGTCGGCGGGGCACCGGAGCCCTCCGGGAGCGGGCTGGAGCCGAGGAGTTTTTTTGCCGAGCTGCAACGGCGGAATGTCTATCGTGCCGCCGTCGTTTACACGATGACGAGCTGGCTCCTCATCCAGGTCGCGACTCAGGTTTTCCCGTTCTTCGAAATTCCCAACTGGTTCGTTAGGCTAACCATCATCCTTCTTCTGCTTGGTTTTCCGGTTGCGGTCACGCTTGCCTGGGCCTTTGAGCTGACGCCGGAAGGGATCGTGAAAACGGCCGCGGTCCCGACCGGAAAACCGCACGGCTGGCCGGTGATCCACCGCATCTACACCGCCGTCATCGGGATTCTCGCGATTGCGATCGCGGTTCTCCTTTACCTCCGCTACGCGCCGTCGCAACGACCCGTGGTGGACAACATCCCGGAGAAAAGCATCGCTGTCCTTCCCTTCGCCAACCTGAGTGATAACAAGGAGAACGCGTTTTTTGCGGAGGGCATGCAAGATGACATCCTCACCAGCCTGAGCCGCATCGGCGATCTCAAGGTCATCAGCCGCACTTCCGTGCTCGCCTATCGCGATACGAAACAGCGCAACCCGCGCGAGATCGCGCAGACTCTCGGCGTGGCCTATTTGCTCGAAGGGAGCGTGCGCGGCGAGCGCAGCCATTTCGTCGTCAATGTGCAGTTGGTGGATGCCCGCAAGGACAGCCAGGTTTGGGCGGAGCATTACGATCGCACGCTGGAGGATTCGCTCGGCCTGCAGGGCGAACTCGCGACCGAGATCGCGAATACTCTCCACGCCACTCTTTCGCCCGAGGAAAAAGCGCGCGTTGCGCACAAACCGACGAGCAACGCCGACGCTTATGCGCTCTATCTGCGCGCTTTCGGACTCGAACACAAACCCGACACGCTCCTGCAGGACTACAAGATCGCGGTGCAACTCTACAGCCAGGCGATCGCGCTCGATCCTGATTTTGCGCTCGCCCATGCCCGGCTCGCCTGCACGAGCGCCGCGATTTTTCACTTCCACGAACCGCTTGAGGAATGGGCCAACAAGGCGCGCGTCGAAGCGGCCAGCGCCCTGCGCCTCGATCCAAACCTGGCCGAGGGACACTTCGCGCTCGGGCTTTGCCTTTACTGGCTCGACGACAGCTATGACGCTGCCCTCGCGGAATTTGCGGTTGCCTCGCGCTTCGCGCCTAACGACACCGACGTGGCCGGTTTGATCGCTGCGATCAAGCGCCGCAAAGGGCAATTCCGCGACGCCATCGCCGAATACGAAAAGGTCGCCAAGCTCGATCCGCAGAATCCCAACATCACGCGCAACCTCGTTTACACCTACTCGGCCCTGCGACAATGGCCGGAGGCGCGGCGCGCGGCCGAGCGCTGGCGGCAGATGGCTCCGGATTCGTTAGTCGCGAAAATTCAGACGGGCTACCTCGACTTTTTCAGCGTCGGCGACACTCGCCCGCTGCAGCGCCTGCTCGCGCAGATTCCCGCCGGCAACGACCCGGATGGAATCGTGACCGGGGCGCGCTGGGATGTGGCCATGATCCAGCGCGATTTCGCCGCGGCGGAGAACGCCCTGCGCGCATCGCCGCGTGCGCAGATTGATTATTTCCTCGGGGGCAACACGCCGAAGACATTCCTCGCCGGTTGTATCCCGCTGGCGCGCGGTTACCCGGACAAGGCGCAACCGCTCCTCGAACAGGCCCGGGGCGAATTTGCCGAGGCCGCCGAGCATTCTCCACTCATCGGCGAGGTGCACGCGAATCTCGGCCTCGTCTGTGCCTATCTCGGGCGCAAGGAGGAAGCGATCCGCGAGGGGCGCCGTGCGGTGGAGTTAAAGCCGATCACGAAAGACGCCGTCGATGGCGCGATCATGCTTTGTTACCTGGCGGTGATTTATGCCCAGACCGGCGAAAAAGATCAGGCGCTCACCCTCCTCGAGCAACTGCTCAAGACGCCGGGCACAATCGACAGCGTCAGCTACAGCATCACCCTCAATGACCTGCGCTATCGCTGGGAGTGGGATCATCTGCGGAGTGACCCGCGCTTTCAAAAACTGCTCAAGTCGCACTAGTTTTTCCCCGGCAATGCTGGCGACGTTTGTCCTGGCTCGGCGCGGTTTAGGCCGAATAACCCCACGTGGCTAACTCGCCGCCGAGTTCCTGGACGAAACGCCTTTGCAAATCGGCCGGAAGTTTCCCGCGCCATTGCTCGCTTTTGCCGACCCGGAGGAATTTCGCCCGACCCGTTTCGCCACTGCACAGGAGCGTTTCTTTCTTGCGCTCGAAAGATTGATTTTGAACCGCCGTGGAGATTTCCTCCGACGTCCGCTCAATTCCGAGCTTCTCCAGGATCCGGGTTGATTCCTTCTCCGGTCGCTCGAGCAAATCTTCGTAACGCACGATCGGCACACCTACCTCCTGATAGGGTCGCCAATGCTCAGGCCAGGAAACTCGGACCCAATTATGGACTGAAGCCGAGCCGTGCAGGAGCGCTTCGGTCATCTGCTCCAGCCGGTAATTTTGCCTAACGAGAAGCGGGTAAAGAGTGTGGCGGTACAATTTCTCACCACGCCGGACGCGGCGGAAAAGCGCCGCCAGTTTCGGAAAACGATCGAACTGAAAGTAGTTCGCGGCCGAGATGACGATGTCGCGCGGATCGCGCAGGATGTAGAGGATCCGACTGTCCGGTTCGTTAGGCGAGAGGCCCAGTTCGGAAAATTGGTGGTGCGATTTGTAGCAGCGGTAATCTGAAATCCGGTTTTCACCCTCGATCGCAATCTCGTTTTTGTCGGATTGCCAAAACCCGGCGACCGGACAACCGATCAGTTCCGCCACCAATCGCGTAGCCCACGTGCAACCGCTCTTCGGGTAACCGACGACAATGATCTTTTTCACGGCGCGAAGATGATCGCCCGGGTAGCGCATGCTCGCGTGCTGGTCGCGGTGTTCCACCGTGGCGAACTTTTCTTCGGGCCTGGAATCGGATGGCGCCTTCGTGCGTTTAAAAAAGTTCGCGATGGTGAGACACCGTCGCCAGCACTCGGGACGAGTGCGCTACCCAGCCGGTTGGTCACTTTACTCGTAGTTCCTTAAACGCCGCCCCGAGATGCTCAAGCAGGTCACGCGGCAGGAGCGATTCCTCGCTCGCCCCGCCCTTGGAGATGGCGAGCTCGGCGGCGCGCCCGCACACCCAGGCGCCGAGACGCGCGGCCTCGTTAGGCGAAAGTTTCGCGCCGAGAAGTCCTGCGCAAACACCGGTCAGGACATCGCCCATCCCGCCGGTTGCCATCCCCGGATTGCCAGTCGTGTTGTAGCTGAGCGGGCGGCCGGCCCCGGCAACGATTGTGCGACTCCCCTTGAGAAGCAGGGTCACACCATACTTCTCGCAGAAATCGGTTGCGATCTGCGCCCGCGCCCCCTTTTCGTTAGGGAAAAGCCGTTTCATTTCGCCCGGGTGCGGAGTGAGGAGGCGGGGCCCTTGCACTTTTTTCAGTGTGCTCATCTTCTCAGCCAGGATGTTGAGTCCGTCGGCATCCACGACCATCGGTTGTTTTGCCTCTCGAATGAGCCGAAGAATCTCTGCCGCGCGCGATTTGCCAAGGCCGGGGCCAAGTGCCCAGACATCGACCGGTTCCTTGAGCAGGTTGCGGTAGGACTTTACCGGCTTCACCATCACTTCGGGCGCGGCCGCCGCCGCGACGATCGAGTAAATTTCCTCTGGCACGAAGAGCTCGACCAAGCCGGCGCCGGCACGGAGCGCGCCTAACGAGCACAGGACGGCGGCGCCGGTGAAGCCGCGCGAGCCGGCGACGATGCCAATGCGGCCAAATTGGTTCTTGTAGGCGGAAAATTTGCGGCGCGGCAGGAGGTTGCGCAGCGATTCCGAGATGGCCAGTTCCTGGACGAGCGGCCTCTGGCTCTGTAGAGCCGACGGCTCGGAGAGAAGCTCGTCCCTCCGCAAGTCGTCGAGTGCGACGACCTCGAGACGGCCGACAAAATCGATTGCGGAATCCGCGATCAGCCCGCGCTTTGCGCAGCCCACCGTGATCGTGAAATCGGCCCTGACGCAGTCCGGGTCGGCCTCGCCCGAATCACCATCCAATCCGGTCGGAAGATCGACTGCGAAAATAGCCGCGCCACTTTGGCCTAACGAGTTGATCTCGCGGCAGGCGACGCGGATGGGCTCGCGCAGCGGCGGATGAGCGCCGAGCCCGAGCAGGCCGTCGAGGACGATGGTCGGACAATGTGGGAGGGCCGCGACCCCCGGGGTGGCTGCAATCGGGGCGCTAAGGCCCCTCCCACCTTGCTGCTCCCGAAACTTCTGGCTCGTTAGGGCACTCAGCTCCTGCTCGGGAAAAACCAGCCGTGTCTCGACGTCCCAACCCGCCTGCGCGAGCCAGCGGGCGGCGACGAAGGCGTCGCCGGCATTGTGACCTTTCCCGGCGAAGACGAGGCATCGGCCCGGGCGAGGAAGAAATTTCGCGACCGCCCGCGCGATTCCTTCGCCGGCCTGCTCCATCAAACTCTCAGCCGTGATTCCGCGCGCGAAGGCCGCTTCCTCGGCCGCGCGCATCTGCGCCGGAGTGATGATGGGCGAGTGCAATTTATTCGTCAGAGTCCGTCTTTTCTTTCTTCTTCTTCGTCGCGCTGGTCGAACCTTTTTTCTTCGTGCTTTTCTTTTTCGATTTGCTGGAAGATTTCTTTTTGGAACGCGAGGACGATTTCTTGCGCGGGCGATGGGTTGATTGCCGTTCCGGCTCCGCGCGGACGAAATCGTTGAAGTTGAATGGTTGCCGGATGGGCGGCGTCACATGAGTTAACCCGGCCACGACCGGACGGTTGCGCGGCGCGGGTTTCCCCTCGATGCCGGCGGCGATTTGCTCGGCCAGCCGCTCGCGATAACTGCTCTGCAGGACGAGCCGCGCTTCGTCCGGATTGGTCAGAAACCCGCACTCCACGAGCACGGCTGGGACGTTCGTCCGCCGTAAAACATAGTAGCCGCGGCGGCGAATGCCGCGATTGTCGGTGGTGGTTCCGGCGACGACCTGGCGGTGAATATTGGCCGCGAGCGCAGCGCTTTGATCGGAGTAATAATAGGTTTCAATCCCGTTGGCGTCGAGCCTCGATGCGGAGTTGAAATGGATGCAGACGAAAATCGCGTCGCGATAACGATTGGCGATCCGCACCCGCTCCCCAAGCGAGACGAAAACATCGCTGTCGCGCGTCATGATCACACGAAAGCCCGCGGCGCGCAGCTTTTTGGCCAGTCGTTGCGCAACATCGAGCGCCATGGTTTTTTCCGCGACGCGCTGTCCAGGAATTCCGCCGCGGTCGAATCCGCCGTGGCCGGGGTCGATCACGACGGTGGAATAATTCCGGCTCGCCGGCCAGGCTGCGGGAGCGAGCAAAGAAGCAGCGCCAGGGCGAGCGCGAAGGAAGTGAGAGATGGCCCGCGCCGGCGGGCCCCGGAAAGGCTTGCCACCATCGCTCGATTAGTCTTCCGGCGGTAAATCAGCCGGACGATCGGATAATTTCGGGACTGCTTTTCCCCGGGCGGCCGGCGCCTGGGGCACGTCGAGCGCTCCGCCAGCAACGCTGACCGTGCCATCGGGCGCGTGGCGCAGCCGGGGCGAGCTGCGGGTTTGCGCGTAGGTCTGGTGGTTTAGCAATCGTCCATCGAGATCGACAACCGAATAGGACCAGATGCGCGGCGCGGAACATTGCAGAACGTGGAGGCGATTTTTCCGATCGACTTCGGCATGCGGTTCGTCGAAGGAGATGACCCGGCCTAACGAGTAGGTGGCGTAGACGAGGCTGTGCTCCTTGTCTTCCACTCGCACATAGAGCGAGGTGTGATCGGGAAAACGATTGCTCATGAGCGAATAGGTGCGTGCGCCGTTGCTCGCCGGGTCGCCGACGGTTTGCTGCCAGATGGGCCGCGCGGTGGTGACTTCGAAGACTTTGGCGCGGGCGTAAAAGAATTTGTTCAGATCGGCAAAGAAGACATTTGCGCGGACGTGATAAACACCGAGATCGGCGATCGGGAAGAGAGGGGTGAGGTTGATCTTGCGGGTGACGGAAGTGCCGGCCGCGATCTGCAAAGGCGGCTCCGGCTGATGCCGCAGCGGGGCGAGAGTGCGGTCTTCGTTCGCGGTCACTTCGAAGCCGTACCAGTGCTGGTCGCCTTCGTCACGCAGCTCGATGTCGCGCCCGGCAAGGTTGGTGATCGTGACCGTGGCGATGACCGGCTCGTAGGCGATGTATTGGAGACGCTTGAATTTCAGGTCCACCTGGATCTGGCCTCGCGCCGTGACTGCGACGAGAAAAAGCAGGGCGCAAGCCAGAGAGCGGATCATTGGCGCGTAAAATACCGCAACTCGCCGGAGATGAAAGCTGCGCCACCCGGAATCGGGTGCGTTTTCCGCCGAGACTGTTTCAGGCGGGCCTCCCTGCCGAGGCGGCCTCCCAACGAGACCAGAATTTTACTTCCAACCGGTTTTTTCGAGACGAGCGGATGGCGGCGGGCCGACGATGGTGGCGAGTTTCTTCGCTTCCTGCGCGAGCTCGCCCCAACTGGTGATGGCGTCTTCGCCGGAAGTCTGCATCCGATGGATGAGGGTGAGGACGCGGCCGCTCCCGGGGATGGCGGTCGCTTTCGTCATCGGGATGAGCATGCGGCCGACCATCTGGATTTCGCTCTGGGCGGGCGCGAGCTGGGCCATGGCCGGGTTCGCGACGGCGACGTCGGCCAGTTTGGCCTCGTCGTTAGGCGTAATGAAAATGCGCGAGAGGCGGAGAGGCGCGTGCAGGATGCCGTGGTCGTCGAGATGGGCGAGCGCTTCGGCGATCGCGCGCAGGATGCGGAGCGCGGTCGTTTCCGTAATCGTCAGGCCGCTCGGCCTTGATTTCATAAAGCGGTCCGGCCGACGACGAATTCGCGCGCATAAAAATAGGTGCCCTCGTATTCTCCCGCTTCGTAGACCGGAAGAATGGCGGGGTGGCGAATGTTGGCGTTGACGCTCGCGGTGTCGAGAAATTCCTGCGCCCGTTCCGGGATTTCGCGCAGGCTGCTGCGCAGGACGTGGAGTGCGACCGGGCGCCCGATCGAAGTTTGCTCTGCCTGGTAAACCTTGTCCCAGAAACTCTCCGTCAACTTTCGCCCCACCCGATAGGTGCCGAATTGCTGCCCGGTCAGGTCCGGTTCAGGCGGGAGGAGCGCGGTCGAGATTTCCGGCTCGGCCGGGACGCCCGGCTGCAGCGCCTGTTCTTCGCGCTCGCGCATCACGACTTCGATCAGGGCAGCGTCCCAGCCGATGTCGATCGTTTGCTCGGCCGGGCTGGCGTTGGCGTCGTAGGCGAATTCGGCATAGCCCCAGCGCAGCATTTCGTAGATCGCCTCGAGCCCGCGGGCGCGCGCCGGTTTCGGCATGGCGCAACTCGCCGTTGCGCAAGATAAACGACGCCCGATTGCGGTCCGGCGACGAGCTGCACCGCCGCCGCTCTTCCCGCTCAGGCAACACATCTGGAGCAAGATCGACGACATGAAAAAGATCCGGGCGTCGCGCGGGCGCTCCGCGACCCGCTCGATCGCCTGCAAAAGCCGTTCGCCGTCGATCGGTTCGGGAAAAATTTTTGTGTTCGCGACTTCGAGCCGTTGCGCCGACAAGCGGATAGGCGGGGAGGAAAAAAGTGTGGAGATGAGGAAACTTTTCGCCTAACGAACCGGCGAGAGTCGAGCCCGTCCACCCCTTCGCCCTCGAGCTGGGTGATGAGCAAATCGCACGTCCGCGCCTTGCTCGGCCCAGGCCAGCGCGGCGGCGTGTCCGGGCGCGAAATCGACCGCGTGCGCGCGTGTATTCACGCACCATGCCCGAAAGAGCCTGCCCGATCTCCGCCTCGTGATGAACGATGAGCAACTGCATCACTGCGGCGGGGCGGTAAACGGCGGCGGGAAAAGATTCAACAACCGCGTCGGGATCGGCCCGGACGGCCTGCAGTTGATCCTTGTAATAAACGCGCACGATATAGCCGAGGTATCGGCGCGGTCCGCTTTCGCTCGTCGGCAGCAGACTGGCCGCGGCGCCGGGTTTGCGCGTTGCCAGCTTCGCTTTTTCCACCGAATCGGGCACGTCCATGAGCTGATTCAATCGCGCTGCCCGGCGCGGATCCGTCCTCTTCGGGCGCAGGTAAGTGACGTCGAGCACTTCGGTGCCGGTCTCGGCCCAGTCGTGCCCGGGCGTGACCCATTCGTAGCTCACGTCCGCGTCGGTCAGCACCACCTGGTCGTTGTTGACGATGTCGTAGAAGAAAACCTGGATCTTCACCTTGGTGTGATCGATCGACGTCTCCGGCCGCACTTTCACCCCGACCCGCAGGAGTAATTTGGTCTCGCGCATCGGGATCTTCTTCGGTCTTCAAGGTCACCTCCGAGATGCCGAAGGTCGAGCCGTCGGGAATGCCGGCGTCGTCGCCGGCTGAGGTCGGGCTCGGCGGGCGCCCGTCTGGCCGCGACCGGCATTGGTGCTGGGCGGGAACCCCGACGCGCAATTTCAGATCGGCCAGCTCGTAGAGCGGACCAACGGCCGGGCCTAACGACTGCAGGCGCCGCCAGACCTCGTTCGAGCGATCGAAGAGCTGCATCGATTCGTAGGTCATGGCCAGCTCGGCCAGGATCTCCGGCGTTCCCGGGATCGAGCGCCATCGCCTGTTGCAACTTGGCGATGGCGTTGGTGGTGTCGCCGCGTTCGCGGAAACCTTTCGCCACCCGCAGGAGCGTATCGGCGACCGAGGTCGGCGGGCTTGTCCACCCGCTGAACCGTGGCCGGCGGGACCCCGGCAACCGCGGGCACCTTCACCGGCCTGACCGAGGGCGGGGGCGTGACTTTGGCGTCGTTGAACAGGCGGGCTTCGACCGCGCTGCGCATGGGGATTGAGGCGGCTTGGTGTGAGCGTCGCGTGTAAAGGTAGAGCGCGGCAAGGATTTGCATCGCCGCGACCGCGCCGAGCAGCGCCATCGCGACCGTAAACGTCTTCTGTGCCCGGCTCACGTTAGGGAAGAAGAACGCGAACATCGGATCGTCTTGTAGCGAACGGGCTGTCGTGTGTCAACGACGGAGCCCTCACCCGCTTCGCGACCTAACGCGAGATGTCCGCCTGGCTCAGCATCTTGAATCCCTCGCCCTGAAGAACTGAGCAGGCGCATTCGGCATCATCCACGTGGAGCGCGAGCGCCGCGCGTCCGTGCGGCCGGGTGAGGAGCGGATAGCTGAAATGCATGTTCACCTCCGCCATGAGGAGAGCGGCGAGCAGTTTCGACAATTCGGTCGCCACCTCCTGGAGCTCCACCACGACCATTTCGCAGACCCCAAAGGCGACATCGTGCTCGTGGAAAATGTTCTCCACCGTCTCGGGATCGCTCACCACGATGCGGGCGATGGCCGAGTCGGTCGACTCCGAGATGCTGAGGGCGACGACATGGGCGTTGCGGGTGCTGAGCAGCTTCACGATGTCGAGCATCGCGCCTACCTTGTTGGGTAGGAAAATCGAGAACTGCTTGACCAACGGGCCGCCCATCTTGGAAGTGGTTTCGGGTGATAGAGCCATAAAAACGCTTAAGCGGGTCGGCAATATGCCGCTGCCAGGGAGAACAACGCAAATGGATAGTTCGAGCGGACTGAGGAAAAAGAGTTTTGACTCGCAAATTTCCAGCTACAACCGATCTTGTTTGCACGCGACGCGCCCGGGGATGAACTCGATGAATGCCGAACAACTGAAGGCGATTCAAAGTCCGCTCAAACAACAATACAAGGACGACCCTTCCTCCGCTCTGGTCACCTTGCGTGCGACCGGACGTGCCAGCGCCGATTTGTCCTGCAATGTAGAAACAGTCAAAGGACTGGTGGAAGCCGGCCCGCATCCGGCGATGGGGGGCGACGGAACGCTCGCCTGCTCGGGAAACATGCTCCTGGAGGCGTTGGTCGCGTGTTCCGGCGTCACCCTGCGGGCGGTCGCGACGGCGATGGAGATTGAGTTGCGGGACGCTGTTATCACCGCCGAAGGTGACCTCGATTTCCGGGGAACGTTGGCTATTTCGAAGGAGGCGCCAGTCGGTTTCAAGAACGTCCGCCTGCGTTTTGAGCTCGACACCGACGCGTCCGAAGAACAGCGCGCCGCCCTGATTCGGTTGACCGAACGATATTGCGTCGTTCTCCAGACTCTTCGACCGACTTGGGCGATCGCGGTGGAACACAGCAAAAGTAGATAGGGTCCGGGAAGTCGTTATGCCTTTGTACGTGGATGTTCACAACCTCACCGGAGCGACGCCCGAAGATATCGCGAAGGCTCACCTGGCTGATCTCGCCACGCAGGGGAAGCACGACGTTCAGTACCTGAAATACTGGGCGCATGAGAATTGCGGAAAAGTTTTTTGTTTGGTCGAGGCCCCGACGGCTGAGGCCGCCAGCCAGGTCCATCGCGAGGCTCATGGCTTGGTCGCGGAGAAAATTATCGAAGTGACGCCCGAGATTGCCGAAGCGTTCCTCGGCGGCGGAGGTGTTCATTCCTCAGGAGCGGCGTTGATCCCCGGTGGCTCTGCTGAGGCGCTTGATCCCGGTATTCGCACCGTTCTCTTTACCGACATCGTCGGCTCCACCATGCTCACACAGGAGGCCGGCGACGAAGCGGCCATGGAATTGATTCACTTGCACGACGTGATTGTCCGAACCGCGCTGACCGATCTGAAAGGGCGTGAGGTCAAGCATTTGGGCGACGGCATCATGGCGTCGTTTGTTTCTGCGGCAGCGGCCATTCGATGCGCGACGCGGATTCAGCGCGACCTGACCAAACATTGCCGGGAGCACCGGGACCGGCCGCTCAAAGTTCGGATTGGCGTTGCGGCCGGGGAACCGGTGGAACACCATCAGGATCTTTTCGGATCGACCGTGCAGCTGGCCGCCCGTCTTTGCGCTCACGCCATGCCCGACCAGATCCTGACCTCGAACGTTGTGGCCGAGTTGTGCGTTGGAAAAAAAATTCCATTCCAGGACCTGGGCGAAGTCACCCTCAAAGGATTCGACCGTCCCGTCCGAGCCCATGCTGTGACGTGGTCTGACTCGTCGGAAAGCTGAGGGTGAGGTCGTCGCCCGAATCACGCTCAACCTGACGGGAAGCGACTCTGCCCCGGTAGACCAGCTCGTCGGTGCGCAACATGACAAGCATCCGCAAGCTCGTCGACATTGACAGCCCGGGCGTAGCCTAACGAGCGCCTAACGAGACCGGCGGGTGAAACTTTTTCACGGCCAGGATGCCCGCCCCAAGGAAGAGCACGAGCACGATCCCCTGCGCAATGGCAAAGGGAGGCTCGGACCCGTTGGGTGCAAGCGCGTGCAGGGCCGGGATGTGCAGGAACGACTGCACGACGAGCACGAAGACATTGAAGTAAAGCGCGACCACGGCTGCAATGACGTAAATCCAGCGCCAGGAACCGGCGAGGTGGCAGGCGTAGCGTGCCGCGATCGCCGCCGCCAGGATGAGCAGGGAGAGGATGCCAACGATAATGGCAGGCGTGATCCCGTGAAAAGGGAAGCCAAACCCCGTCAGCGAGGTCGCCGCGGTAGTGACGAGAAAGATCAGCGTCCAGCCGTTCATCGGGTTGGCTGTGAAGAGCCCGTAGAGAACAACCAGTCCGGAAAAGATCCCAACCAGACTCAGGATCACATGCACCAGCGTATAGCTATCCATGGCGGCATCGTAGGGCCGGCTTCTCAACCGTGTCGATCTCTCAATCCGCCTGGGCCAGATCGAGCACGGCGCGAGCGCAACCCCACGAAAGCGTGGAGCCGGAGCCGCCATGACCGTAGTTGTGAATGACGCGGCGACCATCACGCAGCCGATCGGCGCGCAGACAAACTCCCGTGCGCCGAAAAGGACGCAGCCCCACGCGTTCGGCCAAAACTCCGGGCGGCGTGATCTCCAGAACTCGGCTGCACTCGGCCACAATCGCGGCGGTCGTGGTTGGATCGGGTTCACGATTCGAACTCAGTTCGTTCGTTCCGCCAAAGACGCAGTCACGCGCGCGCGGAATCGCATACATGAGCGGCGGATCGTCGCACACGACGGCATGCCTCTGCGCGATGCCCGGCACGAGAACCACCTGGCCGCGATGCGGCTCGACCGCCGAATCGGGCAGGAGGCTTTTCGCGCCGACTCCGGTGCAATTGATCACGACCGAGAACGCGCGGCTCACTTCCTCGAGATGGTCGAAGCGAAGACCGCCGCAGATCTCGCCGCCGGCGCGGCGAAAACGGGTCGCCAGGTAATCGAGATAAATTGTCGTGTCCATTAAAGGCACCTCAAGCGTGAAGCCGCTCGTGAAACAATGCGGGATGGAAGCAGGGCGGAGGCGTTGCCCGCCTAACGAAATCGCCCAAGGCGGGATTTCGATTTCGCCCGCGCGGGAGAAGTGGCGCAGCTCGATCAGGGAGACTCCACTGCCGGGGCTACGGCTCAAATCCTGCAGAATCGCGAAAGTTTCCAAGGACCAGGCGATGACCGCCTCGGCCGGCTTGGCGTCGTAGGGAAACCAGATCGCGCCTGCGGCCGCGGAGGTAGTACGCGGGCCGACCTCCTGCGCGAGGATGCGAGTGCAAAGTCCGCGCTCGGCGAAGAGCACGGCACAGGTCAGCCCGGAAACTCCCGCGCCGATGATCCCGACCTGTTCGCGCATCGGGATGATTTACGCGTGAGATCGCGTTCCGTCACCATGACGAATTGGACCGCAGGGGAGGGTGATGTTCCGTCATCGCCGTGTTTGAACCTCGGCAACGACGGAGCGTCGCCCTCCAGTCTCGCATCGGCCGTTTTGCTGCGTTAGGTTCAAGTCTCATGTTTGGATTCTCGCGAGAGCGGCGGCGGCGGCAATTGCGCGCCGAGCCCGTGCCTGACGAGTGGCGCGCGGTTATTTCGCGCAATGTCCCCTTCTTCGATCGGCTCCCGGCCGGAGATCAGGCGGAGCTGCTTGGCCATGTGCAGGTGTTCCTGGCGGAGAAACGCTTTGAAGGCTGCGCCGGATTGGAGTTGACCGACGAGATTCGGGTCACGATCGCCACTCAGGCGTGCCTGCTCCTTTTGCATCGCCGGACGGATTATTACCCGAGGCTGATCACGATTCTGGTCTACCCGTCGGGTTATGTCGTGGGAGGAGAGCGGCACTTGGAAGGTCCCGTTTGGGAGGAAGGGCAAAGCGGCCGGCTCGGCGAAACCGGAGACCGGATGGGCTCGATGGTCCTGGCCTGGGATGCGGCGAAATCCGGGGCGTCGGATCCGTCCGACGGGCAGAATCTGGTGCTGCATGAGTTTGCGCACCAGCTGGATTTCGAAGACTTCGTGGCGGATGGCGTGCCGGCGCTCGGCTCGCGCAGCGCCAAGCAATCCTGGGCCGAAGTCATGAAGGTCGAGTTCGCGGCGTTGCGCGCCGCGGACCAGACGGGGATTTCGACTCTGCTCGATACTTATGGTGCGACGAATCCCGCGGAATTTTTTGCCGTCTCCACGGAAGCATTCTTTGAACGGCCGGGCGCTTTGCGGCGTCGTCATCCGCGCCTCTACGCCGAGATGCAGCGCTTCTTTCGCCAGGATCCGGCGCTCTATTCGAGCGAGCCGGCGCCGTCGTCGATGCGGGTGGGAGACTAGGGCGCGTCCATCGCGGATGCTCCCGCCGCCCAGAGAAGGGAGATCGCAAATGCCCCGCCAATCTAGTTCGTTACAACCAGCAAACTCGTTGGCAAAACCGAGGCGCGGAGCACTGGACACTGGGAAGGAAGGAATAAGAAGGAAGGAGGGAATCAGGGAGGGAATCAGGGCCACGTCTAAACAGTTTGACATTCTGGATGGGGGAAAGAAGCTTGGCAGATGGCGAGGCCGTTGCGGATCGAGTATGAAGGAGCGCTCTATCACCTGATCGGGCGGGGGAACCGGCGGCAGGCAATCTTTGAACGCAATCAGGATTCGCAACGCTTCCTCGATCTTCTTGGAGAGTCGCTCGGTCGTTTCGATGTGGCGCTGCACGGGTTTGTCCTGATGGGCAATCATTTTCATCTGCTCGCGCAGACGCGCCGGGCGAATCTGAGCCGGTGGATGCATTGGCTGCTCTCGACCTATACGATCCAGTTTCAGCGGCGGCACGGGCGGGTGGGAGAGGGACACCTTTTCCAAGGCCGCTTCAAGAGTCACTTGGTGGAAGCCGGGAGCTATTTGCTTAGTCTAAGCCGCTATCTACATCTCAACCCGGTGCGCGGAGAGAGGTTGGGGCAGGGAGAAGTGCGGGAGCGTCGGGAGCGGCTGCGCGCGCATGCCTGGAGCAGCTATGCGGGCTATGCGGGCCTGCGCGCGCCGTGGAAGGGAGTGAGCGAGGAGCTGATCCTGGGCGAGATGGCCCGCTCGCTGCCGCGTCGGAGTACCATGGCGGAGTGCCGGCGGGAGTATCGGCGGTTCGTGGAGAAGGGGCTGGTGGAGACGGCGCCCAGTCCTTGGGAGGAGTTGGTGGCGCAGTCGATCTTGGGCAGCGAGCGCTTTGTGCAGGCGGTAGCCGACCGGTTGGCGCGGCAAAGCGACGGTCGACGAGAGCGCACGGCGGAGCGGCAATTGCGCGGGGGCCAAGGTAAGGTCGGAGAAGGAGGGCGGGTGAATCCCGAGGAGGTAATTCGGTGTGTCGCCAAGGCCTACGGCAGACCGGCGGAGGAATGGAGTGCCAAAGGGGAGCGCGGCAGGTGGTCGGAAGAACGCGGCGTAGCGATGACCCTGCTGCGGCGCTTAAGTGACCTGAGCTACCGGGAGATCGGGCAGCGCTTCGGAGGAGTGGATTACGCCGCGGTTGCGCAACGCGTGCGCCGGACGGAGGCGAGTGATGTGCAAGGGCGGCTTCGCCGACGACTCCAAGAGTTACAGCAGAAATGTCAAAGTGTTTAGACGTGGCCCTTAAATTCCTTTCCTTAAATTCCTTTACTTACCCCTCTTTATATGCCTGTGTGTAGCGCGTCCTCTCACGCGCCGGTTTGCTGATCTGTGTCTTCATGTGGGTTCCTCGGGTTCTTGACCCTAAGCCCACTGTCCGTCAAATCAGGGCAACCCCAGTCTTAGACTTTCGATCTTGCCGAAAGGTGGGAACTTGGAAAAGATGCCGGCGCCATGCCACGCAAGGCGCGAGTTGAATTTGCCGGGGCCCTTTACCACGTCCTGGAGCGTGGAAACCGCCGGGAGGCGATTTTCCGCGAGGAGGCGGGGGGAGCCGTTAGGGGTCAGGGGAGCCGTTAGGGGTCAGGCTAAGACTTTGGACAGAAATCGGCGTCATTCCGCGTGCGCGGGATCACGCCCGAGAGAAAAAGTTAGCAGTAGCGTTGCTGCGTTGTTTGCGAACGGCCGGCGAAGACCGCCGGAGGCTTTGGGCGCGTCACGGCAGATGCTTGGCGCCGCTCGAACGGCGGCGCGGTCGATGATTTAGGGGCGAGTTTTTTTAGACGTGCTCCGAAACCCGCCGCGTGGCCCCGAAACCCGCCGCCCAAACAATCCTGGGCCGAAGTCATGAAAGTCGAGTTCGCGGCCTTGCGCGCCGCGGATCAGACGGGAATCTCGACTCTGCTCGATACTTACGGCGCGACCAATCCGGCGGAGTTTTTTGCCGTCTCGACAGAAGCGTTTTTCGAACGGCCGGGCGCTTTGCGGCGCCGTCATCCGCGCCTTTGCGCCGAGATGCAGCGTTTTTTTCGCCAGGATCCGGCGCTTTATTCGAGCGAACCGGTCTCGCCGCCGACGCGCGTGGGGGGCTGAGGCGGGGACGCTGCCCGACGATCGCCCACTGCGGTCGGTTTGCGACGCGGTGTCGCCCGGCTCGATTTCACCGGCTCGTAATCCCGCAGCCAGGCCGTCTCCTTCGGATCTTCTTTCCAAGGATAGTAATCTTCTTTTACCGGCCACCAGATCAGCCGGCCACAGGAACGCCAGCCATCAATGAGGTAGCCGTCGCGCATCGCCTGCCCGCGTGCGGTCACGACGATAACATTGTGCTCGAGATTCGTGCCGGGATCGGCTGCGGCCCAGTAGAGGACGAGGGTCTTGAGATGGAGCGTTTTCAATTGTTCGCCGATGCCGTGGGCCCAATGAAAACAGTAGCCGTATTGCCGCCGGCCGATGTGAATGAGGAAATTCTGAAAGTTCGCCGGCGGGACGACGTGCCATTCCTTCGCCAGCCGGCGCGCCGTATTGTGCGAGGTGACGGAGACCAGCTCGGCCTCGGCCGGGTCGATGTCAGGAGCGAGAGCGATGATGGCTTTGGTAAAATTTCGGATCGATTTGGAGTCATCCGCGCGCACGTGGACGGTCGCGAAGAGGAGCACGCAGACGAGAGCGAGAGGGCGCAGCACGGTTGGGAATGATTTTGGAAGAGTCATTTGCTGCATCAGAAAACGTTTGGCGACGATAGGTGCGTGCGGGTGAAGTGCAAAGCTCACCCCGCCATTTCGAAAACGAAAAGGGACCGGGGCGGGAAAATCTGTGCAGGTGAGCGATTCCAGCTACATTCGGTCTCCTGCCATGGAGGAAGAGAACGAACTCATCGCCCTGCGGCGCCAGAAACTCGAAGCGCTGCGCGCGCGGGGGATCGCGCCGTTCGGGCAAAGCTTCGAGACGAGTGGCTCCATCGCGGAGGTGCGCGAAAAGTTTGCCGACGGCGCGAGGCTTCGTGCGGCTGGCCGGATTACAGCGCATCGCGACATGGGGAAGAGTCATTTCCTCGATCTGCGCGACGCGACCGGGCGCATCCAGATTTACGTGCAGGCGAAAGAGCTCGGGCCGGAAACGATGGAGACGTTTGGGTTGCTCGATCTGGGGGATTTCATCGGCGTGGAAGGCAGTTGTTTTCTCACCAAGACAGGCGAGCCGACGTTGAAGGTGCACAAGTTCGAAGTGCTCACGAAAACGCTCCGGCCGCTCCCGGAGAAATGGCACGGCCTCACGGATGTCGAAGCGCGTTATCGCCAGCGTTATCTCGATCTCGTCACGAACGAGCACTCGCGCGAAATTTTCGCCAAGCGCATCGCGATCCTGCGCGAGATACGGCGGTTCATGGAGGCGCGCGGGTTTCAGGAAGTGGAAACGCCGATGCTGCAAACCGTCGCGGGCGGCGCGGCGGCGGAGCCGTTCCGGACTCATCACAAGGCGCTCGGGATCGATCTCTACCTGCGCATCGCGCCCGAGCTTTACCTGAAGCGGCTGCTCGTGGGCGGCTTCAACAAAGTCTTCGAGGTGAACCGCAATTTCCGCAACGAAGGCATCTCGCGCCGGCACAACCCGGAGTTCACCATGCTCGAAGCGTATTGGGCCTATGCGGACTTCGAGAAGATCGCCGAGCTGGTCGAGGAATTGATCTGCCACCTCGCCGAGATGCTCGAATGTGGGAGGGGCCTTTGTGCCCCGATGAGCGGTGAGAGCGCCACGGATTGGGACACAAAGGCCCCTCCCCCATTGCAAATCGAGCATCGCGATACCGAGGGCAATGTCATTCGAACCCTCAACCTCACGAGACCATGGCGCCGCGCTCGTTATCGCGACCTCGTCTGCGAGGTCGCCGGCCCCGACTGGTTTAGCCTAACGAGTGGGGAGCGCCGCGCGAAATGCGGCCAGCTTGGCGTCGAGGTCCAGCCGCAGATGGCGGATTTCGAAGTCACCCAGCATGTTTTTGAAAAGCTGGTCGAAGAGAAGACCTTCGATCCAGTTTTCGTGACGCACTGTCCGAAAGAACTCGTGCCACTGGCGAAACAAAACCTGGAAGACGATTCGCTGGTCGATGTTTTCGAGTTGATCATCAACGGCCAGGAAATCGCGCCCGGCTACACCGAACTGAACGATCCGTTCGTGCAACGGCAGCGCCTCCTCGAACAGGCCGGTGAAGAGACACAAAAGCTCGATGAGGATTTTCTGCTCGCCCTCGAGCACGGCATGCCCCCGGCCGGCGGCTTTGGCCTGGGAGTCGATCGCCTCACCATGCTCCTGACCGGCGCGGAATCGATCCGGGACGTCATCCTCTTCCCCCTTCTCCGCCCGCGCCGGGAGTGAATGGAGATTTCCGAAATTACCGACGCTGAGGGGTATGGCATCGCCTACGGTCGTCTGGGCGATGCGCTCGGAATCGCCGGCGCGACGCCCGCGCCGGGTGAAGTTGAATTCTTGCGCAGCGTGACCACGCCTGGCCGCTTCGATTTTGGAATGCTCCCGCCACCCGATATTTTTTTTTCAGCCGCGGTCACGAGCATTCTCCAGCCGCGATTAGCGATTGAAATCGGAACCGCCTCCGGTTCCTCCGCCGCGATCATTGGCAAAATGATTGCGCTGGGGGAAGCGCAAGCCGGCCGCGCGCCCTCCGGTCCGCTCGTCCACACGATCGACAAGAGAGCGCAATATGTGGTTGATGCCGCGAGGGCGACCGGGTTTGCCATTGCGCAGATGACGCCGGAATTGCGCGACCGGATCATCGTCCACGCGCCCCAGGATTCCTCTTACTGCCGGCAACTCGTCCAGAACGGGCTGACCTTTGCTTTTGTGGATGGAAATCATGGGCATCCCTGGCCGCTGGTGGACGTGCTGCAAGTCCAGCAGTTCATGGAGCGCGGCTGGATCCTGATGCATGATGTCGATCTCCCGGGTCTGGTCGAGCGCGCCGTCGCCGCCGGGCAACCGGTGGATCATGCTCCCCATCACGGCGCCAAGAATGTTTTCGACTTTTGGCCAGACGAAAAAATACGAGCGGGCAATATCGGGGTGATCAGGCTTCCTCCGGACCGAGATTCGCTAGGCCCGTTTATCGCCCAGATGCGTGAATTGCCCGGCGAAGTCACTCCCGGTAACTGGAGCAAACATTGGCGCCTGATCGATTCCTTGGCTAAACCTCCCGCGCGGCGGCGGTGGTTTTCCCTCCGGGCTTGAGGTTCGGTTGGCCCGCGTTCGTCAGCCGTCTTTGATGGCGATTTTGGGCGCTTTGGTTTTCCGCTGCGCGCCTCGGGCGGAAGCCTGTTCGGCCTCAGCGGGCCGGCCGACAGCTCGATATTCCACCGCCAGATGCTCCCAGGCTTGTTCATAGCGGGGCATCAATCGGGTCGCCCTTTCGAAGGCAGCGATCGCCTCGCGAGGGCGGCCCTGTTTTTCATAGGCCAATCCGAGATGCTCCCAAACCGGAGGATACTTTGAGGCGAGCCTGCGCCGCGGCGCGGATGAGAGATCGCGGCATCGGTCTGACCAGATTGCTCGAGGCAGAAGCCGAGTTGCGACTGGATAAGAAATTCGTTAGGCGCGAAGTAAGCGGCGCGTTGTCGTTCGGCGGTCATAGACCCCCGCTATTCCAAAATTGGTGGCTGAACGTTCCGCCAGTGCTACCTTCCGGCATGGAAAAGCCACAGATCACCGCCTACCTCAAAACCCATTGCGGCTGGAGCGGCGGCGTGCGCGCCGTTCTCGCCAAATACGATCTTCCCTACACCGAGAAGGACATCATTCAGAATCCCGCCTTTCGCTGGGAGATGGAAAGCAAAAGCGGCCAGCCGCTCTCGCCCTGTCTGGAAGTGAATGGCGAAATGTTGGCCGACGTGAGCGGCGAGGAAGTGGAACGCTACCTGATTGAGCGCAAGCTGGTCCAGCCGAACGAGGCCGATGCCGGGGTGCCGATCAACGCCCCCTGCGCCAACGAGCAGCACGGCGAGCCGGTCAAACTGAAGTTGTAGTTTTTCACGAGATTATGCGAAGACCTTCTCCGTCCGCGGGGAAGGTTTTTTCGTGTCCAAGTCCGAGGTTTTCTCCTCTCTGGAGGTATGATTAGTTTCCGTCGTGAGACGCCCGGTGCCTCGCAGAATTGATCATTCATGAAACTCTTCGCACGCACCGCCGGTCGCTCCAAAGGAAGTAAGCCAAGAAAAAAGCGACGTCGCGGCTGGCGCTGGGTTTTCGCCTTCTTCCTCGTGGCGTTGCCTGCCGCGCTCGCCATCGCCGTCCTCGCCTTTTTCGCCATCTGGGCGCAAACCTTCGACCTGAAACGCCTCGGTACGATGCCCGAGCGCAACACGGTCTTCGATGTCGATGGAAAAATCTATAGCCGGCTCGCGGGCGCGAACCGACTGAAAGTTTCGCTCAAGGAAGTCTCGCCGGTCTTCATTCAGGCGTTGCTCGCGCGGGAGGATACCCGCTTTTACGAGCACGGCGGCATCGACTGGCGCGGCGTGGCCCGCGCCCTCGTGCGCGACATCATGAGCGGCTCGGCCAAGGAAGGCGCGAGCAGCATCACCCAGCAGCTCGCACGCAACAGCCTCCCCTTGGGCGGGCGCACTCTCAATCGCAAATTGCTCGAGGCGATGGTCGCCTTGCGGATCGAGCGCAATCTGACCAAGGACCAAATCCTCGAGCTCTACGTGAACCGGATTTATTTCGGCTCCGGTTGTTACGGGGTTGAGACCGCGTCGCAGTCTTACTTTGGAAAAAATGCGGCCAAACTCGATCTCTCGGAGTCGGCTTTGCTCGCCGGGTTGATCCGCAGCCCGAACCGTTTTTCGCCGCTGAAAAATCCGAAAGGCGCTGCCGTCCAGCGCGACGTGGTCCTGAGCCGGATGGAGGAATTAAGGAAGATTACGGCCGCGCAGGAGCAGCAGGCGAAGCACGAGAAGATCAATTCACATCCGCGCCGCCTCACTTTGATCCAGGAAAATTACGCGATGGACGCGGTCCAGCGCGATCTCAACCTCCTCCTTACCCCGGACCAGATCGACAACGGCGGGCTCTTCATCTACACGACGCTCGATCCCGCCGTGCAAAAAGCCGCCGCCAACGCAATCGAAACGCAGCTCGCGAAAGTGGAACAGATGGAGCCGGTTTTCACCATCCGCTCAAGTCGCAATATCGCCCCCCGGCCGACGGCGAAGACAACGCCATGCCGTATCTCGAAGGTGCGCTCGTCGCGATCGATAACTCGAGCGGCGGCATTCGCGCGCTCGTCGGCGGGCGCGATTATGCGCAGAGCAAATTCAATCGCGCGCTCGCACCGGCCAATCGCCAGATCGGTTCCTCCTTTAAGCCATTCGTTTACACGCTCGCTTTCACCCATGGTCTGTTGCCGGGCGCGGCGATCAGCGACGGGCCGATCCAGCCGGGCGAAATTCAAGGCGCCGGCAATTGGTCGCCGGGAAATTCCGATGGCCGTTACGGCGGGATCAAACCTGTTTCCTATGGGCTGATCCATTCGCGCAACACCATGAGTGTGCGGGTGGGCGAATTTGCCGGCCTCGACGACACGCAGAAGATCGCGACCACCCTCGGGCTCGGCGAAAATGTCCCGCACGGCGCCGCGATTTACATCGGCTCGTTCGAGACCGACCTGAAAGACCTGACCGCCGCCTACACCGTTTTCCCCAACGCCGGTGTGCGCAAACAAGCTTACATCATCGAGCGGATCGACGACCCCGAGCACAGACCGATTTATCGCGCCGCTCATGTCACTCTGCCGGTGCTCGATCCGGGCGCGACCTGGATGACGACCGAACTGATGGAGGACGTAATGACCAAAGGGACCGCGGCGAGCGCGCGTTCGTTAGGCTTCAAACTTCCGGCCGCGGGTAAGACCGGGCACGACGAACGATTTCAAGGACGCCTGGTTCGTCGGCTTCACCACCTCGCATGACCTGTGGGGTCTGGGTCGGCTTCGATCAGCCGACCACCATCATCCCGCACGGTTACGGCTCGGCGCTCGCCCTGCCGGTCTGGACCCAGGTGATGAACAAAGCCGCCGATCATTATCCGGCGGAGCGGTTCAAACCGCCCGTGGCCATGCAAGAAGCGACCGTCTGCTCGATCTCCAACGCGATCGCGACCAGCGGCTGCGTCGCTGCCGGCACGGCTTACGAAATCGATCTGCCGGTCGACAAAATCCCGCGCGGCATCTGCAAGGTGCACGGTGGCAACCCGACCCTGCTCGGGCGAGCGGGTCGAGCAAATCAAGGAAAAGGTCAAGGAAGCGCCCCGCAGCATCATCCAATCCTTCAAGCGCTTCTTCGGCGGCGGGAAGTGAAGTGCAGAGTTTGCTCCCCCGACATCGCGTGACTGAGCGCCTGCAATTTCGTTAGGCGAGGTCTCCCTATTTTCGCTTGCTCCGGGACCGTTAGTTTCGTCAACATTCGCTTTAACGATGCTCCGGTGGGTCCCGCTTCGACTATGTTGATGGCGCTGGCGGATCCCTTAGGTATTCAAGTGCAACGCTTCTCTACACCGTCACGAGCAGACGCAATCGCGATCCGGTCAGACTCAACGAAGACGACAGTTGGCGGTAACCCTCGCCACTAATGAAAACGCAACTCCCTTCCTGCCTTCTCTCAATGCTGTGTCTAATCCGCGCCTAACTAGAAAATGGCTAATTCTACACCGTCAATAACACCAGAATCGGCCATCCTGCAAACGCTTGGGCCGGGCGCCTACACCGCGATCGTGCGCGGGGTAAACAATACGATCGGAGTCGCGCTGGTCGAGGTTGACACGCTCGCGCCGGCCGCCAGCCTCCAAAACCCGACTCGCCACCTGTAGACGTTGCCCTGTGGGCAACGCGGGTCTGCGCCGGAAGGCAAAAGACGCTCAGTCTCCGAGCGACACTCGTGCCCGCGCTTCGCAGCCTCCGGCTCGGAAGAGCGTTCGGCTCGGAGAGAGCGAAACGTCTCCAATGTTCAGAATTCGTTGGCCCTAACGACTAGCTCCCCGAGCCGACGTATTCCGCCGAGTAGGTGTCGAATTTCGCGGTCGAGCCAACCGGCGGCGGGCTCTTCACGTCGTAAACGTTGTTGCCCGACCACTTCCTCCGATTGCGTGTCCCAGATCATCACGCTCTTTTTCGCCTCGGGCGAGGTTTGCTCGTTCTTCTCCGTGTCGACCGCGATGTAGCGCGTCTTGCGCGCTTTCATTTTGGCTTTGCGTTCGGCCGTCATCCGGGCGTAGGCGCGCTGGGCGCGTTCTTCCGCAATGCGGTGCTGGCGTTCGGTCGCCTGGTGTTTGGCGATGATGTAGGTGACGGCCGCGACGACCGCGCCGGTGGCGGCGCCGATCGCGACCGATTCGCCGGTGCTGGCGCCCGACGCGCGCGCGATTCCTCCCGCGGTGGCGCCACTCGCCGCGCCAAACACGCCGGCATTTTGCAACGGGGTCAGGTCTGCGCAGCCGGTCGCAAAGATCGACACGGCCGCCAAGAAGCGAGGAAGTTTTGAGCAACGGAATTTTCATGAGATGACGAGTCTTAGGTCGCGCTCTTTCAGCGTGACAAGATTATTAAATGCGACGCGCGGAGATCGGATCGGCTCAGGACGACTGCTCGGGGTTGAGAGTCAACGTTGTGCTGCCGGCACCAATCCTGGGCCGGGCGGTTGCCCGCCTCGGCGGCGCGCCGATACCAATCGCTCGCTTCGGCTAGGATTTGCCTCCACCCCGGTGCCGACTTCAAAACAGCGCGCATAGAGAAACATGCAAAAGGCGTTGCCCTGTTTCGCCCCGTCGCGGAAAAGGCTGACCGCTTTTTCCGTGCACGCGTCTTTGTCTTTGCCCAGATCGGTTTGTCACTCGTTAGGTAGAGCGACCCCGAGGTTGCCGACCGAATCGGGATAGATCAAGTCGCGCCGCAGCGGTATAAGGCGAAAGGCGTCGCGGCGTCGATCCGCGCCACGCCGATTCCCTTGTGATAACAGGTCCCGAGCTGATCCATCGCCCGCGGGTCGCTGCGCCGCGGCCGCATCCTGGAGGAGGCCGATCGCTTTGCTTTCGTTTTTGTTCACCCCTTTGCCGTAGAGATAACACTCTGCGAGCAGCGTGCCCGCGCTCAGCGTCGCCCGCCTCGAGCGCCTGCTGAACCATTGCGCTGCCTTGACCAAATCGCGCTCGCACGCCGGCGCCGTTCGAGTAGCGCAAACCGACTTCCGCCATGGCGTGGGCGCGGTCCCGCGGCCGCGGCCGCGCAGAGCCAGTCGAAGGAGGCTTTCGGATCCCGTTTGCGCAGGAAATCGCCCAGCATTTCCATCGCGCTGACCACGTCGAGCTTCGCCGCCTCGGTCAACGGCTCGCGCAGCGCGTCGAAATCTTCGTCGCGCAAGGCGCCCTTTTCCGACTGCAATTTGCTCAGCAACAACTCGAGCCGCACCCGGCCAACTTCGCTCTGCGGAAAATTTTTTTGCAACTGCACGTAGGCCATGACGGCGCGCGGCCAATCCTGGCGCTCTCGTATTTCTCCGCCTCCTCGATCGATGTCGCGGGAGAGCTCGGGACTTTGGCTTGGCGACGCGGTGGGCGCGGGAGTGGCCAGCGGAGGCGTGGCGTCGTCGCTTGCGCGGCGACGACCGGGGTCGGGTGACCGCGACCGAAGGCGCCGGCGTCGGCGTGGCCGCGGGAGCGCGACGGTTTTCGCCGCCGGGCGCATTATCCAGAAGGCGAACAGGCCGCGCCGCGACCAGAACGATGGCGGCGACCGCCCAGATGATCGCGCGCGAGGATTTGCCGGAGCAGCGGCCGGCGTCGGCGCCGGCGGCAACGGCGGCGGCGTGGCCTCGACCATGGTCGGGAAATCCTGCTCGTCGCTCGGCGGCCCGGCCTGGATTTCGGCCAGACATTTCTCCGATTCGGCGCGCAGCGCGGCCGGCGTTTGCGGGCGCTTCGCCGGATCCTTCTCGATCATTCTGCCCACGAGCGCGCGCAGAGCTGGCCGGAAAATGTTGCAGCTTCTCCAGCGGCGGCGGCTTGTGCAGATGCTGGCTCATGACCTGCGCGAGCGAGCCGCCAAAGGGCGCCTGCCCGACGAGCATGTACCAAAGCGTCACGCCTAACGAATAGATGTCGGAGCGAACGTCGATCTCCTTTTCCTCGAGCTGCTCCGGGCTGGCGAAATGCGCCGTCCCGACAAACCCGCCCATCGAGAGGGTGGCGAGGTCGTCGTTCTCCTCGTGCTTGATCGATTTGGCGAGGCCGAAATCGATCACCTTGACCAGAAAATCGTCGTCCTCCCTGACGAGCATGAGGTTGGCCGGCTTGATGTCGCGATGCACGAGATGGTGCTTCTCCGCCGCCGCGAGCGCGCGCGCGACCTGCAGGGTGATGCGCAACGCGATCACCGGATCGATCGGTCCCTGGCGCTTGATGAACGACTCGACCGTCTCGCCATCGACGAACTCCATCGCGTAGAAAAACGCGTCGCGATTCGTCCCGAGATGAAAAACCGAAGCGACATTCGGATGGCGCAATTGCGCCGCGGCCCGCGCCTCGCGCATGAAACGCTGCTGCGCGACTTCGCTCTCGAGATATTTCGCGTTGATCACCTTGAGCGCGACGTTGACCCGCAGGTTGGTATCGAACGCCTTGTAGGTGATCCCCATCGCGCCCGCGCCCGAGCTCGAAGAGCGAGCCGTCTTCGCGGGTCAGCACTTCGTAATGATCGAACGTCGATTTTCTCGGCCATCGGGAAAGAGCGGACTATATCGCCCGAATTCGCGCCGTGCGCGAATCGGATTAAGCACGATCTTGTCGCACGCGACCTGCTGCCAGATATTGCGACCAGCCGCCATGCCCGCCAAACTTCGCGTCACCCCGCTCGCCGGCGAACCGTTCGAACTCACGATCGGCAACACCGCCACCATCGGGCGCACGGCGACAACACCGTCTGCCTGAGCGGCAGCCCGCTCGTCTCGCGCCAGCACGCCCTCATCCGCTGTCACGACGGCTACCAATATCAAATCATCGATCTCGGCAGCCGCAACGGCACCTTGCGTCAACGGCCAGCGCGTCGTCATGCCGATGACCCTGGCGCCCGGCGCGCGGATCGAGATCGCAAAAAACGAAATCGTTTTCGAGCAGATCGAGGACGATTTTTCCAGCGCCCACCTCGAAGTCACCATGGCCGGCTCGATGGCCGGGAGTCGCGCTCCGCCATCCGGCCGGTGGCATTGCTCGTCTGCGACATCCGCGGCTTCAGCACGATGGCGGAGAAAATCTCCAGCTCCGATCTCGCCCAGCAGCTCGGCGTCTGGTTTCGCGAAGCGGGCAACCTCGTGACGAAAAGCGGCGGCACGATCGATAAATTCATCGGCGACGCCGTCCTCGCCTACTGGAGCGGGTGCGGCGCCGAGGAAGTCGATTGCGCCGCGACCCTCCAGATCGCGCGCGAGATCCTCGACGCTCGCGGCGAAAACAAATGGGCCAACGGCGAGCCGTTTCACGTCGGCATCGCGCTCCATTTTGGTTCCGTCACCTGCGGCAACGTCGGCGATCGACGCGCAGCGCGACGCCACCATCATCGGCGATGCGGTCAACACCGTTTTCCGGCTCGAGGGCGGTGATGAAGGAACTCAACCAGCAGGTCCTGCTCTCCGCCGATTTTCGCGAGCGCTTGCCGGAGAGCGAAAAGCTGATCGATCTCGGCGAACGGAAGCTGAAGGGAAAACAGCAGGCGGTTGGATTTACGGCCTGGGTTGACGTGCCGATTAATGAGCGAGATCCCTTTTCGACTCGAGAATTCGTTAGGCAGATTTCGGTTAGCCGGGCATTGGAGGTGACGGTGGCAAAGCGACCGACGTGTCCTTAACCATCATCACGGCATCGGCGCGTTGTGGGAATTGATTATCCTTTGGAACCGCAGAGTTGCGCTGCGACTGTGCGAGCGAGGGAATCAGTAAGATAGGGCTTGGCGAGAAAGCCATGCTCCATCTCTTGCTCGAAGTCCGCTCCGAGGAGTTCAGCGCTGTAACCGCTGGTAAAGATCACTTTCAGGTTGGGTTTCTCTGTTGTCAGTTGCCGCTCAAGTTGTCGGCCGGAAGGTAATCCCGGCATCACGACGTCGGTGAGCAGGAGGTCGATTGTATCGCGATGCGCCGCCCAAATTTTCAGCGCCTGCTGGCCGTTTGCCGCCGCCAGGACCCGATAGCCAAATGACCTGAGAGCGTCGGTCACGAAGTCGCGCAGCATCTGCTCATCTTCGACGACGAGGATGGTGAAACACTCCGCCGGCACGCGTTCGACGCCTTCCGTCGGGTTTGCCGCCCGCAATTCGACCACGGCATCTTTGCTCACTGGGAAGAAAACCCGCATCTCGGTGCCGCTCCCGTGCGCGCTCTCCACCTCGACCCAGCCATCGTGCTGCCTTAGCACTCCATAAACAGTGGCCAGACCCATGCCCGTTCCCTTACCCTGCTCTTTTGTGGTAAAGAACGGCTGAAGATTCGCCCCAATGTCTCTTTGTCCATGCCCTGCCCATCGTCTTTAACGGCGAGGCAGACATAAGAGCCGGCCTTCGCGTCCGCCTGGCGTGTCAGGTCGGGTTCGCCAATTTCGACACTGATCGCGGAAATGGTGAGCCGGCCGCCTTCGGGCATCGCATCGCGGGCATTGAGAGCAAGGTTCATAATGACCTGATCAACATTGCTCGCGTCAGCGAAGATGGGCGGGAGGTTCGGATCGAGCTCCAGTTCGATCACGATATCCTCGCCGATGATTCGCCGAAGCATCCCGACGGTTTGCTCGACGACCTCGTTGAGCACCAGCGGGCGGCGCAGAAGGATTTGCTTGCGGCTATAGGCGAGGAGCTGTCGGGTCAGTGCAGTGGCTTGCTCGGCGGCACGGACGACCTGCCGCAGAGCGCCAGCCAGATTCTCATCGAGCTGCGTCCGCCCGAGTTGCATCGTGGTGTTGCCGAGGATGACGGTCAGGATGTTGTTGAAATCGTGCGCTACGCCCGCGGCCAGGCGGCCCACCGCCTCCATTTTCTGGGCCTGGCGCAGTTCCTCCTCGAGACTCGCGCGGTCGGTGATGTCCTGCAGGATGAGCAACTGATAGCGAGCATGATCGAGCGTGAGGATCTGAGCGGTGACGAGAACCTCGCGCGTTTCGCCGGCGCGTATCCGAATCGAAGCGGGTAGGTCCCTGAGCGCCTTCCGCGCGGCGAGCTTGCTTGCAATTTTCGCGTCGGTCTCGGGGTCGATCCAGAGCAGCGCGCCGCCCGCCAAAGCCTCTTCGCGTGAAACACCCAGGAGTTCGGCGAAGCTGGCATTGGCATCCAGGTATTCGCCGATGTCCAGGCGCCGGATCGCCATCGGGAAAGGGCTGCCGTGGAAGGCGCCGGAGAATCGCTCCTCCGAATGGCGCAACGCGGATTCCACGATCGTGCGCTCGGTGACTTCGCTGGTGAGTTCTTCGTTCGCGGCGCGGAGTTCAGCGGTGCGCTCGCTCACCAGCGCCTCCAGGTTGTCCATCTGCCGACGCGCCATCCGGGTGAGTTCCCACTTCCGGCAGAGGGCGTGCGCCATTTGTGTTACCTCCACGTTATCGAATGGCTTCTTCAGAACGAGAACGTGGTCGGTGTTCCCGATCGCCTTGGCGATTTCGTTCCACGAGTAGTCGGAGTAGGCCGTGCAGATGACGATTTGCAGATCGGCGAATTCCTTCGAGATGCGCGTGATTGTCTCAATTCCGTCCCAGCCCGGCGGCATCCGGACGTCAACGAACGCCACCGAATACGGTCGCCCTTCGGCGGCGGCGGCCCGAACTTTTTCGAGACCTTCCTGGCCTTGGAAAGCCGAGTCCATCTCGAAGACAACGTCCTGCGCAGGATCAGGCGCCACGCCTAACAATTCGGTCGCGAAGTCGTCGAGCTCTTCCTTTTCCGCGGAGGCAGAGGCATCGAGGATTTTTCTGAAGTCGTTGTGAATCGACGGATTGTCGTCAATGACGAGGATGCGATAACCGGCGCAGGACGTGACTTGGCTCATTTGACGGGCGGAGTAGCAACGGTTGGAAGGTCGAGAGTGAATGTGGCGCCGTGCCCAAGGCCCGCGCTCTCGGCGGTGAGCGAGCCGCCCATTTCGTGTGCGGCGTTGGCGCCGCTGTGCAGTCCAAAGCCGTGGCCGTCTTTTCTGGTCGTGAAACCGTGCGCGAAAATGCGCGTGAGATTATCCGGCGAGATGCCAATGCCGTTATCTCTCAATATGACGCTGACGCTACGCTCGGTCCGGGTCGCGATGGATATCTTAAGCTGCTTGTCCGAGCGTTTTGAATCGTCGAGCGCGTACTTCGCGTTCCTGATCAGATTGATGAGAATTTGCAGGACTTTGTGCCGATCGACGCAGACAAGCGGTGCCGCGGAGAATCTTTTTCGACAGTCACGCCATGGCGTTCGAATGCGCCCATGTTCATCGCGAGCGCGTCCTCGACCAAATGCTCTGCGGGCAGATTTTCGAAGACCCCGCTGACTTTGGCGTAGCTCTGCTGCATCGCGACGACTTCCTTGATGTGCTCGATATTGCGACTGAGTTGGTCGACCTCGCGCAGGAGCTCAGCATTCTCTTCCTCGAGAAACGCACCGAGCTTTGCGAAAAAGATCGGCAGTTTCTTGCCGCTTGGGTCGTTCGTTAGGTAGTTCCCAAGGTCCCCATTTCGTTCCGTGAGGAGCGCGGCGGCCTTGCTGATCTGGGGAACTTTCGAGCGGCTGATCTTCTCCACCACCAGCCCGGCCGAGACGTTTACGCTGTTCAGGACGTTGCCGACATTGTGCAACACGCCGGTGGCGACTTCGGCCATGCCGGCGAGCCGCGAGGCTTCGAGCAACTTTTGCTGCGAAGTGCGCAAGGCCGCTTCCGCGCGTTCGCGCTCGCTGATTTCGCGCTGGAGCGCGTTGACTTGTTCCTGCAATTCCTGCTGGGCAACGTGCAGCGCGCTATCCTGGGATTGGATCTGCGCCAGCATTTGATTGAAGGCGTCGGTCAGCGCTCCCACTTCGTCGCCGCACACTTTGGTGGCGCGGACGGAATAATCCTGGTGGTCGGCGATCGTGCGCGCGGTGCCGGCGAGGCTGAGAATCGGATCGGTAATGAAATGCTGGAACCGGCTCGAAAGAACGAACGCGAAAAGGAGCGAGGCAGCGAGGACCAAAGCGAAGATGCCGCCGTAAACTCCCAGCAGCTGCGACGTCATGGCGTGCAAATCGGCCAGAAGATAGAGTGTGCCTTCGCGCTTGCCATTGAGCAGGACGGGTTGCGCGAGCAAGATGCGATTGCCATCCATTTGGTAGCCGCCTTCGGACTGCGCCGATTTGATTTCGATTTCGTCTCGCGCTGCGCCAAAAAACGCCAGCCGCTGGCGATCCATCAGCTCGAGGCGAGCGCTGACGATTTGGGGCATCGTCTTGAGACCGCCAAGGATTTGCGCGGCAGCATCCTCGTCTTTAAAAATGACGGCCGCGGCACAGTTGTGGGCTGTGATTTCGCCGACGACGGCAAGTTCGTGCGCAGATTGCTGCCGCAAATTATAGGCTTGGAACCAGAAAAGCGCCGCGAAGGCAAGCAGCAGGACCACGCCTGCGATCAGCATGATTACGAGGGTGATTTTTTGACGAATCGGGCTGTCCCGCAGGTGCAACATGGAGTGTCGGGGTAGAGAGAGCTATTTTTAAGCCTAAGAGGAAAGAATTGCGCGATTTCGACGACAATCATGCTTGTGCGCCCGGGGAACGCCTGTTGGAACACCTCCTGCTTGTCATAGAGCGCAGAACGCCTGCGCCAAACTGACATCTCCAGCGCGCAAACACCTGCCTACTTCCCGATGAATCTCGACACCGATACGGTTGCGGAAACTAAAGAGTCGCCAAAGCTCAAACCTGAAAGGAAGGCGGCGAACGCTGGCAGTTCCTCGCCTTTGGTTCCTGAACGTCGACGTGCTTTCTCTGCCGTCGTCATGCTCACGGTAACATTAGCCTTGGGCTTCGGGTTGTGGAATCTGTCGCGCCGACTGGCGCCGCAGATCACGACGCCAGCATCGCTCGAGTCTAACTATGTGGCTTCCTTCCCGGAGAAGAGTATCGCCGTGCTTCCCTTCGCGGATCTCGGCGACGGAAAGCAGGATTTAGTTTTGGCCGATAGCGTTCAGGATGACATTCTGACCGCCCTTTCCAAAGTAGCGGATCTGCGGGTCATCAGTCGCACTTCGGCCAGTAGCTATACTCCAGATAAGCCGCGCGACCTGCGCAAAATCGCTGAGAGTCTTGGCGCCGGCCATATTTTGCAAGGAACTGTCAGTTCTGCCGGTGAAAAAGCGCGAATCACGGTGCAACTAACCGACGCACGCCGCGGGGCGAAATTGTGGACCGTCAGCTACGAGCGACACCTTGGTGACGTCCTCGGGATAAGGAGTGACATTCTGCAGCGGATTGTCTCTCAATTGAACGCTACGGTGTCGCCGGAAGAAAAAGCCGCCATCGCCGAGCACCCGACCTACGACCTTGCCGCCTACGCGCTTTACGTCCGCGGCAAAGCGCTCCTCGCCAGCGTGTCCAGCGCGCAAATCAACGAGAAATTGCTGCAAGCGGCGCAAGTGGCCTCGATCAAGCCGTCACACGCGACCCGAATTTTTATCTCGCCTGGTGCCAGCTGGCCGCAGCGCATAACTATATTTACTTCTTTGGTTTCGATCACACGCCAGCTCGTCTCGCTTTGGCCGAGGCGGCTCTCAATACGGTCGCTAGGCTACGTCCGGAGGCGGGCGAGACGCATCTCGCAAGGGCAAATTTCCTTTATCGCTGCCACCTCGATTACGACAAGGCTCGCGCCGAGCTAGCCCATACCCAGCGCGCTCTTCCCAATAATTCGGAGGCCTTCGAACTGGCCGGCTACATCGACCGGCGCCAGGGTTTGTGGAACGAATCGGCCCGCAGCCTGCAACGAGCGCTGCAACTGGATCCGCGCAATGCTTTCCTCCTCCAGCAGATCGCAGCCAGCTATGAGGAACTCCGGCAGTTTCGGCCCATGGCGGCCGCGCTCGACCGCGCCCTCGAGCTCGCGCCGCACGATCTCGACACGCGCATCACGCGCGCCTTCGTCGAGTACCGAGTGGCGAGCCGATCCGCGACCGCTCCACCACACGATCGAGACACTTCTGGCCAAGAAGCCGGACTCGGTGGCCGACTTCGCCGATCAATGGTTGTACCTGGCGTTGAGCGAACGCGACCCGGCCGCAGCCGCCCGCGCCATCGCCGCCATTCCCGCCACTGGAACTTCCACCGACATCAACTTCCCGCGCCCTTTCTGTGAGGGTCTGGCGGCCCACGCCCGAGGCGACGCGGCCGCCGCGCAAAAAGCATTTCTCGCCGCCCGTGCCGAAGTGGAAAAGACGGTGCGCGACCAACCCGATTACGGCCCGGTCTACACCGTGCTCGGGCTGATCGATGCCGCCCTCGGCCGCAAGGATGAGGCGATGCGCGAGGGGCGCCGCGCGCTGGAGTTGCTGCCCGTAAGCAAAGACGCCCTCGATGGCGCGGAACTGATGAAATATCTCGGCGTCATTTACGCCTGGTGCGGCGAGAAGGATCTGGCGTTCGCGCAAATCGCGGCAACCCTGCGTATTCCCAGCACCTTGAACTATGGCAATCTGAAACTGCGTCCTTACTGGGATAACCTCCGCGGCGATCCACGTTTCGACAAAATCGTGGCTGACCTCGCACCGAAAAAACAGGAGAAATAAAGCGCAGCGAGCTCGGGCTCTGGTTTCGCGAACATTTGCCGGGAAACGAGACGCTGCTCGACCTCGGCGAACGAAAACTGAAAAGGGGAACAGCAGGCCGCGCGCATTTCGGTCTCGGTGGGGCGGCCGCAGCGACGAAGGTGTGATCCTATCGATCCAGCGAGTAGACTTCCACCAGCGCGACGCCGGTCGAATCGCCGGCACCGCGGGCGATCGCGGTATAGGCGCCGGGCGAGAGCGTGGCTATAATCGCCGATTCCCGGTCGTCCAAAGGCGCGATCGTTGAATCGATGATCTGCTGCTCTTGCGTGCTGCGCCAGTTGTCGTTTTGGAAAATCAGCGAACCTTCGCGGTCGCGCAGTTCCAAGGTTGGATCGGGCAGAGTTCCGGCCAGACCAGCGGCGCGTAGCGAGGGGCCGAGGGCACGGATCAGGACCTTGGAAGGCGCCGTTCCGCCTACGATAAAGCCACCGATCATCGCGTCGTCAGTCGTGCCCACCTCGGCACGCGTCGAGATGTTGGTGATGCGAGAGCTGCCCGGGTCAAGATCGTAAAGCTCAAATAAGGCGACACCGGTCGAGCCATTTGCTCCTCGCACGACGGCCGTGTAGCGCCCGGGCGGCAAGGTCGCCGCGATGAGAGATTCGGCGGGCCTTGTCGGGGTCAGACCACTCGCAACCACATAATCCGGGAGAGGAGAGACCCAGTTGTCGTTTTGTGCGCGCAGGGCGCCCCCGGAGTCATACAATTCAAGGATGGGATTGGCCAGAACGCCCGTTACACCTGCATCAGCCAGGGATGGCCCAATCGCCCGTAAGACCACTCTCTTGGCGGCGTCGCCCGTCACGATAAAACCGCCGATCATGACGCTATCGCCGTCGAGCACGTCAGCCCGCGTCGAGACATTCAGCAGCTCTGGCGTTGGGTTGGGAGTGGGCGGGCGCGGCGCCGTCCCTGTGGGCGGTCCTGCCTGGAGCCAGGTAATGATTAAATCTTTGACCCGGACGAGGCTTCCGGACTCGATCGGATAATTCCAATAATCAAAGGCGTGACTCGGAACGGTTGCCGGTACCCAGAGCAACTTGTAGTGCCCGGTCTGGGGAGCCGCCGCCGTCGATTCAGTAACACCCACTGAATCCAGTTTATTGATCAGGTCAGGTAATTGGTAAGTGTCGACGCCGCCCGTATCATCGGTCGAAGCCATGATGAAAAGGGGCGGGATGGCACTGGTGACATAGGTCGTGGGAGAAGCGGCATGCAGCTCGGCCGTGTGCGTGATGTCAGGCACGCCGACGTAATTGGTGACCGCCTCAGAAAAACAGGTTTCGTCCTGCACGCATGCGGCGTGTAAATGGGCCTCGTCGTCTAATTGGTATGGCCCGCTCAGGGCGACGCCCAAATCAATCTTGTCGTCTCCCACGGTGCCCGTGGCGGCCACGTAAACGGTATGGGAAGCACCGGCCGAGCCACCTACGGCATAGACCAGTCCATTGCATCGCGGATCGGCTCGGGCGGCGCGAATCGCCATCTTCACGTCATCGGTCTGCTCGGGATAATGGCCGTCATCTACTGGAAACACGGCATTCTGGCCGGGAGGAGGATGGATCCCATGAGGAAAAGAGTCCGTGAAAGAGTTCATGGGAGCATGCGGAGGGGCGAGACGGTATTCCGTAGCGAGTGCGAAGAATCCGGCCGCGGCCAGGTCTTGGGCGACATCCCCTGGGCCAGCGTCGCCCGTCTTGAAGCCGCCGACGTGGAGCACGAGGACGGCGGGGTGCTTCTCGCCGTCGGCCGGGGCATAAGCCGTCCAGTATAATCCCACTCCGGTGGGCGTTGTTCCGTATTTCTCATAGCTGCCACCGAGGAAGTTTGGCGTGGGAGAAGAAGCATTCGCGGTGGGGAGAAGCGGTGCGGCGCAAAGCCCGAGAGCCAGCAGCGGGACAAATCTTGCGGGGCTTGTAAATACCATAATTAGTTGCAAGAGCCAATCGCGTGCCAATCCGCCCGTTCCTGAATCGGTCCGCCGGGCCGGACTTTGTTGGGACAATTATGAGTTGACGCGCGGCGGAGCGCCGGCCGGCGCAGCCAACGTGTCGATCTTGCTGGGTGATGACACGGGCCATTTCAGCGCTCCCACCAACTTCACGGTTGGCCGTTTCCCCTACTCAGTAGCGGTGGGCGATTTCAATGGCGATGGGAAGCAAGACCTCGCCGTGGCCAACTTCGACTCAGCCACCGTGTCGATCTTGTTGGGCGACCGCCTAGCGGCGACTCTCGAATTGACAAGCGCGGCTTCAGTGAAAGGCCCATTCGCAATTGACCTGCCTCTTACCGGCCCATCAGGGGTCGAGGATCGGTCCAGTGGCCCAAACAGCACGAACTACCGTTCGGATGTGAGCAGCAACGGCTTTATCAATGCCGCGGACGTCCGGGTGGTAAATCAGCAACAGGGCACCTCGTTACCGTAACTGCGCTTTTCGCATTACTGGCGGCAAGCGAGGCTGCACGGCCAAGGTGAGCGACCGGCTTGCGGCGAGCCAAATTGCACCGCCCATGCTCGTTAAGAGTCAGTAATTCTGGAGCCGCTCTGGGATTGACTCGTGGCGGATAACAGCCTGCGATTATCCCGAGCCATGCAATGGCTGACCCGCTTCGGGTTCGCGTTGCAGATTGATCTTGACGCGGACTGGGGCGGACTGGTGAAATCTTATGATCGCATGGATCTGGATCCGGCGTAGGCGCTTTATCCTGGGGGCTCCTCTCCTCTTTCAGACCTGCAGTCGCAGGTGCAACCCACCAGGTAAGAAAGAAATCCCATGCAATCATCGATTGAGATAGCAACCCTCATACAATCAGCAACTCGGTCGCTTTTGCGGCGCCGGCTTCTCCTCCTCGCGCTCGTCTTCGCGTGGTTTGAACTTACAGCAACGGCGCGAGCGGTCAGCCCGCCACCAGACGGGGGCTATGACAATGGCAACACCGCCGAAGGGACCGACGCGCTTTTCAACCTGTCAGCTGGCGGTATTCAGAACACGGCACTTGGCTTCGAGGCACTCTTTAACAACACAAGCGGCGACAACAACACGGCCAACGGGTTCATATGTCTCTCCATAGCAACACGACCGGCAGCTACAATACGGCCAGCGGTGTTTCGGCGCTCTACGACAACACCACTGGCCTCAACAACACGGCCATCGGTTTTGAGGCGCTCGCTAGCAATACAACCGGCTACGACAACACAGCCAGCGGCGTTAATGCGCTCGCCACTAACACGACCGGCAACTACAACACAGCCAGTGGCCTTGGTGCGCTCTATAGCAACACGACCGGCAGCAACAATACGGCCAGCGGTTTTTCTGCGCTCCTTTACAACACTATTGGTAACAACAACGTGGCCACCGGTCTTTATGCACTCTATAGCAACACCACCGGCAGCAATAACCTGGCCAATGGTGTTAAAGCGCTCTATAACAACACGACTGGAGTCGAACAACATGGCTACCGGCGCCCTCGCCCTTCTTGCCAATACCACCGGCTTCTTTAACATGGCGAACGGGTCCAATGCGATGATCAAGAACACGACCGGGAGCTACAATGTGGCGGAGGGCCTCAACGCCCTGCGTTTCAACACCACCGGCAGCATCAACACGGCGGTGGGCCTGAGTGCATTGCTCAACAACACTACTGGGGGCGCCAACATTGCGGTGGGAGGCTCAGCCGGCTCGGCCCTCACCACCGGGAGTAACAATATCGATATTGGCAACAGCGGGGTGGCGGCGGAGGCGGGTAAGATCCGCCTTGGGACCAAAGGAAAACAGACGAGCACCTATGTGGCCGGGATCAGCGGAGTGACCGTGGCGGGAGGAGTCGGAGTGATCGTTGATACGAATGGCCATTTAGGGACGGTGGTATCCTCGGCGCGCTACAAGGACGAAATCAAGCCGATGGACAAGGCCAGTGAAGCGATCCTCGCGCTGCAACCGGTGACATTTCGCTATAAGAAAGAACTCGACCCAAAAGCCATTCCGCAGTTTGGCTTAGTGGCCGAGCAGGTGGAAAAGGTCGAACCCGACCTGGTAGCCCGCGACGAAGATGGCAAGCCCTACACGGTGCGTTATGAAGCCGTGAACGCGATGTTGCTCAATGAGTTCCTGAAAGAGCATCGCAAGGTGGAGGAATTAGAAACGACAGTGGCCCAGCAACAAAAGAACTTCCGAGCGGCGATTCAAACATTGACTACAACCCTCAAAGCACAGGCTGCACAAATCCAGAAGGTGAGCGACCGGCTTGCGAGGAGCGAGGCTGCGCCGCCCATGCTGGTCAAGAATCCGTAAGTCTTAGCTCGAAATTGGAGCGAAACGGTTGGGGTTCAGAATAGCGAGCACGCTCGCGCAAAGGCGCCGGGGGAGCCGGGGGGCGAGGGTTGGGGCCGGCGGCTATTGTGGAAGCAATGCCTGTGCCAGCATGGGCCGCCCTGCTCAGCTTGATTCTGCTGCGAACGGGCGGTTCGGAGCCCGGTTGGGGGAGTTCCCTGACAACGGACTGAAGGAAATATCTGAAAATAGTGATCGACACCGCTCCGGGTGGGACGGTTTAATCGGGGCTTAAACCCCAGCCCCACTGGATATTCCCGACCCGCTTCAGAGCAGCATTAGGTGATTTTTCGGCCCCTCCCGTCTTGTGGGAGATTTTTCGAGTCGCCGCCCGCCTCCCCGCAATCGTCCACGAACACCAATAACAGTGCCAAACCAAGGGGACGTGTTATGACTAACGCCTCGTTTCCCTCTGATTACCAGGGAAAAGAGCGGGTGAGGGGAATCGAACCCCCGTATGCAGCTTGGGAAGCTGCCGTTCTACCATTGAACTACACCCGCGTGGAGAGGAGTGAATGGTGACCGGTGAATCGTGTAGAATAGCAAAGCGAGCAACGCTATTGCCACGAGATCACGTCGTCGTCATATCGTGCCCGTTTTCTTGTCGCCGCCGGACCGGTACGCAGTTGTCGCGCCGTCCAGTCCTTCCCGAATGACCAGGCGATTACCCCAGCCGGATTCAGGATCCGAATCCTGCGTTGCTGCCGGTAAGGATTTTGGACTGTGTCGGAATAGTTGTTGTCCATCCGCACGCGATAGCGCTTCCCCACGGATCGTAGAGTACTGCCATTGCCGCCGATCCCAGACCGAGGATTTGCCAGCATCCTTCGCGATGGTCGGCTGGATGAAGGCGATGGCTTTCGGATTGTAGGTCTGCACGTATCCGTTGTTCGGATCGCCGCGCAGGATATCGAAGAGCTTGTTGTTTGAGTCGTCATCGGCCGCGAAGATAGTCCTGCGCGTCAGTCCCAGTTTGGGCGTCACACGGGTACTTGCCCGTATTCGGTGTAGAACGCATTCACCGCCGTGACGATCTGCGTCACATCGTTCTTCGCCTGCGTCCGTTTCGCCTGATCCTGCACGCCTTTGAAGGCGGGGAAAAGCAGCGCCATCAAGATGGCGATGACCGTGATGACGACGAGCAACTCGATCAAGGTGAAGCCGCTCCGAGCTTCCGAATTTCGCATTTCGGATTTCGGATTTCTCCTCACCTCCATTTCTGCATCTGCTCTGGGAAGGGACATTGCGCGCAGTCGGAGTCATCTTGCAAGCAAAAGTCTTCGTAGATCTGGAGCAGGCCCTGCTGCCGCGGCGACGGTCCGCAAGAAAGTGCCGCCGGCGCGGGTCGTCGCCGAAGAGCCGGGCGGCGCCGGTTTCGAGACGCCGGTTCGTCAGGCGGGCGGGCAGTTGGGCGTAATCCGGCCAGACGTTGCCTCCCTGCATCTGCCGGAACGGAAGGATAACGTTGGCCTGGATTTCGCTCAGGCGGGTCTCGCCGACCAGCGCCATGAGGGTGGGCGGACGGGTCGGAGGTGAGGGTGTAATGGAAATTCCAATAAGGGATGGCGTGAGTCCGAGGAGGAATTTCCGCGAGCGCGGCCGGGTCGTTCTTGCCTAACGAACGCGAGAAGCTTTGGCCAGGCGGCGACAATGCCGGCGAGCGCGGCGAGTCGGCGCTGGGGATGATTGAGCGGACGTGTCCCGCTCAAGCGCCAGGTGCGCGCCGGCAGGATGAGCCGCTCGAGCGCGGTCGCGGCGCGGCCACCATCGGTCCCAAAGCGTGCGCAGATAGCGACGCGTGCCGGATGCGAAGCTGGCCAGGTTCGGCGCTTCGAGAAATCGGCTCACGCCGAAGAGGATCGCTTCGATCTCGTCAGGCTGGGCCCGCAGAGTTTTGAGCGGAAGCCGCTGGGCGAGGAGAGTGAAAGGCAGTTTGTTTTGTTTGTAACCGAGCGCCGCGGCGAGTTCCTGGTAAAGGGCTTCATCGTTGCCGTGCAGTTCGGTCAACTGTTGCAAGCGGCGCGCTTTGCGCTGCAGACGAAACTGCGCCGCAGCGTCGAGGATGCTGCGAATTTTGTCCTCCGGCAAGGCCCGCAGCGGCGCATGGCAACGCCCCGCCCGGGCCAGCGGGAGCTGGACCGAGAAGGCGGAGGACAACGTCGCCGGATCGACGCGCACTTGCGGGACTTGTCGATTCGTCGTTGGTGCGGGTAAAGAACGCCCTTGCTCCGGACTCGACGAAGACGTGCAGGACCGTCTCATCAAAGGCGGGATTGGTGGCATGGCCGTGCGCCTCCCAATTCTGATCAGCGAGATCGAACTCGATGCTCCCGCGCGCAATCCTGCCGTGATCAATCCGGACGGCAGCGTCGGAAAAATCCGGACCGGCTTCGCGGTTCCAGGTGCCGAACTGCACGATCTCGATCTCCTCGCCCGCCGTGCTGGTGAACGATCTTCCAAAGTCTCCCGCGAACCAGCGGGCCTGCAGTTCCAGCTCATTGAAGCTGCGCGGCAGCGGGAAAAGCGGGCGCTCGCGAATTTTGGCCGTGGCGAGAAGTTGGGCGTAACGGTCGGCGCCGGACATCCGGGCAGGCTACCATTTTTGGGAGCGAGGCGGGAAGCGAGATTGCTTGCTTCGGGCGCGGCAGGTGGATAAACCGCTGAATAACGGATCGGGCGCCCGCGTCCATGAAGCGCGGGCAAGTTTTGCCTGCCATCCAACCAACAGAAAAAAATATGAAAACAAAAAGCTCGTTAGTCATCGGCACATGCATCGCCACCCTCGTCCTGTGTGCACCGATCGCCGCTCCGGCGAAGACAAAATCCAACGCTTCACCCGCGCCCAGCGCTTCACCAGAGGCCAGTGCCGCTTCGACGGAGAAGTCCGCCGAGGGGAAAAAGAATCACTCGACTCCATTCCACGGCAAGATCGCTTCCGTCGATGCGGACGCCAAGACGTTCTCGATCGCCGGCAAGGAGACAACCAAGGTGATCAAGATCACCGACCAGACCAAGATTACGAAACAAGGCGCGGAAGCGACGATGACCGACGTGGTCGCCGACGAGGAAGTGCGTGGAGCGTATTGGAAGAAAGAGGATGGCTCCCTGGAAGCGCGCAGCGTCAAACTCGGTCCTTTAACTGCTGAAGAAATGGCCAGGCGCGAGGCGCACAAGAAAAAGAAAAGCGAGGCGGCTGCGGAACCTTCTCCAACCGCCAAGCCGTAACTTATCCTAACGATTGATGTGAACCTGCGACCGGTGTGCCGGTCGCAGGTTTTCGCTTTTTCAGAACGGCGCGGCATGCCCCGCACCGGTTCAAATCGCCACTTGCGGGGAAAAGTGTCTATGCTCTGCCCGCTCCGGTGGCGGAAACGAACGCCGTGATCGAAACGCCGCGCCTGCGATTGCGTCATTTTGTCGAAGCGGATCTCGACGCGCTTGCGGCGTTGAGTTGTATCCGCTGCGCTCTCTCCGAGCCTGCCAGTGCGAGATCTCCCGAGCGCTGCAAAGAGGGGAGCGTCTACAAAATGTGGCGTTGCAGGAATTCGCCGGCCAGCGCGCGGTAGGCTTTGGCGCCGCTGCCGTTGGCGTCGTATTCGAGGATGCATTTCCCGAAGCTCGGCGCTTCGCTCAGTCGCACGGTGCGCGGGATGACCGTCTCGTAGACGCGCGCGCCGAAATGTTCGCGCACTTCCGCCACGACCTGGGCGCTGAGATTGGTCCGGCTATCGAACATCGTCATGAGGATGCCGCCCAACTCGAGTTCCCGATTGGCGCCGGAATCGCGGATGCGCTCGATCAGCCTGACGATTTTGACCAGACCTTCGAGCGCGAAATATTCGCACTGGATCGGGGTGAGAAGCTCGTCCGCGGCGGCGAGCGCGTTGGTCATGAGAATGCCTAACGACGGCGGGCAATCGAGCAGGACGTAATCGAAAGTCTCATCCTGCGCGCAGGATGTCGGAGCGCCTGGGCGAGCCGGGTGAGATGATCGTCCATCCGCGCGATCTCGATTTCCGCCCCGGCGAGATCGAGATCGGCCGGGATGATGAAGAGATGTTCGAGCCGGGTGGGCAAGACCTTCTCCGTGACGGGATCCTCGCCTAACAATGCTCCGTAGAGGCTCTGCCCTTCGAGTCCCTGCAGGCCAAAGGAACTGGTCGCGTTGCCCTGCGGGTCGAGATCGATCAGGAGAACGCGGGTCTGTTTCTCGGCCAGGGCGGCGGAGAGATTGACCGCGGTGGTGGTTTTGCCGACGCCGCCTTTCTGGTTTGCGATCGCGACGACTTTCATCGCGGGATAATCTGGGTGCGCAACTCGAAGGTGCGGCGGCCGTCCGGCTCCCGCCAGAGCAGTTGATCGGGAGTGGGTAGCATTTCGGTGACTTCGAGTTCGCCCGCTTTGCTCAGCCAGCGATGAAAAATTTCCAGGAAAAGATAGCTCTCGAGATCGATGTAGACCGGCTTGGTGTCCTTGTCGCGGCCCTCGACGCCGCTCCGGCGGAGCGCCTGCTCGGTCGGGCGAATATAAACGTGGCGCGGCAACTGTCGCGCGGCGCGGAGTCTTTCCACGGCGACGACGAGATCGCGCGAGATGCCGGTGAAATCGCCCGCGCCGAGCTCTTCCAGGGTAACCGTCCAGGCTGCGGCGTTGCACGACGACTTTTCCGCAGCGCAGGCGCGGGGTATGTCTTGCCTAACGAGAAGCTAAAGGGATGAAATCCGAGCGGAATGATCCAGGCGCGGGCGAAGGAACCGAGGTATTCGCGCGAGCCGCGGCGGCGCAGGCCGACGTCGCCGTTTGCGTCATCGACGAAAACTTCGCGTTTCGGCGGGCGGAATGGTGTGCCAGCTCGGGCTGGCCGCGCTGCGGCGCGACAAAGTAGGTCAGGTCCGGCAGAGCGTCGAAGATGCGCACCGCCGTCGTGGCGGTGAAGTCGGCCGCGAAGAAGCCGAAGTGAAGATTGGGCTGCCCGAAAGATGGTTTCCTCGAGGGCGCGGGCGAGGGCGGCCTTGTCCGGGCAGGCCCAATAAAAGCCGTGATGGAGGAGGGCGACCGGCGGATGCAGTTCGGCCAGGACCCATTGATATTCGCCGCGCGCGACGGCCTCGACCGATGGCGCCGCCAGCTGCAGATCGGCCGAAGGATAGGTGAATTCGTCGAATTGCGGGATAGGCGAAGTTCCTGCCTAACGAACTGGCAATCGTCCGCGGTCAGTTCGCATTCCGGTCTCGTCGGCGCGGTTCTGAATCGCCTCGCGGAAAGCGGCTTTCACTTCTTGAAAAGCGAGTGATGCCAGGACGACCATACCCGGGACCGGTGAGCGGCATTTTCTGCATCGCGCAATGGCGCAGGAAAGCCGGGAGCGGGAGCGCGCCGTCCTGGAGGGGCGCTTGCTCAAGCAGACCGCGCAAGCCGGCGGCAACGCGGCTGGCGACGAAAGCATAATTGTCCCGCCAGAGATCGATCCAGGGGGCGGCTTCGATCGGCGACTTCGTTGATGAAGAGTTTCGCTGATCGAAAAGTGGCATTCCCGAAAACATTCTTCGCCGATGGGGTTGGTGGCCGCATAAAGAAAGCGGGTGGCCGCCTTGTGGGCGCCGAGTTTATCCAGACGCGCGGTGGCTTCGTCGATCAGGGCCAGACGCGCGCGGCGGTTCGGTTGTCGCGGCAAATTTTTCGGGCAGCGCGGCGAGTGGCTGGAGCTGCGTCGAGCCAGCGGGTCCGCACCGGCCCTTCGCGCCAGGCGGAGACATCGGAAAGCAAGACGTCGAAGGCGTGCGATCGAGAACGCCGGAACTTCCATTTCCCAGCGCGATCAGATGTTGCTGCGCGAGCCTGGCGAGTATTTCCGCATTCGCGCCTAACGAATGCGCCGGAGTCGCTGCCGTCGCAGCGCGCGAGGAGCGCGCGGGTTGCGGGATCGAGCGGCACGGTCTCGCCCGTCTCGGTAAAAACAAAACGATCCGCTTCGAGGCGACCGTTAGGGTGCAGTCGCGGTGCAAGTTCGGCCGCGGTTTCCGGGTCGGCGTTGATCGCGGCGGCTACGCCATGCGCGGTCCAGCGTTCGAGGAAAGTTTCCCGACCCGCGATGCCCGGATCAGGCGAGAAAGCGAGGCTGGCGATTCCAGGATCGACCGTTCCCCAGCCCTGCGGGTCCGAACTCGCTCAAGCGTATCATTTTTCCCGCAGACCCGCTGCAGGTAAAGAGCAAATGGCGTTCGCGTGCGCGCAGGCTTTTCTTGCGTGGCGGCAACGGAATTTCGGAGTCTCTCGATCCAACAGGTCTCGCACCCCGCTCGCCGCGAAGACAAGATAAGGAGGCAGAAACCTCCGCGCGGCTTCCATCAAGCACTTTGCGCGCGGCCGTCGAGTTCTCGTTCCAGGGCGTTCCTCGTAGTGATGCCTCCGCGGCAGCGAAGTCGGCGGCGCTTTCCCAACAGGCGACAAAGGCGGTGGACGGAGGATCGGCCGCCGCCGGCATGACTCCGGAACGAATGGCCTTTCGCCAGGCGCGGAACTGGTCCTTCGAAAGGTCGTGCTGACGCGAAGCAAGAATTTCTTCGACATCAGCTTTCGCTTCGCGAAAATTCGCTTTCCGCTGCGAGAAACTCACGGCTGCTTCGCGCCGTCTCAGGGGTGGCGAGCTTCTCCAGAGTTCGAACGGCACGCCGGCCATTCGGATCAGAAAAATCGGAGCGATGCGATAACTGGCGTCCGCCACGCCTGAAGAAAACAGAAGAGGGACGCCGAGTGGCAACGTTTAATGCCGGAGAGATAGCCTTGACGTCCCGCATGCGGTCGCGCCAGGAGCGGAGCGTCGATCGCCTTGCAGCGAGAGACGCTCTAATTATTAACCAGCGGCAGGCGAATTGTGATCGTCGTTCCGACGTCAGGCGTGCTGTCGACTTTGATCGAGCCGTGGTGATCTTCGACCACTTTCTTCGTGATGAAAAGGCCGAGGCCGGTGCCGCTCTTGCCTTGTTTGGTCGTGAAATAGGGATCGAAAATTTTCGCGATTTGCTCCGGACTGATGCCACGAGCCGGTATCGGCGATGCGCACATCGACATAAAAATCCTTGCGGATGCAACTCGACCTCGACGGTGCCCTTGCTTTCGGCGGACGCCTGAATGGCATTGATGATGACGTTCTGGATCGCGCGGGTGATCTGAACCGCATCGCCGATCAGCGTGCAGGGATCATCGGTCACATCGCACTTCAGTTCGACGCGGTATTTCTTTCGCCATCGCGCCGACGCTGTCGACGACTTCGCGCACAATCTCCGAAATGGAAATGATCTTGTGCGGTGCGGCTTCGACGCTGCCGTAGCTCTGCCACATGGTGAGCAGATCGCGGCAGAGGCGGACGTTTTGCTCGATGATCTCCAGTTCCTTGTTGGAGCCGGCGGCCGTTGGGATTGTCGGGGTTTTCGGATTCTTCGAGTTTCTTGGCCAGGAGCTGCACGTAGCCCCAAACGATCGTTAGGGGATTTCCGATGTCGTGGACGAATTCCGCCGAGGCCTGACCGAGGGAGGCGAGGCGTTCCTTCTGCGCCAGCTCCTGGAGAAGGCGGTTATTCAGTTCCTTGATTTCGCTCGGCGGCGCTCTCGCTCGTGCGATGGAGTCGGGTCCGTTCGACGTTGCGGCTGATCACTTCGCGCATTTCGCGCGCATCAAAGGGCTTGCTGATATAGTCGTTTGCGCCGAGGCGGAGCGCTTCCTTGGCCGTCTCGAGCGCGCCGAAGCCGGTCAGCATGATGACGGAAAGGTGGGGATCGATCTGGCGGATGCGGCGCAAGCCTTCGATCCCGGTCATGCCCGGCATCCGGATATCCATGACGATGGCGTCGGGTTTTTTTTCGGTCAAGAGTTGCAGGCCGTTCTCGACCGAGTCGGCGGTGTGAACCTGATAGCTCGGTTTCAAGAGCATCCGCAGGCTTTCGCGCGGACCCATTTCGTCATCGATGACGAGGACTTGCGGGAGATCAGCGTTGGCAATCATTGCTCCCATCGCTAGAAGCTAGGGACGTGCCTCGGCGGAGAAAAAAATACGCAAATGATCCAATTGGTTCACTTTCGAGGACGATGCTTCTGTAATTTGAGGAGAAACGCAAGGGCCAATTGTGAATAACTTCAACTCTATCGACAAAGTGCCGCGCAATCTCATGATCCCGCTGGGGCCGGCAAGTATTGGCTGATACTGGCGAACGAAAGGAAAGGAAGAAATGGGCAAACGTAATCGAGTCGTTGTTACGGGAATGGGAGTCCTCGCCCCTAATGGGACCGGGCTAAAGCAGTTCTGGCGATCGCTGGTCGGCGGGGGAGAGCGGCGTCGGGCCGATCACGCTCTTTGACGCGAGCGGATTCAGAAGTCGCATCGCCGGCGAGGTGAAGGAATTTCGATCCGCTCGATTACATGCCGGCGGAATGGAAACCGAAACGCATGGCGCGCCACACGCAGTTGGCTTACGCCGCCACCCAAATGGCTTTGAAGGATGCCAATTTCAATCCGTCATGCGACGAAGCGTGGCGCTGTTCTGCCGGTCTGCATCGGGGTTAGCACGAGCGCGTTGGATGTGATCGAAAAGGGTTTTCGCGAGCTCGAGGAGCGAGGCCCAAGTCGAGTGAATTCCGGCGTGGTTAGCAATTGCCAGCCGCAGGCCGCCGCGCACTTGATCGCGGAAAAACTGGGAGTCGAAACGCACGCCACCACAATTTCCTCGGCCTGCCCTTCGGGAATCGATGCGATTGCGATGGCAGCGGCACGAATCCGGACGGGGGACGCGGAAATTGCGATTGCGGGCGGGGCGGACGCGCCCGTGACGCCTCTGACCATGGCGAGTTTTTCTTCCGCCGGTCTGAGTTCTTTCCGGGTGCTTTGCTCCAAGGCAGCGAGCCGGCCCTACGACGAAGGCAGTGCGGCAGGCATAATCGCCGAAGGCGCAGGCATGGTCGTGTTGGAAAATCTGGAACATGCGATCGCTCGTGGCGCGAGGATTTATCTTGAGATCACGGGCTATGCCGCGCAGATGGATTCAGGATCCGGACGATCCTTTCGTGGACTGGAAGAGACGATGCGACTGGCGCTGGCGAACGCCTGCCGGACACGTAAGTGAGATCGATTATATATGTTCCTATGGTCCCGGGCATCCGAATTCTGGACGTGGCCGAAGTGGCAATGATCCGTCGCGTATTTGGTGCGCGCGCGAATCAAGTGCCGGTGAGTTCGATCAAGGGTGTGACAGGTAATCCTTTGGCTGCTGCCGGGCCTCATGCAGCTCATCAGTTGCGCGCTCGCCTTCCAACATCAGATGATTCCGCCGACGGCCAACCATGAGAGCCCCTCCCGGGGGTGCGACTTGGATTTTGTGCCGGGGAAAGCGCGAAAGGCCGGTCTGAAGCGCGCCTTGATCAACGTCCGAGGGCTCGGTGGCGGCAATAGCAGCATGGTGGTGGAGAGACTCTGCTTGAAATAAATTTATGGTCGAGAGGCTTACGGCCGAGATCGTGCTAATCCTTTAGGGAATATGACAGCAGTGCTCCTTCCAACGCTTGGCGCTTTGGCGCTACAGTTGGGGCTCGGTTTGGCCGTCTTTCAGGCCAATTCAAAGAGGCTGGCAAACCAATGTTTTTTGGTGCTGTCTGTCAGTATCGCCGGCTGGCTCAGCAGCATCTACTTTGGGACTAACACAGAATCTCCGCAGGTTGCTGGGTTCTGCGATTCGCCAGGCATCGGCGGCGGCGGCCTTTTATCTCGTTTCGCTCAATCTTCTGCGTCTCTCGGTTCGCAAACAATTGGGCAGCTGGCGCGCTTTGCTCGGAACTTCGCGAATCTGGCTGCTGGCGACATTGGCGATCGTCATTCTTTGTCAGACGCCGTTTTTCTTAAAAGGCGCTCTGATGTCGGAGACGGCGGGTCTGCCGCCACAACCAATCTACGGCGAGGGAGTTTACGTTTACTCGGCCTATTTTGTCGGCGCATTCGTCGTCTTGATAGTCAGCTATTGGCGCGACCTGCGGAAAACAACCGGCGGTGAACACGCCGAGCTCTCTTTTATCCTGATCGGTGGCATCGGCCGTTGGCTTTGCGCTCGCCTTTGCCTTCGTTCTCGATTACTTGATCGGTCCGTCGCGCGCCCTGCTGTTTGCGCCTTTTCGGGTGGTCATTTTCAGCCTGGTCGTTGGCTACGGCATCGCCACTCGCAAGATCCTCGAGGTTGGATTTCTTCATGCGGCGGTCGATCGCCTACCTCCTGCTGGCGGCTTACCTGATCGCCCTTTACTGCCTGGTTTGGTGGCTTGCGAAGAGGTCTTCGTTCCGGTCTTTGGCGAGGATGGCCGGTCCCTGGCGCATTTTCTGGCCTCGCTCGTCATCGCCTTTGCGATGGCGCCGGCGCGCGGCGTTTCGCAGTCGCTGGCCGATCGGCTCTTTATCGGCACGCGCCGGCTCGATTTTCAAGCCACGATGAATCAGGCCGCGGCCATCCTGCGCTCGGTCACGACCCTGGCCGACCTGCTCGAACGATTCGGCCTCACGATCGCGCCAGGCCGTCGACACGGATCGAGTTTTTATCCTCCTGCCTGAGCCCGAGTTTTACGCGCAGCGATTTCCCGCCGTGCAGGAGGGCGTCGCGCACGACGCGGATGGAATTGCATCGCGATCAGGCCATCATCGCCCAACTCGAGAAGACGCAGGAACCGATCGTGCTCGACGAGCTGCACCGGGTGCGCTCCACGCCAGAGCTCGAACGCGTGCGCAGGCAAATGAAGTCGCTCCACATCGGCTTCGCGATGGGAATTTTCTCCCGCGAACAACTGGCGGGCGTGATGCTCCTGGGCCCGCGGCGCTCGGGCCGCATTTACGGCACGGTCGAGCAAGGCGCCCTTGGCGTGCTCTGCGGCCAACTCGCGGTCGCGATCGAGAACGCCCAGCTCTTCACCGAAGTGCAGAACGCAAAGATTTACAACGAAACGCTTCTGCAAAACCTTACCACCGGCGTGGTGGCGGCGGATCGCAACGGCTGATCACCGTTTTTAATCGCGAAGTGGAACAATCACCGGTCTGACCGCCAGTGAGCTCCTGGGGCGCAAGATCAGCAACCTGCCGGATGCGCTGCGGGACATTGTCGGGCGAGACAATCAGCAGCGGCGAGCGCCAGGAAGACCGCGAAATCGTTCTACGCTCAGGCGACAAGAGCACCATCTTGCGCGCCAGCAGTTCGATTTTTCACGGCCAGGATGGCGACCCGCTAGGCGCGCTCATGGTGCTGACCGACATCACTACCCTGAAGCGGCTCGAGATGCAGATTCGGCGGAGTGATCGCCTGGCCAGCCTCGGCACGCTCTCCGCCGGCATGGCGCATGAAATCAAGAATCCGCTCGTCTCGATCAAGACTTTCGCCCAGCTTCTGCCGGAGCGGTATCAGGACTCCGATTTCCGCGAGACCTTCTTCTCGTTGATCGGCCACGAGGTCGATCGGATAGATTCGTTAGTCAACCAGCTCCTCCGTTTCGCCCGGCCGGCGAAGCCGCTGCTCAAGCCGATGCATGTGCATGAGGTTTTGGAGAAGGCGCTGCTCCTCGTCGGCCATCGCCTCTATCAAAAAGATATGAAATTAATTCGTTCCTGGCAGGCGGAAGTGGATACTATCCGCGCCGATGCGGATCAGATTGAACAGGTTTTCCTTAACTTTTTCATCAACGCTCTCGACGCCATGAAATCGGGAGGATCACTCACGGTCGCGACCGAAATTGGTTCCACCGAAACGTGGCCGACGGCGCTGCCGGGCGATCCGGTGGATGTGCGCGAAATTCTGCGCGTAACGGTAGAGGACGACGGCTGCGGGATCAAGCCAGAGGATGTGGCGCACGTCTTCGATCCGTTCTTCACGACGAAGGATTACGGGACCGGCCTCGGACTCTCGGTCGTGCACGGTATCGTGCAGGAACATGGCGGACAGATCGAGGTCGAGAGCGAACTCGATCGAGGCACGAGCTTTCACATTCTCCTCCCGCTCGTCCGTTTCCAGGCAGAGGTGGCAGCGGCATGATATCCCCGGCCGCGTGCATTCTTTACACCCAGGATCCCGATCTCGTTAGGCGGATTCGCGCTTTTCTCCGCAACCGCGCCTCGGTTCGCCACGTCGATCAGGCCGATCGGCTCGAAGCCGTCCTCCAGCAAAATAGCCCGGCTTTGCTCCTCCTCGATTTGCGCAGCAATGAGAGCCGCGACTTGCTCGAGCAGGTCAAGGCGGAATGGCCGGATGTGTTGATCGTCGGCTTCGGCATGCCCCGTTCGGACCCTTTGCGCGACGCCGAGCAGGCCGGCATCTACGCCGCCGAGGATGTCAAATTGGAACGGCTCCCTTTCCAGGCGCTGGTCGGCCGGGCGCTCGATCATCTGCGCGTCCTGGAGGAAAACCGCGCTTTGCGTGCCGAAGCATCTCGCGCGCTTGCGCCCGCCGACCAGCGCGCGCCCGATTCGATGCCCGACTCGGTCGGCGGAACGCGCCCTTCCGCTACTGCGCTTTCCCCGCGTCTTTCGTCGTTTCGAGAATATGGACGCGTTCGTGAACAGCGTGGTGGAAGGCCTGGCCGACGCCGCGATGGTCACCCGGGTCGGCATGTTTTCCCGCCGTCGCGAAGGCGAGGGCTTCCGCTTGCGCGCCGGCCTGCGCTGTTTGCCGGAGAGCTACGAACTTGAATACCGCGAGCGCGATCCGCTGGTACGCTGGTTCGAGCTGCACGCCCATCTCGATCTGCCGGGCACATCTGCCGCAGACCCGGACCATGCCCAGCGGGAGCTGCTGCGGCGCGCTCTCGACACAGTTCGGCGCGGAAGTGATCGTGCCTCTGCACGCAGCAGGGCGGATCAGCGGCTGGCTCTTTTTCGGGCATCGCCTCACCGGGTCAGCCTTTCGATTACCAGGCCTCGAGGCGATCATGATCCTCGGCCGATCACGTCTCGACCGTGCTGGAAAATGCCTTTCTTCACGAGGAGGTCACACTCCAGAAAACGCTCGCCGAGACCCTGCTCGACCGCGATTCCGCCCGGCATCATCGCGAGTGACGAGGAATGCCATCATTCGCTGGTGTCAATCCGACCGCCGAAGTCCATTCTCGGTCTTGGGCCGGCCGATGTCTTGAACAAGCCGGTCGAATCCGCCGGCAGCCGCATCGGCCTCTGCCCTGCGCGAGGCGCTCGAGAGCATGGATCAGCTTGCCCGCGCAGCGCTGGATCGACCCCAAGACCCGCCGTCTCCATCTCCGTTCAAACCCGGCGTCTCATTCACCAACAGAAGCCGTTAGGCGCGGTCGCCGTGATCCAGGACATGACCCCGGAGGAATCGCTCCGGCAAAAACAGGAGCTGATCGATCGCGCCGCCTTCTGGACCGATCTCGCCGCCAGCATGTCGCACGAAGTCCGCAACCCGCTCGTCGCGATCAAGACCTTTGCCCAACTTCTTCCCGAGCGTTTCGACGACGCCGATTTTCGGCGCGATTTCAACGAGATCGTCGTCCAGGAAATTGATCGCCTCGATCTCATCATCACGCAGATCAACAATTTCGCGCATCCGCCGGAGCTGAATTTCAAGTCGCTCGACCTGCGCGCGCCGATGAAAAAAGCGGTCGAGCTGGTCCGCGCGCGCCACGCTCAGAACGGCTTCTCAGTCGAAACGACGTTACCGGACGATCTGCCCACAGGTCGTGGGCGATGAAACCGCCCTCGCCGAAGCCTTCGCCCACCTCGTGCGAATGCGGCCGAAGCGACTCCGGCCAGCCGAAAGCGCAGAATCACACTTTCGGCCAAACCGTTCGCGAGGGAGATCACACCAGCGGCGTGGTCGTGACGGTGCAGGACAACGGCAAAGGCATTTCGGCCGACCTGAAAGACAAAATCTTCTCGCCCTTCTGCACGACGAAGGCGCGCGGCATGGGCCTCGGCTTGCCGATCGTGAAGCGCACCGTCTTCGATCACAACGGCCGGGTCGACATCGACTCCAATCCGCACGGCACCTCGGTCAGCGTCCTTTTACCCGTTGCCGAAAACGGAACGTAGCGAATCGTTGATTTCTGATTGGAAACTGGCGCAAGCGCCATAAGGTTGGCGACGCCGACTTAGCACTCAAAATTCGCAATCAGCAATTCCACCATGATCGTTACCACCAAACAACTCTACAAGGTCGCCTACGGAAAATTCGCCGTCGGCGCGTACAACGTAAACAACATGGAACAGATTCTCGGATTGTTCCGCGGCAACATGCAAAGCAAGGCGCCCTTCATCATCCAGCTTTCCAAGGGCGCGCGGAAGTACGCCGACAAGCGGATGCTCGAAGCCCTGATCCGCACCGCCGAAAAGATGTTCGCGGACGCTATTTTCGCCGTCCATCTCGATCATGGCGATGAGGAGACCTGCTACGATTGCATCGACTCGGGTTTTTACAGCTCGGTCATGATCGACGCCAGCCACGAGCCCTTCGACGAGAACGTCGCCATCACCAAGCGCGTCGTGGATCGCGCCCATCAGAAAGGCGATCAGCGTCGAGGCGGAGCTTGGCCAGCTCGGCGGCGTCGAGGAAGACATCAAGGTCGATGAAGGCCACGCTTCCCTGACCAACCCGGAGGAAGCCGTCGAATTCGTCAGGCAAACCGGCTGCGACTCGCTCGCCGCCGCCATCGGCACCAGCCACGGCGCCTACAAATTCCAAGGGCAAACAGGGCCTGCACTTCAACGTCATCGAGGAAATCCAGAAACGCATTCCCGGCACGCCGATCGTGATGCACGGCAGCTCGAGCGTGCCGATCGAAGAGGTCGAGCGGATCAACGCGGCGGGCGGGAAACTCGATCCTTCCGCACGCGGCGTGAACGAAAACGAATACCTCCCCGCGGCCAAGCTCGGCGTGACCAAGGTGAACATCGACACCGACGGCCGGCTGGTCTGGACCCGCGTTCATCGCGAATTTTTCCGCGATCATCCCGAGCAGTTCGATTTTCGGCCGCCCGGCAAGATTTTCGTCGAGGAATACGCAAAATTCATCGCGCACAAGAACGAGAAGCTCGGCTCCGCCGATCAACTCGCCGCGATTCGCGCCAGCTTGTAGCGCGGATCCTCCCGGAGCGCCTACGGTTGTCGGGTGAAGCGGTTCGCCGGTCGTTCTCGTTCAGTGCGCCGTGTCGTCTTTTCCAGGTTATCGACCTGGAAGGTCAGCTTCACGAATTTGGCTTCGACGCCGATCAGTGACAGAGCGAAAAGCCTCTTGTGCCGGAAGGGAACCGCCCCGTCCACAACACGCCACGAGGGATTGTTCGCGGCCAGTCGCACGTTCGAGGTGGCAATCGAGAGTTTCCCTTCGGCCGCCATGTTTTCGTTTACCAGCGTGAAGCACCGCCGTTGACCAGGAGCTGCGAGGTGGATGATGAAAGAGGTGATGCCGCGCGGCAGGGCGTAGCGGATCTCCGCATCATGCATCGGCAAGCGGATTGCCTCCGATTTGCCTGGGCCGAGGCATTCAATCTGCCCATCGCTCCTCACCGCCTCCGCGGTTTGTTGAAAATGTCCAGCGAGGCCGGAGCTTGGAGCATCGCTGCCTGCGAGCGGGCTTGAACTGAGAGAGAGCGACCCCGCCAAAAGCCACATCCGCGCGGAGGAGAAGAAACTCGCGACCCAATCAGAAACCGGCACAAAGTTCGATCAGAGCTTTAATCGCGCCAGTTCGGAGGAGGCTTTTGCCTGACAAAAAGGCGTTGGCTGCTTGGTGTCCGTCAAGTCCGCAGGAGGGCCCCGCCTCGCTTTCGAGACTAGTTTTTGCTTGCTCCCATCGGGGCGATCCTGTAAAAAGCCGCTAATTACGACCCAATAAAATCAAAACCTCCACAGGGGGAACTTGGGGTGTCTTTATTCCTCGGTTCCGATAGTTCGGATTCGCGCCTGCCCCATGCAGCGGTCGTGGCGAATTATCACCCTGCGATTGGTACTGCATCTGCTAACCTAGATCGCGCTTTAACCAACCTATGAGCTCGGATTCCAATCTCCACTCGACTGCTGCTCTTCGGACAGCTTTCTCCATCCTTATGCTGCTTTTCCTGGCGCCGGCCGTTCGCGCCCAGGAAGCGGTCCGACCCTCGCTCGCCGGAGAGGCTGCCGCCGAAGCGCGCCGCCAATCGATCGAGCAGATCCCCTACAACCTGCTCGCCGGCCCGGTCCGCTTCCTCTTCAGCGTCACGACCGGGATCGAATACAACGACAACATCAATCTGGCCGAGACGAACAAGCAGGATGACATCATCATCCGGCCGCAGTTCAACATCGACGCCATCTGGCCGGTGACCCAGCTCAATACCCTCCGGCTCGACCTCGGCCTCGGCTACAGCTTTTACCTCGATCATCCCAACGCGGACACCAACGGCGTCCTCATCTCGCCCGGCTCGCAACTGGCCTTCGACATTTTCGTGCAGGATTTCCGCATCAACATGCACGATCGCTTTTCCCTGCAACAGGACCCGGTCGCGGAATTGCAGCTCAGCAACGTGGTCGATTACGGCCGCTTTGAGAACACCGGCCGGCGTCTCCGTTCTCTGGGATTTGAACAAAGCGGTCCTGACCTTTGGCTACGATCATTACACATACGTTTCGACCACTGATGCCTTTTCCTATCTCGATCGCAATGCCGAGGAGCTGACTTTGAGCGCTTACTTTGCTCTCACCTCCACCACCGGCGGCTGGACTCGAGACCTCCGCTGTTTACAACTATTACGACCAGCAGGTTCTGAACAACTCGGTCAGCTTACAGCGTCGGGCCCTTCGTCGAGACCCAGCTCACGAATTACCTCAAGTTGCGCGTCTCAGCCGGATATCAGTTCGATTAATTTCGATAGCGGCGGCTCGGTCGGCGACTCAAGCGATGTGAGTGACTACTACGCCAACATCCTCCTCTCGCATCGGATCAACGCCGCCATCAGCCAGACGATCTCGCCGCCGGTCACGAATCGCAGCTGGGTGTTAACTCCAACTTCATCGTCCTCAACTACGTTCGGCATACCGCCACCTGGAACATTATCAATCGCGTCCTGCTCGCGACCGAGCTCTTCTACGAGGACGGCGACGATTCCGGCGGGCTATTCTCGGAGCACATCCAGCGTTACGGCGGGGCAGCGCCTTTGGTTACCAATTTACCCCGCACATCACTCTCGGTCTGCGCTACCAATATACGCAGAAGCAATCCGATCAGCCGCTGCGCGACTACAAGCAGAACCGCGTCTCCCTCGACGGCACCTACAGTTTCTAAGAACAATCGCATGCAACTGATGAAGCGCACTTTATCTTATGCAGCCTCTCGCGCTCTTGCTCTTCTCTCCGGGGCCGCAGTGCTTTCGCCCAAGATAACAGTCCGCTTCCCGCCATCCCGCGGGCGACGGCGGTCGACGAGTCCGCTCCGATCGGCACCGCCAGCAGCACGGTCATGCGGACCAATTCCATGACGGTGCTCGACGACAAGAAACGCCTCGGGCACCGATGACTTCGTCAGCTTCCGCGTGGTCGAAGATCGCGATAACCAGTCGCAACGCCTGCGGGTCAACGATAATGGCGAGTTGGAGGTGCCCTACATCGGACTCGTCCCGGCCCAGGGCAAGACCTGCCGCGAACTGGCCTATAACATCAAGGCGGCGCTCGAGAAGGAATACTACTATCACGCGACCGTCATTCTGGCGGTCGATCGAGTAAGCGAGAAATCGCGCGGCAAGGTCTATGTCTACGGCGCGGTCAAAGCGCAGGGTCCGCAGGAGATCCCGCCGGATGAGACTTATACCGTGAGCAAGGCGGTGATTCGCGCCGGCGGCTTCGGCGATTTCGCCGACAAGCGCAAAGTCAAAGTCACGCGCAAGGACGGCAAGGACCTGGTCGTCGATCTCAAGCGGGTTATCGAACAGGGCCATACCGAAGATGACGTCGTCCTGCAGCCCGATGACCAGATCTACGTCCCGCAGCGGCTGGTGAATTTCTAACTATGCAGAATCCAGCTCTTGAACGCTCCTCGCCGGCCTCGATCACGACCGCGATCGATCACCCGTCTTCATCGCTACAAGGCGCTTCTTCTCCGCCGCTGGTGGATTCCGCTGCTGACCATCTGTCTCGGGGTCTTTGTCGGGGCCTGGATGATTTTCCAGGCGCCCAATGCTTTTCTTTCCACGAGCAAGATGATGGTCGCGGGTAAACTGAATCTGGGTCAGAACGCCGTTTACAGCGAAGACAGCAATAATTTCTACGGCACCCAGATTCAGCTGATGGAAAGTGACGAAATGCGTCAGGGCGCCGAGGCGCTGGTCCGCGCGACTCATCCCGAGTTGCCAGCCGGTCAAAGTAAGCCTCTCGGTCAGCGCAACGGCCTCGCACTTCAATTTTCGAGCTGGAGGCGGTCGGCACCTCGCCCGACTACACGCAGGCCTATCTCAACGCCGTAATGCAAAAGTATCTCGACGTGAAGAAAGGCATGCGCGCCGATCAGGGCAGCCACGTGACCACCGCGATTACGGAACAGTTGATCCAGGTGGAGAAGGATCTTCGCAATGGCGAGGACGAGATGTTGGAATTCCAGAAAGAGCACAACATCGGGTTTATCCAGGAGGAAGGAAACAGCGCCGCCGCCTATTTGGTAAAACTCAATCAGGATTATGCGCGGCTCAAGACCGAGTACGATTTGCTCAGTCTGCTGGATCTCGATCAAAACCTCGATCGCCAACAGGCCGCGCCCAAGACCTCGGCAACGACGGCGGGAGCGTCTCCCAAGTGACGAGAGCGTGTCTTTCGCCGAATTCGGACCGGAAGGCGAATATTTGAAGGCGAGAGCAGGCGGTGCAGTTACTCAAAGCCGAACGCGACACGCTCTCCAAGGACCTGCGGCCGAAGCATCCGAAGATCATCAAGCTGAACGACGAAATCGATAAGCAGGAGAAACTCATCGCCCTTTACCGGCAGGATGCGGTCGAAAAGCTCGATACCCGGCGCAAATCGATCGGCAAACAGATGGAGAACCTGCAATCCAATATCAAGGAATGGGAGAAGAAGGCGCTCGTTCTCAGCCAGCAACTCGCGCAGTTCAACCGCGTGAAAGGCAAAGTGGACCGGCAGAAAACAACTTTACGATCGCCTGACCAATAGTCTGAAGGACGTCGACGTCTCGCAGGTCGTCGATACCGGGGACCAGGTGGGAATCATGGAAAACGCCACCACGCCGGTATCCGTCCGCCCCGGGTTGATCATGAGTTTGCTGGTGGGATTTGGTTTTGGCGCATTTGCCGGTCTGGCGATTCTTGTCCTGCTCGATCGGATCGACGACCGCATGGCGTCTTTCACCGAGTTCCAACACTATTTCACGGAGAACATTCTCGGCCAGATTCCGAAGGAGAAAGGCAAAGGGCAGGATCACCCTCCTTCAACCGGAAGACGCCGCGGCATGTCTTCGCCGAGTCTTATCGCAACGTCCGATCGTCCATTTTCTTCATGCCCTACGAGGGGCCGCGGCCGAAAACACTTCTCATCACGAGTGCCGTGCCTAACGAAGGCAAGTCGACCGTTTCTTCCAACCTCGCCATTACGATGGCGCTTTCCGGGGCCAAGACGCTGCTCATCGATGGCGACCTGCGCCGGGGAGCCTTGCGCGAGGATTTCGATATTCATTCCAAGATCGGATTCTCCGAGGTTTTGCGGCAGGAAGTAAACTGGAGGGAAGTAGTGGTTCCCACTTCGCTCCCAAGCCTTTTTGTATTGCCCCGCGGAAGCACCCTCTCCCAGCCGAGCGAACACCTCCTGCGCGAATCAACCGATGCCTTCCTGAAGGACATCTATAATCACTACGACTACATCATCATCGACAGCTCGCCCGTCCTGGCGGCGGATGACACCACCAGTCTCGCCCCGAAGATCGACGCCACCCTTTTCGTCGTCCGACTCTCTTACACCTCTGCCCGGCTGACGCGTAAGGCGCTCGAGCTGCTCTACAGCCGGCAGGTCAATGTGCCGGGCGTGATTCTTAACTACGTCGACACTTCGCTGCCGGAGTATTATTACTACCAGTACGCGGAGTATTATAATACACCCAGTGCCGCTGCTGCGCCGGACAAGTCCTTGCCCTCGGCGAGGGAAGAACAGAGTCACCGCGTCTAGGGGGCAGACGGCCGTTTGCCTTTGTCTGCCCGGTGTTTGGGCGCGTTGTTAGTCTGCGCTTCGCGTCATGAACTCCTCGCCAGATACCTCGGTCGTACCGCAGCTTGCGGCGAGCTTGTCCGCCTTGCGGTTGGCAGGCGCAGGTCGTGCGCTTCGCTTCGGTCCAGGTGCTCGTGCAATTGATTGGGTTTGCGAGCGGAATTTTGCTCGTGCGTCGACTCGCCGAGGGCGAGTACGCGCTTTTCACGATCGCGAACACCATGCAGGGCACGCTCAACGTGCTCGCCGATATCGGGATCAGCATCGGATTGGTCTCCATCGGCGGTCGAGTCTGGCAGGATGGTCATCGCTTCGGAGAGTTGATCAGCACGGGGTTGAAGCTCCGGCGCAAGCTTGGGGCGGCGGCCATCCTGGTCGTCACACCGGTGCTTTATTTCATGCTGGTGAAGAATGGGGCGTCGGTTCTCTACGCCGTGATGTTGATTGCGCTCGTGCTTGGCGGATTGCTCGTCCAGCTGTCGCTCGGAGTGCTGGAAGTGGTGCCAAGGCTCCGCTCCGACATTCGCCAAATCCAGAAAATCGATTTTACCGGATCGCTCGCCCGCCTCGCTGTCCTCGGAGGCTGCGCCCTTGTTTTTCTGAACGCCGGCGTTGCTGTGCTGGTCGGCTCCGGCACGCTCTTGCTCCAGTATCTCATCCTGCGCCGTTATGCGGCCGGGATAATCAATCTGCGCGCGGAGGAAAATGCGGGAGACCGCAAAGCGATGATCGGCTTCATCCGCGGCCAGGCGGCGAACGCCGTCTTTTTTTGCCTGCAGGGACAGATCACCATTTTCCTGATCACCTTTTTCGGCCATCGGGTTGGGGCGGTCGCCGAGGTCGGAGCGTTGGGTCGGCTGGCCATGATCTTCGCCGTCCTGGGGAATCTCCTGACCAACATTTTTGCTCCCGCCTTCGCGCGTTGTCAGGAGCCGCGACGGCTGGGCTGGCTTTACGCGGGGATCGTTGGGGCGGTGGCTGCTTTCAGCCTCCTCGTCCTGGCCGGCGCGGCTTTTTTGCCTAACCAATTGCTCTTCGTTCTCGGAAACAAGTACGCTCATCTGCAGCACGAACTCCTTATCATGGTTGGCGCCGCCACCCTCAGCATGATGGCCACCACACTTTGGACGCTGAACGCCTCCCGCGCCTGGGTCACCGGCGCATGGCTCAATATTCCGCTGACCCTCGGGACCCAGTTGCTTCTTATTCCTTTCACCGATTTCTCGAGTGTGGATGGTGTGCTCACCTTTAATTTATTCTCTGTTTTTCCAAGTCTTGTGCTCAACATCGGGTTGAGTTACCGCGGGTTTCGCCAGCCGTGGCGGTCGTTAGGCACAAACTCCGCCCAATAATCGCGTGAACCAAGCCGGCACGATTCTACAAATCGTCCCCCGCGCCCCGCGTGGCCGCGATGGCGTGGGCGATTATGCGCGGACGCTGGCGGCCAAGCTGGAGCAGTATCAGGGTTTGAAAACGACGTTCGTTTCCGCAGCGGAAGACAGTCACCTTGTTTTCCCGAGCGGTGCCGGAGCGAGTCTCTACGATGCGATCGTCCTGCACTATGTGAACTACGGCTATGAGCGGCGGGGCGTGCCGCTCTGGCTTCCGCCAGTTTTGCGTCGGCTGCAACGCGCCAGTGGTGCGCGCCAGATCACGATCTTTCATGAACTCTATGCCTCGGGATCATGGCGGCAAAGCGCGTTCTGGTTGCGACCGTTGCAGGTACGGATCGCGCGGACGATCGCCTCCCTTTCGGAAGTCTCGATCGTAAGCAGCGACGTTTCCCAAGAGCAGCTGAACAGCCTGAACTCCGGGACCCGGATCATTGTGCACCCAGTCAACTCCGGCCTTGGCGAGCCGGTTCTTTCTCCCGTCGAAATCGCCGGTCGCGATCCCCATCGTTGGGTCATTTGCGGCGGCACCGAACTTATCGAACGGTCGCTTCGCACCTTTCTGCCAGCGGCGGATCGGATCCCAGAGCCGTTCGTGCCACGGGAACTTTTTGTGGTGGGCGGCAGCCACAGCCCGGGAGTCCGAAAGACTTTGGATGAGGCAAAAAAAATCCGTTTTCAGTATTACCCGGAGGTCGAGGCAAAGATCGCCTCGGAAATTCTGGCCGCCTGCGCCTTTGGTTGGATCGATTATTTCCACCGCTCGGATGTTCCGATGCCGCTCATTCTAAAATCCACCGCGTTCGCCGCTTATTGCGCGCACGGAGTGGTTCCGGTTTTTCCTCATGGCGGTGCGACCGTCGCGGTGGGCGAGGACGCGCTGCCAGGTCCGTTTTTCGTCGCGGCGGATGGGCAGGAACTGCCGAGCGCCGCTGAGCGTGCGACCGTGGCCCAGGCGGTTTATTCATGGTACAGGACGAAATGCTACCGCCGCCCATCTCGCAGCGACCATCGCCTCTGTGCTTCGGCCGGCCGTTAGTCCATGAAGATTCTGATTTCGTCGCACGCTTTCGCACCCAGCGTCGGAGGCATCGAGACGGTGAGCGAGTTGCTCGCTGAAGAGTTCGTTCGTTTGGGCCATGCCGTCACCGTTGTGACGCAGTCGGCGGACGGTCAGACAGCGGAATCAAGTCTATCTCATCATTCGGCAGCCCTCGGTCCGGCAGCTGTTTCGCACCATCGAACGGTGCGACGTGTATTGGCAGAACAACCTAAGCGTGCGCACCATCTGGCCGGCGCTTCTCTTGCGGAAGCCTTTAGTCATCGCCCACCAGGGATCCTATTGTCGACGGCCCAACGGGTTCGACCTCGGGCAGAGGATCAAGCATGCCTTGGTTGAGCGCACGACGAGCGTGGCGATCAGCTCCGCCGTGGCCGCATCTTTCAGGACGAATTCGACGATCATTCCCAATCCCTATGATGCACGAACCTTCGTTAACCCCTCGCCCGCGCAAGAGCGGCCCTTGGATCTGATTTTTCTTGGCCGTCTGTCACGGAAAAAGGCATCGACCTTCTTATCGAAGCACTCGCTCGCCTTCGGGAACGCGCTTTGTTTCCCCGCCTGACAATCGTCGGTCCGGGCCCGGAAAGAGCCGCGATGGAGGAACTCGCGAAGAAACTCGGACTGGGGGATCGAGTGACTTTCGTTGGATCGAAGCGCGCCGCGGAACTGGCGTCTCTTCTTCAACAGCACAAAATTATTGTCATCCCTTCGCGCTACAACGAACCGTTCGGCGTCGTGGCGCTGGAAGCGATTGCCTGTGGATGCGTGGCGGTTGGGTCCGCGGGCGGCGGTCTCCCGGAAGCCATCGGCCCCTGTGGGTTGACCTTTCCGAACGGAGACGTCGATGCGCTGGCGCAGACTCTCGAGAAATTGCTCCGCTCCCCTGAGGAACGACAGCGACTGATCGCCCATGCCACCGAGCACCTCAGAAAATTTCAACCGGCCGTGATTGCCGAGGCCTACCTGGCCCTTTTTCGCTCTCAGCTCCCGTGATCCTTCTCTCGCATCCTACTGCCAATCAGAACGTGCGCCAAACCGCGCTCGCCTTCGCCGAGGCGGGCTTGCTTAAAGAATTCTGGACCTGTATCAACTGGAAGCAGGGAGGGCCGCTCGATCGCTTCGCTTCGCTTTGCTGCCGCGCGTCCAGAATGAACTTCGGCGCCGATCTTTTCCGGCGGAGCTGGCTCATTTTATCCGAACGCATCCCGGGCGGGAATGGGACGCGATTGGTTGCAGGTCAACTCGGCTGGCAGTTGCTGACGCGGGATGAGCACAGTCTATTCAGTGTCGACGCGGTTTATCTCTCGCTCGATCGCCGGGTGGCAGCGCGCGTGAGGTCCCGCCTAACGACGAAAGCTGTTTACGCCTACGACGGAGGCGCGCTGGCTACCTTTCGCGCTGCCAAAGAGCGCGGGCTGGCATGCATTTATGAGCATCCGACGATCTATTGGCGTATGGTGCGCGAACTTCAGCGCGAGGAAGCGGAACTGCATCCGGAATGGGTGCCGACTCTCGGCGCTCTTGCTGACAGCGAGGAAAAACTGGCCCGGAAAGACGAAGAGTTGGCCCTCGCCGATTTCGTTATGACGGCGAGCACATTTGCCAGAGACAGCGTTGCGCGTGCGCCAGGATTAAAAGCGCCCATCCGCGTGGTGCCTTACGGCACAAGTCTCGGTGCTATGAACCCGCTGCGCGCGCCCGCGAGCGGCAAGTTGCGGGTGCTTTTCGTCGGAGCGCTCAGCCAGGCGAAAGGGCTCGGCTACGTGCTCGAGGCGATCGCGCGCTTTGGGCCGGAAATCGAATTTACCTTGATCGGCCGCCGGATCAGTCCCGCGGTTCCAACTCCAGCCGCTTTGGATAAATACCGCTGGATACCGACGCTTTCCCACGATGAGCTTTTGGGTGAAATGGCCCGGCACGACGTATTCGTGTTTCCGTCGTTGCATGAAGGCTTTGGGCTCGTCATCACAGAGGCGATGGGACTCGGCCTGGTCGTAATTACGACGCCTAATACCGCCGGTCCCGACCTGATTACCGATGGCGTCGACGGCTTCGTCGTGCCGATCCGCTCCTCCGCTGCCATCGAAGAAGCGCTCGCGCTTTTGCTCCGCGATCGCGATCGAGTTGCAGCGATGCAAGAGGCGGCGCGCCGCAAAGCGCAGACCTGGAGCTGGGAAAATTATCGCCACCGTCTCGTGCAGACTGGCACGAGAAGTGGTGGGTACACCCGTCGAGTCATGAAAGCCATCGCCGATCGGCCGATCTCCCCGGCTCACGAAAATCTTCCGAAGGTTTTCGACGCCACGACCACGGTGCTCAATATCCGGCGCCTAATCTGGCTCTATCTCTTATTGCTGATTTTTGAGGGCGCTTTTCGCAAATGGATCATTCCTCAGTTTTCCGCGCCTCTCCTGCTCATTCGCGATCCGGTCGTCATTGCCATTTACGTGCTGGCCATGCGCGCCCGTCTTTTCCCGCAGAATATTTACGTTATCTCGTTAGGAATCATCGCCCTCTTGTCTTGGGCGGCGGGAATTATCGTCCTTCTCCCTCTTTACTCCTTGCCCACAACCATCCTTGTGACCGGGTTTGGGATTCGCTCTAATTTTCTCCATCTCCCGCTCATCTTTATCATCCCGGCGGTGCTCAATTTCGACGACGTCAAGCGGGTGGGCCGATGGACCATCATCGGGATGATTCCGATGGCGTTGCTCATGGCCTGGCAGTTTGCGTCTTCGCCGGATTCCTTTATCAATCGCGCCGCCGGGGTTGGGGAAGGCCTGCAGATTGAGGTGGGCGGAGGGAAGATCCGGCCACCCGGTGTCTTCTCTTTCGTCTCCGGCACCGTCTATTATTTGAGCGCGGTCGCGGCCTTTCTTCTCCACGCGGCTCTGGCAAGGCTTCCCTATCGAACCTGGTTGCTGGCCGCTTCGGGAGCAGGTTTGATCGTCGGTCTCGGAGTCTCGGGTAGCCGCCTGACCATTGTCGCGGTCGCCCTGGTCGTCGCGTCAGTCGGTGTCGTTTTGCTCATTCGCCCCAGCCTGGTGAACAAATTCGGGCGCCATCTGTTGCTCGCTGTCGTGGTGATTTGGGGCATCACTTACATTCCAATTTTCCAAGAGGGACTTAAAATCCTTTCCGATCGCTTCGCTGAAGCAGCCGAAATCTCGGAGAGTTCTGTGGTCGGTGATTTGTTCGGTCGGATTACGAGCGGATTCACTGAGGCGCTGCAGATTGTTCGTTCCGTGCCCTTGGGCGGTTTCGGGCTCGGAGTCGGCACTAACGGCGGCGCCGCTTTTCTCACCGGCGAAGCCAGTTTCTTATTGGCGGAGAACGAGTGGTCCCGGATTCTGCTTGAAAGCGGACCGATTTTCGGGCTTGCCTTTGTGATTTGGCGTTGTGCGCTCACCGTCAAGATCGGCCGCTTTGCCATCAGCCAGGTGCGACAGGGAAATACCTTGCCGCTTTTTCTTTTCAGCGCGGGTCTTTTCCTCCTGCTGCAGGGCCCGTTCGGACAGCCGACCAGCCTCGGTTTCGCGGTTATTCTCGCGGGCTTGTGTCTGGCGGCTAAACCGGTCGAGGAAGCGCCTCCGCCGGAGCCTGCGCCGGAAACGATGAGCGCGTCGCCAGTTTGCCTGCAACGCCGCTCTCCATACGCGGAGCGCTTGCACGGCTCCACGAGTCGGCCCGGTTCCGCCCAGCATGGTTCTCTTGATCGTTAGCTACCCAGCCGGTCAGCGCAAAGCATGCGGCGGGTTGCGACCGGGTGAGTCAACGCCGGCGATAAAAGCGCGCAAGACCAGATGCGACTGACAGATCAAGCCGCTTCCACCAGTCGGTCACGTGAGAAAAGACAGGCAGAGGTCCGCGAGTGTAATTGAAGAATTGGCGATCCGCCGGAGTGGGTGGAATTCCACGCACTGCTTCGCCAAGGAAGTTCTTGCGCCAGGGTTTCGATGCGCCGAGCGCGTGCGACATGAGGAAGCCGCCGGGCACGACGTCCATACCCTCCTTCCCGACGATACTCACCGGCCGTGCGGAAAACATCGCCGCAATGTTGAGCGCGTCCTGGTCCGGCTTGTGAAAGAGTTGGCGGCGATCCCCCACGCCCAATTCCGAGAGCGTTCCGATCTCAGCCTCCATCATATCCAGCAGATGCTTCCAAGTCTCGACAAACTCCCAGTCGGCCCGGGACACCCCAACGAATCCGCCATTGACATAGACATCAAGATTTCGAGCGACGGTGAAGCCGTTCTGCGCATAGAAACGGCACCACATGGCGCGCAAGGGGTGGGTGGAGGGCATCGGCGAGTTAACGTCTTCACACAAGCCAACCCCACAACTCGCCCATTGCTCGAAGAAAGGCCACGGGCACTTGAGGACGAGATCAGGATCGAAATAGAAGAAATTCTCCGCCTCGGGAAAAAAGCGCCGCGCGCCGAAAAGGAAGTCCGGCTTGAAATTGGTCAGGTGCCGCTTTGTCTCGACGGGCACGAAATGAACAGTAAGCCCCGGGGCCACTTCGAGGGCGGAAATACCGTCGCGCTCGACAGCCCCGCGAGCCCATGGGGGGAGCGGCCCGCGATAGCCGGCCCAGACGCCGCCACGGTAGCCATGCACGTGGAGCGAGTTGATGAACGCTGCGAGGCCGAAGTGATAGTGACCTTCGAAAAGAGTGCAGACCACCGATGAGTCACCCGGCATGACTACGTTCGCCCCCTTTCTTGACGACGTGATAGACGTTATTCGCAGGAAAGGTGAACGCCCTCAAAATAGAGTTTGGAACTTTCGAGTTTAACATCGGCGAGAGTCCAGAGTAGTTTTTTTCGATCCAAAGCTTTGCTCAATATGTCGGAGCCCGGAAAATACCCACCCACAAATCTGTGAGAGAATGCAAAAGATTGATTTTTTATTGTGCGGCTGCCCGAAGCGTCTTTCGATGAGAAATAAAGCGTGGTCGTCAGGATCGCTGCCCCTTTTCCGCTCCCGCTCTGCGAAGTGCCGACACGAACCCACGAGTCGCTCCAGTTTTGCCCATCATGGTCCTGCTGATTGGTAATTACCCGGCCGATCAGCAGCAAAGCATGCAGCGATTTGCGACGATGATGCTCCGCGGTCTCGCCGCCGCCGGTGTCCCGGCCGAATTGATCTCTCCGCAACCTGTTTCTCGGCCGCATCCAATTTGCTGGCCGCTTTGTCGCAAAATGGCTTGGCTATATTGATAAGTTCATTTTTTTCCCGCCGCGGCTAAAACGAAAACTCTCCGCGGGCTTCGATCTCGTCCACATCTGCGATCATTCCAACGCGATGTATCAGGCCCATCTTGGGCGGACATCCCGTCGTCGTCACTTGTCACGACCTCCTCGCCGTCCGCGGGTCACTCGGGGAAGCGACCGATTGCGTCGCCTCTCCGGCCGGAAAATATTTGCAGCGCTGGATCGTTTCCGGACTGCGCAAAGCTAGCGCGGTCGCTTGTGCCTCGTCCGCGACGCTGCGCGACGCGCGGCGCATCGTCGGCCAAAGAGATGGCCGACCACAGCTTCTGTTCGTCCAGCTTGGCCTGAATTACCCCTATTGCAAACAGGCGGCCGGCGTCGCGCAAGCGCACCTATCCCAGGTGGCGCGGCTGGTTTCCGATCGTCCGTTTGCGCTCCATGTCGGTTCGAATTCGCGCATGAAAAATCGCGAAGGCGTCCTGCGCATTTTCGCCCTGACGAAAAACGACTGGGCCGGGCAAATGGTCTTCGCCGGCCAAAAATTGACCGCTGCCTTGCGTTCGTTAGGCAAGGACCTGGGCATCATGGAGCACGTGATCGAGGTCGAAGAGCCGTCCAACGAACTACTCGAAGCGCTCTACAGCTCTGCCCTTGTTCTTCTCCACCCATCGCGTTTTGAAGGCTTCGGCTGGCCGATCATCGAAGCCCAGTCGTGCGGGTGTCCGGTCATTTGCAGTGATCGCGAACCGATGTCCGCAGTCGGCGGCGACGCCGCGCTTACCATGGACGTCGACGATGAAGCCGCCATGGCCCGAGCGCTTCTTCGGTTGACCGACCCCGGCGAGCGCGCCGGTTGGAGCGAAAAAAGCCTGCGCAACGCGCAACGGTTTCAAGCCACGGAAATGATCGCGCGCTATGTCGAAATTTACCGTTCCCTGGGTGCGAAGGTCTAACGGACGGCGCCGTTCGGATGAAAATACTAAACTGCATCCATTCGCTCAACCCGTCGATCGGCGGGCCGCTCGAATCCGTCAGGCAATCCTCGCTCGTTCTCTCCCGGCGCGGTCATACAGTCGAAGTGGTTTCGCTCGATGCGCTAACCGATCCATGGGCCGACGAATTTCCCGGAACGGCTTACGCGCTTGGGCCGGGTCGCGGCAGCTACGGCTACGCGCCGCGCTTCGTTCCGTGGCTCAAAGAGCGGTGCGCCAGCTACGACGCGGTCGTGGTCCACGGGATCTGGCAATACAACAGCTTCGGAGTCTGGCGCGCGCTCCACCAAACCGCGACCCCCTATTTCGTCTTCCCGCATGGAATGCTCGACCCGTGGTTCAACCGTACCTACCCGCTCAAGCACCTGAAAAAATTGCTCTACTGGCCGTGGGCGGAATACCGCGTCCTGCGCGACGCTGACCGCGGTGCTTTTTACCACGGAAGAGGAGCGGCTTCTGGCCCGCGAATCTTTTCGACTCTACCGCTGCCGTGAGGTGGTGGTGAACTTCGGCACTGCCGCCCCAGAGGTCGATTGGAAAACCGCGAAGGCGGATTTTGGAAATGCCTTCCCGCAACTACGCGAAAAGAAAATCCTCCTCTTTCTTGGCCGCCTCCACGAAAAGAAAGGCTGTGCGGAACTGATTCGCGCCCTTGCCACCGAGCATCGACGTTTCACCTCGTCATGGCCGGGCCGCGCGCTGACGAAGCTTACCTGCAATCGCTCCAGCGCCTAACGAGCGAACTCGGTTGCGCGGAACGCGATAACCTTTACCGGCATGCTGACGGGCAACCTGCAAGTGGGGCGCTTTCGCCGCGGCGGAAGCATTCATCCTGCCCTCTCATCAGGAGAATTTCGGCATCGCCGTCGTGGAAGCGCTCGCCTGCGGGAACCCGGTCCTGATTTCGAACAGGATGAACATCTGGCGCGAGATCGTGGCCGACGGCTGCCGGCTACGCGGAAGAGGATGACCTCGCCGGGACGCGCCGCCTGCTGGAGCGCTGGCGAGCCACTCCACCCGCGCAACGGCCGGAGATGAGCGCGCTCAGCGCGCGCGCTGTTTCGCCGCAGCGCTTCGAGATCAATCACGCGATCGATTCATCTCCTCGCACGCTCCTGGAAAATTCACCTCCCGTCCGATGAAGATCACAATTGTGCTCGGCGCGTTTTTTCCCGTTCCGCCGCTCATGGGGGGCGCGGTCGAGAAGGTCTGGTTCGCCCTTGGCCAGGAATTCGTTAGGCGGGGACATGAGGTGGTGCAGATCTCGCGCTCCCATCCGGACCTGCCGGCGACCGAAGAGATCGCGGGCGTGCGCCACCTGCGGGTGCGCGGGTACCTCTCAGCCGCGCTCGATTTTTTGGTTGAAATGGCTCGACCTCCTCTACTCGCTTCGGGTGCGCCGGATTTTGCCGGCGGCCGATCATCCTCGTCACGAACACTTTTTGGCTCCCGATTTTGCCCGTCAGGCGAAGCGATCGCGGGCTGGTTTACGTGCACGTGCAGCGCGGACCGAAGGGGCAGATGCGCTGGTATTCGCATGTCGCGCGACTTCTCGCCGTCTCCCGTGCGATCGCCGACCAGATCGTGGCCGAAGCGCCGCAGTTGCGAAACAAGGTGCGTGTCATTCCCAACGCACTTCCCTTCCAGCATGGATAAGACGGTTCGCACCTCGCGCGACCAAACGATTCTCTTCGTCGGTCGCGTTCATCCGGAGAAGGGAATCGAACTGTTTTTCCGCGCATTGTCTTACTTGCCGCCGGAAATGCTGGCCGCGTGGAAGATCAAAATTGTCGGTCCGCACGAAACGCATCTGGGTGGCGGTGGCGAAGCGTTCCTGCGCGACATGCAGGCGCTTGGCGGACGGAATCCGGTGCGCGACGTGGAGTGGCGCGGGCGGATTTTCGATGCGGAGAAATTGGCGGAGCAATATCGCTAATTCGTTAGTCTTCGCCTATCCTTCGGTGGCGGAGACGGGCGAAGCGTTGCCGGGTTGCGCCGCTCGAAGCGATGGCCACGGCTGCGCGCCGATTGTTTCCAGTCTCGCCTGTTTTCGTGATTACATTGAGGACGGTGTGACTGGGTTTGTTTTTGATCACGCGCGGCCGAGCCGGAGAAAAATCTCGCCACGCGGCTGGCGAATTTGTTCGGCCTCGGCCCGGAGCAAATCAGGCGGATCGGAGCAGCGGCTCGCGCAAAAGCTGCTCAATTCGAGGTCGAAACCGGTGGCGCAGCGTTATCTGGAAGATTTCGCCAGCCTTCAGAATAATGCCTAACGAATGACTGAGCCGCTCAAAACCGTCGATCCCGCACAGGCTCGCAGTTCGACTTCGCCTTGGTCGATCAGCGAGCGGTTCCCCGCGTGCTTATGGGAGTTTTGCTGGTGTCTCTTTTGCGTCTGGACTCCGAAACCGGCCAACCCGTGGCGCCTCTTTTGGTTAGGGCGTTTTCGATGCGAAAATCCACGGCACACCCTTTGTCCATCAAAGGGCGCGGATCGCGATCCCCTGGAATCTGACCCTGCATGATCGCGCCTGCCTGGGCGATCGCGCCAACGCCTACAGCCTCGGGGAAATTGAAATTGGGGCGCGGGCCATCGTCGCGCAGGAAGCGTATTTGAGCACCGGCAGTCACGATTTCTCGGATCCGGCGATCCCGCTCGTGGTCGCAAGAATCACGATCGGCGAGGACGCATTTATCGGGGCGCGCGCCTTCGTCCTGCCCGGGGTGACGATCGGCGCGAGGGCGATCGTCGGCGCGTGTTCTGTTGTGACCCATGATATGCCCGAAAGTGTGATTGCGGCCGGGAATCCGTGCCGGGTTCTTCGTCCGCGCTAGCGCTTCCCATCACGCCCTTGTCTCCGCACCGATCAGCTTCATCCACGCCCGTGTCCATTTCGGTCATCGTGCCGATCAAGAACGAGGCGGAGAACCTGCCGCGCTGCCTCGCTTCGATTGCCTGGGCCGACGAAATTTTTGTGGTCGATTCCCAAAGCACCGACGGATCACAGCGGATCGCGGAAGAGCTGGGCGCACAAGTCGTGCAATTCGATTTCAACGGTACCTGGCCGAAGAAGAAAAACTGGGCGCTCGAGAATCTGCCCTTTCGCCATGAGTGGGTCTTCATTCTCGATGCGGATGAAGTCCTGCCGCCGGGGGCGGAGGAGGAGTTTCGCGCTGCGATCGCGGGCGCCGGGCGCGACGCGGGCTTTTGGATCAATCGACGTTTCATGTTCATGGGCCGCTGGCTCCGCCACGCCTACTATCCCAATTGGAATCTGCGCCTTTTTCGTCACTCGTTAGGCCGCTACGAGAAACTGACCGACGCCGACACCGCGAGCGGGGACAACGAAGTGCACGAGCACGTCGTCGTGCAGGGGCAGACCGCGCGGCTGCGTTGCGAGATGGATCACTATGCGTTTCCCTCCGATCGAAGTCTTTGTCGAGAAACACAATCGTTATTCCAACTGGGAAGCGCGGGTCGGCGATGGCGGAGAGAACGGGACGCCGAACGAGTCTGCAGAGCGCGCGTGTCGCGCAACGGCGCAGGCTAAAGCGGCTCTCCCAGCGTTTGCCGTTTCGACCGCTCCTGCGCTTCCTTCTACGTCTACGTCTGGCAGCGAGGATTTCTCGATGGTCGCGAGGGTTATTATTTCGCCCGTCTGCACGGCTTCTACGAGTTTCTCTCCGTCGCCAAAACCTACGAGCTGCGGAACCGCGCCGCTCGGAAGAACGACCCCTAATCGCCAAAATAGCGGGCGATCGCGAAAGCTACTTTTGAGCCGGTAAGATAAGTGTTACCCGCCACGACAATTTTTCCGCCTTGTTGCAGGGTTACCGCGAAGGCGTCATCGCTCCGCCTGCCATCCCATTGGTGCCAAATCCGCTGTCGGGAATTAGAATTCGGCGCTGCCGGGGGTGCGCGCGAAGGGAATGACGTCGCGAATGTTCGCGACACCGGTCACGAACATGAGCATGCGCTCGAAGCCCAGACCAAAACCCGCGTGCGGCACGGTCCCGTAGCGGCGCAGATCGAGATACCATTTGTAATCCGCCAGATTCATTTTGTGGCGGCGCAGATTTTCTTCCAGCACATCGAGCCGCTCCTCGCGCTGACTGCCGCCCACAATTTCGCCGATGCCCGGCACGAGCAGATCCATCGCCGTGACGGTTTTGCGGTCGTCGTTCAGGCGCATATAAAAGGGCTTAATTTCCTTCGGGTAGTTGAAAACCGTGAGGGGGGATTTGAAATGTTTCTCGGTCAGCCAACGCTCGTGTTCGGATTGCAGATTGAGGCCATACTCGACCGGGAACTCGAACTTCTCCCCGCTCTTCCGCAGGAGCTCGACGGCTTCGGTATAACTGATGCGTTGAAACGGCCGATCGACCACAAACTCAAGGCGAGCGAGCAGTTCCTTGTCGACGAATTTGGCGAAAAGCCCAAGTTCTTCGGGGCAATTTTCTCGAATGTCGCGGACGAGATACTTGACCAGCTCCTCCGCGAGATCCATGTCGCCCTCCAGATCGCAAAAGGCCATTTCCGGCTCGATCATCCAAAACTCGTTGGCGTGGCGCGAGGTGTTGGAGTTCTCCGCCCGAAAGGTCGGGCCAAAGGTGTAGACCTTCGAGAGCGCGCAGGCGAAAGCCTCGGCTTCAAGTTGCCCGCTGACCGTCAGGTAGGTCGAACGCGCGAAGAAATCTTTCGCGCGATCGATTTCGCCGTCAGGCAAGCGTGGTGGATTGTTCGCATCGAGCGTCGTGACCCGGAACAATTCGCCCGCGCCTTCGCAGTCGCTCCCGGTAATGATGGGAGTGTGCACGTAAACGAATCCGCGCTCCTGGAAGAACTGGTGAATGGCAAAGGCGAGTCGGCTCCGGACGCGAAAGACGCAGCCGAAAAGATTCGAGCGCGGGCGAAGATGGGCGATCTCGCGCAGAAACTCCGGGGTGTGTCCTTTCTTCTGCAGCGGATAGGTTTCGTCCGATGCGCCGATGATCTCGATGTCCTCGGCGACTACTTCCCAACTTTGCCCTTTGCCCTGCGAAGGCGACGAGCGCCCCGCGCACCCGAATGGAAGCGCCGGTGATGAGGCGCTGCACCGCGGCGTAGTTGGGCAGGGTGTTCTTCGCGATAATCTGCAGGTTCCGCAGGCAGGAGCCGTCGTTCAGTTCGATGAATGAAAAATCCTTCGAATCGCGCCGGGTGCGCACCCAACCCTGCACCTGCACCTCCTCAACGGCATCGGCGCTGTGCAATGCTTGCCTGACAGAAATGGGCGTGAGCATGGCAGGAAGTTTGCCGGACGATCGCCAACTCACAAGTGTAGACGCTTCGCTTTCTCCGAGCCGTAAGCGCTTCCGAGCCGGAGGCTGCAAAGCGCGGGGGAGGAGGATGATCCCGCGTCAAGCTCATCCCGAGCCGAGCCGATACCGGCGTGGCCCAGAGGACGGCGTCTGCAACCCGGCCGGCGAATCGTCAGGCCGCGGCGTCAAATGACCTCTGATCTTTCAGCATTTCCGCAATGCAGGCCACCATATCGTCGAGCGGGAAGGGATTGGCCATGAAGGTGTAGCCGGCGAAAAATCCAACCGAGCCAATTTGTCCGTTGGGAGCGAGGCTCGTCAGGCAAATGATCGGCACATCGTGGAGCGACGCGTCGGCGTGGATCTGTTGGGCGATTTCGTCGACTTCGAGCTGCTCGGGCGGCGGCGTCGAGCAGGATCAGATCGGGTTGAAAATGGAGAGCGGCATGCAGCGCGCGCCGGCCGTGATTCTCCTGGCGGATTAGATAGTGCCCGGCGGCCTGCAGGGCCGATCCCACCAGCGCGGTCAGGTGCGGTTCGTGATCGATCAGCAGGATTCGCTTGGGAAAAGTCATTAAATCGACTGGTTATGACAATTATAGCATCCGCTATGCCAGCACGGGGCAGCCGCCCCGCCAAGTCCCTTCTTTTTAATTGGTCCCTCTATGCTTAATTGCTCCCTTGCCGTTATGTCGAACCAAGTGAAGAAGCCCGCTGCCGAAGCGAACTTCGAACAGGCCATGAAACGGCTCGAAGAGATCGTGGAGAAGATGGAATCGGGCGACCTCCCGCTTGAGGACTTGATCGTGCGCTACGAGGAAGGAATGAAGCTGGTCAAAATCTGCCAGGAACGTCTGGCCGCGGCCGAACAAAAGATTGAAATCATTACCCGCAACAGCGCCGGCAAACCGGTCGTGAAAGAATTTGAACCTGGCGCTGCCTCAGTGGCGGCCCCGCCTGAACCCAAAGGAGAACCAAAAAATGTCGATGTCAGCCTCTTCTGAGACGCTCGTAGAAAAAGCGTCTTTGCTCGAGGGAATTCAATCTCCGGCCGACGTGAAAGCGTTGCCCGAGGAAAGTCTCCCGCAGCTCGCGCAGGAAGTGCGCGACGAGTTGATCAAGGTGCTCTCGCAAACCGGCGGTCACCTCGGCCCGAATCTCGGCGTGGTCGAGCTGACCATCGCGCTCCATCGCGTTTTCACCACCCCGCAGGACAAGTTCGTCTTCGACGTCAGCCATCAGGGTTACGTCCACAAGATGTTTACCGGCCGGCTCGATCGCATCCATACGATGCGGCAGTACGAGGGGCTGAACGGTTTCCTTCTCCGGACCGAGAGCGAGCACGACGTTTACGGCGCGGGCCACGCCGGCACCGCGTTGTCCGCCGGCCTCGGGATGGCGGTCGGGCGCGATTTGTTAGGCGGGGATGAGAACGTCGTCGTGGTGGCGGGCGACGCCGCCTTCACCTGCGGCATCAGCTACGAGGCGCTGAACAACGTTAAGGCGCAGACCAAGCGCTTCATCGTCGTCCTGAACGACAACGAGTGGTCGATCGCGAAGAACGTCGGCGCGATCGCCGCCTACCTTAACAACATCGTGACCAATCCGACCTACGCGCATCTGCACGAAAAGGCCGGGCGCTTCATCAAGGCAATCGCCGGCAGGGGCGCGCTCCATCTCGCGCACAAGGTCGAGGAAGGAGTCAAGAATCTTCTCGTCCCCAGCGTTATTTTCGAGGAACTCGGGCTGCGTTACTACGGCCCGATTGACGGCCACGATATCCCGCTCCTCACTCGCACGTTCGAGTTTCTGAAGAAACAGGACGAGCCGGTGCTGCTCCATATCCTGACCAAAAAAGGCAAGGGCTATGAGCCGGCCATCGCCAAGCCGGACAAGTTCCACGGCCTCGGAAAATTCACCGCTCGAGACCGGCGAGACCGCGCCGCGCTCCACCCCGACCTATTCGGAGATTCTCGGCAAGACGTTGGGCAAATTTGCCGACACCAACCGGAAGATCGTCGCTATCACCGGCGCGATGCCGAGTGGCACCGGCCTCGGTTTTTTCCAGGCGCAACATCCCGATCGCTACTTCGATGTCGGGATCGCGGAGGAGCACGCCGCGCTCTTCGCCTGCGGCCTCGCCACCCAGGGGCTGAAGCCGTTCCTGACCATCTACTCGACCTTCATGCAGCGCGCCTACGACATGATCATTCACGACATCGCGCTGCAAAATTTGAACGTCGCGCTCTGCATGGATCGCGCCGGTTTGAGCGGCGACGATGGTCCGACGCATCACGGCCTCTTCGATATCGGCTACCTCCGCCACGTGCCCAACATCGTTCACATGCAGCCGAAGGATGAAGACGAATTCGTCGACATGCTCTGGACGATGGCGAACTACAATTCCGGTCCGATCGCAGTGCGCTACCCGCGCGGCGCGGGCACGGGCGCGAAGCTGAAGGCGACTCCGAAGTTGCTCGAGATCGGCAAAGCCGAAGTGGTGCAACACGGCAAGGATGTCGCCATCTTCGGGCTCGGTAATATGTTCGAAATGGCGCAGGAAGCGGCCAGAAAGCTGGAGGCGCAGGGCGTCTCAGTGGCGTTGATCAACCCGCGCTGGATCAAGCCGCTCGATACCGGCACCCTCGAATTTTTTGCGCGCAGCGTGCAGGTGCTTTGCACGATCGAGGACCATGTCCTGCACAATGGATTCGGCTGCGGCGTGATGGAGCATCTGCACACGCAGATGATCAACACGCCGGTGGTGCGGATCGGCTGGCCCGATCAATTCATCGAACACGGCACCATCCCGATCCTGCGCAAGAAACACGGCCTAACGAGCGACGCGCTGGTCGAAAAAGTTCTGCCCCTGCTCAAGAAACGGCTGGAGAAAGCGCGTTCCAGCGCAGCGTAACACAGGCCTCCCAGCCCGCCGAGAAACTTGCGGGCAGGATGCCCGCGTGACAAGTCACTCCAGGATGGCTGAGTTACGAAAATGAGCGCGATCGAAACCTCTGGGCTGACCAAGGTCTACCGGACCTACCGTAAGGAAAGCGGACTCTGGGGCGCCGTCAAAGGACTCGTTAGGCGACGCTACGACGAGACGCGGGCGGCGGACGGTATTTCGTTCAGCATCGAGGAGGGCGAGCTCGTCGGCTTCCTCGGCCCGAACGGCGCCGGTAAGACCACCGTGCTGAAAATGCTCTCCGGCTTGCTTAATCCCACCTCGGGCGAGGCGCGTGTTCTCGGCTTCGTCCCCTGGGAACGACGCGATGAGATGAAGCGGCAGTTCAGTCTCCTCATGGGCCAGAAGAACGCGCTCTGGTGGGATCTGCCCGCGCAGGAATCGCTCGAATTGAATCGCGCGATTTATGGGATCGATCGCGCGCGCTTCAAGAACGTCGTTGGCGGCCTGAGCGAACTGCTCGAGGTGCAGGACAAGATGAACGTGATGGTGCGCGAGTTGTCGTTAGGCGAGCGGATGAAGATGGAACTCATTTCCGCTCTCATCCACGAGCCGCGCGTCCTCTTTCTCGATGAGCCGACGATCGGCCTCGACGTCGTGAGTCAAAAACGTGTCCGGGAATTTCTCCGCCTCTACAACCAGGAGCATCGCATCGTCACCATGCTGACGAGCCATTACATGCAGGACATCGAGGAGCTTTGCCATCGCGTCATCATCATCGATCACGGCAAGATTTTTTTCGACGGTCCGCTCAGCGCAGATCATCGACCGGTTCTCCGGCCACAAAATCATCAGCCTGACTTTTGCGAATAAACAGGAGCGCGATTTTTCCATGCTCGGCGAAGTGGTTGAGCAGACGCCGGTCAGCGTGCAACTCAAAGTGCCGCGGGCCAAGGTGACGGAGGTTGCCGGCAGTTGCTCAGCGCCTGCTCCGTCTCGGATATCAACGTGCAGGAACTGCCGGTCGAAGACGTGATTCGCCAGCTCTTCGGCGAGCGCAGCGCAGAGAATCGCGCCGCGCAATCACCAACCGTGATTTGCTCAGATCCACGACCGCGCCATCGCGGTCTTGAATTCGTGCACGTAGGCGGGATTCACCTCAAACTCCATCGTCACCATCTCTGCCGACGTGACCTGTTCGCGGTACGGTTTGCTTTCGACGTAGCCGGCGGCGAGGAGCGCGTTTAAGACGTCGGTCGACGTCTCGGCCTGCATTTGGGTATAATCCACGACATCCGAGCCGAGCATGGCATCGGCAAATCCGAGCGCCTTCAAGACCGCGCGTTCACGACCACTGAGTTTGATTCGGCGCATCAATGCAGAGGAAGGCAATTGGCATACCCGGGAGTGTAGAGGCGGGGCGTCTCGCCCGCTGCTTTGAGAAGTTTCCTTTCGTCCGACGGTAGCGGCCGACAGCCCCTCCTTACCGGGCGCCTTTCTTTACTCTGATCGCGCGTTCCGTAACTTCCCAGTCCCATGCCTGTTTCCGAGGATCAGATTAAGGAAGCGCTCAAGACGGTGAAATATCCCGGCTTCAGTCGCGACATCGTTTCGTTTGGCCTGGTCAAAGGAATCGACGCGCGCGATGGCAATGTCGTCGTGCAGCTCGCTCTGGCCACGAATGACCCGGCGATTCCACAAACGATCAAGAACGAGGCGGAAAGCGCGCTGCGGAATCTCGCCGGCGTCCGCGAAGCGAAAGTGCGGATCGATATCCAGGCGCCGCCCGCCGGCAGCGGCGCGGCCGGGGTCGGTGCGACAAGAATCGCCGGCGATCAAGCACGTCGATCGCGATCGCCAGCGGCAAAGGGCGGCGTCGGGAAATCGACCGTCGCGGCGAATCTCGCCGTCGCGCTCGAGCAAACCAAGGCCGCCGTCGGTCTGTGCGATTGCGACATTTACGGGCCGAGCATTTCGCTCATGTTCGGCTCGCGCGAACGTCCGATGGCGACGGAGGACAACCGCATCATCCCGGTCGAGCAATACGGCTTGCGCCTGATGTCGATGGGCTTCCTCCTCGACGACGCGGCGCCGGCGATTTTGCGCGGTCCGATGGTGACCCGCTACACCCAGCAATTTCTGCGGCAGGTGGAATGGGGCGAGCTCGATTATCTCGTGCTCGATCTTCCTCCCGGCACCGGCGACATCCAGCTCACCATCGTGCAGACCGTCGCGCTCTCCGGGGCGATCATCGTGACCACGCCGCAGGAAGTGGCGCTGATCGATGCGCGCAAAGCCTCGGCGATGTTCGAAAAGGTGAACGTGCCAGTGCTCGGTTTGATCGAGAACATGAGCTATTTCATTTCGCCGTCTGATGGGCAGCGCTTCGACATTTTCGGCAGCGGTGGCGGCGAGCGCGAAGCGAAGCGGATCCGGGTGCCGTTGCTGGGCCAGATCCCGATCGACATCGCCACCCGCGAGGCCGGTGATCGCGGGATGCCGGTGACGGCGGAGACCAAGGAATCTCCGGTCGGCGCGGAATTTATGCGGATCGCCCAGCAGCTGCGGGAAATTTTGCCTGCAACGTAATGCTTGCCTTATTGGGCTGAATTCGCCTAAATAGCCGCCGCCTTGGTTCGTCTAATGCTAGAAGACAAACCGAAGCAGTTGCATGAACGTGAAAGCTGAAATGGATTCGTCCGACGATTCAGGCTCGCACTTTTTGAAAAATTCGGTGCTTTACAAGGAGTTCCTCGCCGAGCGCGAAGAGATTTTGAAACACAAATGGATCGAGAGCGAAAAAGCCGGATCTGATATCGGCTTTGAAAAAGCGCTGCTCGATTGGATCGTGAAGCATCGCTCCAATTGGCGCGAACGAAGAATGCGCGAGAACAAGCTGACGAAAGCGCCCGCCTGATTTCGCGCTTCTTCCTTTAAGGCGATCCTGTGAGGTCGCGAAGGAAAGAGTGAAAACTCGCCCTGACACGACACCGACGCGGTCCGCATCTTCGATGCGGAAACGATGCGCCGTGCGTTGCGCCGGATCGCGCACGAAATCATCGAGCGCAATCGCGACCTCTCCGCACTCGTCCTGGCCGGCATTCCGGTGCGCGGCGTCGCACTGGCGCGGCGAATCGCGGCTGACATCGAGGCGATCGCAAAAGTGCGGGTGGCGATGGGTGTGATCGACGTCTCGATGCATCGCGACGATGTCGGCACGCGGGTCGCCCTTCCCGTCGTGAGGGCTTCGCAACTGCCGCTCCCGCTCGAGCAGCGGACCGTGGTGATCGTCGATGACGTGCTTTTCACCGGCCGCACCTGCCGCGCGGCGATGGATGCGATCAGTTCCTTCGGCCGGCCGGCCTGCATTCAATTCGCCGCTCTGATCGATCGCGGCCATCGCGAATTGCCGATCCGGCCGGATTTTGTGGGGAAAAATCTTCCGACCGCGCGGGCCGAGCGAGTGCGGGTGCGTCTGCAAGAAATCGACCAGGAGCCGGATGGCGTCTGGCTATTGAAACCGGAGAAGAATGAGTAGCGGCACGCGGCGCTGGACACGGAAAGATTTGCTCGGGCCTGCGCGAGCTGTCGGCCGAGGAAATAGCTTTCGTCCTCGAAACGGCCGACGCCTTCAAGCAAGTCGGGACGCGGGAGGTCAAGAAGGTCCCGGCGCTACAGGGGAAAACGCTGATCAATCTCTTTGTCGAACCGAGCACGCGCACCCGCACCTCGTTTGAGCTCGCGGCCAAGCGGCTCAGCGCCGATATCGTCAACATCTCGCGCGGCTGCTTCCAGCCTGACGAAAGGCGAAACGCTCAAGGACACTGCCAAGGTGCTGGAGGCGAATCACGCCGATATCATCGTCCTGCGGCACAGCTCTGCGGGCGCGCCGCAATTTCTGGCCAGCCGAATCGGCGCGAGCGTGATCAATGCCGGCGACGGCGCGCACGAACATCCCACGCAGGGTCTGCTCGACCTCTACACGATTCGGGAGAAGAAAGGCGGCGTGGCTGGTCTGCACGTGGCGATCATCGGCGACATTCTTTTCAGTCGCGTCGCGCGTTCGAATATTTTCGCGCTTTTGAAAATGGGTGCGCGCGTCACACTCGTTGGCCCCAGCACGCTCGTGCCGCGCGGTATTTGAGCAACTCGGGGTCACCGTCTCGCACAAACTTGAAGACGTGCTTCCGACCGCGGATGTGGTGAACCTGCTCCGTATCCAACATGAACGGCAGCGGAAGGAATATTTTCCCGGCCTGGGCGAATATATCCGCCTCTTCGGCCTGACGAAAGAGCGGGCCAGGTTGTTCAAGCCGGACTGTTTGATCATGCATCCCGGGCCAATCAATCGCGGCGTGGAGATCGACAGCGAACTGGCGGACGGCGCGCAAAGCGTCATCCTCGATCAAGTGACCAACGGCCTCGCCGTGCGCATGGCGGTGCTTTATCTCTGCGGCAGGGATCGCTCGGCCATGAAAACGCTGATTCGCAACGGACGGATCATCGATCCGGCTAACGGGCGGGATGAAGTGGATGACATTTGGATTGTCGATGGCCGGATCGGTAAAAAATCCGAAATCCGAAATCCGAAATCCGAAATTGAAGAGATCGATGCAACTGGGTTGATCGTTAGTCCGGGTCTCATCGATATCCATGTCCATCTCCGCGAGCCCGGCTTTGGTTGGAAGGAGACGATTGCATCCGGTGCGCGCGCCGCGGCGGCAGGCGGATTTACAACCGTCGTCTGCATGCCGAATACATCTCCGGCAGCGGACAGCGCCGAGCACGATCGCCTGGATCAAGGATCGGGCCGCCGAAGGTGGCCTGCGTGCGCGTTTTTCCCACCGGAGCGATCTCCAAAAATCTTGCCGGGGAAGAATTGGCGCCGATCGGTTCTCTCGCGCAAGCGGGGGTGGTTGCGATCACGGATGACGGTCACTGCATTCAGAACAACGAACTCATGCGCCGCGCGGTCGAGTACGCCCGGATGGTCGGCGTGCCGGTGCTCGATCATTGCCAGGATTACGATCTTGTTGGCAACGGCGTAGTGCACGAGGGGTATTGGAGCACGCTGCTGGGGCTGCCGGGTTGGCCGGCGGCCGGGCGAGGAAGCGATCGTCGCTCGCAATATTCTGCTGGCCGAGCTTTGCGATCACCACATTCATTGCCAGCACATCAGCGCGGTCGGAAGCGTGCAGCTCTTGCGCCAGGCGCGGGCGCGCGGGGTGAAAATCAGCGGCGAGGTTTGTCCGCATCATATCGCCCTAACGGATGAGTCGATTCAGGACTTTGAGACCGATTTCAAGATGAATCCGCCGCTGCGGACGCAACGCGACATCGAGGCGCTCCTCGGCGGCATCGCCGACGGCACGCTCGACATCCTGGCAAGCGACCACGCGCCCCACGCGAGGTTTGAGAAGGAAGTCGAGTTCGACGCCGCGCCGTTTGGAATCGTTGGGCTGGAGACGGAGCTGGGCGTGTTTATCGACCTTTTAGTGTACCGATACAAGACGATCGAGCTTGCCCCGTCTGATTGAAATGTTGACCGTGCAGCCCGCAAAATTGTTGGGCCTGGGAGCCGGCACGCTGTCGTTAGGCGCGCCCGCTGACATCACCCTGGTCGATCCCGTTTTGGAATGGAAGGTGGCAGCGGACTCCTTCCATTCGGCCGCGCGCAATACGCCGTTCCACGGCTGGAAATTGAAGGGCCGCGCGGTCCGAACTATCGTCGCGGGGAAAACGGTGTGGCAGCTTTAGACTAGTCTAGAGTTGTCGCGGCGCTCTGTGAGCGCCGTCCCGGAAGGGGGGCCCGCAATCGGTGGTCACAGACGGCCGCCACAAATGCGGCCTTTTACGACGGATAACCGCCGGAAATATAATCCCGCAGTTGATCGAGGGTCGCGTTCTGGGCCGAGATCACTTCCTTGACCAGGTCACCGATCGAAATGACGCCGCGCAAAGAGCCGTCGGCCACGACCGGCAGGTGACGAATTCGTTTCTCGGTCATGAAGCGCAAACAATCCTCAACCGTCTCGCGGGGATGCGCGATGGTCAGTTCGGTCGTCATGATTTCGCGCACGGTGCTGGTGCGGGACGTCTTGCCGCGCAGCATCACTTTGCGCGAGTAATCGCGCTCCGAGACAATGCCGACCAATCGGTCGTTTTCCATCACGAGGAGCGCGCCGACATTTTTCTCGGCCATGAGCGCGATCGCGTCGTAAACCGTTGCGTCAGGGGTAATCGACCAGATTTCGCCGATTTTTCTGGCACAGGATTTTTTCAATCGTGCCGCTAACGTCCATGCCGGCGAGAATACCCGCCCGCCGAAAGCGAAGCAAACAATTAACGTGCGCGACGCGCGAACTTCGCCGCAATCAGCTCTTCGAGTTTGGCGACGAGCACGGGGTCGGGCAGGCGTTCCAGCACTTCATTGAGGAAACCGCCCACGAGCAACTGCCGCGCGACGGGCGCGGGAATGCCGCGAGCGAGGAGGTAAAACATTTCGTCCTCATCGAGCTGGCCGGAGGTGGCGCCGTGACTGCATTTGACGTTGTCGGCCAGGATCTCAAGGCCCGGCATCGAGTTGGCCTCCGCATCATCGCTCAGAAGGAGGTTGCGCACTTTTTGGTAGGCGTCGGTGAAATGCGCGTGCGGCTCGACCCGGATCAAGACCGCCAAAGATGTTGCGGGCGCGACCGTTGAGCGCGTTCTTGAAAAGCAGGTCGCTCTTGGTGTGCGGCGAAGCGTGATCCTGCAACGTGCGCGCGTCGAATTCCTGCGCGTCGTCACCGACCGAAACCGCCAGCATGTCGCTGTGCGCACCTTCGCCGGTGAGGCGGCTAAGGCTTTCCAGGCGGGAATATTTTCCGCCCAGGCCGAGGTGGAGATTCAGGGCGGTGGCATCGCGCGCGACGGTGGTGGCGTTGATTTGGATGCTCAACGTCTGGTGGCTCCAATCCTGCGCGCAGATGTAGGTGACTTTCGCGCCGGCACCGACGATCAGATCGTTTACCCCGCAAGCGAAACCGGCCCGCTGTCGATCAGTCGAGCGGAAATGCTCGACCAACGTGACCTTGGAAAGCTCGTCCGCCACCACGAGAGTGTGCGGGAAAATCGCGGCGTTTTCCGCCTGCAACCAGTGGAAAGTCTCGAGCGGCAATTCGACCTCGACGCCGCGCGGCACGTAGAGAAAAGTTCCCGACCTCACGAATGCCTCATGCAGTGCCGCAAATTTTGCCGAGCCGAGCGTGGCTGGCTGACTCATGAAATGCCGGCGGAACAGGTCTTCGTGCTCGATCATCGCCCGTTCGAGCGGCTGAAAGATGACCCCAGCGCTGCGCAGTTTTTCCGGAAGGACATCGCGTTCAAGAAAATGGTCGTCGGCAAAAACGAGGCGGCCCGAGGTTTCGTCGAGGCCGGTGGAGCGTTCGAGAATCTCGCGAGTATTCGCTGCCGACGGCGCATGTGCCCTCGTGTAAAGCGCAAGGTCAAGCGCGCCAACATTGGAGAAGCGCCACGCCTGGTCGGTCCGGGTCGGCATCGGCAAGCTCTGGAATTGCGTCCACGCCGCCTGCTGCTGATCGCTGAACCAGGCGGGCAGCGTGTCGTCAGTGCGAAGGGGCAAACCGCCCAAAATCCCGGTCGGTTCTGGCGCGACTTCGGACGCTTCTTCGAGGACAACTGACGGGTTGTTCATAGCAGCAGAGACGCAAACGGCGGTCCGGTGACCGCCGTCAAACTGCGTCCGTTCTTCGCCGGAACCTAGCCGACGGAACCTTCCATCTCAAGTTCGATCAGGCGCTTCAACTCGACCGAGTATTCCATCGGAAATTGGCGGACCAAATCGTTCACGAACCCGTTCACGCTTAAGCTCATCGCCTGCGCTTCGGTCAGGCCGCGCTGTTGCATGTAGAAGATTTGCTCGGCGCTGACCTGGCTGACGCTCGCTTCGTGTTGCACCGCGTTGCCGGTACCACGAACGGTGATCGCCGGATAGGTGTCAGTGCGGCTGTTCGAGTTGATAAGAAGCGCGTCGCACTCGGTGTTGTTCTTGCATTTTTTGAGATGCTTCGGCACATGGACGAGGCCGCGATAGGTGGCGCGCCCGGTGCCGATCGAGATGCTCTTGGAAATAATGTTGCTCGTTGTTTCGTCGGCCGCGTGGACCATTTTCGCGCCCGTGTCCTGATGCTGGCCGTCGCCGGCGAGCGCGATCGAGATCACTTCGCCGCGCGCTTTGCGGCCCTTCATGACGACCCCGGGATATTTCATCGTCAGGCGCGAACCGATGTTGCAATCGATCCATTTCACCTCGGCCTCCTCGTGGGCGAGTCCGCGCTTGGTAACCAGATTAAATACGTTGTTCGACCAGTTTTGGACAGTGATGTATTGAATTTTGGCGCCCTTGAGCGCGACCAGTTCCACGACCGCGCTGTGCAGCGTGGCGGTATTGAATTTTGGCGCGGTGCAGCCCTCCATATAGGTGAGTTCGGCGCCTTCATCGGCAATGATGAGCGTGCGCTCGAATTGTCCGAAGTTCTCGGCGTTAATCCGGAAATAGGCCTGGAGCGGATGTTTCACCTTCACACCCGGCGGCACGTAGATGAACGAGCCGCCGCTAAATACAGCACTGTTAAGCGCGCTGAATTTGTTGTCGCCCGTTGGGATCACTTTACCGAACCACTTCCGGAAAATTTCCGGGTGATTCTTCAAACCTTCGGCGCTGCCGACAAAGATAACGCCCTGCTCGCCGACCGCTTTCTTGATGTTTGAGTAGACCGCTTCGCTGTCGAATTGCGCTTCGACGCCAGCGAGGAATTTGCGCTCCTGCTCCGGGATGCCGAGTCGCTCGAAGGTGCGTTTTACATCCTCGGGCACATCTTCCCAGTTGCGCTTCGGTTGCACGCCCCCACTGAGGTAGTAGCGGATTTTGTCGAACACGATCGCTTCCAGATCCTTGCTTGCCCAATGGGTCGGCATCGGTTTGCTCAGGAAAGTGTGCAGGGCGTTGAGGCGAAATTTTCGCACCCAATCGGGATCCTGCTTCACGTCCGAGATGTAATGGATCGTTTTCTCGCTCAGGCCGACGCCGGCATCATGCGTATGTGTTTCCGGGTAGGCAAAGTTGCCGATGTTTCGTTCGATATCGAGGGTCGTATTATCCTTAACCATTTTAGTCTCCTTACGATGCGAGGGCGGGTTCTTCGACGTCCTCCTTCACCCAATCATAACCTTTTTCTTCCAACTGCAGCGCCAGATCTTTCCCCCCGCTCAGTTCAATTCGTCCCTTCACCATCACGTGCACGTAATCTGGCACGATGTAGTTCAAAAGCCGCTGGTAATGGGTGATCAGGAGCACGCCCAGATTCGGCCCGCGGAGCGAGTTGACACCCTGCGCCACCACTTTCAGCGCGTCGATGTCGAGTCCGCTGTCGGTTTCATCGAGAACGGCGTATTTTGGGTCGAGCATGGCCATTTGCAGAATCTCGTTGCGCTTTTTCTCGCCCCCAGAAAAGCCCTCATTGACCGAGCGCGAGGTGAAGGAACGATCCATTTCGAGGAGATCCATTTGCTTGTAGAGCTGCGCGTAGTAATCGGTCGCTTCCAGCTCTTCACCCTCCGGCAGCCGCGCCTGGACCGCGGCACGGAGGAAATTGGCAATCGTGACGCCGGGAATTTCGCTCGGGTATTGGAAGGCCAGGAACAGGCCTTTGCGTGCCCGCTCATCCGGTTCCATCTCGAGCAGGTTCACGCCATCCATAAACATGGATCCCGCAGTCACGATGTAATCCGGATGCCCGGCCAGCACTTTGGCGAGGGTGCTTTTGCCCGAGCCATTTGGTCCCATAATGGCGTGCAGTTCGCCCTTCGCGACGGTGAGGCTGAGGCCGCGGATAATCTCCTGATCGGCGATCGAAACGTGTAAATCTTGAATGACCAATTGATCCATAATTTGCGAAACTGAAGATACTCCGGATCCCATGCTTTTGCGAACGCAATTCATCCCCTCACCGGAGCGCTCGTCTCAGGACAATGTTGTCGCAGCCGGCGATGACCTGCTAGCGTCCGATTCTGAATCATGAACGAGGTGGATGTTGCGGCCGATTTTAACCGCCGGATTACCGCCTTTGTGCTTTGCGGCGGTCTTGGCACGCGTCTCCGTCCGGTTTTGAGCGATCGGCCAAAGTCGATGGCTTTAGTCGCGGGAGTTCCTTTCCTCCAACTGCTCCTCGAGAGCGTCAGATCTCAGGGTGTGGATCAAGTCATCTTGGGAACCGGCTACATGGCGGAACAAATCGAGGACTTCTTTCGCGACGGCCACGATCTCGCCGTGCGCATCCGCTATTCCAGGGAGCATGAACCGCTCGGAACCGGTGGAGCCCTCAAGCTTGCCGAGCCCCTGCTGAGTGACCCGATGCTGGTCCTTAACGGCGATAGTCATGTGGAGTGGAGCCTGGCCGCGGCGTGCGAACTTTTCCGCAAACATGACGCCTCTCTTGTCATGGTGCTTCAAACCGTTCCCGACGTGAGTCGATACGGCAGCGTCACCGTCGCGCCGGATGGCCGCGTGAACGAATTCGTTGAGAAAGGAACTCGCGCTGGTGCGGGTTTGATCAATGCCGGGGTCTATCTGTTGCGGAAAGAAATCGTCAGCGCCCTGCCCGCGGGAAAGGCAATCTCATTGGAACGAGATGTGTTCCCCGGGATGCTTGGGGGCAAAGTCTATGGGGTGGTCTCGACGGGTCTCTTTATCGATATCGGAATTCCGGCTGATCTGGAGCGCGCGCAGGCACTCCTCGCCCCGCAAGCCCGGGCAGCCGAGGGCGGCGGGATGGCCCGTTGACAGTTCCGCTACCTAATGCCCGCCGCACTCGAAAGTGCTACGTGGCCGGCGTGCTGAACTCACTCTGAAGACGCCGGCGATCGATCTTTCCGTTGTCGGTTCTCGGCAACGACTCTCGAAACACTATCTTTTCAGGCACCATGTAAGCGGGCAATTTTTCCGCACAATGTTGCTTGAGCTGCATCGAATCGAGCGATTCGCCGGCGGCGATCGTCACCACTGCGTGAATAGTGTTACCAATGGCCTCGTCCGGAATCGGCAACGCCACGGCCTCGTCGACTGCGAGGTGCGCGACCATGACCGCTTCAATTTCGCCCAGTTCGACGCGATATCCGCGCGTCTTAATCATGTGGTCCTTCCTCCCGACGAAAAGGTAGTTGCCCTCTTCGTCGAGCGTCACCCAGTCTCCGGTACAGTAAAGTTTTTCCTCGCGGCCGACCGCGAGCGGATTTGGAATGAAGCAGGCGGCTGTATTCTCAAGACGGCCGTAATAACCTTGCATGACAGTCGAGCCGCGGGCATAAAGCAGCCCCTCTTTGCCGAGCTCGGTGACTCTGTTTCCCTCGCCATCGAGAGCAATCAGGTCCGTGTTGGCGCAAGCCTTGCCGATTGGGATCGGCGCCGTCTGCTCCGGCAACAGAGGCTCCACCTCGTAATAAGCGCAAACGTTTGTCTCCGTCGGCCCGTAGAGGTTCGCATAACGCGGATGTGGCAGTTTCTCCATCAGAGCGCGCAAATGTTTGGTCGGAAAAACCTCGCCGGCGAAGAGCACCCAACGCAGCGATTTCAGATCGCGTTCCTCCAGCTTTCCGCGGGCCTGCAGCAGGGTGAGGACCATCGGAACGGAGTACCAAACCGTGATTTTTTGATCTTGGATAAAGGAAGACAACTGCAGCGGAAAAACTGACAAACCTTCCGGCACAAGCGAGATCGCCGCGCCAGCTTTTGTCGCGACGAAAATATCGAAAACGGAGAGATCGAAGTTAAACGGGGCGTGATTGGAGAGGCGATCATCGGCCGTAATCCCAAACGTGGCGACACTCCAATTAACAAAGGTCAGGGCATTGAGGTGCGAAAGCATGACTCCTTTGGGAGTGCCGGTGGAGCCGGAAGTGAAAAGGATGTAGGCGAGATCATGATCGATTACTTCCACTCTCGGTTCCTCGATCGGTTGCCCGGTCAACGCATCGCCGAGAGCAAAGGCAGGAAGCGGCAACGCGGTGTCAGGCGCTTTGTCGACAAAAAAGATGGCGTTCATCGGGCATTCATCGTGGAAGGTCGCGTCCAACTTTTGATAAAGGGCATGACTTGTGACCAGGGCGCGAAAGCTGCATTGCCGTCCAATCTCGCGCAAGCGCAGACCGGGAGCGTTTGCATCAACCGGTACATAACAAGCGCCGGTCTTCATGATGCCGAAGATGCTGGCGATAGCCGAGGGCGACTTTTGAAGGTAAATTCCAACCCGGTCGCCCCGCCTCACCCCCTGGGCGATCAGTGAGTGCGCAATTTGATTGCTAAGTCTTTCCAGGGCCGCATAACTTACCGCCTGATCGAGAAGGCGCACAGCCTCTGCGTTCGGATGAAGCCTTGCGCTTTCCGTTAGAAGTTGATGTAAAACGTATGCCATGATCGATGGAATTCGAACTGTAAGGCGACCACTTGCTCTTCCAATCATGCTCCGGGACAGTCCCGCCCTGCTCTTTCGCCTGGCATGAAACGTCCCAAAGCGGCGGTTGCCCCGTATATATTCTTCGCTTTTATCTCATTTAGTTTGCCGGGTCAACTGTTGCATCACTCTGCAGAGTAGCAGGCGGGCAGGCTGTTCGAAAAGCCCCCGCCTCCGTGCCGTTCAGAAGAGCGCGGGACGTTTCGCTTGACACCGAAGAGGAGATTTCTCTACCATTTGACAGCTCCATCCTTGGTTAATCATGGCACAGACGACGTTTCACGTTGCAACAAATGGAATCGACACGGTCGACTTTCGGCGACCGTCAGACGGATAGTTGGGCAGTCGAGCTGACAGGGGGTTGCTCTTCTTTGGGAACTTTGGCCGAACAAACCGCCCATCCTGGGTCGCAGTTGCCCGACCATGCTATCGCCGTTATGATTGCCGAAATGGCTGGCAAAGCGCTGGTTTTTCTACACATCCCAAAGACAGCAGGGACGACGCTGAACCGGATTATTGAATGGCAGTATAACCCGCTCTCGATTTTCACGCTCGATCCCTACCGATTTCGGGCGACTGTGGAACGCTTCAAAACACTCTCGGAAGCGCGCCGACGCCGATTTCAAGTCGTCCGCGGACACTTGTATTACGGCCTGCACGAGTTCCTGCCTCAAGGCGCGACCTACATTACAATGCTGCGGGAACCAGTGGCCAGGTTTCTCTCGTCCTATTATTTTATTTTGCGCCGACCGCTTCACCCGCTGCACCGGAAACTAACCAGAGAGCATCTGGGGGTAGAAGATTATCTTCGCTTGATTCCCCATCGCCACAACCTGCAATGCCGGCTGATTGCCGGAGTCGAAAATAACACGATCGGCGATGAATCATTGCTAGACCTTGCGAAAGAGAATCTGACAAAATCGTTTGGAGTGGTAGGAATCTGTGAAAAATTCGAAGAGAGCCTGATGCTCATCGCTAAAACCTTTAGCTGGGAAATCCCGTATTATGAGAATCGCAAGGTTTCCAAGAACCGCTCCCCGGTTGACCCGAACGCGATCGCGATGATCCGAGAATACAATCGCCTCGACCTTGAACTCTACGACTTTGGGAAGAATCTATTTGACGAGAACCTGCGCCAACAGCAAGAAGCGGTCAAAGCGGGATTAGCGACTCTGCGAACGCTCCCCAAACCCGGGCCCGTCCTGGGTTTTTACAATTCGAGCGTGAGTGCGGGCCGATTCCTGATGAGTAAAGTCGCATCGATTCTATGAAACAAGGACATCAGCAACCTTATCTGGGTCAAACCCAAGAATCGAAGGTATAGGTATGACGATCGTCTCAAATGCGCGTAGTTGCGTGATAACACTTCCGGTGACGGCCAGGCGCGGCTTGCTGGACGCGCGCCAAGCTACCGATCAGGGCTCGCTTACGACGCTTACAGAGAAAACTGATGTCTGAAGCCAGGGACCGTGACGATGAGAACGAATGTGCCATGATTCAGGCCAATAGCGACACTGAGGCTGTTATCTTTCTCCATGTGCCAAAGACTGCCGGAACCACCCTTAATCGCCTGATCGAGTGGGAATATGGCCTCTTCCAGATGTACTCGGTTGATCCCGTTCTGTTCGAATGGTCTGCGGCCCATTTACGCAAACTCCCCCAGAGGCGATTACGGAAAATCCGCATCTTCAAAGGACACATGCTTTTCGGTTTACATGAGGTCCTGCCCCAGCGAGCGACCTACATCACGGTGCTGCGCGATCCGGTTGAGCGAATGCTTTCGGCCTTTTACTACATGCGGACCTACAAACTGCATCCGCTCTATTGGAAGTTTCGCCGGGAAAACTGGACGCTCGAGCAATTTGTCGAGCGCACCACAAGACACGATGTCCAGTGTAAGATCATGGCTGGCGCAGAGTATAATTCTCCTTGTACGACCGCGATCCTTGAAAAAGCGCAACATCACATGCATGACTGTTTCAGCGTGGTTGGTCTTTCCGAGCGCTTTGAAGAAAGTCTAGCCCTGCTCAAGCTACGCTTCGGCTGGCAACTCAAATCCTACTCAACCTTTAACGTAACGCGATCCCGACCAAAGAAAGGTGACCTCTCAAAGAGCATCCTTGATCTGATCATGGAAAAAAACTCGTTTGACGTTATTCTTTATCAGACTGCGGCGGAGCGTTTCGAAGAAGCGGTAAGCAAACAACCAGAGGCGGTGAGCCGGATTGTGCGCGAGTTGGAAGCGGCTCGAGTGCGTTCGCAAGGCGCCGTGAATTCGGCCCTCTTCTCAATCCGCGCGGCCACGCGCAAGGCGATCAATCGCACCTACTCGGCGATTTGAGAAGTCTGAGCCAGCGCATTTTCAGGCTGCGCTCCCTGGATCAGAAAGACCTTGGCGCGATAGCTCTCAAACTCTGCCTTCGAGTTTTCATGAACATATGCGAGCACGGCGGGACTATTCAATTTCTCAAAGGAAGCGTAGGGAGCAAAAACGATCCAGGCTCTGCCCGAGCGATGAACTACGTCCTTTAGTTCGGTGAGGTTTCGTATCACGGGCAGGCCCGCAAACTTATCGGAAAAGCGGGGCTCATTGAGCAATTGGTTGTAAGGCACCTTCGAGCTAAAGAGCGTATCAAGAAAATAGTCACCCGGTGAGCCCGTGTAAAAGTTGAAGACGTGCGGGAGTCCTGGCAGGATTACATCGCCCGGTCGGGCGTGGCTTTTGACGAAATCAGCCGCTCCCCTGTAGTCGTAACGATAGGTGTCCATGCGCGTCATCATTTGCGGGGTATCCCCGGTGCTCGACAGAGTATACTCTTTCAAAAGCGACTCGTTGCTTTGCAGAAAGAGGAGGAGGAGAAGTGCTACTCCAGTGGTGTGAGCGGCAAAGCGTGCGATGCTGGGATCACCAGAATGCCGGGCGAGCGATAGCAGTCGGTCGTATAACATCACGGCGGCGGCCATGCCTCCGATAAGGACAAGGGGTTGAAAATAGTAACAGTAGCGGGGGGAGAGCGCAGCGATGAAATTGGTATGAAGGGTGAATAGCGCGGCCAACAATACGACGACATAGCGAAAGCCGAGGTTGCTCCAGCAGAAAGGCAACCCGACCATGATCATAAGAGTAAAAAAGACATGATTCTCCGAAAGCAACAGTTTATCGATGTAGAACATGGGCTGGTAGCCTGGCGCGAGGAAAAAAAGCGACGGTCCGGTCAGGTTTGAGAGACCAGACCCGACTTGCAGATAGGGCACGCCGGCAATCATTCGCGAGCAATATTGCGCGATAACCACTGCCCCGATGAAAAACAAGCAGCGATAGAGATGAAACTCCTTTAGCCACCACCATTGTCCCCAGCGCACCGTGAGAAGCCCGAGGAAAAGCGCGGGAAGGATGAACCCGGTTCCTTCCCATGACAGGTATGAGAAGCAAAAAGTAATCGTGGCTGCGGTGAGAAATCTTCGCTGCAGGGGGCGAGATCGGATGGCCTCGTAGAACAGCCAGAATGTCAGGACGGCCATGAGTTGGCACTGCGTCAGGTAAAAAGCATTCTGCGCCCATCGAATGTCGAGCGGGATACAGGCATAAACCAAGGCGGTCAGGAGTCCGGTTCGCCAATTGAACATGCGGCGCCCCATTAGTCCGATCACGCCGATGCAAATCGTCCCCATTAAACAGGCCGGCAAACGCATCGACCATTCGGAATAGCCGAAGAGAAAAGCAAAAGCGGCGAGAGGGTATGGGACCGCTTCATAAGTGGTGAGCCAGCGGACCTCCCCGGCGAATGGCGTGTACGGGAAACCAAGGGTAAAAATCCCTTTTGATTTGGATACCAGGCCCATTTCGTCGTGATCAAATGACATGTAGCCGAGGTTGTAATAGCGCAGCCCCAGACCCAGCGACATGATCATGATGAGCAGCATGTACGGCAGCAATTCCTGGAAGCGAACTTCGAAAAGCTCGGGCAGGTGCAAGTCCGTAGAGATGAGTTGCTGCAAGCGAACTTTGAGCTCCTTCCAAAACACGCTCATTCTCACGCGATTGAACCTCCCGCTGATCACTAGCGCCGGCGTCCGGGAGCCGGCAAAAAAATGAAACAAGCGAAACAGAAAAAGCGTAGCAAGTGCGCCACTGAGGAACATCGGTCGGAACGACCACTCGTCCGGGAACCGCGGATCGTAGTTGGGAAGCAGCGCAAGGAGCAGGAGGAGCACGACCGGCCCATGGAAGAGAGCGTCACGAGACATGGAGCGGGCCAACGGCTCGCTGCGCATTCCAGAAAGAAGAGCAGCGACGATCAGCCATACGCCAATGATCGAGCAGAGACCAATCAGTACAATGGCCCATGATCTGAGCAACGTGGCGAACCCTGCGCGGTCAAGCGGTCTCGCAAGTTCCTGGGAGAGGTAACCCCAGGGAGCCATCCCGTCCTTACCGATCTCGACCACCCGCGGCGCCGATCCAGCTTGCGCCTCGCCTGGCCGGTCGCCAAGCTGCCATTTTGAATTTGTCGCGAATCTGGAAACCTCGCCATTGCTTTTGACCAGAAAGCCGCTGGCGAACAGGCTCGCCGGGACGTGATCGCTGCGCACAGCTGCAACAACAACGTTCCTTCCTTTCTCAACCCAGTAGCTGATATCATAAGCGGCGAGAGCGTTGGATTCGAAAGGAGATTCGCTTGCCTTTGGCGAATCCGAGGCTACTCCATCGCGTAGACCGAAGCGATTGGTGCGTGAGGGAGTGGCCGCCGCTGCTGGCAGGTGAGGCAGTTTCTTACCGACACTGGCAACGGAACTCGCCGCGACGACGACGTGCCCGTTGACCGCAAGATCCAGATCGCCAGAGCTTGCGATTTGAATCCACGTTTCCTGTTTGCCTGTCTCGGCCTCAAATACGGTTGAGAAAATCGCCTCCTGTGACGCGTTGTCCGCCATGATCCAGTATCCAATGCTGGGAAGCTGCAAGAGGCGCGGGTTCGTATCGACCCAGCGAAGCGGCACACGCCTGCCGTTGAGCGTGGAGCGGCGGGCGGCCGGCCAAAGCTCGTCCTCAACATGCGATGATGTCCAGCTTTCGGTTCCGCCGATGATGCCGGTCTTGTTGCTCACGCGCCACGTCTCATCCGACAAGATGCGAGTGACACTACCATTGGGCTCGTTGATCTGGCCACAAATGCGCAACTGCGCTGGCCCAGGGTAGGAAGTTCTTGAGACAGACACGGCGATGACGTTCGTTCCTTGCTTGAGTGCCTTTTTGAGGTCGTAAATGCCGGTCTCGAAAGTCTTCACCGAGGCGAGGATACCGAGCGTATGTCCGTTGACGATGAGCTCAAAATTATCCGAGGCGGCAATCTGCAGCCAGGCTTGTTCCGGAAGCGCGCTCAGGTAGACTTCCTTGCGAAAGTAGGCGACGGGGGCGAATGCCTCAGCCGGTTCGATCCACTGTGCCTGGCCGAAATCGAGCTGGTACTGCCGGTGCCTCGGCGTTACGTAGGTGCGCAGGGCATAATAGCCGAACAGGAGGCCGCAGGCGACGACTAAAGCCCAGGACCATCTTAGAGCCTGGAGTCTTGAGATTTGCGGCGACGCGGAGCGATCTTTCATACCTACTCCCCGGCAAGTCCCGTAAGAGCCCAATAGTTCAAAATCGGATCGGCGATGAGAGAGAGAGTATAAAAACGGCGGGACTCCGCATCATTGCCCAACTTCGCATAACAATCCCCCGCCGTGGAGTAGGCGTTTGCCAGTGCGAAATTATGACCGCGAATCAGCGGGATCAGCCGATTGATGGAATCAATGCCAGCTTGATACTGACCGAGGTCGTAGTGACCCCGGGCGAGATAAGGCAACGCGTAAATTTGCGAAGGATCTTCAGCCAGCGCGAGTTTCCAGTTGAGCACGGCGCCGCCGATGCCGCCGGCGTGGTACAACGCGAGACCCAGCCGGATCCTGGTCGCGGCTGCCTCTTGCCTGGCTGTCTCGGAAATCGCGCCGCCCGCCTCGTCAACCCGGCCGAACTCAAAAATGGCCGGTTCGTATTCACTCCCGTTGCGAAATTCAATCGCTCGTCGGACATGGCGCTCGGGCGAATCTGAATCAATGCCGGCACGTTCCTGCAGTTGACCGATCGTAGCGTAGAGATCGACATCATGCGCATGCCAAGCGTCCCAGCGCATTGCTTTGCGAAAATCAGCAATTGCTTCCTGATCATGCCCCAGGGTCTTGGCTAAAAGACCTTTGCTGTAGTAATGCTGACCGATGACCGACGGAGCCAGAATAACCGCCAACGCGCCGATGGGAAGACAGAGCAGACCCACTGCTGTGGACAGTTTCGCGCTCGGTAATCGACCGATAGCATAGGCGAGGATCAGGAACGCTCCCAACCCAAAGCAGTACCAACCTAAGCGCAGAAACGACCAGGCCGCGGTAAATCGGCCCCAGGCGCTGTAGAGAACAGGCCGTTTTGGCACGAGTTCCGGTGAGCCGTAGTTCTGGAGCAAATAATCTTTGCTGAAAACGTTAAGCATTGGAACCGCCTGCAGCTCGTCGGTCAAGCGCCGCAACACCGATGGTTGGCGAAACGCAATCTGTGCGGGCGTCATCGCCCATAGCATGATCAGAATAGCCGCCGCCAGACTGAGAAAAAGAGCGTTCCTCCGGGCAAAAGTTAAGCCTGCAATAAGAACCAACAGTGCCAAGGCTCCGACGGAAAACGGCGAAATGTGTGCTCTGATGCCCGGGTCCGTTAAGAGCGACAGCTTGAGGCCGGAGAGATTATGACTGAACGGAAACTGAACCCATTTGAGTATGACCGAGCCGAGAACGAGTGCGCTGCCGCCGATAAGAAGCCAATAGTCAGTCAAAATTCCCGCACCGCTCTCCGCCCCCGACGTCAGGCGCTCCAGCCATGGTGCCAAGCGCTTTGGTATTTTCACGAATCGCCCCTAAGTTTCTTCGCCCAAGACGCCACAAAGGGCGAGACGAAAGCGATTCCTTCGCGCGCCTGCTGAATTTCTTTGCTGGAGAAGGTTCTAAGTAAAAACAAACCGAAGACGTAAAGCAGGAGAGAGAGAATCGCGCCCTCGATTTGCAAGATGACGGACGACTCGCGAACGGCATAGAGCACTAATGCCATGACCGCGCCCGCGACCAGAGGGCGCCACATCAGATTGATGAGGTTGGCGGGGTAACCGAGCGTCGAGATTTGATATATCCAGATCCCGACGACCACGGTCTCACCACAGACAAAGGCGATGGAAGGACCTATGAAACCAAACTTGGGGATAAGAGCGACGAGGAGCGCAATCCGCAAAGTCGATCCGATGATGGTGCTGAAGAGAAACTTCTTCTGCTGATCGAGAGCTGCGAAAAGGTATTGGAACAAAGTGGAGATGAAAAAGGGGAACAGACCGAGGCCGAGCAGCTGCATCGCGGGTAGAGCAGGCAGGAATTTCTTTCCCAAAGCGAGGAGGAGAATCGGCTGGGCCCAGGCGACGAAGAATGCTGCGAACGGAATGCTAACCAGGCTAAAGAACTTGAGACTCTGGCGGTAGACGTCACCGAAGCGGTTCGGCGAGAGGTGGGCGGTGCGCGAGTAAAGCGGGTAAAGGGGCAGGGAAAGAGTCTGTGGAATCGTCCGGAGAGCCATGCTCAGTCGGTAAGGACCGCTAAACAGACCGACGGTGGTCATGTTGGTCATCCAGGTCAGAATAAGAATGTCGAGCTGCAACGCGAGCTGGCGCAGCATGACTCCGCCACCCATGGGCAAGGCGGAGAGAAGAAGGGCTTTCCACAAAGGAAGATCGACCTGCAGTTTGCTTCGCGCATAAAACTTGGAGACGACGATATGGTAAAAGTTCCAGAGGAGGACATTCGCAACCAGGTGTGCGATCACGAACCCAACCAATCCCATCTGCAGGCGAATGACGACGAGAATGAAGACAAGCAGCAGAACCTTCTGCAGGATAAAGCCGATATAGTTCAATTCATTATCTTCGAAGGCTCGCAAAACCGCGCTGTAACCGGCGCCATGAAAGGTCGCGAGCGTGGCAAAGCTCATGATAAGCGCTGCGATTTTCACATCCGTTCCGTAGTGAAGGAATGGGACAATCGCAGCCACGACCAGGCAGATGCCCCCTGAGACCAACCAGATCAAAGCGGCGGAGGCGCCCACCATATGGGCAACGTTTTCCGGATTCCTCGCAATCTCGCGAATCATCATTCGGGGCAGCCCGGCGTCGGCCACGAGCTGGAAGAACATTGCGAAAGCAAGAACGAAGGAGTATTTGCCGAATTCAATCACGCTGACCTGACGAGCGATGATCAGGACAGTCGCAAGATAGACCGCGCCGCCGATAACGGAGGCGGCGATTCCAAGGACAGCGTTCTTTACGATCCGCTGCGATTGCTTCATTGAATCCACTTCCACGAGCCACCGGCCGCTTTTTGCAGGGCTGCGTAGAGCATGAGGCGTCGAACTTCAAGGCCATCCAGATCATCCCGTCGCGCGATGAGGTGCAGTTCCTTTTCAATCGCGGTCAACGGCGGCGATATCCCGGCCTGCTGCTGCGATCCGATGACCTGCAAGTCCCGATCGGCTTTCGCGACTTCTTGCTGGAGTGAGAGAATATTTTGGCTCAGGACGTAAATGGCTTGATAAATGTTAACGATTTCAAAAGTAACATCATCGGCGACCGACGAGAGCCGGGCGCGTTCCGCTTGATACTTGGCCAGCTTGGCTCGGGTCGTCGACATCTGCGCGCCAAAATCGAAGATCGGAACGTCGACCGCGACGGCGCCGCTGTAGACCTCCGCTCCAGAGGAACCGAAATCGTCGATATGAACCGCTGATCCCTGCAGAGTCACCGATGGATACAGGCGAAACCGCTCCAACCGGTAATCCTGCCTGGCCTGGTCGATGACTGCTTTTTGGATTTCAAGCGACGGGTGCTCGGCCAGAGCCGCAGGGCTGAGTATTTTGTCGGCGCTGGGCGGCTCTGGTGGCTCCGGCAGAGAGTTTGAAAGATGGAGCTCGTCTGGCGACTCGAACCCCAAGGCCCGAGCCATCTCGATCCGACCGGCCACGGCCTGTTGCCGGAGGATCTTGGCCAGAGTTTGGGCGCCGCTGAGTTGGCTTCGCGCCAGTTTGAGATCGATCGGCAGCATCAGACCTTGTTTTTGCTGTTCCTGGGTGATGTCGACCTGCTGGTTCAACAACTGGACGCGTCTTTCCGCATATCCAGCCCGGTTCTCGGCCGAGACGGTCGTAATGAACGCGTCGGTGATGCGCGCAATGACATCTTCGCGGCGCATCCGGCTGGTCCAGGCCAAATTCCTTTTCCGGGCCAGCTTGCTCGCTTCGGCGGGACCTGTATTCAAGCCGAGGATGCTGCCGTCCCGGAAAAGCGGATAAGAAAGCTGCGCGGAATAGATTTCCACTCCCGCGCCGCTCACAGTGCGGCTGGAGTTGCCTCCGATGGCGATCGATGAGCCAGTGTTGACAATGGCGAATTTGCTTGTGGGGCTTCCCGAGAAAAGCAGAGCGGATCCGGTGGCGCTGATCAGAGGCAGCACTTGACCGCGAGCGGCGCGCGCTTCTTCTGTCGCAGAAGCGACATCGAGGCGGCTCGCATCCAGGAGTGGACTTTCGTTTAGCGCGAGTGCAATGCAGTCGTTCAGAGTGAGCGGGTGCGAGGGAACCTCCACCTGTTCCTGACCCCCAAACGCCAACGGAGCGATGACGAGCAGGGCGGCGAAGCTGGCTGTGGCGCTATTTATCAAGCGATTTCGTGGTTGTGCGCACTTTGTCATTGTTCTTCAGATAGAGCTGGCCAACGCTCACAACCCTTTGTCCCTCTTTTAATCCGTCGCGGACTTCGGTCATGGCATCGACGACGATCCCGGGGCGGATCTTCGTCAGGACCGCTTGGTTATTGCTATCGACGACAAACACTGAAGCACTCTCCCCTGAAGGGTTCATGATTGCTATGCTCGGTACCGCAAGAACATTCTTGGCGGACCGGCGGATTCGGGCAAAGCCGGAGAGACCGGGCTTTAATCGGAAATCCTGGTTAATTATTTCCACATAAGCTGTAAATGTCCGTGTGGCTGGGTCGATGTTCGGATCGATCTTCACCACCTTGCCTTCAAAGCGTTCGCCTGGGAAGGCCGGGAAACTGGCTTCGGCTCGGAGATCCAACTGCACCGAGTGCATTTTATCTTCGCCAATCTTGGCGGCAAGCAGGACGTTGTTGAGTGATCCGATTTTCATCACCACCTGGTCGCGATGAGTAGTTTCCCCGGGGTTGACGAGGCGCTCCAGGACGATGCCATCCAGGGGAGCAGTCATTTTCACATGCTCCATGTCGAGTTCCGCCTGGCGCAGAGACAAGGTCGCTTTGGCTAACGCCTCCTTCGCGTCAGCCAGATCCATCTCGCTTTTCTCCAACTCCAGCGGGGTTCCCATGTTCTTTTGTTGCAAGGCTTTGTAGCGTTCAACTTGCCTGGTCTCGTCCTTGATCTTGATGGCGCTGGCGTCGACGTATTCGCGATTGGCCTCCAACGTGGCTTGAATCAGGCGATCGTCCCAACGGCAGAGAAGGGCGCCCTTTTTCACGACGTCACCAATCTTGACCGGCACCTCGAGCACCTGAGCCGTGATCTGGCTGGCCAACTGGACGGTTTGCGCCTGCTCAATTGATCCGCTCCCGCCGATCACCTCGTCGAGATTCTGACGTCGCACCGGGACCGTCTCGACCGGTGTTGGACTGTGAACCATGCGCGCCTTGGATGGAGTGGTATTGATAACATGAATAATCGTTACGAAGACCAGTAACCCGAGGATGAAACAGATGACGAAGAAGATGATCCAGTGCGAGCGCTTCATTTGTGGTGCGGGGGCTCTAGGAGAGGGGGAGTTGCCGATTCCCGACCGCGACGGTTCATTCAGCGATTTAGTTTTTGTTTCCATAATGTCAAAGCGAGTGCCGATATGGGACTACAGGTGAGAGGACTTCATAGGTGGCGGATGGCGAAATGTCGAGACCAAATCAACGCAACAATATCCCCCTGCCGAACGAATAGTGAGCAATATCTTGCCCAGGAGCGAGGCAATCCGCGGAAAAAACCCGCTTGAGTAGTGCGAAACCACGGAGACGAAAGAATTAATGCTCGGCCGCAGCGGATGCGGACGGCTCGTTGAGAGCGGAGACTGAGGCCGGCGATAAGCCGACGAGCTGATCATAAATGTGCTCGATCTTCCGGCAAACCTGGCGCCGATCGAAATTGGCCAAAACGGTGGTCCGAGCATTAGCGCCCAATTCGGCGGCCAGCGCGTGGTCTTTCAAGATGGTTACAATTTCGCGACCAAGGGCTTCGAAATCGTGATTCGGGACGATGAACGCGTCGTGCAGGTAGCGGACACTTTTGGCCGCGGCGGCGAAAGAGACAACGGGTTGACCAGTGAGCATATAGTTCAAAAGCTTCACCGGGAGCCCGGGACACTCGGCTCTGGGCACGACATCTGGGCAGGCGTGTCGGACATCTCACGGATACTGGCCGAACCATAATTGGCGGGGACGGGACAGGCGGCTACCATCGCGATCGAATATCGGTTTGACCGACTCCGCGGGGTGGCGGCCGCGGCTGTCATTGCGCAACCTTTGCCGGCGTCTCGGGTGCAGTCTTAATTACCGGAGACTTGAGATAGGGACTAACCGATTCTCTCGAGATTATCCGTGCAGGAACACCCAGCACAGTGCAACCGCTCGGCACATCAGCAATCACGAGCGAGTTTGCGCTAACCACAACATTGTCACCTACAACCACGCCGCCCATTACCTTGCAACCAGCCCCAAGATATACGTTGTTTCCTAAGGTGGGCCAGCCCGTGCCGCGAATACTGGCAACACTAACCCCTTGGTTTACGGTGCAACTGTGTCCGATTTTCTTTGCCAGGATAAAGATTCCGCAAGAGTTATGAATAACAAATCCGGGACCGACATCACTTTCCGCCTGAACGTGAATTCCCGTAATGGCGAGGCAGACCGTATTGATGACGAGGTAGAGAAAGATCATCAGCTGTCGAATGACGGGAATCTTAATCGTATATGCCCAGCGACCGAACCTGTGTATGACGATTGCCACTGTCCCAAATTCCAAAAGCGGCGTAACCTTTTTCCGGAAAAATGTTTGATCCTTTGGTCGAACCCCGTAGCCGTGCATTTTACGACTTATGTCGGCCCGAATCATCTGGCACATTAGTTTGAATTCGCCCATTTTGTTTATTGCGTCTTCAGCGGGGTTGGAGGCGTTCCTGGCCCTTGGCCGAATCCTTTTCGATATGACCGCTGAGACGCTCCCATCTGTAGAATGCTCTCCATGTCTTGAGAAAGTTAGGTTTGGTGTGGGTTTTCGTAAAGCTTCAAGCGGGAGTCGGACGCAGGATGGTCATTTGTAGACGCGCCACGTCTGCATACCGGTTGCGTCAAACCGGAAATCGATGATTCGCGCGCCCATCTCGGTCATCCGTTCCCGTACGATATGACGCTTGTTGAAGGGACAGTAGAGCAACATGTGTCCACCTCCGCCGGCTCCAGTGATTTTGCCGCCAATGGCGCCGGCCTTGCGTGCCTCGGCATAGAGCTCGTCGATGTAAGGCGTCGAGATCCCCTTGGCCGTCTTCTTTTTCTGCAACCAGCCTTCGTGCAACATATCGCCGAACTCATCCAGGTCTCCCTTCAGTAACGCCTTCTTCATTTCGTAGGCGATGGTTCTGACCTCGTCCATCGCGGCCAGGATATCGGTGTCTTCGTGTATCACGCTTTCCATCTGGCCTTCGATGATGGGTTGCGATTCGCGGCTGCCGGTGAAGCAAAGAAGCAGATTATACTCCAGTTCGTTTATGACGAACTCACTCAGGCGCAGAGGCGTGACAACCACCTCCTGGCCCTGGAACTCCATAAAATTAAAGCCGCCAAAGGCAGCCGCGTACTGATCCTGTCGGCCGCCCTTAATCCCCACATCGTTGCGCTCAATGTCGAAGGCTAATTTGGCGATGCCAGCGGGCGTAATGGGAAGTCCGAGTAACTCCCGAAATAAACCGATGAGGCCGACGGTGAAGGTGGAAGAGCTGCCCAGCCCGGAGCCCGGCGGGGCGTCGGCATGGACGAATAGATCGAAGCCATCGGTCCGAAACTTGTCGAGCTCGAACCGCTTTAACACCCCCTTGACCAGATCCATTTGACCGTCAAAGCGGAAATCTTCCTCCTCCGTCCAGTAAACCACCGTGCCGTAATCGAAGGAACGAAAGCCAATCGAGCGCTCCGACTTCGGAACCAGGGTCCCGTAAACGTAGCGCGAGATGGTGGCGTTGAGGACGCAACCGCCGCGCGTTTCGGCGTACGGTGTTACATCGGTCCCGCCTCCGCCAAAGCTCAAACGCAGGGGTGTGCGGGCGCGCACCATTTTTATTTGACTGAGGAAATTTTGCGGTTGCACCGTCACGGCAGCGGGACTGAAAGCGAGAGTTTTATCCATAAAGTGCTTGACCCTCCATGTCTTTGGGAATTGGCAGACCGAGAATCGACAGGATCGTGGGCGCAACGTCCGTTATTTTCGCGCCTTCAATCCGGTGCGCGCTGGCGACCCCGCCAGCGGGCCGCCACAAGATCATGCCATTCTGTGCATGATTGGCTCCATCTGGGCCGGTGTCATTTTCAAAAGTGTGCAACTTTCCCCCGCCAATCGTGCCGACTGATCGCCAGTAGAGACCCCCGAAATAAACGATCAGGTCCGGCGAAACGCCTCGGACCTCCTTGTAAAGTTCCTCCGGACGGTAAACCTGCGTCCCGATGTCACGTCCGTTCTCGTCAGGGATGGATTTTAGCCCGGTGATCAGCTCGTCGCGCACCTTCTCGTAGTCCTCCGGCGCGATTGTCCCCTCGGGTTCGCGGCCAGCGACATTGAGAAAAACACGGGCGTAGTAGCCGCCGTCCCCCCATGCTTTGGTCCGCGGCCAATCAATCTTCACCTTGGAAAGAGGAACCGCAGCCTTGGGCTGCTCCTGCAAGGCAAGATAGCCATTCGCCATTAGCCATTCGTTGACACAAATGCCGCCGTCCATGCGTTTCGCGCCGTGATCGGAAACGACCAGCACATCGGTTCCTTCATCGGCAAACTTTAGCAGCTCGCCGATCTCGCGATCGACCTCCTTGTAATAGTCGTGAATCGCATTTTCGAATTTGTTCCCTTTCTCGTAGAAGCGGTGCGCCGGATCCATGTTATCCCAGAGGGCGTGGTGGATGCGATCGGTACCCATCTCCACCATGATGAAATAGTCCCAATCATCTTGCGCGAGGAGATGTCGGGCGAGTTGAAATCGCTTCCTCGTCATCTCGTAAATATCGGCGAGAATCTTTTCTTTGTTGCCGGAGCGGAAATCGCGCACATCCAAAATGTATTCTCCCACCACGCGCTCGATCTCTTGTTTCAACTCCGGCGGATGCGTGTATTCGCACGAAATGTCGGGAGTCAGAAAATCGGTGACCATGGAGCCATTGAGAGGTTTGGGCGGGTAAGTCCCGGGTACTCCAATGACTATGGATCGCTTACCCTGGGCGGAGAGGATTTCCCAAAGCCGGTCTTCTTTGATCGCCAGAGAGTTGGCGATCGAATACCGGTCGTAGGAATGATCCGCGCGATTGCGAAATCCGTAAACTCCCAAGCGCCCTGGACTTTTGGAAGACATCATGACCGACCAGGCCGGAACCGTGATGGGTGGATCGCAGGAGCGCAGTTCGCCGTGCAGCCCATTTTCGAGGAGCATTTTGATGTTGGGCAGATCGTCGAGCCAGCGATCGAAGACCAGCTCGGGCGCGGCGCAATCGAGCCCGATCACCATGACGCGCCTGCGCGATCCGTTGGAAGACGCAGGTGACGGCGCGGCCGCGGCTACGCGGGTGGATTCCCGGGAAAAAAGCTTTTTTAGCATGGCGACTGAAGAAGGCTGAAATTAGCAGGTGTTGCGCCACTCAGCGCCAGACCAAGACTGAAGGCGGGGGACCCCAAACCTCCTCGCCGGGCGGCACATAAGCTGCTTTTCCCAACCATAACATAGGGGTGCCGCGCGCGACGCGAAAGTCGGACGACGGCCTGACTGCGGTGCGACTGGAAAAATCCGATGAAAGCAATGTTCATTGAGCCTTTGCTTGTATTAGCGAGTTCGCTGCTTTGGATCATTGTATTGCCCTTTGCCGCGCTTGTCTGCTCTGGCATCGCCATCTCGGATGGGGTTGAAGCCTTCGAATCCGGGAAGTCGGCCTTGCCTGGCAGCAGCCCGGTGAGCACACCGCGCGTCCTTCGCCTCCAGCCTAACCAGCGGGAATAAGGCTGCGCGGCTTGAGGATCCTCAATCAGCGAAACAGCGCTCGCTGGATCGCGATTGTCCGGCTGACTCGGCGTTTAACCGACATCCCAAGGCAGCGGCTCCACTCGTCACTGAGTCATAAGGCGGTGCGCTGTCTGAGTGAAGCATTCTCTGTCAAAGCTCCCTCCGTGCGAAACAGGCCGTCCTGTTCGCGAGTGACATTTCGGAGCTGACTCCAAAGCCGGAAAAGCTCTCGAAACGCTTTCACAATCACGTGCAGATTGGCCCCGGATGGCTTGCCATAGCGGCGCGGATAGTGGCTGACTTTCACCTCATGAATCCTCATCCCGAAACTCATCGCCTGGGCCAGAATCTCAGTATTCACCATCGCGCCGACGGAACGGATTTGCACTCGATCGAAAACGGAGCGTTGAAAAATCTTAAACGCACAATCGATGTCTCGCACCTTCACGCCCAGAACCATCCGCACCAGGATTTTCCAACCCCAGGCGTTGATCAGGCGATGGGGCGGATCCTGCCGGTTGGCTCGATAACCCGTCACGATCTCGTAGTGGCTGGCCCATTCGATCAGGTTCTCAAGTTCCTGCAAGTCGAACTGGCCATCCGAGTCGGTGAAAAAAATATAATCGTGGCGGGCCGCGAGAATTCCGCTTTTCAGGGCGGCCCCGTAACCGCGATTTTCGACGTGGTGGATCGCGCGCACTTCCTCATACTGCTCGGCCAGTTCGTCGCAAATTGGCGTGGTCGCGTCCCGGCTGCCGTCGTTTACCAGGATGATCTCCCAAGTTTGCGCCAGTTTCGGCAGGACGAGCCGGGCTGATTCCACTGTATGCCGAATGTTGGCTTCTTCGTTGAAGGCCGGAAAGATTACCGAAAGCGTCACGGGTGCTTTTGACCGCGTTGCACTGGGTGCATCCGTAGTTGTGACGAATAGTTCGCTCATGGGACAAAAACTTGGATTGCTGGTTTCTGTTAGAGCTTATGAAGTTTTTGAATTTCTGTATAGGAAATTCTTTCTTCAATCGGCTCTAAGGCGCTATTGATGCGCAAGGCACAGCACGAAGCACGCCCTCCGTGGAGCCGAGACAAAAAAAATTCGCGCCGCGGCATGTTGACATTTTGGACGCAAAACCATTCAGATTTCAAGACAAATCTGATAATCTTGTAATGCCCCTGCCTCCCGGTCCATTCTAAGTGCGGTCCGGCTTGCCGGTTGCAAGGCGTGCCCTGAAGTTGTATCGGGCAGAGAAGCTGCTTGGAGCAATCTGGGGACAAGAACATGGCCGACATTTCCGATCATTTGCAGGAGTCGATTCGCGCGGCGTGCGCCGTCTTTGAGTCGTTGCAGGACCTTGCGGCGCCGGTCGGGCATGCCGCCGACACGATGGTGGAATGTCTGTGCGCCGGGAAAAAATTGCTTGTCTGCGGGAACGGTGGCAGCGCAGCGGATGGGGCGGATTTTTCGGCTGAATTCGGCTGTCGCTTTGTCACTGACCGGCGGCCATATCCGGCGCTCAATCTGGCCCAGGGCGGCAGCTTGATGAGCGCCATTGGTAACGATTACGGCTACGACGAAGTGTTTGCGCGCCAGGTGGCCGGGCTGGGGCAATGTGGCGATGTTTTGGTGGCGCTAACAACCAGTGGTAATTCGCCGAATATTCTCCGTGCCTTGGACGAAGGAAAAGAGCGCGGCCTAACGACCATCGCCTTGCTGGGCCGGGACGGAGGCAAAGCCAAAGGCCGGGCAGAAATTGAGCTGCTGGTGCGGAGCGAGTCCACGGCACGCATTCAGGAGGCACACAAATTCCTCCTCCACGTAATCTGCGGACTGGTGGACGCCCGCCTCCCGAAAGGGTAAGCAATCCGCGCTCGCTTCGCGGAGGCGAACCGCTATTCGAAGAGAAGACTGCGAATCGCTTCGTCCAACCGGTCGACGTTTATCGGTTTCGTTAGGTGCTCGGAAAAACCAGCGGCGCGGGCTTTGTTGATATCGTTTTCCATGCCGAAGCCGCTGAGCGCGATTCCGCGCAGCGAATTGGTCGCGCGCAATTCTTTCATCAATTCGTAGCCGCTGCGGTCAGGCAGTCCGATGTCGCTGATGAGCAGATCGAACTTCTCAAGCCGCGCTTTCTGAATCGCTTGATCGGCGCTGTGGGCAAGCGTGATCTGGTAGCCGCGGCGCTCGAGCAGCATCTTCATCCCGATGCAGGTGTCCTGATGGTCATCCACGACAAGGAGATGGCCTTTGCGGGTCCGGGGCTTGTCCCGCCGTCCACGCCGTCATTAGGCGGAGCGTCTCCTCCGGGTGACTTGGCCTCCTCCGGGCTCGGCACGGTGTTGAGAAGGACGCTGAAAACCGCGCCTTGCCCCGGGCCGCCGCTCTCTACGGAAATCGTGCCGCCGTGTGCGCCCACCATCGCCTTTGAAATTGCCAGACCGAGCCCGAGGCCTCCAAATTTCCGGGTGATGGAGCTTTGCCCTTGCTCGAAGGCGTTGAAAACTTTCTCGATCTTTTCCTGGTCGATCCCGATGCCGGAATCGATTGTCCGGATCGCAATGCGATCCTCGCTCGGATTGGAGGTTTCGACGACGATGGTGCCGCCCGCCGGCGTGAATTTCACACCGTTCTTGATCAGATTCCAAAAGACCTGCTGGAGCCGGGCCGGATCGCCGTTTACGAACTTGTGTTCGGCGCGGAGTCGGAACTCAAAGCGCAGATGCTTGTTTAAGATGTCTTCGCGACAAATTTCGTACGCGCGCTCCAGCGTTTCGTGGACCGAAGTGATTTCAAAGCTGAGCTGTAGCTTGCCCTTCGCGATCCGGGTCACATCGAGCAGGTCATCGATCAAGCGCGCTTCCAGTTCGACGTTGCGCCGGATGACGGCCAGAGGCTGCCGCAGGTCGGGATTATCCGGAGCACGCGCCTCGAGTTCAGCCACCATGGCGATGACCGGGGAAAGCGGGTTGCGCAGCTCGTGCGAAAGGAGGGCAAGGAACTGGTCCTTGGCCGCATTCGCCGCGATCAATTCCTGCCGCAACCGCACGTCGCGTGTCTTGTCTTCGACCAGAAAAAGCACGCCTTGCACGGTCTGCTTGGAATCCTGCAGGCGCAGTAAATTCACATTCACGAAATTGGTGAAACCGGCATGATCGACCAGCGGCTGCTCGACAAGTTGAAACGGAGTCCCGAATGCGAGCACTTTCTCGATGGCTTCAGGCGGCGCGATGCCGACCTCATGAAAGGACGCTTCTCTTATTTCCTTTTCCGGCGGCAGATTTCCGAATCGCCGCGCCATCTGACCGAAGGCTTCGTTCGCCTGCAGGAACTGCCGCGTCTGGGGATCGACCAGGGCGATGCCGCTCGGCATGTTGGCCAGGATCTTGTCGTTGAAAATGACTTCGCGCTCGATGCGGGCGGCCGCTTCATTTTGGCGCCGGTAAAATTTTCCGGCCAACCATGCGATGATCGCCGTGACGACGATCAGCCAGACCGCCGAGGACAGTCATTCTCTGCAGCAGATCGCGCACGGGCCTGTAGGCCACTGCGCGCGGCTGCTCGATCACCGTCGTCCAGCCGGTGGACTCGACCGGGGCGAATGAATAGAGAATGTCCTGGCGTTCGCTGATGTCCGGTCTTGTCTCCTCGAATGTCGCTGGAGCAGCGTCGTGGCCGCGAGGGTTGCCGGAGCTGGATTCGCTTTGAAATCATGACTGAAGAGCGCGACGCCATTCTGGTCGACGATCTGGCACCGATCCTGGTCGGCGAAGTCGATCGTCGACAAGCGACGTCCGATGCGTTCGACCAGGACGGAGACGCCGATAAAGCCAGTCGTCGAACCATCGGGCGGCCGGATCGGGCTGACGAGATCAGTCGCGAGGCGGTTATCGGGCGTGCGCGGATGCACCGGCGAAACATAGAAACTCTGGGCGTTTGCGCGCGCCCGCCAGCCAGGTTTTCGAAATCTCGATCGTTTAACATCATCGCCGGATCGTCCGGCAACGAAGCGATAAGGCGGCCATCTGCGTTCGTGATGAACATCCCGTCAATCCGCGGATGGGAAAAATAGGTGTCCTGAAGCCAGTTCTTGCCCGCCACGTCTGGGTAGCGGGCCGTGAGAACTTGCGCGACCTGCGGGTAGGTTTGGTAATAATCGACGATCGCGCCGCTCCGGCCGAGATCGTCGCCGACGAGGTGCGCGATGAGTTGCACAAAAGTCTGCCGATCGCGCAGGATTTTCGATTCCAGTGTGCGGGTCAGGATCGTGTAGGAGACCACCAGCATCAGGACCGACGGCACCCAGCCCGCGATCAGGATGCTGATGACGACATTGAAGGCGTTCGAAGCGGCCGGCAGGCCGGCTGCGGAATTTGTCTTGCTCTTGCACGATTGAAGTCGGGCTGCCCCGTCAGTTTTCGGCTGCTTCGCGTGTGAAGCAACTGGTGATCGCGCCATTTCGACTGCGCACCCCAGAGCGCGTTTGTCTCCTGCCAGCGGCAACGATCAATGCCTCCTACACTCCCGATTGATTCGGGCGCGAGGTGGGCAACGCTCGCCTCGACGGCCCAGTTGGCTTGTCCGCAATGCTCGGGGCGGCCGTCCCCTTTCTGGCCCGATTTCGCCTGCGCTGCGGCCGAGATTTGATTTGACGCAAGACACGGAAGCGGCATCATGTCGCCTCTGTGCGCCTTGACCGGCGGCAGCCGTCTTGCATTGTTATGGGAGGAAGCGTTGTGGATGTAATCTGGACGTTCTGTTACCTGAGCGTCCTGATCGGCCTCTCCGCCTACGGACTGCACCGGTATTTCATCGTTTACCTGTTTCTGAAAAACCGGAAACGCGCCCCCGCAGCCGCTCGCCCATTTCGCGCAACTCCCGGTCGTCACCGTGCAGCTGCCGATCTTCAACGAAATCTATGTCGTCGAGCGGCTGCTGAAATCAGTCAGCGAACTCGATTATCCGCGCGAGCGTCTGCAGATCCAGGTGCTGGACGATTCCACCGATGAGACCCGCGCCCTCACGCGCTCGTGCGTCCGACGGCTGGCGGAGCGCGGCTTCGATGTCGAGTTGATCCATCGGACGAATCGCGTCGGCTACAAAGCCGGCGCGCTCGAGACGGGCCTGGCGACGGCGCGGGGCGATTTCGTCTGCATCCTCGACGCCGACTTTGTTCCGCAGCCGGAGCTGCTCAAGACGACGGTCCATTTTTCACCGATCCCGAAGGTCGGCATGATCCAGACCCGCTGGGGCCATCTCAACCGCGGCTACTCGCTCCTCACCCGGCGTGCAGGCGATGTTTCTCGATGGCCATCTGCTCCTCGAACAGGTCGCGCGCAGCCGCAGCGGGCGCTTTTTTAATTTCAACGGCACCGCCGGTCTCTGGCGCAAATCCTGCATTGCGGAATCGGGTGGCTGGCAACATGACACGCTGACCGAGGATCTCGATCTCAGCTATCGCGCGCAGCTCGAAGGCTGGAAGTTTGTTTTCCTCACCGATGTCGTGACGCCGGCGGAGTTGCCCGTGGATATGAACGGCTTCAAATCGCAACAACATCGCTGGACCAAAGGTTCGATCCAGACCTGCAAGAAGTTGCTCCCGCGCATCTGGCGCAGCCGCTTTGCCGCTTGCCGATCAAGATCGAGGCGACCGCGCATCTCACTTCCAATTTCGCCTATCTCCTGCTCGCCTGTCTCTGCGTGCTCCTCCATCCGTCCGCTCGGCGGACCGCAGTCCGGGTGGGTGCGCATGTTCCTCCTCGACGTGCCGATTTTTCTCACCGCCTCGCTCTCGGTCGCGGTCTTCTACATTTGCGCGCAGCGCGAACTCCATCCCCGCACCTGGATGAAGGAGATTCTCCTCCTCCCGGCCTTGATCGCCCTCGGCGTCGGCCTTTCGATCAACAACGCGCGCGCCGTTCTCGAAGCCGTCTTCAATCATCAATCGGAATTCAAGCGCACCCCGAAATATGGGATCGAGCACAAATCGCAGACCTGGCGCTCCTGCCGCTACATGCCGCTCAAGTCGCTTCTGCCCATCGTCGAGATCGCGTTCGCGGCTTTATTTCAGCTACTTCGTTTGGTACGCCTTGACCCACGGCCAATATTTTACCCTTCCATTTCTCTTGTCATGTTCCAGGTCGGATTTTCTTTACGTCGCCCTCTCTTCGCTCGCGCAATGGTGGCCGCGCTTCAGTTTCGCGACCGCGCGCGAAGTGGCATTTCCTGCGTGACACTTTGCGATGCGCTCATTAATTAAGACGCCCATGCTTCTCCGTTTCAGCCTCCTCGCCTGCTTCCTGTTCATTTCGACGGGCGCTGATCTTGCTGGCCGGCACCGAGACCGTTGTTCCGCCGCGCGTCATCATCAGCGTGCGCGATCAGAAGCTGATGGTGGTCGAGAACGGCCAGCGCGCCGCCGTCTATCCGGTTTCCACCTCCAAGTTCGGCCTCGGCGATCGCTGGGGTAGCATGGCGACGCCGTTGGGCTGGTTCCAGGTCGCGGAGAAAATCGGCGACCACGCTCCGCCCGGAGCGGTCTTCCATAAACGCCGTTTCACCGGGGAAATTCTCCCGCCCAACGCGCCCGGCCGCGATCCGATCGTCACGCGCATCATCTGGTTGCGCGGCCTCGAACCCTCGAACGCCAACGCCTTCAATCGCTGCATCTACATCCACGGCACGGCGGAGGAAAAATCATCGGGAAACCCGCCAGCTACGGCTGCGTCCGGATGTGCTCGAAAGATGTGACCGAGGTTTATGCCCAGCTCCAGATCGGCGCGCTCGTCAGGATCATTCCCGATTCGCTCCCGAAATTGCCGAAGCTGAAAGGCAACCCGGCCAAGGTCATTTTCACCGCCGATGCTCCGGCGGGTAAAGCCGTTCCTCCGGTGGCAAATTCCGCCCCCGCGAGCAAGGCCCGCCATTCGGGCAGCGGCGCCTGACGGCGGCGCGGAAAATCTGGTTTGGACGAGACCGACCGGCAAACACTTTGACCCTGCCTTGCCTGTTTCTATAGTGGAATCTCACCTTCAACGGAGATTCTCTTATGGCCCTTGCAGTTGGCAGCAAAGCACCTGATTTCACTCTTCCCACCAAGACCCCCGACGGACCGCGCCCGATTCGTCTGAGCGAAAATTTCGGCAAGAAAAACACCCTCCTGCTCTTTTTCCCGATGGCCTTCACCGGCACTTGCACGACCGAGATGTGCAGCGTCGGCAACGGCTTGCGCGAGTACGGCGATCTCAATTGCGAAGTCTACGGGATCAGCGGTGACAATCCGTTTTCGCAGGAGGCGTGGGCGGAGAAGGAAAAAATCAACGTCACTCTCCTGAGCGACTACGAACACAAGGTGACGCAGAGCTACGGCGTGGCTTACGACTCCTTTCTCCCGCAGCTCAATCTCGGCTTCGCTGGCGTGGCCAAGCGTTCAGCCTTCCTCATCGATCGCGCCGGCGTCATCCAATACGCGGAAGTGCACGACGACGCACGCGAGTTGCCCGATTTCGACAAAATCAAAGCCAAACTCGCAGAGTTGAAGTAGCAACCGATGCGCCTCGCATTTTCGTTCGCCCGTTGGCGGACGGCCATGCTCGACGCCCTGGCGCGATTCCCTTTCGTCCTTTGCTGCGGCGCGGTCGGAAGCGGCTGCGCTATCACGGCGGCCGCAACTTTCCCAGTGCCCTCGCGCCGCTCGCGATCCTGCTGCTGCTATCGCTGCGCGTGCGGATCGCCGACTATGGCGTCACGGAAGAGCGCTATCTTGGAGTGGTTGCCGGCCTTTGGATCTTTGCCTGGGCGCTCGTGTACATCGTTCGACGGCGCGCTGGCATTCGCTGGATTCCATCATCACTCGCCGTGATTTGCCTCCTCGTCGCCTTCGGACCGTGGAGCGCTGGCGCCGTTTCCAAAATGAGCCAACTCCACCGAGTCACCGCCATTTTGAAAGCGGAAGGTCTCTGGGCCGAGGGACACGCGCAACCCGCAAAAAGGTCGATCCAAATTCCCAAGAAGAAACTTGAGCAACTCCGCTCATCGCTCACTTATCTCCTGGCAATGCACGGTGGCAGCGTGGTCCGGCCCATCTTCGCGACCATGCTGGATACAGCCAGACTCGGCCAATCGGAGAGCGCGCCTGCGATCATCGGCGCACTCCACATTAAGGTCAGGGATCAGCAGGCCGATCTGATCGTGGAGAGCGACATGAAGACCGGTTTCCCGATCGACGGATTTCACCGGCTCTGGCGATTCGAAATTAGCCGGAAGGAGTCGTGGCACCCTGAGCAGCTCGATGACATCAGTCTCGGTTTGGATCAAGGTCTCTTGAAGTGCGCGACGGCTGGCGCGCCGGCGCCACAGAAGGTGCCGGTTCCCAATTCCTTTTTCGAATCCGACGCCACAAACTACGCGAACGTTTCGCCGCTCAAGCTCACGGTCGATTTTCAGCATGGGCCGCGGCAATTCCGCCTTGTCTTTGAACGTCTCAGCGTCGTTCGCGACGACGAAGATGTGCGGATAAACAACTGTGCCGGCTACCTGCTCGAAAAATAGGCGGATTGCTTCCGCGCCCACGCAATTTAATCTGAACGCATGAGCCAAGATTTTTTTTCCACGTTGCGACAGTTCAACGCCGGTCAGGGACGCACCGCCTCGCTCTATTCTCTCCCGGCGCTGCAAGAGCAGGGCGTCGGTCCGATCTCACGCCTCCCGGTCAGCATCCGGATTGTTCTCGAATCCGTCCTCCGGAATTGTGACGGCAAGAAGGTGGGCCGCAAGGATGTCGAGGCGCTCGCGAACTGGAGCGCGCAGAAACCCGCCAACGAGGAAATCCCCTTCGTCGTCGCGCGGATCGTGCTTCAGGATTTCACCGGCGTGCCGCTGGTGGTCGATCTCGCTGCCATGCGCAGCGCCGTGCAACGGCTCGGGGGCGATCCGAAAATCATCGAGCCGCTCGTGCCGGTCGATCTGGTCGTCGATCACTCCGTCCAAGTCGACTTTGCCGGTTCGGCCGCAGCCTTGCGGTTGAACATGGACATGGAATTCAAGCGCAATCGGGAGCGTTACGAATTTCTCAAATGGGGCCAGCAAGCTTTTAAAACTTTCGGCCTCGTGCCCCCGGGCATCGGCATCGTGCACCAGGTCAATCTCGAATACCTCGCCAAAGGCGTGCTCAATACCGGTGACGTTTACTATCCCGACACGCTTGTCGGAACCGACTCGCATACCACCATGATCAATGGCCTCGGCGTGGTCGGCTGGGGCGTGGGCGGCATCGAGGCCGAAGCCGGCATGCTCGGACAGCCGGTTTATTTCCTCACCCCGGAGGTGGTCGGCGTGCACATGACCGGAACCCTCCGCGAAGGCGTGACCGCGACCGATCTTGCGCTTCACATCACGCAAATGCTGCGCGCGCAAAAAGTCGTGGGAAAATTTGTCGAATTCTATGGCGAAGGCGCCGCCTCGCTGCCGCTGCCGGATCGCGCCACGATCGGCAACATGTCACCCGAGTATGGCGCGACGATGGGCTACTTCCCGGTCGATGCGGAGTCAGTCAATTACCTTCGCGCCACTGGGCGCACGGATGAACAGTGCAGCGCATTCGAAGCCTATTTTCGCGCGCAAAAAATGTTCGGCATGCCGCGCAAGGGTGAGATCGATTACAGCGTCGACCTTGAGCTCGACCTCGGCGATGTGCAACCGAGCGTCGCCGGGCCCAAGCGGCCGCAGGATCGGATCAATCTGCCGGAGCTCGGCAGCGCTTTTCGTTCCCTGCTCGCGAAGCCGGTGAAAGAGGGTGGCTACGGAAAATCGGGCGATGATCCCGCCCAGCGCCACCTGGTCCAGCTCAATGGGTCCGCACCGGAAACGGAGGAAATGGTTTCGACCGATCGCCGTGAGCAGGGCATTGAGCCGGGGGACGAACGCAACAAGGTCGAGATGGTTTCGAACCGACCCACGCCCGACTCGGGGAGCGAGATTACGGCCGAGAGCGGCGAAGTATTCCATCACGGTCAGAGCCTGATCGGCCACGGCAGCGTGCTGATTGCCGCCATCACCAGTTGCACCAACACGAGCAATCCGAGCGTGATGCTCGCGGCCGGCCTCCTCGCCAAAAAAGCGGTCGAGCGCGGCCTGACGATCGATCCATCGGTCAAGACCTCGCTCGCCCCGGGTTCCCGGGTCGTTTCCGATTATCTGAACAAGACCGGGCTGCAGAAGTACCTCGACCAACTCGGCTTCAACATCGTCGGCTACGGTTGCACGACCTGCATCGGCAATTCCGGCCCGCTCCATCCGAAGATCGAGAAAGCGATCGCGGAGTTCGATCTGGTCGCTGCCTCTGTCCTTTCCGGTAACCGCAATTTCGAGGCCCGCGTCCACCAAAACATCAAGGCGAACTTTCTCATGTCGCCACCGCTCGTGGTGGCTTTCGCGCTCGCCGGGCGGGTCGATCTCGATCTGGCCAAGGATCCGCTCGGGCAGGACAAGGACGGTCGGGACGTTTTCCTGAAGGATCTCTGGCCGTCGTTAGGGGAAATCCGCGACATGATGCAGTCTGCGCTCACGGCCCGAAATTTTCCGCAAACTTTATCGCGATTTCGCCGATCAGAATCCGAAGTGGAACGAAATCTCCTCCAGCACCGGCGAAGTTTACCAATGGGATGAGGAGAGCGACTACATCCATGACCCGCCTTTCTTCGCCGGTTTCACGATGACGCCGGGCCGGATCGAGGACATTCGCGACGCGCGTCCATTAGGCATTTTTGGCGATTCGGTCACGACCGATCACATTTCGCCGGCGGGGGCGATCAAGGCCAACTCGCCCGCCGGGCAATACCTCGTCTCACGCGGGATCAGGCCGGAGGATTTCAACAGCTACGGGAGCCGGCGCGGCAACGATCTCGTCATGACCCGCGGCACTTTCGCCAACGTCCGCATCAAGAACCTGATGGTGCCGGGCATGGAAGGCGGGGTCACGCTCCATCAGCCGGGCGGCGAGCAGATGTCGATCTTCGATGCGGCGATGAAATATGCGGAGACGAAAACCCCGCTCGTCATTCTCGCCGGGCACCGAGTACGGAACCGGCTCGAGCCGCGACTGGGCGGCGAAAGGCACGCGGTTGTTAGGCGTGAAAGCGGTCGTGGCAGCGAGCTTCGAGCGCATTCATCGTTCCAATCTGGTCGGGATGGGCGTGCTCCCGCTCCAATTCGTCGAAGGAACCAATGCGCAGTCGTTAGGCCTGAATGGCTCGGAGATTTTCAGTCGTGACCGGTCTCTCCGATTCGATCCAGCCCGGGCAGAAGGTGACCCTCGAAATCAAGCGCGCCGACGGGCCGAAACGAGAGCGTGCCGGTGAAGCTGCGGATCGATACGCCGATCGAGATCGATTATTACCGCCACGGCGGCATCCTGCCGTTTGTCCTGCGTGAATTGCTGAGCCGCGCCCGCAGTTAACCGAGCGGACGGCCGCGCCGCACGCTCACCGTCGAACCTTCGGCGAGAAAGGCGGACGCGGGTGGGGCGGAGAGCGTCGGAACAAATGCGGCGCCGTAGAGACTGGCAACGTCCGCCTCGAATTGCGCGTCGGTCGCACGCCAGACTCGCCAGGACGGATGTTCGACCTGGTACTGCGTGCAGCGTTCGCCGCGAGCCGTGTAGCCCCAGTAATGTTCGGTGATGAATTCCTCGAGCGATCCGGGCTTGATCGGTTGCGGTGCTCCGCGGGCCGCCGCCGTCAGGAATTCGCGTCGTCCATTACGCCTCCATTCATAGCGGCAACGCAGTTGATCGACCGTGTCCTCGATCGCGTGGCTCATCGGAAAGGCCGAATACGGTTCGCCGTAGAGCAGGCGCGCGAGCGTCGCGATGGCCCGACGCGGGACGATTTCGCGCACGAAGACCACGCCGCGTCGCCAACCTTCCGGCGCCCGATGCCGAACATAGAAACGAAGGTTGACTTCCTCAAAATTGCGATGGCAATGGGAACGGGATCCCGCCGATCGCGGGTTTGGAGAAAGAGGAAACCAACCACGACTGACGTAGGTGATCGCGGCGAATTCGTCGAACTCGGAGGCCGCGCGGCAGCAGCGCGTCGAGCAAGGTCCGGTTCAATCGGGTAGTTGAGCATGACAAGGTGCCGCCATTCTGCGGTGAGGAAGATTCCTCGCTTCTCTTCTGTGGCCGTGTCCATCGGGCCTAACGACGCCGCGCAGGTCAGGCGCGCTTAGCGCAAAAGTTTGTCCAGCGTCGGGTCGGCTTCGGCGCCGAGGGCGAGCGCCCTCTCGTAATGGCGCCGAGCCAGTTCTTTGGCCGGCGGCTGCGAGGTCGAGTAGACGACGGCGAGATTGAAATGGGCGTCGGCGTATTCGGGATTTTCGGCGATCGCCTCGAGCATTTCTTTCTCGGCCGCTTCCTGCCAGCCTTTCTGGCTGGCGGTGATTCCGAGATAATTGTGGGCCGTCGCGCTTTTCGGATTGATCGCGAGCGATTTGGTCAGCTCGGAAAGCGCGTCATCGAATTTGCTCTGCTGGTAGTAGACGATCCCGAGGGTGGTGTGGGTAAATTCATCCGTCGGCGCGATCGCGATCGCTTTCTTCAGGGTCAGCTCGGCGGCTTTGAGTTTCCCGTTGCGGAAGAGGACCACGCCCAGGTTCGAGAGGGAGTAGAGGTTGTTCGGGCTCTTGGTCAGGATTTCCTGATACTGTTTTTCCGCCTGCTTGAATTTGCCCTGGTCGAAACTGGCCTTGGCTTCGCGGGCGAGGGGGAGGAGATCGGCGGGCACGCCGGGCTTGAAGGTCGCGCCGACCTCCGGGCCGATCGTGTTGCCTTCGCCCTTTGCGACGGAATCGAGCGAGGATTTTTCGTCGGGGTTGGAGGTTCCCGCCGGATTGGGCGCATTGCTGATCGTGATCGGCGCGGCGGTTTCGCCATCGTTAGGCTGGCTTTGATCGTCCCGGGCACCGTGTCGGAAATCGCCACGACCGGCGCTTTGAGCAGGGCCAGTTCTTCCGCGCTCAACTTCGTGATCGGTTCGGCCAGCAAATGGATCTGCTGATCGAGGACGTCGGATTTGATCTTCAGTTTGTCGAACTCGGCCAGCATCAACTTCTTGGCCTGTTCGCGCCGCGCTTCTTCCTGTCGTTCCCGCACCACGATCGCGCGCAGCATCTGGTTTTCCTTCACCAGCCGCGCGGTCTCTTCGGGGGTCGCGCCGCTCAGTTTCGCGGTCGCGAGCTGCGCCGCTCGCTTCGTCGAGTTGGGCGCGCAGATCGGCGATCATCTTTTCCGAATCCTGGTTCGGCTTTCTGGCTGGCACGAGCTGGTCGCGCAGTTTCTCGAGCTGCTGTTTCACGTCTTGGAGCTCCTGCGCCTTTTTCGGACGGTCGGCGCTGATTTCGCGCACGGTGTTTTCGGCCGCGGCCAGCTTCTTTTGCAGATCGCTGTTCTCCGCCACCAGCACCTGGACGCGCGCCTGCGCGTCGCCCGCGGTCTTCAAATGGCGCAGGGCGTCATCCCGCTCGCGCTGCATCGTGTCGCGTTCCTGGGTCACGCTCGCGACCTGTTTCCTGGCGTCGAGCAGTTTCTGATTTGCGTCCGTGCTTTCCTTCTCCGCCGCGCTGCGCCCGGCTTCGGCCGCCTCGAGCGCTTTTTTCAGTTGCGCGATTTCGCTCTGCAGCGCGAGCGCGGCCTTCTGATCGCCGGTGCCGCTCGATTGAATCACCTGGAGCGATTCCTGGGCGGCGAGGAGCTGGTCGCGAACTTCCTTTTCGGCTTTGGAGGTTTTCGCCAGTTCGCTCTTCGCCTTTTCGAGCTCGGCGTTGGTTTCCTGCAGCTTGCCTGAGATTTCGGATTTTTCTTTTTGCGCGGTCGAGATTTCTTTCTGCGACTTCTTCAATTCCGCTTCCAACGCGTCGACCCGGGCGCGCAGTTCCTTGGTCGCATCCCGGATCGCGGCCTGGACGTCGGCCGACTTCGCGGAACGCGGTTGAGCGCCGAGTTCGACACTCGGTTCGGACGGGCGCAATCGTCAGGCGGCAGCGACGATTCTGCGCTCGGACTCGGTTGCGGCGGCCAGATCCTTTTGTGTGTCGATTTTGCTTTGCACCCGCAGGATGGCCTCGCCGATTTTGCGGCCGCGATAATCAACAATCGCCGGCTGCCAGTCGCCGTGGCTCTTCTTCAACTCTTCGAGCATCGAGCCGGCAAAACGGAATTTGGCGAGGGCCGGCTTGAATTGATTCTCGCGCTCGAGTTTTTCCGCCTGCTGCGCGGTCATGTAGGCTTTGAGAAAGACCTCGGAGGGATCGACCTCCTGGGCAAAGGCAGGGAGCGGCTGCGCGAAAAACGCGAAGACGGGAAGGAGAAGCAGCCCGATTTTGTTCATCGCCAAGACGGCGGATAATAACCGACCCTCCCCGGCTTGCAATGCTCGGCCGCGCTCCGTCGATCCTTTGCCTTTGCAAATCAGCCGGGAAAAATTAGAGTCCTGCGCGACGGTGGCCATAGCTCAATGGTAGAGCCCCAGATTGTGGTTCTGGCTGTTGCGGGTTCGAGTCCCGTTGGCCACCCATTTTTCCCGCAGCGCAAGCATTTCCCATCGTTGCCAAGATAAGTATCCCGGCGGCGGCGATCGTGGCACATCCGCTGCTAAAGAGGAGAGCATGAAATTGCTTTCCAATGTTTCGCCCGACGGCAGCGTGCAGCAATCGCTCTCCTTTTGGGAGCGCCTCGCGCAAGAAGAGGAACTGGAAGGGCGCGGAGCTTTGGAGAAATTGCTGGTGGGGTGTGAGATCATCGCCGCGCTGGACGGCGTCGATCTTCTCGCGGCCTAACGGCATCGGGGTTGGTGCGCGATGGGGGCGCTGTAGCCGAGATCGGTGATCCCGGCTCTATCTCGGCGCCGAGGCTCCTTCGCTTCGTTTTTGCAGTGGCGAAAGGGATCTTCCCGGGGTTTTGTCTTCTTGCCCGGTGCCTGTAGCTCAACCGGATAGAGCTTCTGACTTCGGATCAGAAGGTTGGGGGTTCGAATCCCTCCAGGCACGCGTCCCGTACAATGTCTCGACCAGGCGAAGCGATTTTTCGTTAGGCAAGACCTGTTGCTCCATCTGGTTCATGACGTAGGCGAAGGCGAGCTTGTTCTCCGGATCGGCAAAGGCGTGGCTGCCGCCCGCTCCCGGATGGCCGAAGGCCAGCGTCGAGGGACCGAAGATACGCCGGCTCAGCCCGGGCGGATCTTTCATGAAGCCGGCGGAAAAAGCCGTCGGGATCTCGAAGACGCGATCGATTCCCGCGGTCAGCGTGGTCGTCATTTGCGCGATCGTGGCGGCGTGAAAAAACGCGCGGCCGTCGAGCGCACCGCCGTTCGCCAGCATCGCGTAGAATTTTGCGAGGGAAGTCGGCGCTGCCGATCCCGCCGAAAGAGACGAAGGAGCGCGCGCGATTCTCCGGCGTGTTCATCGCGCTGACCGAGTGCAAACCGCGCGGCGAGGTGAAGGCTTTGCGCTGGATCGTGCCCGGAGTGCGCGAGCGCCCGATAGAAACTCGTCCGGCGGCGCGGCCGTCGTCGCTTTGGCGGCGTAGATCGTCGCGACGCGCGCGTTTTCCTCGGCCGGCAATCCGATCCAGATGTCGAGCCCGAGCGGTTCGGCAAAAACCTCGCGCCAATAGTCTGCCGATGCGAGCGGCGAATCGATCCGCCTAACGAGTTCGTCGAGCAGAAAACCGAAAGTGCGCGCATGATAGCCGTGCGCCGTGCCCGGCGGCCAGAGCGGTTTCTGTTTTTCCAGCGCCCTAACGACCGCGGCGTAATCGGTCACCTCGACCGCTTCGTCGAGCGCGACCAGGCCCGCCTGATGCGAGAGCAATTGCGCGAGCGTGATTCCCTCTTTCCCGGCCTGCGCAAACTCCGGCCAGAATTCCGCGACCCGCCGCTCCAACGCGATTCTGCTGCTCCTGCAGGACATGGAGCAGACAGGCGCTGCCGAGGCCTTTGGTCGCCGACCAGAAGAGAACGAGCGTCTCGCTCGGTCCAGGGCAGTCTCGCGCTGCGCGTCGCGAAAGCCGCCGTGCAATTCGAGCACGGGACGCCCGTCCTGCCAGATCGAGACGGCCGCGCCCAGCTCGCCGAAGCGGGAAAAGTTTTCCTCGAAGAGCGGCCTGATCCGCGCCGCCAGAGCATCCGCGCGGAAGGCCATCAGAGCCGATCTCCGCCTAACGAATCGTCTCAGTAGTCGCGGACGTAGGGATATTTCGTTTCGTTCCCCAGCTCGGGCGGGAATTCACTGTAGCCGCGATGAATCCAGGGAATGTCGCTCCGCAGGACCGGGCAGATAGGTGCCTTTGTAAACCGGGATCGGCCAGAGCAGCGCTTCGTAGAAGCCGACCCCGAAGCGCGCAAAGGCGCGGCCCGTCCCGCGAATCACGCCATAGCTGGCGGCGGCCGCATTGCCTTCCTCACTGTTGATCTTTGCCGATCGTGACCGGAATCTCCGTCCAGCCGAAAATCATGTTGGCGAGTCCGCGCCCGAGTTTCCGCGTCGGGCCGTAATCGGCCGCGGGCGGATCCTGAATATCGGCCAGGCAGGAGGCGGCAAATCCGGCGAAGAGAAGAGCAACGAGGAGGCGTTTCATCGGAGCGGCGCGAGTAAACCGATTCGGCGCCGCAATTGCAACACTTGTTTATCGACGCGGAGGCTGCGGCCGGTCCTTTGGTCGCGAAGAGCGAAACCACGATCGTGACGCCAGGATGGAGACGATGATGAGGAGCGAGAGCCAGTTCGGCATGTGCACCCAGCGGCTCGGACGATCATTTTCAAGCCGACAAAACAGAGGATGACGGCCAGCCCGAACGCGCAGATAAATGAAGCGCGTGACGAGATTGGCGAGGAGGAAATAGAGCGAACGCAGCCCGAGAATGGCGCAGATGTTGGAGGTGTAGATGATGAAGGTGTCCTGCGTGATCGCGAGCACGGCGGGAATGGAATCGACCGCAAAGACCAGATCCATCACGTCGATCACGATGAGGACGAGGGCGAGCGGGGTGAGCATCGCGCCGGCCGTCGACGAGCGCGATAAATTGCGGGCCGTGATAATCGTTCGTCACCGGGAGCAGGCGGCGCGCGGTCCGGAGGATGAAATTATTCTCCAGATCGAGCTGCTGCGGATTTGCCGAGGAACATGCGCAGGCCGGTGATGAGGAGAAACGCGCCGAAGAGGTAGAGGACGAAATGGAAGCGCGCGACGAGCGTCACGCCCGAGCCAGATCATGAGCGCGCGCATCACGAGCGCGCCGAGGATTCCCCAGATGAGGACCCGATGCTCGTACTGCGGCGGCACCCGGAAATAGGCGAAGATGAGGACGAAAACGAAGATGTTATCGACGCTGAGCGAGTACTCGATCAGGTAGCCGGTAAAAAAATCGATCCCCTGGTCGGCTCCCTGCCAGCGCCAGACGACGGCGTTAAAGCCGAGCGAGAGCGCGATCCAGAGAGGCTGCGCCGGACCGCGCTCGGCAGGCTGATGCGTGTGCGGCCCGCGGAAGCTGAAGAGATCGACGGCCAGCGCCGCGAAAACTCCGAGATGAAATGCGACCCAAAACCAGATGCTGACCGACACGAGGCGCTAGGTTTCCACGGCTGACCGGAGCGGAGGCAATCGGGAAACGACAGGCTGGTTTGCGCGGGCGCGACGGGTCGTGCATCATACCTGCCTCACATTTTATGGATGCAGAACTGCAAAAGTTGGTCGACGCCGGGAAGCTGACGACGGCCGGCGCTGAACAGCTCGAACAACTCAAGCCCGGCGCCTTCTGCCTGCACAAAAGCTGGGGCTTCGGCCGGGTCGCCGAATGGAATCTTCTCCTCAATCAGATCCTGATCGACTTCGAGAAAAAGAAGGCGCACCCGATGCAGCTGCAGTACGCGGCCGAAAATCTCACCCCGATTCCGGCCGGGACATTTCCTCGCCCAAAAAGCGAACGACCTCCCCGCGCTCAAAATCCAGCTGAAGGAAAATCCCACCGCCGTGATGCGGAACATTCTCGAGAGCCTGGGCGGGAAAGCGACCCAGGCGCAGATCAGCAGCTGGTTGTTAGGCGATGTTTTCAGCGAGCCGGAATTCAAACGCTGGTGGGACGCGACCAAGAAGCTGCTCAAGAAGGAAGGCCATTTCCTCATCCCGACGAAAAAGAACGACCCGATCGAGCTGCGCGCTCGCGCCGGTCTCGCGTGCCGACGAGCTGCTCACCTTTTTCGAGCAGGCGCGCCAGCCGAAGGAGCAGGCCGCCGCGCTCGACCAGATCATCAAGCTCCATCGACGAATTCAAGGAGCCGGAGAAACAATTGCAGCCGCTCGTCGACGCGATCGAGGAAACCGCGCGCCGCAATCAGCGGCTCAATCCCGCGCTGGCCTTCGAGTTCGTCATCGGCCGCGACGAGTTGCTCCAGCGCGAGCCGAAACTGCGCACGCTCCCATCCCGATCTCACCCTCGAGCGCCTGATCGTCGAGGAAGAACCGCGCCTCGGCAGCCATTCTCCCCAAACTTCCCTCCGCCAAGGAACGCCGCGTCCTCCACGCCCTCCCCGCCGCGCTCGGCGAGCGCTGGACCGTCGCGCGCCCTCCAACTCATGCAGGGGAGCAACGCCCGGCTCGTTCGGCCAGATGCCGCACGTCTTCGCCGAGAGCCGGCAAGCGAGGAAGAACTGCGCACCGCGCTCGATCGCAGCCTGCGCGAACATTCCGCGACCAGCGAGATGCTTTTCTGGCTCTGCAAAAACCGCGACGGACTGGCCGGGGCTGATCAATCCCGGAATTGCTCGGCGCCATTCTCTCCGCCTGCGAACGCGACCAGCATAACGAGAGCAACAGCCGCAGCACCCGCCTGCGCGATCTCCTCCTCTCCGATCGCTCGCTCATTCCCGACATCTTCGCCGGCGCCGAACTCGGCCTGGCCCGCGACGCGATGCGCCGCCTCATGCTCAGCCCGGTCTTCGACGAGCTGACGAAGCGCTCGCTCATGGCGCGGATCATCAAACTTTATCCCGATCTGCAAAGCCTCATCAGCGGCGAGCAGGCGGAAGAAAAGAGCGAAGCGCTCGTCGTTTCCTGGAGCAGCCTGCAGAAACGCAAAGCCGAGCTCGAAGAACTGGTGAACAAGAAAATCCCCGAGAACAGCAAGGAGATCGGGCGTCGCCCGTTCCTACGGCGATCTGCGCGAAAATTTCGAATTCAAAGCCGCCAAGGAAATGCAGGCCGTCCTCATGCGGCGCAAATCCGAGCTGGAACGCGACCTCCATCGCGCCCGCGGCACCGCCTTCGAAAGTCCCGACATCAGCCAGGTTTCCATCGGCACCGTCGTCACCTTGCGCGACACGAGCACGGCCGGGAAGAGACCTACACCATTCTCGGCGCCTGGGATGGCGATCCGGAGCGCGCCATCATTTCCTACCAGACCGCGATCGGCCAGTCATTGCTCGGCCATCGCCTCGGCGAGATCGTGGAGTTGAACGCCGAGGAAGACACCGGCCGTTACGCCATCGTCGCGATCGAGCCCGCGCCGCTCGACGAAGTCCCGGCCGACCCCGAGCTGCTCGAGCCAGTTGTTTCCGAAACCGCCTGACGAATCAGGGGAGCAACAACTCGTCGAAACGAGCCTCCTCGTCCAGAACGCTCCGGGCGCGGTCGAAAATCGTGCGCGCTTCCTCGAGTGAATTGCCGACCGCGGTCAGGCCGAGACGGCCCGTGCTGCCCAGGGCGCTGAGCATATGGAAGACGACGCCCGTCTGCTGAGTTTGACCAAAATGCAAGCCCGCGGCGGACGACGAGATCGAAAAGATCATCCGGCGTATAGCCGCGATAAAGCGGCGAGTCGAGATGATCGCTCGCGACCAGAAATTTCTGGCGTCCGTTAGGGGCGGTAAAGGTTGCGCTGGCCGCATCGTAAGAACCGCCGGTCAGAAATTGCAGGGTGAGAAAGGGATGGGTCGTGCCGCCTTTGCGCAAATTGATTTCGATCGCGTAGGTCTCCCAGGCCGCGCTCTCGTTCGCCCGGGTCACGACAAAATCGAGCGCGAAGCGTCCGATCACTCCCGCGTCGCGCAGGAGGTCGCCTACCTTGGCCGCGTCCCGCGTAATCGCGCTCGCGTAGCCCGGGTCGGCGGGGAAAATGCAGCCGAGATAACTTTGCCCGCTCGGGCCCGCCGAGCATTTGATCGTGGGTCGAGAGCAGTTCCACATCCCCCAGCGGGGTGACCCGCAGTTGCACGCTCGGGCTGCGCACTTCCGCCGCGCCAACCCCGACGCGCTCCTCAACCACTCCGCCGCGATTGCGAAATTTTTCGGCAGTACTCCTCGAGGCGGATGCCGCGGTTTCTCAAAACGCATCGCGCGCACCCGTTCGGCGATCGCAGTGCTCGCCGCTGGGCCGAGATTTGAGAGATCGACCATGGCGTTGCCTTCGCCGGAAACGCCTTCGTTCAGTTTCACCACCGCCTCCACCATGGATGGTCGTTGCTCACGCATGCGAGTGAGCGCGGCGACGACTTCGTCGATGCTGCTCAGGTTGTCGAACCCGAGCGGATGATTGATTCCTGCCTGGGCAAAAAGCTGCCGGCAGCCGGTCTTGGTCCCAAACGAGAAATGACGCGGGTCCGCCCCGTAAAGCGGAATGCCGAGACGCAGGGCGAGATTTCGCTCCAGATAGGTCGTGTTGTAGCACACGAGATGGGCGCGATCCTTATCCTGGATGCCTGCTTCGATGCGCTCGAGCAGGCGCGGTCGCTCCAAAAGCTTGAGGCTGAGCGGGCGCGCGGTGTCATCGTAGGGCGAGAGCAGCGTCAGGCGCCGCATGGCATGGCTGTGAATCACGCCGGGGAGCAGGCCGAGATAATACTCCACCACGCTGGGATGAATCGCCTGGGAAGTGACGTAGATGAGCCGCGCCCGCGGCTGTGCGAGCAGCAGGAGCAAGAAGAGAAAACGCTCTTCGTAGCCCTGAACCTCGAAACCGGTCACCGCCATTTCGAGCGAAATCGAAGGCACCACCACGATCGTCTGCTCGTCCTGATTGAAGCATTCGATTGAGCGCCAGAGCGGCCCCAGTTTCCTTTGCAAAAGATCAAACTGGGCCGCGGCTTCGTCGGCGGAAACGGAAAGCGGGAGACCGGTCAGGCTGGGATCATTTTTCATAGGCGGCAAAGGGGGTGATAGTGCAAGCGGGACGGCAACCGAGGCGAGCAGAATTTTTCCCCCCTTCTATTGCCTTGGACTTGCCGGTGCTTTTCGCGAGAATGCCGCACTCGTGAAGCCGAAATCTCTGACGATCGGGCCAGTCATCCTCGGCGGCAAGAGGCCCGCCTTCATTCTCGGGCCTTGTGTGATCGAATCGGCCGCTTTCGTCAGGCGAATGGCGCGCAAGATCGCGAAAATTTGTGCGGCGGAAGATCTGCCCTTCATCTTCAAGGCTTCCTACGACAAGGCAAACCGCACTTCCGTGCGCTCCTATCGCGGGATCGGCGTGCGGGAGGGTTGCACATTGCTGGCGGAGATCGGGCGCGCCATCGGAATGCCGGTGACGACCGATGTGCATTCGCCTAACGAAGCCAAAATCGCCGCCGAATTCATCGATGTTCTGCAAATCCCGGCCTTCCTTTGCCGGCAAACGGATCTGATCCGTGCCGCGGCCGAGACCGGCCGGGTCGTGAACGTGAAAAAAGGCCAGTTCCTCGCCCCATGGGACGTACGCAATATTGCCGGGAAACTCGAGGCTTTTGGCGGGCAGAAATTTTTCTTCACAGAACGCGGCACCTCCTTCGGCTACAACAATCTTGTCGCCGACATGCGCTCGCTGGCCTGGCTGCGTGAGGCCGGCTATCACGTGATTTTCGATGCCACCCACTCCGTGCAGCGGCCCGGCGGCGCGGGCGATGCCACGTCCGGCGACGCCGCCCTCGCCCCTGTTCTCGCCCGGGCCGCGCTCGCGGCCGGGTGCGACGGCATTTTCCTGGAAGTGCACGAAAACCCCAGCCGGGCCCTCTCCGATGGCCCGAATCAAGTTCCGCTAAAGGATTTACCGAAGCACTTGCGCATGTTAAAAGCTATTCATGCTGCCGTGTCGTAGCGGGCGCTTCCTGCGAGGCGCCCGCCTGAGTCTTGTCTTGTTCCTTGCTGGCAGTTGCGTGGCCTTGGCCGGCGATCGCAGGCATCGCAAGGCCGTCCCGACGCCAACGCCGGAATTATCGAAGGAGGATCTCGGTCTAAAAAACATTCCGCTCACCGTCGGCCACGAAGCCAAGGGATTGGTCCTGCCGAACTACGATCTCCAAGGGCATCTCCTCGGCCGTTTCGAAGCCGCGATCGCCGCGCGGATCGATGAAAATCATGTCCATTTCACCGATCTGAAAATGCTCACCTTCGACGCTCAGGAGAAACCCGATTTCAACGTCGACATGGCCGATGCGGTCCTGAATCTCGAAACCCGCGTAATCGATTCCAAGAAGCGGACCAACATTAAGCGCGCCGATTTTGAGATCGCGGGCGACACCATGCAGTTTAACACCATGACCCATCAAGGGACGCTCACCGGTAATGTGCACATGACCATTTTTAACCAGAAGGAAATTGCCGGCGCCGCCGCGAAACCATGAAACGGATTTTTGCCGCGGCTTTCCTTTTTACCATCGCCACTGCGACGCGCTCAGGCTGCGCAGGACGCCAGCGACACCCGGGCGGCAAATCCACAACCTTCACCGGTGCTCGCCGCGACCGATGCCAACGGCCAGCCCATCACCACCCAGATTTACGCGGATGAGGCGTCTTTCGACACCGAGAAGAGGATCGGCGTTTTTACCGGGCACGTCCGCGTTTTCGATCCCCGTTTCAACATTCAATCGGACAAACTGACCGTGTTCATTCACAAGCAGGAAGGCGAAGGCCTGGAGAAAGCGATCGCGGAGGGCAACGTCGGCGTGGTCCGCGACAAGCCCGATCCAAAAGGCGGCCCGCCGTCAAAAGCGGTCGGACTTTCCGAGAAGGCGGTTTACACTTCGTCCGATGGCAACGTGGTGCTAACCGGGAGTCCGCGCGTGCAGCAAGGCCTCGATACCCATGTCGCGACGAGCCCTGAAACGGTCATGATTCTCAATCAAAACGGACAACTCACCACCCACGGCCCGAGCCGAACTGAGATTCGGCAGCAAGCAACGAACGATAAAACCGGCAAGGCGTCGCCCTCTCCGACTGCCACCGCCGCACCGACAACAAGTCCTCCATGAGCCCGACCGCGCCTCCAGCTACCGCCGATCCCGCCGCACGCGCGGCCTCCCCGCCTGACGAGCACGCTGAGGTCTTGCTCACCGAGGACCTGGTCAAAATCTACGGCGGTCGCGCCGTCGTGAATGGAATCAAGCTCGAGGTCGGCCAGGGCGAGATCGTCGGCTTGCTCGGCAAGAACGGCGCCGGCAAAACCACCACCTTTTACATGATCGTCGGCCTCGTTAGGCCAAACAGCGGCCGGGTCATTTTCTCCGGGCACCGATGTGACCGATTACCCGATGTACCGGCGCGCCCGGCTCGGGATGGGCTACCTCCCGCAGGAGGAATCGATCTTTCGCAAAATGACGGTGGAACAAAACATTCTCGCCATTCTCGAGACGATGCCATTGAGCAAACAGGAGCGCCGCCACCGCTGCGAGGAGCTGCTGCATCAATTCGGCATCGACCGGATCGCGAAAAACACCGCCCTTACCCTGAGCGGCGGCGAAAAGCGCCGCCTCACGATCGCGCGCTCGCTCGTCACCCGGCCGAAGTTGCTCATGCTCGACGAACCCTTCAGCGGGGTCGATCCGATTGCGGTCTACGACGTGCAGCAACTGGTCGTGAGCCTGCGCAAATCAGGCCTCGCCATTCTCATCACCGATCACAACGTGCGCGAGACGCTCTCGATCGTGGATCGGGCCTACCTGATCGACGAAGGCCGCGTCGTCAGCGAAGGGACGAAAGATTTCCTGATTAACGATCCGATCAGCCGCCAACTCTACCTCGGCGAACGCTTTCACATGTAAACCAAAGGAGTCGTATGCAAACCGCCAACGCCAATCCGACCGTCAAAGTCACCGGCCGCCATCTCGCCATCACCGACGCGATCAACGATTACGCCACCCGCAAGATCGAAGGGCTGCACCTCGATTATCCCAAAATCATTGAAGCCCACGTCATTCTTGGCGTGGAAAAATACCGCCATTGGGCCGAAGTCGTTCTCGTTTGCTCAAACCACATCACGATCGAAGCGCGCGAGGAAACCAGTGATCTCTACGCTGCGATTGACGCGGTCATGGACAAAATCGCCCGACAGATGCGCAAGTATAAGACGCGGCTCTTGCGACGCCATCGCCCGCGCAAGGAAGATATTCGTCATCTCGAAGAGCAGATCCTGCATCCCGAGCCGGTCGAGGAAGACGAGCATCACGAGCACACCGTGGTGCGGACGGAACGTTACCCGGTCAAGCCCATGTTCGTCGATGAAGCGGTCCTGCAACTGGAGATGTCGACCCGGCAGTTCCTCGTTTTCATGAACGCGCGCAACTCACGGGTCAACGTCCTTTACCGGCGCAAGAGCGGCGACTTTGGTTTGATCGAGCCGTCGTTAGGCTAAGGGGTCGCTCCGCGCCGCATCCTTGGGTTCCGCGTTCTCGGCTCGCCCCAAGCCCACGCTACCAATGGGCACGAGAAAACCCGCTGGACGCGCCCCGGATCCGGCTCGGATCGCCTGCCTGCCCGGCGGCGACACGAAACGAGCAGGCTTCGCCAACCAAATGGCAGGCGCGCTCGCCGCTGCGGCCGCTGTTTGATGCATGAAGAGGGTTTCCGCGGCGCTCGTCTTCTCCGGACCTGCGAGAAGATTCCTCGACATTTCGAGTTATGGTAGGTTGACTGCTCTCATTCCTTCGCCCTTGGGCGGCGCTTCGTCATGACAAAACAAGCCTTTTGCTTTCTTGCCAGCGCCGGCAGCTTGGCCACGATTCTTGCTTCGGCCTCCATCGCCCAGATGTTCACTGATGTGACGACGGAAGCGGGCTTTGCCAACGAAGCCAAGAAATCGTGGGGTAACCCGATTTGGGGGGATTTTAATAACGACGGCTTTCTCGATCTCATCGTGCCGACGCACGGTCTCACCGCCTCGGGCGGGCCGTTTGTTTATCTAAACAACGGCAATGGCACCTTCACTGACATTCGCGCAACCTGTGGCATCGGGCAGCAGGGTTCCCTCGACGACGGAGACTGGCATGGATTTTCCTTCGGCGATTATGACGGAGACGGGAGTTTGGACCTGTATATCTCCGAGGGCGCCCAGGGGAACCATGGCGGCATAACCAAGCGTGACCTACTTTTTCGCGGTGGTGGTAACGGCACATTCTCCTACGCGAGTAAGAGCGCCGATATTGAGATTTCGATGAATCGCGGCCGCTGCTCGGCCTTCTTCGATTACAATAACGATGGTCTGCTCGACCTCTTCGTAAAGAACTACGCCGGTGCAAATGTCCTCTACAAGAACAATGGTAATGGAACCTTTACCATCGTGCCCAATGGCGCAGGATTGGCCAAGGCTACGTCCGGGTTGGACCACGGAAGCATCATCTCGGTGGCAGATTACGATAACGACGGTTTCATGGATGTGGCCATGACCGGTGATGGCGACGCGCAGGCGTTGTACAAGAATATGGGGAGTGGCACGTTTGTCGATGTCACCGCGGCAGCGGGGATCAGGCCCAAAAAGAGCGGCAAAGGCCTAGCCTGGGGTGATTATAATAACGACGGGTTGCTTGATCTTGTTATTGCCAGGGGACACCGAGGGCGAGCCGGCGACGGTGTCTCGCTCTATCGCAATAACGGCGACGGCACATTTACCGACGTCACGAAAGTCGCCGGCGTGCAGATCACGGCTAGCTGTTGGGCGGCTGTCTGGGGGGACTATGATAACGATGGATTCCTGGATCTATTTGTTACGAACGCGGGCGACACCGGGCAGGGTCCAGGCAATGCCAACCGGCTCTTTCACAATAACGGCAACAGCACCTTCACCGATGTCGCGGTCCCAGAAGGCGTAGCCCTGCAGGATAACGTTGCGCTACATAGGGGCGCGGCTTGGGTTGACTATGACAATGATGGATTTCTGGACCTTGTGATCAAAGACGGGATCGGCACCGCCGTGGGTCTTCACCGGCTGCTCAAAAACCTGGGGAATGGTAATCATTTTATCAAAGTGAATCTGGTGGGCACCTATTCGAACATCGGTGGGATCGGGGCGGGCGTGACTGTCACGTCCACTGATGGACTGAGCTTCCGGCAAAATGATGGAGGTGGAGGCGGCGAATACGCCTCGCAGGGCAACGAACCGTTGCATTTTGGAATCGGAGCAGCGACGGAGGCAACCGTGAAAGTGATCTGGCCGAGCGGCATTCTCGACAGCATTTCCGGAGTGCCAGCGGATTCAACTCTGACCGTAACGGAAGCTACCTCACCGCCCTGATGGTCTCGCCACCCCGATTGGCGTACGCGCCCATGATCAGCATCGGCCTCAACGACGCTCTCAAGCGGGGTCGGAGAGAAAGCTTGACAGCTAATCGATCGGCGCTGTGAGATTGTGTTGCCGTTAACGAATCTGGATCCGGGAAGGCAGCATGACCGGGGAGGCCCCCTTCCCCCTTCCAGACCTTCACTTGCAACCCCAATTCCCCGGGCAAAGGAAAACTGCTATGAAAAGCCAGATGCAGCCCATCAATCAGGACGCATTCGTCGGGAACAAAATCAGCCGTCCGCCGGAGACAATATCGCAACTCCGGCGTGGGTGGGTTGCGGTGATCGGTCTCGCCACGCTCATCTTATTGTCTGGCCCAATGACAAATGCCTTCGCCGAGACCGACCTGCCGCACCCGCTCTACACTTGGAGCCTCAACCCCACCAACAATGATTGGAGCACCGCGACCAACTGGACGCCGCAGGGTATTCCGGATACCCAAAGTGAGAGGGCGGCGTTCGGTTCTTCCTCCATTACCGATCTCGTCGCCAACGTTCTGGTCAACTCGGTGGAGTTCAACCCCGGCGCCAGCCCCTACACGATCACGGGGAATCTAACCTTTAACGAAGGCGGCGTGACTAATAACTCGGGCGTTGTGCAGACTTTCAATGGAACTTTCAGGTTCCAGAAGAATGGTGCGACGGCCGGAAGTCTGGTCACGTTCAACACCACCTACACCTTCTTCGGTAAAGGCACGAGCGGGGGCAGCGCCACCTACATCAACAACGGCCTCATCCGTTTTTTTGGCGGCTACAGGCAGGTCTGGTACACGACCGCCGGTGCCGGGACGTTTATTAACAACGGTGTCATCTCTTTCCACAAGGCGGATGCGGGCAGTGCGACCTTTACGAACAACGGCGGCGCCGCCTTCGGAGTCGAGGGCGGCTTGATCGAATTCAACAAGAGCTCGGATGCCGGTTCGAGCACAATTATCAACAATGGCGGAGCCGTGTTCGGCGGAGGCGGATCGCGCCTCACCTTCCACAAGGCGGGAGCCAGTTCCGCGACCTTGATTGCCAATGGCGGGGCCGGTCCCGGTTCGGGCGCGACCATCCTTTTTGCCGGAGACTCCAGCGGCGATACGGCGCGAGTGGAAGTCTTTGGCAATGGCAATCTGGATGTCAGCCGGCCGCAGGCAGCCAACAACATGGTCGGCTCGATCGAAGGGAATGGTCTCGTGTTTCTCGGGGCAGGGAACCTCGCCGTCGGCGGCAATAACCTCAACACGACCTTTGCCGGCGTGATCTCGGATGAAGGCGGTGTTCACGAAGGATCTGGCGGATCCATTGCAAAAGCAGGTACTGGCGCACTTACTTTTACCAATGCGAACGCCTACACGGGCGGGACGACGATTGAAGATGGCTCCTTTTTCGTGAACAACCCGAGCGGATCGGGCACGGGCAGCGGGGCTGTCCAGGCTGAGGCCGGGACGCTTGGGGGCACAGGGACGATCGCCGGTGCTGTCACTATCGGAACCGGCGGAGCTTCGGGGGCAACCCTTCCCCCGGATCAGGCGGAGATGATCTCGGGACCCTGACTCTGCAAAGCGCGCTCACATTCCATTCCGACGGTATCTGCAAGATTCAGATCAACAGCACGACCCAAAGCGCGGATGAAGTGATCGGCGGTGGCGTAACGATCGACAGCGGCGCGCAGCTTTCCTTTGCCGACCTGGGGAGCAATACCCTATCCGTTGGAACTGCCTTTACCATTATCAGTAACACCGCCGCGACGCCGATCGCGGGCGCATTCGCCAATCTTGCCGATGGCGCCACCATCACTCTCGGTAGCAACACCTTTGCCGCGAACTACGAAGGCGGCGACGGCAATGATCTCACGCTGACCGTTGTGCCCTAGCCAAGTCAGCCACCGCAAAACAGGATGCCGTAACCGGCTTCCACCCGCGCGATCGCGGGCGGGCATTTCCGGGGAGCGCACGCGCCTCGCGTGCTGGTGATGGCGCCCCGCCATCACGAACTTTTTCTCCGATGCGATGTCCCGCAGATGTTTGCCGCGAGGCGCCGCAAACGGCACGCGAGGCGCGTGCGCTCCCCAGAGCTAGAATCACGCACCGAGCGTCGGATAGGCGGGGAGGACCGATTTCTCCATGCCGATTTTAAAGTTCGAAAACTTCGGCGTCCAAGCCAAGGCATGCAGCTTCCGGTTGGAAACGCGCTTGTTGCTTGCGCCCCGTTTGCGTTCGCCCGCCTGGCTGGTGAGCGATGGAACGGGGCGATCCAGTTTCGCCGCCAGCCATTCGTAGCACTCTCTTTGGGTCATCGGATGGTCATCAGTGATGTTGATAACCTGTGATTCGTTAGGCTTGGTCACCAGGTGCAGGAGCGCGGCGGCGATGTCGTCACGGTGCGCTTGATTGAAATAACGCTCTGCTCCCGCCTCAATCCGCGCTTCGCCGGAAAGGAGCTTACGCAGGAGCGCCGAGCGGCCGGGTCCGTAGATGCCAGCGAGCCGCGCAACCATTCCATTGCTTTGCCTGACGAGTTCCTCGGTCTCGCGCAAAATTCGGCCGGTTTCGTGTGCCGGCTCGGCCACGCTCTCTTCGTCGACCCATTTCCCGTCGCTCTGCGCATAGACCGACGTGCTGCTGGTGTAGAGGAAAGTGCGTGGCCGCAGCGCGGCAAGGAGATTCCGCGCTCCTTCCAAATAGACGCGCCGATAACACTCTGCCTCGCCTCCGCCGGAACTGGCGCAATGAATGACCGCGTCGAAGCTGCCGCCCGCGGCCCGCACCGCCTCGCTCGTAGCGATGTCGACCGCGCGGACCGAGTAGGGTTTATCCGCCAATTGCGCGGCGGATTCCGCTGAGTGGGTCCAGCCTTCCACTTCCCATCCGGCGGCGTGAAACAAATCGGCCGTCGCGACACCGACGTAGCCGCACCCGGCAATCAGGACGCGCCCCATCACATCGCGACCGGCGCAATCTCGATCTCGTCGAACTCGTCACTCTGAATCGCCCGCACCTGCTTCAGCCGGATCAATTCGAGCAACGCCAGAAAGGTCACGACGATCTCGACCCGCGAAGCCATGTGCGCGAACAGCTCCGAGAAACGGACGGAGACACCGCCGGCCAGACTTTGCAGGATCTTATCGATCTTGTCCGAAACGGTAAAATTCTCTCCGAACATCTCGCGCAAATCGTCTCGCGCATCGAGGCGCTTGAGAACGTTTTGAAAAGCGTTGATCAGTTGAAAAATCCCGACCTCACCGAGATGCAACGGCGCTACCTCCGGAGCGACGCCGTCGCCGATGCGCGCGAAAATCCGCTGCTGTTCCAGTTCGCGAATCTGCAAGTGCGCGGCCGCTTCCTTGAATTTCTTGTATTCGATCAACTGCCGGATCAAATCCCAGCGCGGATCCTCTTCATCGACATCCTCCTCGGGCGGCTGTTGATCGACTGGGAGGAGGCTGCGGCTTTTCAGGTAAATCAGGTTGGCCGCCATGACCACGAATTCACCCGCGACATCGATGTTCAGCTCCTTGAAGGCCTGGAGGTATTCGAGGTATTGCTGGGTGATGCGCTCGAGCGAAATATCGTAAATATCGAGCTCGTCGCGCTTGATCAGATAGAGGAGGAGATCGAGCGGACCCTCGAAAATCTCGAGCCGAACCTTGTATTCAGTTTCCATGACGCGCTCGCGACTTTAGCGGAGCGCACTTTGCTTGTCATGTAGACGAATTGCTCTGTTGTGAACATGGACGCGCCGCAGGCGAGTCTGGCTGCGAGAGAATCCGAGCCTCCCAGAGGAAGGCGCCGACAGTTATCGCTTCAACCGCTCCCAGATTTCATCCAGTCCCGCGAGATCGATTTCGCCTAACTTGCGGCCTTGCTTTTTCAGCTCGCCTTCCAAGGCATGAAAACGAGCGATGAATTTTTCCGTCGCCGCCGCCAGGACTGTTTCCGCGTCGAGATTATTTTTCCGCACCAGGTTTACGACCGCGAACAGCAGGTCGCCCAGCTCTTCGGCAATGGCGTCCGGATTTTTCGCCGCGACCGCAATCTTCGCCTCGCCCAGCTCCTCCTCCACCTTGGCGACAACATCCCGAATCTCGCTCCAATCGAACCCGACCCGTGCCGCTTTCATTTGCGTTTTCTGGGCGAGCATGAGCGCGGGCAAGGCTCTCGTCAGGCCGCTGAAATAAGCGTCGTCGCTCGTGTTTTTTTCCCTACGTTTGATCGCGTCCCATTGTTTCAGGACCGCCCCGGTATCACGCGCCTCGCTCTCGCCAAAAACGTGCGGGTGACGCCGGACCAGCTTTTCAGTAATTTCCCGCGCCACGTCCTCGATCGTGAAACGGCCGTCTTCACTCGCGATCTGCGCATGGATCGCGACCTGCAGGAGGAGATCGCCCAATTCTTCGCGCAGATTCGCATCGTCGTGCCTCCGGATGGCGTCGGCCACTTCATAGGCCTCCTCGATTAAGCCCGGGACTAACGACTCATGCGTTTGTTCCCGGTCCCAAGGGCAACCGCCGGGGGCGCGCAATTGTGCGACGATGTCGCACAGCTTCGCGAAGTGATTCGTGATTCGTGAATCGTAATTGGACATCGGAGCGGCGTCTTTTTCGGAACGATTCACGATTCACCAATCACGATTCACGCGATCAAATCCGCCAAAGCGAACGATGGCTCCCGAACTCAGAGATTTCACCCGAGGTTTTTCTCCCCACGTAAACTGCGATTCCAATCACGGTGACGAGCGTGCCGACAAAGATGATCGCGACAAACCAGGCGGGGATGTGACCAACGCCGAGAGCGCGATAAAACGCCGGAACGGTGTCGAGCGGTGCGGTCGCGTGCAGGAAAATCTTCATCACCCACGCGATCATGATGAGGACGAAAATGAAAACGTAATTGCGTTTCAATCGCCTTCCGACCGCTTCGAGCATGCCGATCTTGAAGGAGGGCAGGATCAAATCCTCACAGACCAGCTTTTTCCATTCGCCCTGTAACAAATGCCGATTCTCCATCACCATCGGGACGAGAAAATGCGCTTCCAGCATCCGCACCCGCGCGCGAAAGGCGTCGTAAAACCGGTAACGCCGCGCTTCGATCCAAAGCATGATCCAGACGATGGCGAGATTAAAAAAGAAAATGAGATGCGGCACGCCCGCGTTCGAAAATGCGATCGTGATGATGGCCGTGCTGCTCGTCACCGCCCAGTTGGTCGTCGTGTCCAGCCGCGTCCGCCAGATCATGATGCGCCCCAGTTCGCCGCGGTAGAAATGCGACATCGCATTGACGTAGCCCTGGTCGTAAATGCTGCCGTGGGCGGTGAGCGCTGTTTCGTCGGTCGGTTGCTGAGCTTCGTTCGCCACGCCTCGCGAATGATTCGACTTCGACGCGGGGCGCGTCAATCTATAACGCGCTTGGGTATTGGGTATTTTTCCTGGCCACAGATTGACACGGATGAAACACGGACGGGATCAGAAAAAAATCTGCAAAATTCTGTCTTCATTCGTGGCCCGTTCAATCGCCACCACGCCATGATCTCTCCCTTTCTGGATGCTTTGCTCGATCCGAAACACGTCGTGCTCGAATTGCGAGGCAGCACAGCGGGCGAAGCGATCTGGGAAATTGTCGAACTGCTGCGCGACAGCGGCGAACTGCGGAAAGCAAAGGAGTTTTTCGAGGCGGTGATGGAACGCGAAGGGAAAAGCTCGACGGTGGCAAACGGCGGCGTCGCCTTCCCCCATGCGCGCACCGATCTGGTCGACCAAATCGTCCTCGGGATCGGCCGGAGCACGCGGGGCGTGAGTTTCGGCGAGGAGAAAAAAGTGGCGCACCTGATTTTCGTCATCGCCGTCCCGCAACAAATGGTGAACGACTACCTCGTCTGTGTCGGCGCCCTCGCGCGGGTCCTGAACCGCGAGGAGACGCGACAGGCCTTGCTCGCGGCCGCAACCCCGGCTGAATTCTTCCAGCAACTGCGGGGCGCGAGCTGATCGATCGAGCGCCCGATTGGCACGATTGGATTGGCGATGATTGCGGCCAGTCCTAAGTATTGAGACATTTCTGGCAATCGTGCCGACGGCGAAGCAATCGGGGAAGGGATGGGGGTTTCGACAAATGTTTCCAGAGGGTTGGAGGGCCTTAGCGCCGAAAGTGTTCCTGGAGCGGATGCGCAATCCGCGCTGGATCGTTAGGGTAAACTGGAGGGAAGCGCGTCGTCGCTTCCTTGCGCGTTCCCGGCGGCGGCCATCGCCATGACGCTTTGGTTGGAGGCACCGACGGCGCGGTGCCCTCGAGCGGATTGCGGGATCCGTCCTGATTCGTTAGGCGTGGCCAGGCGATCGCGGTAGTACCAGCGATGCAGGTGCGCCGGCGAAAGCCCGCATTTGTAGAGGACGATGAAAAGTCCGTTCTGGATGGACGTGCGCCACGCGCCTCGTTCTGCGTGCCGTCGGGGGGAGGATTCCAGCGGGGGATCGAGCACGGCCACTTTGCCCGCCCGGCGCAAACGCCGGGAAAATTCCATGTCCTCCATCAGCGGAATGGGGGCGAAGCCGCCGAGGGCGCGAAAGGTTTCCTGCCTGACGAAAATGGATTGATCGCCAAAAAAACTGCCGCTATGACGGGTGAAAAAGCGGGCCACCGTTTCGAGCCAAAGCAACCCGGGATGACGGCGGTCGAACTTGCGATAAAACGCGCCGCCGATCACCTCCGGATCGCGCAGGACGCGGGCGATGGCGGCGATGTGCGCCTGGCTTAGAACCGAGTCGGCATGGTGAAAAATGAGGACGTCGCCAGTCGCCTCTGCTGCCCCCAGGTTCATCTGCGCACCGCGGTTTGGCTCGGCCGCGCGCAGATAGATTGCCCCGCATCCCTTGACCGCCTGTGCCCTGCCCGGAAGCGGCGAAGCGTCGGCCACGATCACTTCGTGGAGTGAATCTAGCCTAACGAGAAGGGGAAGGAGCCGGGCGAGATGGACGTGATCGTTCCAGGCTGGAACGATCACGCTGAGCCGCAACAGAGCGGTCGCCGAATCGCTCACTGGGATTTCTTCAAGAGCCGGTTGCGGGCCCGATCGAGCGCGCGCCGCTCGCTCGCCGTCAGGCTGCCAATGCCGGACTTTGAAATCTTGTCGAGCAGTGGGTCGATCGAATCGTAGATATCGTCCGGCTCGACGACGCGGCGCACTTCCGGCGGGGGGACGACACGGAGCGATCGTTTTGAGCGGAAACGCGCGGCCCAATCGGTCAGCCAGGCGAACTCAGGCCCAGCGCTACGCAGTTGCACAAAACCGTAAGCGAGCCCCACGCTAATCCAGAGCACTGCCAGCTCCGACCAGCCATGATAAGCGAGCAACTGGAGAGAGTAGGCGGCGACAAAAATCAGCGCCACCCATTTGGCCATGCACCCGGAGGAAGAGTTCGACGTTTGGATAAATCGCTGCAAAAGCAACGAAGATGCCGAAGTGGATCGTCGCCGAACCCCCAGTCCGGCGCGTTGCCAGAATCCCCAGACGGTCAGGAGCATGGTCGGCACAGCAGGAGGAGCAGATAGAGCGCAATAAACGCGCGCCGACCGATGAAGCGTTCCACTTCGCGCCCGAAGGCGAAGAGCATGTACATCTCGATCGCGAACCAGATGATGCTGGAAGGCGAGTGCACGAAAGCATAGGTGGCAATCTGCCAGAAGCGTCCGTTGGAAATTACCTGTGCGCTGTCGAAGGCGAGCGCGCCAAGGAAGGATCCGCCACCAAGAGCGAGCAGGAAGCAACTCAGGATCATGCACGTGACGTGCACTATTACGAGCAGCGTCGTGACATGAATCGGATAGCGTCCGACATCAGGCAACCGGCTGGTAATCATCCGAAGTCGCGACGCCGAACATAGTGACATTAAACGGCGCAGCACAGGGTCGCGCAAGCTTCCAGCTTGCTTCTTCTTTGGGGAGCGCACGGCTTGCCCGGATACGGGCGCCGGCCATGCGCTTCCCGGGCAGTTTTTCCTTGGCCTGTCGGCTGAAGCGTTCAAATTAAGTGTTCGCCTGCGCTGTCGCCGGGCCAACATTATGGAAAACATCGCTCCCGCCATCTCACCACCCAGTGGCATGGGTGAAAGCAAACCGGCCAACCAGGCAGTGCTCGATTGGGTGCACGAGGTCGAGTTGCTGACGCAGCCCGAAAATGTTTTCTGGTGCGACGGGTCCGAGAAGGAGAACGATTACCTTCTCGGCGAAGCCTGCCGGCAAGGGGCGTTGATCAAGCTCAAGCAGGAAAAGAATCCCGGTTGCTACTTGCATCGCTCCAACCCGAACGATGTCGCGCGGGTCGAGCAGTTCACCCTCATCTGCACGCCAACGAAGGAAGAAGCCGGGCCGACCAATAACTGGTCAGAGCCGGCTGCCATGTACCAGCAAACTGCAGGGCATGTTGAAAGGTGCGATGCGCGGTCGCACGATGTTCGTGGTGCCCTACGTCATGGGCCCGCCGGATTCGCCCCTGGCCAAGGTCGGTTTTGAAATTACCGACTCGATCTACGTCGTGCTGAGCATGCGGATCATGACTCGGATGGGCGTGTCGGCCTCCGAACGGCTTGGGACAAAGGCCGACGCGGAGTTCAACCGCGGCGTCCATTCGCTGCTCGACGTTAACCCGGAGCGCCGCTTCATCTGCCATTTTCCACAGGACAACGCCATCATCTCCGTCGGCTCCGGCTACGGCGGGAATGTTCTTCTGAGCAAAAAATGCCTTGCCCTGCGCATCGCCTCCTACCTGGCGAGAAAGCAGGGCTGGCTCGCCGAGCACATGCTCATTCTCGGGGTCGAATCGCCGCAGGGAAAAAAACATTACGTCGCCGCCGCCTTCCCGAGCGCCTGCGGCAAGACCAATTTCGCCATGCTGATTCCGCCGCCACGTTTTGCCGGATGGAAGATCAGCACGATCGGCGACGACATCGCCTGGATGCAGATCGGGCAGGACGGTCGGCTCTACGCGGTCAATCCGGAGAATGGATATTTTGGCGTCGTGCCGGGGACGAGTTACAGCTCGAACCCAAACGCGATGCGCTCGATCGAGCGCGACACACTTTTCACAAATGTCGCCCTAACGAGTGAGGGCGACGTCTGGTGGGAGGGAAAAGACGGCGCGCCGCCCGGTGCCGCGACCGACTGGCGCGGAAATCCGTGGACGCCGGCCGCGAAGGAAAAGGCGGCTCATCCCAACAGCCGCTTTGCTGTCCCGATGCGCAACAATCCCGTGCTCGATCCGGAAGTGGACAACGGCGCCGGCGTTCCGATCAGCGCGATCATCTTTGGCGGGCGGCGCAGCAACACCATGCCGCTCGTTTTCCAGGCGACCGACTGGAAACACGGTGTCTACGTTGGATCGGCGATGGCTTCGGAGACGACCGCGGCTGCGACCGGGGCGGTCGGCCAGGTGCGGCGCGACCCGATGGCGATGCTGCCCTTTTGCGGTTACAACATCGGTGATTATTTCCGGCACTGGCTCGCGACCGGTCCGCGCCTGACGAATCCGCCACTGATTTTTCACGTGAACTGGTTCCGGAAAAATGCGGAGGGTAAATTCCTCTGGCCCGGCTTTGGTGACAATATGCGGGTCCTGCAATGGATCGTCGATCGCTGCGAAGGGCGCGGCGGAGCGGAGGAGAGCCCGATCGGGAGCGTGCCGCGACCGGAGGATCTCGATCTGGAAGGATTGGAAGGGGTTTCGCCGGAAATGATGCGCGAGCTGCTCGCGATCAAGCCCGACGAATGGGTCAAGGAGCTGGCCGGCCAGGAGGAGTTTTTCAGGACTCTCGAACCCTACGTGCCGCAGGAGCTGCTCGACCAGCACCAGGAGCTGGCCAAACGGCTGGCTCGTTAGGGCGCGAAATGAGCTGTCGTCCCGAACCGGCGGCGCGCGGAGAGGGACCCTGCAGTTGCAATGGACGCATCCTTTTTCGGGAAAGTCGTTGGTTCCAACGGTGAGATCCCTCCCCCCGTCCTGCGGCGGATCGGGATGACAAACACAGGGCGAGCGCGGCGCGCTGATTTCGAGCGCTCAATAGGCCGAGGGCGGGGGCAGGATGAGCTGCGCGACGGTGCGCGCGATGATCCCGCACTCGAGCGTCAGGTTCCAGTTTTCCAGGTACTCGATATCGCAGGCGACGCGATTTTGGATGTCCTGGCTGGTCTGCGCTTCACCGCGGAAACCGCGCACTTGCGCGAGCCCGGTGATCCCCGGTTTGATAAAAGTGCGGACCTGATAGTTCGCCATCAGCTGCGAGAACTGCTCGTTATGCTCGAGCAAATGCGGCCGCGGCCCGACCACGCTCATATCCCCGCGGAGCACGTTCCAAAACTGCGGGATCTCGTCGATGCTCAGTTTGCGGAACCATTTGCCTGACGGGTAGACGCGCTCGTCTTCAGTCGTGGCCTGGCGGGCAAGATCGGCGTTCTTTGGGTGCATGGTGCGGAATTTCCAGATATCGAAGCGTCGGTTTTGAATCCCGGCCCGGGTCTGTTTGTGAAAGAGCGGTCCGGGCGATTGCAATCGCTGCGCCAGCCAGACAAGCACGGCGAAGGGCGGAAAGACGAGCAGCATGAGGGGCACGGCGAGGGCGAAATCGATTGCCCGTTTGATGCCGCGATTGAACGGATTCTCCAGTGGTTCTTCGCGCAGGCCGATGAAGCGAAAGCCGTCATCGTCGAAGTGCGTGACCGGATGTCGCAGCTTTTCTTCCAGGTCGCTTACGATCAAAAGCCGGACGCCGAGTTGGTCGCAGGTGGCGATGAGGTCGCGGCTCTCTTCGTTGAATTGCGGGAACCCCAGCAGAATCACCTGGGTCACGCCGTTTTCCTGGATCGCATTGCGAAATCGCTCCGGGCCACCAAGGACCGGGATCTTGTCGGCGGCGCCGGCGAGCGATTGGTCGCAGATGATGCCGACCGTGCGCAAGCCCATCTCGGCCTTGCGTCGCAGCCAGGGGCGCAACTGCCTCGCTTTGGCCGGCGAGCCGACGAGCAGCGTCTTTTCTTCGCGACGAAACATTCTCCGAGCCAGAAACTCGGGCAGAAAATAATGCGAAAAGAGAAGTGCTATGTAGAGCCAGGGCAGAAAGTTGAAAAAGAAAACTCGGGAAATGAACCCGTCTTTCGTCGCGACGAGGAAAAAGACGAGCATGCCGGTGCTGGCAAAGGTCTGGCGGAGCGCGAGACGATGCTGGAGCAGCAGCTCGCTCTGGAGAAAATATTTCTTGGAGCCTTCCCGACTGAGCGATTCGGCCAGGATCCCGATAACGAGCATCGTGCAATAAATACTGTAGCGACGCCAGGTCAGCTCGGCGCCGGGCGCGTAAAACGTCACCATCACCCAGACCCCGAACCAAAAAAGCGCCGCCACGAGCACGATCTGGCAAAGTAGGAAAACACGATACAGTCCTTGCGTGCGCTGGGTGACCATGGTTATCGACGAAAAATCAAAGTTGCGGTGGGCGAGGTGGCGCATCGACTTATCGAGCGACAAGATAGACACTGATTCGCTCCTGTTCCGAGCGCAACGCCCGTTCAGTTATTCTCAATCCGCTGCCGCAACCATCACTTTGATGCAATCACGCAATCCTTCCTCCGTTGGGAGGTCGCCCGCTGCGGCGGCTCGTTGGGTGGCAATCGCCCTGCCGCTCATAGCCGTTGGTGCCTCTTTTCTCGGCGGAGCGACGGAACGCTGGAGCGAAGCGATCGCTCTCGGAGGTTTCGGGTTGCTTCTGCTGGCGGCGCCGCCGCGCTTCTCGCTCGGGCCGGTCCTCAATACGATCGCCGTGCTCTTCCTCGCCCTGGCCGCCGTCGCTTTCCTGCCTGCGCACTGGTTTTCCCTGCCGCACTGGCGCGTCGCCCTAACGAACGACCTTGGAATACAACTCGCGGACACGGTCAGCCCGCAGCCCTGGTTGATGCTCGATGGCCTGCTTGTGCTCATCGCCGGTCTCGTCTGGGTCTATTACGTCGCCGCCCTCGGTCTCCACCTTCGCGATGTGCGGCTCGCGGCCCGCATGTTTGCGGGCGGCATCATTGCCCTCGCCGGCCTCTGCATTTATCTGCATCTCACGCAACACGCCCTGCCCTTCTGGCACAACCAGCGCGGCTTCGGCCCCTTTCCCAATCGCAACCAAACCGGCGACTTGTTTGGCATCTCGACCCTGGTGGTGCTCGGGTGCTTGCAGGACGATTTCCGGCGCGGCCACAAACGCTGGCTTCTCTGGCTGGTCGGAATCGGCGTCTTGGTCGCCGCCCTCATTCTCGATTTCTCGCGTGCCGGGATTCTCATTCTCGTCGTCGGCAGCATTGCCTGGCTGGCCCGGCTGGCGTTCCGCAAATGGAGCGGCGCGGGAGTCGCCATCGCGGTTTCGCTCCTCCTCGTGCTCGTGGCCAGCCTGCTCGTTTTCGGTGGCGAAACGATTGCGCGTTTCCATCTCCGCCTCGGGAGCGAAGGCGCGGTCGATTCCGATTATCGCTGGCTCATTTTTCGCGACGCCTGGACGATGATCCAGTCGTCCCCCTGGTGCGGCGTTGGGCTCGGGAATTTCGAAAGTGTTTTCGCGCTTTTTCGCAACGTCTCCCGCGGCGTCACGCGCTCGCTCCATCCGGAAAGCGACTGGCTCTGGGTTTGGGCGGAGATGGGCTGGCCGGCTGTTGCGCTTCTCGCGGCGGCGGCACTGGTTTTCGTTAGGCGCGCCTTTCCTCTGCGGGAAGGAACCAATCAACGGGTGCGTTACGCGGCGCTCGTCGGCGCATCTCTTTTCGCGCTTCATGGATGTGTCGACGTTTCTGGTCATCGCCTTGGCACCTTCCTGGCCGGGACCTTGCTCATCGGTCTCGCGCAATTTCGCCCGCACGCGGTCGAGCCGAGCCGCTGGCCGCCGATCCTCTTTCGCGGCGTCGGATTGCTCCTCGTGGTCGTGAGCGTTGCCTGGTTTTTTGGCTGGCGACGCGCTCTGCCCGTCCCGGGATACGTCGGGGTGGAGAATGTCAAACAGGCGGCCGCGGTCGCCAATCGCGGCCATCGTTTTGAAGAGGCGATGGCGCTGACCGAGCGCGGCCTGGAATGGGCGCCGCTCGACTGGCAACTGTATTTTCTCCGTGCGTTTGCGCGGATAGGGTTGCGTCAACCGCCTCTCCGCGTGGTCGAGGATTTTCGGCGGGCGCGCTTTCTCGAGCCGAGCGCCTACCAATTGCCCTTCGAGGAGGGTAAAGCCTGGCTCGGCTGGCAACCGACTCTTGCCATCACGGCCTGGCGCGATGCCTTGCAGCGGAGCGGCGCGGAGCAGGGGAAGATTTACTCGCTCATGCTGACCGAGTCGAAAAACCGGGACGCCACCGTCCATCAGGCTCTGCACGAGTACGCGGCCGATCGGCCGGATCTCACGCTCCGATACCTGGACGACGCCAACGACGAGCAATTCGAGGAAGCATTGCGCGAACTGTTCGCCCGCGATCCCGCGCTCGCTCAATTCACGCCCGAGCAGATGAAGCAACTCTTTGCGTATTGGTCGCGCCGCGAACGTTTCGATCATTTGATCCAGACCGTCGCGACGCACCCCGGGTGGATCGAGTTCGCCTGGCCGGGAGTGGTGCGTTACCACGCTGGCAGGCACGAATTCGGCGAAGCCTGGCAACTCGTTAGGCGTTATGCTCCTCCCCCGCGGCTTCCGCGAGAGGTGGCGAGCGATTCCATCCCGCAACTGGAGCAGATGCTCTACGCCAATCCCGGCGACTATGCCGATGGCTATGCCCTCTACCGCGCGCAAATGGCGGCCGGCCGGCCGGATGATGCCCTCGCCACCGTCCGCCATTTCACCGCGCATCCCGATGCCCCGCCTTACTTCCATTATCTCGAAGCCGAGGCCTGGGCCGCGAAGGAAAATTGGGAACGTGCCTGGCAATCCTGGCAGGACTACTGCCAGGCCAGCGGAACGTGCTAGCGCCAGATCCAGGATGCAAGCCAGGCGAATTCCCTATCGCTCACTCCTGACCACGGCCCTTTTTGCGCTCACGGCTGCGGCGGCGCAGCCGCCGCGAATCTCGGAAGACCGCGAGCTGAAGGAGTTCGATCTCACGGCCTGGGATTGTCTCAGTCGCCTTGAGGGCTCGGCCAAAACGCCCGACGGCGTTGAGCGCAACCGTCTGAAAAATCGTTCCGCGCCCAATTTCGCGGGAGCGCGCCTACCGTCGATGGACACGGCGGCTTTCTTGAAGGAGATGGCAGCGTTCGATGCCCAGACCAAGGGGAAACGCCGGAAGGACTTGGCCCCGCTCCAGAAAGCGGAGCTCGACCAACGCGAAAAGCAGCTGGTTTCGCTCACCGGTTACCTCGTGCTTGCTTACGCCGGCCCGCCCGAATCCACCAACTGCGGCAGCGTCGATTTTCACGACTGGCATTTGGAAATATTCGCCGCGCCAGCGAATCATCCGCCGGAGATTGGCGATCCCACGCCGATTATTTGTGAGATCACTCCTCGCACGCAAAACTCGATTTTCCGCGATCAAATCCGCCTGCAGGAGCTGGCGGCTTTTATTCGCGCGCCGGATCTGAGCTATGAATCCACTCCGCACCCGGCGCGGAAAATTCGTCTGACGGGCTATCTTGTCTGGGACGACGATCACAACGGCTCGGCCGATGTTGGCGCTACCATCCGGACCAGCGGTGCGAATAAGTATCATAATCCCTGGCGTTCGACCGCCTGGGAAGTTCATCCGGTGGTGAAAATCGAAGCCCTTGACCTGCCCGCCGAGAGCAGTTTGCAAACACCGCCTCCTCGTTCGGCTGCGCCCACGGCAACCGCTCCCACCGTCGAGTCCGCCACACCCGCACAGCAATTCGCCACTCTGATCCAACCAGTCAAAATCAAGATTCCTTACGGCGAGACAGTCCTTCCCCGCGGAACAAGGTTGCCGGTCGTGACCCGCGACGGGCCAACGGTCACCGTCCAATATCTGGGCCAACCGCAGATCATCCCGATCGCTTCCACCGACCTGCGCTAGGGTTGCGATCGTATCCGCCGCGGCCTGACCATCTTCTGCTTGCCATCGACCGAACGATGCGGAAAGCTCCCTCGCGATGCCGGAACGCCCCAAGGAGCGATTTCATTCGTTAGGCCAGTTTGGTCTCGGCGCGCTCCTCGCCCTGGCAGTTGTGATTGCGGCCTTGCTCAGCGCCTCGCCCGCCCTGCACGAACGACTGCATTCGGGCACCCCCGCCGCCCACCTCTGCGCCGTCACGCTTTTCGCTTCCGGGCAGTGTGAATCGATCTCCGCCGCGCCGGTTTTTGTGCCGCCCGAGCCGCTCCCACTCCATACTCCGCGGCTCGACCTTCCCGTCCCGTTGCTCGCGACCGCGCATTTCTTCGCCCGTCTCGAGCACGCGCCGCCCGCGTTCGCCTGACGATTGGCTTGACCGCGCGTCACGCGCGGCAGCGTCGCGCGCGCGCGTTCCGCCCCACGCTGAGTCCAATTCGCGCCGAACGCTTCGGTTCGTGAATAAGTGAGCCGGCGGAATCGCCGGATCATTCCAGGGGAAAGAAAAGTGAAGAAACTATTTTTGGTGGGGGCATCGCTCTGCACACAGGCGGCGCTCTTCGCGCAGGAACCGTCGCCGGCCTCCTCGCCTAACGACATTGAAGCATTGCGCACTCAAGTCCAGACGCTGACCGAAACGGTCCAGGCGCTCCAGCAACAAGTGAAGGCGCAGCAGGAGGCGCTGGCGAAAATGACCGCTGTCCCGACCACCTTGCCGACGACTGAGACCGCCGCCGCCTCGCCTCCGCCCGAAGCGAGTGTTGCGCCGCTCTTTCCGACGACCGATGAAACGGTGGTCGCTTCGGCGCCCGTTCCCGCCCCGTCCGCCGCCGCACCCGCAGCAGCGACGAGCGGGATGCCGTTTCCGACGACCGATGCTTCGGTCACGACTTCCGCCGAGACGATTTCGTCGACCGGTGCCGGCGCTTCCTTGACCGCGCCGATAACGATCGCCGGTGCTGGCGGGACCTACATGAACATCTCGTTCGATGGCCAGTTTGACCTCGCTTACTCGAGCGATCGCAAGCTCGATCAACTCGAAACCGGCGATCACGACCCGCAACAGCGCGGCTTTAATGCGCGCAACATCGAACTCGCCCTCGACGGCGCGGTCGATCCCTACTTCCAAGGCTTCGCCAATATCGTGTTGAAGCTCAATAACGATAACGAAACGGAGATTGAGCTTGAGGAAGCGTTCATGCAGACGACCGACCTGCCCTTCGGATTGCAGCTCAAGGGCGGACAATTCTTCGCCGCCTTTGGCCGGATCAATCCGACCCATCCCCACACCTGGGATTTCGCCGACGACCCGCTCGTGCACGGGCGTCTCCTCGGCTCGGACGGCCTGCGCGGCGTCGGGGCGCAAGTCTCCTGGACGGTGCCGGTTTCCTGGTACTCGCAGTTCCTCTTCGCAGTCCAGAACGGGCGCGGCAACACCGGCTATTCTTTTCGCAACCCGGGCGACGACGGCGTTTTCTATGGTCGCCTGACGACAGATCGTGAAGCGCGCGGTCTGCAGGATTTTGTTTATATCCCGCGCTGGGAAAATTCGATTGACCTGAGCCCGACCCAGACCGTCCTGGGTGGCGTCTCCGGCGCCTTCGGGTCGAACGAAACGGGTGGCCATTCGCGCACCCAGATTTACGGCGCCGATCTTTTTTACAAATGGAAGTCGCCGCGCGCGGAAGGCGGCTTCCCCTTCGTGAAATGGCAGAGCGAGGCAATGTGCCGTCGCTTTGAGGCGGGACGCGGGATCGACCAATCGTTCCCGGTGGCCGAGACGTTCCACGATTGGGGCATCTACTCGCAGGTCATCTGGGGATTCAAGAAGGGATGGACGGCTGGCGTGCGCGGTGACTATCTGCACATGCAGAATTCCGCCTTCACGAACGACTCCGCCCGCCAAAGCCGCGAGCGTGTTTCCGGCGATCTCACCTGGTATCCGACGGAGTTTTCCAAGATCCGTTTGCAGTACAACCACGATTTCCTGGAGGCGAACGATTTTTTCGCCGACCAGGAAGAAGATTCCGTTTTCCTCCAGTTCGAATTCATCCTCGGCGCGCACGGCGCGCACAAATTCTAAGATGTGCGCCGTTCCATTTTCCATTTGTCATCCCGATCCGCCGAAGGACGGAGAGGGACCTCGCAACCTACGTGCGACATCCAACCTGCAGCGTGGGTCGCGAGACCCTCGCGGGGTCGTTCACCCTCGCCGCGGCTCGGGATGATACGCAAGAAAGGCAGTTCTTCGAAATCATGAAACCAAATAGCCTAACGAAACTGGCAATCACAGTCTGTCTTTGCCTAACGACAGCCGTCACCGCGCAGGCCAAGATCAACGTCGTCGCGACTCTGCCTGACTACGCCTCGCTGGCGCGCGAGATCGGCGGCGACAACGTCGACGTCACGGTGCTCGCGAAACCGACCGAGGATCCTCATTTCGTCGACGCGCGGCCAAGCTTGGTCGTCAAGCTGCTCCAGGCGGACGTCCTGATCGACGGCGGCGCGGAACTCGAGATGGGCTGGTTGCCGCCGCTCCTGCAAACCGCGCGCAATTCGAAGATCGAGGCGGGCCAGCCCGGGCGGGTGGAGGCGTCGCAGGGGATTCGGTTGATGGAAGTGCCGGCGCAGTTGACGCGCGCGGCGGGCGACGTGCACGCGCTGGGCAATCCGCATTTCATGGTCGACCCGATCATCGCCAAAGCCGTCGCCCAGCATATCGCCAACGCCTTTGCTGCGGTTGATCCGCCGCACGCGGCCGCCTATCAGGCGAACGAGCAAAAGTTCGAGGCGACGATTAACGCCAAACTCCAGGAATGGGGCGCAAAATTACTCCCCTTCCGCGGGCAAAGCCTGGTTGCGTATCACGACTCCTGGGTTTATTTCGCGCATCGCTTTGGATTCAACATCAACATTTTCCTCGAGCCAAAACCGGGCATTCCGCCCTCGCCCTCACACCTCGCGGAGGTGATCGCGCAGATGAAGGCGCAGAAAATCAAGGCCATCATCGTCGAACCGTATCACAATCGAAAAATCGCCGAGAAAGTGGCGCAATCGACCGGCGCGAAGGTGGTGGATTTCGCGCAATTCCCCGGTGCTCTGCCGAACACGGACACCTATGTGAAGCTGATCGACGCGCTCGTGAACCGCCTCGCGGCGGCGCTGCAGTGAAGAACGTTGCGCAATCAATCTCAGGGGAGCGCACGCGCCTCGCGTGCTGCGATCGGTGCCTCGCCGATCGCTTCTTCGCGCTACGCGGTGGGTCGGAAGAACATTTCGGCGAGGCGCCTGCGCTCCCCGGAACGCTCGTAGCAAAACCTATCTGATTATGTGGGAAGTGATGTTCTGGCCGATCGTGGCCTGTGTTTTGTTGCCCTGGCTGCTGGTCTATCTCGGGCTCCATGTCGTCAGGCGCGGCATCATTTTTATCGACATCGCTATGGCGCAAATGGCTTCGTTAGGCATTTGCGTCGCGGTCCTGCTCCACTTGAACCTGGAAGGCTGGCCCACCTTTTTCATCGCCCTCGGTTTCACCCTCCTTGGCGCCGCGGTTTTTTCCGTGACCGGCAAACGCACCAGCCAGATTCCGCAGGAAGCGGTCATCGGGATCAGCTATGTGGTCGCCGCGGCGGCGGCGGTTCTCCTGCTCAGTCGCGCGGCGGAAGGGGACGAAGAGATCAAGAATATGCTCGTCGGCAATATCCTGCTCGTGAGCCCGCTTGACGTTTGGAAATGCTTCGGACTTTTCCTCTTTGTCGGGATTGCGCACTTCCTCCTGCGGCGCTCGTTTCTGCTTGTCTCTTTCGATCGCGACGGTGCCTATGAGCGCGGGCTGCGCGTGCGCTGGTGGGATTTTTTGTTTTACGCGCTCTTTGGCCTGGTCGTGACCAGTTTCGTCCGGATCGCCGGCGTGCTGCTCGTCTTCAGCTACCTGATTGTGCCGGCGGTTTGTGGAATCAATCTGGCCAGGTCGTTGCGCAACCGCCTCCTCGTCGGATGGCTGATCGCGCTGCTCGGCGGGGTGGCTGGATTGTTTCTCTCTTTTCAATGGGATCTTCCCTCGGGGGCCGCAATTGTTTGCACCTTCGGAGCGCTGCTCATTGTCATTTCGTTAGGCGGGTTACTCCTTCGCCGCGGGAAGCCCGCCTAACCGGGTGAGGGGTTGTAGCCCGGATCACCGATCCCGGTTACAGAGGAACCGTGGACGTGGCCGGCGGTGCGGTGAAAGATGCGGCGTGCATTCGTTTCATTACTGCGATCGCAGCCTCCATTGCGAGGAAGTGGATCTTGCCCAGATCGCCGACAACATTGGGACGCCGACTTACGTTTACAGCGCGGGCACGATCGAGGATCACTACCGCCGTCTCGATGCCGCACTTGGCGGGTTGGACCACGAAATTTGTTACGCGGTCAAAGCGAACTCGAACCGCGCGGTGTTGCGGTTGCTCGCGCAGGAAGGCGCCGGCTTCGACATTGTCTCCGGCGGTGAACTCTTCCGCGTCCTCGCCGCGGAGGGCGATCCCGGCCGCTGCACTTTCGCAGGCGTCGGAAAATCACGCGAAGAAATAGAGTATGCTCTGGAGCAGGCTGTGCACTGTTTCAACCTCGAGAGCGAGGCGGAACTCGCCTATACCGAGCGCATCGCCGCCGGGAAAGGGGTGCGTGCGCCGATTGCCTTGCGCGTGAACCCGGACGTCGGGTCCGGTTCGCATCACTACATCACGACGGGTCGGAGCGAGAACAAATTCGGGATCGCGCTCGATCGCGTGGCGGAGGTTTACGAAGCGGCTGCGCGTTTGCCCCACATCGCGATTCGCGGAGTGCAGATGCACATCGGCTCGCAAATTACTGAGGCGGCGCCTTTCGCGGAAGCGATCGCCAAGATCACGCCGCTCGTCCGGGAGCTGAAGAAAGCCTACGGGATCGAGTTTTTCAGCATCGGTGGAGGAATGGGGATCGTCTACGAGTCGTCGCTCGCCAGCGGGAGCGGTGATTGGTGGAAGCGGGACGACACCGGAGCGTTGACGATTGAGGATTACGCCGCCGCTATCGTTCCGCCACTGCGCGGACTGGGTTTGCGCATTCTGTTGGAGCCCGGCCGCCTTTTGGTCGGCAACGCCGGCGTCTTGCTCACGCGGGTGCGCTACATCAAGCAAGCCGGGCAGAAGAAATTTGCGATTGTCGATGCCGGAATGAACGACCTCATCCGTCCCGCACTTTACCAGAGTTATCACGAGATTGTGCCGGCGCGGGAACCGGGGAGTGACGCGCGCGAGACGATCGATGTCGTCGGTCCGGTCTGCGAAAGTGGTGATTTCTTTGCGCAGGATCGAGAAATGCCACCGCTCGTCGAAGGTGATCTGGTCGCGATCATGAGCGCCGGCGCCTACGGTTTCGTGATGGCGTCGAATTACAATTCGCGGCCGCTACCCGCGGAAGTGCTTGTGCGTGGTGGCGATTTCAGTTTGATCCGGGAACGTCAGACTCAAGCGGACCTTGTGCGCGGTGAGTGCGACCCATCATTTGAGTGCGGCGTAACACTTGAATGAACGCGCCGTGGAGGGCAACGCTCCGTCGTTGCCGTGTTTGATCGCCAGTATCAGACCCCAGAAACTCGGCAACGACGGAGCGTTGCCCTCCAGTCTCACTTCGGCGTGTTTCACGCGGCACTAGTTTGGCGTGAATCACGGGACGGATTCCGCACGCCGATCGCTTGCGCGCACTTCGATCTCGCGCATAGATAGTGCTCCCTGCAAATCATGAGACAACGCCTCGCCATTCTCTTGTTCCTCAGCTTTTTCGCCGCGGGTGCGGCGCGGGCTGAGCAAACCGAATACATTGTCTGTGTCGGCGGCCCCTCGCTTCACATTTGGGAGCAGTACAAAGGGCCGGTCGCCCATGATCATTGGTGGGCGAATTTCGTCCACTCCGCGCGGGTTCGGACCGAGCAATTGCGCGCGCAACTCGGTCCGGACGCGATGATCACCTGGCTCGTCTACAAACCCGGCTATGTCGATCGCGGTTTGCAGGAGAAACAGGATCTGATCGCGAACATCAACAGTGTGCGCGATAAGTTTCACCTCAACCTCGTCTATTTCGATCGCGGCGGCGACGTAGTCGATTATCTGAACAACGGCCAGCCGCGCTCGCAGCGGCGAATTTCTGGGTTCGAATATTTTGGGCACTCGAACCGGGCCTGTTTCCTTTTCGATTACAGCAACGTGGTCGACAGCGCCTCGAAAGCGTGGCTGCACGAATCGGAGTTGAAGAACATCAATCGGCGCGCCTTTACCCGTGACGCCTATGTGAAAAGCTGGGGCTGCCACACCGGTGAAAGCATGAGCAAGCTCTGGCGCGAAGCGACCGGGACCAGGATGTGGGGCGCGATCGGCAAAACCGATTATTCAACCGGCGAGTTGCCGGCCCTTTCGTCGGTCGGCGGCAAGTGGGTGAACTAGGCGCGAAGACTTCGCTTGTAGACGCTTCGCTCCGCGAAGCGCGAGTGGGACGCCGCCCCGGCAAAGCGCAGACCCGCGCCTCCTAGAGGGAGGCGTCTACAGGGAATAACCTCGCTTTTCCTCCCTCGCACCCTCCGAAGACGGATGTCCATTTGCTCGATTTCCTTGGCGGCTCGCGCCGCGTCGAATTACGGTCGCGACGTGGCCAATCTGGACTTCGAAAAACTGGTCGAAGATTTTTACATGCCACTTTATCGCTTTGCCCTCTCTCTCAGCCGCAAGGAATCCGATGCGGGCGATCTCGTGCAACAGACTTTCTTTCTTTGGGCCTCGAAGGGTCATCAGTTGCGCGACACGTCGAAGGTCAAGACATGGCTCTTCACTTCTCTTTACCGGGAATTTCTCGGGCGCAAACGGCAGCAGGACCGGTTTGTTAATGTCGAAAACAATCCCGAAGCGATCAGCGAACAGGTTATTCCGGCGTCGGTCGTAAACCAGCTCGATGGCGACATCGTGCAGCGCGCTCTGCTTGCGCTGGAGGAAATTTACCGCGCGCCGCTCACTCTTTTTTATCTGCAGCAGCATTCCTACAAAGAGATCGCGGAGACGCTCGAGATCCCGATTGGGACTGTCATGTCGCGCATCTCGCGCGGGAAAGAGCAGCTGCGCAAAGCGCTCGCGGACAGCGCCGGCCTAACGAAAGAGGATGTGGGAGGGCAAACGCATGAATGAGCAGGAAGCGCGTTTGATTCTCCAGGCCTGTCGACCGGGCGAGGCAGATCGGAACGATCCGGAAATCGCCGGGGCGCTGCGAGAGATGGAACGAAATCCGGAACTGGCGCACTGGTTCGCCGAGGAGCAGGCTTTCGATCGGGCGATGGCGGCGCATCTCGCCGCGCTCCCCGAGCCGTTTGGATTGAAGACGCGTCTTCTCGCGCAGGCCGCGGCCCCCGCGACTTCGCGGGCATCACGCTGGCTCATTGGCCTGGCCGGGGTGGCCGCGCTTCTCTTTCTCCTCGCGCAGGTGGGGGAATTCTGGCGCCACTCGAACCCGGTCGAGGATCGAGTTCCCGGGTATGCGAGTGAAATGGTCAGCTTCGTGAAGCTCCCCCCGCCGCTTGAAATGGAGAGCGGTCAGCTGGGAGCAATCAAGAATTGGCTGGCGAAGAAAGAGGCGCTCAAGATGGAGGTCCCGCCGCGCCTCGCCGAGCTTCACCCGGTCGGTTGTCGCGTCCTCTCTTATCGCGGGCAGGCAGTCACGCTGATCTGTTTTCACCGGGAGAACGGCCAGCTCGCGCACCTCTTCGTCGTCGACCGGACAGCTTTGCCCGGATTGAAGCCGGGCGATTCGCCCTCTTTCCAGCGGAACGGTGGATGGACGACAGCGAGTTGGGCGGATAAAAATCACGCCTACATGATCGCGGTGCAGGGAGACGAGGCGGCCGTAGAGCGCTACCTGCCCCACGCCTAACGAAACGGGCGCGCGCGCCGTCTTACTCTTCCTCCGCCACCGTGAAGGTGACGTTGTCGATCTTGGCTACTGCAAGCGCGTCGAGCACATCGATCGTCCGGCTGTATTTCGCCTGCGTGTCGCTGATGATCGTGACCACGGCCGGCGTCTTGGCCGCGTCGGCGTTTTGCTTCAAACGCATCAACGTGTCCTTGAGCTGCGGCAGGTCTTTGCTCGTGGCCGAGTCGAACGGCTCGTCATTAAGCGAAATCTCGCCCGTATCCGAGATGGTAATGATCTGCTCATCGACAAAATCAGTCGAGGACGAGGTCTCGGCTGTGCCGGGGAGTTGCGTATTCAACTCGTTCTCCACTTTAACGGCGCCGGCCATGACCATGAAAAAAAGCATGATGACAAAGACGACGTCGATCATGGGCGCGATCTGGAAACCGAGGTTGCCTTCGCTGGGGTTAAGCTCGAGTCGCATGGTTTTGGAAATGACGAAATCCGAATGACGAAGCCCGAATGAATGACGAAACCCGAATAACGAAAACGGCGCGCAACCGGCCTCGGGTTGCATTATTCGGATTTGTTTCGAGTTTCGTCATTTCCCTCTATTCCTTGTTCACCGCCGAGAAAGAGATGTCAGTGATGCCCGCTTCCGCGCAGGCATTCATCGCTTGCGAAACATAAATTGCGGGCACGTCGCGGTCGCCACGGATGACGGCACGGAAAGTCGGGTTCGCACCCGCCGTGACCTTTTTCTCGCCGGTGATGCGCGCTGTCTTGAGCGGGCCGATCATTTCGGCCGCGTTTTGATAAGTGCGATCGTCGAAGACGAATTGCGCTTTTTTGGCGGGAAGCTTCCAGCGCACGTTGAGGATCGCTTCCGCCCGCGTGTTGTCCTTCTTCTGCGCGTCCTTCGCGATCGGCAATTGGATCGACTTGTCGACTTTTAGCACCTGGGCGGAGGTGATCGTCATGAAGAACACGAGAATCGTCAGGAGCACGTCAATCATCGGCGCGACCTGAAATTCAGGTTCGCCCGATTCGCTGCCTCCGCCTCCTCCCGCCATCGCTCCTCCTCTTCGTCAGGCCAACTGCCCGGTCGGATTTTTTCCAGCGGGCGCTTCACTCGCGACCCAGTTCGGGATCGCCGCGAAAAGTTCGTCGTCGCCCAGATGAACGCCGGCGAGCGACTCGTAAGGCATCTTGCGGAAGAGGCTGTTCACGATGTCCTGGATGTGATGGAGCGAACCGGTCGCGCGATTGCGCAGAAAATAAAAGGCGCCGAAGGCCGGAATCGCAATGATCAGCCCGCTTGCGGTCGCGACCAGCACTTCGCCGATGGCGGCGGAAAGTCCGGAAGGATCACCGATCCCGCTCGAACCGAGCTTGGCGAAAGCCTTGATCATACCGGTGACCGTGCCCAACAAACCGATCATGGGAGCGCAGACGCCGATGACGGAGAGGTAGCTGATGTAAGTCTGCATGTGCGAATTTTCCTTGGCCAGCTCGCCCATCATGCCTTCCTCCGCGACCTGTTTGCCTTCGCCGAGGAGGCCGATCCCGGTGCGCAAAACGTTCGTGAGGGGCGAGGAGTTGGTCTTGCAATAGTTGTGCGCGCCGACGTAATCCCCCTGCCGAAAAAGGGTTTTGAGGGCTTCCTCCTGCTCGGGGGGCGCCGCTTTTTTGCGACTGGTGCGCAGGACGCCGTCCCCGATCAAATAGAGAGTCGCGATCGAGCAAAGCGCGATCGGGAACATGACCCAGCCGCCTTCCTTGATTTGTTCCCAAAGCGTTTTCGATTGCACGCCGGCAGGGGGGGCGGCGGGCGTGGCCCCTTGGGAAAAGCCAGGCGTGGCAAGGAGCAGAAACGCGCCGGTTGTCGCGAGGGCGAGGAGTCGCGCGAGGCGCTTCATTTTCGTTAGGCAAGGTGACGGTTGGATCATGTTTTTCATTTTGGCATCTTCTGCAACTCAGCCCGGGCCATTTCCGCCTGCGCCGATTTTGGATATTGAGCGGTCAAATCATTAAGCGATCTCTTCGCCCGTTCCAAGTCTTCTAGACCGCGGAAGGCGCGCGCGCTCCCGAGCAGGGCGGGCGGCATCCAGCGAATTTCATCCTCATAAAAGACGGGCACGTGCAGATAGGCGAGCACGGCGCTGTCCCACTGCCTTTGCGCGAGCAGAGCGTCGCCGCGTCGCACCCAGGCCTCGGCCAGCACCTCGGGTTTCGTGCTCTCTTTGATCGCGGCCTCGCAGAGCTGAAGCGCTTTTTCGAAATTCTCCGTCCGCACCAGGCCAGGAACGAGTTGCAATTGCGCGGCCCGCGCCGTCTCCGGGTCGGTGGAATTTTTGCGAATCTCGTCGCCCAGAGTCTCGGCCTCCTTATCGAGTTGCATTCCGCCGAGCGCGGAGACCTTGAGCAGCGCCGCCTGCGCCCACCAGTTGCCTGGTATATCGCGGAAAGGTTCATAGTATTTCACGACCACCCCGATATCGGCCAGAGCCTTTTCCGGCTGGCCTTGGGCAAGAAAAGCCTCGGTCGTTTGAAGTTGCGGCGGCTTGGGGAAATCGATTTTGGCAATGGTCGAAGCCTGGTAACCGACTTCACCGCTGCTGGCGCCGACCTGCACTTTGCACATCACCATATCGCCGGAGCGACGCACGCCCTTGGTCTCGATCGTCTGACCCGTTTTGAGGAGGACGTTTTGGGCGCGCGCGACCGGGCAATTGAGCAGGAGCAGGAGCAGGAGCAGCAGGTTGGAAGATCGAAGATTGCTCATGATCCTTGCCCCAGGGCTTCGAGACGTTTTCGGGCCTCGGCGGCTTCTGTGAAATTGGCCAGCTTCTGGTTGCGCAGTAATTCGCGATAGGTATTCGTCGCCTCCTGCGTCTTGCCGAGTTTTTCAAAACTCTCGCCGCTTGCAATATAGGCTTTCGCGACCCAGGGCAGGAACTTTTGGTAACCGACGTAGACGCGCTGGAAATAAGCGTTCGCTTCCGCCCATTTGCCGCGTTTGGCGGCGATTTGGCCTAACGAATAAACGCTGAAGGCAGTCGCCTCGCCCCGCCATTCCCGGACCGACGCCACCTGTTCGAAGCCTTTCTGCGCTTCATCCAGTTTGCCGAGCGAGAGGAGCGTTTTTGCCCGCCCGACCGTGATATCCTTCAATCTTTGCGCGGCCGCAATCTTCTCGCTGCCGTCAGTGAAATAGCGCAGCGCTTTGGGATAATCCTTCTTTTCATAGGCGATTTCGCCGAGCCCGTTGTAGGCGAAATCCACCATTTGGCTCTTCGGAAAATCATCCATCAGCCGCTGATAAAATGCGCCTGCCTGATCAAATTTCTCCTGGCTCAAAAGATAATCGCCGGCTGCGCCTAACAATAGCGGGCTCAGCTCTTCCGGCTTAAAATCGCCCGCAATCTGCGCGATGTTTTTTTCTTCTTCGGCCGGCTGTTTGCGCAGACGCGCCAGTTCGGCCTTGGCGTAGAGAATGCGTGCCTTGGCGGTGGCCGATTCTTCATTGGCCGGCGAAGCCAAAAGACGATCGAGCTCGTCCCCCGGGTCGGTCGGAGCCGGAGACGTCGACCCCGGCTCGGCGGAAGTTCCCGTGGCCGATCCGGAGTCACCGTCCCCGGCGACAACGGGCTTTTTCTTCACGCAGAGTTGTGCGAGCTGCGTGATCAATGGCTCGACCGCGTCGCGAGTTGGGTCGGCGATGTATTTCTTGATCGTGTCGGCGGCGAGCTGCTTGGCTTCGTCAATCTTGCCTTCGTGCGCTTTCGCCTTTCCGATCCAGTAGATCGCCGAGACCACGGTTGGATTATCCGGTTTGTCTTTGACGAACCCGCTGAAGAGTTCGCCGACTTTATCCCACGCGCCCTGCTTTTGCAGGAGCTTGCTCGCGGCAAAGAGGGAGTAGTTCAGCACTTCCTCCGTCGTTGCGGTCTGATAGGAACGGATGTAAACCGGAATGGCGGCGGATTCGCGGTCGCTGGCGGCGTAGGCGTCGCCGAGGAGCGCGAGCACTTCGCCAAGCTGCGGATTGCTCGGGAACTGTTTTTCCCACGACTGGCAATCGGCGATGACTTCGTCGTAGAGCGAGGCGGCATATTTGCAGACCGCGAGGCGGTATTTTGCGTCGGGCAGGAAAGAGCCGCCCGGGTGTTTCGCGACGTAATCCTGGAGCTGATTCATCGCGTCCTGATATTTGCCGGCGAAAAGCGCGGAGAGGGCGATACGGTAGCGGACATCCTCGGCACTCGCGCCTTTCGGAAATTCGCTCAGGTATTTTTTGTACTCTTTGACCGCATCGTCATAGTTGCCAGCCATGAACTTGGCGTTGCCTAACAAATAGCGAATCTGCTCGCGGAAGCTGCTCTTGGGCTGCGTCTCGAGGATGCGGTTGAAATAGGTTTCGGCTGCTTTCGGGTCGCCGGCCTGCAAGGCGACCGCGCCTAACAAATAACCGACGGTGGCGGCATTCGGCCCGGTTTTGAATTCGCGCAGATATTGCTCGCAGCGTTCTTCAGCCCGCTGCGGTTGGTTGACGTCGGCCAGGGCGACAATGACCCCGAAGAGGGCCGGCTCGCGCTCCGGCCCTTCCTTGAAGCGGTCGAGAATTTCCTGGTTCACGACGATGGCTTCCCATTTGCGATCGAGCTCGTAAAAACAGCGCCCGAGCCGCAGATAGATCGCGGGGGTGATGGAAGGCAACTTTTCAAATTCCGCGAGCAACTTTTGCGCGTTGGCGATCGATTCCTTGAGCTGATTGTTTGCCGGCGCGAGCTGCGTGATCTCCGCCGGATTGGCGCGCACCGCGACCAGGTTTTGCTCAATGCGACGCTGCATCGAGGCGATGCGGTCGTTCTGCAACTTGACGATCTGATCGCGCGGGTAGGCGTAGCGATAACAGGCGAGCGCTTCCTTGAACTGTTGTTTGCCGTAGAACTTGTCGCCAAGGTCGATCGTGAGCGCATTCAGTTCGACGATATTATCGGCCAGGGCGATCTTCTGGTGAATGGCCTCGAGCATGTGGAGCGCTTTCGCCCCGTCACCCTTTTGGGCATAAAGCTGGGCCAGCATGGTCGCGCCGCGCATCGTATCGTTCGTCCGAATCTCGTTGCCGACCAGTTTTTCCAGGGCGCGGATGGCCTCGTCGTTCTTGCCTGTGGCTTTGAAGGCTTCAGCCTCGAAAAGGAGCGCCTGCTCGCGTAGTTGGGGGTCGTTTTCCAGCGCCGCCATTTGCGCGGCGGCGTCCTTGAAGTTCTTGCTCAGGAGGTTCGATTGCGCGATGGCGAAGGCAACGCCGGCGGCATGGGCGCCCTTGGGGAATTTCGCCTGATATTTTCTGAAAGCCGCGATTGCTTTTGGGTAGTCCTCGGCATTGAACCAGGCGGAGCCAATCGTGTAAAAAATCGGCTCGATTTGCGGCGTAACTTCGACACGTGCAACAAGCGCTTCCAGGTCGGTTGCGGCCTTGCTGAAATTGCCGGCTTGGAATGCCGCCATGGCCTGGCTGTAGGCTGTGGCGAGGTCCGGGGTTCCCGAGGCGGGCTCCTGCGCGCGGACGAGAGGCGCGAGGGCAAAGAAGGCGAACGCCGCCAGCGGCACGAAATTTTGCCTAACGAACTGCCACATCCGGCCGACTATAGCAAAGGCTTCCCCCGCGAGTCGATCGTTTTATCGCCGGTCGCAACGCGCGCTTCTTTCGAGCGCGCGGCGCCTCAGGAGCGTTTCAGCGTCGTGGCTAATGAGGGAGCCGCCCTCGCGCGGCGATCTCGCTTTGCGCCAGGCGCGTCCTGGTCGGGCACAAAGGCCCCTCCGCATTCGGAACATCCACCTTAGCGACTGGTGCTGGCGGTCTTCGGCCCCCGGGTCAGTTGCACCAGATCGTTCAGGATGTTCAGCGTTTCGTCTCGCTCCGGATCGATCGCCGCGGTTTTGCTGTCGTCTCCATCCGCCGGGTCGGCATCAGTGTCACCTTCGTCGTCGGCATCAGGCGCGACTTCGGGCGCGACCTTGGCTCCGCCCTTGTTTTTCACCTCGGCGATTTTCCCGGGATACATGATCAATTCCAGCTTGGGGCTGTCGATCGTTTCGAGGGTGAGCCGGTAAATGCTCGGCTCTTCCAGGTTGCGCGCGAGGCGATCTTTGGAGCGCACCTCCTTCCGCGCCTTTTGCTCGTCCACTTCGTGGCGGCGGACGTCCTCGTTCAGCGAGATGCGGTTGTCATCGAGCTTCTTGCGCAGGCGCTCCATGTCTTCCATGACGTAATGGAATTCCGGGTCCGCCGCGATGCGCGCGGCGGAGCGGGCCCTCAGTTCGTCGATGAAGAGCGAATGAGAGTCCGACCATTTGGTGTATTTGGCCGGCGGAACGTCGTCATAAGGCAGCGCATTTTTGAGCGCACCCTCGCCGAACTCCGGAAGATCGGTCAGCGTCGGGAGGACGATGTCGGAAGTGACGCCGTGCAACTGGGTCGAGCCGCCCGCGACGCGGTAGAATTTTTGGATGGTCAACTTGAGCGCGCCATCGTCCTGCGAACGGGTGCCAAGTAAAGAAGTAAAGCGGCCAATCTCGAGGATCGTTTGCACCGTTCCTTTGCCGAAGGTGCACTTGTCACCCACGATGACAGCACGGCCGTAATCCTGCAGCGCCGCGGCGAAAATCTCGCTGGCGGAGGCGCTTTGCCGGCTCGTCAGAACGACCAGCGGACCATCGTAAGCGATGTCCGGATCGGGGTCGGTCGAGATGACGACGCGTTCATTGGCGCCTTTCGTCTGCACGACCGGACCGGACTTGAAAAAGAGGCCGGTCAGCGAGATGGCTTCCTCAAGCGAGCCGCCGCCGTTGCGGCGCAGGTCGATGACGAGGCCGCTGATCTTCTCCCGCTTGAGCCGTTTCAGAAGCGCGAGCACATCTTTCGTCGTGCTCTTCTTGTGCGAATCCATGTCGGCGTAAAAGGAGGGGAGAGTGATCCAGCCGAGCTTCACCGGATCGCCGTTGCGGTCCTTCTTCAGGATGATATCGGCACGAGCTTCCTGGTCCTTGAGCTTAATTTCATCGCGCACCAGCTCGATCGTTTTGCGCTGGGCCGGATCGGTTGCGCTGACGGGAATCACGAGCAGACGAACTTTGGTCCCCTTTTTGCCGCGAATTTGCTCGACCACTTTGTCGAGTCGCATATCGCGGACGTCGACGAAATCCTTCGATCCCTGGGCGACCGCACTGATGCGATCACCGACTTTCAGGCGGCCGCTGGTTTGCGCCGGACCGCCCGGAACGAGGCTCTCGATTTTGGCGTAGCCGTCCTCGCTCCGCAGCATCGCGCCGATCCCGACCAGCGACAGCCCCATGTTGATGCTGAAGTTCTTCAGGTCGGACGCGCTCAGGTATTCCGAGTGCGGATCGTAAGCCTGGGCGAGAGCGTCGAGGAAGAGCTTGACCTGCTCTTCGTCGTCCTCCTCATGGATGTTGCGCAGCATGCGATCGTAACGCCGCTCGACCAGCTTCGGTCCGGGCTCGATCGGGTGTTCGGCCAGTTTTTCTTGCAGCAATTCGTTCGCGATCCGCTCACGCCAGAGGTTGTCGGCCTCGGCTTCATCCTTCGGCCAGGGCGCTTTTTGCCGGTTCAGGAGAACGGTTTCATTGGTCTTGAAATCCGTCGGCTGTTTGAGCAGGTCCTTGATTTTCTTGACCCGATCCTCCACTCGCTTCTGGAAAACGGCGAAGATTTCGTGGGCCGGCTTCAGGTTCCCGATCTGGACGGCATCATCGAGTGTGGTGCCGTATTTCGCGGTGAAGGTGTCGATGTCCTTCTGCGTAAAGAAGAGATGGCTAAAATCGAGAATCTCCAGGTAACCAGTGAGCAATTTGCGGGAGATTTCGTCATCCAGCGGGTGATGGGTGTAGTGGCCTTCCTCGAGAAGACGGCCGACCGAAAGCCCGATTTGTTCGGAATCCGACTTGGCGAGAACGGGTTGCGCGGTCCACGCCACGACGAGCAAACCCGGTAGCAACGCGACCGACCGACGAAGGAAATTTTTCATATTTTCGGAAAAAAAAGCTCGCAGAAATCGATTTGAAAGCAAGGCGCGTGGGTGATCACATTCCCGGAAGTGAAGAGTGAGACAACGATCCTTGGCGAAGATTCAAATTTAGATTCGGATGCAGGCGCTCTCTTGCGCTGCAATTTCCGTTCCCACGGCGAGCTGTGCTCGTGCTCGTAATCGATGTTTTGCTGGGAAAACTGGCTTTCGGGCACGATTACGATTACGAGCAGGAGCACGAGTATGATTGAATACCGCATCTTCACTGGAGGAATCTTCGAGACCAACGGCTACGCGCTCGAGGCCCCGGGTGGCTGGATCCTGTTCGACGCGCCGGACGGCGCCTGCGATTGGCTCGACCGCCAAAAGATCGAGCTCCGCCTTTTGCTTCTCACCCACGGGCATATCGATCACATCCAGGACGTGGCGAAGATCAAGCACAGCTTCGCTTGCCCGGTGGGGGTTCATCCCGAGAGCGCACCGATGATTTCGGAGAAAGATTTCTTTCGCGATTTTGGCTTTGGCTTCGAGATCGAGCCCGTCACGCCCGACTTCCTGATCGAAGCGACCCCGGCACGGGAGTTTCTCGGGATGAGCTTCGAAGTCCTGGAAGTGCCGGGGCATTGTCCGGGCAGCCTTTGTTTTTTCTCGCGGGAAAACCACCTGCTCGTGGGGGGCGATGTGCTCTTTGCCGGCGGCGTCGGCCGCTGGGATCTGCCGGGCGGCGACGGCGAACTGCTCTTCGCCGGCATCCGGGAGAAGCTCTATTCGTTAGGCGACAATGTCAGCGTCCTGCCGGGCCACGGACCGCCCACCACGATTGGGACCGAGCGGCGCACGAATCCACTCGTCCGCTGATTTTGTAGCCGGGGGCGATGACCCGGGTTAGGTCAGCGCGTTGATGAGGGGCCTGGGGTCATCGCCCCCCGGCTACAACTACGGCACGACCGTTAACGTGAGATCGTTGCCATCGCCACCTTCGTAGTCGGCTTGGAAGGTGTTACCGGCGACGACAAACGTCGAACCATTGGCGAGGTTACTGAAGGTGCCGGAGATCGGTGTCGCCGCCGTGTTATCGATCACCATGAATACGGTGCCGATGGGAATCGCAGCGCTCCTGCGGCCAAAGGCGGAAAAGAGGGCCCCACTGTCAATTGTAACCCCAGCGGCGGCCACCTGATCTGCTTTCAGCGCTCTAGCATTCAAGTTCCAGTTGTAACTTCCGTTCGTTCCAAAGGCAAGCGTGTTCTGGATCGTCAGAAGCCCCGGCCCATCCAGGCCGGGTTCTAGCACGGCTTTATTGCCACCACCAGTTCCAATTGTTACCGGGCCGCCAATGATGCCTTGGCCGCCAACTCTCCCGCCGTTCGCTTCCACCGGACCGCTGCCGGTGGCTGAGCCACTCGTGTTATTGATGATGAGTCTGCCGCGATTAACGAACGTGCCTCCAGTATAAGTACTGGCGCCCGCAAGAATGAGCGTGCTTCGTCCGATCTTTGTTAAGGCCCCCCCGAGGCCCGCGTCATCAATCACGCCGGCAAAGGTCGTGCTCAAGTTGTTACCCCCCACGATAAGCTCATTGTCCTCGAGTTTAACTAAGCCATTTCCCTCGATGGAACCCACTGTTAGCTTTGCTACGTCGCGATTGGTTAGCGATAAGGTGCCCTTGCCAAAAAGCTCGATCCGCGCCGTGCCACCGGTGGAGGATTGAGCAAAGAATGCTGTTCCGCCTTCACCATCGGCAGGCTCACCGTAACAAATGATCGTCGTGTTGCCCGCGGTCGAAGTATAAGCAAAACTCACGAGCCCCCTGCTTCCGACGGCGCCGCCGTAGGACGTTATGGTCGCGTTACCTCCGCTCGAAGAGGCCCAGAAAGTCGTCCAACTGCCGTCGCTGTACGCAATTGAGCCTCCCTCATTGGTAATCGTGGCGTGATCCGCCGTCGAGGTGCCAAAGAAATCAACAAAGCCGCCCAAGGCATAGGCCGTAGCACCCTTGTTCGTAATTGTGGCATTGCCAGCCGATGAATTGTCCAGGAATTCGGTCTCCCCGTTGCCGCCGTAGGTTGCTGCTCCGGCATAGTTGGTGAAGGTGCCATCCGCGGCGCTCGAGCTATCGTGAAATTCGGTCACGCCACCCAAAGGAACGGAGCTGCCTTGGTTGATAAAACTGCCGCCGCCGTGGAGGCCGAGAAGAAATCGATGCGACCGGCCTGACTGGCGTAATTACCTCCCGCGCCGTGAACGGTAAATACGGTTTGGGTTCCTGCCGTGGCCGCGCCGTTAAAAGCGATGCTACCGGCATGGCCGGCTTGTATCGTGTCAACGGTTGTGGCGAAGTTCTGGTTCCTGCCTGAATTATTCGTGATACCCGCGCCACTAATGGTGAGGGTCAAGCCAGGAGTGGCGTTAATCGTGAATGCGCTCGCGCCTGAATGGAACACGATGCTGTTAACCTCCGTGTTATCAAAGATAGAAGCAGCAATTGTGTTTGATACGCCGAAAGTAGCCGTGTCGGAGGGTCCGTTTGGCACGGTCGCCGGTGTCCAGGCCGAGGTCGCATTCCAAGCACCGCCGCCAGCGTGGAGCCTCCAAGTAGCGCTACCAGCCTCGGCGAATTGATTTGTTAGAGTCAAACCAAGCACGGGCAGAAGCACCGCCTTCACCATAACGTGGAATGCGCGGCACAGCGCGGGATCGGCAACGTGGTTCATGACCCGGTTTACCAGCCCTTTTCCGTTCCTGACCAGCAAAAAGGGCGGCGTTCAGGCGCTACAGTTTCACCCAGACGGGTCAATTGCTCAGATCGGTCCGGACGGCGGGAGAGCGGCCAACAAATCGCGCAGCGGACCGATGCCCTGGATTTGTGCGGTGATTTCGCCTAACGACTCCAGCGCCGCTGGTATGTGCGCGAGGAAAGCCGGTACTCCTCTTCACCAGCCCGAGAAAACCGTAGGCGCCGAGCGCCTGCATCAAGCGTTGCATCGCGCAGAGCCGAACTTTTTCGTCGAAGCCGGCCTCCTTCACCTGGGCGATCGCGCGATAGGCTTCGAGCAGCTCCGCGCGTTCTTTATTTGTCAGGCGTACGTAGGGATCGTAAAGCAATGAGGCCAGGTCGTATTCCGCGAGGCCGGGCCGCATGCCTTGGAAATCGATCAAGTAAGCCTGATCGGCGCGCATAATGATGTTCTGTGATTGGAAATCACGATGGACCAGGACGCGCGGAAAAGTTGCCAAGCGCTCGGCGATTTGTTTCAGTGCCGGCAATGCCTCTAACTTTCGAATCCGTTCCATATCAAGGCGGAGGTAACGGCCAAGGCAGTTGTCGAAAAAATAATGCTGTTCCCATAGATAGAGCGCGGCGTCGAACTGCGCCGGCAGATCACGCCGGATCTCCGCCGAGTCGGCCGCGGAGACGCGGTGCAGCTTCGCGACTTCCTCGAGAGCGGATTCATAAACCGCTCGCCGCACCCGCCAACTCTCGTCGCGATAACTCCAGAGGTCGCGTTCGCCGAGGTCTTCGATCCAGATCAGTCCTTCGGCCGGATCGTGGAAATGGATTTTCGGCGCCCGGATACCCTGCGCGCCGAGGAACTCCGCGATCTCGACGTAGCGCTGATTTTCGGCCTTTTTCCGAGAGTATTTGACGAGAATGACCGACTGCTCGCGCGAGAACTGGATGCGATAAAACTTACGGTCCGACCCGCCCTTCTCGATCGGGGCGATCTCGACCGTTGCTTCCTCGAAGCGAGGGAAGCGGATGCGGGTCTGCTCCAGGAGCGTCTCGGAAAGAATCATCGGCCAGGCAGCGAAGAGATAAAATAACGAAAGCAGAAAAGCAGGAAAGGAGAGCGACTGATTCTCTCCTTTCCTGTTTTCGGGCTTTTCTGATTTGTTCCTGCTTTCAGCATTTAGATCACAGCATCGGTCAACACGCCCTCCGCGTTGCGACGAGTGCGCACGATACAGCGTTTCAACTGGGAGCGGGAAGCAATTTGTGCACCGGTCCAGAGAATCGAATCTTCAATGATTGTGCCGGCCCCGATCTGGCAACCGGCGCCGATCGCTGAGCAACCCAACACCTGCGCGGTGGGATCGAGAATCGCGTCGGGCGCGATCCGCAGCGGCCAGGCCTCCTCCCGCAGATAGGCCGGCCGCCAATTCTTTTCCTCGATCGTGCGATGAACCGCGAGATAATCTGCCCTGGAGGTGACATTGAACCACCGGCCCCCACTCAGAACGGCGCCTCCGATTTTCCCGCCTTCGCCAATCCATTTGGCCAGAACCGGAAAGAAGGAGATTTTCTTGCCCGCTGGAATGCGATCGAAAATCTGCGGGTTCCAGACGGAGACGGTGGCGTAATCGAAATTGCCGGGGTGCCCATAGCGGTTCCCAATGTCAAGCACACGTCCGTCGGCAAGGGCGATGTCGGCGGCGAGGCCCGTCTCGCGCAGCCCGAGCGTGACGTCGTTTCCGCTCCGAAAGTGTTCTTCGATCAGCGGCTCGATCGGCATATCGGTGAGGACGTCACCGCCGCAGACAAGGAACGGCTTGCTCCCGAGCCACGGTTGCGCGTTCTTGATCCCACCGCCGGTTTCCAGGAGCACCGGTTCGTGCACCAGCCTGACGGGAAGTTGGCGATAGCTGCGCTCGGCGAAAAACCCTTCGAAATGACCGGACAGATGGTGCGTGTTGACCACGAAAGATTGCACCCCAACGGCCGCGAGATGATCGAGCGCGAAGGTGATGAGCGGCTTTCCGAAAATCGGGACGAGCGGTTTGGGAAGATCCTCGGTCAAGGGCCTAAGCCGCTTGCCGAGGCCGGCTCCGAGGACAAAGGCCAGGTCGATCACGGCACGAACATTGCCACGTCCTCAAGAGAGCGCACGCGCCGCGCGCAAGGCAGCTTAGTGCAGATTATAAACTTCCACCAGGCCGACCCCGGTCGTGCCGTCCTTGCCGCTTTCGATTGCGGTGTAAAGACCGGGCGCAAGGGTGGCGACGAGCGCGGCCTCGGCGTCATTCTTTGGCGGAATACCGGTGGCTTCGATTTCGGCTTGCTGAGTGTCTTTCCAATTGTCGTTGGTCGCAAGGAGAACGCCGTTGCTGTCAAACAGTTCCAGGGTCGGATCGGCCAGCGGGTCCAGCACCCCGGCGCTGCCTAACGAGGGCCCGAGCGCTCGCACAATCACCTCGCCGCTTCCGCCCGTGCTGCTCGCGATGATGAAGCCTGCGATCATGACGTTGTTGCCGGTATCGACAAACCCGCGCGTGCTGATGTTCGCCAGCTCTGGTCCGAAGTCGGGGCCGAGGTCGTAAACTTCCACCAGGCCCACCCCGGTGGTGTCGCCCTTCCCGCGTTCGATCACAGTATAGGCGCCGGCTTGGATGGTGACGACAATGGCGGCCTCGGCATCGCTGGAAGGAGGAATACCGGTGGCTTCAATCTCGGCTTGCCGATTGTCTTTCCAGTTGTCGTTTTCTGCGATGATCTCATTGGTGCCGCTGTTGTGTAATTCAAGAACGGGATCAGCGAGCGTCCCGCTGATGCCGGCTTCTGCAAGCGACGGGCCAAGACCGCGGATGAGAACAGTTTTCGATCCCGACCCGAGAACGATGAAGCCGGCATCAAGCACGTCCTCCCCCGTGAGCACGTTGAGACGCGTCGAAATGTTGACCAGCGTCGGGGTGCGTTGCACGGCGATGAAATGCGGGGTGAAGCCCGTGGAAGCGAAGATCGTGTCGGTGTTATCGGGAGAGAACCGCACGATCGTCGCGCTCAGGCTGTTGACGGCGTAGAGATTACCGTCGCTGTCGAACGCCAGACCGACGGGGCCGCTCAGGTTGGGCGAAACGAGGGAGCCGAGATCGACTCCGGCCTGCGAAAAGATCTGAATCGAGTCCGAGCCGCTGTTGGCGACATAAAGAAAGCCTAACGAATCGAAGGCGAGACCTTCGGGATTGTTCAGGTTGAAGCTCGTAAAGCCGCTCAGCGGTGTCCCGTCGGGCGCGAAGCGGGCGATCGTGGTGCCGCTGTTGGCCACGTAGAGGTTGCCCGACGCATCGAAAGCGAGCCCGGTCGGTCGAATGACGTTGGCGAACACGCCGAGGTCGATTCCGTTCGGCGTGAACACCTCGACTGTGTTCGTGCCGTTGTTGGCCGCGTAAAGGTTGCCGTTCCGGTCGAAGGCCAAACCGAGGGCCAAGTTGATGCCCGTGCTGGCGAAGACGCCGAGATCGACCCCGCTGGGTGAGAATTTCCTGATCACATTGCTGTTGGTCGAAACGTAGAGGTTGCCGCTGGCGTCGAGCGCGAGGCCGTTCGGACCGTTGATGAACTCGCTCGTGAAGGGGGAGCCGTTCCCGTTCACGTCGTATTTTGTGATCGAGTTGACGCCAAAATTGGCGACGAAAACTGTGTCAGCTGAAGCGAGGGACGCAAGGGCGAGAAGCCCGGCGGCAATTTTCAGGGAGCGCATGAAGTGCATAGAAAGCTAGAGTGACGCAGACTTCACAGCAGGACGCGCACCGCGTCGCGTTGTGCCGGCTGCCGGTCTGACCGATATTGGGGACAATGCCGTACCGAACTCGAATCCAGCTACCGCCCGCGCGGCGACCAGGGGCAGGCGATCGCGAAATTGCTTAAGTCGGTCGAAGCTGGCAACCGCCATCAGACGCTTCTCGGCGTGACCGGCTCGGGCAAGACCTTCACCATCGCCAATGTCATCCGCGCGCTCGACCGGCCCGCGCTCATCATTTCGCACAACAAGACGCTCGCGGCGCAGCTTTACTCTGAGTTCAAACAATTCTTCCCACGCAACGCGGTCGAGTATTTCGTCAGCTACTTCGATTACTACCAGCCCGAGGCCTACATCCCGCGCTCCGACACTTACATCGAGAAGGATTCGTCGATTAACGAGGAGATCGAGCGCCTCCGTCTCTCCGCCACGAGCGCGCTTCTCTCCCGCCGCGACACGATCGTGGTCGCAAGCGTCTCCTGCATCTACGGCGTCACTTCACCGGAGGATTACCTGCGCATGCTTCTCACCGTGAAGCGTGGTCAGCAAATCTCGCGCGAACTCGTGCTCGGGCGCCTCGTCGACATGCTTTACGAGCGCAACGATGTGAATTTCGCGCGCGGAAGGTTTCGAGTCCGCGGGGACGTAGTCGAGGTGTATCCCGCGACGGCGGACGAGGAAGCGGTCCGGCTGGAATTTTTCGGCGACGAACTGGATGCGATCACGCGCTTCGATCCGCTGACCGGGCATGCTCATGAGTCGTTAGGCATGATCACGTTTTTCCCGGCCAAGCAATTTGTGACCCCGGCCGACAAGTTAAACCGGGCCCTGGGCTCGATTCGGACAGAGCTCGATCAGCGGATCGTGTTCCTTGAGTCACAGGGCCGACTGCTCGAGGCGCAACGCCTGAAAATGCGCACCGAGTACGACCTCGAGATGTTGCAGGAGATGGGATTCTGCAACGGGATCGAGAATTACTCGCGCCACCTTTCCGGCCGCCCGCCCGGTTCGAAGCCGTTCACCTTGCTCGACTTTTTCCCGAAGGATTTTCTGCTCGTGATCGACGAGTCGCACGCCACCATTCCGCAGATCGGCGGCATGTATGAGGGCGACAAGTCGCGCAAGACCGTGCTCGTCGAATACGGCTTCCGGCTCCCGAGCGCGCTCGACAATCGGCCGCTCAATTTTCCCGAGTTCATGGGCAACGCCACCCAGCTCATTTACGTCAGCGCAACCCCGGCGGAGTTTGAGATCAAGAACAGCATCGTCGGCAACACAGGTTACTTCCCGCACAAGCGCGCCCGCATCGGGACGGAAGAAGAGATCCCCTTCGTCCTCCCGGGCGAAATTGTAGGGCAAGCGCTCCGCTTGCCGGCCGGAGAGGGGGCAGGCGGAGCGCCCGCCCTACAACTTTCCCGCACCGACCAACTGCCGGAACAATTCGACGTCCACACTTCCGGCATGCCGCTCGTCGTCGAGCAGATTATTCGGCCAACAGGGTTGCTCGATCCGAAGATCACGCTCAAGGGACTCAAGAACCAGATCGATGACACGATCGAACTTTGCCGGCAACGGGTGGAACGTCAGGAGCGCGTTCTCGTGACCACGCTCACGAAACGCACCGCGGAAGATCTCTCCGATTACCTGCGCGATGTCGGCCTGAAAGTGCGCTATCTGCACAGCGACATCGACACCATCGAGCGGGTCGAAATCCTGCGCGGCCTGCGCGCCGCTGAGTTCGACATCCTCGTCGGGATTAACCTCCTCCGCGAAGGACTCGATCTCCCGGAAGTGTCGTTAGTCTGCATTCTCGATGCGGACAAGGAGGGATTCCTCCGGAGCCAGACTTCGCTTATCCAGACGGCCGGCCGCGCTGCGCGGCACATCAACGGCGAAGTGGTCCTTTTCGCCGATACCGTCACGCAAAGCATGCAGGCCCTAATGTCTATCTCCGATTACCGGCGCACCAAGCAGATGGAGTACAACGAAAAGCACGGCATCACTCCAACGACCGTCCGGCGCGCGGTGCAGGAAAGCCTGCACACCATCCTGCGCGGGCGCGAGATTGCGGCCGCCGTCATCCAGGAAGCCGGCGGCGACTACAACCTGACCGAGCTCCTGCGCGAATTGGAAGAGGAGATGCAACAAGCCTCCGCCAACCTGGAATTCGAACGCGCCGCCGTCTTGCGCGACCAAATCATGGAAGTGAAGAGCGGCACTGGCCTAACGAAGATAGAACCGAAACGCAAGCCGGTGAAATACACTCGCGGCTCCGGCCGTCGCCGCTCCCGGGTCTAACTTCAGCGTCATCCGCGATAAAGAATGCCGCCGAGCCACGCACAAGGCAGGGCCGTCGCCGCGATGGCGATGGGATACCATGCTGGGCCGAGATGCAGCGGAATAGTGGCGCCGGCGCCGGCCGTCCCGAGCACAAACCCGATCACACCCAGGATCCAGGCATGCCGCATCGGCGCAGAAGGCGCGAGGCGGGCCGCGATGTAGCTGCCGAGGATGGCATAAATAATCCGGTAGGAGAGCGCGAGAAGGTTGAGGCCAGGCTCGTTCATCGGCTGCTCCCATGGCGGATAGACCTTGAGCAAATGGAATACTTCGTCAGTGCCGAGCGAAAGGACGACGACCGCAACAAATCCGAGAAAGACGGCAAGGATGCTTCGTCCAAGACGGCGTGGCTGGTTCGTTGAGTCAATCATCGTGGGCCGGGGTAGCATGGAAGCGTCCCGCCTGGCAAGCCTGATCAGCCGCTACCGCGGGGAGATGGCTGTTTCGCGCTCGCACGAATTTAGCTTCGAGAAGGGCGATGCGTCGCCCTCTAACCGTTTATCTGTTCCTCCTTTTGAACGCCGTGCCGGCCTTCGGTCAACTGGATGAGCTGGCAGGCCTCAATGGCTTGCAGGACGTGGAACTTTCCGAGCTCAGCCAGCAGGATGACAACCCGCTCGGCAAAACGGCGCTGGCTTTGCACCCGGAGGATTGGAAGCACGCCGAGGGCGAGCATTTCATCTACCACTACACGCGCAGCTTTGTCGCCTCGCGCTCCGCGGTGGAGGCGGAATTCAATTTCCGGGTCGTAGCCAAAGAGCTGGAGAAAGAAGAGCCCGCCAGCGATCGCAAATCGCATCTCTACATCTTTGATCGGCCGGAGGACTGGGCGGAATTCCAGAAGGCCGGAGAACTGGAGCGCTGGACCGGCGGGATTCACTCGGCCGGGAGCCTCTTTCTCCTCCGCGATCCCCGCTACAGATTCTCGGGCCACACCCTCGGCCACGAGATCGCGCATCTCATTATCTACCGTTGTTATGGCTCTAATATTCCTTGCTGGCTCAATGAAGGTTTCGCCGAATATGTCTCAAGAAACTCTCGCGCCAGCTATCAGCGGGCACGAGGTTACCTGGCCAAGCCCCATTCTTACTCTTTCGCGCCCGCAGAGGTCATCCCGCTCGAGCAATTGATGGTTATGTCCCGTCCGCCTAACGAGCGTGTCGAAGCGTATTACGATGAGTCCGAACGTCTGGTGCGCTTTCTTGCGCAGACCGATAAGTCACGCTTTCTGAACCTGCTCGACGCGCTCGGACGCAAAGAGACATTTGATGACGCCTTTGCGCGTGTCTTTGCCGGCACGTTCGCCAGCCGCGCTGACTTCGAGGAAAAATTCCGCGAATACGCCAGCAAGGATTTCGGCACCACTCTCCAGGATCAACCGTAGAAGCTGGGGCGCAAGCTTTGTCGCGGCGGTCTGTCACCGCCGATCCACGCAGGAAGGTCTGCGCTCATAGAACGCCGCTTCGGCGCGAGATCGACTCTTGAAACCACTTAACACTGCTAAAAAGCTCCCAAGCGCGAGGTCGATTGCGATCCAATAAGACTTTCAGCCACCGATTAACGCGAATGCCGTAACGCAGCGCGGAGCGCGAGGCCGGGCTTTCCAACACGGATTCGGAAGTGGCTTTTATCTGTGTAAATCCGTGTTCATTCGTGGCTTTTCAACAGAGCCAAACCGCCGCTTCTGGTTAAGCATTATGGCCGGATCTCGATCGGCGTGCCGTCTGGCGCTGCTCGCCATATCTCCTCGATCTGGGCATCGGTCACGGCGATGCAGCCCGAAGTCCAGTCGTGGATGCGATGCAATTTGCCGATCCAGCCCCGGCGTTCGGAAGACCGTGGATCATGATATCGCCGCCCGGTGCAACTCCGCGCTGGGTCGCCTGGGCGAGATCGCTCGGGTTTGGATAGGAGATTTGCAGCGCACGATGAAACGCGCTGTCCTCCTTGCGACGATCGATGGAATACATGCCTTCCGGAGTACGCTGATCGCCCTCTTGCTCCTTCGGCCCAATCGGCGATCGACCCAATGCGACGCGGTAGGTCTTAAGCGGCATGGAACCAGCGAAAAGGGTCAAGCGCCGGGCCGCCTTCTCCACCACGATGCGGTCGGCTTGCTGGCCGGGCGAGAGCCGATGCCACTCGTGTTGGACACAGAATAATGTGACGACGAAGCCCGCACTAAGGATAAGGAGAATGAAGGATGCCAGTTTCAACGCCTAAGTCTGGAGCAGTCCATTCTCCCTAAGAGCTGGGCTGCTGGTAAAGGCCAACCACATTACCTCCGGGATCGCGAAAGCGCGCGGTGATCTCCGGCGCGTCCGCGCCAACAGGCTGGACAAGCTCACCGCCATTGGCCACGAGGGCCTCAATCGTCGCCGCCACGTTATCGACCATGATATAGATCAGCATCCCGGGCGTCGCCGGCGGCCGGCCGGTGACCCAGGTGCCGCTCACTTCCCCCACGCCATCATCGAAGGCGATCGCACCGTCACCGCGCTGCCGGAGCTGCCAGCCAAAGGCCTTCTGGTAGAATTCCGCCGAGCCCTGGATGTCGTTGGCCGGTATCTCGAGGTAGCAGATTTTGCCGTTTGCCAGAGTGGGTTTCATAACAGGGCCTTTTGCGATGGCGGATTAAGTCTCCAAACTTGGTAGCCAAACCTGTTCGCGTAGAAAAGATAAAAAAGATAAGGCAACAGGACAAATGCCGCCGCGTCATCGAACCGGAGCAAGAGAAGAAAGAGAACGATCGCAATCAGGCTGTAGGGGAAGCCGATCACATACGCATGAAACAGATTGCGCGATCGGAAGAAGAAGTAATTCCAGAGCGCATTGAGAAACATCATGGCGAACAAGAGAGCCAGCGCCCATCGCCGAAAAACCGTGCTCTCCGAAACGGAGAACAGACGATAAAGCAGAATGAAACAAACGACATAGTAGCAGGCGCCGATGACGATCCAACCCCAGAAGGGCGGGACGTAACGCGGAACGCGCAACTGCGCAAGGCGCTGCCTGATTCCGCTGCCTGCAAACGCGCTCTCAAGGGCGATCGACACAGCGCACGCGACTAACGAATAGATCAGCGCGCGAGCCATGTCCGAGTGAGCGGTGGCTTTTCAGGCCCTGGTTAACTTCACCGCCGTCCCGTAGGCGAGGACCTCGGTGCTGCCTTGGACAAACTCAGTCGCGTCGTAGCGAAAGGCGATGACAGCATCCGCTCCGATTGCGCGCGCGTGCTGCACCATGAGCGAGTACGAATGTTCCCGTGCTTCTTCGCAGACCGCCGCATATTCAGGAATATTCCCGCCGCCGATGGATCGCAGGCCGCCAACGATTCCCCGGCCGATGCCCGTGGCGCGAACGATGATCCCTCTGACCACGCCGAGATATTGCGTGACCGTATAGCCGGCGACGTCGTTGCCGGTCGTCACAATCAGATCAGATCCACTTTCGGGAAGAGGAGGAGGATTCATATGATTACTCTAACGAGGATTAATGGGCTGCGCCGAGCGGGTCGGGAAGCCGCGACGCAGAGAATCCCGGAGAATGCTTCATTTCGGCCGCGGCGGAGATTCCACTTTGTTTTCCTGCGCATTAATCGCCTGCCACTTCCCGCCCTGGTAATTGAAAACATCGGTGAAAATTGACCTTCCCAACTCTTTCCCTTTCTCATCGCTCGACACCACGATGCCATTAACTATCCCGACATCGCCATACAAACGCACCTGCAAGCGGCTGAACCGTCGCTTGAGATTGCCGGGGGGGCGAAGCTTCGTCGCATAGAAGATATGTTGCGCCTTGGTGAGAAACTCGCCCGCTGCCACGGGATGATCGAAATCGGTCGCCAGGATGCGAGCGAGCGTGGCTGGATCATGCTCGTTCTCTAACCATTCCTTCTCGAGTGCGATCAGCGCCTTTCGATCCTGGTCCGGCGAACGTTGCGCAACGGCGGTTGCGCCACTCTTTTCGTCGACTGCCGCATGCAAGACCCCCCCAAGCATCACCAGGAACATACAGGTCGCAACAACAAGTTGTTTTCGATCCATGACAAAATCCTGGTTTGGCAAAACCCGTCGAGAACCTATCGCTTCAGCGCCACTTTCGCAATGTCGCGCGACGTTTCCGCCGCCTAACGGAAGCAAAACGAACGCCATGCCTGATTAGGCCTTCGGCTGATTTAGGAGCTGGCGCATGTCATTTTCAATGTGGTGGCGTGTTTCGATCCGTGAATCAATGTCGCCGACCTCACTCGGATAATATGTCACGCCGGCAAAGCGCTCGATCACGTTGCTCTCGACGCCCCACGTCATCGGGCTAACGAAGCCTTCCGGCGGTGGTGGCATGTAGGCGGAGCTGATCTTCAAGATCTGCGCCACCAACGTCGGATCGTTAGGGATCCAGTTGCCCATCACGATCCGGCCGTCGGGCCGGGTCACGCGGACCATTTCCTTCGCGACCTCGAACGGCCGGGGCGCAAACATTGCTCCGAAGATGCTGACGACGAGGTCGAACGCTTGATCGGGCAACTGTTCCAGATTGGAGGCGTCGCCTTCCTGAAACCTGCAGTTGGCGAGGCCCTGCTCGCTAGCTCGCCTGTTTCCAGTTTCGACCAGGTTCCGCGCGATATCGACGCCCAACACGTCGGCTCCGAGTTGCGCCGCGGGCAATGCGGTCGTGCCATCGCCGCATCCGAGATCCAGGACCTTGAGTCCTTCGGTAATCCCGATTCGCTGGACGAGCGCTTCTCCGCTTTCCCGCATGCTGTCGGCAATGCGGGTAGAGTCGCCCTTTTCCCAAAGTGCCTTGTTCGGATTCATCGGTGCAGTTGTCAGAGAGTCGTGCTTTGGTTTCTCGGTTTAGAATACTTTCGCCTAACGAGAACAGGTTCAAGCGGCAGCAGCGGACGCAATGAAGACTGAACGTAGAGCGCATGGCAGAACGCTGCACGACTGGCAAAAGGTAACTAATCTGTTACGAAGACCGGCTTGAGCAAAGGACGCGCGTTCGGGCACGCTGCCGGCATGAGGATTTATCACCTGTTGGCGCGGTTTTGTTTTGTTTTGCTGGTAGTCGGTGCGACGGCGCTGACAATTGGTCAGGCGCCGGCCGCGCCCGGCCAACCCGCGATCGGGCCGACGGGGGTGATTGTGCAGAGTCAATTTGGCGGACAGATCTTCGGGTTCGATATCGACCAGGCGGGGAACGAGGGGATCCTGTGCGAGGCGCAAACCCTGGATAATGGCCGGATTCACGCCGCGATCGAGACTTTCGACCAACCGACGGGCGCGATTATCAAGGTCATCCGGGAGACACAAACGCATGACGACTACGCTACGCTGGGGGTGGTAGGAAATTCCGTCGGACTGGTGGAGCGCGAACACTCGACCGGACACTTGAATGTGGTGCGCACCTTCGGCACTCTTGACCCGCTCCGCCGGAACCGGATCAGCGGCATGTGGACTCCGCCCGTGGGCACCGATCACCTTGTCACCCAGGTGAGCCGAAACCAGGGCGTGCCGAATGTCGCGGTTTACGCTCTGGATCTTAGCAGCCATTTTCGGCCGACGCTGTTCACGTCGGATGTCGCAGGCAACACCTTCGGTCCGGTCATTTCGATTTCCGATCAGGATTTTGTCAACGGAGGCGATCCGCCGATGGCTTACGACAGCGTGGCCAATCGGGCTGTGCTCGGTCATGCCAAGCTGGGAAATCCTTTTGTGCCGGGGAAGATCGCGACGGTCGACCTGACGACAGGCGCTTTCGTGAAGTTCAACGGAGTCGGGCTCGGGGACGTGAACGGGATTGCGGTGGATCCGACAACCGGAACGGCGTGCACGACAACGGAGATCGATTTCAGCGTGGAGTTTTACGATATCGCGAACCAGGCCGGCTCGATCCAGACGTTGCCCGGAGCTTTTAATCAAATATTCAGCGGGGCGGACGTGCAATTCGACCCGGTGAACAGGCTGTTTCTAGTGGCGCAGCCGGTCTCGAGCACGGCGGGAAGCGGGAGTAGCATTCATGTTTACGATGACGCGGGGAATTTCATCGAATCGATCAACGGGCTGAATTTTTCGAATGTGGGCAACGTGGTGCCGGCACACATCGCGCTAAATCCGCGGAAGCGAATCGGCTTTGTCGATGGGCCGGCCGTGGCGGTCGGTCAGATTCAATCGTTCAGTTACTGAGGGAGGGGCCCCGGGTCGAGGGAGTGGCGCGACGCCTAGCTGGCTCGCGTGCGAAAAAGCTTGCCGGAAGAGATTGGCCCGCTGTTCACTCGGCGGATGAAGGTAAAGACATGGCTGGGTTTGGTGGCTGCGGGGAGTATCGCTCTGAGCAGCGCGATGTTTGGTCAGACGATGGCGATAACCGGGAAGGTAGTCACGGTCACCAATAAAATGATCACGGTGCAGACCGATACCGGGCTGTGGCAGGTGATGCGGGCCTCCGATACCAAGGTGACCGGTGAACTGAAGGTCGGTGGAACTGTGACGATCAATTGCAGCGAGCCGAATGCGCAGAAGAAGGAAGCGCCGGCCGGGCAGGGTTAGCAAACCCGTCAGGCGAAACGGAGTCTTGAAGGAGGCCACCCGCGGAGACCGCGAGCGGCGTTGAATCCAGCGTGGCGCGCTCTCGTTAGGCGTGGTTGCGATCCATGCCAATGAAGCCTTCGCGCTCGAGGTGCAGGATGATTTCCTGGGCCGCTTCTTCCGGAGACAGGTCGGCGGTGTTGATATGCAATTCGGCGTCGGTCGGCTCTTCGTAAGGATCGCTGATGCCGGTGAATTCTTTCAGGATGCCCGCGCGGGCCTTGGCGTAAAGGCCTTTGCGGTCGCGGGTCTCGCATACGTCCACTGAGGTGGAAAGATGGACGAGGATGAACCCGCCGACCGGCTCGATGAGAGCGCGCACGTCCTTGCGAGTGGCGTCGTAGGGCGCGATCGGGGCGCAGATGGCGATGCCGCCGTTCTTCGTGATCTCCGAGGCGACGTAGCCGATGCGGCGGATATTGATGTCGCGGTGCTCCTTGGAAAAACCAAGCTCGGAGGAAAGATGTTTCCGGACGAGGTCGCCATCGAGCATCGTGACCGGACGGCCGCCGACTTCGAGGAACTTGGTCATGAGGACATTGGCGATGGTGGATTTACCGCTGCCGGAAAGTCCGCTGAAGAAGATGGTGAGACCCTGTCTGCCGCGGGGCGGGAAGCTCCGGCGCAGCTCGACCGCGACTTCGGGATAGGTGAACCAGCTCGGGATGTCGCGGCCTTCGTTGAGGCGGTTGCGCAGCTCGGTGCCGGAGAGGTCGAGGACGCGGGCGTCTTTCGGGACTTCGTTAGCCGGAAAGTATTTATCCTTGTCTTCGAGGTAGACCATCATCTGGAACGGCACCTGGGTGACGCCGATTTCCTTTTCGTGCTTGGCGAAGAGTTCCTGCGCTTCGTACGGTCCGTAGAATGGTTTGCCATCGGTGTCCTTGCCCGGGCCGGCGTGGTCGCGGCCGACGATGAGGTGAGTGCAGCCGTAGTTTTTGCGAATGAGTGCGTGCCAGATGGCTTCGCGCGGGCCGCCCATGCGCATGGCGAACGGGACGAGGGCGAGCTTGGCGGTGCCGGCCGGATATTTGCCGACGAGAAGCTGGTAGCAGCGAACGCGAGTGAAGTAATCGACATCGCCCGGCTTGGTCATGCCGACGACCGGGTGAATGAGGAGGCTGGCCTCGACTTGTTTGGCGGCGCGGAAGGTGAGCTCGACGTGCGCCCGATGCATCGGGTTGCGAGTCTGGAAGGCGACGATGCGGCGCCAGCCTTGGTTGGCGAAGTCGGCCCGCAGCTCGGCGGGCGTGAGGCGAAAGTTCTTGAAGTCGTAATGGCTCGGGAGCTGCAGGCCTTCGAGGCGACCACCGACATACCACGGATTGCTTCGATTCATCAGGTAGGCGACGCCGGGGTGGGCGTTGCTGGTGCTGTTGAAAACGGCTTTGCCTTCGGCCTGGCGGTCGGGTTGCCAAACGTCCTCGACATGGAGAATGGCGATCATGACGCCTTCCGCATCGCGCAGGGCGATCCTGCTGCTGCCGGACTTGAGGCTTTTGGCGAAGGCTTCGGTGACGTCGAGCGTGATCGGCATTGGCCAAAGAATGCCGCTGGTCAATTTCATCCCGTTGCAAACGCTCTCGTAGTCAGCCTTGTTCATGAAGCCGGTGAGGGGCGAGAAACCGCCGTTGAGGAGCAACTCGAGATCGCAGACCTGGCGCGGGGTGAGATCCCAGGATGGAAAGTCGCGTGATTCGGCTTTGATCGCGGCGGCGGCGGCGCGACCGCGGATGAGGTTAATGAGTTCGCCGCCGTGAGGCGAGACGAGATGGCTGGTCGGAGTATTCAAAGGTGTAATGTGCTGATTGTTTGCTGTCGTTGTTTTAGCTTCGAGGGGAAGCAGCCGCCGCCGAAGCGGGCTGACCCCGAGCCGTCAGGCGGAGGCGCAGGCGTGCACCCTAGGGGAAAATGCTGATATGTCCAATCCGGGGTGGTGAGGAGACATTTCTTTGCTCGCGCAGCGGAGAGCCGACACAGAATGACAGCGAGCGAATCGGACTCGGTGCGATCGACCCAAGAGGGCGCCGTTTTTCGAGCCACCTCTCAGGAACGGATTGAGTGTTCCCGGGGTCGATTTTGATTGATCCTCATGCGTCAATACGCTAGCTTACCGGAACCTCGTAGTAGTTCTCGAAATCCCCCCGGAATCATCCTCAATATGAAAAATGCCCTTCTCTATTCGTTTGTCGCAGCCTTCACCTCTCTGAGCGCGTTTGCAGCAGCCAGCCCGATTGTCCTTTCGCCCGAGCGTGCTGAGCATGCAGCCACCTTGTTGAACGATGGTCGGGTTTTGATCACGGGCGGGTCGAACGAAGCCGGGACTTTGGATTCGGCCCTGATCTACGATCCTATTACGGGAAACCCACGAAAACTGGTGGCGACGTCGGGAAACATGGCGTCGGCCCGCGCAGATCATACTTCAACCTTGTTGCCGGATGGCAGGGTTTTGTTGACCGGTGGCGACCTCCTGAGCGGACAGCTATTAAGGTCCGCCGAGATTTATGATCCGACTACGGACGTTTTTACGTTGGTGGCAAGGGCGATGTCGACCAATCGCACCAGCCACACCGCGACCCTGCTCCCCGACGGCCGCGTCTTGATCGTGGGCGGCAAATCGGCGGATCTCTTTGATCCCGCGACCCAGACCTTTACTGCGACCGCCAATCTGCCGCAAAACCGCAAGAGTCACGCAGCGATTTTGCTGAATGACGGAACGGTGCTCATCTCGGGAGGCTATATTGGTGGGTTGTCGAGCTCGAGCGCGGAGATCTTCAATCCAGCGAACAACACCTTTACGCTCCTCGCATCCCCAATGCAAACGCCTCGCTCGAATCATACCATGAATCTTCTCCCCGGTGGGACGGTCCTGGTCAGTGGCGGATTTTCCGGGACCAGCCCGCATGATGAGTGCGATATCTATGATCCTGTGACAAAGACTTTTACTGCCACGACGAAAATGAATTTTCATCGTTCCAATCATCGGTCTGCGACGCTGCCCGACGGTCGGGTCGTGGTCGTCGGCGGCACCACCTTGGAAAGCGGCTTTCTCAACACAAACGAAGTCTTCGACCCGGTGCTCAAGACCTGGACGGTTACGCGGCAGTTGTTGAATGAAAACCGGTCGGGGTGTACGGCAACATTACTGACGTCCGGCCAAATTTTGGTGACGGGCGGAGTGACGGGAAACAAGACCGTCCAATCAGCGGAGTTGCTCGACCCCGTGACACATAATTTTACTTCCGTCGGTAACATGTCGGTGGGCCGGAATCAGCACACCGCCACGCTCCTGAACGATGGTTCCGTGCTTGTCGCGGCTGGGAGCCAGGACGCTTTATTCCTGAATTCGGCCGAAGTCTTCAATCCCGCCAACAACTTGTTTTCGACGGTTGGTTCCGTGAGCCTGGCGCGCAAGAGTCATACCGCAACGCTGCTCCAAGACGGTGAGGTTTTAATCGCCGGGGGCAAGACGGGAGATGAGGGTGACACAAAGTCCGCCGAGATTTACAACGCCACTACGCGAACGTTTCGCACAACCGACAAGATGATTGTCAAACGTTCCCTCCATACAGCGACTCGGCTAAACGATGGCCGGGTGCTGTTGGTCGCCGGTCGCCATGGCGGATCGCCCACTTTCCGCTGTGAGATCTTCGATCCATCGACCGAAAAGTGGTCGAATACTGGCTCCTTGAACCTGCAGCGGAAACGCCATAAGGCGGTGCTGCTTTTGGATGGCACAGTATTGGTGGCCGGAGGAGCCGCTCTCTCCAACGATCAGCAGCCCAATCCGGGAACGCCCACCGGCGAACAATTCAATCCGAGCACCGGGATATGGACCTACACGTCGGACATGCATTTTGGGCGGACCGAACACGACGCGACCCTGCTCGCGGACGGAACAGTTTTGGAATCGGGCGGCTACTTACTGCCGAACCAAATCGATCTCTATCAGCCAGGCTTGCGCTCCTTTTCCAGCATCGGGATGATGGTCCAGGATCGTTCCCGTCACGTGGCCGTCTTGCTGAGCAACCCGGTATGGGGCTCGCTTATGCAAAAGGTCCTGATCATTGGGGGCTCTGTCACCGGGTCTACCCTGTATGGCGGTCTGAACAAGGCGCTAGACTCCGTTGAGCTTTACGATCCGAACACGCAGCAATTCAGCTTGTTTGGAACGATGACTACGCCGCGCCAAAACCACACCGCAACCCTTCTACAGGACGGCAGAATCCTGATTACCGGCGGAGTTGGCAGTCCGGCGATAAGCGGAACTGCAGAGTTGGTGTCTCCCTAGCGCTTCGGAAAAGAAAGAGATTGCGCTGCAGAGTGAAAGCGTGAAGCAGCGCCTCGCGCGGAGAAACCCGTCCGTAGGCTACGGTCCTGCCGTGACCACTAATTGCACATTCCTGCTGGTCACGCTCCCAACCGAGTTACTCACCACGACCGAAAAAACCGATCCTGAGTCATCGGCGGTTGCAGGTGGAGTCTTGTAGGAATCCGAAGTAGCACCGGGTAAATCTGATCCATTCTCCCTCCACTGATAGAGCAGTGGCGGCTCCCCCGTGGCCGAGACATTGAACCTTGTTGTTTGACCAACCTTAACCGTCCGACTTGCTGGCTGCTTGGTAATGATTGGACCTGAAGGCGTCGGGCTTGGCGTTGGCGTTGGCGTCGGGGTTGAACTACCTTCAGCTATCGTAATCGTAGAATTAGCAGCGACGTTCGAAATGACATCAGTGATCCTGCTTGGCCATGTAACACTGACTGTTGCTTCCGCTGCGGCGCCGATTCCGAAATGCAGCGGGCCACTTCCTTGAGAAAAGTAGTTTCCGCCGCCATCTCCGGTGTTTTGGCGGAAGCAGGTCAGACCGTCGGTTGATGTTACCGTTAAACGCGCGCCAATCCCATAATAGTTTGATTGCACGCCCCTCAGATTGACTTTCAGAAAATGATTGGAATTGGGAGTGTTTCTGAACAAGCGATGCGGGCCGCTGGATCCAGTGCCTTGGTCACGCTCGTTTCCAACGCCGTCCTTTATCAGCAGGTCAAGGAAGCCATCATTGTCATAGTCTGCCCAGGCAGCGCCCTTGTGCAGGGATGTATCGTCTTGCAGAGCGACCCCTAAGGCCGGCGCGACATCGCTGAATGTCCCATCGCCGTTATTGTGGAAGAGGCGATTGGCATTGCCTGGGCCCTGCCCAGTCGTGCCCGTGTTAGGAACAAACAGATCCAAACGACCGTCGTTGTCATAATCACCCCAGACAGCGCTGAAATAACACCCGGTATTCTGTAATCCGGCAGCGCTGACTTCGGTGAAAGTACCGTCTCCATTGTTTCGGTAAAGTGATCCCGCCAGGCTCGCGCCTCCTTGAACCCCGCGGGCCACGAACAGGTCAATCAGCCCGTCGTTGTCATAATCGCCCCAGGCCATGCCCTTGCACTTGGATTTTGGAATTATGCCGGCCGCAGACGTCACGTCGGTAAAAGTGCCATTACCCATGTTGCGATATAATTGTTCGGCATCGCCGTCGCCGGTAATCGCGAGATCCATAAAGCCGTCGTTATCATAGTCGGCGACGGAGACGATACTTCCCAAATCGCCTCCCGCTGTCGCCCTGGCCAGGCCGCCCGCGTCGGTCACGATAGAAAATGTGCCATCGCCGTTGTTCGCATAAAGAACGTTGACACCGGCGTAGTTCTTGACGAACAAGTCGAGGAAACCGTCATTGTTGAAGTCGAACCAAATTGCACAGCGTCCGCGGTTCGTCGAAACCTCCATTCCGGCAGGCCCGCTCAGATTTGAGAAAGTTCCATCGCCGTTCCCATGAAACAGTAAGTCCTGCTTTATGGTTCCTCCCTGCTTGCCCTTCGCCCCTTCCGTAATATAGAGGTCGAGGTTGCCGTCCCCGTCGTAATCACCGAACGCAAAACCATGCCAATCCCTGGTATCGAGACTCGGTGCCTTCCGAATATTCGAATTGGTCAGGTTATTGATGAACCTCGTGCCCCCGCTGCTGAGGTAAACGAACGGGCCGTGCGAGAGTGCGAGACCGTGCGTCGGGACGATGAAATCGATGTAGCCGTCGTTATTCATGTCGCCCCAGATCGGGTCGCCCCACGATTTCTTTTGGTCAGCCGATAGTCCGACCTGCGCCGAGACATCAACAAATTGGGCCGAAATTGGCTTTGGTCGTGCGATCAGGCAAAGGACCACGGCCACAAAAACGAACAAGTGTGAGCGTCGATGCGGGGAATGCATAGCGTCAAGGTGGCAGGCGCACTCAATAAAATGACCGTGGCGCCGACGGCATTATTTTCGGATTTCAAGGTGAGCTTGTCAAATTATCAACTGTAGATTGAAAGCGGATTCGGACGGGCCGCAACCTCTGCTCCTCCTCCGCTGGCCATCATTGCCGAATCGGCGCGAAGTCCGTGCGATCTGGTTGAAGTCGAGAGAAGGAAGCGCCGGCGGGTTCCGGAGAGAGTCTCGTTCGCGCCGGAGCGACGAGCAGAATTGACGCCTTCTGGGGGGAACCGGCCATGCGGAAACCAAAAGGGCGCCCATTTGGCACGGGGAACGCTGTTATGTGACTATGACAAATATGGTGAATATGGTCTCCGCAGCGTCTCGGTCTGCCCGCTTCCTCTTTCTCGGCATCCTCGTCGCGCTCGGCAGTTTGCTTGCCGCCACCGGCATGGTTCGCGCCGACGTGCCGCAAGGTGTTTTTTCCCTTTCCAATTCCGATCGAGCGGCCCAGCAGGCTGTCTTGGACAATCCAGACGTAGACGGGGTCAGCATTCGTGTCGGTTGGGTTACGCTCGAGCCGACCGAAGGGGCCTTCGACTGGACCTTCGTTGACTCCGAGGTCTCCCGGGCAGCTGGCGCAGGGAAGGTAGTGTTGTTACGAATCGCCACCCAGGCCGGCAAGCCACAATGGGTTACTGACGCCGTCACCGCCGCGGGCGGCACGTTCTACAACTTCGACCAAAATGGGGTGCTGACGACGATTCCGGTCTTTTGGGATCCGACGTTCCTGACCAAGAAGAAAGCCATGATCACCGCTGTGGGCGCGCACTTTGCGAATAACCCAACCGTCAAGATCGTCTGTGCCAGCTTCGCCAATGCCACCAGCGAAGATTGGAACGTGCCCCACACTCCGGCTGAGGTCGTGAAGTGGCTGGCTCTTGGTTACACTTCGGAAAAAATGCTCGATGCCGGCCGGCAAATTATCGACACGACGATGGTGGCGTTCCCGAATGCTTATGTCACCATGGCAATCGCGGGCAACGGTCATGTCAATGGACAAAATCTTGATCCAGACGCGGATTACGTTGCGCGCAATGCGATCCTGGCCGCGCGCAATTCGTGGGGGGACCGGATGATTGTGCAGAAGAACAGCCTCTCGACCCTCAGCGCGATCGCTCCCGGAACCGGGACCAACTTCGAATTGCTTGATAACAGTCGGCCCGAGGTCGGTGCGCAAATGCTGTTTTGGTGTTTCAACGACACTTCTTACCGGATGAATGGTGGCGCCCCGGGAGATGCGGCCGCAATTCTCCACCAAGCGATCACCACTGGCCTCGGCTACGGAATGAAATTCGAAGAGATCTATCAATTGGACTGTGTAAACATTCCGACGGAGATCGCTTACGCTCACTCCGCCCTCCTCGCGCTACCAGAGCCAACACCAACGCCCTCCGCGACACCTCCGGCCGTGCCCGGTGGTGTGAGGATCGTCCCCTGACCGCGGGGAACGCGTCGGCCGGCGACCCCGGTTCCTGGCATAAGAACAGCTTGAACAGAGAAGCTGTTGAGACCTGCAACCAAGAGCCGATTGTTCCGATCGCCCGCATCCAAACTATTCGGACTGCTTGGGCCGGTTTTGTGCGGCGGGATCGTGTTCTTTGGTCAGGCAGCTTCGGCCGACGTTCCGCGGGGCGTCTTTTCCCTTTCTCCATCGGGTGTGGCCTGCCGGGCACCCGTCCTGAGCAATCCAAATATCGATGGAGTCAGCATTCGCGAGGATTGGAAGGATCTCGAGCCGACGGAAGGGGTCTATGATTGGAGCTTTCTCGACTCTGAGATTGCGCGAGTAGCGGCCGCGGGCAAGCAGGTGCTGCTGCGCATCAACACCCAGTCGACCAAACCGGCCTGGGTCACCAGCGCTGTCAGCGAAGCCGGTGGGCGCTTTTTCACCGGTGATAACGACGGCGTGCAAATCACGATTCCAGTGTTTTGGGATCCGACCTTCCTGGCGAAGAAAAAGGCAATGATCGCCGCCTTGGGCGCCCACTTTACGCATAATACCGCTATCAGGATTGTTTGGACCAGTTTCGCCAATGCCGAGAGCGAGGACTGGAGCGTGCCGCACACTCCCGCGGACGTCGCCAATTGGTTCGCTCTCGGCTACACCTCGGAGAAAATGCTCGATGCGGGGAAACAAATCATCGACGCGACCATGGCGGCCTTCCCGCAGCAATACGTGACTCTGGCCGTGGCCGGGAACGGGCACGCGGGGGCTGCTGGCAATCTGGATCCCGATGCAAGCTACGTTGCGCGAAACGCCGTGCTTGCCGCACGCGCGACCTGGCCCGACCGGCTGATCGTGCAGAAGAACAGCCTCGCGACTTTTAATCCGCCGGCGCCAGGAACCGGCACCGTTTTTCAACTACTCTGGGACAGCCGTCCCGACATTGGAGGCCAAATGCTCGACAACTGCTATGGCGACAGTACCTACCGCAATAACGGAGGAGTGGCGGATGATCCAGCGGCTATCTTGCACAAGAGCGTCAATGCCGGAGTCGCCTACGGGATGAATTACATCGAAATCTACCAGGTCGATGTGCTCAATCTGCCGGCCGAAATTGCCTACGCGCACAATCTTCTTCTGGGCCTGACGCCGCCTGATGCGAGCCCGACGCCGCACGTGGTTCCGAAGCCGCCCACTGGCTTCCAATTAAAGCCGTCACCTCTCTGAAGCGTAAATCCGGCCATGGATATCCCGCTTCGAGTCCAGGCGTCGTCTCCCAAGCTCTTCGTTTACGCGTGCATCCTCGCCGCGCTCGGCCTCAGCCCGTCGTCGAGCGGGCAGGAAGCGCCGGCCTCTGGCCTCGACCCCCTGACGGAGGTCGAATTTACCGCTCTGAGTCAGCCGGATTCCAATCCGCTCGGCGCGCAGGCGCTGGCTATTCATCCGCAGGAATGGAGACACGGTGAGACCGAGCATTTCATCTATCACTTCATCCACAGTTACGTGGCGACGCCGATTTCGGTGGAGGCTGAATTCCATTTCCGCGTCATCTCCCAGGAGCTCGGTTTGGAGGCGACGCCCGGCGGGTCCGCCAAATCGCATATCTACATTTTCGAGAAGGCGCCGGACTGGAAGTTGTTCCAGAATCAGGCGCGTCTGGAGCTATGGACCGGCGGGATTCACTCTCGAGGCAGCCTTTTCATCGTGCGCGATCCGGCCTACCGGTTTGCCAATAACTCGTTAGGCCACGAGATCGCGCATCTGGTCCTCTTTCGTGTCTACCAGCGCGCGCTGCCGCTCTGGCTCGAGGAAGGTTTTGCCGAATACGTTTCACGGGTAACGCGCGCGAGCTACCAGCGCGCCCGCAACTATATTGCCCGGCCGCGTTCGGAGACGATCAACGGGGATCGGCTCATGCCCCTCCCGCAACTAACGGCGCTGGCGGATTATCCCTCTAGTCCACAGATCGAAACCTTTTACGACGAGTCGGAACGACTGGTGCGCTTTCTCGTGGCCACCAATCCAGCCGCCTTTCGCGGGCTCCTCGCCGCCGTGGGCCGGGGCGAACCGTTCGACAGTGCGCTCGCCCGCAATTACGCTGGGCGATTCGTCGATGTGGCCGCGCTGGAAAAAGATTTTTACCCCTACGCGTCGAAAGACGCGGTGGTTTCTGCGCTCGCGCCCTAGCGCTCTCCCGGCCTGGATGGTCGCGACCGGTGCGCTGGTGGTGGCCATTCCGCTCCGCGCCCAAGCCCCCTCGCCGGCCTGGCCATTTCTGAGCCCTTCTCCGGGCAATCTGGCCAGGCCGACTCCCGCTCCGTCGGCCGCCCGCTCCACTCCGCCGCCCTTCGATGTGCCGCTGCGCCAGGAACGCTGGGAGCAACTTCCCGACCATGCGATCAGCCCGGCCGGCGAGAAAGCGCTCGCCCTTCGCCCGCAGCAATGGCGGCACGGTGAGACGGAGAATTTCATCATCCACTATCGCGGCCTGAGCGACGCCCTCCAGATCGCGCGCGAGATCGAGTTCGATCTTTGGTATGTCGCGCAGTCGTTAGGTGCGACGCAGGACCAATATGCCCGCAAATCGCACGTCTACGTTTTCGCGGACGAGAAGGAGTGGCAGAAGATTCGTCGCGGCCATCGCACGCGCCCGATTGGGCGCACAGCTTTGCCATGGGCGACGAGCTTTTCCTCGAACGTCAACGCGGCCGCGCAGGGCGGTTTCGATTCGCGGACCCTGGCCCACGAGACGACCCACGCGGTCGTCGCCCGGATCTACGGGCGATCGCCGCTGGCCCGTCTGGCTGAGCGAAGGCTTCGCCGAATACATGGGCTCGGCGAGCGTGGCGGCGCGGCATTGGCGGTCGCCGCTGCTCGAATCAGCGCAAACTCGCACTTTGCCGAAATGACCGTGTCGCGGAGCTGGTCGCGACGGCGCGTTATCCGGCCGACCTCGAGGCCGATCGCGCAGCCTCTACGAAACGAGCGCGAAATTTGTGCGTTATCTTTTCAATAAATATCCCAAGGAATTGTTTCCGAAATTCGTCGATCGGGTCCTCGAGGGAGCCGGACCGCGGGTGGCTTTGCGTCGAAGTTTACGGCAATGAATTTCGCCGACATGGCGGAATTCGAAAAGCACTTCCAGCGTTTTACTCGCTGATGAAAACCAAAACCGTGCCCGCAATGCCGCTCGCACAGTTCATCTACGCCGTCGTCGGCTCGGATGAGAGCGCGGTCAAGACCGCCGCCGAGCGAGCTGGCGCGCTGCAACTCGCGCCCGCCGATGCGGGCGATTTCGGCGTGGAGACGATCGACGGCTGCGCCGATAACGCCGACCAGGCCGCGACCCGCATCCGCTCCACCATCGAGGCGCTGCAGACCCTGCCTTTCTTCGGCGGCGGCAAACTGGTCTGGCTGAAGAACGCGAATTTTCTCGGCGACAACGACCTCGGCCGCGCGGCAGCGTGCAGGAGGCGCTGGAGGAATTGGCGCGCCGCGCTCGCAGACCGATTTCGGCGAAGGAGGAAGTGAAGTTTCTCCTCAGCGCGCCGGAGGTGGACAAGCGTCGCATCCTTTTACAAAGCGCTCGCGAAACGCGCCGAGCTCCAGGTCTTCGACAAGCTCGACGCCAGCCGCAGCGGCTGGGAGGAAGAAGCGACCGATCTCGTGCAGTTCGTTAGGCCGGAAAGCGCACAGCTGCAGTTCGACGAGCGAAGCGCTCGATCTCTTCGTTCTCCTCACCGGCGGCGATACACGCGTCATCGGCAACGAGCTGGAAAAGCTCGATCTCTATCTCGGCGCGAAGCGAACGCCGCATCACTTTGGAGGACGTCCGCACGCTCGTCCCGATCTCGCGCGGCGGCGTGATCTTCGAGCTGGGCAACGCTCTCGCCGCGCGCCATCTCGAGCCGGCCCTCGCCCTCGTTAGGCGGTTGCTCGACCAGGGCGAATCCGCCATCGGCATTCTTCTCGTCGCGATCATCCCGACCGTGCGCAATTTACTTCTCGCCAAAGACCTGATGCAGCGCCACGGCTGCCGCGACCGAGCGCGCCCTTCTCCTTCATCTCGACCCTGAATCGTCTTCCTGCCGACGCGACCGCGCATCTCCCGCGCAAAAAAGACGGCTCGATCAACGGCTATGCCCTCGGGATCGCCGCGATGCAGGCGCATCGCTTCGAAGTGGAGCAACTGATCAGCGGCCTCGAAGCCTGTCTCGCGGCGAATCTGCAGATCGTCACCAGCCAACTCGATCACGAACTGATCTTGAACCAGGTCGGTGGTGAAGCTGCTCGCGTCAGCCTGACGACCGCGCCATGCTGCACTCTCTCCGCGCCGAATTGTAGCCGGGAGCGCTGGCCCCGGTTCTCTTATCCGGGATCATGGCGATGCCGGATCACCGATCCCGGCTACAACGACCCGGACGTGTTACACGGTCCCGTCCACTTGTTTGCGCGCGGTCGGTCCGATCCACGGCATGTCCCAGCGCACGCCGCTGAAAGCCTTCAAAATCGCGATGATAAGCACGACGAGAAAGCTGATATTCACCGCCGCCGAGACGAGCCAGAGGAGCACCGCAAAAATCCAGCCGAGCACTGGAATGTGCGTGAGGAGACCCCAGGCGATGCTCCAGACGACCCCGAAGAGGAGCCAGGCGGCGCCAAAGATGATCGATTGCATCGCGTAAAAGCGGACGAAGCTGTCGCGCTTCTCCAGAATGTAAAAGATGATGCCGCCAATCAGTGGGAAACAGGCCAGCGCCGCCGCGACATTCGACGGCAGGTCAGTGGAAGTGGGACGCGCCGTCGCCTCGTCGCCGGGCGGGGGCGGGGGTGCTGGCGGTGGTACTGCGGGATCGACTGGATCAGGCATGTCCTAAATTAACACGAATCCGGCCCCGATGGGCAAGCTTTGCTTGGAGTCCACGATTTCGCTTACGGAAGGGGCCGAGAGGATGATACGGTGCTGCTGACGGAAAAACTGGATATGAAAAAATCGGTAAGCGCTTTCACCCTGATTGAATTGCTCGTTGTCATCACGATCATCGCCATTCTCGCGAGTATCGCGTTGCCGGTTTTCAGCAGCGTGCAGGAAAAAGCCCGCGTCACACAGGAGCTCAGCAATCTTCGGCAGATCGGCATCGCGACGCAGACTTATCTGAATGACAACGATGGCATCCTTTTCCAAGAAGATCAGGCTACCACCTCGTGGATGCGCAAGTTTGCATCCGAAATATCTGCCGAGCTGGAAGATTTTTCAGTCGCCCTTCGACAAGCGTGCTTCGTTGGAGAATAACAGGACTGCGCCGGTGAGCTACGGCTTCAATGGTAACAGCATCGCCGGGACTCCGACGGACAAGATCGTTCGACCGAGCGCTTTCATCCTTTTTGCCCCGGCGCAAGCCAGTGGAAGCAGCGTTGATTTCACTGGCTTGTCCGGTGATAGCGTCACCGTTTGGAAGGAAACGAGCTCACCTGGTGGAACCGCCGAGGGAGGGACGCATAGTCAGAGTTACCGGACCAAGATTGAAGCGCTGTTTGCTGATTTGCATGCCGCCAGCCTCTCCTGGGATGAATTCATCGTGGATCGAAACGGCCGCAATGGCAGAGGATGATGCGAACTTTCGCTGGGATCCAGCGGGACACTGAGATCTACCGTGAGTGTGGTCGAGGTTCGAGTTGGGCAGGATTGTTACGAAGCCTGGATCGGCTCGGGACTGCTTGAGGGTATTGGCCCGGTCGTCAGGCGGCAGTTCCGCGAACGGCGCTGCGCGATTCTGGCGGACGAAAATGTCGCGCCGCTTTTCGGAGGAAGAGTGCTCGAGAAGCCTGCGGCGGTCGGGTTTCACCGCCGAGCTGATTACCATCGCGCCGGGGGAGAAAGCGAAGTCGATGGCGCAGGCGGAATGCGCTTTGCGAAAGGCTGAGCGCGGCCGGGTTCGATCGCTCCTCGTTTCTGGTGTCGTTAGGCGGCGGGGTGGTCGGGGACCTGGCTGGTTTTGTCGCGTCGATTTTTCTGCGCGGGATTCCCTATGTTTCCATCCCGACCACGCTCCTTGCGCAGATCGATAGCTGCATCGGCGGGAAGACCGGGGTGAACTCTGCCGCGGGCAAAAACCTGATCGGCGCTTTTCATCCTCCCGCGCTCGTCATCGCCGATACCGAGACGCTGCGCTCGCTTGCCGGAGCGGATCTGGAACGAGGGTTTCGCCGAGGCGATCAAACACGGAATCATTCGCGACGCCGGTCTTTTCGATTCGCTCGCCGCGGTCGATCGCGATCATCTCGACAGAGTTCATCGAGCGGAACATCGCGATCAAAGCGGCCATCGTGGCGGAGGACGAACGCGAGCGAACGACCTGCGGGCGCTCCTGAATTTTGGTCACACCATCGGTCACGCGATCGAGCATGCCGCCGGCTACGGGAACATTCTCCACGGCGAAGCGATCAGCCTCGGCATGATCGCGGCCGCGCAGGTATCGGTGCGGCGGGCCGGCTTGTCGTTAGGCGAGTGCGACGCGCATCCGCGCTGCGCTGCGAAGCGCATCAGCTTCCGGTTGTCCTGCCGCCGGATTTTCCGCGCGAGAAGATCTTCGCCGCCCTCTCGCGCGACAAAAAATTCGACAACGGCCGGGTCCGCTTCGTCGTCGCGCACGCCATCGGTCGCGCCAGCGTCGCGGACAACGTCACGATGGAAGATCTGCGGCAGCGGTGGAGGCGTTGTAGCCGGGGGCGCTGACTCCGGTGGGAATAGCGCTGCATTTACCCTTTGGGTGTCGCCGTTTCTTGCGTGGTCATCCCGATCCGCCGAAGGACGGAGAGGGACCTCGCAGTTGTAATTGACGTTTTCTGGTTACAAGAGAGCGCTGATTTCAGCTGCGAGGTCCCTCCCCGCGCTCCGCCGGGTCGGGATGACAAATTATCCTGTCCTCCCGAAATAGGCGAGCAGGCCATCGACCACGCCGTCCACGTATTCGCGAAAAATGCTCGGCTTCCTTTTTCCGGCGACCGAGCGTTGCCCGTCGTAATCGCCCGCCTTCACCCGCACGAAGACGTCGCGGCTGTTCATCACATAAGGCTCCAGGTAAACCGTCGGGCAACGATAGAGCCGCGTCGCCATCAGGTTGCGCGCGTAAACGTAGCCGCTCGTCCCAACCGGGGTGACGTTCTCGGTTTTGTAATGATAAGGCGGCAGGCCGGTCTTCTTCGCCATCGCGCGGGCGAGCGTCTCGGCGAGCGCCAGTTCTTCGGGATATGCGCCGCTTAAGAGCTTCTGCAGCATCTCGCAACGCTCGTCATCGAGCTCGAGCTCCGCCGGCAGATAGGAGCCATTCACGAGGAGATGGAGATGATTCTTCTTCACCAGCGTCGGATGATTCGGATCTCCCCAAGGCTCGGCATTGAAATGGAGGCAAAGCACGAGATCGGGTTGCAGCCGGTAATTCACCAGGCTGGCGCGGCGCCGAATTTCGCTGTTGCGATAAAAGAGCTGTTCGCGTTGCCACGCGACCGTGTGTTCTTTCTCCGGGTCGGCCGGGCCGTCGAAATCCTCCCGCGGCTCCGTGATCCCGGCGCGCTCAAGAAATTGCCGCGCGATCGCCTCTAAATCCGATGGACGATAGGGCGTAAGCGGTTCCGCCTTGTCCCGCACGAGCGAGACCTTTGCGCCTAACGACTGGAGCCGGGGCGCGAGGAGTTGCGCCACCTGCAGCGTCATGTCGCCTTCCTGCACCGGCGCGACCTGGCCGATCTTAAACCAGCGTTCTTCCATTTTTGCCCAGCTCCCGCCGAGATGGCCGGGATCGAGCGCGATGTGGAAACCGGCCAGCGGACCCGCCCCCCGGGCTGCGGCAATGCGGCCGGAGCGTTCCACCAGTGGGTCAGCGGGAGGCGATCGGCATCGCTTTTCGCAAAGCGCAAAACGAAGCGATTCTTCCCTCCGCTCTCGGTCAAAATCTGCGCCGCGTCCGGTTCAATCTGGATTAAGTCCGGGTTGTATCCCTTGGGGCAATAGACGTCGTCGAGCAGATGCACGAATTCGTCGTGCGTGATGGTGGCCTGATATTTTTCGAGCTCGCTCCAATCCGGTTTGCGCCCGAGCGTGCTCAGGTTGCCCGAGAATTCGTTAGGCGATTCCCCCTCGGCGGCGCGCGCGACAGGGGCGCTGAGGAAAAGGGCTAGCGTGAACCCGCAAGTAACGAGAAGGCGAAACATCGGCTTGGGATTTCTGAGTTTAATACGATGATCCGCGATGCTCACGATTCTTTTCCTCGGCGACGTCGTCGGCGAGCCGGGACGGAGCGCGGTCATCGCGCGTTTGCCAGAATTGAAGCAGGCGTATGCGCTTGATTTCGTCATCGTCAATGGCGAGAACGCCGCCGCCGGGCGGGGCATTACCCCGAAGATTACGATCGATCTCTTGCGCGCCGGCGTTTCGGTGCTTACGAGCGGCGATCATATCTGGGATCGGAAGGAAATCCTGCCCTTTATCGACACCGAGCCGCGTTTGCTGCGGCCGCTGAATTATCCACCGGGGACGCCCGGCGCAGGGGCGGTCGTGCTCGAGACCGCGAAAGGAAAAGTGGGCGTAATCAACGTGCAGGCGCGCACTTTCATGCAGCCGATCCTGGAAAATCCCTTCCCGATGCTCGACGCGGCGGTGACGGAGATGCGCGCCGAAACGCCGGTCATCGTGGTCGACGCGCATGGCGAAACAACGAGTGAGAAAATCGCGCTCGGCCGCTATCTCGATGGCCGCGTCTCGGCGGTCCTGGGCACGCACACCCACGTGCAGACAGCCGACGAACAGATTTTTGAGAATGGGACGGCTTTCATCTGCGACGCCGGGATGTGTGGCCCGGTGCATTCGATTCTGGGCCGGGAGATCGAGCCGATCGTGGGACGTTTCATTTCCAATCTGCCTGCGCCTTTCCCCGTCGCACAGGGCGAGACGCGTTTGCGCGGGGTGCTCGTCGAGGTGGACGAAACGACCGGGCGCGCCCGGCGAATCACGCGCTTCGATGAACCGGGCGCCCCGGCGCCAGAGTCCCCGTCATAATTCGAGATTTGGACAACACCTTCCACTTGCGGGACGAAATTGTTGCGGCCAGAGTGCCCGCGCGTCCGAATTACTGATGGACCTAACCGTATGAAAATTCCGAACCGATATTTTGCCGCCGCCGCTGCGTTTTCCCTGGTGCTGGTCCCCGTCGGCATCTCCCTCGCCGACGACAAAGCCGAAGCCTACAAATATGCTGTCGAGGGACGAGACGCTGCGAAAAACAAGCAATGGGACAAGGCGATCGATCTTTTCCAAAAGGCGATCAAGGCCGACTCGAAAGATGCCAATAACTACAACAACCTCGGCCGTGCTTACAAGCTTGCAGATAAAATGGAGGAAGCGATCAAGACCTTCAGCGAGGCGATCGAGATCGAGCCCACGAGTTCCGCCGGCTACTTTAACCGCGGCTTTGTCTACGCTGCCCAGGGGAAAAACAAGCAGGCGATCGACGATCTGAGCAAGGCAATCGAGTTGAATCCGAAGAGCGTCTCCGCCTACCGCTTTCGCGCCTTCGCCTACTTGCAGATGAAGGATTACCAGAAAGCCGTTGAAGATTACGACGTCGTTCTGAAAGAGAAGGATGATCCCGAGATTCTCGATCGTCGTGCCTTCGCCTATTGGAACATGAAGGAATACGATAAGGCGATTGCTGATTTCAGCACGATCATCAAGGACAAGCCGAAGAACAAGGAAGCTTATCTCGATCGCAGCTACGTTTACGAGTTGAAGCGTGACCCCCAAAAAGGGATCGCCGATTGCGACAAAGTGTTGGGCATGGATCCGAATAACGAGGATGCGAAAAATCGCAAGGCCCGGCTCGAGTATCAGGAGAAGATGGCTCACGCGACGCCGACCCCCACCGCCCGGCCGCGCCGGACTTTACCACCGGAACCCTCGCCGACGCCGCGCCGGAAGCGCTAGCGGTAGCCGGATCGGTGATCCCGGAGCGCTGTGCGAACGAAGTCCTCTCTCCCCTAACGAAGCCGCCCGTCTGCCGGGATCACCGATCCCGGCTACCGCTGCGCTTTCTCCACGTCCGAAGGATCATCGAGCATGATCCAGTCGATGACAGAGAGCGGCAGGCTGCCGTGGCTGATCAGGTCGTCATGGAATTGCCCCAGCCTGAAATTTTTTCCCATCTTGTCGCGATAGCGGCCTAACAAGTTCATTATCTGCCATTTCCCGACGATATAGCTGATCTTCTGCGTCGGATTGGAGGCCGCGCCGGCCGCTTCGCCTTCCGCTGCCTCATGATCGAGTCCGCCCGCTTCCATAAAATATTTCACGGCCTGCTCGAAGGTCCATTTGCCGGTGTGCAAATTCACATCCACCCCGATCCGTGCCGAGCGATAACGCGCCAGCCGTAGCACCTGACCCTGCGAGGCGGAGTTGAGCGGGTAGAGGCCTTCGCGCATCAACATTTCCTCGCCGTAAAGCGCCCAGCCCTCGATGAAAAGATTGTTGTCGTGCTGCCGCCGAATTTCGTCCGTGAGGTGATTGGCGATTGAGAGCTGCATGAAATGCCCGGGAATTCCTTCATGGCCGAGAATCGGCCGCGGATCTTCAATCGCCGCGCGGATGTAAAAGTTTTTCGAGTCGCGGCTGTAGGTCGGGATGAAATAAAATCCCGTCGAATCCTTGTCATAAACTCCCGGTGGATTCATGAACCCGCCGGGGCTGGTCGGCTTAAACGCCTCGGGCAACTGCCGGATCTCAAATTTGCCGAGATAATCCGGCACCGTCACGAGCCGATGTTCTTTCAGGAACTGGATCATCTCGGCTTCGCGACTTTGGTAGGCCTTGAGAAAGGACGCCTGATCCGGCGGAATGTTTTTGCTCCGGGAAGGATCGGGATCGGCCAACGACGGATCGGGCAGCCAGGCCTCGAGCGCGCGGTAATGCGCCAGCTCGACGCGCCCGATCATTTCCACCTCGGAAGCGTCGAGCGGCACGAGCAGGACGTGATGGAGATAGTAATTGTAGTTGTCCACGCCCATCGGCGCGAAATCGACCATCGAGGGCAGCCCATTTTCGAGATGATCGGCAAAGGCGTGCAAAGCAGTGAGCGCCTCGTCGCGCGCCTTGACCAGCTTTTCCTTTTCGTTAGGCGGAAGACCGGGCGCGAGGGTCATGAGGCTGTCCTTGAAAAGCGGGTCGATCGCGCGCGCGGAGGAGATGGCGAGCTGGGCGAAGAGCTTGACCGGCTGCTGCAGATTCTTTTCGCCCTGCTCGAGCAGGGCCGGCATTTCGTGGAGCCGTTTCGTGGCGGCGCGCGCGCGCTGTTTCGGGGTATCATACTCCTTTTTGAGGAGCGAAAAAATAGCGCTGCTGCATTCGCCCACATAGGTCTGCGGATCGCGGCTGGTGGAATGCCAGACGCGATCGTCGAAGGCCGCGTTCTCGAGCTGCGCGCGAAAGAGCATCCAATCGATCCGCTCGTCTTTCGGCCAGGTCGCGGTTTGCATCGCGTTCACCTTCTCGAGCAGGGTGCGGATGTATTGCGCGCGCTCCGCGATTTTCTCGGGCGAGTAATCCGTCAGGCGATCATCCCAGGTATGGAGCCCGGCATCGCTGCTTCGCACCGGATACTGGAGGTTGCGCCAGTCGTAGTAGTCGTCCGCCAGCTTATGCAAGGTCAATGCTTCCGCGCGCCCCTGCAGGCTTGGGCCAGGCTTGGTGAGCAGTGTCTTGTTCGAAACATCCGGTTTCGTTTCGCTGGGGGTCTGCGCGTTCACCCCCAAAACCCCCGAGCCCAAAATCACCGCACATCCGATAATCATCTTCTTCACGGCGCGAAGCGTACGCGGTGAATTTGTCGGCGCAAAGTGCGAAACATCCAACCGCTGCGACGGCCCCCCGACTGGAGGGACGACCGCAGCCTGCCCGCCGCGGCGGGTGCCGTCCCCGTTTCTCAGACACGGACGGGACGGAGCCCGTCCCTCCAGTCTGGCTTCACGGATTCTCGCGCACGAGTTGCTCGGCGGTGGTGAACTTCGGTTCGATGTCGATCGGGATGTCGCTCATCTTGTCGAGCGCGCGCTGCACTTCCGGCCTAACGACTCCGAGCCGGGCAGTGAGCGCTTTCGCTTTCTCGTAACTGCCTTCCGCCTGCAGGGTCATGATCTCGCGGGTGAGACCTTCCACGCCGGCTTTGATTTTCTCCGGGTTGACCGCAAAGGTGCCGTCGGCGGCGACGGTGAAGGCGCCGTGATCGAGCAGGTAGTTGAATTGCACCGCCATTCCCAGCCCGTGGGCTTCGCTCGTGCCGAAGCGAATGGTGCGAAAGCTGGAGGCGAGATAGGTCGTGTAAAGCGGGCGCTCGAGGGACTTCGGCAGGACGCCTTTGTCGATCATGTACTGAATGGCGAAGAGGGCCGAGGTGTCGGCTTTCGCTTCCTCGAGCGCGCTGTAGGCGTCCTTCAATTCCTGGCGCACGGTGGACTTGCGGCCGTTCACCGTCACATCGTGCGGACCGAGACCGTGCATCAGCTCGTGCACCACGATGTGAGTGAAGAAGGCATCGAAGGAGAGATCCTTTTGATCGTTAGGGGAAAGGACGACCTTCGAGATCGGGACGAGGGTCTTGGCGAACTTCGCGTCCTGCACGTTCTTGAGCATGATGCGCTTCGAACCCTTCTCGCGGGTGACGCGTTCGTCGTTAGGTAAATTGAAGGCAGCCGTCTGCACGCCGTGGTTGGCGTCGCCCGCGCAATAGATTTCGTTGACCACCACCATGGGCGAGAGCGCACCCAGCTTGGGGTTGCGATATTTTGGGTCGATCGGGAGATGGTTCTCGATGTCCTGGAGCTGGCCGGCAAATTTCTGCAGCTTCGCGCTCTCCGCTTCATCCTGCACCGTGATAAAGGACTCAAATGCGGCCTTGTAGTTGAACCACTCGTCCTCGTAGACCTCGTAAGGTCCAATAGTCGGCTCGATCGCGCCGCTCAGCTCCATCCAGGCGACGTCGCTCTGGTAATAGTCGTTGCTCAGGAAGCCATCAGCGCGGGTGGTGAGGAAGCGCTTCAGGGTCGGCTTGGTCGCGGCCGCGGCGGCCTCGCGCAGGAGAGCGGCGGCGCGGGTCAGCTCGCCTTCGTATTCGATGTTATAGGGAGTGAGGGTCAGTTTTCGATCGGCCTGGCGATGGACGACGGTGAAGAAACCCCTGGCGCGTTCCCGTTCGGCCGCCGGAAGGGATTTGATCCACGCTTCGATTTCAGCCTTGGTCGCGTCCGGTGGATAAAAGCCGCCGCCCTTGGGCTTGGGCGGCGCACCCAGCACGAACGGCTCGTTGTGATCGAGGCGCGACCACGGCCCTTTGTTGATCAGGAAATAATGGAGCCGCGCGCGGCCTTCCGCACTCTCATCGCCCGCGAGGTCGAGCAGCATCGATGGATTGCCCGCCCAGGCCTGGCGGAGAAAGATGCCGTTAACGATCTGCGAGGCTTGCACCAATCGCGCCAGCACTTTGCGATCGTTGGCCGAAAGCTTCGAGACGTCGGCGGCGATCTCGGTCGGCGCGAAACGTGCGGTCATTTGCTCGAGTTTTGCCTGGTCGGGTTGCCTTGTTTCCTGCGCGGAAGTCGTGGTGATGGCAACCGCGAGGTACGGCGAACGTGAAAGGTAGTGTCTTCATCGGTGAGGAGATTTCTATCCACGCAAAAGGAGGCGGCGGCGAGCGAAATATCTGGGGAGCGGTCGCCGCGGCGACCTGGTTTCGGCGACTCGCCGAAACAGGCTTTGGCCCGAAAAACCGTGCTTTAGGAAAAGTTCGCGATGGCGGGTCGCCATCGCCAGCACGCGAGGGCGCGTCCGCTCCCCAGATTGCTGCGCCGCCCTAGATGATTCCGGATGCGGCTTTCGCCTTCGCGCGATCGAGCAAGCGCACGGGCGAAATCTTGACCACGTTATCCGGGTCGTAATCGATCAGCTTGAGCCAATCTTCCGTGATGTCGGTCGCGGGCAGAATTTCGTTTTCCAGATACTCGGCGTTGTACGCGACCAGCAAATCCGCTTCGCTGATGCCTTCGTCTTTTCCGCTCGCGATCGAACGCTTGATGGCCATGCCCTTCGCCCGCTCGACGACCGAGGCGATGATTGCGCCGCTCATCACGTCGCTGCGGAAGAGCGCTTCCTTGCGCCCGCTGCGCAGGGTCACTTCGAGCAGGCGGTTTTCCTCTTTCTTGGCGAACTGCGGCTCGAGCAGCCGGCCAATGAGCGCGTCGATCGCGGCGGCTTTCGATTCCACGCCTTCCAAGAGCGTGGCGTCATACGGGAGATCGTCGGTCAGATAGATGCGGTAAATTTCGCGTGCGCCTTCCTTGTTCGGGCGGTTCACTTTGATTTTGCGATCGATCCGGCCCGGGCGCAGGATCGCGGGATCGATCAAATCCGCGCGGTTCGAGGCGAGAATGATCACGACCTCATTGAGCGAATCAATCCCATCCATCTCGGTGCAAAACATCGGCACGAGCGTCGAGAGAATGCTTGAGTAACGCGACGCGCGCCGCGTCCCGAGAATGCTTTCCGCTTCGTCGATGAAGAGAAACGGCATGTAACCTTCGCGCCGTTTCTCGCGCGCGGTGGCGAAAATTTCGCGCACCATCCGCTCCGATTCACCGACCCACATGTTGAGGATCTCGGGCCCTTTGATGTGCATGAAATACTCGCGCATATCAGCGCCGGATTTGCCGCGCAGTTGTTTCGTCAGGTTGTAGGCGGTCGCCTTGCCGATGAGTGTCTTGCCGCAGCCGGGCGGGCCGTAGAGAAGAAAACCCTTCGGCGTGGCGTGCTGAAATTTTTGGAACAACTCCTCGTGCAGAAGCGGCAACTCGATCGCGTCGCGAATGGCCTGCAACGCCTCCTGTTGTCCGCCCACTTTTTCCCACGGCAGTTCCGGGACGACGTCGAGGTAATGATCGCGCGATTGTGGACTGGCCAGGAGTTCGAGCGCGATGCGGTAGTTCGCATCGACGCGCACGTCGTCGCCCGCTTTCAAGGGCGCTTTGGCGAGCTGGGCCGAGCGTTGTAAGACTAACGACTGCGTTCCATGCTCGGCCCCGACGCGGAGCCGATCCGGGCCGAGCACTTCCGCGACTTTTGTCACTGGACCGGCGGTTTCGAAACCAAGATCGCCCACGATGACGTAGGCTTCATTAACCAAAACACGCGTGCCCTTTTGCAACTTCGCCAGACTGATCCGCGGATCGACGTTGCAATAATAATCCGCTCCGCCGACGACGATCTGCGCCGTATCGCGCGCGGGGCTGCCAAGAAAAGTGCCGATACGATTGGCGGGCGAGGTCACTTTCTTGATCACCTGCTCGAGCTTCTCGATCATCTCGCGCGCGTCGCCCACCATTTCCTCCTGGGCCGCGATCTCGGCCCGCAGAGCGACGAGACGCTCGTGCGCAAGATGATCCGGTGGGAGCAGCGCCACGGCGCGATCGAAAGCCTCGAGCAGACTGATCTCGCGCTCTCCGGCGGGCGAGCCGTAGTATTCGGGTTCTTGATTGGATTCGTCGCTCATTCCCTGTGTCGTCCCTCGGGCTGACGTTTACGGAAAAATAATACGCGTATCGGATTCAAGCCGCAAACTTCGTGCCGCGACAGGAGAGCAAAAATCGGTTGATGCGGACGGAGCGGCGCCCTACGGTGGCATCCTCTTTTCGAGGAGCCTTAGCTCAATTGGTTAGAGCGCTGCCCTGTCACGGCAGAGGTTGCGGGTTCGAGCCCCGTAGGCTCCGTATCATTCGTTAGGCCGAATCTCTCCCGCTCAGAACTGGAGCGACAAGCCAGCGTAGCCGGAGCGACCCGGTGCGGGCTCGATCGAACCGTTGAAGAAGACGCGCGAGTAATACTTCTCGTCGCCCAGGTTGGAAATGCCGGCGATGAGCTTGAGGTTCTTGGTGATCTTGTAGTCGCCCGCCACATTGAAAACGACATAGGAGGGGATCTTCGCTGGAATGGTGGGAGTGCCAAGGTTGGAATCGGCCCAGAACTCATCGGAGACGTAGACGGCGCTGAAGGTGATGTCGAAGCAGTCGTCGCGGCTGAGCTGAATGCCGCCCTTGACTAGGACGCTCGGAGAGTAAGCGGGAGTGTTACCCACCAGTCCCGGGATCTGGCTGTCGGTAAATTCGGCGTCGAGGAGCTGCAGGTTGCTGAAGACGTTCAGGTGCCAGCCAACGAAAGAGTGTTGGGTGGCGCGGGTGACGGGAGCTTCCGTTTCCTTGCCATCCTTGGCGTAACCGTCGGCACTGTCGGGCAATCCGGTGCCGCGGAACAGCTCCATGAAGTCATAGGAAATCTCGCCTTCGAAACCGCGATGGCGCGTGCTCCCGCTGTTCACGATGACGAAATCGGTCGGGGAAAAGCTTTGGGTTTCGGTGCGGTTGTCGAACTCGATCCAGAACAGACCGAGGTCGTACCAAAGGCCCTTGATCGGAGTGCCGTGAACGCCGAGTTCAAAGTCGAGCGACTTAAATGGATCGGGCGTGTTCGCGGCGTTGAGCGGTTGGAAGGGGGAGGAGACATCGAAGTAGCGGGTGGGCCGCCAACCGGACGAGGCGCTGAAGTAAGTCTCATTCAGGTGACCGAAGTCGTTGCCGAGGCCGATTCCCCAGAGCGGGACGGTGTGGTCGGAGCTCCGATTGCCAGGGGTCGGGCCGAGGTTGGTATCGACTTCGACGGACTCATGATCGAGCCGGAACGAAGGGACGATGTGGAACTTCCCGATCCGAAAGATGTTCTCGACGAAGAAGGCCTGGTAATCCGAGTTGCGTGACTGATCGAGGGTATGGATGCCGGAGGTGTCGAACCGATCAGCGGTCAGGTCGAAAGTGTTATAGCGATTAATCGGTGAGTCGCCGTGAAAAATCGTGGTGCCGAAGGTAAGGGTGCTGCCTTTGAGGAAGGTGCCTTCGCCCCAGTTATCGCGCAGGCGGATGTCGAAGCCGCCGTTATTGAACTCATCCGTCTGGAGCGTGGTCGGGAACGGAGGCGCGCCGCGGAAGCTCTCGTTCCGGTTGTCGATATCCTGATGGGTGTACCAGCCCTTGGCCTGAAGAAGCCAGCCGTCGGCGAACTTCCACTCGTCGGACAACACGACCGAGAAACGATCGACCCAGGCGCGATCAAACGGAGCCGGAGCAAAATCCGGGTTGTCGTTGAACTGCTGGATGGTGAGACGCCCCGGATCGCCACCTTCAAACTGCCCGCCGTGGAACTCGAGGGCGAGGAGGTTGTCCTCGTTGACGTGATAACCGAGGAAGAGGTTCGATTGCCATTGGTCAAACGCGCTGTTGTCGCGCTGGCCATCGGAGCGGGCGTAGAAGCCATCCAGCCGGTAGTCGAGCGGCCCGAGCGATCCCTGGATCACGTTGTAAGTTTGGTAAAGACCGTCCGAACCGCCGATCTGCTCGGTCGTGAAACTGAACGGTGACCCAGGCGCGGGCCGCCGCGACACGTAGTTGATCGCGGGCGCGGGTTCCGGTCCATAGAGGAGGCTGCTGCCGCCGCGGATTACCTGGATCTCGCTCACGCTCTGCGGCACCGGGAGGTAATAGAGAGTGGGAAAGCCGATCCAGTCGCTCGCCAGCGGCACGCCATCGAGCAGGACGGTGACGAATTCCGACTCCTGCGGGTTGCCGAGGCCGCGATAGCTGAGATTGAACTGGCCGGGGGTGTTCTGCTCGGTGACGAGGACGCCGGGCGCCTTGGTGTAAAGCTCCTGCAGATTGTTGTTCACGACCGGCGGCTGTTGATCGAGCTTAATCACCGTTGCCTTTTTCGTGACGGTAATTTCAGTTCCCGAGACCTCGCTCATGATATGATCGAGTTTCGCTTTCCAATCATCGTGCGGCGTCGGGCTCGGCACGGCTTCTCCGCGCACGATGATGCGCGGTGAATCCGCGGTTTGCGCTTTGACAACGTGAGGAAATCCGAGCGCTAGCCCCAAAATCACGAGGCAGAAGAAGCCCGACCGTGCACCGAAACATCTCCGAATCAGACTGGATTTTTTGAGCATCCGCGAACATTACGGAAATGTAATACTAGTCAAGTTGGAATCTTCGATTTCTTCCTCTACCGCGGAGTCGACTCGCTTCCTCTGCTTCTCTGCGGAGAGTAAGAAGTAGAGGGAGCGGAAGAGGAAGGATGGAAACCACCAACGCAATTTTGCTTCGCAAACGCAAACTGAGCGACACCAGTCTCATCATCTCGTGGTGCACGGAGTCGTTAGGCTGTGTCGAGACCGTCGCGAAAGGCGCACGGCGACCGAAGAGCGTTTTTGCGGGCAAGCTCGATCTGTTTTTCGAAGCCGAGATTCAATTCAAGCGCAGCCGCAAATCAAACCTTCACACGCTCACTGAAACCGTCCTCCGTAATCCCTTTGGCGGAATCCGCGAAAACTATCTGCGCACTCAGACGGCATCCTATTTCGTGGAACTGGTCGAGATCAGCACCGAACCGGAAGCGCCCGCGCCTGATCTTTTCCAACTCCTGCAGCGCGCTTTCGGTTTTCTCGACGCGCACGACGCCACTCGGCGCGCGGTGCGGCATTTCGAAGCGGAACTGGCGCGCTCCGCCGGTGTGCACGACAACGCCAAACTGAAAAGCGATCCGGCGGCGGCGCTCGGAGCACTCTTTGGGCGATTGCCGCGTGGCCGCGCCGCGCTGCTCAAGGGCCTGCCGTGAACCTTAGTCGACGAAAATTGTGGTGAGAGGGCAGCGCTTCGCTAACGTCGGAGTGCCATGAAAAAATTCTTGCCCGTGCTCGCCGTCTTGCTTTGCGGCTCAATTATCACCGTCCGTGCCGACGACACCTACAAGATCGACCCGGTCCACTCCGCGATCAGTTTCAAGGTCCGACACTTTTTCAGCTACGTGCACGGCAGTTTTAGAAAGTTCGAAGGCACGATCAAAGTCGATCCCGATCATTCGGAAAAATCTTCCGTCACCGCCACGATCGACGCGGCGAGCATTACGACGCAGAACGACAAGCGAGACGAAGACTTGCGGAGCGACGATTTCTTTGACGTTGCAAAATACCCGACGATCACTTTCAAGAGTAAAAGCGTGAAGCAAACTGGCGCTGACAGCGGCGACATCCTCGGTGACCTCACGATGCATGGCGTGACGAAGGAAATCACCTTGCACGTCAAGTTTCTTGGCAAAGGAAAAGGGATGGGTGGCAAACCGATTAGCGGCTGGCAGGTCACGCCCGATCCGATCAAGCGGGGCGAGTACGGGTTGACTTGGAGCAAAGCGGTCGAGGGCACTGCGGTGGTCGGCGAGGAAGTCACGATCTCGATCGACGTCGAGGCAGACAAGGCGCCCTAACGAGTAGATTTCGATCCCGCGAGCGACGGTGTAGTGTCCGCTGTCTCAGCGGATTCTGGGGGGTGGCAGAGGCTCTTTGCGCTGAGACAGCGCACGCTACATCAACCCTTCATCCCCGTCAGTGTGACGCCGCGGAGGAAATAGCGCTGGGCGAAAAAGAAAATCCCGATCACCGGCAGCGTCATGAGAAGCGAGCCGGCCATGACCATGCCCATGCCCTTGGCCGTGCCGGGATTCGACACCTGCACTTGGAAGGCATAGAGACCGAAGGAAAGCGGGTAGAGTCGCTGATCAGCCAGGTATATCAGGGGCAGCATGAATTCATTCCAGGTCGCGAGAAAAGTGAAGATGGCGATCGCGGCGAGCGTTGGCCTAACGAGCGGGAGCATGATGTGCCAGTAGATGCGCAGAAAACCGCAGCCGTCGAGTCGGGCCGCGTCCTCGAGATCGCGCGGGATGCCCTTGAGGAATTGCCGGAGGAGAAAAACGTAAAATGCCGGCGCAACGAAGCTCGCGACCCAGAGCGGTTGAAGGGTGTTGTACCAGCCGAGTTTTTGCATGACGAGGAATTGCGGAATCATCGTGACCTGGGCGGGGATCATCATGGTGGCAAGGAGGAGCCCGAAACAGACGTTGCGTCCCGGCCACTGCAAACGCGCGAAGCTGTATGCGACGAACGAACAGCTCAAGAGCGTTCCGACCAGGTTGAGGATAACAAGGAACAGACTCGTCCCGACGTAACGCCAGAAGGGAATTTGATCGAAGGTCAGCCGGTAGTTGCGCTGAATCTTGGCCCACCAGGCCTGGAGCTGATTGCTGCGGTGCAGTTCGAGTATTACCTTGAGTTCGTTAGGCCCGGTTGTAGCCGGGATCGCTGATCCCGGCCGCGCCACTGGTTCCAGCAGCGTCCAGGTTTTGATCTTGGTTGGCCGATCGTCCGGTCCGAGCTCCTGCCAGGTATCGACCACCCATTCGTGATCCGAAAGCGGCAGCGTCCGGGCCGCTTCATAACGCTGACCGTTCTTCTCGATGAAAAGCTGCAATGCGTGCCAGGTGTCATCGTAACGCAGTCCGAGTTGCAGGCGGTGGAGGCGTGCGAGCGGGAAGGTGGTTCGGAAAGTCTGGCTCAGCGTGAGCGTGTCCCCCTTCGCAAAATCATACTTCAATTCTGCAAAAGGTTCGTTAGGCGTGCTGGCCTGGCGCAATTGCGCTCGGGCGGTGCCACCGATTTGCCATCCCCTGGCCGCAGCGTTCGCCGGTACGAGCTGGTCCTCCTGTTGGTCGTAGGACTGCGCGCGCAGCGCGCCGAGACAGAAGACACGGCGCAACTGCGCGACGACTTCGCCGATCATGGCCGGCGAAATCTGGGGTGCGATCGCCGCGTGCGTTGCTCGGCAGGTTGTTCCCAGACTTCGCCCGGCAGGACGGTTAGTAGCCGGGCGTAAATGCCGCGCGCAGTTTGGTGGAGCAATTCCGGGCGCGGCGAGATCGTCAGGCCAGGGATAATTCCGAGTGGCCAAATCTTTCTCGATCAGGCCGACCGCTTCGTCCAGATGCGGGCCGCGCAGATCGGTCGAACAGCCGGTCATCGAGGTAGGGCGATTGCAGGCGCGGGATCGGCCGCTGCGGCCAAAGCGTGAGGGTCTCGCTGAAGAGCTCCCGATCGAGCTTGGCCGAGGTCGCCGCCATCCAGAGAAACGGCCAGATAAAGACAAGCGAGCCTGCGATGAGCAGGAAATAGATTAGAAGCGCGCGAAACGTTTTCATTGCGCTGATCGATAAACCTGGACGAGCAGAAGCTCGTCCCTCCGGAGGGTCATGCTTCCGCATGACCAGGGTGACAAGGCGCGACCCGGCTTACTCGCCTTCATAGTGCACCCAGCGTTTCGAGAATTTCAGTTGCAGAATCGTCAGGCCAAAGACGATCAGGAAAAGGAACCAGCCCAAGGCGGAGGCATAGCCCATTTGCAGAAAACGGAAGGCGCTGTTGAAAAGATGGTAGGCGTAAAAGAGGGTCGAATCGATCGGCCCGCCCTGCGTCATGATGAAGGCCTGGGTGAAGATCTGCAGGGTCGCGATTAACCCCATGATGAGGTTGAAAAAGATGTAGGGCGAGAGGAGCGGGAGGGTGATGTGGAGAAAGCGTTGCCAGGCATTCGCGCCATCGAGCGCGGCGGCCTCGTAGTAGGTGTCGCTGATTCCTTTCAAGCCGGCCAGCCAGATGATCATGCCCCCGCCCGCGGCCCACAGACCCATGATGATGAGCGCGGGTTTGCTCGTGCTTTCGTCCTGCAACCAGTTCGGTCCGTGAATCCCGAAGCTGGCGAGAAAGGCGTTGAGCAGGCCGGCGTTGGGATTGAAAATCCAGAACCAAAGAATGCTGGAGGCGACCGCCGGCACGATTGACGGCAGATAGAAAAAAGTGCGCCAGACCGCGACGCCGCGAATCTCGAGGTTGAGGAGGAGCGCGATACCGAGACTAAGGGCCATGCCTAACGGAATCCCGATGATCATGTAGGCGGTGTTGCCGACCGATTTCCAAAAGAGCCGGTCGCCCGTGAACATCCAGTGGTAGTTGGCGAAGCCGACGAAACGCGCCGGGTTGAGAATGTCGTAATCGCAAAAGCTGATGATGATGGAGAAAAGAATCGGCCCGCCCGTCAGCGACGATGAAGCCGATGATCCAGGGCGAAGCGCAAAGCCAGCCGCCGCGCCATTGCGAGCGGAAATAGCGGCTGCGCGTTCCTTCGACGGCCGCGGCACCCCCGCGCACCGGCCTTCGTTTCCCACCAATAAAGGAGTGCTGCGCCGATCGCGATGAGCGCGAGATAAACCGCGATGAAATATTTCCACGGCACGAGCGGACCGCGCGGCGGACTGAGCGCGCGATCGAGCTGGCGCTGCACCGTCTCAGTTGCGTCGTCGAGCGCGGCCCGCGGCGAGAGTTTGTGAAAGATGGCGTTTTCCGTCGCGCGCTTTTGTTCGTTGAAGAGCAACTGTCCAACCGGCGTGACCGGGCGGATGGGCGAGTGGTCGAGCAACTCGTTCAGCAACTGCACGCCGTCGCGGACCTTTTGCGGGATCGACGAATTGCCCGCCACATATTTCTGGAACAGCCACTCATTTATTTTCCGATTGGCATTTTGCGTCGGTACAAAGACCAGACCCTGGCTGCCCAAGCTGCAACCGGTTCGCTTCCGCCAATCACTTCCGCCGAGCGCTGGCTGGCAAGAAATTTGATCAGCTCCCAACCGCCTTCTTTGTGCCGCGCGGTCGCGGGGATCGCGTAACACCATCCACTTACCCAGCTCATCCCACCGCTGCCCTTGCGCCGCAGCCGCGGTCGGCATCGGCGGCGGCGCGACCCCGTAATTCAGATTGCCGCCATACTGGGCGAGCGCCTCCGGGAAACTCCAGTAGCCGTCGATCTTCAGCGCCACTTTCCCACTCACGAAAGGATCGAGCTGCCCGGTCTGCGCGCTGCTTTGAAAAGCATAGACCGCGGGTGCTCCGCCTAACGAATCGTAAACACGCGTCATCCATTGCAGCGCTTCCACCACCGGCGGCGTGTTCAAAGTCACACGCCGTCGATCCGCACTCATGAATTCGCCGCCTTTCATCCAGGCGTAGAGATAGAGCCAGGCGTTGCCATAGTTAGGCGCGAACCCCAGTCGAGTGATCGCGCCGCTCGCGTTGCGTTCGGTCAACTTCACCGCCATCTCGGAAAGCTCGTCCCAGGTCTGCGGCGGGCGCGCTTCGCCCTGCGCATCGACGAATCCGCCGCGCTTGAGCAAGTCCTTGTTGTAGAAAAGGGCGCGATCGTCGACTCGCTCCGGCACTCCATATGTCCCCCGGTCGCCCGTCACCGGATCGGTGTAGAGAACTTCCTCCCAGCAGGAACGATAATAATTCGCCGGCCGGATCGCATCCGGATCATTGCTCGCGGCCTCACGTGCGAGGAAAGAATCGAGCTTGGCAAAGGCGCCCCGCGCCGCCCATTCGCTCACCGCATAACGATCGAACAAAATCAGGTCGGGCGGTTGCCCGCCGGCCACGCTGACGAGGAAGCGGGTGGGATCCGCGGTCTGGTCGCTCGAAGCGGCCTGGCCGTTGATGACGCGGTAGATGGGATGGCGCGGATCGTTTTGATGAAGCGCCCGGCTCTCCGCTTCGAAGGCGTGAAAGGCGTCATCCATCACCGGGTCGTTTGCCCCGGCGTTGCCGGTGTAGGTGAGCTCGACCACGCCCGGTTCGTTAGGCCGGATCGCTCTCTGCGGCGACAACCACCAGAGAAGAGCGCCGATTGCGGCGACGAGCAGAGCGATTCTCCAAGGCGACATCGAGCATTCGACTCTGGCAGAGCGCGGCGAAGGTGGCCAGCATTTCCGCCGCGCAAAAACCTCTGTCGGCCCGGTGCCCGAGTCACTATGATCGCCGGTCGATGACGAGTTCGCAGTGAGCGAAAAAATAAGAATCCTGTTGGCGCAAGATGAACCGGCCGTTCTCCGGCTCGTCGGCAGCAACTTGAAACGGGCCGGGTTTGCGATCGAGGAAGTGCTCCACGGCGACAAGGTCGTGGCACAAGTGTCGCCTCGACACCGGCGCTGCTCGTGCTCGATGTGATTTTGCCTGGCACCTCCGGATTTGAGATTTGCCGCACGCTCAAGAGTGACGCGCGCAGCCGCCGCATGCCCATCCGTGGCCCAGTTCCGCGCTGGTCGATCGGACCTTGAATCTCGCGCTCGAGTTGATGCAAGCGAACGATCCCGGGATCAAGCGCGAGGAGATTTATCGCCTCCTGCAGGAACCATTCGCCGTCTATAATGACGACGCCGCCCGAACGGTGGCATTGCTGCGCGTGAGCAAGCTGCTCGACCACGGTCAACTCGGGCCCAATGTTTTACATGCCGTGCAGGCGCTTGAGCCAAACATAGCCTGGAACTTTGATTTCCTGCGGCTTCGTTGCGATTGCTATGCTTCGTTCGAGCCTTGCTCGTGGCTGGCGCCGAAAGCGATCTGGTTGACTTTCTCATGGCGGAACCAAGCGGATTAGAGGGCGCGAAACTCCCGGAAATCCAAGCGCCAGCCCGCGTCGCCAGCTCGAGGAGGTAGTGGCGGGGATCATCGATTCCGGCTCCACGAGATATCTTAGGATACGATAGCAACGGTGAGGGAGGGATTCGAACCCTCGGTACCCTTTTGGGGTACGGCGCTTTAGCAAAGCGCTGCTTTCGACCACTCAGCCACCTCACCCACTGCGCCGTCGAAGTTGCGAGAATATCGGGATCGTTCCATGCTCGTCAACAGATTGACTCTCCCATGCCTTCCGCTCCGTTCTCCATCTTGATTTTTTGCCTAACGATCACCGGGTCACTTCTGAGCCTGACCGGTTGCGCACCGCGGACGCGGCCGAACGCTCCCGCGGCGGCCATCAGACCGAGAGTTGTCGGCGAGGTGGCGGTGGTGGATGAGGAAAAGCGTTTTGTTCTCATCGATCTCGACTCCAATCTCTATGTGCCCGCTCCGGGCACGGAGTTGCGCACGACCAACGCGCAAGGAGAGACCGCGCACCTGAAGGCATCGCCGGAACAGAAGCGACCGTTCGTCGCGGCCGACATCGTCGACGGCGACCCGGCGGTGGGCGATCAGGTGGTGCGATGACGAGCGAGGCCGACGCGCTGGCGGCGGTGCTGGCCAAAGTGAAGGCGCGACCGGAGTGCACTGTCCCGCTGCTCGATTCGTTAGGCCGATTTTCCGCGCAGGATACCTTGGCGCAACGCCCGCTGCCCGCTTTCGACAACTCGGCCATGGATGGCTACGCCGTGCAGGCGGAGTCTTGCCGAACGGGGGCGCGCCTGCGCGTGATCGGTGAACAAGCCGCCGGGGTGGATCGCGGCCTAAGGATCGGAGCGGGCGAGGCGATTCGAATTTTCACCGGCGCGCCCCTCCCGGCCGGGAGCCGATGCCGTCATCATGCAGGAGGATGTGACGCGCGAAGGACGACAATTATCGTCGCGCAATGCAACGCCGAGCCCGCTGAATTCATCCGGCGCGAGGGATCCGACCTCGCCGCGGGGCAAAAAATTCTCGCCCGTGGCGAGAGGATCGAGGCGCAGACCCTGGCGCTCCTTGCCTCTCAGGGGATGGCGGAGATCTCGGTCGGCGGCGTGGCCCGTGTGGCGATCATTTCGACCGGAGATGAGCTGGCCCGGCCCGGAGAAACGCCGGCGCCGGGGCAGATTTTTGAGAGCAATTCGCTCATGCTGCGCGCGCTTGCGCTCGGCGCCGGGGCCGAGGTCGCGCTGAGTCGAGCATTGCCCGGATGATCTCGCACGGATGACGGAAATTTTCCGGCGCGGCCGGCAGAGCGACGCGTTGGTCGTCAGCGGGGGCGTTTCGGTCGGTGATCACGATTTTGTGAAGCCCGCTTTGCGCGCGCTCGGCGCGGAGATCGATCTGTGGCGGGTGGCGATCAAGCCGGGGAAACCGTTTCTCTTCGGCCGGGCCGGGCGAGTGCTGCATTTTCGGATTGCCGGGAAATCCGGTCTCGGCCTTTGTGACTTTCCTTAAGTTCGTCCGGCCGGCGCTGCGCAAAATGATGGGCGCATCCGATCGATACCTCGGTCTGCAGCGGGTCCTGGCGCGGCTCGGCAGCGAGGTGGCGAACGACGGCGATCGGCCGCATTATTTGCGCGGTGAATTGCGCGAGGATATTTGGCGCGTCAGCGGACGCCAGGAGTCGCACGCGCTCTTTGGCCTGAGCCGGGCGAACGCCCTCTTGCGAATCGGACCGGGTGAAAAACTGGCCGCGGGCGCGCTGGCGACCGTCGAGATCTGGGGCTGAAGTGCGCGCTCGTTAGGCCAGACACTGCCCGATCAGCCTTCCCATTTTTCCCGCGTCTTTAACGCAGCCGGTTGCGCAAATTCGTCGATGAGGTCGCTGCCGGAATAGATGCGCAACCAGATCCCGCTCAATTCATCCTTCGCCTTGCCTTTCGCCCCGTTGCCGTAATACCAGTCGGCTTTCAAGCGCGCCTTTTTCAGCGTCACTTGCTCGGTTTCGAAGCTCGTTTTCCCACTGTTGGGCAGGTTGCCGAGCGTCTTGCTCCCCGTGTTGCGCTCCGGCTTCGGTTCGGCCGTGGAGCCAAACCGTTGGTGCTGGGAAAAAACGACGTATTCCACTCGCAGATCGGGAATATCCTTGAACGAGTGATTGGTGATGGTGACGACGTAACCCCAACTTTCTTCCGCCGATTCGGTGCTCTGTGAGGCGCTGCGTTTCACGTCGAAGCGCTTCTGCTCGCATTTCACTTCGACGTGATAATCCGAAGCGGCGGTGAGGACGGACGCGGCGAACAAAAACAAGGAGAGCCTGGTGAGCGGGAACAGAATTTTCATGGAGACCGGTCTAGCGAAAATGTGAACTCGGATCAACGTCTTTCGTTGCCTCCGCCGCCAGAAAATCAGCCCGGCCTTCATCCATCCGATCGCAGTGGCGTTTTTGTTTCTGGTGGAAGCGTGATTGGAGATGGGACTGACCGAATACAAGCGGAAACGGAATTTCTCCGTCACGGCGGAACCGAGCGGGGCAAAAAAGCCGCGTCCCAAACGCGTCGCGGGCGCCTCCCGTTTCGTCATTCAAAAACATGACGCGAGCCGGTTGCACTACGATTTCCGGCTGGAAATGGAAGGCGTTCTGAAATCGTGGGCGGTGCCGAAAGGCCTGCCCTGGAAGCGGGGCGAAAAGCATCTCGCGGTCGAGGTGGAGGATCATCCGATCGAGTACGAAGATTTCGAAGGCGTGATTCCGGAAGGAAATTACGGTGGCGGGACGGTCATGGTCTGGGATCGCGGCAACGTATTATGTGCACGGCGAAAAGCCGCTCGAGGCGCTCAAGGAAGGGCGCCTACACATCGTGCTCGAAGGGAAAAAACTAAAGGGCGACTGGGCGTTGATCCGCACCCGCAGCGACGGTGGCAAGAACCAATGGCTGCTTTTGAAAAGCGACGCCGACGTCAAGCCGGTCTCGAAAAAGCGCGACGACGAATCGGCCAAGACCGGTCGGACGATGAAGCAGATCGCGAAGGATCGCGACGCGGAATGGCAATCGCATCGCGCCGATGAGGCGAGTGCCGCAGGGATCACTGCGCGAGCGGGTTCGGAAAGCCGTCGCGCCAAACCAAGCGGCCATAAAAAAAAAGTCTCGCGCGCGCCAAGCATAAAAGACGGCAGGCTTGCGCTGGCTGATTCGCTGCCGGCGGCCAAGCCGCGTTTCATCGCGGCCGATGAAACCAAAGCTGGTCGAGACGCCGCCAACGGGCGGGGGCTGGATCTACGAGCTGAAGTTTGACGGCTTTCGCGTTCAGGCGATCAAGAATGGTGCAAAAGTGAAATTGATCTCGCGCAACGAAAATGACCTGACGAAAAGTTTCGAGGAAATCGCGGCCGCGCTCGCGGCACTGCCCTGTGACGAATGCGTGATCGACGGCGAGGTGGTGGCGCTCGACGAGGAAGGCCGTTCGTCCTTCCAACTCCTTCAGTCCCGCGAAATGGAAGGCCACGAGTCGCCGCTTTACTATTACGTTTTCGATCTCCTCCAGCTCGAGGGAAGAAATCTGAGCGGACTTCCCCTAACGAGTCGCAAGGAAATTCTGCGCCAGCTCTGCGCAGCGGCGGGCGATCCGATCCGTTACTCCGGCGAGCTCGGCGACGACGCCGAAGGCGCTTCTGCGCGAAGTGCAGCGGCGCGGCCTCGAGGGGATCATCGGCAAGCAGGCCGAATCGGTTTACGAAGCCGGACGACGGAGCGGCGCGTGGATCAAGCTCAAGTGCGTCAACGAGCAGGAATTCGTGATCGGCGGTTACACTCCGCCGGCCGGCGCGCGGAAACATTTCGGCGCGGTGCTCGTCGGTTACTACGAGAAAGAAAAAGCTGCTCTTCGCCGGCAAGGTCGGCACGGGTTTCGATACCAAGGTGCTCGCGACCCTGCACAAAAAGTTTCAGGCCGAAGCGCGAAAAGATTGTCCCTTCGCCGATCTGCCATCGAAGCAGGGCGGACAATGGGCCCAGGGGATCACGCCCGGGATGATGCGCGAAAATCAACTGGGTGAACCCGGTCTTTGTTTGCCAGGTAAAGTTCGCCGAGTGGACCCGCGATGCGAAGTTGCGCGCGCCCGGTTTTTCTCGGTCTGCGCGAAGACAAGAGAGCCGAGCGAAGTGAGGCGCGAGAGACGCCGCGCCTAACGACTTGCTAGACGCTCCCGCTCCAGCCAGGACGGTGGCGACTCCCTGCAAGGCCGTCGCGCAGACCGTCCCATCGCTGTCGTAGGAAGGGTCATAACTCGCTATCGTCAGCGCCTCCACCGGCAGATGTCTCGGCGATCGCGCCGAGCAGCACGCGCAGACTCTCGCTCGTGAATCCGCCGCGTGCGGCAATAGCCGTTGGCGCGACCTTCGCTCGGATCGAGCGCGTCCAGATCGAGATGGACGTAAAACTGTTCCATGCGTCGGGAGATGGCTCCAGCACCGGCGTCGATTTCGTCGAGCGTCGCGCCTCGCACCTCAGCCGAACGATTTGGTAGCGGGCCAGAGCCGGTCCTTCGCCCGGGTCGAGATCGCGCGCGCCGAACATGACGACGGCACTGGTCCGGGACTGGTTCGAAACCCTCGATGCTATTGCGCCAATTCCCTCCAGCACCGGCCGGTCGCGGTCGCCAGAGTCATGCCGTCGAGAAAACCACTCGTGGTCGTTTGCGGGGTATTGAAATCGCCGTGGGCATCGATCCAGATCACACCGGTGCGGCGCGCCGAGACCGGCGATGACGCCGACCGCGGCGAGGCAATTGCCGGAGAGCACAATCGGAAAGCGGCCTTCGGCGCGGGCCGCGCGCACCTGCTCGGCGACCGCGCGCATCAACTCGAAACTGGTTTGGACTTCGGCCTGCCATTTCATCGAAGCCGGTTCGATCATCTGCACATCGACAGCGTGCCCGCTGGCGGCGAGACTTTCAGGGAGACCCGCCGCGCGCAGATGCTCCGGTCCGGCGCCCATGCGCACGTTGCGCTGGCCGGAATCGTAAGGGACAAGAAGAAGCCGTATTTCCATAGTTTAGAGAAGTTCGTTCCGTTGCATCCCTCGCGGCAGAGGTCAACGTAAAATAGACGTTCGGCCAATAAAAAGTCCGTCAGCGAAGACGAACGGCTCGATTTCTAGCGGTAACGCGCCGGCCACTCCGTGGCCGGTCCACCTAACTGCGTCGCGCACGCTTGCAATTCGTCGGCGAAGAATTCCGCGATGCGCGCCCGCACCTCGTCGGAGAGCGGCAGTTTTTGCACCGTTGCCGCGACATTGTTTTCCGGGGGCATCTGGCCGCTCGCCTTTTCCGGATCGGCGCCGAGGAATTCGATAATGGATCGGCGCAGGCCAGCGGGGTGGCGCTTTAGATCGTCAAAGAAACAAACCCGAAATTGATACGCGGGCACCTGCTGGCGCCAGCGCGCCGCGATCATGCTCGGGAAGGAGCGTTGGATGACGAGCGGGTGCAGGAGATGATGCACGGCTGCGGCGGGATCAGCGACGTCGAAGGCGAGAATGCCTCCGGTTCGCACTCCGAGAGATATTTGCGACCAGGCTCTCTCCACCGGATCGCGCGCCAGAAAGATCACTTTCAGGTGTGGAAAACAGCGCAGCACCATGGCGATGACCTCGTCCGGCAGCATGCAATAGGCGGGCGTAATGTCGCCCGAAAGCAGGTGGCCCTTGGCGGCGAAGAGTTGTCCGTAGTTTGGCAGGTCGAGCCAGAATTTCGTCTTGAGCGCACCCAGTTTCTCGAGAAAACGAATATCGCGTTCGTCTTGCTTCCGCGACGTGGTTTGGTTGGGGGCGTGGCCGCGTTTGTCCAAATAGTGCAGTTCCTTTTGCGGCGGCATCCAAAAATCCGGATGCGCGGCCAGTTGCTGGTAGAGCCAGGTCGTGCCCGCCTTCTGCGCCCCGATGCAGAGGAAATCGGGGCCGGCGCCGGGGACAAATGGGTCCGTTGCCGGCGGCGTCTCCCGCCTAACGACACGGCTTCGAAATGGCCAGAGCGATCTCATGGCGCGATTGTAGGAGAAGGTAGCGCAAGCTGGGAAGCTCGCGCTACCTAGCGAACCGGTGCGCGCAAACGCCGGAAGAGCGCGCGCAGCGCAACTGGCGAAACTGCTGCGAGCAATGCGCCGAGCAGAATCCGATACACCATCTTGCGCGGCACTTTGATATTTTCCTCTCCGCCGTCCGCCGCGCGCAACAGGGCGATGGTGCGCGCTCCAATCAGAGCGGGCAGCGCAGTCGCAAAACGAACTCGCCAGTTCGTTAGGGCAGCGCAATAATCGATGCCCGCGCCGATCTTCTCCTCGGCCGCGTCCAGCCAATGTGCGAAAACTTCCGCCTCCGGTTTGGTCGCCAGTTCCTGCGCGGGCAGATAAGAACGCCCGGCCCGGCGATCGGCGCTCCGATCGCGCAAAACGTTGATCAACTGCAAACCCTTTCCGTAGTCGCGCCCGAGTTTTGTCATCTCGTTAGGCGAACTGGTTGCAAAGGGCGGCGCTTTGCGAAAACCGAGTTTGGTCCAGAACTCGCCCACGCAGCCGGCTACGAGCCAGGTGTATTCGTCCAGCTCCGCCGCGGTTTGCAGGGAGGTAACTGCGGCCGGATCGCCGAAGCGCCGCAGATCAAGTTCCTGTCCGGTCACGATCGTCTTGAGCACGGCGCGAATATCGTCACGATCGGCCGGTTCCAGTTGCGCCAGCCAGATGATGCAGCCGCGCAAGTTCTCGATCAAGGCGCGCTCGTGCGGATCGCTCTGTTGCGTCGCGAAATTGCCCAGCGTCTGCGCCATCGGATCGAATTCCGCCTCCCCGGCGATGACGCGAGCGAAAGCCAGCAGCGTCGTTAGGCGAGTGGCCGCCGGGATCGCGGCCGTGTCCGCAATCGTGTCGGTCGCGCGCGCCAGCAGATAGGCCAGGCTGACGGGCTTCCGCAGCGGCCGCGGCAGAAACTTGATCGATAGATAAAACGATCGCGAAACCGATTGGAGAATCGCTTTCACTGGCCGACGTCGCGGATCACGATCCGGGAAGAGTTGGCATTGCCGAGGCCGTATTGCTCCGCCACTGCGACGTGCGCGCCGAGGCGCTGGACCGCCGGGAGCTTGTGTTTCTTGCGCCACTCCTCGAGCTGCCGCAGCGCGATCGCATCGATCGCGACCGGATCCTTGCTCGCGTAAAGCGTCGCGAAGGTGAAGGCGTAGTTGGGCTGCGATTGCGGACCGCCCGCATATTGCGCGAGCAGGCCGTCCATCAAATTGATAACGACTTTTTTTCCAATGTGCGGATCCGAGTAGATCTCCGGGATGCCGGAAGCGCCGAAATCGGGCGGCGCGCCGAAGCGCCGCCAGTTATCAATGTTGGGGATGGTGACGTTGTAAAGGCAGCCGGCGATGCCGTTGCGCTCGCTGTTACTCAGGACCGGCACGTTTATGATTTTGGTCACGTCGTGCGCGACGATATTGGCGAGGTGACTGACGCTGCTCGTGTTCACGGTGTCACTGAGCAGCGGCGATTGGCCGCGACTGCCGATGTATTCGAAATCGCCCCAGATGAGGTTGCCGAGATAGGGCGCGGAAATGGTTGCCTTCGGATCGTAGCCGTCGTGCGGCGGGATGGATTTCAACTGGTAACCCTCGCCGCTGGTGTAGCCGGCTTCCTTGATTCCGCCGAGGGATTTGTCCCAGACGATAATGTTCTCGCGCGGATGACCGGCCGCGACGAGCCCGCTGACGATGGCGTTGACGATGTCGCGATGAGTCGTGAAGAGCTCGCCGCCGGCGGCGGAAATCTTGATCCCGACCCGGTCGTTAGGTGCGACCAGCGAGCGCCAGGCGCTTGCGACATCGGGCCGGCGAGTGACCGCGCAGACGAGCTGGTTGACCATTTGCCTGACGACCTCGGGATTGGTGCGATAATCGCGGATCGCGGCCGGATCGTAGGCGCGATAAACGATCGAGGGGGTCGGTGCGGGCGGAGGAGGAGGTGGCGGCGGCAGTCCCTGGGCAAGAGCGCTCGTGCCGCCGAGCGAAAGGGCGACGCACCCGACGCTGGCGACCAGAAAAGCGATTGAGCGAAAGAGGCGAGCGGCGATGGTGGACTCTATGGGCGGGGGGAGGATTGACAACTGCGCGGCGGCGGAGCCGCTGCGGCATATCTACGTGCACATTCCGTTTTGCGCGCGGATCTGTCCCTACTGCGCATTTTACAAGGAGCGGGCCGATCCCGCGCAGGCAATGCGGTTTTGCGAGGCGGTTTTGGCGGAGCTTGGCGCTTCGCTCCGCGCCGTGGTTGTAGACGCTTCCCTGTGGGAAGCGCGGGGGGCAGATCACGCTCACCCTCGCGTCTCCCACAGGGAGACGTCTACAATGCGACCAGAGACGATTTTTTTTGGTGGTGGCACGCCCACTGCCCTAACGACCGCGCAACTCGATCTCTTGCTCGGAGGTTTTCGCGCGCAACTGGATTTGTCGGGGGTGTCGGAATGGACCTTCGAGGCAAATCCGGGCAGCGTTTCGGAAACAAAAGCGAAGTTGCTGCGCGAGTTCGGAGTGAACCGCATCAGCCTTGGCGTGCAGTCGTTCGATGACGGGCTGTTGCAGTTGCTCGGGCGCGAGCATTCCGCCGCCCAGGCGGAAGCGTCATTTCAACTGCTGCGCCGGGCCGGGTTCGAAAATCTGAATGTCGATTTGATGTTCGGTCTGCCGGGTCAGACGCTCGCGCAATGGGAAGCGAGCCTGCGCCGCGCGGTGGCACTGGAGCCGAACCATGTTTCGGCCTACTGCCTGACTTACGAAGAAGACACCGATTTTTTCCTGCGCCACGCGCGCGGTGAATTTCGGGTCGATGCGGAGGCGGACGCGGACTTTTTCACGCTCGCCGGCGAATTGTTAGGCGCGGTCGGCTTTGCCCAGTACGAAGTTTCCAATTACGCGCGCTCCGGTTTCGAGTCGGTGCATAATCGCGCCTACTGGAGCGGCGAAAATTACCTTGGGCTCGGTCCGAGCGCGGTCTCGACGGTGGGGTTGCGACGCTGGCAGAACATTTCGGATTATCGGCTCTACTCGGATCGACTCTTGCGCGGGGAAAGCGCTTCGACGGGAGACGAAATTCTCACCCCGCAAATGAAACGCGCGGAAGCCATCGCGCTCTCGTTGCGGACCAACCAGGGCGTGCCCGCGGAGTGGGTTGAGGATCGGCCTAACGAAGTGGAAGAATTCGTCAGGCTGGGATTGATGCTACCGGAAGCAGATCGCTATGTCCTGACGCATGCCGGGCGCTTCCTCGCCGATTCGGTCGCGGCAGCGTTTATCTAGCGAGGTCGCGCCGTAATCGGAGCACAGGCAGGCTGCCTGTGCTCCGGCAACTACACGCCGCCATAGCGGCGTTGACGGCGGCCGAATTCCTTGACCGCTTCGAAGAGATCTTCCTTCCCAAAATCGGGCCAGAGTTTCGGCGTCACGTACATCTCAGTGTAGGAGAGTTGCCAAAGGAGAAAATTGGAAATCCGCATCTCGCCCGAAGTGCGAATGAGCAAATCGGGATCGGGATAATAGCGAGTGTAGAGATGCTTGCTGAACATCTCGACATCGATCATGGCTGGATCGATGTGCCCGAGCCTGATTTCGCGAAAGAGACTCTTGATCCCGTCGATGATCTCGAGACGGCCGCCGTAGCTCAGGGCGAGGATGAGCGTGAGCCCGTTATTCTTTGCCGTTTGCTCGATCGATTTGTGCAGCTGCACCTGACAGGCCTCGGGCAAATCCGTCAGGCGTCCAATCGCCTGCAAGCGGACGTTTTTTTCGAGCAACTCCGGCGTTTTCTCCTTCAGAAAACGCTCGAGCAATTTCATCAGTGCTATTACTTCCGCTTTCGGCCGTTGCCAGTTTTCGGCCGAGAAAGCGTAGAGGGTGAGAAACTCGATCCGCAGATCGCCGCAGCCTTCGACGCAGGCGCGGACCGCATCGGCGCCTTGCTCGTGGCCTTTGATCCGGGGCAGCCCCCGTTCCTTCGCCCAGCGGCCATTCCCATCCATGATGATGGCGACGTGACGCGGAATCGATTTATGCTGGGTCGCCATCGCCAAATGCGTGAATCAGCCAATCAGCTCCCGTGCTACGGGCGGCCGCTCCGACAAGATAGTCAAACGTTTGCGCCGGTGTCGGCGCGCGAAAACCTCGTAGCTCACGACCGCAATCTAATTGGATTGGCAAAGCGGCGAAACAGAATTTCTCGCGCGGCATTCCTTGGTTGCGCAGGCCCCTCTGTCGTGTCGTTCGAATCTTCGAGTCATTCACCCCAAAGCGACTCCAAGAGATTCGACAGCCGATGGGAACGAACAAAGGCTTGGATGGAGCAGCCGGGCAGTGGCTTTGCACCTTCTACGACGAAGGTTCCGCGATTGTGATAATCGTACCGGCGTTAGCTTGAACCGAATTGATGCGTCCGCTTGGCCAAGTCACGGTGACTGTTGCAGTCGCCGCGTCTTTAATTCCGAAATGGAGCGGTTCGCTGCCTTGCGAATCGGTACTCGCCGCCTCCGCCGCCGTTATTTACCCGATAGGCACTTCTCATTACCGCCAACGCGGGGCTGTATGTCACCTGAACGCGCGCTCCAATTCCACGAACATTCGAGCCGAGGCCGGGACCGAGCCCTGTAAGATACACTTCGATGAAGTGATTGCTATTACCGTTGTTCTTAACGAGGTGAGTAGTGCCCATGGTGTCTTGAATTCCGTCCTTTACCACCAGATCCAGAAACCCATCGTTATTGTAATCTGCCCAGGCAGCCGTCTTGTGAAATGACACGTGATCATACATTTGCACTGCGGCTTCGTTTTGCGCCGTGAATGTGTAAACGTGTTGGGCGTTTGGACCGTTGTTACGGTAGAGAAAATTCGCATTCTCGGTTGGATCGCGACCTGATTTGTTCCCGGAGCACGTCACAAAAAGATCGAGATAACCGTCGTTGTCGTAATCGCCCCAGACTGCCGCCCACGTGTTGTAGTTGGTGTAGACACCCGATGTTGATGCCACCTCCGTAAATGTGCCGTTCTGATTGTTGTGAAAAAGGTAAGTTCCCAGCGCCACGTTGGTATCGAAGGACCCCGTGGTAACATAGAGGTCGGGATAACCATCATTATCGTAATCGCCCCAGGCGATACCTCTACAACTTTCACCAGGCACCGACGGTATCGCTGAGCTCTCCACGTAGCCGGTCCCAGCCTTGTGATACAATGCTTTTCGTAATCCCGAGAACGCGACGTCAATCTGGTTGTCGTTGTCGTAATCCGTGAAGGAACAGATTGTGCCGTGGCCGTACGGGTGCTGCGTGTTGAAAGACTGATATACGGCACGCCCTAACTCGAGATCAATGATGTTGCTAAACACTCCGAACCGAGTACCGTAGAGGAGATTCGATGCGGGGTTACCGTCGGCGAAGTAGTTTTTCACGAACAGTTCTAAACGGCCATCGTTATCGGAATCCACCCAGAAGCCGGCTTGCCCCCGGTGTTTTTCATTGTCTAGAGACACCTGGCTGAAATATGTTTGGCCTGGTCCAGGTGAGCCGTTGCCTTTAAAGAGCAGATTGCTATTGAAGGCGCCGTCTGGATCGGAATTTATCGCTACAAAGAGATCAAGTTTCCCATCGCCGTCGTAGTCGCCGAACGCAAACCCCCGCCAGTCGATGCCGTACCCAGTCGGTAAAATAATGCCGGACATTCCGGGGGATAAGCCGTTTTGGATCCTGGTGAAGTTGTCGTTGCCATTATTCTTGTACACGAACGGATCCGAATTATTAGTCGGTATGATGAGGTCGAGGTCCCCATCATTATCGATGTCGCCCCAAATCGGATTGCCCCATGATGTTGTGCTCTGTTGCAAGATGCCAAACACTGAAGTTGTGACACTTGTGAATTGCGCACCTGAAAAGCCTAACGCGGGGAAACTAACCACCACAAACAAGACAACTAAAGTTTTGCTCATCGCCGAATAGAATGTGTTCATAATTTCCTCTCGTTGTTGTTTGAACGCTTTCGCGTTCGGTTTTCTTACGGGACGAGCTTCAGTCGTCGGTTTCGCTCGACCGAGGCGAGTTGCCGCAGCACCGGTTATTCAAATTCATCGAATTTCTGTCAACAAGAATATGTAGTAACACGTTTCTCTCTTTACTTTTTGGCTCCCGCGCCATAAACCCGAGGTATGAAAACATTCCCGCTTGTCCCGGCGCTCTGTTTTTTCTACGCCGCAAATATGCTTCAGGCCGGCAGCGCCAAGTGGAATTCGAACGCAACGAACTCGGACTGGAACACGCCTGCTAACTGGACGCCGGCCACGGTCCCTGACGGGCCGTCCGATTTCGCCACCTTCGCCACTTCATCACAGACGCTCGTCGAGATACCGGCCGCTACCGAGGTGGACAGCATTATCTTTGAAGCCGCTGCGGACGCCTTTACGGTTGTGCAGGAGTTCAGCGATTCCTCCGAGAACCGTTTCACCTTAAGTGGAGCAGGGGTTGTTAACAACTCCGGTGTCGTCCAGAATTTTGTTGCCAGTGCTAGTGGGGGTTGGACCGAATTCCTTTTCTACAACAGGGCTTCGGCTGGTGTCCTGACCTCGTTTCTGCTCCAAACTAGCGACAGCACTGCTACTGTGATAGAGTTCCACGATTCTTCGTCGGCTGGCTCGGCAACCATTCTCAATGAAGGAGGCGCACGAATTTCCGGGGGTGGCTCCGAGACTTCATTCTTCGACACCTCAACAGCGGCCAATGCCACGATTACTGCCAATGGTGCACCGCGGCCAGATGCCGGATCTGCCCTCATCACATTTGCATACTCCTCGACGGCAGATTACTCGCTCCTGATCGCCAACGGAACTGCGGTCACCGGCACGTATGGCGGCTGGATTAACTTTGGCGATGTCGCAGACGCAGGAGCAGCCACAATTGTCGCCAATGGAAGCCCCGCCGGGGCCGCCGGCGAGGCGGCGGGACTGGATTTCCGAGCTGGGCGAATCTCTTTTACCGGCCGAAGCAGCGGCGGAACAGCCCGGCTGGAACTCCTTGGCAACTCTTTTCTCGACCTTACCTCTCATACGCGATTGGGTATGCAGATCGGCTCGATTGAAGGCCAGGGATCTGTTATCCTGCGGAGCAATAATCTAGTGGTTGGCACCAATAATCTCAGTACCACTTTTTCCGGGCGAATCCTTCAGACGGGCCATCCTCGGATCGGCGGCTCGATCAATAAGGTCGGCACTGGCACGTGGACGCTGAGCGGAGCTAACACTTATGTCGCAGGCACGACCGTCACTGAAGGTTTCCTTAAAGTGAGCAACACGATTGGGTCGGCGACAGGCAGCGGAGCCGTGCAGATTGACGCGGGCACACTTGGCGGCGGCGGGATTATTTCCGGCCCGGTGACGGTAGGCAGTGGCACGGGCTCGGGCGCGTTCCTGGCCCCGGGCACCGGCGCGACCACCCTCACGCTGCAAAGCAGCCTCACCTTCAAAGCCGATGGGGCTTATATCTGGCGGTTCAATACGACCTCAGCCAAAGCCGACAAAGTGACGGCAAGTGGCGTGACGATCCAGAGCGGGGCAGAGTTTGATCCGAGCGCCAGGGGCAATGCGCGATTGCCGGCCGGCACTATTTTTGTCGCGCTGAGCAACACGGCCGCGACGCCAATCGCCGGCCTCTTTAATAACCTGCCCGATGGCTCGACTCTGACCGTGGGCCGGAACAAGTTCCAGGTCAGTTACGAAGGCGGCGACGGGAACGATCTCGCGCTCACGGTGCTGCCGTGATCGAGGAATCTTCATCCGAGTTGCCCGCTGTCGCGCTGAGGGAATACGGCCCGCGCCAGGAGAATAAGCGCGGCCATGGCTAGAGGAACAACGTCTGGTTGCGCGCCGGGCCCACGCTCACCATGGTGAGACGGGCGCCGGTCAATTCGGCAATCCGCCGCGCGTACCTCTTCGCTTCGCTAGGCAAATCGGAAAACTTTTTCGCCCTTTCCGTGGACTGCTTCCAGCCGGGGAATTCGAGATAGGTGGGCTGGCAGCGAGTCAACTGCGCCGCGTCGCTCGGCGGCACGTCGAGTTTTTTTCCGTCGAGCCGATAGGCGACGCAGACCTTGATCGGGTCGACCGTGTCGAGGCCGTCGAGATTGGTGATGGCGAGATCGTCGATGCCGTTGATCATCGTGGCGTAGCGAGTCGCGACGGCGTCGAACCAGCCGCAACGCCGCGCCCGCCCAGTGGTCGCGCCGAATTCCCGGCCCATCTCGTGCAGCATTCCTGCGATCGTCGGGTCTTCCGTCGGGAGCGCGCCTTCGCCGACGCGGGTGGTGTAGGCCTTCATGACTCCGAGGACGCGATCCATCCGATGCGGCGGCACGCCGGTGCCGGTGCAGGCGCCGCCGGCGGTGGTGTTCGATGAAGTTACATACGGGATAGGTGCCGTGGTCGATATCGAGGAACGTTCCCTGCGCGCCTTCGAATAGGATTTCTTTGCCCTGCTGCAGCGCCTTGTGCAGGTAAACGACGGTGTTGGCGACAAATGGCCGCAGCCTCTCGGCCGCGACAAGAAAATCTGCGTTCACCTTCGGCGAAGGAAATCGGGCGCGCGCCGAGCGCTTTCAGGATGCTGTTATTTTCCCGCATCTTGGCCCGGAGTTTTTCGGTGAACACTTCCGGCTGCATCAGGTCGGCCATGCGCAGGCCGGTCCGCGCGGCCTTGTCTCCGTAGGCGGGGCCGATGCCGCGCTTGGTCGTGCCGATTTTGGCGCTGGCCTTTGCGCAGCTCGCGCTGTTCATCAAGCGCGCGGTGGTAGGGGAGGACGAGATGCGCGCAATCGCTGATCAAAAGATTTTTCCCGATCGTGACCCCGACTGCGCGCAAGCCATCGATCTCCGCCGACCAGCGCAACCGGATCGATGACAACGCCGTTGCCGATCACGCAGATCTTGGAGCGCCGCAAAATGCCGGACGGAATGAGATGGAGAATGTACTTTTTCCCACCCTGGATGACGGTGTGGCCCGCGTTATTGCCGCCCTGGCTGCGGACGACGATGTCCGCCTTGCCGGTGAGGACGTCGATGATTTTGCCTTTCCCCTCATCGCCCCACTGCGCGCCGACGAGGATCGTGTTTGCCATGCGTTGCAGCCGGTTGAGAGCGAGTTGCCGGGACATTTCCGAAGGTCGCCGGCCACTGCGCCCGAACGATAGGATGAGAGCCCGCTGGCGCAAGCGGGTTTTGTTTTGCAAAAGAAGACCGTTGAAAACTGGAAAACGAATCGGAAGTGAGTCTGAACAAATCGTTAGCCCACTCTTATGCGAACTATCCTCCTCATCGTCCTGATCCTCCTCCTGATTGGCGCGTTTCCGGCCTGGCCCTACAGCAGCGGCTGGGGCTATTACCCCTCCGGTGGCATCGGATTGGTCCTGTTGATTGTCCTGATTCTCGTGCTCGTTGGGAGTTAGGCACAGTTTGTCATCCCGCTCCAGCGGCGCGCGATGGAAGATAGGCATCCTGCCCGTCGGCCGAGTCAGGCAAAGATGCCTTCCTAGGCTTGCTTGACTTGAATAACCGGCAGCGGGAAGCGCAGCTTCAACTCGTCGCCGAGATAGATTTCGACGTGATGCAGTCCGTACTGCTGGAATTGCACGCCGCCGAAATAATGGACGTTGGTCGCGTGGCCTTCCATTTCCTTCAGGTCAAAATCGACCTCCGCCTGCGCGAGGGTGTGGGCGTCATCCGGGCCGACAATCTTGGAGCGTTGATGAAAGCGTCCGGCCCCGCTGCACCAACGGGTCCAGATGCAAAGGCGCAGGTAATTCACCGGCAGTTTCGGCGTGGGCACGATGTTCAGCACGCCCACCAGTGTCTGCATGCCGTTGAATTCACAGCGCACATCTTCACAGAGCACGCAGCTCTGGAGGTCGGGCAGGATAGTCTCGGTTTTCAAGGTGCTGCGAACTTACGCCTTTTCGCGTCAGCGGCCAAGCCGTCCGCGAGAGAGCGACAAAGAGAAGGGCGAGGCCAAGCACAATGCGGTAGATCGCGAACGGGGTGAAACCGTGCCGCCGGACCCAGTGCAGAAACCAAGCGACGACGGCGAACGCGACCAGAAATGCGGCAACAAATCCGAGCGCGAGCACGAGCCAGAGATGTGGCGTCATGACGACCGGCGCGAGGGCTTCCGCCGTCTCGTGCGGCCGGATCGTCTTAAGCAAATCGTAGCCGGTGGCGACAAACATCGTCGGGATGGAAAGGAAGAAGGAGAACTCGAGCGCGGCTTCTCTCGACATTCCCGCCACCTGCCCGGCCGCGATCGTGCACATCGAGCGCGAAGTCCCGGGAAAAACAGCCGAGAGCACCTGGACCGCGCCGATCCAGATGGCGGTCGGCAGATTTGCCTCTTCCATGTGCTGGATTCTTGGCCTAACGAAAAGTGAATCGACCAGCCACATTACGATCCCACCGACGAGCAAGGCGAGGCTCATCACGTAAAGATTTTCGAGATTCTTTCCGATCAACTTCGTGAGCAGAAAGGCCGGAATCGCGGTCACGACAAACGCGATCGCGACGAGGCTGAGCGGGTGGGTGAGGACGGTTCGGTCGCCTCCTGCGCCGCGCGGGAAAGTGCGCAGAAAATTCAGGATCCGTCGCCAGAAGAAAACGGTCAGCGCCAGAATCGCGCCCAGTTGGATGACGATGCTGTACATTTTCCAGAAGCCATTCTTGAGATCGATCTGGAAGAACGCCTCCGCGATGCGCAGATGCGCGGTCGAGCTGACCGGAAGAAATTCGGTCAACCCCTCGATGATGCCGAGGACGAGCGAAAGAACGAAGTCGTTCATATGCCTAACTGGAGGGCGACGCTCCGTCGTCGCCGAGATTCAAACACGGCAATGACGGAGCATTGCCCTCCACGGCTCATCAGATCGCTTCCGCGCCACGCTCATCCGTTCGGATGCGGATCGCTTGTTCGACGTCGCTGACGAAGACCTTGCCATCGCCAATCTTGCCCGTCTTCGCCGCCTGAGTGATGACCTCAACCGCCCGCTGCGCCAGATCATCGGGCAGGACGATTTCGAGTTTCACTTTCGGCAGGAAATCGACCGTGTATTCGCTCCCGCGGTAAATCTCGGTGTGACCTTTCTGGCGCCCGAAGCCTTTCACCTCGCTCACCGTCATGCCTTCCACGCCGATCTCGGCAAGCGCGTCCTTCACCCCTTCCATCTTGAAGGGCTTGATGATGGCCTCGATTTTTTTCACGCGGTGATACTAGAACTGACGAATTAAAGCGCAAGCTGCCGATCAACGCGGCCTGGTCGAGAGCGCCGCCAGCTCCGCCTCGACCATTTCGCGGACCACGTCGCTGAATGCCTTGCGCGGTTGCCAGCCCAAAGTGCGTCGGATTTTTTCACTCGAACCCACCAGCTTGACCGGCTCCGTCGGTCGCTCGAAGGCCGCATCGTGCTTCAAATATTTCTTGGCCGACAACTGCACGACGTCGAAGGCGGCGTGGACGAAATCCTCGACCGAGTGTGTCTCGCCGGTCGCGACGACATAATCATCGGGTTGGGGCGCCTGCAGCATGAGCCACATGGCAGCGACGTAATCCTGCGCGTGGCCCCAATCGCGCCGCGCCGAGGTGTTCCCCAGAACCAGTTCGTGTTCGAGTCCGCGGCTGATCCGGGCTGCAGCCCGGGCTATTTTCCGTGTCACGAAATTCTCGCCCCGCCGCGGCGACTCATGATTGTAAAGAATGCCGTTGCAAACAAAGAGGCCGTAAGCCTGCCGGTAAACCTGCGCCAGCTGCGTCGCGAACGCTTTCGCGCAACCATACGGACTCACCGGCCGCAGCGGCGTCTCTTCGGTCTGGGGCGACTCGGCCGCGCGCCCGAAAATTTCCGAGGTTGACGCGTGGTAAAAGCGGACCGGCTGCGGTTGATCGCGGCAGATCTCGAGCAGGCGCAAAGTGGCCATGGCCACTTCCTCAGAGGTGGATTCCGGGATTTCGAAACTCAACCCGACGTGGCTCTGGCCCGCCAGATGATAAATCTCGGCCGGCCGCACCTGGGCGAAAATGCGGCGCAAGGTCGTGCCGTCGGAGAGATCGCCGTAGTAAAGAAAGAGCTGGCGGCCGTAGATGGAAGGGTCGGCCCGGAGATGTTCGATGCGCGAGCGGACCAGATTGCTCGTTCGCCTGACGATTCCGTGAACGGCATAACCCTTCTCGAGGAGGAGTTCGGTCAGGTATGAGCCGTCCTGGCCGGTGATGCCGGTAATGAGCGCGCTTTTCGCTTCCGCCATGGGGCATCAATCATCGAAGCCGCGGGTCTAGACAAGACCGAAAACGATGACGGCCGCAGCCAGCGGCCTCGACGTATTCGTTTCCTCGATCGAGATTCGTGCTTGGGGATGGATCGACAGTTTTTGATCGCGCATTTCGAGACGCTCCTGCCGCTGGCGGTGAAATGGGCGAGTGCGGTCGAGAAGCGCATCCTGCGCGAGGGCGTTCCGCTTTCCGAGCAAGAGATGGCGGACGCGCAGGCGATCGGTGTGCGCGCGCCGGAACGCGTCCGCCTGCTCGCGCTCACGCGCGCCCCCACTCCCGGCGACCTCACTCTGAAGACCGCGGCGGCCGCGATCCAGTTTCTCACCCCAGAAACCCGCGGCCTCGCCTTGCGCTACGGCATCTTTGTGCGGAGCGATTGCTGGGGTGAGCGCGCCCTGGTCGCGCACGAACTGGTCCACACCGCGCAATACGAACGGCTCGGCGGCATTCGGCCCTTCCTGCGCCAATATCTCCAGGAATGCCTGACCATCGGTTATCCCGCGGCGCCGCTGGAACAGGAGGCGATCGTGGCGGCCAGCCGGCTTGGGCTGGGCGGCCTGGCCTAACGAATTCCGCCGGCCGCTTTTTGTCGCGCACTTTTGCTGGTCGTCCGCGAATCCGCCGTTAGGATGGGCGCCAGCATGAGCGTTTTTGTCCCGCGAGAAATTCAGACCGGTGAAAGCCGCGTCGCCCTGATGCCGGAAGCGGTGCAAAGACTGGCCGCGCTCGGGATCCAGATCGCGGTCGAGTCCGGCCTGGGTGAACCCGTTTCGCTGGCGGACGACGCTTACGAAAAGGCCGGCGCGCAGATCAGCCGCGAGCGGCAGGCAGCGCTGCGCTCGGCCGGAGTCGTCCTCCGGGTGCGGAAACCGCCCCAGGATGAGGTTGGTCTACTCAAAGCCGGCTCCATCCACATCAGTTTGCTGGACGCTTTCAACGAGCGCGAGTTGGTGCAGGCGTTGGCCGCGGCCAAGGTTACTGCCATCGGACTCGAGATGCTGCCGCGCAGCACGCTCGCGCAAAAGATGGACGTGCTCAGCTCGCAGGCCAGCCTCGCCGGATACGTGGCGGTGATCACCGCGGCGGCGACGATCGATCGCATTTTTCCGATGATGATGACGCCGGCGGGCACGCTTAAGCCGCTGCGGGTTTTCGTCATCGGCGTCGGCGTGGCCGGCTTGCAGGCGATCGCGACCGCGAAAAGACTCGGCGCGCGCGTCGAGGCCTTCGACACGCGTCCGGCGGTCGAGGAACAGGTGCAGTCGTTAGGCGCAAAGTTCGTCAAAGTCGACCTGGGCGAGACGGGCCAGACCGCGCAGGGTTACGCGCGCGAGCTGACACCCGAGCAGCTGGCGAAGCAGCGCGAAGTCATGGCGCAGCATTGCGCGAAAGCGGACGTGGTCATCACAACGGCCCAGATTTTCGGCAAGAGAGCGCCCCTCATCGTGACTTCGAAGATGGTCGAGGAGATGCAGCCGGGGAGCGTGATCGTGGACATGGCGGTCGAGAGCGGGGGCAATGTCGAAAATTCCCAGCCGGATGAAGTCGTGGAACACAATGGCGTTCGCGTCATCGGTTTCAGCAATCTCCCGGGAAGAGTCGCGCGGCACGCGAGCGAGATGTATTCGAATAATCTCGCCAGCCTGCTCGAACATTTTTGGGACAAGGAAGGAAAGAACTTCCGCATCGATCTCGCCGACGAAATTTTGCAGCACTGTGTTTTGACCCACGATGGCAAGATTGTGAACGAAAAGATCGAAGCCCTCTATCGCGCCTAACAAGTTTAACCTATGATCCTTCTCCTCTTCATTTTCGTCCTCTGCGTCTTTCTCGGGTTCGAGCTCATCGCCAAGGTGCCCTCACAGTTGCACACCCCGCTCATGTCCGGCTCGAATGCCATCTCCGGGATCACGATCGTCGGGGCGCTCATCGCCGCGGGAACAGAAGGAGGCGCAGTCGCCACTACGCTCGGGGTTTTAGCCGTCATCTTTGCCACTGTCAACGTGGTCGGCGGCTATCTCGTGACCGATCGCATGCTCGCCATGTTCAAGTCGAAGAAGCGATCGAAATAGGTCATGACACTCCTCATCGATTGGTCTTACATCGCCGCGGCGATCCTTTTCATTCTCGGCCTCAAGCTGCTCGGGAAACAGGCGACCGCGCGCCAGGGCAACCTGCTTTCCGCGGTCGGCATGCTGATCGCGATCGTGGCCACCCTTCTCGTCAGCGGGCTCCATTATCAATGGATCGTCGTCGGCCTCGTCATCGGCTCCGCCATCGGCGCGGTCGCGGCGCAACGCGTGCAGATGACCGCCATGCCGGAGATGGTCGCGCTCTTCAACGGCGCGGGCGGTCTCGCGAGTTTGCTCGTCGGCTGGGTGGAATATCACAATCATCCCGTTCAACCGGTCGCGACCACGGTCCCGATCTTCCTCGCCGTCTTGATTGGCGGCGTGACACTGACCGGCAGCGTGCTCGCTTATGCCAAGTTGGCGGAAAAAATTCAGACCCGGCCAATCCTGTTTTCCTTTCAACAACCGATCAACGCCGGCCTGGTCCTTCTTGTTTTCCTTCTCGGGTTTGTCTTTTGCGTCCATCCGGCGACTAACTATCCGATCTTTCTCGTTATCGTTCTGCTCTCGCTCGTCCTCGGCGTCCTGGCGGTCATTCCAATCGGCGGGGCGGATATGCCGGTGGTCATTGCGTTGCTCAACAGTTACTCCGGGCTGGCGGCCGCGGCGGCTGGATTCATCATCCAAAACACCGTCCTCATCGTGGCCGGCTGTCTGGTGGGAGCTAGCGGCGTCATCCTTACCCAAATCATGTGCAAGGCGATGAACCGTTCCATCGCCAACGTCTTTTTCGCCGGCTTTGGCTCGACTGCAAGCACAGGGGGCGAGTCCGTCACCGGCGAGGCCAAACCGATCACGCCGGAGTCGGCTTACTTTGTCCTCGAAGCCGCTTCTCAAGTCGTCCTTGTGCCTGGCTATGGAATGGCCGTGGCGCAAGCGCAACACGTCTTGCGCGAATTGGCTGATTTGCTGGAAGCCAATGGCGCCGAAGTGCGCTACGCGATTCATCCCGTCGCCGGCCGCATGCCGGGGCACATGAATGTCCTCCTCGCCGAAGCGGACGTGCCCTACGAGCAACTGGTCGAGATGGACGCGATCAATCCGAGCATGTCGACGATGGACGTCGCAATCGTGATTGGCGCCAACGACGTGGTCAATCCCGCCGCGCGTGATGTCCAATCCAGCCCGATCTACGGCATGCCGATCATCAACGTCGATGAAGCAGGCACCGTCTTTGTCCTCAAGCGTTCGATGGCCTCCGGCTTCGCGGGAATCGAGAACCCGCTCTTCTTCAAGCCAAATACGCGAATGCTGTTCGGTGACGCCAAGGCAAGCCTGCAAGCCCTGGTCAGCGAATTCAAAGCCGCCTAACAAGTCCAGGCGCGAAGCGGTGGTCCGTGGCCGAATGCCTCGCCTTATGGATGCCGGAGCCGGTTGACCCCGGCATCGTATCAGTCTGAAACGTGAGTAAGGTGTGGGAGCGAGGCTCTCGTCTGGGGAGCGCACGCGCCTCGCGTGCTGATGCCGGCGCCCTCGCCGGCATGAACTTCTTGCCGGGGTGCAGGACAAGCGCGTTTTGGCGAGGCGCCAAAACCAGCACGCGAGGCGCGTGCGCTCCCCAGAACCGAACGCTTCCACGATCTGGCGCGTGCCTTCAGAATCGCGCAGCTACTCCAGGACCTCTAAGGGCGGACAGACTCTGGCATGAGCGAAATTCTAAAGCTGACCCGATTCAGTCGCCGGCATGAACTTTTCGCGGAGGCGCAGAACAAGTGCGTTTGGAAAGGAAACCTGCGTCCTCGACAACCCCAATTCACGCATCGGTCGCGCGCTCAGGCTGTCATCCCGATCCGCCGTAGGACGGAGAGAGACCGCGCACACGGTCTGGCGCAGTCGGAACGGAATTGGTGGACCCGTCAGAGCTGTTGAGAGGTCCCTCGGCGCGCTCCGCCGCCTCGCGATGACACGCCTTATGCGTGGCGTCCATGCTAAACCCGTCCGCGGCGCGTCCCTCCGGAGCCCAAAACACGCCTAGGAGCCCGAGGGGGTCAGGTAACATGAAAACAGTTCTGCGGAGCGTAAGCTCTGGGCAAAAGGAAAGGAACTGTTTTTATGAACTACGTAGGGATCGATATTCAGAAGCGTTACAGCGTGCTTTGTGCGCAGGATGAAGCGGGGCAGAAGCTAAAGGAAGCACGGATCGAGGGGCACGAGCGGCGAGACTACGCCCGTTTTTTCAAGGAACTGGAAGGACCGAGCAAGGCGGTGCTGGAAGCGTGCTGGAACTGGGGTTTAACCCATGACCTGCTGGAAGAGATTGGGGAAGTGGAAGAGGTGGTGCTGGCCCATCCGCTCAAGACGCGCCTGATCGCCGATGCCCAGATCAAGACCGACCGGCTCGATGCCTTTGCCTTGGGCACGCTGCTGCGCGGGAACCTGGTGGCACGAGCCCACATCCCACGGCGCGCGACCCGGGCGCGCAAGAATCTCCTGCGCCAACGGCTCTACTGGTCGCGAAATTCTGGCGCTGACCCGAATGGCACTAAGATAAGGAGGTTTTAGGGCGTTTCATTTTGGGGGACGGTTACGGCGCGGCGGTCCTCTCGGGGTGCCAGGCGCGCGCCGGAAGCACAGGCAGCTTGCCTGTGGGGCACACGGGCGGCCCGCCCGTAGCGGAATCCGAAGCAAGCGAGCCGCCTGCTTTCCCCACAGGCAAGCTGCCTGTGCTCCGACACGATTCCGCTTTTCGTCCTATACTCGCCTTATCTTAGTGCCATTCGGCGCTGACCCCAATTCTGCCATATCTGGCATCTGCTGTAAACCTGAGTGAGCGGCAGGAGCAAGACTCTGCTCTGGGGAGCGCACGCGCCTCGCGTGCTGGTTTTGGCGCCTCGCCAAAACGCACTTATTTTGCGCCCCCTCCCTTGGTTTGGCGTTATCAGCCCGCACCGGAGATGTCGTCATAGATAACCATCACTTCGCTCCAGTCTGGATCGGGCATGCCCTCCATCTGCCGTTTGGAGAGAGAACAATACCACTGATGAAGAGGGAGTAGCGGATGCTCGGGAAGGAACGCGCCGTCACGGAGGCCACCATCGGATATTGGCGATACGGTCTTGCACGCAGGCTGGAGAAGAGGTCGACACGGAGCGTGGGCCAATCAGTAAATTAGCGGAACCAATCGCCGCGTTCGGGCAGCGTAAGCCCGATAGCGATCTCCAAAGGCTTCGCGAAGGGCGGTCTCCTCGACATGCATCCGCCAGAGGAAGGCGGCTGCGATTGGCAGGAAAACCGCGGCGAGGGAAAAAATATTGAGCATGCAAAGGCCGAAGCCGAGGAAGGTCAGCAAGGTTCCAGTGTAGGAAGGATGACGGACATAGCGGTAAGGACCGGTGGTGATGAGCTCGTGGTCCTGGGCGATCGCGACGTTGACGGTGAAGAAGCGGCCGAGGTGGATGATGGCAATCCAGCGCACAATCATTCCGAGCACGAAGAGGACGAGGCCGATGACGGAGAAGGCTTGCGGATGAGGCAGCCTGCCTTGCGGCAGGGCAGCGCGGAGAAAAAAGCCCGCGAAGATGCTGACGAAGATTACGGTCCATATGAGGGGAAGAGTCAGGCGATCTTTGCCGCCGTCTGGGATCTTTGAGCGTTTCGCCAAAGCGAGTGCGATTTCCGAAGCCAGGAGGACCGCGCTGAGAATGGTGAAGCTCGGTAGTTTCATGGCCCGCGACCGGTGTCAGCGCCCCCGGCTACAACTTTGCCGGCGCCGGCTCGGAGGAACGCTTGGAACGAAGAGCGTGACGAACAAAGTTTTGCCCGATCTCCCACATCGGGCCGGGGAATTTGCGGCACTCAGTCAAGGTCGCGTCGAGCGCGTTGACGAACATCTCGACTTCCTTTTCCCCAATCATGAGCGGGGGCAGAATCTTGATCACATCCATGGCATGGCCGGCGACCTGGGTGAGGATGCGATGTTGCGCGAGCATCTGGGTCACGACCATTTGCGCGAAGAGGACTTTGTCGACCTTGTGGAGAAGCTTCCACGCCATCTTGAGCTTAAACTCGTTAGGCTCGTGGAACTCGATCGCAATCATGAGCCCTTTCCCGCGCACTTCCTTGATGAAGGAATGTTTGGCGCGCAGGGCATCGAGCCGCTCGATCAGGAGCCGACCCATGCGGGCGGAGTTTTCGATCAGCTTTTCGTCGTCGAGCACATCGAGCGCGGCGAGGCCGCAGGCCATGGCGAGATTGTTGCGGCCGAAGGTGGTGGAATGCACCACGCAGCGGTCCATTCGGCTAAACGTCTTTTGATAAGTCTCGCGCCGGGCCACGATCGCGCCGCACGGGACGTAGCCGCCGCTCAAGGTTTTGGCGAGCGTGATGATGTCGGGCTCCAGATTCCAATGCTCGAAGCCGAACATCTTGCCGGTGCGTCCGAGGCCGGTTTGGATTTCGTCGCAGATGAAGAGCGCGCCGTGCTTACGGCAAAGCTCCTGCGCGCGAATGAAAAAGTCGCCCCGCGGATATTTGACGCCTTTGCCTTGCACGGGCTCGATGACAAACGCCGCGACATCACCTTTCGCCAACTCCAGTTCGAGGGTGGCGACGTCGTCGAGCGCGATGCGGCCATCAAAGCCCTGCATGAGGGGCCCGAATCCTTCGGTGAAACTTTCGCAACCCATGAGCGAGAGCGAGCCCATACTGAGTCCATGAAACGCTCCCCCTAACGAAAAGACACGAGGCCGCTGGGTGGCGGCGCGGGCGAACTTGAGCGCGCCTTCCATCGCTTCGGTGCCGGAGTTACAGAAGAAAACCGCGTCGAGGTGTTTCGGCGTCCGTTTTGTCAGGGCCTCGGCCAGCAGGCCGCTGAGGAGCGAGCAATCCATCTGAACCATGTTGGGTAGATCAAGATCGAGCACGTCGCGGATCGCTTTTTGCACCGCGGGATGGTTGCGCCCGATATTGAAAACGCTGTAGCCGCTCAGGAAATCGAGATAAGCGGCGTCATCCATGTCGTAGAGGTAAGCGCCCTCCGCCCGGGCGTAGACTTTATCGAACCCGATAACACGCTGCGCGGCGACGAGGGTGCGGTTGAGATGCCGCTCGTGCAGCTCGTAGTTCTCCCCCAGCCGGGCCGCGACCAGTTCTTTCAGATCGATTGCCACGGGGGAATGCTCTGCGATTTGCGCCCGAAATGCAAACCTAGGGCGGGGTCGGGACTGGAGGGCAACGCTCCGTCGTTGCCCAGATTCAAACACGGCGATGACGGAGCATCGCCCTCCACCGCGGTCTCTCGAGACCCAACAAGATTTTCAGCCACGGATTAACACGGATGAAACACGGATTCGGAGATTGTTTTTGTCCGTGTCAATCCGTGTTCATCTGTGGCTTCTCCATAGAGCCAGATGGCTTCTACGGTTTCCAATCGCGGTAGGCGACCGGCGCGCCCACTTCCAGACTTGTCTTGCTCGTGCCGTGGCGTTCGAGCTGTTCCGCCAGCCACTGGAACCATTCCCAACTTTTTTGCGTGCGGGTGCGGACCCGCTCGTCTTCCACAAAGGGGCGGAACTTCCGCCAAGCCACCCGCGCCATGCCGCCGATCAAATCATCCGCCACCGCCAGTGGCACAATGCGCGCGAAGACCGAGTAGCCAATCCCTTCCATGATGGTCGCAATCTTTAAGGCGGCTTCGAGCGTCCGCGGATCGCCTTCGATCTCGCCTGCGCTCGCCCCTTCCGGGATCGCAGCCACAATCATGGAGGAACTCATCCACTCCGGCGTCATCAACGCCTGCACTGCGGCGAAGGCGGCGCGTTCCTCGCGATCACGGCGGGCGCGGCGCATTTCGATGAGACCGAATCCGACCCCGGTCAGAACCGTGAGCGCGGTCGCGACATTGGCAAGAGTCGAAAAATCCACCACGAGAGCTTAGCCACTCCGGCCGCGACGCGAACGAAAATCCTTTGGCAATTGCACTCGGCGTCCGCGCCCTTAACGTGCGTTCTCCATGCCTGCTGCGGAACCGAAAGTTACTCCCGAAATCGTCGCTAAACACGGGCTCACACCCGAGGAATACGAGCGGATCGAGAGGATCCTCGGGCGCGAACCGAACTTTACCGAACTCGGGATTTTCTCAGTCATGTGGAGCGAGCATTGCTCCTACAAAAACTCGCGCAAAGAGCTGAAGAAATTCCCGACCAGCGGTACCAACATTCTCGTCAAGGCCGGGGAGGAAAACGCCGGCGTCGTTGATATCGGCGATGGCTGGGCCGTCGCGTTCAAGATCGAAAGCCACAATCATCCGAGCGCGATCGAGCCCTTTCAGGGCGCCGCGACCGGAGTGGGCGGGATCATTCGCGATATTTTCACGATGGGTGCGCGCCCGGAGTTTTTGCTCAACTCGCTCCGTTTCGGGCCAATCACTGATCCAAATCCACGCGACGAGAGTGCCGCTAAGCGCATCGCGCAAAACCGGCGGCTCTTTGCGGGCGTGATCGCGGGCATCGCACATTATGGCAATTGCATCGGCGTTCCCACCATCGGCGGCGAAATTTATTTCGACGAAAGTTTTGAGGGCAATCCGCTCGTCAACGTTTTTTGCCTCGGCGTCTTGCGGCATGAGCAACTCGCGCGCGGTGCGGCCAGCGGAGTAGGCAACCCGGTATTTTACGTCGGGGCCGAGACCGGGCGAGACGGACTGGCGGGCGCGGCCTTTGCCTCGCGCGAGCTGACCGAGGAATCGCGTGAAGATCGACCCGCGGTGCAGGTCGGCGATCCGTTCAAGGAAAAGCTGCTCCTCGAGGCGTGCCTCGAATTGCTCGCGACCGACGCAGTGGCCGGCATTCAGGACATGGGCGCGGCTGGACTCACGTGTTCGACCTGCGAAACGGCCAGTCGTGGCGGGACCGGCGTCGAGATCGATCTCGCGAAAGTGCCGAAGCGCGAAACGGGCATGACGCCTTACGAAATTCTCCTGAGCGAATCGCAGGAGCGCATGCTCATCATCGCCCGGCGCGGGAAAGAAGATGTCGTTAGGCAGATTTTTGAGAAATGGGACGTGCCCTGCGCTGAAATCGGACGGGTCACGAACGACGGCATGATGCGGGTACTGAACAACGGCTCAACCGCGGCGGAGATTCCAGCGAAGCCGCTGGCAGATGAGGCGCCGCTTTACACGCGCGAAGCAAAGAAGGCGACCGCGGATTACGCAGATTGCACGGATGAAGAACTGCAAATATCAGCATCATCCGCGAAATCCGCGGTTGAATCTCTTCGTCTTCTGTTGCGCGACCCGTCGATCGCCTCGAAGAACTGGGTTTACCGGCAATATGATCACATGGTCCGGACCGGCACAGTCGTCAGGCCGGGATCGGATGCGGCCGTTTTTCACGTGCGCGAGGCGAACAAGTTTCTCGCTGCCACGACCGACTGCAATTCGCTCTATTGCCGGCTCGATCCGCGGGAAGGCGGCAAGATCGCGGTCGCGGAAGCGGCGCGCAATCTGGCCTGCTCCGGCGCCGTCCCGCTCGCCGTGACCGACAACCTCAACTTCGGCAATCCCTACAAGCCGGAAAATTTCTGGCAGCTGCGGGAAGCAGTGGAAGGTCTCGCCGAAGCCTGTCGCGCATTTGGGACGCCGGTCATCGGCGGGAATGTTTCCCTCTATAACGAGAGCCCGGCCGGCGTGGTCGATCCGACTCCGACGGTGGCGATGGTCGGACTGATCGAGCGTGAGGAATGGATCACGACGCAGTTTTTCAAGGCGGAGGGTGATATCGTAATTCTACTGGGCGATTTCGGGGAGCACTTGGGCGCCACCCATTATCTTAAAGTCGTCCATGGATTGAAGGCGGGCCGGCCGCCCCGGCTCGACTTCGAGCGCGAGCTCGCGGGGCAGAACGCGCTGCGCGATCTGATCCGCGCCGGCTACATCCGCAGCGCGCACGATTGCAGCGAGGGCGGACTCGCGGTCGCGCTGGCAGAGTCCTGTTTCAACCCCGACGGTTCGTTAGGCGCGACGATCGATCTCGGCGCGGCCGGTGCGGGCCGGCTCGATCAAATTCTCTTCAACGAAACCCAGTCCCGGATTGTCATCTCTACCGTGCCTGAGAATGCCGATGCGATTTTGCAGTTGCTGGCAGAGCGTCATTTGCCCGCGCATCGCCTCGGGACCGTCGGTGGCGACGAGCTTCGCCTCGCGGCCTCCGGCGAAACGCTGCGCTGGCGCCTCCGGGAAATTCACACGGATTGGTTCGATGCCATCGCCGACGCGCTCCGCCAGGACCTGACCACACCATGAAAATCGAAGAACAACACAATTACGAAAAAGTGATTCTTAGTGTCGAGCTGATCGGGTTCGGGATCGTGCTGGCGATCCTCTGGCTTGATGAATATGTGGATGTGCCCTTCCGTTTTTTGGGCGCGCTCAAGACGCCGGCCCGGCCGCAGGAGTTTTGGTTTGAGGCACTCGCTGTTCTCCTGGTGGCGGCCGCGGTGGTGCTGTCGACGCTCTGGGTTTTTCGGCGTTTACGCGTCCTGGAAGGTTTGATTCAGGTTTGTGCCTGGTGTCGGAAGGTTAACATCGGTGAGGAATGGGTCCCTTTTGAGCAGTACATGAAGATTGAGCACGACGTGAAGTCGACCCACGGCATTTGTCCCGAATGCCGTACCAGCGCGAGCCGGCGTCCGGTTCGTGACGAGGCGCGAGCTTCAATCTAGTCTTGCATTGCATTTCCGGCTGCCGCGCGGCCGGCCTCTGCACTGTCCGTCAGGCGAGCCGAGGGCAGCCCGGGCGCGAGTCGGCCTAACGAACAGTGAGCAATAAAGCCGCGTTCGTTCCGCCGAGTTGAGATCTGAGCCGAGATTAATTAGGCGCCGATTTGGGGACCGCTTGCACGAGCAGACCATGAAAGTGCCCCAGCCCCCCGTTATCCTGATGGTCGCCGCAGATTACTCCATTGTTGTCGATCCCGTAAAAGTCGGTGTTACCTCCGCCGGGGTAAGTGTAGGTTGTCATGCTGGAATGCGAGAATCTAAAGACGATTCCGGAACTTGGTGGTCTCCCTGTGTAGCCGGTGCCAACGACCATCTCGCTATCGTTCAAATCCCGAGGGATGGGGAAAATATTTGGAATCTTGATGAGAGTAACAATTCCAGCCGAATCCTGGACGAAGTTACGCAGAGCTTGGGATTGGTCGTAATAATAACCCGTCACTTCATTGGCATTGTTGATTCCATAGGCGTAACTGTCGTGCGTGTTCGGAAGTTTGAGGAACTGGACGGTTCCTCCGATGTCAGTATACGCCTTCGTTTTCGTGCCTCGATAGACCGACCCGACAAAGTTACCCGCCTCGTTGTTAGCATGGATATCGGTCGACGGCGTGCCTGACACGAGAAACTCGGAGAAGGTGGTGCCGTTAAGGGAAAAGCGCTGCCGGTGAAGGGTGCTCGAGCCGAACTACCCGCAGACAAGTCCCTCGTTTGTGATACGGTCGCAACCGTGTAGCCGTCATTATCGTTAGGCTCAATCAGCGGATCGCTAAAGCTACCATCGGCGTAGCGGATAAAGCCGCGGTACGAGCTATCCGAACAAAAAAGATAACCGACAACATCGCCCCCGTCGTTGATCCCCCGAGGGTAGGTGCCCACAACGTTGCTGTCTGGATAATCGAACGTCGCAAGGAGCTGAATCTCGATCCCACCTTCCTGCGTAATCGCGAGGCAGGGAATGGCGAGTAGCCCGATAAATACCCGGAATGAGGAAAATTCTACTTTTCATGGTTGGTATTCGATGGTTCGGGATCTCGGTGCGAGGTATCACGCTCTTTTTACGAGAAGCGCGTGCTCCGCACAAATCGGACCGCTCTTTTCATCAAGCTTCAGATGACGCAGGTCGGGGAATGAGTATGGTTTCTTGCTTAATGGCCCAGCAGGAAATATCTCCGCCGCCGTACCCGATGCACGAATGCGGGATTTTCGCCGTGTTTGGTCACCCCAACGCGGCCGTGCTGACCTACTACGGTCTCTTTGCCCTGCAGCATCGCGGGCAGGAGAGCGCTGGGATTGTCACGACCAATGGACCCGGTTCGACCTTTCAGTTGCATCGCGACATGGGGTTGGTTTCCCAGGTTTTTGGACAGGCGGAATTGGAACGGCTCAAGGCCTCGCGCGCCATCGGGCACACCCGCTATTCGACGACGGGATCGAGCACGATCAAGAACGCGCAGCCTTTCGTGGTCGATTGCTTTCGCGGGCAAATCGCGATCGCGCACAATGGAAACCTGATCAACGCGGATATCTTGCGCGACGAGCTCGAACGGAAGGGCTCCATTTTCCAGACGACCGCGGACAGCGAGATCATCCTCCATCTCCTCGCCCAGCCCTCGAACAATGGCGGCAATATCCTGACCGCCCTGCGCCGGATCGAAGGCGCGTTCTCACTTATCATTATGAGCGAGCGGGAGATCATCGCGGTGCGCGATCCCTTTGGCTTCCGTCCCCTTGCCTTAGGCAAACTTGACGGGGCTTATGTCCTCGCTTCGGAATCGTGCGCTTTTGATCTCATCCACGCCGAATTTATCCGCGAAATCGAGCCGGGAGAGGTTCTCATTATGAGCGAGGACGGTCTCCGCTCGGAATGGCCCTTCCGGGATGAGAAGCCGGCTTTTTGCATGTTCGAATACGTCTATTTTGCGCGGCCCGACAGCATCATTGGCGGAGTCAACGTCGCCAAAGTCCGGACCGAAATGGGGCGCGAGCTCGCACGCAAATTTCCGGTCGAGGCCGATATCGTGGTGCCGGTGCCCGATTCGGGGAATTACGCCGCGCTCGGGTTCGCGCACGAACTCAATATTCCCTACGAACACGCCTTCGTGCGCAACCACTACATCGGGCGCACCTTCCTTCAGCCGAGTCAGCTCATCCGCGACTTCGATGTCCGGGTGAAACTCAACCTGATCAAGGAAGCGGTGGAAGGAAAACGCGTCGTCGTGGTGGACGATTCCATCGTGAGGGGAACGACCGCGCGCGCCCGCGTCGTCAACCTGCGCGAAGCCGGCGCGAAGGAAGTGCATATGCGCGTCAGCTGTCCGCCGCATCGTTTCGCCTGCCATTACGGGATCGATTTTCCCGATCCGGAAAAGCTGATCGCAAACCAGAAAACGATGCCGGAAATCTGCGAGTATCTCGGAGTCGACAGTCTCGGCTACCTCGATCTGGAAGGCATGATCGAAGCGACTGGCAAACCGGCGAACAGCTTTTGCCTGGCCTGTTTTACGGGGAAATATCCGCTCCCGGTCGATCCCGAGCTGGACAAGTTCATCATGGAAAAACGGGAAGGGCGGGCCAAGGCGCTGGCCGAGGAAACGCAGCCGACACTGTTCGCCGGACTGAAGTGAGCAACCCGGCCCGAGCGACAACTGGAGGGCAACGCTCCGTCGTTGCCGTGTGTGGTCGGCGCCCTCGGCTCTCAGAAACACGGCAACGACGGAGCGTTGCCCTCCAGGCGTGACGCAAAAAGCCTACGCCTGCGCCGGGGTCGACGTCGATCTGGGCAATCGCCTCAAGCGCGGTATCAACGAACTCGTTAGGCAAACACACGGCCCGGAAGTGCTGGGCAAGATCGGCGGATTCGGCGGGCTCTTCGCGCCGAATTTTTCCGGAATGCGCGAGCCGGTTTTGGTCAGCAGCATCGATGGTGTCGGGACGAAGTTGAAAATCGCCTTCGCGCTCGATCGGCACGACACGGTCGGCGCCGACCTCGTCAACCACTGCATCAACGACATCGCCGTCCTTGGCGCGCGGCCGCTCTTTTTTCTCGATTACATCGGTGCGGAAAAACTGGAGCCGAACGGGTCTTTCGGCAAATTTTGCTCGGCTTTAGCCAGGGCCTGCCGTGCGGGCGGTTGCGCCTTGATCGGCGGTGAAACCGCACAAATGCCGGGGATGTATCGGCGCGGTGAATACGACCTCGCCGGCTGCATTGTCGGCCTGGTCGATCGCGCACGGATGATCGACGGCGCGCGGATCAAGCCGGGCGACGCCATTCTCGGATTGCCCTCGAACGGCCTGCACACCAACGGCTATTCACTGGCGCGGCAAATTTTCTTCGAAGAGCTGCGCTTGAAACCAGCGGCGCGCCTTCCCGGGTTGCGGCTGTCGTTAGGCGAAGAACTTCTCCGGACACACAAAAATTATCAGCCGCTGCTCGCGCGGGTGCCGGCCGGGAAAGTCAAAGGGCTGGCCCACATCACCGGCGGCGGTTTGCTCGACAATCTGCCGCGCGTCCTGCCGCGGAACTGCGACGCCGTGATCGAGACCGGGAGCTGGACGAGTGCCGGCCATTTTCCAGCTCCTGCAGGAAGGCGGCCGGGTCGCGCCCGAGGAGATGTATCAGGTTTTCAATATGGGAATTGGGATGGCGGCGATCGTCGCACCTAACGACACTGCGGCCATTGCGAAAAGGCTGCGCGCCCAACCGATCGGCCGAATCGCGAGCGGCACTGGCCAGACGCACCTGGCGTTCTAGTCCCCGGTTGTCATCCCGATCCGCCCTGGGACGGAGAGGAACCTCACACTTGCAATCGGTGTTTGCTGATAACGAGGGGCGCCAATTGCAGTTGCGAGGTCCCTCGCTGCGCTCCGCCGGCTCGGGATGACAATTTTGCGCGCGCAATCCATCGTTGGGGCCACCCAGAGATCCGCGCCTCCCAGGGGGAGGCGTCCACAATAGTAAGGCGCGTCCGCTAGCGCTTTTCCGTCTTCACCACTTCAGCGCGCCAGATCGGTCCGTTAGGCAAAAAGGGGGGCAACTTCTCGTCCCGACTCTGAGCGCCGGCATCTTTCCGTCCGCGATGCGGAAAATCGGCAAAATCGGGACTGCCGTGACTCTCTTTCTCGTAGGTCGTGCCATCTTTCTCGACAAGAGATCGGCAAAAAATTCGCCGCCTGGGCTGTTCGCCGATGAGGATTTCCATATCGTAGAAATTGCCGACCGTGGCCGAGATTGCCGGCCCTTTGACAAACATGTTCGGAATCTTGCTGAAGCCGTAGTCGTATTTCGACACGATGCTGGAACCCCCGTGCGGATTCCAGGAGCCGTCGAGCACGATCTGGCCGTTGAACCTGACGACTAACAAATCATCGCCCGCGCCGACGAAGTGATAGGTGCCGGTTTCCGGCGGAGAAACGCGACCTTTGTAGAGGGCAAGCCACAGGTTCGGCTTCACTTCGCCGGAGACATGAAAGGCGCGCGGACCTTCCTCCGCCGACATGTAGGGAGTAAAGATCTGCACGTTGTAGAGCGTCTGCGGGGCGCGATAAAATTTTTGAAAGGCGCTCTCGTTCCAACCGCCCTTGATGAAGTCGGTCACGATGTCGCCATACTTTTGCTCGGTCATATCGGTCGAGCGATGCGTCTGCGATTGCTTCAAATCGTAGAACGTCCCGGCGAAGGAGCCGGCCCCGGTTTCACGTAGTCCGAAAAATGAAATCGGCCCGCCGCCGCCCTGGCTTCCTTCCGTGCCACCCACCGCCGTAGGCAAGCCGACCCCGGCCCCGCCCACGCCCGCCATTTTCGTCGGCGCGGCGTCGCATTTTCGGCATCGACGGCATGGCGGGCAGGGTAACCTTGGCGATGCCGGTCGTGACGATGCGCCGGCTTGATTGCGGGCGCGCTCATTGTGCTTTGTTTTTTGGCCATCTGCACTTTGTGCTCGAGGGCGCGCTCGGAATGATTAGGCGAGGGCGGGCCACCTTTGAAGGTCAATTTCCGTTGCGGACTGTAGACCTGCACAACATAGATCGCGGCGCCGATCCCGAAGAGGACGTGCACGAGGATGCTGATAAAAAGAAAGCGGCTGTTGCGCAGGCGTGACCAGAGCAAGGCCGCCCGAGACCCGCGGCGGCGGGCGTCGTGGCTTCGGGTTCTTTTTCTTCGAGCGGCGGAGTGGCCATTGCAACGAGGAGGAGGTTTTAGCTTGGGGAAGCGGCGAGGTAAAGCGGAGGGTCGTGAGGACAGTTAAACTGTAACGCCGTCCGACGGGGTCCTCGCTCGACAGAGCGACGCCGAAACGGGCGGTTAGCTCAGCGGTAGAGCGGCCCGTTTGCACCGTGTTCCAGGAGCATTTTCGCCGGTTCCGGTTTTTACCAATGACGGCCCGGCAAAGGCGCGTTCTCATAGGTAAAATCGGCCTCCGAAGAGCAGTAAACCACGTGATCTCAAATACGCCCCTAAAGATATAGAAGCAGTATCAGATTTGAGTGACAACGGCCTAACGAGCGATTCTAGAACGGCGCGCTAGAAGCCCCGCCAGCGCGCCGGAGGGCCGTGCCGCTTGGGGCGACCCTGCGGGATAATGCACGCGAATCCGTAGGCCCAACGGCGGGCGGCGCCCATATTGCGCCATCCAAAATGCAACGAGATGCGTCAAACCTCAGATTTATTGCCTCCGGTGGCGAGTAGCACGCCACGAACGCTTAGGGCGTCCATTTGTTTCGGATTCGCCCCGCCAAAAAGTAGCGTTTTGTAGCCTCTTCACACCGCATGCCCGACCTGTCCCTTTGCAACCCGAAACTTCCGCTTCAGCGTTTCCGAGGAAACCAAGTCCTCACCGCACACCGGCTCGCTGCCGGTGATCTTCTCGACGGCGCGGGCGGCCTCTTCGTTGGCGTCTGGCTTGTCGCCGGGAGCGGCCTCTGACATCATCTAGAGGATTGCATCAATCCGGCACAATGAAAAATAAAACCTCGCTTCAGAAATCGTCCAAGAGCACGCGCAACTCAAAGATCGTTGGCAACTTCGGCGAAGCGCTACTGCTTTATTGGTTCTCCAAGCACGGGAGCGAGTGCGCAAACATTGACCATACCGGCATTGACCTGATTGTGAGCACCCGGAAAACCGGGGAACGCATGGGGATTTCTGTGAAGAGCCGGTCGAGGGAGTCAGGGAATCAGTATAGTTCCATCTACGTCAAAAACGCGGAATTCAAGAAAGCTGATCAAGCCTGCAAAGCGTTCGGATGTAAACCATACTTCGCATTCGTTTCAGACGCTGCCGATGTAATCCGCGTTTTTGTGATCTCGAAGAAGCACCTGTTAAAACGATTTCCCTGCGGCAAGCGCGTTTGCAGTTGGAAGATGACAAAAAAAGCGGTGGCTGCTTACAACGACAGTCCCGAGATCATGCTCTTTGAGCTGAAGGCCGAAACGCTCAGATTCTGGGGCGTGGAGGCTAAAGTCTAATTAGCATTAACTGTAATCGCCGTGCTCCTCGGCTCGGAGAATGTCGGGCCTTACGGCTGAGCGAGGGAGGAATTTACCCAATCCAGCGTCGCCTGGTCCACGCTCCGTGGGTTCTGTTGAACGAATTTCAGGGATCTGTGACGCGCCGATTTTCGCTGCTGCACTTATTGAGCCAGTTTAATTGGACCACCACCATCAGAAATTTGCGGCTGGAAGCTCAACGGGACTTCCAAAAATGTTGAGTTTTGTCAGATTGTTAATCTGGATATGCGCCAGCAGCAAAGCGACGCCATTTTTGTAGCGTTTTGTAATTAAAATTGAACTGCCAAAACCGCCGAGGGATTCGCCCGCCGGCAGTGTGCATCGCGACGAAAAGTTCATCGGGTTGCAACATAAACTACGGGAATGAACTTCCGAAGTTTCAAAAAAACTTTATTTTCCTTTTGCAAAGCGAGCGCCTCGCCTGCCTGGAGAGACGACCGAAGCCGGCCCGCCGCGTCCCAGTTTGCGAGACTTGAGAGATCGTGCCCGCCGCAGTATCGGCGACGAAAAGGAAAACGGACAACCTCGGCAAGGCGAAGCGAAGGTAATAATCGTGATGCGATCAGAAATGACGGTGTCCGTTCCCTCGTCATGGGAAGACTACGAGGTGGAGCGATACGCGATGATTCAAGCGCCCGGGAAATGGCGAGTGCAAAGTCGATCTAAATGCGACGAGGGACGACAAAAATACGATCACGTTGCGCTGACAACATGAGAATCCGCCGCCAAGAATTAACCAACCGATTCATTGCGGCCTACTTGGAAAGTGGCAACTTCGGAAAGGCCGCGCTTGCCGTTCATTTGAGGATCAGATAAACCTCCCTCCGTGAAGGGGAAATGGTTGGTGTTCACACTTTGTTTGGTGTTGAGCCCCGCTGGTTTTGATCTGGTCGCGCAACGGGTCGACGCCAGTCAAAAACGCTTTGATGAGACTAAGGCACAGGCAGAAGCAGGTGACGCAAATTCTGAGTTTCAAGTCGGTTTTCGCTATTACAATGGCGAGGGCGTGGCTAGAGATTTGGCGGAAGCGGTGAAGTGGTTCCGCAAAGCCGCCGAGCAAGGATTGGCAACAGCCCAAGCTTATCTCGGCAGATGCTATTTTCGCGGCGAGGGTGTAACCCGAGATGGGGCGGAAGCAATAAAGTGGGGGCGCAAAGCGGCGGAACAAGGGGACAGTATAGGGCAAAATCTCCTTGGTGCCTGCTACGACGGTGGCTTTGGCATTGCGAAGGATCAGACCGAAGCAGTGAAATGGTTCCGCAAGGCCGCGGAACAGAATCTCGGCGTGGCCCAAGACAATCTAGGCCGCTGCTACGTCAAGGGCGAAGGCGTAGCGAGAGACGAGAGCGAAGCAGTAAAGTGGTTCCGTAAGGCTGTCGACACATATCGCAAGACCTCCGGCCAAAATGACGCTGAGTCTCAATACCGTTTGGGCCTCTGCTACGCCGATGGCAAAGGCGTGACAAAGGATGAAGTGGAGGCGGTGAAATGGTATCGCAAAGCCGCCGAACAGAATGACGCTGAGGCACAGTCGAGTCTGGGACTTTGCTACTTCGATGGTCACGGCGTGAGTAAAGATTTGGCCGAAGCGGCCAAGTGGTGGCGCAAAGCCGCTGAACAAGGACTTGGACGAGCCCAAGGTGGCCTCGGCTTTTGCTACCTCAAAGGCCAAGGTGTGAGGAAGGATGAAGTGGAAGCCGTTAAGTGGTATCGCAAGGCTGCGGAGCAAGGGCTGGCACCTGGCCAAAACGATTTAGGCCTCCGCTATTTCAATGGCGAGGGCGTGGCTAGAGATTTGGCGGAAGCGGTGAAGTGGTTCCGCAAAGCCGCGGATCAGGGAACTATCCAAGGCTCAATGCGCTTTGGGCTCTTGTTACGCCAAGGGCCAAGGTGTGAGGAAGGATGAAGGAGGAGGCAGTGAAGTGGTTTCGTAAAGCCGCTGAGCAGAATTACGCTCGGGCTCAATGCATGCTCGGTGCCTGCTACGGAGGCGGCCATGGCGTGGCTCAAGGATTCTGTGGAAGCGGTGAAGTGGTTTCGCAAAGCCGCCGAGCAGGGACTTGCCAAGGCTCAATACGGTTTGGGCCTCTACTACGCCAATGGCCAAGGCGTGGCGAAGGATGAGGTGGAAGCCGTGAAGTGGTATCGCAAGGCCGCCGACCAGAATTACGCCGACGCTCAAGATAATCTGGGCGTCTGCTATGTCAAAGGCGACGGAGTGGTGAAAGATGAAGTGGAGGGTTACAAGTGGTTTTTGCTGGCGGCGGCACAAGGCGATGAGTCTGCGAAGAAAAACATGGCCGTATCAGAGAGTCGGTTGACGAGGCAGCAAATTGCGGAAGGACAAAAGCTGGCGCGTAATTTCAAACCCCGAGAAATGCCAGCCGAAGGAAGCGATAGTTCAAGCACGGGTATCGCCCAGTCGCGTCCGGAGGGGTCCGGCTCCGGATTCTTCATTACGGAAGATGGGTATCTCATCACAAATCAACATGTCGCCGGAGATGGGGCGCAGATTCGGTTAGTCACTACGCGCGGTATCATCTCAGCAAAAGTGGTGAAGGTAGATGCGGCCAATGACCTCGCGTTGCTTAAGGCCGAGGGCAAATTCGCCGCGTTACCGGTGGCTTCGAGTCGCCCGGTAAAGCTCGGAGGCACGGTGGCGACAGTTGCTTTCCCCAACATCGGCTTGCAAGGGTTGGCGCCAAAGTTTGCGCGGGGAGAAATAGGCTCGCTGTCCGGGCCAGAGGATGATGCACGCTATTTCCAGATCAGCGTGCCGGTCCAGCCGGGTAACTCGGGCGGCGCGCTTAGTGGATGAACGCGGCAATGTGGTCGGCGTCGTGTGATGCCAAGCTCAGCGCACAAGCGGCGTTCGCTGTGAGTGGCTCGCTGCCAGAGAATGTAAACTATGCGATCAAGAGCAGCTTCCTGCTTGGCTTTTTGGAATCGGTGCCAGCAGTAGCCGATAAACTCAAAGAGCCTAACGCGAAAGATTTGAAACCTGAAGAAGTAGCGGAGGAGGCGAAGGAAGCAGCCGCGCTGGTGCTGGTGTATTGAGCCAGATTAATTGGACCACCACCATTAGAAAATTTGCGGTTGGAAGCTCAGCGGAAATTCCAAAAATGTAGCGTTTCGTCGCATTGTTAAACTGGATATGATGTCCGTCGATGCAGCGAAGTCCCCCCGCACATTCAATTCGATAAGGTTGGAACATTGGATTCCCCAGAGACCTCAACTCACCGCCGGGACCAGGCAGCGCCGCACTTGCTAATCCTCGCTGGCTCCGAACGCGCGGGAGAAATTCCAAAATGAATACAACGCCGAATCCAGCAGCCTTACTTGCTGCCTTGAGTTTTGCCGCACAGAAGCACACCAGACAGCGGCGCAAGGACTCCGACGCCTCTCCCAGCCGATGCTTGTAGTTAAATCACGGTTTATGTTGTTTAACCGATGGCAAACCTTTTCGTCGCGTCTCCCAATCCGCAAATCGACGATCAAACGCCCGAAGAAATGCTGTAACTTCGCGGGTCGATTTCACGGCTCCTACGGGCGGGTTTCCTCCGTATCCGCCTCCCGACGCGTTGATAGTCACAGTTCCATCAGGATTGGCGGACACCACGATCTTGACCGCGGTGTCGCCTGTCCAGAATGATGGATTCTCAATCGCAATTATGCCCGCGCCAACGTCGGTGGTTACGTTACCGCCGGGCATTGCTTCGTTAGCAGACTGAACCGCAAGTTGGATGATTTCCTTGTAAGGGCCGGTAACTGTTCTCGGTCGCAACGCGGCATTCGCGGAGCTTGGATCGGTGTGGACCGGTGAGACGGTTGTGCAGCCCGATACGAGGAGCGATGTGAGCAGAGACACGAGAACCTGTTTCATATTAGTAGTTGCTTCTTCTTTTGACCTAGCGTTGCGAATTTCTAGAGCGGGCTGGGAGGGTCAGTTCGACATCGAGTTGGTCCGAGGCTGAAAAAGAGTGCCGCGTAACACGTACCAACCCCCATCCACCATGTAAGAACGCCCGCGTAACCGCCTTCTGATCCCATCATCGCAGCCACTACGAAAATCGGAAGTGTGACGGCGGTCAAAACCTTTTGCTTTTTGTTCATCGGAGTTCTGTTAAAAGCCGATTCATGAGCAACGATATTGATCAGCGAGTCGAGAAATTAGAGAATGCGGTTTCAAAATTAGCGGCAGCGTTGGGGACATTGGAGGTTTGGGTTACAAGTCGGGCGGCTTCTGGCCATGATCGCCGACACGCCGAAGCGTTTACCGAGTTCAAGAACCTCTTGAAGTCTGCGAGAGCAAACCTTCCCCAGTGACTATGTAACCCCCTTGGCAAAGGTCGAAGATGATTTTTCCGAGTTCACACGATCGCTCTTGCTGATCGGACGTGAGTTCTCCCTGCCACTGCACGCCTTGGACTTCCAGAAGCATTTGAACCTTTCTTTCCAATTCCATTAACTTTTCTTCTAGCATATTATTATTGTGACAGTTTGAGCTTGCCGAGCAACGCTTGGTAATATGTTTTGCCCCAGCCGAGCAACTTGCCGTCGACGAAAACGTATGGCGTCACGTCGTCGTCTCCCGGAGCGATAAAGACGGCATCCCCGCTAAACTTGGTCTGGAAACGGACAACCTCATAGTTGCGCCCGTTAGCTGGAACCATCTCCCGATCCAGCGGCTTACCGATAAGCCTGCTCACCTGATCGACTGTCATGCCCGGTTAACCAGAGCAAGATTTTTCTGCGTTGCTGCGGCTTCCCATCGGGTTTGACCGACGCAGCCAGCTAAAGCAAAAACGGACAAGAGGAGAACTGTTGCTGTTTTCATAGTCGCCCTTGTGTCGGATTCACCGCCTAAACGCAAACGAATTTGCTCGCCAATGGGCTGCCGAAAGCAGGTGGACACCGGCGCATCAGCTTCAACGCAGCTACGCACTTGACGAGGCGCATCGCCTCCCATTCGTCGTAGGCCATCCCGTCGTCGCTTGGTGCGGTCTCATCAAAAGCGAGTGCCTGCACCTCGATTTCAGTCAACGGCGAATAGCGGACACCGCCGACTGTGGAGCAAACGCCGGTCGCCTCAAAACTCTTCTTACCCAGAGCCTCGCAAACCCGTGCCCGATTCTTTTTCTGACAAATCAGCGCATCAACATGCGGGATGGCAGCGATTCCCTCGCGCTGCACTTCGAGCAGTGCTGCCGCGACGGTATCCGCGGTAAAACGGTGAAGTTGCTTAGCCAGGTTCCGATGATCCTTGCGCTTGATGTCCTTGATGATTCGGAACGTGATAGGAAACTCTGCTCTCAATTTGCAGTAAAGGACGTTGCCCTCGCATATCTCGTTTTTACTGTTCAGCAGAATGTTGAGAATGTTCTTCTTTCCGGCGCGCTCGTCGTCACTTTGCGGATCGACACACCATATCCGGTAGAAATCACCGTCGCTAAGAAGGGCAACGAGCCGGTTGTGTTCGCGCCAGCCGTCATTGGTGTAGTCCTTCCTGCCGGGCAAGCTTGAAACAAAATCGAGACGGTGCGCCAGAATCAATGACAGGAAGTTCCAGTGCGCGTTTGAAATGTCGCACGAGACAGTTGGTTCGCCGTAGAGCAACAAATGCGGCTGCAACTCCCGCAAACAACTTCCAATGCTCGTCGTGATCTGACCGCGTTCGGACACACGAACAAAGTGCTGTTGGCCATCTATTGCGCGGAGGAGGCCGGTGAGGTTAGCGCCGTTCTTGGCGGTGATCCGCTGCGCGATGGTTCGCCTCGCTTGAGGAGCAAAACTGACCTCGTTTAGGTCCGCGAAAAGTTGTTTTCTGAACGGATATTTCAGATTCAGGCGGTGTTCACGACGTTCTTCCGCGTGCTCTCGCTTCGCTCGTAGCTTTGGGGTTAGCGTAACCTCCAAAACCTGGTGTTTATTCTCATACGGTTTGCCGAGACAATAGATAGCGGGGGTCTTGATATGGGCGAAAACCGCTGGGCGCAATGCGAACAGAATCCCGATCTTGCAAAGGACAAGAAGCGGTTCGGTGGGTGTGGTTGGACAGTCCTTTTTCCTTAGCTTGGAAACCAACTGGTGTGCTAGGTCGGCAGAGATGGGAATACGACCGCGTTTTAGATGTCGAAGGATGTAGTCAATCAACATTAGGAGGCCGTGGAGCCGAACACGGGTGCTCCAAGCCTTTTGCTTCTTGGAAATCAGCAAAGCCTTTAAGATCATCGTAAGCAACCACCCCACGGAGGGAGACTGGATTAATAATATCAGGGCGATTTTCTGCCTCGTCTTGTGGGCGATTTTTGCCTTTGCCTTGTGGGTGATTTTTCTCCCGGTTTGTCATGCGGGCGATTTTTTATGCTGTCCGCCTCGTCCTACTTGAAACGGACGGGAGCCGGGCGAACTATCTGCCGGGCGTAATTCCTCGTTGCCAGAAGCCGGAGTGAGACCGCCCGCTACTCTGCTGCTCACGGGGTTGAAACCGCAGTCCTCCGCGATCCTGGCGCTTGGACGCAGCGCGACAGGATAAGGCGTGGGGTTGGAACCGCGCAACTGGGCCAAACTCCTGCCTATCTTTCGGGATCTGTCGTTCGACCGATTCATTCGCGACTCGCGAGAGTGAGAAATCGGTCGAGTTCGGCGATCGGAATCAGAACGTGGCGTAGAGCGCGGTTCGGTTTGATAAGTCCGCGCTTAATCAGGCGACGAACTGTTATTGGCGAGACGCCGCCCAGATATTGAGCGGCCTCCCTTATCTTGAGGGCGCCTATCGGCGCGGTGGTAGTGGTCATCGTAAGCGCAATATGCGCCCTAACGAGCCCACCTATCATTAGACTAAATCAAACTTTATTTAGTCTAACGGCAGCGATGGACTGCCACGCCTGTTTCAAAGCCTGGAGTATCAATTTTCTGACGGTTCCGGCTCCGCCTCTCTTCCCATAAGCATCCTTTGATCGCGGCAAGACCGCCTTTCTTAACTCCTGCAAGTTCGGATGTTCCTCGAACTTTTGTCCGTAGCAGATTCGGAAAAGTTCCCGCGTAGCGGTCGCCCACTGTGCAGCCGTTTCCTTTGACAACGGGGGAAGTTGTTTCCCTGCACCCCGTTGGCCCCAATCTTCGAGTTGCTCCAATTGCTTCTGGTATTCCGCAATCTCAGCGCGGTCCGGAGCCGTGTCTCCTGAGGCAACCGGATCCATGATATGCGTGCCATCGGGTCGGCATCCAATCTGACACTCCACGAAAGGACCCATATCCTTCTCAATTGGCCAGGCATCCAGCCGCCGCAGCGGCGCCACGCGGAGGCGCTGCGCCAGTCGAAAAAGCCGCAACGCGACAACGTTGGCCGGCACCCCCCACGAAAATGATTTCCCTGACGAAAGATTAATTCCTGTCTCTCTGCTCAACCCCAATCGTCGCAGGGATTCTGCGGTTTTCTTCATCATTTCCGGCTGGGGACATACAGGACTGGCCACGCAAATTCGCCGCCTGCAATCGCCGAGAACAGCTCCGGCTTTTCTTCAGAGAGCCGGTCAAGAATCTCTGTGGCGGAAACGGCTATGTTAAACAGCTCGCACGCTGCGTCGCATGAATCCCAGTGGCTCACAAGTGTCGCCAACGTTCTGATGTGACTCCTGGCAGACTCTGATACTTCGCGGATCCTACCGCCATGGGCGAGAAGTCTCGTGAACTGACTTCGACTACTGTAGTTCTTCTTGTTCTTCACGCCCTAGCCGCTTCCAGCGGAACAACGTTGGCCGGCACTACATCGTTCATCAGTTGCGCCATGCGTTCGGCGTGCGGCGCTCGGACGTGCGAGTAAGTCTGCAAGATCAGCTTCCCGCCGTCGCTATGACCTTGCCATCCTGCGATGACTTTGACATCAACACCGCGCTCCAGCGCGCGCGTAATGAACATCCTGCGCAAGCTTCTGTGCGTGAATTGCGGATAGGTCAAACGCTTGCACGCATTCTCCAGTGCCTTGCGCGCTTCGCGAATGGCAAAGAGCCGTGCGTCGTGCGCCTTGCCTTCACAAAGACGTTCGATTAACGGGCGGAGTTGCGGGTAAATCGGGATAACGAAGCCCTTCGAAGTTTTGTGCCGGTAGATCACGATGCGACCCGCTGTGAGGTCCACGTCTGACCGCTTGATTGAACCCATCTCAGCTTGGCCAAGTCCGCTTAGTCCCATGAACTCCACGAAGTCGGCGGAGTCATCGCGGTCGCGGTTAAAGGTCTGCGCTCGGATGCTGGCCACGATTGCGCGGAACTGTTCAAAGGTCGGTGTCAGCCGGATGGGCTCGGGGCGCTTCTGATACTTCAACCCGCCTACTGGAGAACGCGCAATTATCCCATCCTCCACCGCTTTCGCGAAAGCCGTTCGAATGACAGATAACACGTCGTTTCGATGCGCGATGCTGTCGCCGCCGCACGTCCGCTCCAGCCAAGCTTCAACGTCACTTGGCTTGATGTGGCGCAACGGCAGCCGATAAATCCGGTCCGCTGAATCCTTCGCGTCGAACCACTCGGCGCGAATTTTTTCAACGATCATGCGCTTGTTTGCCTTCGTCCCGGGCGCACCGCGCAATGTCTTTTCATAGGTGTCCAGTGCTGCGCCGAGACTCGTGTTGCCGGAGCGCGGGTCGGTGGACTCCAGTTCCCTCCGGAAGTCGGAAAGCTTGCGCTTTGCCAAGGCGCGATCATCTGTTTCGAGAGCATGTCGGTAGAGCCGACCGCCATAGCGCACGCGGGCAAAATAAGAACCGCTCGAATTGTAGCGGTAAAGGCCGGGCAGGCTGCGCGTCCATTGCGGCTTGCGGCGTGCTCCGTTTCGTGGTGAAATCTTGATCGTGTTGGAGTGTTTCGAGGCCATTCCAGATAGTATCAGTATCAGATTAGAGTGACAACGGATATTTTTGTGATCGCAATATTAGATCATAAACAACGTATTATCAGCACTTTAGGGCGGTTAGCTCAGCGGTAGAGCGGCACGTTTACACCGTGTTGGTCGGGGGTTCGAACCCCTCACCGCCCAATCCCTCACTCGTGCTTTTTCTCGTCCTCGTCGCCAAGGGATCTGATGGAGCGGGTCGGCAAGATGACGAGCGCGACGAGACTTTGCACAACTTTGTCCTCTTGGTTCTTTGTCAGGCTACGATAACGGATTAGCCCGTAACCGGGCTTCGATTGCGAAAGCCGTCCTTCCAGAATTTCGATCTCGACGCGCAACGTGTCCCCCGGATGGACCGCCGCCGGCCAGCGCAGTTCATCGATCGCCCGCCCAATGATGCCGCCTTCCACCTGCATCGTGTCGATAAAAAGCCGCATCGAGATTGCCGCCGTCTGCCAACCGCTCGCAGCCAAACCGCCGAGCAAATTTTCTCCGGGATTGGAAGTGAGGTGAAATGGCTGCGGATCGTAGCGGCGTGCGAACTCGACCATCTCCTCGGCAGAAATGGTCTGCTCGCCGGAAACGAAGCGGCTGCCGACGGGAAAATCTTCAAAGGCGCGATCCATCTCGGAGCATCAACGCATTGCCGGGAAAGGCGCAAGGTGTAAGCTTCGCCTAACGATATCGAATGAGCGAAAAAGAACTAATGGAGGCGGCCATTGCGCAGGCCCGTAAAAGTTTGAGTGAAGGTGGAATCCCAATCGGTTCTGCCCTGGCCCGGAACGGAGAATTGCTCGCCGTCGGCCACAACAAACGGGTGCAGGAGAGCGATCCGGTGACCCACGCCGAAATCGACTGCCTGCGCCAGGCCGGACGGATCGGCAGTTTTCGCGACACCGAGCTCTATTCGACCCTGATGCCCTGCTACCTCTGCAGCGGCGCAGTGGTGCAGTTTGGGATTCGGCGGGTGATCGTGGGCGAAAGCCGGACTTTCCCGGGCGGTCCGGAATTCATGCGCGCCCACGGCGTCGAGGTGATCGATCTCGATCTGCCGGAATGCTTCGAGATGATGGCGAAGTTTATCGCGAAGAATCCGCAACTTTGGGACGAGGATATTGGCCGCTAAGTCCGAAGGGCGGGCACCATTTTGGCGTCGCGGCATTTGCCTCGGAAAGCGGCGCTTCTACCCAATAAATGAATAAAGCTTGACCTTTTTCGGAAATTCTTAATGCTGCGGGGTTGGCTGAAAGTCTGCCCGGAAATTTAATGAAAAAAACCACCCTACTCTCCACCATTGCGGCCGCCGCTTTTCTCGTCGTTTTCGCGATCGGCGCCCGCGCTGGTACTCTCACGATCGGTTACGGTCCCAGTTTTCTGCCCAACAGTGCGTTTACGGAGAACAAGATCGCCGCCGTGCTTCTTCATAATCCGGCTGGTCTGATGGGTGATGTGGTGCACCTCTACGGCGATTCGAACGTGGCTGATACCGTTCAGCCTCCGCGCATTTTGATTGGAGGCAATTACGCCGCCAACGCCGGGGACGTTTTTTCCGTCGGGTATAACTTCACGATTAATTTAAGAGATTCGGACCCAGTCACCCTCACAATCGAAGCGCAGGCGCTCGTCTCAGGATCGCCGCAAACCTTCAGCACCGTGCTCACGCTCAGTCCCGGCATCGCAACCTATCAGGGCCAGATGAGCGGAATCGTTTTCGGCCTTGCGACCAGTGGCACGTGGAATGGGCGTCTCACCTTTAATTTTTCCACTGCGACCAACCCGGGAGACGGTTCCCCGGCGGCCGACAAGCCGAATCCGGATTGTCTGACTCTGCAGATCCAGGCTGTCGATTTCCAACTGGTCGCCGTGCCGGAACCGTCCTCCTACATTCTTTTTGGGGTCGGCCTCGTCGGGCTGATCTGGGTCGGGCGGCGCCGCCGGTCCGCGGCCTGATCTGGCCGTTGTTTGGTTAGGCGCGTTTCCTCGTTAGGGGAATTGCATTCCGCCGCTCCTCATTCCGGGAACGGCACCTGCAAATCCAATTCCAGGTGGAGGACGTCCGCCAGTTCCGGATATTTTTTGGAGACGTCGTGGAAGTAGAGATCGTTCACACAGGACGCGAACAATCCGGGCGAATTTCCTGCGCGCGCCTGCTCGATCAAGGGCCGGGCATCGTCGACGTGACCTTCGCGGATCTTGAGGGCCGCGGCGGTCATCAACCAGTCTACCGAGAGCGGCCCATTGGCCTGCCGCCTGGCTAGTTCCGAATTGACCGCCTCGCTTTCTGCGGCATCGATCCTTGCCATCCGCATTTTGAACTGGCAGACCGTCGCGTCCTGCTCGTCGCGGGCGAGCAGCGCGGCCTGCTCGTAACACGGTATGGCGGGCTTCGGTTTTAGGTCCAGCCGAAAAGTCTCGCCCAAGTAATAGTGGTAGTCCGAAACGAAAGGCGCGGCTGCCACCGCCGCGGCAAAAAAACGCTCCGCCGCGGTCAGGTTCTTGGTCCGGACCGCGATCAAACCGCGGAAGAAACTGGCTGCGTCCATATTCTCGCCGAAGGCCAGGGCGTTCTCGAAGGCCTGATCCGCCTGAGCAAAATCGCGCTGGTCGTAAAGGATTTTTCCAACCCGGAACAGGATTCCCTTGTACTGTAGATTTTTTCTCTTGGCGGCCATGAAACGCTCGACCCCATCCTGCCAATGGCCGTCGCGTTCGGCCACGAGAGCCTGCTTGACGAGGTCATCTGCGCCGACGCCTCGGAATTGATCCGCACTCGGTCCCGTCAGCGTCGGCTGGTGCCGTGAGCTCAGGAGGTATTTCAGGTAATTGATTTTCGTCCCGAAATAGAACGCGAGGCCAAACCCCACTATCAGGGCGATAATCAGGGTCGCGCTTTGGAACTCGATGCTGCGCGATACTTTATCGTCTCCCAACACGGAGACGCCGCCTGGTGCGCTCCGGGTTCGCTTCGGTGGATCTTCGGTCGTGGGCGCTTCGGGCTGGTGCTCGTCCGGCGCATCGTGCGCGCCGGTGGGCGGCACTTCGGACTGCTCCTCCGGAGCAGCGAGCGGCGCTTCGGTCTGCTGCTGCTCGTCCGGCGCCGGGCGCGGACGGTCGAGGAACCGGCGTTGCTCGGGAGTAAGGCTGCGCCGGCGCGGGGCTCCTTGTCCGGAGTGCGATGGCTCCTCTGACTCGCGCCCCGCCGAAACTGAATCCTCGCCCGGTATTTTCTCCTCCATGTCTGCTGGGTGTCTTCTGGGTCAAACTCAGCCGCCGATATTCCGCGCGGCTGTGGCGATGATCTTGACAGATTGCTCGCCCAGTCGATCGCCTTTTGCAAAATCTCCGCAACCGTTGGTGGACGCGCGCCTCCAATTCGTGATCGGCGCAGGGTTAGCCGGCCAGACCGATTCTATCGCACCTCCCGGAACGGTTCGAGGTGATGAAACGTCGTCTGGCATTCTTCCGGATCCTAGGGTACGAGGCGGTGGTATTTCTTAAGCAGCTCGCGCAGACGATCGTGCGGTAACGCCTCCACGCGGTGATCGTCGCGTCCAACCATGGTTTGGTTATCGACCAGAGCGTTGACAATCGCTTCCTCCGTCGCCTCGACCACGGCGGAAAAGATCGGATCGAGCAGATCGTTAGGCACAGTTTGCACGGTGTGCGTCGGCTGTTCGGGATTGTTCGCGCCGGGGTTGGCGGTGGAGAAGGCGAGGAACAAGTCGCCGGAGCCGTTGCCGGAGGTGGCCCCGGTGCGGGCGAGGCCGAGGCTGGCGCGGCGCGCGAGGCGTTTGAGTTGGCCGGGGAGAAGGGGCGCGTCGGTCGCGATCACGATGATGATGGAGCCCGTGTCTTTCGGGTAAACGGAACCGGGAATTTCTTTGCCAACCGGAACGCCTGCGATCGTCAGCTGCGGGCGGCGTCCACAATTGGCCTGCACGAGCGCGCCGACGGTGTAGTGGCGGCTGGGGTCAGCGCCCCCGGCTACAGGGACAACGCGCGAGGCGGTGCCGGTGCCGCCTTTGAATTCGTAGCAAATCATTCCGGTGCCGCCGCCGACGCTGCCTTCGGCGACCGCGCCGCCTTGCGCCGCGTCAAGGGCGTGCGCGACATCCTCCGGTTTCACGTGGAAACCGTTGATGTCATTCAGCCAGCCATCCCAGGTCTCCGCCACGACGGGCAGACTCCACCAGTAGCCGGTCTTGTCGGCCGCGCCGTGCGCGAGACGCCAGGCGATGACCGCATCGCGCGCCACACCGACGCTGTGAGTGTTGGTGATAACGACCGGCCCTTCCAGAAATCCACTCTCTTCGACCCAAGCAGTCCCGGTCATTTCACCGTTGCCGTTCAAGCTGAAGACGCCGGCGTAAACGGGGTCGTTCAGCGAATTGTGTCCGCGCGGAATAATCGCCGTCACGCCGGTGCGAACCGGACCTTGGCCGCCTTCGAGTTTTCCTTCGCCCCTAACGAGTGTCGTGAAGCCGACTTCAACGCCGGCGACATCCGTGATCGCGTTCAGTTTTCCCGGAGTGCCATCGAAGGGAATGCCGAGAGCGCGGGAGCGGACGCTTTTGGTTTTCGGGGGCGCGGTTGGCGGCTCTCGCGCCGTCAGGGGCGGTGCCGACCAACCGAGAACGACCACGGTCGTTAGGGTGATTGCGGGTTTTCGGAGCCTCACGACTTTGTTGGAATCTGCAGCACGATTTTTCCGCGCGTGTGGCGGGTTGCAATTTGATTTTGCGCCTTGGCCACTTCGGCCAACGGGAACACCTTCGAAACCACCGGCAGCAGCTTTTTTGCTTCCACCAGCCGGGTCAGGTTTTCGAAAGTGTCCGTCTTAGGCGAAGCGGAAATCGAGATGCCGCGAATGCCGTGTGCATCCAGCGCTGCCTGATCCAATTCGCCCGCGATCGAAACGATGACCCCGCCTTTTTTCACCACGCCATACGACCGGGTCAGGGTATCGCCCCCCACCGCGTCGAGGACGACATCGACATCTTTGGCCGCGTCTTCAAACTTCGCCTTCGTGTAATCGATCGTCTGATCGGCTCCGAGCTTCTTCATGAATTCCTGGTTGGCCGTCGAAGCGGTGGCAATGACCCGCGCCCCGCGCGCCTTCGCGATCTGGATCGCCATGTGGCCCACCCCGCCTGAGCCGCCCTGAATCAACACGGTCTGACTAGGGCTCAGCTTCGCCGCATCGACCAGCGCCTGCCACGCCGTCGAGCCTGCGGCGGGGATCGCGGCCGCCTGCTCGTAGGTGATTCCCTGCGGCTTGGCCGAGACTTCATTCGCTTTCGCGATCGCAAACTCGGCGTAACCGCCTTCCCTTTTCAAAGTGAAAAACGCATAAACCGGATCGCCAGCTTTCAGCGTCGAGATTTTGCTCCCGACTTTTTCGACCACGCCCGCTGCATCCATTCCCGGAATTAGCGGCAAGGTCGTGTGAAAATATTCCGCGTATTTACCGGAGCGAATTCCGACATCGACGGGATTGACCGAGGCGGCGCGCACGCGGATCAAGACTTCATCATCGTTAGGCTCGGGTCGCGGCGCGTTTTCGTAACGCAGGACTTCCGGGCCGCCGTATTCGTGCAGGAGAATAGCCTTCATCTCAACCGGCTCCGCCGCCTGCGACTCGAGCGGGAGAAGCGACGAGGAGATGACAAGTCCGGCCAATCCGGTCGCGAAGATTTTTTCGGTCATATTTTCTGCAGGATGAACTGGTTTTGATCGGATTGAAAGCCGCCGCCCGAGGTGTTGTCCAAGAAAATTACAGGTGATCCTGTTCTCCTTTCCGATTTTCTGTTTTCGCCTCCTCCGCGAAGCACTAGACTGAGCGCGTGAGCTACCAGGTCTTTGCGCGAAAATATCGGCCGCAAACATTCGACGATCTGGTCGGCCAGGAGCACGTCACCCGCACCCTCAAGAACGCGGTCGAACAAAATCGTCTCGCCCATGCCTACCTCTTTGTCGGGCCGCGCGGGATCGGGAAAACTTCCCTCGCCCGCATTTTGGCCAAGGCGCTCAACTGTATTCACGGCCCGACCATCACACCCTGCGGCCTCTGCGACAGCTGCAAGGAGATCACCGGGGGGAACAGTCTCGACGTTCTCGAAATCGATGGCGCGAGCAACAATGGCGTCGAGCAGGTGCGCGAGCTGCGCGACAACGTGCGTTACGCGCCGAGCAAGGGGAAATACAAGATCTACATCATCGACGAGGTGCATATGCTGACCGCGCAGGCCTTCAACGCGCTCCTCAAAACACTCGAGGAGCCGCCCGAGCACGTGAAGTTCATTTTCGCCACGACCGAGCCGCAGAAAGTGTTGCCGACCATCTTGAGCCGTTGTCAGCGCTTCGATCTGCATCGGATCCCGGCCAACCTGATCGCGCAGCATCTGCAATTCATCGCGCAGAAGGAAAAGGTGAAACTGGACCCGGCCGCCGCCCACGCCATCGCGCGCGGCGCGGATGGCGGCCTGCGCGACGCGGAGTCGATGCTCGACCAACTGGTCGCGTTTTGTGGAGAGACGATCGCGGAGAGCGACGTGCTCAATGTTTTTGGCTTCACGAGCGAACAAACGGTGGCGGGTTTCACCGAGAAAATTCTGCGTGGCCAGACGGCCGCAGCGCTCGCCCTGCTCGACGAGCAGATGGCGGCGGGCAAGGAAATGATGAAGCTGATGTCGGACCTGATCGGGCACCTGCGCGATCTGCTCGTCTTCAAGGTGAAGCCCGACGCGCTCGCCAAGGAAGCGGCGCCGGAGTTGCAATCGTCGTTAGGGGAGGAAGCGGCCTTGATTGAAACGGACCGGCTCCTCGAATTGATCGAGCAATTCGCCGAAGCGGAAGGGCGAATGAAATGGGCGCCGAACAAGAAGCTGCATTTCGAAGTAGCGGTGATCAAAGCCATCCAGACTCTTAGCCAGGTGACACTGAATGAAGTGATCGAGAATCTGGCGGCGCTGCGTGGCGGCGTCACATCAGTCCCATCGCTCCCGTCCGTCCCAAAAACCGCGGCGCGTCCCGCCTCCAATGCAACGCCCGCGGAAAAGAAAGCCTCCGCGCCCATCAATCCTGCTCCTGATCCCACCCCCGGCGGGTCGCCGCCCAAAGGCGCCTCCCACATTCCTGCCGACACGTCCGCGGACGTGACCGCCATCTGGCCTAAAGCCGTCCAGCTCGCTTCCACCCGCCGACCGTTGATCAAGAGTTGGATCGACTCGGCCCAACTTCTCGGCACGGAAAACCGCACCGTTCTGCTCGGCTTCGCGCCGGACCAGAAGACAGTGATGGAATCGCTCTCGCGACCTGCCAACCGAACTTTTCTCGAAGCGCTCCTCAAAGAACTGACCGGCACGGATTGGACGGTCAAGCTGAGCGTGCAGGAAGGATTGCCCCCGACTTCGCCCGCGCCAGATATTCAATTCGAGGCCGAGCCGAAGAAAACCAAGCCCAACGACTCGGTTGATTCCTTCAAGGACGACCCGCTCATCCAGGAAGCTCTGGAAATTTTCAAGGGCGAAATCAAATCCGTCAGCACCTGATCCCATGAATCTAAACAAGTTGATGAAGCAAGCGCAGAAGATGCAGGAGCAAATGGCCAAAACGCAGGCCGAGCTCGAGGAAAAGACAGTTGAGGTAAGTGCCGGCGGCGGGAAAGTGACGGTGATGGCGAACGGCGCCGGCGATGTTCTCTCGATCAAGATCGCGAAGGAGATCGTCGACCCGGAGGACGTGGAAATTCTGGAAGACCTGATCTTGAGCGGCGTGCAACAAGCGATCGCGCAAGGCAAGGAAATGGCGAGCAGCGAGATGGGAAAAATCACCGGCGGGATGGGTCTCCCCGGGATGGGATTGTAGGGCGGGCTCGCCAGCGATGGCAACTCTTGTTCTCGTTAGGCTTTAAGAAATCGGCCTAAATAACTTCCTCCCGGGGGTTGACTGGAGGAAGCGAAGCTTCCTGAGCACGCGCGTTCCCAAGTGCAACTTGGGAACGAGGAGCATACCCGCTCGTTCTCAAGACATGGGAAGTGCCGCGTGTTGCTGCGGTCGAGGATGAATCCATTCGACCTTGGAAGCATGAGGCGCCAAGCGTCGACCATCCGGAACCGAATGGTTTGATACGATGCTCGACGAGATCGAGACTATCGTGAAGTTCGTTCAGTCCTCGCCTGACTATCCATCCGCAGTCATCCGACAAGGTTTTGCCCCTCACTCCCCTCGTTCCCAAGTTCTTCCCTTGTGCTCCCTCGTTCCCAAGTTGCACTTGGGAACGCGCTTGCTGTAAAAGCTGAGCTTCGGGCATCCTCGCGGGCATGCGCAGCCGCTATCGGGTAAACGAAAAAGATCAGGCGCACTTTGTCACCTCCACGGTGGTGGCGTGGCTGCCGCTCCTCACCACGGCGGCGCGCTGCGATATCCTGGTCGACTCGCTCACATACTGCCGATCCAAAAAGGCCCTCAGGATTTATGCCTGGGTCATTCTCGATAATCACTTCCATGCCATCCTTGCCGCGCCCGATCTGACGAGAGTCATGGCCGACCTGAAGCGCCATACGGCTCGGCGATTGTTGGGGCAATTGGAGAGCGAGCGGGCGGATTGGTTGCTCAACCAGTTGCGTTATTACCGGGCAGCGCACAAGACGGAGAGCGAACATCAGCTTTGGCAGGAAGGCTTTCACCCGCAGGCGATCCCGAGCGATGAGATCATGCGGCAGAAGCTGGAATACCTGCATAATAACCCGGTGAAGCGCGGGTTGGTTGCTTCGCCGGAGCATTGGCGTTATTCCTCGGCGCATGAGTGGCTGCCGGGGGCGATTCCGGTTTTGCGGTGTGATGACTGGCAGACCGGAGGAAGCGCAGCTTCCTGAGCAAGCGCGTTCCCAAGTGCAACTTGGGAACGAGGGGCGAGGAGTGACGCACATCGCGTCGTTAGGCTAGCGGGCCGCGCCATCGTTCTCCGCGATTCGCTAAGGCGGTTGACGCGCCGCCGCGCGATGAAACAATAACTTCATGAAGGCTCTCATCCTCTTTGTCGGCTGGTGCATTCTGCTGGTGCTGGCCCGTGGCGCTGCTCGCTTTGCTTCTCTTCCCGATTGTCTGGCTGGTGGCGTTGCCGTTTCGGCTGGTCGGTCTGGCTTTTGAAGCTTTCTTCGCTTTCGTGCGCGCTGTGCTCTTTCTTCCAGCTCGGTTGTTTGGCTGGAGAAAGGCTGCTTAGCCCCACCTTTCTCCCCGTTTTGCGGGGGGAAGGGACTACGCCGGGAGCATCTTTCTGGGAGCGCACGCGCCTCGCGTGTTGGTTGCGGCGCCTCGCCGCAACCAACTTTTGCCGATAGTTGCGGTTGGATTTACCCTGACGCTGAAGTGCGCGTTGCGCTCCCCGGATTTTCGCGCTTCGTAGGGCAAAGCGCCTCTAAGTGGTGAGGAAAACTTAGGGACCCACCAACTCAACCCTGTAAAAGCGACTGAGAGAATCAGTCGCATCTGTCGTGGATAGCGTGAGTTGGCCGGTGCCCGCCGTGACCCGGACGTTGAGCGGCGTCCAGGTTCCGCCAGGTGTGTCGCAGCTCTCCACCTGGTAGATCCTGCCGGGAACAGACGTCCAGTTGATTGTGGTGACTCCGTCGCTACGCGAGATTTGTGTGACGACAAAACCGCGCGCGGGATCAAGACGATCGTAGATCCCGTCCGCGTTCTCGTCCGTCAGTGCTGCGATCGGCAACGCCAGGAATTCGATCGGGTCAATATTGCCATCGCCATTTCCAAATGGACCCTGCGCCGCGAGCCCGCCGTCATCCGCGGTCGCGTAGGCCGCCGCCGCAACGTAAATCGTGTCCGGCACGGAACCGAAGGCAGCGGCGAGATCGATTGTGCCCTCCATCTGGCCACCGCTCGTGGCGGACTTCACGGCCAGGGCGGAGACGGGCGCGTTGAACCAGCCACAAAAGTCGTTCGTGCTTTCTCCACCGATGAATGGTTTCGAAGCATCGATCGCGACCATTCCAGCCTTCGCCCAAGGCGCCGGGACGAAAGCCGAAGCCAGAAGCTGGTCGGTGACGAAGATGAAGTTATCGGTAGATTCGCCATCATTTCCCGGCGATGAGGTAGCCACATAGAGAATGCCGCCGCGCACGGCCGCGTAGACGATCATTCCATCGGCGTTTTCAAGATAGCCGGCAGCGTCGGCCTGACCGTCCAGATTGAAAGGGATCGGCGTCGGACTGGGACTGGGCGTTGGTGTAGGTGTCTCGGTAGGAGTAGGTGTCTCAGTCGGGGTGGGAGTCTCACTTGGTGTCGGGGTTTCCGTGGGAGAAGGGGTTGCGCTCGGGGTTGGAGTAGGAGTAGGTGCGGGAGCGAGTTTTGCGCGAGCGTAGGTAATGACATCAGGCAGGTGCGTCACGTCCGTTTCGTAGATCTCGATGTAATTGATGCCGTAACTAACGGCCGCATCCACGCAGGTCATGAGAATGGTCGCCGGGTCGCCTGGCACGCCACCGTTGGCTCGGTAAGAGGTGTCGCCGTAAACGTTGGACACCATCTGCGCGCCGACGTCGGGCCGGCTGTTCCAGAGTAGATTCCAAACGGAATCGGTCGGGCCCGGCGCCACGGGATTGACGGTCGAAAGGCTGTTGATCTGCGCGATCAACCTGCCGGGGGATCGAGCACGCGCCGTGCTGACGGCGTTGGCCGCCGCATCGGTCGCGGTCGGGTCGAGATTTTGTTGCGTATTAGAATGGCCATTCCCGCCAATCGCGAGAGTCACATATTGATTCGGGAAAGCCAAAATGGTTGCGTCGATGATTTGTTGCCCGGCGTCGAGCAGCTTGGCCGTCGTATAGCCGTCGTTCAGCCAGTTAGTGACATCCGGCGGCGTGTGCGGCACGTTCCAATCTTCGGAGGTGGCGTTGGCAAAGCTTGCCGTGACGATAGTCACCGCACTGTTAGCGGCGAAGTGCGACCCGAGGGCGGCGATCATGTCTTTTTTCTTGGCCAGATAGGTCGGGTCCCAGAAAACCGGAATCGTGGTCTGCACCCCGCTATCGTCGAAGGTAAAAAATGTGCCACCTGCATCCTGCACAGCGGTTGTAACCCAACTCGGCTTGCCTGCCTGAGTGTTGATACGCATAAGGACCTGCTTACCCGCCTCCGTCGCCGCGACCACCTCGCGATCGAGATAGGAAAAGTCGAATGTGCCCTCAACTGGTTCAAGAGCAGCCCAGTTCTGGCGAGTAGAGATCCCGAGCACATCAGGATTGGCCAGGACAATGGAGCTGACGTGTCCTCCGGTTCCCTTCAACGAAAAGACGCCGTGCGGGACTTGCGCTTTGGCGGAAACGCCAAAGAGCGCGACGCAAAGCAATCCTGCGATGCGGGATCGCCAGGCGGCAGGTCTTGGCAGAGCGCAGCCCGTGGCCGCGATCGTCAGTGTCTGCTCTCGGCCCTTCTCAGCGTTTTTCTCGTTAGACCATCCGCGGTGCACTATGGCCGAGGATGGTTTCCATCTTCGTCAAGGATGTCGAGACTAATGTGCTGGGCTGGGAGCGGAGACTAATAGCCAATTTACTGCTGCCGATCGAACGATCTCGGCGAAAGCGTTTGCGCCAGGGGAAGTTGGGGCCGCTGCCCAAGCGACGAGCAAAACGAGCACGAATCAGCGCGCATCCGGTCAAAACGCGATCGGCCTGCGTTGGTGGCGTTCGAAGATGTTGACTTCGCGCAATCCGATCTCCGATATTTTGTTCGCCAGCCGCTCGAAATTTTCCCCCTCTTGGACATGGGAATGTCCATCCGAAGCGGTCGTAAACGGGATTCCCTTCGCCATCGCGCGGCGGATGATTTCATCGCTCGGATACAGTTCGCCCACCGGTTTGCGCCAGCCCGCGGTCGATAACTCCATCGCCAGGCCGGCACGCTTGATTTCGGAAAGAACGTCGTCAAGGACGTCACTCATATCTTTCGTCGGGCGAAAGCCGAAGATTTTCACGAGATCGAGGTGGGCCATGCAATCGACCAGACCGCTCGCCGCCATCGCGCGGATGCGCTCGTAATAATCGGCGTAGACTTCGTTGATGTCGCGCCGCGCAAACTCGGCTTCCTCACCGGCGTGATCGAAGGCCCAGTCGCCGTGCAGGAAATGCACGGAGCCGAGAACGAAATCGAGCCGATCCCAATTCTGCTCGACCCAGCGGCGACCCTGAGCGGAGTGCACCGGATCGTTATCCAGCTCAATCCCGGCCCGGATTTTGAGATCGGGATTCGCCGCGCGCAGCCGGTCGATTTGATCAAAATCGACGCCGCGATGGTAACGATCGTGATCGGTCAGGGCGATGTCGCGCAAACCGATGCGGCGTGCCTGATCCGCCCAGGGCTGGAGTAACTCCGGCGTGTAAGGCTGGTCCCGATGCCCCTGCGGGTGGAGATGGTAATCGGAAAAGAGCGTTGTAGACGTTTCGCTCTGCGAAACGCGGGAGGGAGCGGCGCCACTTCTTGTCTGGTCGGAATCTGCATTCATCGTCAGTCTCGCGCTTCGCAGAGCGAAGCGTCTACATTACGGCGCGGTCAGCGACTTGCGTTGCGCGTCGAGCTCGGGATAGGCCGGCACCGTTACCTCGACCGTGAAGACGCGGCCGGGGGCGAGTTCGCGGGTCGCGATCGTCTCGGAGTAGTCAACGTGTTCGTTAGGATTGATCAGGACCGTGCCGCGCGTATCAGCGAAAGCGCGGTTTTCGGACCAGCGCGTGACGACGCGCCCCGAGGAATCGTGGAGCAGAATTTCGATCCGTTGCTCGCTCGGGAAGTTGAGCTCGACGGCGCGGTCTCCGCGATTGGTCAGGACGACGTGGACAGGCAATTGCCGGACCTCGGAGAGCTTGACGGGTTCCGGCGGCAGCTCGATCGCGAGGACGAGGCCGTGCAGTTTGGGATCCTTGTATTGCGGAAGCTTGTCCGCGGGACTGAAGGGATGAAAGACGCGCCCGAGCCAACTGCGTTTCTCCTCCGCCGGCGCGCCGGTGATCAGGGCGAGCAAAATCAGCGCGGCGAAAATTAGTCTCATTCGCCTCAAACAGGCAAACGTTGCAAAAACTGTCAAACCCTTTATCAATCGGCATGAGGAGTCTGCTCGTCGTCGCGCTCGTTTTTTCCCTTGCGATGTGGGCGGAGGCCGGCCCGCATTGCACCTTTCGCGTCCACATCACGGCCAACGCCAATGACGGCGACGTCTTCGCCCAGCCGATCCACTCGCTCACGGGCCGCGATGTTTACATCGACAAGACGCCGTGGATTAGCGAGCGCGACGTGGTGGCCTTTTATCCGTATCGCGCCGCCGATGGCAGCTACGCCGCGCTCCTGGTGTTGGATGATCACGGACGCACCGTCCTCGACACGTTGAGCGTCGAGCACCGCGGCTCGCAACTGTTTGTTTTTATCAATGGCCGGCCGCTGACCGAGTTGCAGGTGGATCGGCGCGTTTCCGATGGGAAAATTTATCTCCCGGCCGGGCTGACGGAGACGGACATCAAGCTGATGAACAGAGATTGGAAACTTCTCGGCCGCAAAAAGCGAAAATGAACGGTGCAATGTGCGCTGCGGCGCTGCTCTTTCTCGCCCTGATCGCCCCCGCCTCCGCCCAGGACGCGCCGCTTCGTCTCACGCTGCCGACTGACAACACCGCATTGTTGCGGGGTGACAACGCGGAGTTCTATCAGAACATCGAGCGGAATGTGCATGGAGTGATTTCGTATCCATGGCAGGGCGGGCAGTACGGCTTCGTGCGCGATCCGATCGAAACCGCGAACGGCACGATCATGACACGCTTTCACGAGGGGATGGACATCCGGCCGGTCCGCCGGGATGTGCATGGCGAACCGCTCGACGACGTGAGGTCGATCGCGGACGGCATCGTCGTCCACATCAATTCGGTGGCCGGCCACTCCAACTACGGACGCTACGTCGTGATCGAACATCGCTGGGGCGGTTGTCCGTATTACAGCCTCTACGGGCATCTCAAAACCATCGCGGTGGAGAAGGGGCAGCGCGTGAAGGAACGGGAAACCATCGGGCTTATGGGCTACACCGGCGCTGGTATCAATCGCCAGCGCGCTCACGTCCACGTCGAGCTGAATCTGCTCCTGAACGATCACTTCGAGCAATGGCACGACACCTATTTCAAGGGCGAACCCAACTACAACGAGATTTACAACGGGATCAATCTGGCGGGACTGGACCTCGCGCGGCTCTTCCTCGCCTTGCGCGACAACCCCGCCCTCACCGTCCCCGGATTTCTCGCGAAGGAAGAGGTTTACTACAAAGTGATCGTGCCGAACTCGCCAAACTTTGAGCTGCCGCAGCATTATCCCTGGATGATACAGGGCGCGCCTAACGAAAAGCCGGCGGCCTGGGAAGTTTCCTTCACCCGCTCCGGGCTGCCGCTGCACCTGAGGGCGAGCAGCAAAAGCGTCACCGGTCCCGAACTCTTCTTCGTGAAGCCGAGCACGATCGATTATCGCAACCTCACCCGCGGCGATCTCGCCGGACGCGGAGCGCGCGCGCGCCTGACCGACAGTGGAAAGGGGCTCATGCGTTTGCTCACCTTTCCGGACTAACGAAAAGCGTTGAAGGGAAAAATACTCAGCCGGCGGCAATTCCTTGGGCTCGGACTTTGCGCCTTGCCGGCAGCGGCGGGTCTCGACGGCCGCTTTGTCGAGCCCACCTGGCTGCACGTGACGCACTTCGATCTTGGCCAGCAGCCGCAGTGCCGCTTTGCGCAAATCAGCGACCTCCATTACAAGGGCGACGCCAAATATGCGGCCGAAGCCGTGCGCACCATCAATGGACTCGAGCCGGAGTTTGTCTGCTTCAACGGCGATCTGATCGAAGATGCGCGTTTCGCCCCGGCGGCGCTCGACTTCATCCGCCAAATCCAGCGGCCGGTTTACGGCTGCCCCGGCAATTGGGATTACGGCAGCCGCGCGGATTTCCGAGAGTATGAAAAAGCTTTCGCCGCCACGGGCGGCGGCTGGCTGGAGGATCGCAGCATCGTGCTGCCCCATCACGATCTCGAGATCATCGGAGCCGGAAGGTGGGGCACTCAAAGAATGGGTCAAGCCAAGGCGGGGCGACGCCTGCTCCTGCTCCATTACCCCGCACAGGCCGATCGGCTCGAAGGCCGGCGCTTCGACTTGATCCTCGCCGGACATTCCCATGGCGGTCAGGTGCGTCTGCCTTTCTATGGAGCGCCCGTCCTGCCTTACGGCGTCGGCCCCTATCAAAAGGGCCATTACGATTCGTTAGGCGGACCACTCTACGTCAACGTCGGCATCGGCACCTACATGTTTCCGATCCGCTTCAATTGCCGCCCCGAAATCACGGTCGTCCGGATCTAATTCCTCGGCGAACACCTGAATTATTTTTTGACAGCGGGAGCGGGCCCGCTACTTTACGCACCCCGTTGCTCGGAGACGACGCGCGGACATAATCAGGAGCCTTGCACTTTGACAAGCAAAGTGCTGGGCGTTGGAACTGAAATCATCATGCAAAAAAATCGCAGCAAACGTTATCGCGCCGCCGCCGAGCTGGTGGATCGCAACAAGTCCTACAGCTTCCCGGAGGCTGTCGCGACGCTGAAGAAGCTTCCGCCGACCAAGTTTGACCAGACGGTGACGATGTCCTTCCGGCTTGGGGTCGATCCGAAGCAATCCGACCAGATGGTGCGCGGCACCTGTCCGCTTCCGCACGGCAGCGGCAAGCAAGTGCGCGTGCTCGTTTTCGCGCAGGGCGCGGCGGCGCAGGCGGCGAAGGACGCCGGCGCGGAGTATGTCGGCTTCGAGGACATGATCAAGAAATGCCAGGAGGGCTTTCAGGATTTCGATGTCGCGATTGCGACGCCCACTGCGATGGCGGAAGTGCGAAAGCTCGGCAAGGTGCTCGGCCCGCGCGGGCTGATGCCGAATCCGAAGACTGGCACGGTCACGGAAGACACCGCGAAAGCGGTCGGCGAAGTGAAGGCCGGCCGGGTCGAGTTCAAGCTCGATAAAAACGGCAACGTCGCCGTGCCGTTAGGCAAATTTTCTTTCGCTGAAAACCAGTTGCTCGAAAATGGCAACGCCATCATCGACGCCGTCGTCAAAGCGCGTCCGGCGACCGCCAAGGGCCGTTTCGTCGAGGGAATGACGCTGGCCGCGACGATGTCGCCGGGGCTGCATGTCGATCCGTCGCCTTATCTGACCTTCTAATTTTTTCCCAACATGAGACCTGAAAAAGCCAAGATCGTTTCGGACTTGTCCGAGAAACTGAATCGTTCGCCGTTTCTGCTCGTGACCGATTATCAGCGGATGAAAGTCGACCAATTCGGCGAGTTGCGGAATCGTCTCGCGCCCACCGGGGCCGAGGTGCACGTGGTCAAGAACAGCTTCCTGAAGCGCGCCATGAGCGCGAGTGGACTGCCGGATGTGGCCAAGCAGCTGAGTGGACAAACCGCGCTGGTCACGGGAGACAACGATGTCGCGCCGGTTGCGAAGGTACTGAAGGCTTTCGCGGCGGAGTTCAAGATCGCCACACTCAAGATCGGCGTGGTCGACAGAAATGTGCTCTCGACTGCGGAAGTGGAATCGCTGGCCGACCTGCCCTCGCGGGCGGCTCTCCAGGCGCAGTTGCTCGGCATGTTGATGGCGCCGGCGACCAAACTGGTCCGTATTTTGAATGAGCCGGCTTCGGCCTTGGCGCGACTCATGAACGCCAAAGCGGAGAAAGAAGGCAAACCCACGGAGGCTGCGGCCTAACGAAACAATTTGTAGGGAAGGCGGTCGCCGTGGCGACCCTGCCCTACAACAACAAAACAAACACTGTCCGAGCCGATGGCTATCGGCTGTAATTTTCCGGGGGCTTCCGGGAGCGGCAATTGGAGGAAACTAAAATGGCAGATATGAATGCAATTGTGGAGCAACTGAGCGGGCTGACCGTTCTCGAAGTTGCTGGATTGGTCAAGCAACTCGAAGAAAAATGGGGCGTCAGCGCAGCGGCTCCCGTGGCGGTGGCGGCAGCGCCCGCTGCTGGAGGTGGCGCTCCCGCCGCAGCGGCGGCTGAAGAGAAGACCACTTTCGACGTCATTCTCAAGGAAATGGGCGCCAACAAGATCGGCGTGATCAAGGAAGTGCGCGCCGCCGTGCCAGGACTCGGCCTGGCCGAAGCCAAGGCATTGGTCGAGAGCGCTCCCAAGACAATGAAGGAAGGCGTGACCAAAGAAGAAGCCGAAGAGATCAAGAAAAAGGTCGAAGCGGCGGGGGCCAAGGTCGAAATCAAGTAGTTCGCATCCGGCCGGTGGGGCTTGGGTGATCGTGAATCGTAAAATCGAGATTCGTTACATCGGAAGAGGAGCACTCCCCGGCGCGCTTTCCGAATTCACGATTCTCGAATCACGGCAAAAAATCGCCCTTGCGCCCGCCGGAAGAATGCGCATATTTATGCTCCCTTTTTTCCTGACTAAGAGGTGCCCGAAGTATTTTTAACCCGCACCCGACGGTAAATCCCAAGATTGGCAACAAAACGGTGGAGGTCGTATTGACAGACCGCCGTTTTGCCGCCACTTTTTTCGTCCGCTATTTCCGGCCCAAGCCGTAACCCTCACACTCCTCGCGACCTGCCATCCAGGGTCGCTGCAGGTTTTAACCATTGGAGATTGGTGCACCAGTTATGTCAGACCGTCCCGCAACAGAGCGTATTCACTTCGGCACTATTCAAGAGGCGATTGAGCCGCCCAACCTGATCGAGGTTCAGCTCAATTCCTACGTCGATTTCCTCCAGAAAGACGTTCCGTCGGCCAAGCGGAAGAACACCGGCCTGCAAACCGTCTTCAAGGAAGTTTTCCCGATCGAAAGCTACGACGAAAAAGCCACGCTCGATTTCAGCCATTACGAAATCGGCGAGCCGAAATTGAGCGCTCTCGAAGCGCAGCGCGAAGGCCAGACGTTTAGCGCGCCGCTCCACGTCACGTTTCAGCTCAAGGAGGAGAAGGGGATCAAGGAAGAAAAAGTCTACATGGGCGAGATCCCGCTGATGACGCCATCGGGCACGTTCGTGATCAATGGCGCGGAGCGCGTCGTCGTTTCGCAGCTGCACCGCTCTCCGGGCATCGCTTTCGAGTCGAGCATCCATCTCAATGGCAAGGTGCTCTACAGTTTCCGGATCATTCCCGATCGCGGTTCGTGGATCGAGGTGCAATTCGACACGAGCGACCTGCTTTACATCTATCTCGATCGGCGCAAACGCCGCCGCAAATTCCTCGCCACCACTTTTCTGCGCGCGCTCGGCTACGGGCCGGATGAAGAGGTGATCAAACTTTTCTACAACATCGAGAAACTGAAGCTGAGCGAGAAGCTCGGACGAGGAAAACCTCGCCACCAAGGTCCTGACCGCCGACGTGCTCGATGGGGAGGTCACGGTCGCACGGGCTTTTGAGCCGCTCACTCTCGCCGCCGTTCGCCAGATCATGGCGCTCGGACACAAAGAGGTGAAAGTGATCGACATCACGCACGACGATACCGTCGTGAAAGCGCTGAAAAAAGATCCGGCGCACGACCAGGAAGAGGCCCTCAAGGACATCTACCGCAAGCTGCGCCCGGGCGATCCGCCGACGGTGGCGAACGCCCGCGCCCTGCTCAAGCGGCTCTTTTTCGATCCGAAAAAATACGATCTCGGCCGCGTCGGCCGTTACAAGCTCAACCAGAAGCTCGGCATCGACGTCGATCTCGGCGAACGCATTCTGACCGACAAGGATTTCATCGCCGCGATAAAATACCTGATCAATCTTCGCCGTGGCGAAGGCACCCTCGATGACATCGATCATCTCGGCAGCCGCCGCGTCCGCACGGTGGGCGAATTGCTCGCCAATCAGTGTCGCGTTGGTTTGGCCCGGACCGAGCGTTTGGTCAAGGAGCGCATGACGCTCTTCGACGTGAACATCGATGGGATGACGCCGCAGAAGTTGATTAACCCGAAGGCGCTCAGCGCCGTGGTGCGCGATTTCTTCGGTCGCTCCCAGCTCTCGCAGTTCATGGATCAGACGAACCCGCTCGCCGAGTTGACGCACAAGCGTCGTCTTTCCGCCCTCGGGCCTGGCGGCTTGAGCCGCGATCGCGCCGGCTTCGAAGTGCGCGACGTCCATCCATCGCACTACGGCCGCATCTGTCCGATTGAAACTCCGGAAGGTCCAAACATCGGTCTCATCAGCTCGATGAGCACCTTCGCCCGGATCAACGAATTTGGGTTTATCGAAACGCCCTACCGAAAAGTGGAGAAAGGCCGCGTGACCGATCAGGTCGATTACCTGACCGGCGATCGCGAGGAAAACTTCATCGTCGCGCAGGCCAATGCGCCGATGGACGCGAAAGGTCATTTTACCGGTGAAAAAGTCTCGGTCCGCTACCGCGGCGACTTTTTGGAAGTGGAGCCTTCCAAGGTTCACTACATGGATGTCTCACCGAAGCAGCTCGTCTCGGTCGCCGCCGGCTTGATTCCATTCCTCGAGCACGATGACGCGAACCGCGCGTTGATGGGCTCGAACATGCAGCGTCAGGGTGTGCCGCTGATCGTTTCCGAGTCGCCGCTCGTCGGCACAGGTCTCGAAGGAAAAGTGGCGCGCGATTCCCGCGCCGTCGTGGTCGCGGCTGAAGCCGGCCGCGTCGCGTCGGTCACGGCGGATCAAATCGTGGTGACGAAGGACGGCGAAATGCCGGAAGGCCGCAAAAAATTGAAGACTGACCTCGAAGCGGGCGTGCACGTTTACGAGCTGCGCAAATTCATGCGTTCGAATGCCGGCACTTGCGTGAACCAGCGGCCGATTGTGAAAAAAGGCCAGCACGTCAAGCGCGGCCAGGTCATTGCTGATGGTCCAAACACCGAGCACGGCGAACTCGCCCTCGGTCGGAACGTCCTCGTCGCTTTCATGCCTTGGAACGGCTACAACTTCGAAGACGCGATCATGATCTCGGAGAAGGTCGTGAAGGAAGACATCTACACTTCCATTCACATCGACGAGTTCGAAATCGGCGCGCGCGACACCAAGCTCGGGCCGGAGGAAATCACGCGGGACATTCCCAACGTGAGCGAAGAAGCGCTCCGCAACCTCGGTCCTGACGGCGTCATTCGCGTCGGCGCCGAAGTGAAACCGGGCGACATTCTGGTCGGAAAAATCACGCCCAAGAGCGAGACGGAACTGGCGCCGGAAGAGCGCCTGCTCCGCGCGATTTTCGGCGAAAAAGCGGCGGATGTGAAAGACACGTCGCTGACGGTTCCTTCCGGCACTTACGGCATCGTGATGGATGTGAAGGTCTCGTCCCGCCGCGAAGTGGCCCGGGAAAAATTGACCCCGGCGGAAACCAAACGCCAGCTCAAGGCGATCACGGAAGATAACCGGAAGAAGAAAGACGAACTGACCGAGCAACTGACCGACGCGCTCTCCAACGTGCTCCTGGGCGAGAAAATTCCGCTCGACGTCGTGAACGCGCAGACCGGTGAAATCATCATCCCGGCGAACCGCAAGATCACCAAGACGCTCCTGCGCAAACTGGCCGTGGCCTACGATCACATCGAGATCGATCCGAGCCCGATCCGGAATAAGATCCGCGAAATCATTGCCCAGTACGAGCACAAATTCGCCGAGCTCGAACTCGATCGCGAGCGCTCGATGGATCGGGTCGAAAGCGGCGACGATATCGACCCCGGCATCATCAAGCAGGTAAAAGTCTTCGTCGCGAGCAAGCGCAAGCTGAGCGTGGGCGACAAGATGGCGGGCCGCCACGGCAACAAGGGCGTGGTCGCGCGCATCGTTCCGGAAGAGGACATGCCTTTCCTGGCGGACGGCACACCGGTTGAGATCGTGCTCAATCCGTTAGGCGTGCCGAGCCGTATGAACGTCGGCCAGGTGCTCGAAACGCACCTCGGCGTCGCGGCCAAGGCGCTCGGCTTCAAGGTCGCGACGCCGGTTTTCGACGGCATCTCCGAAGCGAAAATCCGCGAATATCTGAACGACGCCAAGAAAGTCGACGGCTTCACCTGGGTGCAGGAGAACGGCAAGGCGCGCCTCTTCGACGGTCGCACCGGCGACGCGTTCGATCAGGAAGTCGTGGTCGGCTACATCTACATGCTGAAGCTCGGCCACCTCGTCGCGGACAAGATCCACGCGCGCGCGGTCGGCCCTTACTCGCTCGTCACCCAGCAACCGCTCGGCGGCAAAGCGCAGTACGGCGGCCAGCGTTTCGGCGAAATGGAAGTCTGGGCGCTCGAAGCCTACGGCGCGGCCTACACCTTGCAGGAACTGCTCACCGTCAAGTCGGACGACGTGCAAGGGCCGCACCCGCATCTACGAATCAATCGTCAAGGGCGACAACTCGCTCGAAGCCGGCACGCCGGAATCTTTCAACGTGTTGATCAAGGAAATGCAGTCGCTCGGCCTCGACGTCAAAGTCGGCGGCACAGGCGCCGAGCTTTCCGAGACATCGTGGCCTAAGCCACTGTCACCAAAATTCCAGAACAACCAGCCACAGCATTATGAACGAACAATCCTGGCGGGAATTGGTGGGCGAAGAGCGGCCGCGTCGGCTTTGATCAGGTCGCCATCGGGGTCGCTTCGCCGCGACACGATGCGCTCCTGGAGCAAAGGCGAGGTCAAGAATCCGGAGACGATCAACTACCGGACCTTCAAGCCGGAAAAGGGCGGCTTGTTCTGCGAGCGCATTTTCGGTCCGACCCGGGACTGGGAGTGTTCCTGCGGAAAATACAAGCGGATCAAGCACAAGGGCGTGATCTGCGACCGTTGCGGCGTCGAAGTGACGCTGGCGCGCGTGCGTCGCGAGCGGATGGGTCACATCGAGCTGGCGGTGCCGGTCTCGCACATCTGGTTCTACAAGTGCATGCCTTCGCGGCATCGGCCTCATGCTCGACATGACGCGCGCGCCAGCTCGAGCGCGTCATCTATTACGAGGATTACATCGTCATCGACCCGGGCAACACGCCGCTGCACGAAGACGCAGCTCCTGACCGAGATGGAATATCGCGAAGCGCAGGAGCAATACGGCGACGAATTCGTGGCCGGGATGGGCGCCGAGGCGGTCAAGGAGCTGCTGAGCGAAATCGAACTCTCGCAAGCTGAACAAGGAGCTCGAGGAAGCGATGGGCAACACGCAAGAGCAAACAGATTCGCAAGAAACTCGCCAAGCGTCTGAAGCTCGTGCAGGGCTTTGCCTCTGCGCAGATCGCGTCCCGAATGGATGGTCCTCGAAGTGCTGCCCGGTCATCCCGCCGGATCTGCGTCCGCTCGTTCCGCTCGAAGGCGGCCGGTTCGCGACCTCCGATTTGAACGATCTCTATCGCCGCGTCATCAACCGCAACAACCGGCTCAAGAACCTCCTGCAGCTCAAGACGCCGGACGTCATCATCCGCAACGAAAAGCGCATGTTGCAGGAAGCGGTCGATGCGCTCTTCGACAACGGCCGCCACGGCCGTGCCGTCACCGGCGCGGGCAATCGTCCGCTCAAGTCGCTCAGCGACATGCTCAAGGGCAAGGGCGGCCGTTTCCGCCAGAACCTGCTCGGCAAACGCGTCGATTATTCCGGCCGTTCGGTCATCGTCATCGGTCCGGAACTGAAACTCAACCAGTGCGGGCTGCCGAAGAAGATGGCGCTCGTCTTGTTCGAGCCGTTCATCATCCGTCGCCTGAAGGAGCTCGGCTACGTCCACACCGTGCGCAGCGCCAAGAAGATGATCGAGCGCCAGACGCCGGAAGTCTGGGACATTCTCGAGGAAGTGACCAAGGGCCATCCGGTGCTGCTGAACCGCGCGCCGACGCTTGCACCGTCTCTCGATCCAGGCTTTCGAGCCGCTCCTGATCGAAGGCGAAGCGATCCGCATTCATCCGCTCGTCTGCACCGCTTACAACGCGGACTTCGACGGCGACCAGATGGCCGTGCACGTGCCGCTCTCGGTCGAGGCGCAGATGGAAGCGCGCATGCTGATGCTCGCGCCGAACAACATCTTTTCGCCGTCGAGCGGCAAGCCGATCACCACGCCGTCGCAGGACATCACGCTCGGCTGCTATTACCTCACGCAGAATCCGCGTCGCGCCGCGGGGGCCGCGGACCGGAAACACGCCTGCCGCTCTTTGACAACGCGGTCGAAGTCGAGTTCGCGATGGCGGACGGAGCGGTCAAGACGCACGATCGGATTCGCTTCAAGAATCCGGATTTCGGCCAAGAGACACGATCTACGGCGACACCGAGGCGCGGGTCATCGAAACGACCGCGGGCCGCGTCATCTTCAACGAGATCTGGCCGGACGAGCTCGGTTTCTTCAACAAAGCCGCCGGCAAGAAGCAGCTCAGCGACATCATCTGGCGTTGCTACCAGGTGGCCGGCCAGCAGGGCACGGTCGAGACGCTCGACGCCTCAAGGAACTCGGCTTCGCGGAAGCGACCAAGGCCGGCGTTTCGATCGGTATCTCCGACATGATCATTCCGAAGGAGAAAGAGCTCCAGCTCGCGAACGCCTACAAGCAGATCAAGCTGGTCGAGCAGCAGTATCGCAAGGGCATCATCACCGATGGCGAGCGCTACAACAAGATCATCGACATCTGGACCCACGCCGGCGACGAGATCTCCAACGTCATGTTCCGCACGCTCGAGCACAACGAGGGCCGCAAGGAATTGAACCCGGTCTTCCTCATGGTCGATTCCGGCGCGCGCGGCAACCGCCAGCAGGTCAAACAGCTCGCCGGCATGCGCGGATTGATGGCCAAGCCTTCCGGCGAAATCATCGAGCGGCCGATCACCTCGAACTTCCGCGAAGGCCTGACCGTGCTGGAGTATTTCATCTCCACCCACGGCGCGCGCAAGGGTCTGGCCGACACCGCGCTCAAGACCGCCGACTCCGGTTATCTGACGAGAAAGCTGGTCGACGCGTCGCAGGACGTGATCATCAACGAGATCGATTGCGGCACGGTCAACGGCATCGTCGTCCGCTCGATTTACGAAGGCGACGAAGAGGTGGTCGATCTGGCCACCCGCATCATCGGCCGCGTCAGCTGCGAAACGATCGTCGATCCGGTGACGAAGAAGAAAATCATCAAGGCGAATCAGATGATCGACGAGCCCATCGCGGCCGCGATCGAAAAGATCGGCGTCGAGAGCCTCAAGATTCGTTCCGTCCTGACCTGCGAAACGGGCCGCGGCGTTTGCGCGCATTGCTATGGGCGCAACCTTGCCACCGGGCCAGTTTGTGAAGCTGGGCGAAGCCGTCGGCATCATCGCCGCGCAATCGATCGGCGAGCCCGGCACGCAGTTGACGATGCGGACATTCCACATCGGCGGCACGGCCAGCCAGACCTTCAAGCAGCCGATCATCAAGGCGAAGAACGACGGCGTGGTGCAGTTCAATGACCTGCGCACCGTCCAGTCGCTCGACGGCAACTGGATCGCGCTGAACAAGAACGGCTCGATCAGTTTGCATAACGAAGAGGGCCGCGAAATCGAGCGCTACAACATCGTCATCGGCTCGGTGATTTCCAAAGCCGACGGCGGGACGGTGAAGAAGGGCGAAACCTTCGTGCAGTGGGATCCCTACAACGTTCCGATCTCTGACCGACAAGAGCGGCAAGATCGAATTCCGCGATATGATCGCGGGGGTCACGATGAAACGCGACGTGGACGAAGCGACCGGCCTGATGGGCACGGTCATCATCGAGCACAAGGAAGATCTGCATCCGCAGATTGTCATCGTGGGCGACGACGGCGAAGTGGCGGCGAGCTACTCCATTCCGGCCGGGGCGCACGTCATCGTCGAGGCGAATCACAAGATTCGCGCTGGCGCCCTGCTCGCCAAGACGCCGCGAAAGGTCGCCAAGACCAAGGACATCACGGGCGGTCTGCCGCGCGTGGCCGAGTTGTTCGAAGCGCGCCGTCCGAAAGACGCGGCCGAGATCGCGAAGATCGACGGCATCGTGGAAATCGGCGGCACGGTGCGCGGCAAACGGAAACTGATCCTGAAGGATCCCGAGACCGACGCGGAAGAGGAGCACCTCATCCCGCTGACCAAGCACATCATCGCCTTCAAGGGCGACTTCGTGAAGAAGGGCTCGCAACTAACCGAAGGGCCGGTCGTGCCGCACGAGATTCTCGAGATTTGCGGACCGCAGGATTTGCAGGAGCACCTCGTCAACGAAGTGCAGGAAGTCTACCGGCTCCAGGGCGTCGAGATTAACGACAAGCACATCGAGATCATCGTGCGGCAAATGCTGCGCAAGGTGAAGATCACCGATCCGGGCGACACCTCGCTCCTCTGGGGCGACCAGATCGACAAGCTCGATTTCGAGAGGGAGAACGCGGAAGTGGTCAAGCAGGGCGGCAAGCCGGCGGAAGCGACTCCGGTGTTGCTTGGCATCACCAAGGCCTCGCTCGAAACCGACAGCTTCATCTCGGCGGCCTCGTTCCAGGACACCACCCGTGTCCTGACCGAGGCGGCAACGTTAGGCAAAGTCGACAAGCTGCGCGGCTTCAAGGAGAACGTGATCATGGGTCATCTCATCCCGGCCGGCACCGGTTTCCCGGCGGTGCGCGAGATCAAGCTCGTCGAGCTCGGCGAGCAGGTCGGAGCGCCGCTCATGGAAGAGCCAGAAGCGCAACCCGCGCTCGGCTAACGAGTAAATTCAATGCTTGTAAAGATGGGAGCCGCACGCGAGTTGCGGCTCTCCTTATTTTAAGATGTCGATTGCAACCAAGACCGGGGACGCCGGCGAGACCTCGCTCATGTATGGCCGACGCGTGCCGAAAACCGACGCCGCGGGTCGACGCCTACGGTTGCGTCGACGAACTGAATTCCGCGCTCGGCCTCGTCCGCGCTACGGCTGGCGCAGTCATTAGTCGCGGAGCAGATTCTCTCCATCCAAAAAGAGCTGGTCACGGTGATGGGCGAGCTGGCGACGGCGCCACAAGATCTGGCGCGTTATGAGAAAGATGGATTTGCCCTAACGACGTCCGCAATGGTCGATCGCCTGACGGCAGCGATCGACGAGCTGGAGAAAGACAAAACGCTTTACGGCAAAGGTTGGGCCATGCCGGGCAATACCCCGCTCGCCGCTGCGCTCGATCTCGCGCGCACAGTTTGCCGTCGGGCCGAGCGCCGCGTCGCCGCGCTCGACAGTGCAGAGCACTCGATCGCGGAAATCCTGCGTTATCTGAACCGGCTCTCCGATCTCTGCTGGCTCCTCGCCCGCTTCGCGGAAAAGAACGTGGCCTAACGGAGCGGCGGCACGTCGTCGGCGTTGCCGAGATACTCCCAGCGCTGCAACGAAATCGGCACGTTGCCGTTCTTCCAGAGGAAATCGTGGAAGGCGCGCAGGTTGAATTTTTCGCCCTGCTGCAGACGCGCCTCGGCGAGGAATTTCGGAATTTGGAGTTTCCCGATCTGGTAGGTGATGGCCTGGCCCGGCGCGGTCGAAAAAGCGAAGTGCTTCCTGGTGGGCCGTCGCCGCATCCATCGGCACTTTTTCTTCGAGATACTTCGCCGCCTGCTCGAGGGTGAAATCGCCGAGCGCGAGTTTCACATCCACTTCCACGCGCAGCGCGCGCAGGCGCATGAAGTTGTAAATGATCTCGCGCGTGTGTCGGAGCTGGGATCGTCGAAAAGGCCGGCCTGCAGCATCATCTCCTCGGCGTAGAATCCGATTCCTTCGTTCGCGCCCGAGTCGTAATAATGCCGCCGGATCGGGTCCTCATGTTTCCAGGAAAGGCAAAGCTGAAAGTAATGCCCCGGAATCCCCTCGTGCACCGTAAGCGGCCGCGGATCCTGCGCCGTCGCGCGCATGAAGTAGCCGGCCTTGGCCGACGGCGCGGCCACGTATCGGATGCAATTCTCGCTCAGGCGTGAAGGCGACGTGAAGTCGTCCGCTTCTGTGAATGGAATCGCGGCGAGCTATTCCGGCATGGGACGCAAGGTGTAGTGCTGCATCCAATCCGGCACGGAGAGAATGCCGCGTTCGACGAGGAATCTGCGGATGGATGATTCACGCTCCGCCGTCTCCGCGATCCAGTCATTGATCTTGTCCGCGATTTTCAATGGTGGAACGTCTTTGTTGCGATTTTTCTCGAAAGTCTCAAAGGCAACCGCGCGATTCCATTCCTGCCGGCCCATCGCGAGCAACTCTTCCGGCGAATAGGGAATGAGCGCGACATTCTTGAGGAAGAAAACATAGGCGTCGCGCCCGAGCGCGATTTGGGCGGGGAGAGCGGGAAGCTGTTGCTGCAAATGCTGGCGGAAATTGTCCAGCGCGTCGGCCGCGCGGTCCGTCGCGTTCATTAATTCCGCTCCCTTTAGTGTCGTCGCCGGGCGCAGCGCCCGCGCCATTTGCTGCAGGCGCGGTCGAATATTATCGAGTGCTTGGACGGCGACGGTGGCGAAGGGCGCCGGCGGATTCGTTAGGTTGGCTTTCGCGCTTTCCAGAATGGCCGGAATATTTTCGATCCGAGTAAGAATTTCGCGGCTCCGCGCTTCGTCGTAAGGGACCGGGCACGGTCAACGCTTCCGCCACCGGGGTGAGCGTTTGTTCGAGGTAAAAGTTGGGATCGCGTTTCCAGCGCGGATTGATCTCCAACTCCCAATGCACACGGGCCAGGGCGGAGCCGATCAATCGATAGTCGACCTGTTGCGGGATCGGCCAGTTGCTCGCGTCAATCTGCTTCCAGCGCGACTCGAACCCGCCGAGGTCCGTGCGCCGTTTCTCCATCGCCGCGGCCGACCAGTCGCGCAGTCCGCCGGGACGTTCGATCCGATTCACGTCGTCGCCGGTGAAGGGCGCGTGTTGCGCACGCCAGGTCCAGAAATCACGAGCGAGCGCTTGCAGCGGCGTCGGCTCCTGGGCATGCAGCAGTTCCGCCGACAGCAGCAGAGCGAACAGTGCGAGCAGGTTTGTTCTCATCGTTAACTTGGTCGATTCAGCGCACCGGAAGTTGAATCATGCTTGCGTGTTCGCGGTCATGAAAAACTTTCACGTGCGCAGTGCGCGCGTCCTTGGCGGTCTCATCGGCGACCACCCCGCCTGAGTTGTAGTTCTTTTGCGTCGCGATTGAATTTGGCGATGAGACGATGAGCCGCAACCGGCTCCCTTTCAGCAAGCGGCGCCCGACAAAAGTTCCCGGCGCGAAATCGCAGCGCACGATTTCGCCCGGCGCCATTAGCTTCGCCTCCCGCAACGATTCGCGATAACGCAGCCGGCGCAGATCGCCCCAGAGATAGATACTCGTTCCATCCGGCTGGATTTCGTAAAGATCGGCCTCGAGATCGGTGTCGGGCGTGTCGATCGAAACCCAGAGGGTCACCTGCGGGCAACCGATGAATTGGGTCTCCACCGCGAACGGTTCCGTGTGATAAACCAGACCGTCGGCACCGATGTTGAGCGCGTAACTTTGATCGAGCAACGCGATCTTCTCGTTGCGATCCGGGCCTTCGGTCATTTCCCCGCGGTGCAAATCCCGGGGATCGTAAATGTATTCGTCAACGCCGCTTTTTGGCGGCGTTTCGCCTAACGAACCGGAGCGGAAGACGCCGTGTCCACCGCCTTGCGCATCGAGGTAGAATTTGCGCGCGGGCGCGCTCGCCGCCGCGAGCGAATCGGCGTAACGCCATTCCCCGTTCGCGCCGCTGTTGCCGGACGCGAGCACGTAATACGAAACGAGTTTTTTCAAAAATTCCGGACGCGCGCCGCTCTTCATCGTCCAGGCGTACCATTGCCGGTGCAGATCATTGAGATCGAGGAGCGCACCCGCGCCGAGCTTGACGCCATCGACTTCATCGGTCGGCGTGCGCGTGCCGGCGTGGTCCCACGGGCCGATGATGAGAAAATGTTTCGCGCGCGCGTCCGCCGACGCGTTCGCCAGATGATCGCGGTAATAGGCCATCGCGCCCATCTCATCGCCGTCGTATTGGCCGGTGATGGTCAAAACAGGCAGCGCAATCTTCTTGTATTGCTCCGCGCTCGGCGTCATCGCGTCGTAATAACTGTCCGCCATCGGATGGTGGAGGACGCGCTTGAAATTTTGCGACGGATTTCCCACGAACGAATCGAGATCGCGGAACCGGACGTGTTTGCGATAGGCGTCGAGATATTTCGCGTCCCAAAATTTGTCGTCGGCAAAAAGATTTTGCTGGCCGGTGCGTCCGCTCGTGAGCGTAAACCAGCGCACGTCGTAAGTTTGGCCGACGTTATTGGTCGATGGATAATCGAGCGGCGGATGCGCAGAAGCGACCGGCACGATCGTGCTGAGATGGGGCGGAAACTCTTTTGCCGTCGCCCATTGATCGAAGCCGGCATACGAACCGCCCCACATTGCCACCTTGCCGTTGCAGAAATCCTGCTGGGCCAGCCATTCCACCACGTCGTGACCGTCCTTCGGCTCGTTTGCGAACGGCTCGAACTCGCCACCGGAATTGCCGCGCCCGCGCACGTCCACAAGCGCGAAGGCATAGCCATGCGCGGCGAAATACGCTCCACGAGCATGATAGGTGTCCGAGATGTAGGGCGTTAGGATGAAGACCGCGGGAATTTTCGCGGTCCCATTTGTCTTGGGCAGATAAAGCGTGGCGTTGAGCTGCACGCCGTCGCGCATCGGAATTTTCACTGCCCAGCGAATGTCGAAGTCGGTGGCGGGCGGGGATGCTTTCGCGGCGGCGGAAGGCGCGGGCGTTTGCGCCCCAAGCCAACCCGCCGCGAAGACCGTCGCGAGAAAAAGCAAAATCCGGTTCATCGCTGGATTGAAACCACGAACGTCAGGCGCCACAAGCAACTTCCGTCCGTGCGGACGGCAAGTGTTTAACGAAGTCTTCGACCCCAAACCAACGAGACCCATCGCGAGGCACGGGAAAGCCGCTGGAGGGCAACGCTCCGTCGTTGCCGTGTTTCCGGGTCTGACGGCCGGGGGTTGATCAAACACGGCAACGACGGAGCGTTGCCCTCCAGTGGCGCCTTGCCATTAGCGCGCCGGCACAAAACTCGGCTCTTTTTTTCGTCATCTCCAAGTGTAACTAAATGGTTAGCGTTCCATCGATGCGGTTGAATTTGCGCACCGGTTGTGCACGTTACTCAGTCCGCAGCGCGACCATCGGATCCACGCGCGCGGCCCGCCGCGCGGGGAACCAGGTCGCGAGAAGTGCGGCTCCGGCGAGTAGGACAGGCGCAATCGTGAAGGCGATCGGATCAAGCGCGCCAACCTCATAAAGCAAACCGCTCACAACTTTGCCAATGCCGGCCGCGAGCAGAACGCCAATGACAAGACCGGCGCCGAGCATGACAAAACCCTCGCGGAGAAACATCCATTGCACCGCGCCGGGCTGCGCGCCTAACGCCATCCGGATGCCGATCTCGCGGGTGCGCCGCGCGACCGCGTAGGCTTTGACCCCGTAAACGCCGACCATCGAGAGTCCGAGCGCGAGCCCGCCGAAGATGGAGAACAACGCCGCACCGGCGCGGATCAGCCAGAGCTGGACGTTGCTCTCAAGGTGTTGATCGAAGGTCTTGAGCGACAGCACCGCGAGCGCGGGATCGACCGCGTGCACGGCGCGGCGCAGGAGATTCGCCGTCGCCACTTCATTACTGCGCGAGAGGGAATTGAATTTGATGACAAAGAAAATGTTGCTTTGAAAACCGCGCGCAAAGGGCAAATAGATCGCGCCACTGGGATCGCTTTCAAACAAGCCGTGACGCGTCGCCGGGACGATCCCGACAATCTCGATCGATTCGCCCGGCTTGATCGCTCCGCTCTCATCTTTTCCGTTGCCTGCAGCCTTTTGTTTCGCGCGCTCTGCCGCGCTGCTGTCATACTGGATTCGCTGGCCGAGCGCGTCGCCGTCGGGCCAAAGTTTCTTCGCCAGAACCTGGTCGATGATCGCCAACGCCGGTCCACCTCCGAGCGTTGCTTCCGCCGCGGTGAAAGCCCGTCCGCGGAGCAGAGGCAGGCCAACCGTTGCGAAATAATCCGCGCTTACGCTGTTCCATGTCGCGTTGAAATCGAGGCCTTCGGCCGCGGTGGCCGGTCGCGTACCCGCAGCGGGTTCGAGGCCGTCTCGCCGCACCTTCTTGTCGAGGGTAACCATTCCAAACGGAATCGTGGCGGAAATACTGGCGTGCTCGACGCCCGGGAGCGCGGCGAGCCGTTCCTGTAAGGTTCGATAAAGTTCGGGTCCGCGCGTTTGATCGTAACCACTCAGCGCGGAGTCAACCTCGAGGAGGAAGGTGCGATCCGTCTTGAGCCCGGTGTCGGCTGAGGCCGCCTTGAGTGCACCCCTAACGAAAAGCGCCGCGGCCGTCAGGAGCGCAAGCGAGAATGCAATCTGCGCCACGACGAGCGGATTGCGCGGCAGGAATTTCCAATGGCGCACGACCGGATCTTCGCCAGCATGTTCCTTCAGGTCGGTCATGACGCCAACGCGCGAGAGTTTGAGCGCGGGCCCGAGACCAAAGCCGAGTGTGCCGAGGACGCAGAACCCGAAGGTGGCGGCGAGGACGGCGAGATTCGGGCCGCCCAGCCAGACCAGATCGACCGGGAGCATCGCCCCTAGCGACGCCACGAGGAGGTCGGAAGACCAGAGGGCGAGGAGCAGGCCGATGGCTCCGCCTAACAATGCCAGGACGAGACCTTCGGTGAGGAGCTGGCGCACGATGCGGCGGCGATGGGCCCCGAGCGCGAGCCGGAGCGCGAATTCTTTGCGCCGCGCCGTGCCCCGCGCCAGGAGCATGTTGGCGAGGTTAAGACAGGCGACGAGCAGAACGACCGCCGCCATGCTCAGGAGCAACGTGCCCAGTGTTCGCACCGGGCCGTCGTGATCCGGGCTCGTGCTGGTGCCGAAACGCGAGAGCGGTGTGGCGACAAACGTCTGGTCCTTCTGCTCAATCGGAAAAGCTTTTTCCAGGTTGGTCGCGAGTCCTTTCAACGCCGGCCCAGCCGTGGCCGCGGTAAATCCGGCTTTCAAACGCCCAAGCAGAAGCAATTGCTGCCCGCCTCGTTCGCCTAACGAGAAATGATTCTCCGACTGAAAATTATTCGCGACTTGGTCATAGACGCCCAACGGCAGCCAGACCTCGGGAGAAAAGATGTGCATCGTCCCGGTAAAGCCTTTGGGAAGAATACCGACGATCGTATAGGGGCGGCCATTGATCTGAACGGAAGACCCGAGCAGGCCCGGATCGCCGCCATGCTTCTGCCAATAACTGTAACTGACGATGGCGACGTGCGCGCTGCTCCCGGGCGTTTCTTCCGCCGGCAGAAAAGCGCGCCCGACGATCGGTGAAACCCCAAGCACGGAAAAATAATTCGCGCTCACGAGATCGGCGAAGGCGCGGCGACTATCGGCTTTTTCGCCGATGCCGATCATGGCGAGGTTATGCGCGAGGACGTCGTCGAAGACGGTGTTTTGCTCGCGGATATCCCGGTAGGTGGGATAGGAAAAACCACGAAAGAGTTTCGGATCCTTCGCGTTCTGCGAGAAGACCTGCACGATCTGATTCGGGCGGGCGTAAGCGGGCGCCTGAAAAAGAAGCGCATGGACGAGGCTGAAGATGGCGGCGTTGACGCCGATGCCCAAAGCCAGAGTGAGAATGGCGATGCTGCTGAAACCGGGAGATTTCAAGAGCATGCGCAAGGCGTAGCGAAGGTCAGTGATCATGGTGTTGTGTATTCGTCAGGTTAGTGAGTTTTCTCTCCGGGTAGCGCACGCGTCTCGCGTGCTGGTCGCGGTGTTCCACCGCGACGAACTTTTCGTGAACCGCGATCGCTACTTGGTGGCTGAGCGACCAGGAAAGTTCGCGACGGCGGAACGCCATCGCCAGCACTCGGGACGAGCGCGCTACCCGGAGCTGATGCCAGCCTATTCATAGCGAAGCGCGACAATCGGATCGACCTGGGTGGCGCGGCGCGCCGGAAACCAGCAGGCGAGAAGGGTGACGAGCGCGAGCGCGACGATCGCGGTGCCGAGCGCGGCCGGGTCGAGACCGCCCACGTCATAAAGCAGACTCGTCAGAGCCTGACCCGCGCCGAGCGCACCAAAAAGACCAATGACCAGTCCGATCGCGACAAGAAACAATCCGCGCCCGAGCGCGAGCCGGAAAACGTCTTCGCGCGGCGCGCCCAACGCGAGGCGGATGCCAAACTCTCTTGTGCGTTGCGTCACGCTTAGTGCCATTACGCCATAAAGGCCGACGCTCGCCAGGACCAGCGCGAGGAGGGCAAAGGAGCCGAGCAGCGTCATCGTTAGGCGGCGAGTGGCCAGGCTTTCGCTGATGTTCTTCTCCATCGTCGCAATCGAGGCGACCGGTTGATCGGGATCGATCCGCTGCACTTCGCGCACGACCTCGGGCGCGAGCCGGGCCGGATCGCCGCTCGCCACCCGCACGAGGAGGTTGGCATCGTGCGTCGCCAATTGCGCCGCGCAGTAATACGTCTGGGGCAAATTCAACCGGTCGAATTGCTCGCCGGGCGCCTCGGAGCGCACGTGCGGAACGACTCCCACGACCGTGAGAGGCCGCGGATTTTTTTCATCCGTCTGGTTGTCATCGATGTGCTGTCCGACCGGATTTTTGCCCGGGAAATAGCGGGCCGCGAGCAAGTCGTCGATGATCACAGAACGCGGCTGTTTCAACCTGTCTTCCGCGCCGAAGGCGCGCCCGCGCAGCAGCGGCATTTTCATCACCTTGAAATAGTCCGGCGTGATCACGTTCACTTCCGCCGACGGCTCCTGACCCGGAATGGCGGGAGGCGTGCCGGTAATGTGAAACGAGCTATCCCACTCCGTATTATCGAAGGGGATATTCTCACCGATTGCCGCGGCGGTTACGCCCGGCAACGCCTCGACCTGCTCAACCAGCCGCGCGTAGAAACTCATGACCTTCTCGTCCGAATCATAACGCGCCACCGGGAGCGTGAGCGTCATGGTCAGGATTCCACCTGGCTCGAAACCAAGCGGCGCATTTTGCGAGCGCCAGAAACTTTTCAACGTTAGGCCGGCACCCGCGACGAGGACAAGGGCGAGCGCGACCTGGGTGACGACGAGCGCGCCGCGCGCCCGTTGCCGGCCCGTGCTGTCGCTCCCGCCGCGCGTGCCGGTTTCGTGCAGAACGCCGCTGAGCGAGGCGAGGCGCGAGACTCTCCACGCTGGCCAGACGCCGACGAGGATTCCGCAAAGCAGCGCGATCGCGGTCGCGAATCCAAGCGTGAGAAGATCGAGCCGCGTTTCCTGGAAACGTGTCACCCGGGCCGGACTCAAAACGTGAATCGCGTCGAGACTCCAAACCGCGATCAGAATTCCGGCTGCGCCGCCGACCAGCCCGAGCACGGTGCTCTCCATCAACAGCAGCCGCATCAAGCGCCACCGGCTCGCGCCCATCGCCGCGCGCACGGCCAGCTCTTTGCCGCGCGAAAGTGCGCGCGCCAACTGAAGGTTGGCGACATTCGCGCAGGCGATGAGGAGTACGCACGCGACCGCGGCGAGGAGAAGATTCAGGCTCTGGCGGTAATCGCCCACCGTTGCGTCGAGGAGCGGGCGTGCGTTGATCGAGCGGCCGCTATTCGACGCGGGATAACGCTGGGTCAGGTCGCGCGCGATGTGGTCGAAATCGGCCCGGGCTTGTCGCAGGGAGATGCCGGGTTTGAGCCGGCCAAGCGCGGAGAAGCCGGGATGATTATCTCGCTGGAGCACGCTTTTATCGTTGAGCAGGTCGCCTAACGGAATAAAAACCTGCGCTCCGCGCATCACTCGCATTTCGTTAGGCAAAACGCCGATGATGGTGCGCGGGACGGCATCGACGACCAGTTGCTGGCCCAGAACTTTTTTCGAGCCGCCGAAGCGTCGCTGCCAAAGACCCTCGCTGATGAGCGCGACCTTGGGTCCATTCCGCACGTCCTCCGCTTCGGTCAGATCCCGACCAAGAATCGGATTGAGACCGACGATCCGCATCATGTTCCAGGTCATGATCCCGCCGTCGACCCGCACCGGCGGGGTCGATTCATCGCGACTGGAGAGATTCATCGAGTCGCGCCGATAAAGCGCGAGATCGGTACAACTGCGTTGCGCGGCGCGCCAATCGAGGAAGTTGGGATAACTGACCGAGCCCGATTCGAAAATCGGCATCCGCTCGCGCAGGAGGACGAGCTTGTCCGATTCCGGATAAGGCAGTGGGCGCAGGAGAACGGCATCGACCACGCTGAAGATCGCGGTGTTCGCGCCGATGCCCAGGGCGAGCGCGACGACGGCAATGATACTGAAAGAAGGCGACTTGATCAGCATGCGGATGGCGTAACGGAGATCATTCATAGGAAACCTCTGGTGTCATTGGTGGATGGAGTCTCATTCGGCGCGGAGCGCTTGGATCGGATCGACGCGCGTGGCGCGGCGCGCCGGGAGATAGCAGGCCAGGAGCGCCACCAGTGCGAGAAGCAATCCGATGACCGCGAAAGTCAGCGGGTCAGTTGCGCTGATCCCGTAAAGCAGGTGCGCCATCCATCTCGTTAGGGCAGCGGCTGCGACCAAACCGATGAAAAGGCCGAGGCCAACCAGAACGAGCCCGTGTCGCAGGATGAGCTGCAAAATGTGCCGGACCTGCGCGCCCAAGGCGATGCGAATCCCGATTTCCGGGGTGCGCTGTGAAACGAGATAATTCAGCACCCCATAGAGGCCGATGACCGTCAGGCTGAGCGCGAGCGCGGCGAAAATAATCATCAAGGCCAGAACAAATTTGCGATCCGCGACGCTACGATTCACCAGGAACTCGACGGAGCGGATTTTCCACATCGGCTGATCCGGATCGACCCGCCAGATCGCCTGCCGCACCGATTCCGTCAGGCTGAGCGGCTCGAGCGTCGTGCGCACAACGAGGGTGGCGAAGAAGACCGGTTGCTGACTGTAGGCCCCGTAAACCTGCGAGACGGGCTCGTCATTCAACCGGTATTGTTTTGTATTACCGACAACTCCGATGATCGAAGCAGTAGTGCCGTCTTCGAGCAGCCGGATCTGTTTCCCGATCGGGTTCTCGTTAGGCCAGAATTTTCGCGCCATCGTTTGGTTGATGATGAAAACCGGCGGCGTATCGGCGCGATCCGGGTCGCCGAAAAGACGACCGCGCAAGAGAGGCACGCGGACGGTGCCGAAATAACCGGGCGTCGCGATGTTGAAATCGACCTGTGGTTCGTGGCCGGCCGGTGGCGTTTCGCGATCGGGGAGCTCGATGCCAGCGGTCCCGCCGTTGCCGCTGAAAGGCAAGCTCCGGATCAATGCCGCCGATTGAACGCCGGGAATTTGCCGCACCTGTTCGATCACCTGGCGATGAAAATTCCAAGGCGCGTCGGTCCCGGCGTATTTTGTTCGCGGCAGCCGATATTCGAGCGTGAGCAAATTCTTCGAATCGAAGCCGACGCCGGTCTGCAACAATTTGTCGAAACTGCGAATGAGCAGCCCGGCCGCAATGAGGAGGACAATCGAGAAGGCGATCTGCGCAACGACGAACACGCCGCGCAGACGATTCCAGCGCGCGCCTTCCCCGCTTCCGCGTCCGCCTTCTTTCAGCCCGGCGTGCAATTCGCTCTGTGCAGTTTGCAGCGCGGGCACGAGCCCGAACAGCCAGCCGGTCAAAACCGAGATGGCGAGCGCAAAAACCAGCACGCCCGCGTCCACCGTTGCCTCTTCGCCGCTAACAAAACTTTGCGGCAGCTTGAGCAATCCCCAGAGTCCCCAGTGCGCGAAAAGCACACCGGCGACGCCACCGGCCAGTCCGAGCACGGTCGTTTCTGTGAGCGATTGCCTAATGAGTCGCCATCGGCTCGCGCCGAGGGCCGCCCGCACCGCCATTTCCCGCCGTCGAGCAATCCCGCGCGCGAGGAGAAGATTGACCAGATTCGCGCAAGCGATGAGTAGAATCACTCCCGCGGCGAGGAATAGCATCCAGAGCATCGCTCCCACTGGGCCGACGACGAAGTCCCGATAGTAATCGATCTTCAAGCCGCGCCCGGCATTTTCCTTCGGATAAGCCGCCGCGAATTGACTTGCGATCGTGTTCGCTTCCGCCTGCGCCTGCTCGAGCGCGATCCCGGATTTCAAATGACCGAGCGGGATCAAAAATCGCGAGTCGCGCGCCGTCGTGACGCCCGGGTAATTCGCCATCGAAAGCCAGACCTCGACGCCGGGGTCGAGAGGATTCTTGAAGCTGGATGAAATCACGCCGACCACGCTGTAGGGCTCGCCGTTGAGAATCAGCTTCTGATTGCTGAGATCGGTCGCGCTATTCAAACGATCGCGCCAGAGCTTCTCGTTCACGACCGCGACCTTCGCCGCGCCGGGCTGATCTTCTCCCACCGCCAAGGTGCGACCGAGGACCGGAGTAAGCTGAAAAACTTTGAAGAAATTCATCGAGACAAACGCGCCCCGCACGCGCTCGGGCCGTTCGCCTCCGGTCAGGTTGACGCTTTGCGATTGAAATCCAGCCAGGTCTTCGAGCGATTGCATCTGCCCGCGCAGATACGCCAGTTCGGCCATCGAAAGGCTGTCACGACCACCCGCCGGATCGAGCGAAAACAAATCGATCAGGCGCGCGCCCTCATGATAAGGCAGCGGGCGCAGGAGGACGGCGTTTACCACACTGAAAATGGCGGTATTGGCGCCGATCCCAAGAGCCAGCGTGATGATGGCAACGATGCTGAAAGTTGGCGACTTGATCAGCATCCGGACGGCGTAACGAAGATCGGTCAGCATGTGCGTAACTCAGGCTTCCAGCCTGACAGGATGGCTGTATTACTCATGGCGAAGCGCAATCACGGGATCGATTTTCATGGCGCGGCGCGCCGGAAGAAAAGCAGCGAGGAGCGCGGTCAGCGCCGAGCAACAGGATGACCGCGCCGTAGGTCATCAGATCGGTCGTGCCGACGCCAAAAAGCAACGCGCTTAACAAGCGCGTCGCGGCGAAAGCGCCCGACAAGTCCGACCGCGATGCCGATCGCGGCCATCGTCAGGCTCTGGCGCAGAATCATCGCCAGCATCTGACGTTGCTGCGCGCCAAGCGCGATGCGAATGCCAATTTCCTTCGTTCGCTGGGCCACGTTGTAGGCGATCACGCCGTAGATCCCGACCCCCGCCAGAAGAATGGCGACGGCGGCAAAAGTGCCGAGGAGCATCGTATTGAAGCGTGTTTGGGAAAGCGTCTGACTAACGAGTCGAGAAAGCGGTTTGAGTGGCGGGATAAATTGTTGGGAATCGATCTCGTGAACCGCGCGGCGAATCATCGCGTCCATCCCGCTGGAGTCCGCCTGGTTTGTGCGGACGACGATGTCCAGGATAGCGAGCCGGATCCTGCGCCAACGGAACATAAAATTCCGGTGCTCCCGGTTCGGCCAGGCTGCCATGTTTTGGTCGTCGCCACGACGCCAACAATCTCGCGAGGCGGTTCCTCGTCTGGAAGAACCAATCTTTACACGCTGCCCGATCGGGTTCTGGCCCGCGAAATGTTTTTCGGCAAAGGCCTGGTTGATTATCATGACCGGCAGCGATTCCTTGCCTATCACGCCCGTCGAAGGCGCGACCGCTCTTGAGCGAAATGCGCATGGTCCGGAAGTAATTTCCTTCCGTCGTGAGGTGGGAAGCGGAAGGCTCCATTCCTTGCGGAGACGCAGGCTGGCCCACAATTGTAAAGGTCGAGCTGCTATCGTTGCCGTTAAAGGGCAACGGCGAAACCGCCCCGGCATCTGTAACTCCGGGCAGGGACGCGAGCTTCGGCATCAACCTGTCGAAAAATTGGACCTCTTGCTCGGGTCCGGCGTAGCGAGATTTCGGCAGGGCTTGCCAGAAACTGACCACGCCTCGCGGGTCGAAGCCCGGCTTAACTGCGCTCACTTGGGCGAAGCTCCGGATGAGCAATCCGGCGCCGACCAGAAGCACTAACGAAAACGCAAATTGCGAAACGACAAAGGCGGATCGCAACCGCTGCCCGCGCAATCCCACGGTCGATCCACGCGAGGCTTCTTGCAATGATTGCTCGATCTGCGGGCGCGAGGCCTGAAGGGCCGGCATCAATCCGAAAATCAGACTCGTTAGGAGGGCGACAACGCAGGTGAAGGCGACGACCACGCCGTTGACCTGGATTTCATCGAGGCGTGGTAGATCGGCTGGTCCCAGCGCGATCAAGGCGTCGGTGCTCCACCAAGCAAGGAGGAGCCCGGTGGCTCCGCCCAGCCCTGCCAGAAGCAATGTTTCCGCGAGGAGCTGACGCACAATCTGGAAGCGATTCGCGCCCAATGCGGAGCGGATCGCGATCTCGCGTTCTCGCGTCGCAGCGCACGCCAGAAAAAGATTGGCCACATTCGCGCACGCGATCAGGAGGACGAGTGCGACTGCGGCCGTCAGCACGAGCAGGGCCGGACGCACGTCGCCGGCCATGTCCGCTCGCAACGAAACCGCCCGCTCGGTTCGGCCGGCATCTTTGTCAGGATATTGATTTGCCAGTTGCGCGGCGATGGTTTGCAAATCCGTCGTCGCTGTTTGCAAATCGACGCCGTGTTTTAGGCAACCGACCACGGAAAGAAAATGTGTCCCGCGATGATTGACATAGTCATCTGGTGCGGTGGAGAAAATCGGCACCAGCGGCGTGAGGTATTCGACGTTCTCCCGTTGAATCGGAAACTTCCAGCCGCGCGGCATTACTCCGGTGATGGTGTGCACGCGACCCGCCATTGTGACCCGTTTGCCGAGAACATGGGGATCGCCGGCAAAGCGCCGTTGCCAGAATGAGTAGCTGATCACGACCACGCGTGCGGCTCCCGGCTTGTCATCTCCGCTCGAGAAACCACGCCCGAGGAGCGGAGGTGTGCCAAGGAGGGCAAAGACATCCGAGGTAACCGCGAGCCCGGAGACTTCTTCCGACTCTTCGCCAGCTTCCCAAATTGCCGAGACGCTGGTGTAGGCCGCGAGCGCCGAGAACGTGTGATTCTGAGCCCGCAGATCGGCGTAATCAGGATAAGACTGCGACTGACGATCGTTGTCGGGATGCTGCGGCGCCGTCGCCCACACCATCGTTAGGCGGTCACTGTTTGGGAAGGGTAGCGGGCGTAGGAGGACTGCGTCGATCACGCTGAAGATCGCGCTATTCGCGCCGATCCCGAGGGCGAGGGTAATGACGGCGACGAGGGTGAACCCCGGGGACTTCACCAGCATTCGGAAAGCGTAGCGGAGATCTTGCAGCATGATTCTATTTCGTTAGGCGTGAGGCGGGCGAATTCATTCGGCGCGCAGAGTGACGATCGGATCGACCCGCGCGGCGCGGCTGCGCGGGCAGCCAGGAGGCAAAGAGCGCGGCCAGGGCGAGGAGTGCGCTCACTCCGAGATAAATCGAAGGATCCACCGCATCGACTTCGAAGAGCACGCTGCGGAGAAGCCGCGAGCAAACGAGTGCTCCGACGACGCCGGCGAGCAGCCCAATGCCGAGCAGGCGCAGACCGTGTCCGAGAATGAGGGTGCGAATGTCGCCGCGTTGTGCGCCGAGCGCGAGGCGCACGCCGATTTCGCGCAGCCGCCGCACCGCGGTGTAGGCGATGACGCCGTAAAGACCGATCGTCGCGAGCACGAGCGCGAGCCCGGCGAAAACCGCGAGCAGGAAAGTGAGCAGGCGCGGTGCCGCCCAGGTTTCTTCCACGCGGTCCATCATGCTGCGGACGTCGAAGACCGGTTGGATCGGATCAATCGAGGCGACGATTTCCCGGATCGATTTTTCGAGCGCTGCCTGACCGACGGTGCGAACGCACGAGCAGGACCAGGCTTGCTTCGTTGCACCTGCGCCTGCGAGAAATACAGCGCCGGTAGAGTCGTCGGATCGTCGAAGCCGCGAAATTGGATGCGCCCGACGACTCCGACGATTTCAAACCAGCGCTTTTCCACTCGGTCGCCATCGGGGCCAGGAAGAGATTTTCTTGCCTAACGGGTTTTCGCCGGGGAAAATTTGTTCCGCCAAGGTCTGATCGATCACGACCGCGAGCGGGGAATTGTTCGTTATCGCGCGCGGTCGAGCACGCGTCCACGCAGGAGCGGCGTCTTCAGAGTTGCGAAATAATCCGGCGCGACCACTTCGCTGTCCGCGTCCGGTTGATCCGCGGCGGCGGGTGTGCCGATGCCTTCGCGATAGAACGAGCTCTGCCAGCCGCTCAGTTGGCGGCGGGTTAGTTCCGATCGTGGCGCTGGTCACGCCCGGCAGAGCGCGGACTTTGGCAGGACGCGCGTCGGAAAAATTCTTCACCTTGTCGGCGGTGTCGTAGTTGGCAGAAAGGCAGATCAATCCGTGCGGTGAGCAGATTTCTCGGGTCGTAGCCTAGCGACAAGAGCCTGGGTGCGCGCGAAGCTTTTCATGACCAGCGCGGCGGAGCTCAGGAGAATCAGCGTGAGCATGATCTCGCCGACGACGAGCCAGTCACGCGAGCGTCGCGCGGCGCGCGAATCGGAGCGCCTGGATCGAGCCGGATTTGAGCGCCAGCTGGACATCCGCGCGCGAAGCGCCCCAGGCGGGCCACAAACCGAAAAGCGCGGTCGTTAGGGCGGCGAGCGCGAAAGTAAAACCGAGCACGCGCCCGTCGAAGGCGACTTCGTGAAATCGCGCCACGCCGGCAGGGCCGAGCGCGACGAGCGCATCGCGACTCCAGAGCGCGAGGAGAAAACCGACTGCCGCTGCCGAGTAATGGCGACGATCGCGCTTTCGATGAGCAATTGCCTGACGATGCGCGCGCGCGACGCGCCGACCGCGGCGCGAATGGCAAATTCACGCGCCCGCGCCGCGCCGCGCGCGGCGAAAAGGTTGGCCAGGTTGGCGCAGGCAATGAGCAGGACGAGAGCGACCGCGCCGAGCAGGAGAGTGAGATTCTGTGCGATAACCGCCAACCAGATTTTCGAGGAGCGGCTTCACGACCGCGGTCACCTCGGCGTTGAGTCTCGGGGTATTGTTTCTCGAGTCGCGCGCGATCGTCTTCATCTCCGTCCGCGCCTGCTCCACAGTCACGCCCGGTTTTAATCTGTCCCCAGCCGTACATGAGCGGATGATTCTCGCGGTTCATCCAGGCGTCGTTGTCGCTTCGGCGCATGATCGGGAACCACGCGTCGGTTCCCTGCGGCGACGACATGGCCGGCGGCATCACGCCGATGACCGTGTGCCGGCTTGGAATCGAAACGTGAGCGAGCGACCGAGCACATGCGGATCGCGTTGAAAGGCGCGCTGCCAGAGGCGGTCGCTGATGACGATGAGCTGCGGGCCGCCCACGCGATCTTCCTCTTCCGTGAAAGTGCGCCCGAGCTCCGTGGAGAGGCCGATGACTTTGAAAAAGTTTGCGGTCACGTAGAGCGGCGCCGATCGCGCTCGGGCGCGCGTCCTGGGATGCCGCTCAGATTGCGCGAGTCGGCGCGCGAAACGGCGAGATTTTCGAAGACGGTGTTGTCGCGCCGCCAATCGAGATAATCCGGAAACGCGAGCGAAAATTCCTGCGTCCCGTTCGTTTCGTGCAACGCCATGATCCGCTCCGGCTCGGGGTAAGGCAGCGGCCGGAGGAGAACGGCGTGGATCACGCTGAAAATGGCGGTGTTGGCCCCGATCCCGAGCGCCAGCGTGAGGATGGCAACGAAAGTGAACCCGGGCGATTTGCGGAGCTGGCGGAGGGCGAAGCGAAGGTCGTTCATATGGTAGCGCAAGCTTCAAGTTTGCGAGGTTGTAAACGCGCAAGCTCGCCGCAGGACGAGCCCGTCCGACTGGCGGGCGGGAAGCTCGCGCTACCGACGGCGGCGACAGGTTTGGGCAAATGCGGTCTCAAGTTCATTCCGATCGCAATGTGACCATCGGGTTGACGCGCGAGGCGCGGCGCGCGGGAATCCAGCAGGCGAGAAGGGCGGCGAGGGCCATGACGAGCGCTACGGTGGCGTAAATCAGGGGATCGTTCGGGCTCACGCTGAAGAGCAAACTTTGAATCATCCGCGAAGCCGCAAAGGTTCCGACAAAACCGAGCGCCAGCCCGCTGCCGAGCAGGACCATTCCCTGGCGCAACATCATCGACCGAATCTGAGAAGGCATCGCGCCGAGCGCGAGGCGCACTCCGATTTCGCGCATCCGACTCAGCCCATGGAAAGCCATCACGCCGTAGAGGCCAACGACCGCCAACGTCAACGCGAGGAGCGCAAAACAAACGAGCAGGAAACTCATCAGCCGCGGCGTGGCCCACGTTTCCTCGACCCGTTCCTGCATGGTCTTGAACTCGAACGCCGGTTGCGCGGAATCGAGTGACGCCACGATCTGGCGCACGGATTTCTCGAACGATTTCGGCGGGAGCGCAGTACGCAGCAACACCACCAAACCCGTCTGCGGATTCTGGGTCATGGGAAGATACGCCTGCGGTAAGACTTTGACTTCTTCGAAGCCATAGACTTTCAGGTGCGGCACAACGCCGACGATCGTCCGAAATTCCATCGCGCCTTTTTCTCCAGTTGACATGCGGATGCGTTTCCCGACCGGCGATTGCCCGGAAAAATATCGATCCGCCAGGAGCTGATCGATGATCATGACTGGCGCCACGTTCTTGGTATCGCGCGCCTCGAACGGCCGGCCGTGCAGGAGCGGCGTCTTGAGCGTTTGGAAATAGTTAGGCGTGACGACCGCCATCTCGACCGATGGCCCCTGACCCGGTTTCGGTTCGGGCGCGCCCTCGGGCAGAAAGCCCGTCTGCCATCCCGTCATGAGCGGCGGGTTAGAGGCGAGCGCGGCATTTTCCACTCCCGGCAGCGCCGACAACTTTGCCAGCAACGCGTCCGAAAAATTCACCACCTTGCTCGGATCGGAATAAGTCGGCTCCGGCAAATCAACCCGGGCCGACAACAAGAGATGCGGGTCGAAGCCGAGTCCCAGACCGCGTGCATTGGCGAAACTTTTCAAGACCAATCCAGCAGCACTCAGCAGCACGAGGGTGAGCGCCACTTCCGCGATCACGAGCAGATCACGCGAGCGGCGCGCACCGGGAGCTTCCGAGCTCCCGTGTCCGCCGGATTTCAAGGCGAGTTGAATGTCGGTGCGCGAGGTATGCCACGCGGGCCAGAGACCGAAGAGAAAACTGCTGCCAAAGGAGAGTGTGAGCGTAAAATCAGCACCCACCCATTAAGCGACAAATCTTGAAAGCGCGGAACGCCCGGCGGTGAAAGTGCCACAAGAAATCACGGCCCCACGCTGCGAAACCCAGCCCGAGCGAACCGCCGACAAAGGGCGAGCAGCAACTCTCGATCAAGAGCTGGCGAATGATCTGCCAGCGCGATGCCCCCACTGCCGCGCGAATGGCGAATTCGCGCGCCCGGGCCGCGCCCCGTGCGGCCAGCAGATTCGCCAGATTCGCACAGGCGATGAGGAGGACGAGCGCCACCGCGCCTAACAATAAGGAGAGACTGCCGCGGTAATCGCCCACCTGATTTTCCAGCAGCGGAGTCACCGTCACACTGACGCCGGCGTTAGAATCCGGATACTGTTTCGCGAGTCGCGCGTTGATCTGCTTCAGGTCGGCCAGCGCCTGCTCGATCGTGACACCGTTTTTCAGACGAGCCCATCCGAATAACCCCGGATGGTTGTCGCGCGTTTGCCAGTCAAGATTGTCCGTGCGCCGCATGAGCGGGAACCACACTTCCACCGTACGCGGCGAAAACATCTCCGGTGGCATCACTCCAATGACGATGTAGGGCTGATTGCCGAAATTCACCGAGCGGCCGAGGACGTTGGGATCGCGCCCAAAAGTCCGCTCCCAGAACCGATCGCTAATCACCGCCAGCAACGGACCGCCGACCCGATCTTCCTCTGCCGTAAAGACACGCCCGAGCTGCGGCTTTAGTCCGATGACCTTGAAAAAGTTGGCGGTCACGATCGCGCCGCTGATTTGTTCCGGCGCGCGGCCCTGGAGGCCGCTCAAATTGAAGGATTCGCGTCGCGAGATCGCGATCTCATCGAAGGTAGTGTTATCGCGTTTCCAATCGATATAATCCGGAAACGAAACCGAAATTTGCGGCTGGTTTGCGTCGGTCTCTGTTAGAATCGTTAGCCGTTCGGCCTTCGGATAAGGCAACGGCTGCAGCAGGACCGCGTAAATTACGCTGAAGATGGCGGTGTTCGCGCCGATCCCGAGCGCGAGCGTGAGCACGGCAACGAAAGTGAAGCCAGGTGATTTGCGCAGCTGGCGAAGGGCGAAGAAGAAATCGTTCATAATAGGGTTCTTTTGTTCGTTAGTCAGTTTCTACGAAGAGCGACCATCGGATCGACTTCGGTGGCGCGACGAGCTGGAATGGACAGGCAGCCAGCGCGACCGCGATAAGAAGGGCGGCGAGCGCCGCGAAGGTGGCGGGATCGGTCGGCGAGACGCCGTAAAGCAACCCGGCGAGAGGCCGCGTGACTGCGAGCGAGAGACATATTCCGGCTCCCACACCAGCGAGGGCCAGAGTCAGTCCCTGGCCGACGACGAGGCGGAGAACAAGGGCGCAGCGAAAATCGCTTAAACATATCGTTAGGCAGTTCTATTCATAACGAAGGGCGACCATCGGATCGACTTTACTGGCGCGACGCGCCGGAAGGTAACAAGCGAACAAGGCGGTTCCGCCTAACAAGAAGACGACGCTGGCGTAAGTGGAGAGATCGTTCGCACCCACGCCGTAAAGCAGACTCGCGAGCAGGCGCGAGGCGGCGAAGGCAGCGAGGAGCCCCAGCGCGAGACCGGCCAGCAACACGCGCAGGCTTTGCCGCAGGACCATGCGGAGCATGTCGGTCCGCTGCGCGCCGAGGGCCATGCGAATGCCGATCTCGCGCGTGCCTTGCGCGACGATATAAACCATCACGCCGTAGATCCCGATCGCGGCGAGCAGCGCCGCCACCGCCGCGAAGATACTCAGGAGCAACATGACGAAGCGGCTTTGCGCGAGTGCCGCGCTGACCCGCTGTTCCATTGTCGTGATGTCGAAGACGGGCTGGTCGGGATCGATCGCGAGGATTTGGCGTCGGAGCGGCGCGATCATCTGCGCGGGATCAGATGAAGTTCGGGCAACGAGGGTGATGAAAGCTGGTCGGCGCTTGCGCGGCGGTGAAATAAACTTCCAGCTTCGCTTCGATCTCGAGGCGGGTGTGCTTCACGTTGCCGATGACACCGATAATTTCCCACCAATCCTGCTTCGGACCGTCGTCGAAGCCGAGGCGCTTCCCGATGACGTCGCCGTTAGGCCAATAGCTATGGGCGAACGCCTCATTGACGACCACGCCCTTGGGCGTGTTGGCGCGATCTTGTTCGGAGAATACGCGTCCCTGCAAAACGGGAATGCCCATGGCGGCGAAGTAACTTCCGATCACGGTGCGCTGTTCGACTTCTGGTCGGTTCGCGCTCGCGAGCAGTTCCCCGCCTTCAATCACGAATCCGGTCGTGCCGTTGCTATTGCTCAACGGTAACGGATCAACACCGCCGACCGATTTGATTCCCGGCAACGCTCGCACCTGCGCCAGAAGTTGTTCGAAGAAACGATTCGTTTCCGTGCCGGTCGGATATTTCTGCCGCGGCAGCGAGATGTTCATCGTGACCACGTTCTTCGCGTCGAAGCCGGGATTGACCTGCTGCAAACGAGCGACCGTGCGAAGCATGAGACCGGCGCCCACGAGCAGAGCCAGGGCGAGCGCGATTTCACCCATCACGAAGAAGTGGAGGCTGCGATGTCCGCCGCCCTGCACGCTGCGTCCGCCACTCTCCTTCAAGGTTTCGCCAATGTTCGGCCGGGTCGATTGCCACGCCGGGACAAGGCCCATCAAGACGCCGGTAGCGAGACAGATGAGCAAGGTCCAACTCAGGACGGGAGCCTGGAATCCGACGTGGCGGATATCCGGAATTCCCGGCGGACTCAGCGCCACCAAAACGTCCACGCTCCAGTAAGCCAGCAGCAAGCCTAACGAACCGCCAAGCAGAGAAAGCAGGATGCTTTCGCTGAGAAACTGACGAATCAGACGCGCGCGATTTGCTCCCAGCGCAATCCGGAGCGCGATCTCACGCTGCCGCGCGACGGCGCGGACGAGGAGGAGATTGGCCACGTTCAGGCACGCGATGAGGAGGACGAAGCCGACCGCCCCGAAGAGAACATAAAGATAGCGCTGCACGTCTCCGACGATCTGTTGATGGAGTGAAATAACTTTCGCGCCCCAGCCGGCGTTGGTCTCCGGATAACATGTTTGCAGTTGCGCCGCGATCCCGCTCAAGGCGGTTTGCGCTTCCGGGATGGAGACGCCGTCTTTGAGCCGACCCACGACATAGAGGTAATGAGATTTGCGATTCGCGGCTGTCTCCGCGTCGATCCGAAGCGGTATCCAAACGTCGACCTGCATATTGGTCGGAAATTGCAGCTCAAAATCCCGCGGCAGCACACCGATCACGGTGGTTGGGTTGCCGCTGAAGAGGACGCTTTTTCCCACGATGGTCGGGTCCGATCCGAAGCGGCGTTGCCACAATCCATGGCTGATCATCGCCACGGGCGGGCCGCCGACTTTTCCTTCTTCGGCGGTAAAGGCGCGGCCAAGCGCCGGCTGCGCGCCGAGGGTTTGGCAGAGATCACTCGTGACGGAGGCGCCCTGGATTCTCGCCGGCTCGTTCGTTCCGGTGAGATTGAGGCTGGAATAGTAGAAGGCGGAGAGTCCGGAGAACACAGTCATCTGCGCGCGCCAGTCGAGGAAGTTGCCGACCGCGACTTCGTTTCGGTTTTGAGCCGGCTGGGCGGCTTGTGGATTGGTTTCCCAAACGGCCACGAGCTGCGCGGGTTTCGGAAACGGCAGCGGCCGCAGGAGGACCGCGTTGACCACGCTGAAGATGGCGGTATTGGCGCCGATGCCGAGGGCCAGGGTCGCGAGCGCGACGATCGTAAACCCGGGGGATTTCCGCAGTTGACGAAGAGCGAAGAAGAGGTCGTTCAGCATATGCTATCCTCGTTAGGGGGTGTCTTCTTCCGGGTAGCGCACGCGTCTCGCGTGCTGGCGACGGCGTTCCGCCGTCGCGAACTTTTCGGGAAACGTAGTTTTTCGGACACAGCAGAGTTGAGAGAAAGTTCGTCGCGGTGACACACCGCGACCAGCACGCGAGACGCGTGCGCTACCCGGCGCCGAGGCCGGCCGCATCCGGTGCAGCGGCCATTGATCGTTAGGCAGGAATTTCATTCCGTGCGCAGCGCAATAATGGGATCAACCCGGGCGGCGCGGCGCGCCGGCAGCCAGGCGGCAAGGAACGCGACTCCCGCGATGAGCAGGACGATGGCGCTGAAAGTGATCGGGTCCCACGCGCCCACTCCGAAGAGGAGGCTGTTGAGCAGACGGGTGGCCGCGAACGCGCCGATCAAGCCGACCCCGATGCTGATTCCAACCAGGGCCATGGCCTGGCCGACGATGAGGCGAAAGATGGAGGACTGAGCCGCGCCGAGCGCAATCCGGATTCCGATCTCGTTCGTGCGCTGCGCGACCGAGTAAGCCATCACTCCGTAAATCCCGATCGCGGTCAGGAGAAGCGCGGTCCCGGCAAAGATGGAAAGAAGGAGGGCGTTGAAGCGAGGCCGCGCGAGCGAGCGGCTGATGTAATCGTCGAAGACGCGAACATTGGTTAGGGGAATCGATGAATCGAGCCCGCTCAGTTCCTTGCGAACCGAATTCGTTAGGCCGGCCGGATTCGAAACACTCGTCCGAATGGCCAGCGACATGGTGTTGCGGGGGATTTGCGTGCGCGGCAAATACATCTCCGGTGAGTCGTCATTGGCCAGCGACAGGTGCTTGACGTTTCCGACCACGCCGATGATCTCGCGCACCTTCGAAGCGTTGTCGTCAGCTCTGAAGTCTGGGTTGATCCGTTTGCCGACGACGTTTTGTCCGGGGAAATATTTGGCCGCGAAACGCTGGTTCACAATCACCACTGGCAGCGAGTCCATGCGATCGGTTTCGTTGAAGACGCGGCCTTGCCGAATCGGAATGCCCATCGCCGCGAAATAATCGGTGCCGATTATTCGGATCGGCTCGGTTGGGCGTTGAGCTGCCGGCAACGGATGATCTTCGATGTCGAAATCGGTCGTAAAGCTGCTGCCACTTAGCGGCAGCGGAACGATCACGCTGGCCGCTTCCACTCCGGGTAGCGTGCGCACACGCTGCAAAAATTGATCGTAAAACCTGGTGATGTTTTCGTTTTTCGGATAAGCCGTGTCGGGCAATCGTAAACGCGCAGTCAGCAAACGTTCCGGGTTTACGCCTGTCGGTACATGACCGAGCCGGGTGAAACTTTGAATCAACAGCCCTGCGCAAATCAGCAGCACGAGCGCGAGCGCGACTTCCGCCATGACAAGCGCGTTGCGCAAACGGCCTTTTCGCTCACCACCCCCGCCGGTGCGCGTGCCCGATTTCAGCGAAGTGTTCAGATCGACCCGCGAAGCCTGCCACGCCGGCACGAGACCGAAGATGACGCCCGTGCCTAACGAGACCAAAAGCGTGAACATGAGCACGACGCCATCGAGTTCGATCGTGCTGGCGCGCGGAATATTTTTGGGGATGGTTCTGATGAGCGCGGACATGCCCCATTGCGCGACCAGCAAACCGAGCAGGCCGCCCAACGCCGCGAGCAACAAACTTTCCGTGAGCAACTGGCGAATGATGCGCGCACGGCTCGCGCCTAGCGCGGCGCGCAAGGCGATTTCTTTTCCGCGCACGGAAGCGCGCGCCAGCAGAAGATTCACGAAATTGGCATTCGCGATCAGCAAAACGCACAGGACCGCGCCGAACAAGACATAGAGCGCCGTGCGCACATCGCCGATCAATTCTTCGCGCAACGGTTTGAAGCCGACGCCGTAATCGGAATTCGTGTCGCGATATTGTTTCTCCAGATTGGCCGCGATCGTAGAAAAATCGGCCTGCGCTTGCTCAACTGTCATACCAGCTTTCAACCGGCCAATGGCCTGCAGGCTGTGTAGGCTGCGATTCTCGGTTTCCGGTTTTGTCCCGTCGGTCGTCGACGCTTCATCAGCGAGGGTCGTGTAAAAAGCGATCGGGTCGGATTGGATCGGATATTGAAAACGCGCCGGCATCACGCCGACGATTGTGTAAGATCGCCGGTCCAATTCGATCGTGCGCCCAATTACCTTGGGATCGTCGCCAAAATGTTCCTGCCAAAAATCGTGACTGATGATGATCTTAAATCCGCCCGGGCCGCCGCCCGCCTGTTCATCGGCGCGGACGAAGGCGTGGCCGATGATTGGTTTGATCCCGAGCACATCAAAAAATTCAGCACTCGATTTTATCCCAGGCAGACTGACTGCTTCCTGTTCACTCGTTAGGGCGAAAGCGCGATCGTAATAAACCGCGATATTCGCCATGGTTCGGTTCTGTTCGCGGAAATCGAAGAAGTCGGGATACGAAATCAAATTCAGCTCGGTCTTGTCTTTCTGGCGCGTGTTCACGGAACCGAACGCGACCAGTTCCTGCGGCTGCGGAAATGGCAGCGGTTTCAGCAGCAACGCATTAACCACACTGAAAATCGCCGTGTTCGCGCCAATGCCGAGCGCGAGCGTCAGCACGGCAACGAAAGTGAAACCGGGATGTTTGATCAGTTGGCGCAGGCCGTAGCGAATATCGGTGAGCATTTTGGTCTAACGAGTAGTTACTCGGTGCGGAGAGCGACGATCGGATCGACCCGCGTGCGCGCCGCGCGGGCAGCCAGGCGGCGAGAAAAGCGACCGCCGAAATGAGCAGGACGATCACGCTAAAGGTGATCGGGTCGCCACGCGCCCACTCCGAAGAGGAGGCTGTTCAGCAAGCGCGTGGCGGCGAAGGCGCCGAGCAATCCGACGACGACGCTGATCGCCGACCAGCGTCATCGCCTGGCCGACAATGAGCCGGAAGATGGAGGACTGCGCTGCTCCCAGCGCCATGCGAATGCCGATCTCGTTCGTCCGTTGCACGACCGAGTAAGCCATCACGCCGTAAATCCCGATCGCGGTGAGGAGGAGCGCGGTCCCGGCGAAGATGGAAAGAAGGAGCGCGTTGAAGCGCGGCCGGGCGAGCGACCGCGAGATGTATTCTTCAAACACTCTTACACTCGTTAGGGGAATATCTGGATCGACCGCCGCGACCTGCGTGCGGACCGCGGCAGTCAGGCTCGCCGGATTCGCTACCCGCGTTCGCACCACCAGCGTCAGGACTTAAACGGGATCTGCGTCTGTGGCAGATACATCTCCGGCGTGTCGTCATTGCGGAGCGAACGATGTTTCACGTTGCCGACTACGCCGATGATCTCGCGCACCATCGGCTTGTCATCGGGCCGCGCCGGCGCTGAAACCGGGCGTGATCCGTTTGCCGATCGCGTTTTGTCCCGGGAAAAACTTGCTCGCGAAGAGTTCGTTCACGATCACGACGGGCGCGGAATTAAAGGTGTCGTGCTCGTCGAAGGTCCGCCCTTGCCGAACTGGAACCCCGACCGTCTTGAAATAGTCCGTGCCGATAATCCGTGCCGGCGCGGCCGGTCGTTGCCCTTCCGGGAGCGGATGCTCGGCGATGTCGAAATCGGTCACCATATTGCTCGAGCTGAGCGGCAGCGGCATGATCGTGCTCGCCGAGTCCACGCCGGGAAGAGCGCGAATTTTCGGCATCAGCATTTGCGAAGAAACGCGATGATGTTTTCGTTCTTCGGATAAGCCGAATCGGGCAGGCCGATGCGCGCGGTCAGGAGATCGGTCCGGTCGCAGGCCGGTCGGCACCTGGCCGAGCCGCGCGAAACTCTGGATGAGCAGCCCGGCGGAAATGAGCAGGACGAGCGCGAGCGCGACTTCGGCCATCACGAGGCCGTTGCGGAAGCGGCCTTTGTGTGCCGCTGTCGCTGCCGGCGCGCATGCCGCTTTTGAGCGAGCTGTTGAGATCGACGTGCGACGCCTGCCAGGCCGGGACCGAGGCCGAAGATGACGCCGGTCGCGAGCGAGACGAGGAGGGTGAAGGCGAGGACGGCGCCGTCGAGTTGAATGTCGCCGATCCGCGGAATGTTTTGCGGGACGGCTTTGATCAGCGCCGCCGTGCCCCATTCCGCGAGGAGCAATCCGCAAGAGCCGCCGAGCGCGGAGAGAAGCACACTTTCGGTGAGCAATTGCCTAACGATGCGGCGCGCGGCTCGCGCCGAGCGCGGCGCGGAGCGCGATCTCTTTTCCGCGCACCGAGGCGCGCGCGAGGAGGAGGTTGGCGACGTTCGCGTTCGCGATCAGGAGCACACAGATGACTGCGCCGAACAAGACGTAAAGGGCGGTCCGCACATCGCCGACCAAGTCTTCGCGCAACGGTTTGACGAGCGCGCCGAAGGAGGTGTTGGTGTCGGGATATTGTTTCGCGAGACGCGCCGCGATGGTGGAAAGATCGGCCTGCGCCTGCGCCATCGTTAGGCCAGGCTTGAACCGCGCGATCGACTCGAGCGAATGGTTGCCGCGCTCTTCCGTCACCGGCTTCCCTCCGTCGCTGCTCGACGCGTCCTCCGCGATCGTAACGTAAAACTCGACCGGATCAGTCTGGATCGGGAATTGAAAATGGGCCGGCATGACGCCGATGACAGTGTAGGGCCGCCGATCGAGCTCGATACGGCGGCCGAGAGCATTTTTCTCGCCGCCGAATTGGCGCTGCCAAAAATCATGGCTCAGGATGACTTTGTATCCGCCCGGTCCGCCGCCCGCGGCTTCATCCGCGCGGGTAAAGCCGCGCCCCATGATCGGCTTGGTCCCGAGCACATCGAAGAAATCGCCGCTGCACTTCACGCCGACGAGGCTTTGGGCGCCGTTGGCGTCGTTGAAGGCGACCTTCTGCTCGCGATAAATGGCGAGGTTCGCGAGAGTGCGGTTCTGTTTTCGAAAATCGAAATAGTCGGCATAGGAAAGCGAACCGAGCTGATCGCGCGGGTTGCTTTCATTGGTATTGGTCATCCCGACGGCGAGTAACTGTTGCGGCGCCGGAAACGGGAGCGGCTTGAGCAGGACAGCGTTGACGACGCTGAAGATGGCGGTGTTGGCGCCGATTCCGAGGGCGAGGGTGAGAACGGCGACAATGGTGAAGCCGGGCGACTTGAGAAGCTGGCGGAGGGCGTAGCGGAGATCGGTTAGCATGAGTTTCTTATGGATTCGTTAGGCTTGGGATTCTCGAAGCGGAGCGACGGCTGTTTCCGGGGAGCGCACGCGACCCGAGTGCTCTGCTCGGCGACTCGCCGCGCAGCCAATGGAAACCGCGCGACAGCCCGTATTTTTCCGGCGAGTCGCCGGAAAGGGCACGCGAGTCGCGTGCGCTCCCCAGAGAAATGCGCGGCTCATTCATTGCGAAGGGCTTCGATGGGGTTGACGAGCGTGGCGCGCCGCGCGGGAATAAGACAGGCGCAGAGGCCGACCACGGCCAGGAGCGCGGCCGTGCCGGCGAGAAAGAATGGGTTAGTGGAAGAAACTTCGTAGAGCTGTGTCGTGAGCAGGCGACCAAGCGCAGCCGCCGCGGCCAGACCGGCGCCGAGTCCGATGAGCACCGGGCTCATGCCTTGCCTGACGACCAGCCGCAGGACGTCCCTGGTTTGCGCACCGAGCGCCATGCGCACGCCGATCTCGCCCGTCCGTTGCTCGACCGTGTAGGCTACCGCGCCGTAGATGCCTACCATTGCGAGGAGGAGCGCGATGGCGGCGAAGCCGCCGAGCAACGCCATCGTGAGGCGGCGCTGGCCTAACGACTGGGCGACGATCTCATCCATGCTGTTGGGCTGGATGATGGGAATGCCGGAATCGATTTTGCTCAGCGCCTGTTTCACCAGCCGCGTCGTTGGCTCGACCTTCGTGCCGCTCCGCACCACCACCCAGAAGAAGGGCGAGGTGCGCTGGGCGAAGGGCCGATAAAATTCGACGTCGTTCTTTTTCTCGAGCTGCAACGAGCGGACATCGCCCACCACACCGATGACTTCCGCCTGGAGACCGGTGTTGTTGTCCGTCCCGAACCACATCCGCTTCCCGAGTGGGTTTTCGTTAGGGAAAAGACGTTGCGCGGTCGACTTGCTCAGGATAACGACGAGCGGCTTGTCGACTCCATCGCCTTCGGTGAAATCACGCCCGGCAAGGAGTGGGATGCTGAGCGTTTGCAGGAGTCCGGGCGAGATCGATCTCGTTAGGCCGAGAGGCCGCTGGTTGAGGGGGAGGGGATTCCCTTCCACGCGCGCATAGGGCGACGCGCTGGAGGAGCCGCTCAATGGCAATCCATCGGTCACCGCCGCGGCCTCGAGACCGGGCGTGTTTTTTAGCTCCGCCTGGAAACGTTCTACGAAACGCGCGACCGCGCCCGTATCCGCGTAGCGGGCCGCAGGCAAACCGACCACTGCGGTCCATAATTTTTCCGGACGGAAGCCGGCTTCCTGATGACTGAGGCGGACGAAGCTGGCGATGAGGAGGGTCGCGCCCGCCAGGAGCACGACGGAAAGCCCGACCTGCGCCGCGACCAGACCGCGCCGAAAACGCTGCTGTCCCTGGCTCCCGCTGACCGAGCGGCCGCCCTCTTTCAAGCCATCGACGAGATCGGCGTGCGAACTTTGCCAGGCCGGGTAGAGCCCCATGGCGAGACCGGTGAAGAGCGCGAGCGCGATCGTAAAGAAGAGAACCGAAGGATTGAGGCTGACGCCTTTCTCGACCGGCAGATTGTCGGCTGCGAGCGCGGGCACGGCCGAGACGAGCCAGAGCGCGAGCGCGATCCCGACCGCGCCGGCGAGCAGGCTGATGAGTGTGCTTTCGAAGACAAATAGCCTAACGACGCCGCTGCGGGAAGCGCCCAGCGCCATGCGCAGCGAAATCTCGCGCCGCCGTCCGCTGAAACGGACGAGGAGGAGATTGGCCACGTTGCTGCAGGCGATGAGAAGCACGGCCGCAACCGCGGCGAGAAGAAGAAGGAATGGATCGCGCAGGTTGCCGACCGCGTTTTGCATCGCAGTCACGAGCACCGGCGCCCAGGAATTATCCGCATTGTCGGGCCATTGCGCGCGATAACTTTGCGCGAGCACGGGCATGGCGGCGCGCGCCTGCTCCATCGTTAGGCCAGGTTTCAACCGCGCCACCACCCGCATGTAACTCACCCCGCGCATGATTCGTTCGTGCGTCACGCCCTGTAATTCGAACGGCTTGGTCGTGAAGATTTCCGCGTTCGGCCCCCACCACGCCACCGGCGGTTTCGCGATCACGCCCACGATTGTGGTCGGCACGCCGTTCAAGGTCAGGCTGCGCCCGAGCACCTGCGGATCGGAGCCAAGGCGCTGGTGCCAGAAGGCATCGGTCACGAGCGCGACATCCACTTTCCCTTCTTCCTCCGGGCGAAAAAGCCGTCCGAGGAGCGGACGGATGCCGAGCGTCTGCATGTAATTGGCGGTCACGTTGGCGCCAAACGTCTGCACCGGTTCGCCCGTCCCGGTCATGATGTAGGTCGCGCCGGTGTCGGCCGACGAGGCTCGAGAAAACGGTTTGCGAGTCGCGGAAATGCCAGAAGCGCGGGACCGACATCGGGAGGTGCTCGAGATTTCGCTCTTTCGCTTCCGCCTCGATAATGACGAGCCGATTCGGATCCTGGAAAGTGAGGCCGCGGAGGAAGAGGTCGTGGATCAAACTGAAGATGGCGGTGTTCACCCCAATCCCGAGCGCGAGCGTGATAACAGCGAGCAAAGTGAAGCCGGGCGACTTGAAGAGTTGGCGAATGGCGAAACGAAAATCGTTCATGAGTTGGTAGCGCAAGCTTCCAGCTCGCGAGATTGATTGGCGGTGTCGTTAGGCGAAAACGAAAAGATAGCGCGAGCTTCCAGCCCGCCAGTCGGACGGCCTCGTCCCGTGGCGAGCTTGCGCGGTTCTTCAAACTCGTGCGGTCTTGTTTTCATTCGGTCCGGAGAGCGACTACGGGATCGACCCGCCCGGCCCGGCGCGCCGGCACGACGGAGGCGAGAGCTACGCCTAACGACAAGACAACGGCCGCCCCCAGCCAGATCAAGGGATCCCCGGCGGGTACGCCCGGCCATTCGTGTTGCAGGATGCGCACGCCGGCCCACGCCCCCAGCGTTCCAGCCAGAAACCCGAAAGTGAGCAGACGCGCCCCTTGCGCGGCGACCAGCCGGACGAGGGTCCCTCCGGTGGCGCCGAGGGCGACGCGCACACCGAATTCGCGCGTGCGGCGCGCGACTTGCAAGGCGAGCAGTCCGTAAACTCCGACGCCCGCAAGGATCAGCCCGAGCGCGCCGAAGAGCGAAACCAGAAGAAAAAGAAAGCGTTCCGTTACCCACGAATCCGCGGCCGCGTCTTCCAGCGACGTCACGTTGTAGGCGGCAATGCGGTGATCGGCGCGCGCCAGTGCGGCGCGCACCGCCGACGCGCTAGCGAGCGGAGAGGCGGCGGTCTCGAGGACAAAGGTCATTTCGTCAAAGCCGGACGCGACCGCTTGGGGCAGGGAAAAATAGACGGTGCCGACAACTTCGCCGTCACGCGAGTCGGCGATCGCCTTGGTGTCACTGGTCACGCCGACGACCGTCGCCCAGGGGCGTGCCCCGTCGAGCCGGCCTTCCTTGACGCGTTTTCCGATTGGATCCTCGTTAGGCCAAAAACGGCGCGCGAAGGATTCGTTAACGAGGCAGACTGGAAACGCCTCTGCGTGATCCGCCTCATTGAACTCGCGGCCGCGCAAGAGGCGCTGCCCCATCGTCGCGAAATAGCCGGGCCCGATCGCCCGGAGGTAGGCAAAATAAACTCCGCTCGCTCCCGGCGGATGACTTCCCTCCGGTACGCACGGGATCGTGTCCCAGGATGCGTCCGTCGGCGGGGGCGCGGTCACCGACGCGGAATGGATTCCGGGGAGCGCGCGCAATTCATCCAGGGTCCGGTCGATCGCGCGCAGCCGCGCTTCCGGCGTGGGAAAAATCCGGTCCGCGAACATCGCGCTAAAGACGAGCCGATGATCGGTCTTGAAGCCCCACGGTTGCCTGACGATCTCCCGGAAATACTGGGTTAGCGAAAGGCCGCCGACGAGCAGCACCGCGGCGATCGCGATTTCGACCACGATGAGTCCGCTCAGCCAGCGGCGCGTGCCGCCATCGAGCGTCGCGCCGCGCGCAGTGTCGCCGATCGCGCCGCGGAGATCGGCGCGGGAGGCGCGCCAGGCGGGAAAAAGCCCGACGCCGAGGCCGACGACAATCATCGTGCCGGCCGCGAACGCGAAGACCGGCCAGTCGAGACGGACGGCGTAATCGAATTCCCGAATCGCGCTTCCAGTGCTATCGGCGCCTTCCGGACTGAGCGCGACCAGAATAGGCGTGAGCCAGCCGGCGACGAGCAAACCGCAAACCGTTCCGGCCGCCGTCAGAACCAGCGATTGGAGGAGACCTTGCCTAACGAGCTGGCCGCGGGTCGCACCGAGGGCGGCGCGCAGCGCCATTTCCCCGCCGCGCTGGACGGCGCGCGAGAGCAGGAGTCCGGCAAAATTCGCGGCGGCCACGAGCAGCGCGCAGAGCGCTGCCCCGGCGATGATGAGCAATTTCGGCCGCAGATCGAGAATGAAGCTGTCCCGTAACGGAACCAGCGCGGCTTGCGTCGGATTCGCGGGATCGGGCGCGTTGCGGTTAATCGCGGCGCACATCCGCTCGGTCGCCGCCTCGGCCTGCGCGACACTGATCCCGGGCTGCAACCGCGCCACGCCGTAGAGATAGTGGCGACGGGCCCGGGCGGACGCAGTATCAAGACGCAGCGGCAGCCAAACCTGCGCGTGATAAGGATGCCGGAAAGTTTTCGGCATGACGCCGATGACGGTGTAGGGCATCCCGTCGAGACGAACGGTTTTCCCGAGGGCGTTTTTTTGTCCACCCAGATTTTCCTGCCAGAAATCGTAACCGACAATCACGACCCGCCCGGCGCCGGGCTGATCTTCCGCCGGAATAAAATTGCGACCGAGCGCCGGCGGCAGGCCCGTGACATCGAGAAAGTTCGCGCTGATCAACGCGGCAGGAATGTTGCGCGCCGGCTGCGTGGCGCTGGCATCCAAAGTCAGGCTGGCCCCCGTGGCGGCGCCGATTCCTTCGAAAATCTGGCCGCTGTTTTCGCGCCACTGCTGCCAGACCGCCGGAGCGAGGTTCAACTTGGTCACTGCGGTCGCCACTTTCGCCCGCGAGCTGGTACAGCCTAACGAGACGATCCGCCTGCTGAAAAGGTAACGAACGCAGGAGACTGCTCTGCACGACCGAAAAAATCGCGGTGTTCGCGCCGATCCCGAGCGCGAGGGTCGCGATCGCGACGAAGCTGAAGCCGGGGGATTTCAGCAGCATTCGAATGGCGTAGCGAAGATCGGTTAACATCGGGTCACTGGAGATTCGTTAGGCGGACGATGGAGTCGGCGCGGCGGCCTCTGGCTGGGTAACGGTCGCCGGGGCAACCTGGTCGACGCGTCCTCGCGGCGACGAACTTTTCTGAAACCCCGTCCCTTTCCGCGCGTAGCGTTTCCAGAAAGTTCGTCGCGGTGAAACACCGCGACCAGCACGCGAGACGCGTGCGCTACCCAGCGGTAAAATTGACGCTCCCCGGCTCACTCTCATCGCGCGTCTCCTTCCATCTTCATTCCGTTCGTAATGCCTCAATCGGGTTGACGCGCGTAGCGCGGCGCGCGGGCAGCAGGCAGGCGGCGAGAGCGACCGCGGCGAGTAAGAGCGTCGTTAGGGCGAAAGTCAGCGGATCGTGGGCGTTGGTCTGGAAGAGCATTGAGCCGATGACGCGCGAGGTGGCGAGGGTCGCGCCGAGGCCAAGGAGGAGACCGACGCCGACGAGCTTGCCGGCGTGCGCGAGAACAAGGCGCAGCACGTCGCTGCGCTGCGCGCCCAGCGCCATCCGGATTCCGAACTCGCCCGTCCGTTGCACGACGCTGTAGGCCATGACGCCGTAGATGCCGACCGCTGCGATGATCAGCGCGACAAACGAGAAAACGACGAGGAGCAGCATCGCGAAACGCTGCTTCGCAATTGTATCGCCAAGGATTTCTTCGAGCGGGCGGATCGTGCCGACCGGTTGATCTTTGTCCACCGCATAAACGGCCGGCCGCAACGCGCCGGCGAGGGCCGCGGACGACCCGGTCGTGCGCAAGACGACGTTGAGCGAATCAAACGGGTTTTGCGCGAATGGCTCGTAGGTCTGGCTCGTGGTTGGCTTGTCGACGCCATACTGTTTGGTGTCGGCGACGATGCCGACGATCTGCCGCCAGACATCGGCACCCTGCGTGACGAGGATCCGCTTGCCGAGGGGGTCCTCGTTAGGGAAAAATTGCCGCGCGAGAGTTTCGTTGATGACGGCGACGCGCGGCGGCGCGCGCATCGTCATGCGGAGTGAAGAGGCGGCCGCGAACCAGCCGGATGCCCATGGCGCGGAAAAAATCGGGCGAGACGGAGTAGTAATTTGTGCTCGGCATATCGCTCGGCGCGAACCTCCGGGCGGCCCTCGATCTTAAAACCGAGCACCCAATCGCCGATCAACGGCAGGGCATGAGTGAGCCCCGCCGCCTGCACGCCGGGCAAGCGCGCGCAGCCGTTCGAGGAGGGCGTCGGCGAAGGCATTCTGTTGTGCCGGCTTTTCATATTTTTTCTCGGGCAACGACAGCCGCAGAACGGTGGCGTGTTCCGGGATGAAACCGGGATCGACATGGGTGAGCTGCATGAAACTGCGCGCGAGCAGGCCGGCGCCGCCGAGGAGGACGAGCGCAAACGCGACCTCAATCACAACGAGCGCGCCGCGCAGACGACCGCGCGCGTCGGTTGATCCGCGCGCGCCTTGCTTGAGGCATTCATTCATGTCGGTATGGGCCGCGAGGAGCGCGGGCGCGATGCCGAAAACCACGCCGGTCAGGACGCTGAGAGCGAGGGAAAAGAAAAGAACGCCGGTGTCGAGATGAATGTCGCTGGTGCGGGGAAGAGTGGTCGGAGCGAGGGCGAGAGGGCAGATCGAGACCCCAGCGCGCGAGAAGAAGTCCGGCGACGCCGCCGGCGAGGCGCGAGGAGCACACTTTCGGTGAGCAGTTGCCTAACGAGGCGAAAACGACTCGCCCCCAGCGCGGTGCGAATCGAAATCTCCCGATGCCGCGCGGTCGCGCGGGCGAGGAGCAAATTGGCGATGTTCGCGCAGGCGATGAGGAGGACGCAGCCGACCGCGCCGAGCAAGGTGTAAAGGACGGTGCGCACATCGCGGACGGCGTAGTCGAGCATCGGCGTCATCGCGACGCCCCAGCCTTTGTTCGAATCGGGATATTGGCGGGCGAGCTGCGGCGGCGAGTAATTCAACTCGGCCCGGGCCTGTGCGACGGTCACGCCCGGCCGCAAGCGGCCGACTACGCCCAGATAATGCGCTCCGCGCGTCATCGTTCGCGGTCTCGTCGGGTTTGAAGCCCATCGGCACCCAGATATCGATCTTTTTTTCCTGAGCGAAAACCGGGCGGAGCAACGCCGACGACGGTGTAGGATTCGCCATTGAGTTGGATGACGCGCCCAATGACATTGCCGGCGCCGCCAAAGACACGTTGCCAGAATGGGTGGCTCAGGACGACGACATGATTCTTTCCAGGGGCGTCTTCTTCCGGCGCGAAAAAACGCCCAAGCACTGGCTTGATTCCGTAGACATCGAAATAATGCGCCGTCGCCTTGGCGCCAACGAGCTGCTGCGGTTCGCCGTCACCGGTGAAGTTGACCTGCATCCCGCCGAAGGCAGCGAGAAAGGAATAGGACTTCGTCTGTTTGACCCAATCGAGATAGTTCGGCGGCGAGACCGAGAATTCAGGAAACTGCGGCAGATTGGTTTCGTGAATGACGACGATCCGGTCGGGCTGCGGGTAATCGAGCGGCCGGAGGAGGACGCCGTTCACCACCGAGAAGATCGCGGTGCAGGCGCCGATCCCGAGAGCGAGGGTCAGGATCGCGACAGCGGCGAAACCGGGATTCTTGAGCAGTTGACGAAAGGCAAAGCGGAGATCGTTCATAAGGCGCGGGTTATTCGGCTCGCAAGGCCGTGGCCGGGTCAACTTTGGTGGCACGGAGCGCGGGGATGAAACAGGCGACTAACGAGACCGTGCCCAGGACGGCCGCGCTCCCCAGGAAAGTGGTGAGATGAATTCCGGGCGTGTCGAAGAGCACGCTTTGCATGGCCCGACCCGCGAGCCATCCACCGACAACTCCCAAGGCCGTGCCACCGGCGATTAAACGCAAGCCGATCGCGAGAAATTGCGCGCCGATCTGCTGCCTTTGCGCGCCGAGCGCCATGCGAATGCCGATTTCGCGCTGGCGTTGCGCGACCGCGTAACTCAAAACCCCGTAAGTGCCGATGGCCGCCAAAAGCAGCGCGACACCGGCGAAGATTCCCGCGAGCAGCGCCGGCGAGCGCCGCGCGACCAGGCTCTCCGCGACTAGCGTATCCATCGAGCGGATGTTATCGAAGGCAAGCTCGGGATCCGCTGCGCGCACCAGTTTTCGGAGCGTCTCGGCGAAGGCTTCCGGCCGCTGTCTCGTGCGCGCGACGACGAAGATACTCGCGTTGTCGCGATAAGCGTAAGGCAGGTAAACCGCTCCCTGCCCCTGCGCTTCCGTCAGCCCGGCTTGTTTTACGGTGCCGACAACGCCGACAATGGTGAAGAGGTTCTCCTTCTCGACTTCGCTTTTTCCGGTGTCTTCAAAACCGGGACGAGACACTTGTTGACCGAGCGCGCCCCCATCGGGCCAGTAACGCCGAGAAAAATCTTCGTCCACGACACAGACCCGTTCGGCGCGGTGCGAATCCGCGGAGGTCAAAAACCGCCCTGCACGTAACGGAATGCCAAGAGCGGAGAAATAATCGCCGCTCACGCCATAGGAATAATGACCGTGCAGTGATTGCCCTGGCGGCGGCACATAGCCTTTTGGCGTAAACGCGGTTTTGCCGTTGTCGCCGCTCAGCGGAATATTCGTTATCGTTCCGGCAGAGATGATTCCGGGTTGCTGGTGGATGGATTCCAACAAGCGATCGATGATGCCGATTCGTTTCGACTCAAGTTGCCATGAGACGGTGCACTCGCCGGTGAGAACATGCTCGGCGCGGAAGCCAGGAGAGACCGCCATCACCTTTTTCAGGCTCAGCCCGAGGAGCGCCGCACCCGCGAGCAAAACAAAAGCGAGCGCGATCTGCGCGATGATGAAGCCGTGACGAAGGCGTTGCGTCGCGCGGTTGATCGTGCCGCTGCGCGATTCCGATTGCAGCGCATTCGCCAGATGACTGCGGAGATTAAACCAGGCGATCGGCGCCGCGATCACGATCCCCAGAATCACCGCGGCGGCGAGGCCGATCAACGCGAGCCAGCCATCAAAGACGATCTGCGCGCCGAGTGGCAGACGAGCCGCGCCCAGGGCCTGGAGTAACTGAGTTCCCCAAGCGCCCACCACAACCCCGAGCGATCCCCCGGTCGCAGTGAGGAGAACGGTCTCAGTCACGACCTGCCTAACGACATGCCAGCGGCTCGCGCCCATCGATTGCCGGATCGCCATTTCTTTCGATCGATCGCTCGCCCGGATGAGGAGGAGATTGACGAGATTGACCGCGCCGATGAGCAGGAGAAAAAATACGCCAGCCTGCAGCAATAAAAGCGTCGGCCGAATCGACCGCACGTGATCCGCGTGGAGCGAAACCACCGGCGAGCGGAACCCGGCCTCGGCCATCATTTTCGCCTGCGGATCATCACGCTCGACCGCGCTGTTGTGCGCATCGATCTGTGCTTGCGCCTCGGCGATGGTCGCACCTGGCTGCAGACGAGCGATCATGTGCGTCTCGCCGCCGCCGGAATGACGCTGGCTCGGCGCGCGATCCTCGGGCCGCGTTCTGATCGGCAGAAAAAGCCGCGCTTCCGAGGAGAGGAAGCGGAAATCAGGCGGCAACACGCCGACCACCTTTCTGGGGATGGCATTGATGAGGATGTCGCGGCCAAGAATGTTTGGATCGGCGGCGAGACGCTGACGCCAATAAGCGTCGGTCAGGATGACGACGCCGTTGTTTTCCGCGACCGCCGCTTCCTCTTCGGTGAAGCTGCGACCCAAGGCCAGGCTCACTCCGAGAGCGGCGAAAAACTCCGGTGAGATGCGCATGACTCCGATCTGCTCGATCGAACCCGGATCGCCGACGGCTTCGCCGCGCTCGCGGTAAATGGAAAGACTCGAGAAGGCCGGAATGTGGCCGCGTCGTTCGTAGTAGTTTGTGTAGGAGGAACCGTCGTTATCGACGCCCGCTTTCGGATAGGTGTTGAAGATCGCAACCAACTGCGCGGCCTGCGGAAAAGGCAGGGGACGAAGCAGGACGGAATCAATCACCGCGAAAATCGCCAGATTTGCCCCGAGACAGAGCGCGACCGTGGCCAGCGCAGTGACCGTGAACGCCGGCGCTTGGCGCAGCTGGCGCAGGGCGTAGCGAAGGTCAGTCAACATGGTCTTACTCTCGTTAGGCGAATTCTATTGTTGCGCGGTTTGTTTGGCGGCGGAAACGATCTCGATCGAGCCGGCGCTGCTGCGCAGGACGAGTTTGGTGCCGCCGCCGTTCATGGTGCCCTTGAGCGAATCGCTATCGGCGCTGATGCGTGAGATCGGCAAATCGCTGTGCACGCTCCCGGCACTGGTCTCGGCGTCGATCGTGAGGGCCGCATTCGGCGGGGTCACAACCGCGATGCTCCCGCCCGAGGTTTCCAGGCGCACGTCGCCGATCACGGGCGAAGAAAGAATGGCGGAAACGGATCCGCCGGCGGTTTCAGCGCTCAACTTTCCACTGATGTTGCCGAGGCGAAGTTTGCCGCCGCTGCTCTCGACTTTGGTGTCGCCGACGCGATTCAGGACAGTGATCGGACCGCCCGAGGTGTCGGCGTTGAGTTTGCCGCGGCCGCCTGTGACTTCGATCCGGCCGCCGCTCGTGTCGAGTTTAGCGGCCCCGTCGCAATCCTTCGCGGTGACGTCGCCCCCGCTCGTGTCGGCGTGCAGGTCGCCGTGGATTTGTGCGAAATTAAGATCGCCGCCGCTGGTGTCGGCCTTAATCGCGCCGGTCAGACCGTGAGCGGAAATGTCGCCCCCGGACGTATCGAGATTGGCGCTGAAGCTGGCCGGCACGCGCACGGTGTAGCGCGCTTCGGTGCGGTGATGCCCGAGCATTTTCCAGATTTGTGAGCCTAACGACTCGTGTTTATGAATGGCGCGAACGATGACGCTGTCGCCCTCGGTCGTGATCCTGACCGGGACCGACCGGAGGTATTCCTCCTCGTTGGCCTTGGAGGAGGCTTCGATTTTGCGATGCGCGTCGATTACGACTTTGTCGTTATCGCCGGGGGCGAGATCGATCGAGCCGAAGTCGACATCGACAACCAGTTTGCCGCCCGGTTTGGCGGGGCGGGTTTCGTGAATGTTTTCCTCGGTGGCGGCGGTGACGTCGAAGACGCCGAGGCTAACGAATGTAAGGGCAGTGAGCAGTATTTTCATTGGACTGTTAGGTTTGGTTAAAGTGTTAGGCCGGAGCACAGGCAGCTTGCCGGTGGGGAAAGCAGGCGTCTCGCCTGCTTCGGAGTCTGCTGCGGGCGAGCCGCCCGCGCTCCTTCACAGGCAAGCTGCCTGTGCTCCGGTATTGCGGTCGCGAGCTTTTTCTCATTTCACGATCCAGCCGTCGCGGAGCTGGATGACGCGGTTGCCGAAAGCGGCGTTGGTTTCCGAATGGGTGACCTGGATGATGGAGGTGCCTTCGGAGTTGAGGCGTTTAAAGAGCTGCATGATTTCGTCTGCCTGGCTGGAGTGGAGGTTGCCGGTGGGCTCGTCGGCGAGGATCAGTTTCGGCTTGGCAATGATCGCGCGCGCGATGCTGACAAGCTGCTGCTGACCGCCGGAGAGCTGGCGCGGGTAGAGATCTTTTTTTCCGACGATTGAGAAACGGTCGAGGGTATCGGCGACGAGCGCGGTTCGCTCCGATTTGCTGTAACGCCGGTAGGAAAGGGGAATGTCGAGGTTTTCGTAAACGGTCAGGTCGTCGAGCAGATTGTAGTTCTGGAAAACGAAACCGATCTGCTCGTTGCGCAGGGTGGTGCGCTCTTTCGGCTTGAGGCGATGGACGGCGGTTTCGTCGAGATAATATTCCCCCGTCCAGCCGAAGTCGTGCATGCCTAACAAGTGCAGGAGGGTCGATTTCCCGGCCCCGGAAGGTCCCATCACAGAAACGAAATCGCCTTCCTCGACCTCGAGATTGATCTCGCGCAGAACGTAGGTGAACTGCTGTTTGCCTAACGGATAGGAACGTTCGATCTGATTGAGCTTGATGAGTGGTCCGGTTGTCATGGCTAGATTGGAATTGTTTTTTTCGCCACGGATGAACACGGATTAAACACAGATTGGAGAGGGCGCTGGTCTGCCTTTAATCCGTGAAAATCCGTGTTCATCCGTGGCTCACTATCCTCTCCCCAGCGCTACCATCGGATCCGCGCGAGTGGCGCGCCGGGCGGGGATGTAACTCGCGAGCAACGCCACCAGCGCGAGGGTGAAGGTGACGAGAAGAAACGTCGGCAGATCGAGCGCGCTCGACTTCGTAGAGCACGGAGCGCAGGAGCGAAGTGGAGAAGAACGCCGCCACCAACCCGAGAATTGCTCCCGTGCCGATGAGGGCGACGGCATGCGAGATGATGAGCCGGAGCACGTCCGAACGCTGCGCGCCGAGCGCCATGCGGACCCCGATCTCGTGCGTCCGTTGCACGACCAGAAACGACATCACGCCGTAGATCCCGATCGAGGCGAGGGCGAGCGCGAGGCCCGCGAAAATGGTTAGGAGCACTACGGAAAGGCGGCGCGGCGCGACCGAATCCGCGATCACCTGCTCGAGGGTGCGGACATGCGCGATCGGCTGGGCGGGATCAATCGCCTGCATTTCGTGCCGAATCGCACTCGTTAGGCCGACCGGATCCTGCGTGCTGCGCACGGCGAGGATGGCCGCGACATACGGGAACTGGGAAAGCGAGACGTAAAATTCCGGTTTTACCGGTTGATCGAGCCCGCGATGATGCACATCCCCGACGATGCCGACGATCGCGGCCCAGACTGGTTTCTCCGACAACGGAAGGCGAATGCGTTTCCCGACCGCCTCCTCGTTAGGCCAGTAGCGCTGCGCGAGCGCCTGATTGATGATGACGACCGGCGGCGAATCGAGTTTGTCGGCGGCGTTGAAGAAGCGGCCCTTCAACAAAGGCATCTCCAGGGTGCGAAAATAATCGGCCGAGACGAGCCGAACTTCCTCATCCGGCATGGGGTGCGCGTCGTCGCTCGGGCGGCCTTCGATCCGGAAAGAGCAATCACTGTTGATCCCGCTCATCGGCAAGATGGTCGTTAGGCCGGCGTGCTTGACGCCCGGCAGGCGCTCGATCCGGCGGGTCAGCTCGGAGAAGAAATTGACTTGGGATTGGTTATCGGGATAACGCAGCGTGGGGAGTGAAATTTCGGCGGTGAGAACGTTCTTGGGATTGAAGCCCGGGTTGACGTTTTGCAGCCTAACGAAACTTTTGAGGAGCGAGCCCGGCGCCGGTGAGGAGGACGAGCGCGAGCGCGACCTCGGCCACGACGAGTGTGTTGCGCAGCCGGTTGTGGCGTCGGCCGCTGGTGGAACCGCGCCCGCCTTCCTTGAGCGATTCGGTCAGGTCGGGCCGGCCGCTGGCCAGACCGGGGACGAGGCCGAAGATGAGACCGGTACCGATCGCGACGACGAGGGTGACGAGCAGAACCGTCGAATCGATCCGGACTTCGCCGAGTCGCGGGATGGTTTGAGTGCCGATCGATTTGACGAGGTCGATCGCCCAGATGGCGAGGACGGTGCCGGCGGCGCCGCCGAAGATCGCGAGCACGACACTTTCCGTCAGGCTCTGGCGGAGCAGGCGCGCGCGACTCGCGCCGACCGCGACGCGAATGGCCATCTCCCTTTCGCGCGCCGTGGCGCGGGCGAGCAACATGGTCGCGAGATTGGCGCAGGCGATGAGGAGGACGAGCCCGACCGCGCCGGAGAGAATGAGGAGGAGCGGTTTCATCCCGCCGATGACCTGTTCCTTGAGCGGATAAAGCGTGGCGCCGAAACTTTCGGTCTGCGGATAATTGTCCTTGAATCGTTGCCGCATTCCCCTAACGACGGTCTCGATTTCGGCCTGGGCCTGTTGCGTGGAAACGCCGGGCGCGAGACGACCGATCACGCCATAGCTGCGCGAGCCGCGCTCCTTCATTTCCTCATCGGTGAAGCCGAGCGGCTGCCAGATGTCGGCCTGCTCGCCGAATTGCGCGCCGGTGATGTTGAAGAGCGGGAGCGGGAACTCAAAGCTCGACGGCATGATGCCGACGACGGTGAAAGAGCTTGCCGTCCGCGATGATCTTGCTCCCGAGGACGCGCGGGTCGCGATCGAATTTGCGGCGCCAGAGCCGCTCGCTGATCACGATGACGTCGTCGCGCCCGGCGGCGCATTCTTCCGGGCGAAAAGTGCGGCCGCGAATGGGCTGCACGCCTAACAATGGAAAGAGATCGGCCGAAACGATCGCGCCGAAGACGCGCTCGGGCAATTCGCCTTCGGAGAGATTGAAGGTCGCAGTGTTAAAAGCGGCGAGTTTGTCGAAGCTTTTGAGCTGGGATTTGTAATCGAGGAACTCCGGCGGCGAGACCGGGATGGCGTCGAGATGCTGATCTTTGAAATGCTCGAAAAGGAGGACAAGCCGGGCTGGATCTTCATAGGGCAGCGGCTTGATGAGGAGCGCGTTGACGAGGGTGAAAACCGCGGTCGTCGCGCCGATGCCGAGAGCGAGAGTAAGAATCCCGACGAGAGTGAAGAGCGGATTCTTGATCAGCAGCCGAAGCGCGAGGCGGATTTCCTGGAGCATGAAATTTTAAGACGGTTAGATTGCGGCTGTCCGGGAAGCGCACGCGACTCGCGTGCGGACGATGGCGACCCGCCATCGCGGACTTTGTCTTCGTCGGGCCGAGCCGAAAGCCTGTCATTGGCGGGTCGCCAAAATCAGGTCCGCCGCGGCGACCGCTCCCCGGGGACTGCGGCAGCGCGCGATGCGTGAGGAGCGCGACGGCAATGTTCGCGATGAGGAGAACGAGGATGAGGAGCGTCTTGATCGATCCGTCGTTGAGATCGTTCAAGCGCATTTTCTCGGCTCCTCGTTAGGCGGCGATTTTGTCCTCGACGACCCGGCCGTCGAACAGGTGGATGGTGCGATCGGCGTGCTGGGCGAAACGCTGGTCGTGCGTCACCATGCAGATGGTCGCGCCGCCGGCGTGCAGTTCCTTGAGCAGATCCATGACCGCTTCGCCGTTGCGCGAATCGAGGTTGCCGGTCGGTTCGTCGGCCAGGAGGATGGCGGGCTTGCCGGCGAGGGCGCGCGCGACCGCGACGCGCTGCTGTTGACCGCCGGAGAGCTGGCTCGGCAAATGTTTCGCGCGATGGGCCATGCCGACGCGCTCGAGCGCTTCGTTGACGAAAACCTTTGCGTTCGCTCGATGCCATCCCGCGATAGGTCAGGGGCAGCTCGACGTTTTCGTAAACGGTCAGGTCGCCGATGAGATTGAAGCTTTGGAAAATGAAACCGATCTCGCGATTGCGGATGCGGGCGCGCTCGGGGAAGGAGAGGTTCGCGACCTCGCCGCCCTTGAGCGAGTAGCTGCCGTCCGACGGCGTGTCGAGCAGGCCGAGGATCGAGAGCAGGGTCGATTTTCCACAGCCGGACGGGCCGGCGATGGAGACGTATTCGCCGGTGCGAATGTCGAGGTGAATGCCCGAAAGCGCGTGGGTTTCGACTTCATCAGTGAGGAAGACTTTGGTGACGCCGTCGAGGTGAATCAGGGTGTGGTTGTTCCGTTTTGTCATGCTGTGGTGGTGTGGATTGAGGCAGGTGGCAATTAGGCATTCAGATTGAAGCTGAATGCGGTCGTGTGAGTCGTAGGCGCTGGTGTCGGAGAGAATGACCTGGTCGCCTTCCTTCAGGCCGTCGAGGATTTCGATGGTGTTGACCGAGCTGCGGCCGAAATGTACCGGAGTGCGGACGGCTTCGCCGATCGCCGGTCAAGTTTGAAGACGCCGACGGTCGCGCCGTCCTGGGCAAAGGCCGGGCGGCCGACATAGAGGACGTTGTCGAGTCGTTCGAGCTCGATCGTGCCGTCGACGCTCAGGTCGGGCCGGGCGCCTTTCGGGAGGGCGCCGTCAAGGGCGACGTCGACCGTGACGGTGCCTTGCTCGACCGCGGGGTCGACGCGGATGACGTGGCCGGCAACGATCCCGTTGCGGGTATCGATCGAAGCCGGCTGATTGATCTGAATGTCCTTCGCCTGGGTCTCGGCGATCTTGATCTGGGCCTTTAGTTTCTTGGGATCGGCGACGCGGGCGAGATTGGTTCCCGGCGTGACGCGCTGACCGACTTCGACCGGAAGTTGCTGCAGCACACCGGTCATGCCGGCCTTGACGTGGAGCGCTTCGACGTCGCGCGCCTTGAGTTCGGCCGAAGCTTTGAGCTGGTCGACCGTGGCCTGCTTGGCCGCGATCTGCGGATCGATCGAATCCTGGGCAAACTGGAGCCGTTTCTGCTCGATCTTATCGCGATTCTCGAGTTCGTCGCGCTTGATAATCGAGGTCTTGTAGGCGAGCTCGGCGATGAGGCCGTTCTTGTTCAAATTGTCGTTCGTCTCGGCTTCCATTTTTGCCTGCAAATATTCCGAATGGACCTGGGCGGTGGTGGATTCCTGATTGAGAAGTTCGCGCTGGAGGTTGGCGCGCAAGGTGGTCAGCTCCGCTTCCGCCGCCTTGGCCTGCGACTCGGCATCGAGCGCGGTCTGTTCGAGGTCGGGGCTGGAGAGTTCGAGAATGACCGTATCGGGCTTCACGTGCGCCCCCGGCCTGACGACGATTTTTTCCACCCGGCCTTCCTTGTTCGTCGCGATCCAGCGAATGTCTTCCGGCACGAGGGTGCCGAGGCCGCGCACCTGGCGCAGCATCGGGCCGCGTTTCACGGTGTCGACCCAGACGGCGGCGCGATCGACACTGATCGCGGCCGGTTTGAGCCGCGATCACAAGCACGCTGATGAGGATGATGCCGAGCACCACGCTGCCCCAGATGATCAGTCGCCGCTTCTTTTTCTTCCGGGCCAGATCGGGGCGTGCGACATCCATGGACGAGGTGACGGGTGTGAAGCCCGGAGCACGCACGGGCTCAGTGCCGGCAATCA